>CP070233.1:4497500-5839262 GCA_017355425.1 Dolichospermum sp. DET69
TTAATAAATTAATATCAATCCCACAGCTTCGGTACATCACTTAGCCCCGTTCATTTTCGGCGCAAGATCGCTTGACTAGTGAGCTATTACGCACTCTTTCAAGGGTGGCTGCTTCTAGGCAAACCTCCTAGTTGTCTAGGCAATCTCACCTCCTTTATCACTTAGTGATGATTTGGGGACCTTAGCTGGTGGTCTGGGCTGTTTCCCTCTTGACAATGAAGCTTATCCCCCACTGTCTCACTGGCAATGTCTTCTTCTGGGTATTCTGAGTTTGTCTCGATTTGGTACCGGTCTCCCAGCCCGCACCGAAACAGTGCTTTACCCCCCAAATTTAATCATTACCGCTGCGCCTCAACACATTTCGGGGAGAACCAGCTAGCTCCTGGTTCGATTGGTATTTCACCCCTAACCACACCTCATCCGCTGATTTTTCAACATCAGTCGGTTCGGACCTCCACTTGGTGTTACCCAAGCTTCATCCTGGACATGGTTAGATCACCAGGGTTCGGGTCTATAAACACTGATTTAACGCCCTATTCAGACTCGGTTTCCCTTTGGCTCCAGCATTCTCGCTTTAACCTACCAGTGCCTATAAGTCGCCGGCTCATTCTTCAACAGGCACGCGGTCATCCGTTAAATCGGACTCCCACTGCTTGTAAGCTTATGGTTTCATGTTCTATTTCACTCCCCTTCCGGGGTTCTTTTCACCTTTCCCTCGCGGTACTTGTTCACTATCGGTCACACAGTAGTATTTAGCCTTACGAGGTGGTCCTCGCTGATTCACATGGAATTCCTCGTGCTCCATGCTACTCGGGATTCAGCTACTATCCTTTGGTTTTCGACTACGGGACTTTCACCCCCTCTGGTACAGTATTTAGCTGTTTCGTCTAACCTCTAGATTCGATATTGCTGTCCCACGACCCCAAAAGATAAATCTCTTGGTTTAGGCTCTTCCCCTTTCGCTCACCACTACTTAGGGAATCTCTAGTTTGATTTCTCTTCCTCCAGCTACTAAGATGTTTCAGTTCGCTGGGTTGGCTCTTTCCTGTCTATATATTCAACAGGTAGTACATAGGGTTGCCCCATTCGGACATTTCCGGATCTTAGTTTGCTTCCAACTCCCCGGAACATTTCGTCGGTAACCACGTCCTTCATCGCCTCTGTGTGCCTAGGTATCCACCATTAGCCCTTATTAGCTTGACCACATTTCTTTTTGTTTGCTTTCACAAAACACTCTCATGTCTGTGTCTGCCTGCTAATTCTCTTTCTCTTATGCAGTTTTCAAGGTTCTGGCTGGAATTCAACCCAGCATTCTAACTTAATTTGTTAGGTGCTGACTTTGATTCAGTTATGATCTAAAATTTAGTTTTTGACCTAAGGCAAATAATACTTTGAAAGATTTATCCCAATCTCGACCGACCTAGGTTAGACCAATTTAGTTTCTGTTGATAACTTTCATTACCTTCGATTTCTAAATGGATTAGGTCTCCCTAAAAGGAGGTGATCCAGCCACACCTTCCGGTACGGCTACCTTGTTACGACTTCACCCCAGTCATCAGTCCTACCTTAGGCATCCCCCTCCTTTCGGTTGGGGTAACGACTTCGGGCGTGACCAACTTCCATGGTGTGACGGGCGGTGTGTACAAGGCCCGGGAACGAATTCACTGCAGTATGCTGACCTGCAATTACTAGCGATTCCTCCTTCACGAAGGCGAGTTGCAGCCTTCGATCTGAACTGAGCTCCGGTTTATGAGATTCGCATCACATCGCTGTGTAGCTGCCCTTTGTCCGGAGCATTGTAGTACGTGTGTAGCCCAAGACGTAAGGGGCATGCTGACTTGACGTCATCCCCACCTTCCTCCGGTTTGTCACCGGCAGTCTCTCTAGAGTGCCCAACTTAATGCTGGCAACTAAAAACGAGGGTTGCGCTCGTTGCGGGACTTAACCCAACATCTCACGACACGAGCTGACGACAGCCATGCACCACCTGTGTTCACGCTCCCGAAGGCACTCCCAACTTTCGCCGGGATTCGTGACATGTCAATCCTTGGTAAGGTTCTTCGCGTTGCATCGAATTAAACCACATACTCCACCGCTTGTGCGGGCCCCCGTCAATTCCTTTGAGTTTCACAGTTGCCTGCGTACTCCCCAGGCGGGATACTTAACGCGTTAGCTACGGCACAGCTCGGGTCGATACGAGCTACGCCTAGTATCCATCGTTTACGGCTAGGACTACTGGGGTATCTAATCCCATTCGCTCCCCTAGCTTTCGTCCCTCAGTGTCAGTCTTGGCCTAGCAGAACGCCTTCGCCACCGGTGTTCTTCCTGATATCTACGCATTTCACCGCTACACCAGGAATTCCTTCTGCCCCGACCACACTCTAGCTTTGTAGTTTCCACCGCCTTGATCACGTTGAGCGTGACTCTTTAACAGCAGACTTACAATGCCACCTGCGGACCCTTTACGCCCAATCATTCCGGATAACGCTTGCATCCTCCGTATTACCGCGGCTGCTGGCACGGAGTTAGCCGATGCTTATTCCTCAGGTACCGTCATTTTTTTCTTCCCTGAGAAAAGAGGTTTACAACCCAAGAGCCTTCCTCCCTCACGCGGTATTGCTCCGTCAGGCTTTCGCCCATTGCGGAAAATTCCCCACTGCTGCCTCCCGTAGGAGTCTGGGCCGTGTCTCAGTCCCAGTGTGGCTGATCATCCTCTCAGACCAGCTACTGATCGTCGCCTAGGTGCGCCTTTACCACACCTACTAGCTAATCAGACGCAAGCTCTTCTTCAGGCAGCAAGCCTTTCACCTCTCGGCACATCCGGTATTAGCCACCGTTTCCAGTGGTTGTCCCGAACCTGAAGGTAGATTCTTACGCGTTACTCACCCGTCCGCCACTATCTCCGAAAAGACCGTTCGACTTGCATGTGTTAAGCATACCGCCAGCGTTCATCCTGAGCCAGGATCAAACTCTCCATTTTGTTTCTTCGAGTTTGTTGGCTCCGACATTAGTTAAAATCTCGGAATCCTCTACAATTATCTAGGAACTAATTCCTAGTAATTTAAATTATCTTACGACGAGGATTGGTTTAATCTATTCTTTCAAAGTATTATTTTTTCTCGGTTCAGTTGCCGGGAGTTGTTTCTCTCTTCGGCACTTAACTAATATATCAATCCTTCCTAGTTCTGTCAAGGGGTTTTGGCAATCTTTTTTTAGGGATGGTTAATTTGTTGGGGGTGAAAAGCTCAAAAAGCTTGAGCAGAAGGGATTTACTCTAGTTATTTTTTTTCTGAGTGGTTAAGCTTTGAAGAATGAAACTGTATTTTTTGTGGTGTGGGTTGGATTATTGCCAATAGTCTTTATGATCTTGGCTATCAAAACTATCTTTACTGTTGTTGATTGGGGTTTGGTCGTCATAGTAGTGTGGCGTGGATTGAGTGAAGGTGTATGTTAGGCTCTGACTTTGGTAGCTGGACTGCTGTGCGGGCGATGTTTCTAGACCACCAACACGCAACTTTAACGAATTTTCGCTAATGGAGACGACAATGGGAGGAAGGGGAATAGAGTTTGATGATTGAGATTGCAGGCTAAAAGGTAATTGTGATCCTATATTAATCAGATTAATAAATTGCAAGGGAAAAAAGGAGTCTAGCGGGGGGAATAAAGATGGCATTTGCAACCCCGGTGAAGGTGTTGGTGTTGTCGGCTGTGGATTAGTGCTATTTTCGGAGGCGCTGATGATGAGTTGCCGGACTTGGCTTTCTGTTAGATTAGGCATAGCACTAAGGATGAGAGCGACAACACCGGCAATGTGAGGAGCTGCCATAGAAGTGCCGTTGTAAAGGGCATATTGATTATTGGGTATTGTAGAGTAAACATCAACACCTGGCGCGGTAACATAGGTAATTTCTTGAGAACCAGAACGGTTGGAAAAGTCAGCCAGGTTATTATTTTTATCTACTGCACCTACGGCAATGCCTGAATTATAGGCGTAGCGAGCGGGATAAGATGGTATTGGGTTGCCATCATTACCTGCTGCCATGACAACAATTACGCCTTTTTTGCCGGCATATTCGATAGCTGACTTGAGAGTATCATTAGAGGAATTGCCTCCTAAACTAAGATTAATGACATTTGCGCCATTATCAACTGCATAATAAATGCCTTTGGCAATATTTGAGTAAGAACCTGAGCCATTTGCATCTAGGACTTTGACTGGCATAATTCTGGAATTATAGGCAATGCCAGTAACACCAATACCGTTATTTTCTGCGGCTATAGTTCCAGAAACATGAGTACCATGACCATTATTGTCTAGAACATTGTTATTGCTAGTATCAAAGTTCCAGCCTTGAACATCGTCAATATAACCGTTAGCATCATCATCTATGCCATTACCAGCTACTTCTTTGCTATTACTCCAAATATTGTTTTTTAAGTCTTCATGGTTATAGTCTACGCCTGTATCTATTACAGCAACGACAACACCTTTGCCTGTATATCCATGTTGCCAAGCTTCCGGAGCTTTGATCAAATCTGCTCCCCAATTATTGCCACCCATGTCAGGAACATCCGCATAGGGACTTTCACCAGCGGCTTTACTGACTGCTAATCCAGCATTTACTAAGCCATAGCCATTGCTTGAGTTATAACTACTATTACTAGCAATAGATGGGTTTGTTTCTAGATTATCTGGGCTAGAGGAACTATGTTTACCCCAATTGATACTATTATCAATTGGATTTTGAAAAGAATTAATTAGTGAAATAGGAGTGTAATTGATTTCTTTTTGAGATGAAAGGTTTTGAGAAATATCAAATGACATAAGTATTTAATCCCTAAAAATAGCAATATTTTCTCTGACAAGATAATTTTGTCAAAATCTGCAAATACAATAATTTGAAATTGAAATTACCAGTTATTCCCTTTTGTTAATTATTACTATGAGTTAGTTGTACAAAAAGATGTTTTAATTACGAATAAATTTTTATTTAATAAATGATGCTAATAAGAAAAATAAATTAATATTTGATGACAATAAAAGATATGATTTCATGACAAAATCATGATTATTTTATATTACGGATAGTGATCTGTTATTGTCTATAAATACCAAAATCCCCAACTTTTTCAAAAAGCTGGGGATCTAAAAAATGATCAGCTAAAACGCACCTAATTTAAATATTTGGGCGGGCAGGGATGCCCACCCCACAATATTTACACTCTTAACAGGTTATACAATGTAAATGCAGAATAGCTTACTTTGAAATAATTTTGGTTCTGACGTTACTTTTATGGAGAATTAAGTAGGTAGATATAAAATATCCTCTTATGAAGGAGGATAACCAGCAGCAATCAAAGCTTCTTTAATTGCAGTTTCTGAAGCTTGAGTTTCTATATTGACAAACTTGGTTTTAGGATCAGCTTCCACAATAGCATTAGCGTCAATAGCTTTAACTGCATTGGTAATATTATTAGCACAAGTAGCACAAGCCATTCCGGGAACAGTGAGTTTAATTGTCATAGGTAAAAAGGAGTGAAAACTCTATTAAAAGTCAAAAAAATACGCGTCTTAAGTAACTGCATTATGCCTGAAAAGAAAGTATATCCTAAATTTTCTAGATTAATTAGTCAAGGTAGAACAATTGTTGATTGTTGGTACCAAAAAACTAATCTCACTGCGCGGATTTTAACCTGTTACCTGTGGTAGTTGACAGCCAAACATTAATATAGTAGTTTTGTACTATATTAATCTGGTTCTCACTGTCATCTACCTATCGGGAATAAAGCAATGAAGCTATCTAAAATGGATTTAAGCAGTTTGTTGGCTATTTCTCACTCTGAGGGATATTTGCAATTATTACTCGACAGAGGCAACGAGTTTGAATTAATGCAAATTGCTGCCCCAGTAGAGGCTTATGAAGGTTTAAAACAACTAAATGAGGTAATTTCTGATACTGTACACGATGAAGAAGAAATTCCCATGCTACAGGTTAATTCATCTGTGGCTTATGCAATTGGTTATGATGCTGATTCACAAATTTTGCAAGTAGAATTCCAAAGTGGTGAACTTTATCAATATTTTGATGTAGCAGCAGAAACTTGGGAAGATTTTCATTCAGCAGATTCTATTGGTGAATTTTTTAATCAAGAAATCAAAGGTAATTATGAATGCGATTGCATAGATAATATGTATGATGAAGATTATTAAATTCAAAAAACTTATCTTACCCAACAAAAATTTTAACAATTTTGGTTTTCTCTCATTAACTCTGAATTAATGTTTGGAAACCCGGCTCATTTTTAATCTCATCAAAATCAATGTCACTTGCAGCATCTTCTCGATAAATGGGATTAAATTCAATGGCTTTTTGCAGATTTTCTAAAGCTAATTCCACCTTTCTTTGTAGTGCATAACAAGCAGCTTTGTTATAATAGGCACTAGGATAATCAAATTTAATTTCTAGTGCTTTATCGAAACTGGTAATTGCTTCATCATCTTCTCCCAACATTACCAATGTGTAACCTCGTTTATCCCAAACTTTAGGAGAATTGGGTTGAAATTCTAAAGCTTTATCAAAAGAAGCAACTGCATCTTCATAACGTTCTAATTCTACCAAAGATAAACCACGATTTACCCAAGCAACTCCATCATCAGGTTTAATTTTAGTGACTTTATCAAAACAGTTAAAAGCCTCTTGATGTTTGCCTAAATTTCCACAAGCTACACCAATATCACACCAAGCTTGATGATATTCAGGATTGATTTTGATAGCTTGATTGTAGGAAGCTATAGCATCTTTATAGCGTTTTAGACGATTAAGGATTATGCCACGTTTTAGCCAATTTTCTGGATTTTCTGGTTGAATTTTAATAAGTTGTTCATAAATAGCTAAAGCATCTTCATGACGTTTTTCTAAAAATAGCATTTCTGCTCGTTTGATATAATCATCAATAGAAACTTGTGGTTGTAATGCTGCTGGTGCTTTTTCTGGCGCTGGAGTTGGTGTAATTTCGGCTAACTCTTTGAGAATTATCTCTTTACGTTGTTGAGCATCAATTTCTAACTTTTGCAAATTTTCCAGAACAGTAGTTTGCTGTTTTTGCACGTCAGTTTGTAAATCTGAGAATTGAGATGTAAATTCTCCTCCAGATTTTTCTAAATTCTCAATAATTTGCTGTTGTCGTTGAATAGCTGTATTTTGTAATTCTCCAACTTGGTGAGAAAATTCAGCTTCTAATTTTTGCAAATTTTCTAGAACAGTAGTTTGCTGTTTTTGCACGTCAGTTTGTAAATCTGAAAATTGAGATGTAAATTCTCCTCCAGATTTTTCTAAATTATCAATAATTTGCTGTTGTCGTTGAATAGCTGTATTTTGTAATTCTCCAACTTGATGAGAAAATTCAGCTTCTAACTTTTGCAAATTTTCCAAAACAGTATTTTGCTGTTTTTGCACGTCAGTCTGTAAATCTGAGAATTGAGATGTAAATTCTCCTCCAGATTTTTGTAAATTATTAATAATTTGCTGTTGTCGTTGAATAGCTGTATTTTGTAATTCTCGAACTTGATGAGAAAATTCAGCTTCTAATTTTTGCAAATTTTCCAGAACAGTAGTTTGCTGTTTGTTCACGTCAGTTTGTAAATCTGAAAATTGAGATGTAAATTCTCCTCCAGATTTTTCTAAATTCTCAATAATTTGCCGTTGTCGTTGAATAGCTGTATTTTGTAACTCTCCAACTTGATGAGAAAATTCGTCTTGTATTTTAGCTAAACCATCAAGCAATTGATATTTTTGAACTTGAGCATCAGTTTTTAATTCAGTAACATCTGACTTAAATATATTATTAAGAGTTTCGATATTTTCTGTAACTATATCTTTTTGATTTTTAACATCTAATTGAAATTGTGATAATTCATGAGTAAATTCTGATTGTAATTTTGCCAAACTTTCTAAAGCATGATATTTTTGTTCTTGAGTCTCTGACTCCAAACTCTGAACTAATCCCTGAGACTGAGATATCAAATCAGCGCGAGATTGTTCAATACTATTAACAGCAATATCTTTTTGGGTTTCTACTTCTGATTTAAGTTGGGTAAATTGAGAGAATAACTCTATCTCTAATTTTTTAACATTGTCAATTGCAATTCTTTGTTGTTGAGCAGATAAACTTAATTGTTCTAGTTGAGTATTTAATCTAAATTCTAAATTACTAATATTCTCTTGAGCAGATTTAACTTCAAGTTCCAAAGCTGTTAAAAACTCTTGTTTTGATTTGGGTAAATCAGATAAAAGAATAGATAAATTTTGTTCCTCCCCTTGAATCTTTTGTTTCAGATTATTAACTTCCTGTGCTAATTCTTGAGTAGTATTTTTAGATTCTTGAATTAGTTGTTTTGCTTCTGATTGAACTGTAGTTAATTGAGTTTGTAAATTTTTAATACCTTGGATTTGCTGCATTGCTCGTTCTCCAATTTCTCGAATTACGGCTCGACGAAAAAACCATAATATAGCAATTAAAGCCACAGGAAATAAACTTAAAATAGTCAACCAAATATTAAGTAAAGTGTTGGTGCGAGTAAAAGCTCGTTCAAAATTCGATTGAACTTGTTTTTGAGCTTTAGTTTCCTCTCGTAGTCGCGCTAATTCTTCTCGTTCCTGATTTGATAGTATCTGAGCCGTAGCAGATGGTACAAGATAGCTACTGATAAAAGCCGTTGATAGCAGTAAGGGTGACAAGAAAATGGCGCTTTTTAAAGCTAGATCTGAGAATATGGGGTTTTTGTTTTTCATGACTATTTTCCCTATCCGGTGGTTAGTTTTTGCAGGAGCGTGACTGGATGTTAGGGTAGCTGTTTGATATTAGCAGATTATTTAGAGAGATATCCCCCATTTTAGAATGGAAGTATGGAAAATTAAAAGCTATTAAAGTTTTGTATTTTTCAATTTATGTGCAAAAATATATCAGATTTGATATAATAAAAATATGGAGCAAGCTGATAAACCTCTAGTTTGGCTACATGGGGAAGTTAAAACTCCGCCATTTACTGAAGCAGCACGAATAGAGGTTGGTGTATTACTGAGGCGTTTACAGCAAGGTGAAAATCTCGAAATGCCTCATTCTCGACAAATGCCAAGTATGGGAACACACTGTCACGAGTTAAGGGTGAGAGATGCAGATAAGAATTGGAGAATCATTTACAGAATTGATGATGATGCGATATTAATTGTGGAAGTATTCAACAAAAGTTCCAGAGAAACACCAGATAGTGTGATTGATATCTGTAAAAAACGGTTAGGTAAATATGACAGAGATTGAAAGGATTATATTTTATGGATAAATCAAAGAGAGAACGTCTAGAAGCTAAAGGTTGGAAAGTTGGAACAGTCGCAGAATTTCTGGAACTAACCCCAGAGGAAGCAGCGTTAGTAGAAATTAAATTAGCTCTCAGTCGCAGTTTGAAAGAACGAAGACAAAATTTAATGACTCAGGCTGATTTAGCAGCGAAACTTCATTCTAGTCAACCCAGAATTGCTAATGCTGAAAATGGAGATGCTTCTGTTTCAATTGAGTTATTGATCCGGGCGATGTTAGCTACTGGTGCAACTCCCCAAGATATCGGTAAAGTCATTGCTAGTATTAGGGAGTGAGATTATTAGAACTTACTTACAAGTAATGGAAAAACTAACCACGAAGACACGAAGTACACGAAGAAATAAGAGTTTCAGAGAGTTTTTGTATAAGTGCTAAAAATCAAGAAATAAAAGAATGAGCCGAACAAAGTCGCTCATTAAATAGAAGAATATAGAAATTTAGTATTTCCTGATTTCCTTAATGCTACGCTTCGCAATTTGTTACTAACTAATTTTAATGGTTAAATCTTGCTATTGTCAATACAGTTTTTGTCTAACTTATACTCATTCCCCCACTATCCTACCCAACCTTGTCAAGAACCTTTCCCCAATGCTACCGTCTATAATTTGACGTAGTAGTTGTACAGAGTGCAGAAACCATGAACCGTAGACCAAAAAAAGGCTTGCAAACAGTTATCAGCTTCAGCTTATTTACCACCTTCCTCACCCCCTACGCGGTTAGTTATACCCCCCCACGCACCCCAGATAAAACTGTCAACTGTGAGATTCTGATTGTGGGTGGTGGACTGTCTGGAGTAGCTACAGCTTATGAAGGTTTACTTGCAGGACGCACAGTTTGTTTAACAGAAATAACCGACTGGTTGGGGGGACAAATCTCTTCTCAAGGGACATCTGCATTAGATGAAAGACCAACTCAACGAGATAAACAATTCTATTCTCGCGGATATTTGGAATTGCGCGATCGCATTGAACGGAAATATGGCAAACTGAATCCTGGTGATTGTTGGGTAAGTGATTCCTGCTTTCTTCCCCATGATGCTCACGATATCATGGCACAAATGCTCAAGGATGCCGAAAAAAAGGGAAAAGGAAAGTTACAATGGTTTCCGAATACAGTAATTAAAGATTTAGAAATTAGTAAAGATGGCAAAATTATTAATAACGCCATAGCTATTCAACATCAACCAGCAGAAAATCAACCACCTCTAAATACTAATCCTTTATCTCAAACAATTGAAGATGCGTATAGTTATAAAAATTCATCTCTTTTAAATAAAACTATTATTCGTTTTCTGCCGAAACCTGAACAAAACAATTTAGGAAAATGGTATGTTGTAGATGCAAGTGAAACTGGAGAAATTATAGCTTTAGCCGATGTTCCTTATCGTTTGGGAATTGATGCCCGTTCTTATCTAGAACCTTCATCTTCTAGCACTACAAATGATCCTTACTGTACCCAGGGTTTCACTTATACCTTTGCAATGGAGGCAACAAACGAACCGCAAAAACAAATAATGCCACCATTTTATTTACAATATTCACCATATTTCAGTTATGAATTAAAGCGATTAGCAAATTTTGATTTAGTATTTACATATCGGCGGATTTGGAGTCCCCAAAAAGGACAACCAACTAATTTCAATGGTGTTAAGTTTACCGCACCTACACCAGGGGATATTTCCATGCAAAACTGGACTTGGGGCAATGATTACCGTCCAGGAACAGCCGCAGATAATTTAGTTTATACTCGGCAACAATTGCAAGCAAAGGGACAGTTAAAACCAGGAGGTTGGCAAGGAGGACTACGCACAGAAACTCTCCGTAAAGCTGAGGAAAAGGCATTTTCTTTTTTTTATTGGTTATATGGAGGAACTACAGATTCTCAGTTAGGTAATGGTGTTAAAAAACCGCAAACAAATATCCGTTTCTTAACAGGTTTAGATTCGCCAATGGGGACAGTTCATGGTTTATCTAAATACCCTTATATGCGGGAAGGAAGAAGGATAATTGGCCGTCCTAGTTGGGGACAACCAGAGGGTTTTGGCATTTGGGAAGTTGATATTTCTCGACGTAATTATAATGATGAATATTATCGTCAAACTCTACCAGCAAATATGTATCGCAATTTAAAAGCAACAGTAGCTGGTTTTGAAGCGACTTCTGTAATTAGGGGGGAAATTCCTCCAGAAAAAGCTATCCGCAGAAGTCGTTCGACAATTTACCCTGACGCTGTGGGTATTGGTCATTATGCTATAGATTTTCATCCTTGCATGGCAAAAAGCCCGGTGGAAGCACCTGGTAATAAGGAACGCGCGGGAGAAAGACGGGGTGCCGGTCAATCTTATCCTTTCCAAATTGCGCTCAGAGCCATGATTCCTCAAAAAATAGATAATTTATTGGTAGGGGGAAAAAGTATTGCTACGAGCCATATAGCTGCGGCTGCTTATCGAGTTCATTCTTTTGAATGGTCTTCTGGTGCGGCTGCGGGAACTGTGGCTAGTTTTGCACTCAAACAGGGAATTGACCCCTATCAATTAATTGATGATTTACCTCAACAAGAACCGCAATTACAAAATTTAAGAAAGCTGTTAGAACAAAATGGTAATCCTACGGCTTTTCCTAATACTTCTATTTTTAATGAAAGTTGGGACGATTGGCGGTAGGTTTGATATGTTTGGGGGCGACTAGAAGTCGCGGCTACACAGACAAAACCCACCTGCGTGGGTTTAAAATCCTTGATTGTTAAATTTGATACTGTAATTGAGAGGGCGGGGAAACCCTACAAGAGGGCGGGGAAACCCCGCCCCTACAGGCTTTGCGATTTACTGGCTGTATCTCACAAAGAGTGCATACCGCTATATTCTTTTTAATTTAGATCAGATTTTTCAACTTTTAACTGGAAAGTAAAGAAGTTAAACTGTAGCTTATTATATTAGTCGAGTCTATGGCTATCTAATTTTTGATATGTATATAAAATAAAATTGTCAACCAATTATTATCTTGGTATGTCACAACAAAAAAAAGAACCAAATGGATGTGGATGTGCAAATATTCCATTTTCTCTAGTTATAGTTATTTTCGGAGGTGGTTATTGGTGGTTTAGTCAGCCAGGAAATTTAGATATTAGCAAATTTCTACCTCAGATACAAAAATTGAATATTCCTATTTTTAATCCTCCTCCGATTGCTTCTACAATTCCTAATTCTTCTTCATCAACAATTGTTAATATCCCTTCTCATTCTCAGCCAATTGTTTCTAAAATTCCTACTTCTGCTATTTCTAAAAATCAGCAAGTTATCAGCAAAACAATTATCCCCAAAACTCCTTGGCAGAAAAAAGTAATTAGAGGCATTTATTTAAGTCGTTATCAAGTTACTAATAATGCCGATGAAAAAACAATTCGTGAGAGAGTTCGTTACTATCACTCTCAAGGTTTTAATACTATTATTCATGGTGTTTGGGGTAATGCTTGTACTATGTATAACAGTAAGGTTATGCAGCAAACTTTAGGCTATAAAAGTTGTCCAAATCTATTTCAAGATCAATGGCTAGATTGGCTGATTGATGAGGCACATAAACAGGGTATGCAGGTTCATGCTTATTTTGAGAAAGGGATTAAAATAGATAAAAATAGCCCAATTTTTAATTTAGCGATCGCTAAAAAATGGATTGTTCCTGGTGTAGACAAAACTTATTCTGGCATTGATCATTATGTTCTTGATGTAGAAATTCCTGAAGTTGCTAATTTCTTTAAAAATATCTTGGTAGAATTCGTCCAAAGGTATCCCAAAATTGATGCTGTGCAATGGGATGATTATCTTGGTTATCATGCTGAATTACCAGGAAAGGTAGATCGCACTGCTAAGTTAACGACTTTTGTGCAACAAATGATTAAGGGGATGAAACAAGCTAATCCGACCGTTAGTTTTGATATTTGTCATCATAACCCCTATTGGGCTAAACGATATTTCGCGGCTGATTGGCAAAAATGGAATGTAGATAGAGTGTTTATTCAAGTTTATAATGATGCTAATTTTAAAGAAGAACTAAATTATGTGAAAAATTCAGCGGGAATTGCTATTAGTGAGCAACAATTCCATCGTTTAAAAGAATTAGTAAATAACCCTGCTGTTAAAAGTGTTTTAGTTTTTCCCTCATCTGGAAAACCAGAGGAAACAGCTTCTAGCTTAAACAGTTTTATGATGAAATCAGGTGGCTTTCAGTAAGTACAAATTAATCTGGTAGAAATTCAGAACTGAGGGTTTGTTCGCAAGTATAAGGACATATCTCAGGAAATACCTGTTGACCTAATTGAGTTTCTCGCATTGCTAATGCTAAACCTAATTCATAAGCTGTGAGAAAAACTTCCTCTAAATACGGTTTTAAACTGGGACTATCTTGTAAAAGTAGTTTGATTTGAATCCGTTGTTCTCGAATTGTACTCAACCAACTACTACTTCGTTTTTCTGCTTGAAATTGCCACTTTAATAAATGTCCTAGCAACACGGCTAATCTGTTTCTAAATTCTTGTCTTTCTTTTCTTCCCAAAGTTTCTAGTTCTTCAATAATGTTAATAGTATCTAATGTATCCCATTGTTGAGTTTTAAGTAAATTAACCTGTTCTTGAGTCCAAGAGTGGAAGTCATTTGTATAAAGTGGAAATGTGTTCATTTTGTGCATCTGTTATTAAGTTTATATATTCTTCGTTCAATTGTATTCTGGATCTTATAAATAAAGTCCTGAAAAGATAAAGTATTAATTACATTTCATGTGTTTACAAATTATAGCCTGGTAGTTTAGTTATGTTGAACTTCAGTCTGACTACTAACCCAGCCAGCAATAGATTAAACTAGTTATTTGTAGCGTCAGTTTGTACAACGTCGTTTTTGACTTATTTTCCTATGGTAACAAGAATTGCAGATATGTACAGTATGGCTTCAGCACCAACTGTGACACCTGACCGAGTTAATCAAGTGACTCGGAAAACCTATCCTAATTATAAGGTGATTGTATTGAATGATGATTTCAATACTTTTCAGCACGTGTCTGAGTGTTTAATGAAGTATATTCCAGGGATGTCGGGCGATCGCGCTTGGGATCTCACAAATCAGGTCCACTATGAAGGACAAGCTATTGTCTGGACTGGACCCCAAGAACAAGCGGAATTATATCATCAACAACTGCGTCGGGCTGGGTTGACAATGGCTCCTCTGGAAGCTGCTTAACCATTATGTCTAAACCCACTGATGGTAGGCTAGTTTGGAATCATTCTACCCATATTCCTGGTCTTATTCCCATTTTAGAACGTTTGTGCAGACAGGATGGGATTGGGACTGTCACACCTGCGGTCATTGGTAGAGCCAGAGGTCATGCACCAAAAATGCAGTTGCGTGTGTCCGTACCCATTCGCGGTGGTTATAAAATCATTGCTCGTCAAGGTAAGACGGTGCAAGAAGTGTTTATCCTCACAACTTTACTACAGGATGAACTTGAAGGTGCGATCGCTATTGCTATGAGAATTGCTTAAACTATGAATTCAGAAATAGCAAGGTTGGAACTAAATTCAGTTCTAACCTTGACTTTTGATTATTCCTCAATTTTGTGAACTGCAAATTTATGTAACGGTAAACTGAGAATACAAGAAAATGTTAAGAAATATGACAAAGCTATAGTAATTCTCAAGCTGATAATAATAACTTCCCAGTCCAATAAAAATACTTTCTCAATCCCAAAGGCGATGCAATAAACTAACCAGTAAGCAAAGCTCATTCTCAAGAGACTTTCTTCTGTTTGCTGAAAATCATTTATTGATTGATTGCAATCCTTTAGTAACCATAGACCAAGAATACAAGCAATTGAAGAAATAGTAACTACAAACTCATGGCAACACAAATTTACCGTAGGCATTTGTCCAAAGTCTCCATTTTCAATGTTGGATATTTCTATGGAAACCTAGTCTAAAGGAATATGCCAGAGAGTTGTCCAAAATAGTTACAAACCGAAATCCCTCAACAACTTTCTTCACATATACCAATACTTACCCAACTAGTAGAACCATTTTGCCAATGTTCTTTTTTCCAAATCGGCGCATTGTGTTTTAATGTATTAATAGCATACTCACAAGCTGCAAAAGCTTCACCACGATGGGGACAACCTACAGCCACAACTACACTAATTTCTCCAACAGATAATCTGCCAACGCGGTGATATATCACTACCCGACTCACAATCGGCCATTGATCACGAATATCATTAGCAATTTGATAAAATACCTGTAACGCCATCGGTTCATAAGCTTGATATTCCAATGCTACTACAGGCTTACCATCGGTTTGATTACGAACCATGCCACTCATCACTACTACAGCACCATTAGCAGGATTATCTGCCTTTGTGTATACCTCTTCTACAGACAATGGTGCTAATGTTACCCCAAAGCTATCTTCAATTCTTGGTTTAGTTATGATCATTTCCCCTATCCTTAAATATAAAATTTAACAAAAAATAGACAAACACACCTAATAAATGTAGAGACGTTCCATGTAACCTCTCTACAACTACTGTAAAATCATGTAAACTTATGTTTCCATCTATTCACCAAAAACTACAATCATCCCATGCAAGTGCAACTCAGTGGATCTAAAAATCCCCTAGCTTATCTACTATTAATTGCTCCTTTTTTCCTTTGGGGTACAGCAATGGTAGCCATGAAAGGAGTAATTCCCCACACCACACCCCTATTTATGGCCGGAGTCAGGTTAATACCTGCGGGGGTGTTAATTCTCATGGTGGCTGCATTTATGGGGAAGCCCCAACCTAAAAGTTGGTTAGCATGGTTGTGGATTATTATATTTGCTTTAGTTGATGGCACTTTATTTCAAGGCTTTTTAGCAGAAGGTTTAGTCAGAACCAATGCTGGCTTAGGTTCGGTGATGATAGACTCCCAACCGCTTGCAGTGGCTTTACTTTCCCTCTGGCTATTTCAAGAACATATTGGTGTATGGGGATGGTTAGGGTTAGGTTTGGGAATCGCAGGAATTAGTCTGATTGGTTTACCCCAAGAGTGGATTTTTCATGTTCTGAACTCAGGAATCACAATCTCCATGGATAATTGGCAACAGTTATTTAATAATGGTGAGTGGTTAATGTTACTAGCTGCTTTATCAATGGCTGTGGGAACAGTGATGATTCGATTTGTCTGCCGATATGTAGATCCAGTAACAGCTACAGGATGGCACATGATTATCGGAGGCTTGCCTTTGTGGGGAATTTCTTCAGGATTAGAATCCCAACAGTGGCAAAATCTTATCCCATTGGATTGGATAGCGTTAAGTTATGCTACTGTTTTTGGCAGTGCGATCGCTTATGGTTTATTTTTCTATTTTGCTTCTAGTGGAAATCTCACCAGTTTAAGTTCTCTGACTTTTCTTACACCCATTTTCGCTTTAATATTCGGTTATATTTTTCTTTCAGAAATCCTCACAACTATCCAATGGTTAGGAGTTTTTCTCACCTTAATCAGTATTTATTTAATTAACCAGCGAGAAAATATCGGGGGAACAAATCAGACAATAACTATCCCGGAAACAACTACTACAGAACAATCATTAACTTTAGAAGTATCCGCCAAAAAAGGCGAATAGAATTCGCGTCTACACAAACAAAGTCCACCTGCGTGGACTAAAAAATCTCTTATTCCCCTCCTCGCTTGCGGGGAGGGGCTAGGGGTGGGGTGTTATTTTCAATGTCAAATTACTTACATTTTTTGCTGATGTCACTTCCTATCTTACCTCCAGCCCTCAAACCAGGTGATTTACTGCGCGTCATTGCCCCCAGTGGTGCATTACGAGAATTTGAGGCCTTTAATCAGGGTGTGGAAATTTGGAAAGCGCATGGCTACCGCATTGGAATCAGTGATAACATAGATAGCAGACATGGTTATCTAGCTGGTACGGATGCCCAACGTCGTCAGCAATTAGCCACAGCATGGCAAGATCCTGAATGCAAGGGTATTCTCTGCGCGAGAGGGGGTTTTGGTAGCGCTCGCATTTTAGAAAATTGGACTTGGCAAGAAAATGAAATTACACCTAAATGGTTAATCGGCTTTTCTGACATCACAGCCTTGCTTTGGAGTCTTCATGATGCCGGGATTGTCGGTGTACATGGTCCCGTGATGACTACCCTAGCCAATGAGCCAGAATGGTCAATACAGAGGCTATTTGACATAGTAGAAGGTCGTCCCCTTGCACCTTTAAAAGGTTGTGGTTGGGGTGGTGGTGAGGTGACAGGGTTGTTGCTTCCGGGTAATCTCACAGTAGCAACTCATCTTTTAGGAACACCGATTTTGCCTAATCTTGATGGTGTCATCTTAGCCTGGGAGGATGTGACAGAAACACCTTATCGCATTGATAGGATGTTAACTCAATGGCTTGCTAGTGGGGTTTTATCCAAAATTCGTGGTATTGCCTTGGGAGGGTTTACACAGTGTGAAGCCCCACCAAATATCCCTAGTTTTACTGTAGAAGAAGTATTAAGAGAACGCCTTGGTAATTTAGGAATTCCCATAGTTTCGGATTTACCATTTGGTCATGATAGCCCTAATGCTGCTTTACCTGCGGGAGTTATGGCAACATTGGACGCTAAGGAAGGAATCCTGCATTTTTGAACGTCAGTCTTTAGAGTTAAGCTGTCTGAGAGTCTTCTGTCAGTCAAGATAGCACTTGCCTGCTCAGTAAACTAACGATCGCCACCACCAATTTATCGGGTTCAATGGGCTTGACAATGTGTTTCTGAAAGCCTGCGGCGATCGCTTGTTGCCGATCAATTTCGCCAGCGTAGGCAGTCAGAGCGATCGCCGGAACCTGCCCTCCCTGATCTGGGGACAGAGACCGCACCTGTCTGAGCAGCGTATAGCCATCTACTTCTGGCATTCCAATATCACTCACTACCACATCGGGCTGAAATGACTCCAGGACATTGAGAAATTCAGCGGCAGAGGCGACGGTTGTTGCTTCGGCTCCAGCCACACTCTCTAATCTCAAAATAACGTAGTATACTGGGGTTAATCGTATTTAACCGAAAGATGAAATACCTAACCCCAGAACAAGTTTATAAACAGTTCGGCTATCACCCTAAGACGACGGCAGAATGGGCTGACTTAGGGAAAATAGAATGTATCCGTTCCCCTGGTGGACATCGAAGATATCCAGAATCAGCGTTTATAAAAACAGTCTCAACGGATAAAGAGCGGGTTCTTTACGCCCGTGTCAGCACAAAAACCCAGTTGTTAGACCTTGACACACAAATAGAATTTTTAGGTAAAACCTACCCAGGATGTCGAGTCGTCAAGGATGTGGCTAGTGGCATGAATTGGAAGCGGAAAAACTTTCTTAAATTAATGACTCAAGTTGCCCAGAATCAAATCTCTGAAATTGTCGTAGGGCATAAAGACAGATTATGCAGATTTGGATTTGAGTTCGTTGAGTGGTTTTGCAACCTTCACAGCTGCAAAATTGTTGTGGTAAACAATGCCAAGTTATCACCACACGAAGAGTTAATGCAGGACTTTATGGCTATCATGCACTGCTTTTCCTCCAAACTTTACTTCCTTCGGGCTTACAAGAAAAAAATAGCCGAAGAGCAAAATATTCATGAAACAAATAGTAGTCAATACGAGTCAATGGGTGTATAGTAGTAAAAGACGTAGTAAGCCAAACTCATGAAACTCAAGGTAAAGAATCAGTTAACCGTTACGAGAATCGCTATTTTAGGAACTGAAAAACTAAATAACTGGAAATCTAACGAGCTTGATTTGATCGCTTTGAGCTTGGGTAAACTACGCTCTGACCTGTGGAACGAGTTCGGGTCGTTGAAAGCCTGGGGTGTTTCTAAATTTGAGATTGACAAACAGCTACGCACCTTAAAAGACAAATATCAATTACCTGCTAAGTTATGGGAAGCGACTCTCTATGACGTAATTGATGATATTCATTTAGTTCAGGCTGCTTGTGTTGAGAAGGTGATAAAATCTTTGGGGCAATCGTTCCAGTCTTTTCAGGCTAAAAAAGGAGTTTTACAACTTACCTTAGAAAGTCGGGAATGGTTGGAACATCCCAAACTTTGCACCTTAGTTAGAAAGT
The DNA here is from genome assembly GCA_017355425.1 of Dolichospermum sp. DET69. Taxonomy (NCBI): domain Bacteria; kingdom Bacillati; phylum Cyanobacteriota; class Cyanophyceae; order Nostocales; family Aphanizomenonaceae; genus Dolichospermum; species Dolichospermum sp. DET69. The sequence continues at coordinate 4,517,014 of CP070233.1, forward strand.
TTTGGTATCGAGGACACACGAAAGTTTGTAACCAAATTATTGTAAAGGCTTATGATACTAAAACAGATGATAAAGGTGTGGTGTGGTTGCGTTTTGGAGGTTTAACTCCATGTAAAACTCTCAAACTACCAACGACTTTACCAACAGAAATCAAGTGTCAGATAAGGCTAATTAAGCGTAATAGTAGATGGCAAATACATTACACAACTGACATCCAAAAAGCTGAAAAAAAGACCGAGGGTAAAATAATTGGATGTGATAGAGGTTACACCGAAGTTTATGCCACATCTTCTAACGATGGCGCTAGATTTTTAGGTAATGACTTTGGTAAAATCCAAACTCAAGAAACCGATTACAGAACAGCGAAACAAGTTAAACGTAATAAAATCAAGTCAGTTTTTAACAAGTCTACAGCTAAAGGAAATGGTGCTAAGGCTGATAGAATTAAACGGAATAATCTTGGTAGAATCAAGTGGGACAATCGGGAAACATCCTTTAAAGGTAGGATTCAAACAATAGTTTTTACAGCTACGCATGACTTGATGACAGATGCGATCAAGGTAGCTTTTGAAGATTTGACGGAGCAAATAAAAGGCAAAAAGCCCATGAGAAAGCGCATGAAGAGAAATGTTTCTTCATGGTGCAAGGGGATAGTTGCGGATGCCCTCAAACAAGTTTCAACCCGTGTAGGTTGCACGGTTGTTAGTGTTAATTGTGCGTATACGTCACAACTTGACTCCAGATTTAGTACCTTAACGGGGACTAGAAATGGTGACAAGTTTACCGGACATGATGGGGTCGTGATGCACTCAGATACTAACGCTGCTGATAACGTTCTAGTAAGAATGGGTGACGTTGAAATCACTCGTTACATGAAACATTCAAACGTAAAAGTAATATTACTAGAACGAACTCAGAAGTTTCGGGAATCCCTAATAGTGGAGACTGAAGCGAAACCGGGCAAGGATAAGCCCCAGACTCTAGAACCTAAAAGCAAACTTGCGAACAAGGTCAATCAGAGAGCGAACTATAAGCAATTGACGTTGTTTGACCTTGGTTAACTACGTTATTTGTGTATCCCTGAGCAATGACCATCGAAATGAGTTCGCGGCTATCTGGATCGTCGTCAATGATCAGCACGCGGATGCCAGTTAGATCCAGGTTTTGCTCTGGCCATGGGCTAGATTGATCTGCCTTTGAGTTGACGTTGAGTAAGGGTAGCCTGACAGTAAAAGTAGCTCCTTTCCCTTCCCCAGGGCTGTCAGCGGTGACAGTGCCGCCGTGGGCTTCGACCAATTGATAGACAATTGCCATGCCCAACCCTAGCCCACCGTGTTTACGAGTTATGGAAGCATCTTCCTGGCGGAACGACTCAAAGATGTGGGGCAGAAAGTCTAGACTGATGCCTTTGCCCGTGTCTGTGATGGTGATCTGTGCCTGGTCGTTGATTTGCTCTAGCCGAATGTCAATGCGTCCGCCGCTGGGAGTGAACTTAACTGCGTTCGTGAGCAAGTTCCAAATAATCTGCTGGAGCCGAACGTCATCTCCCAAAACTTGCCCGATATCCCATAGCACGGGATTAATTTGCATGGATTTGGCGATCGCCGCAGTCTGCACAGTATCAATCGCAGATTTAATCACCAATAACAGATTGACAGAAGCAGGATTCAGACTTAGCTTGCCGTGCAACACGCGAGCCATATCCAGCAGGTCATCAATCAATTTACATTGCGCTTTAACATTTCGCTCTATCGTCTCCAATGCGGCGATGGTTTTGGTTTCATCGAGTCTGCGAGTTTGCAGCAGTTTTGTCCAGCCTAAGATCGGGCTGAGAGGCGATCGCAATTCGTGAGATAGCACGGTTAGAAACTCGTCTTTGATGTGGTTGATTCGTTCTGATTCCGCTAAGGCAGCTTGTTTATGTTGTAGGATCAGCTCACGATCATGTTCAAGTTGAACGCGATCGGTAATGTCTCGGGAAGTCGCTAATAGTTGACTGACTTGTCCTTCCTGATCCAACATCGGAGTCACAATCACATCCCACCATTTTGGTGTCCCTTTTGCAGTCAGACAAAAGCCCCGAAATCTACTTGTCTCTTTTGACTTTGCCAGCGCAATCGCTGCTTCTACCTTTTGCCGAGATTCGTCTTGCCAAAAATTGACCCAATTTGTGTTTAGATAGGGAGTTGAATCGTCGATCTCCAGCAGGCACAGCCCTCCCGCATTTATATATATAATTTGTGCATCGAGATCAAGGACTTTGATGCAGTCACGACTGCTCTCTAACACCTGTTTTCTAAACTCCTCACTCTGACGCAGTACCTCCTCTGTGCGTTTGCGCTCCGCGAGTTCGTTTTTGACTTGCTGATAAAGCTCTGCTTGGCGGATGGCAACGCTGACCTGTATGGACAACTGCTGAAGTAAATCAATCTCTAACGATCGCCACTGACGAGGGGCAGCACAGTGATGAGCAATCAGCACACCCCAAAAATAGTTGTCGTGCAAAATAGGCACCACTATATTCGCTCTGACTTGAAGCCCCTCCAAGAGTTTAACGTAGCATGGATTGATGCTGCTATCGTAAATATCGGCTTTGACACTCACCCTTCCTTGAAGCTGGGGATCAACATAGCTCTCGACAAAACAGGGATCATATATCTGCTCTGACAGAATCGATCGCCAGTCTGCGCCCACAGATTCTGCTACTACCCTGCCGTTGTCGTTGTCGTCTGGATCTACCTGGAACACGATCACGCGATCAGTCTGAAGAAATTGCCGCACTTCTGTGACGGTAGTGTGTAAAATCTCGTTTAAGTCGAGCAAGCGAGAGACTTTTTGCGAAATCTGGGCGATGACCCGCTCTCGATCAATGCGCTCTTGGAGTTGAGTTTGGATCTGTACCGTCTTAATCGTTGCGTCCAACGCCAGTTTCAGACCCTCTGAAGTGATTTGTTCCTTAACCAGATAATCTTGTACACCCGCCTTGATCGCCTGGACGGCGATCGCTTCGCTGCCAACGCCTGTCATCATCACAATTGACATAGGCGTTTGCGGTTGCTGAGTTTGCAGGGAAACGAGAAATTCTAGCCCGTCCATGTCGGGAAGTTGATAATCGAGCAACACTACATCTGGCTTGTGCTGTCGCCAAAGATTCAATCCTTCTTTACCCAGACTTGCCTCTATGATCGTGTAGTCATAGTCGTGATCGCGCAGCAAATATCGTCTGTACGTCTCGCGGTCTTCTGGGCTGTCTTCTACAATCAAGATAGTGCGATGAAGTTGAGTGTTCATACGTAATTTTTGTTAATTACAAGCCCCATCCTTCTTCAAGGTGGGGTTATTGACTAGCGTGGTTTTACCACATCAGTGGGAAGAATCGTAGTATCAAACCAGTAGTCTATTAAAATTTGAATACTATGCTTTAATCGGTTAAAATCCATAGGTTTGACAATATAGCTATTAACACCCTGTCTATAACAGGCTTCAATATCTTTGGGATTGTTAGAAGTTGTAAATATAACAACCGGAATTAACTTCATATTCTCATCTTGTTTAATTTTTTGCAATACTTCTCGTCCGTCCGTTCCGGGTAAGTTGAGATCGAGCAAAATCAGTCCTAGACGCGGGGCGATTTGGGCATCAGCGTAGCGACCTGTGCGATACAGAAATGCTAGAGCGTCATCGCCATCCACACAGCGATAAATCGGGATTGTCAACGGCGATCGCCGGACACAGCGTTGGAATGCTTCAAAATCTTCATTGCTGTCTTCAACGACTAATAAGAGCGGGGGTTTCTGGATCGCGGTAACAGATAATTCACTCATGATTGCCCTCTTGCTCCCAGCGTGAAGTAAAACGTGCTACCTTCATCGAGAGTTGATTTCACCCAGATTTTTCCCTCATGTCGCTCGACGATCTTTTTCACAATTGTCAAACCTGCCCCCGTTCCACCGCCATACTGGTCTTGAGCATGCAGCCGTTTGAAAATTTGAAACACTCGCTCCAAATGCTGAGGCGGAATGCCAATGCCATTGTCACGGATATAAAAGGTGTAGAGTAACGGGTTTTGAGGATCGCCTCCGTCTGACTCAATGAAACCAATTTCCACCCATTTCTCAGATTTGTCATTGTATTTAATGGCATTGGTAAGCAGGTTGGTGAATAACTCACTCATTTGGCCGCGATCGCAGCAGATCGTTGGCAAGGGACGAGGAAACAGGAACTTGATCAAGCTCTGCGGCTGACTGATTCCCAAGGTATCTATCGCTTGTTGCGCCACTTCATTGAGGTTGGTGAATTGGCGAGAGAGTTCGGCGCGTCCGAGTTGAGAATAGTGCAGCAGTGAATTAATCAGATCTTCCATTCGCTGAGTCAGCCGCACGACGGTATGCAGTTTGGCAACTCCATCAGCATCCAACACTTCTGCATAATCCTCCATCAAGAAATTGGAGTAATTGTGAATCCCTCGGAGTGGTTCCTTGAGATCATGAGACGCAATGTAGGCAAACGAATCGAGTTCAATGTTGCTGCGCTCTAGCTCCAGGTTGATTTTTGCCAAATTGTCCGCCTGCTTGAGAATCACGCCCACAATCAGGCTCCGCAGTTCGTCTACCACTTCGATTTCACAAGCTTTCCAAGGTAATGAGCAACCCTGTACCGTTTCTTGCCATTTTTCAAATGATTTGCGCGGTAATAGCCGTTTTTCTCCGCTGTCTGTCACTTCTACAGGGTTGTTGGGGTTGCCAGCCCAATTCACGGTTTGAATCACCTCTGGGCGAAACCAGAAAATGTAATTTTGGTGGAACCCAGAGAGTTTTAGCGCCAATAGCCCACTGGCAACTGCCTTAAAAGATGCTGCTGCGGGGTAAAGCTGAAAGAGCGATCGCGTCTGAAACAGGTTGTGTTGAATCTGAGTTTTGACCCAATCTCGTAGGGCTGTCAATTCAGTTTCTGGTGGCGTTTGACCGATGCGAATAATTTGATCTACCGTACAAATTGCCGCTCCTGATGCACTAACGAGATCAAGCAAATTTGAGTCTAGTTGGAGCAACCCATCCAAAAAGCGTTCTGACTGAGACAGTGATTCGACTAGTTTGCCTTGCAATGACTTCAAGGTTATTTTGTAGTCTAAGTCTTCACGAGCTTCCTTGTTAGACAGTTCCACCGACATCACTTGCCCCACAAACTCACACATCGTCCGCACACCATAAGGCACATAGCGAGGAGTTGAATGATGACAGACAATCAGCCCCCACATCTTTTGCTCTTGAATCAGAGAAATTGACATGGAAGCCCCAACTCCCATGTTGCTGAGGTATTCCAGATGACCATGAGACACACTCCGCAGCACGGATAAACTTAAATCTGTGGGGCGATCGTCCACTGGATTGTGCGCCGGAACTAACGCGCTCGGCTGATAGGTAACATCAGGAATTAACCGCAGCCAGTTGAGGGTGTAAAGCTTTTTTGCTTGGTCAGGAATGTCACTCTGAGGGTAGTATAAGCCTAGATAAGAAGTCAGATCGTCTGCCCGAGTTTCTGCGATTACTTGCCCGGCTCCTTCTGCATCAAACCGATAGACCATGACGCGATCAAACCCCGTAACCATCCGCACTTCTTTCACTACCGCTTCGGACATTTTTAGCAAGGTGGGAGCCTTTTGAATCTTGGTAATCATGCCTTTAACACGCTGGTAAAACTCAAAAAAATCTGCCTTCTGGCTTTCCTGTTTGGGTTCTAATTCCAAAAAAATTAGCGCATTCTGGCGATGTAAAATTCCATCAAACAGTAACACTTTGGTTGCACTTTCGATGGAGATATCCAACGGATTCACATGATCAAAATCTTCGCTTAAGCATTGCCGAATTGCAGCAATCTGCTTGGGAGCGAGTAAGGTTAATAACGGTTTACCTAATAATTCATCAGGAGAAATACGGATTAACTCAAGCGTGTTGCTACTAACCTGGATGATAGTCAAGTCAGTTTCTTGCAACACCAATAGCACGCCGTGGGGCTGAATTAGTCCCGGAATATGAATCGGTTCGTGGTTGCAATCGGTTAAGTCAACATTTTGATGGGTCATGAATAATTATGGGTACGAAACCAAAGCTCAAAAGCGGGGAACAAAAGGGGGCATACAACAAACAATACATACCCTTGGGGATCTCTAAAAGAGATTGCGTGAGTGGTGATTTTAGGTACTTACTTGTAGCGACCTGCAATTATAAATGCCCAAACCTGCAATCAAGGGATTTTCAAACCAGGATTAAATGCAACTATAATTACACTTCAACCAGAATTAATTGCAACTGAACCAGGATTAATTGCAACCAACCTGCAATCATCGCTTTCAACCAGGATTAATTGCAACTATAAATATTAACATTTTTATCGCAGTTTCAATCCGCTCAAAGTGGCAGTCCCGCCGCCAACATTTGCTCGTGTAATTCACGAGATCGCGCTGGGTCAAGTTGTCGGCGAAACAGCAATTTAATTTCCGCTGGTTTGGCATTAAACTGTTCTGCCAAGCCTCTTACATCGTAGCCATGCCGGGTTAAGGTGGGTTCCAAATCGTCAATTTGCTTAGATAAAACCGACTCAATAATCGCTGTGGTAACTGTTTTTTCTCCAAAAAGGTATGCAGCCTCGAAAGCTAGTGTCAAATGTTGCTCAATTTGCAATGGTGTCCTCAACCGCGTGGCAAGTAAGTCAATGGCATCCGGCTCCAATATGTCACTTATTTGGGTATCTTCAGTAGTACATTTAGATACCAACCATTCAATATATTCTTTTTGGCTACCAACAATACCCTCCAAGGAAAAGACAGTTGCCCGATAGCCAATTTCTTCCATAGTTGGACGGCGCAAATCATTTTTCAGCTTCGGATGACCAGCTAACACTACTGAGAGCGTACCACCACCGTCTTCAACTACCTCAATTAAACGTTTGAGTCCTGTAAGCGTACTGTAATGTAAGTCGTGAGCCTCATCTACAAACAACGCCACAGGCTTTTTACCTTTTCTAATCAGGTCACGCAGTTCTCGTTCCCTTTTTTCCCCAAGTGCAGGAATTTTAATTTCCTTATCTGTTGATAAATCGTAAAATAAGGCAGCAATCAGTGTTGGCAGCGTCGCTCGGTTTTTATCAACAGAAAGCGATTTCGAGACTAAAATCTTGCCTTCTTTCTCCAAAACCTCAAACAAACGTCGTAAAGTCGTTGTCTTGCCACATCCGATAATTCCCGTAATGGCAACCAGCTTTCCTGAATGGATTGCGACTTTAATATCCTTAAACAATTGTTTTTGGTGTTCTGTCTCGTAGTAGCCAGCCTTGCGGAACTCCCTGAGTAACCGAAAGTGTTCCATGACTTCAGTGAGCATTTTGTTCCTCTCCCTTATTTGAGCGGAAATATTGTCGCACTCGTTCAATAATCGCTTTTTTATTCAGAGTCTCAGCCAGCAGCGCATCAATGAATGCCAATTGTTCGGGAGACAATTTAGCCAAAGGTTTGGCCAGTTGTTCAGAAATCGCCCTCTTAGCAAACAATACAGTCGGATAAGTAAATTCTTGGTATGGGTCGGGGTCATTAAAAGGTGTAACAGTTGGCTCCAATTCCTTATATTTATCCACCAGAAATTGTAAGTCCGCGTTTTTATCCAAGGCAGTCCGTGGCAAACCCAACTTTTTAGCTAAATTGGCAATTTTATCTGCCCGTTCTTCAGTTTTAGTTTTCTTAAATTTACGGTAGCGGTGTAAGGGGATAGGTCCGTCAACTGGATAAAATGGTCCGTAACGACGGTCTTCTTTCTCTACGTACAGTTCGTTGTCAAACAAACCCCACCATAGCACGACAGTTTCTCCTGCTAAGTCCGGTTCTACCTCATAAGCCACACCCTCTACCGATACCCTAGCATCTGTTCCCACTTTTCTGCGTTGTGGCTCGCGGGCAAAGGTACAAAATCGCTCCCAACTACACATCGAACGTAAGCCAGACTTAGGTATATTACGCAACCAATCTTCCATCCGAGAATGCGGTTCTATGCGGTGTGGTTTGTCGTTGTAATGCAACAAATATTGGCGCAACCATAAGTTAGCTTCAATGTCGCTTTCCGGTTCATGAAAGTGATACAGAGTTTCGTGGGCTTCTTTGACTGTCCGAAAAGGTCTTTCCACTTTACCCTTGGATCGAGCTGTTACCCGGCGACCATCTTTACCCGCAGGCATATGGGTAACAAGATTGATTCTCAGACAATCCATCACGTTTTGAAATACGTGGCTTTTAGCAATGGGCCCGTTGTCGGTATAAATCATCTCTGGAATCCCCTGAAAGGCAAATCCGTCGGTTGTTTTCGCTGTCATCGCATTAAATAAGAACCGCAATGCAGCTTCCACATCCTCCCCATAAACACAGTGATATTCCTGATAACATAAACCACTACGGTCATCAACAATACTATAAAGCATCAGTAATGGATTCCCTCTCCCTGGTTCTACCCACGATGGCTGTTTTACGTGTTTTAAATCAGATGGGCTGAGGTCGAAATGCCAACATTCGTTGCTGTACTCCGCTTGAAAACGCACAGCAGGCGGTTGCCTAGTCATGCGTTGTTGGTCATACCCCCACGTTTTTAAGTAATAATTGACAGTGCTTCTAGTTAACGCACCTTTATCTGGTTGGACAAAACCATCGGGTGTTTCCATCCCAAACTCCTCCAACAGTTCAATCGCTCGGACTGTGGAGATATGTCGCCCTTTCTTGTTACTAGTACGGATTTTCATGGCCGCGATTATCTCGCAGTAACGTTCCATTTCCTCCAGCGAAAGTTTTCTAGGGGTTCCGCTATCTGAGCGATTTATGGATTTTGGGCGTGATGAGTTACGCAAAGCACGATATAGTGTATCTGTTGACACTCCATACAATGCTGCTGTCTCTTCGATGAGAATTCGCCGCTCTTGACAACGGCTGGGCAATCCGTCGAGGCGGTGGCGTAAATTAATAAGTGCCTCTACAGGGATTTGCTTATGTACCATGTTCAGTTTTTATCTCTGCAATATAGTTGTAGAGCGTTGGTTTGGAAATTCCCATTAACTTACATATTTCAATAATTGTGTATTGTTTTTCCGTATAAAGTCTTACTGCTAATTGACGTTTAGTTGGATCAAGGGCTTTTGGTCTACCTCCCCTATGACCACGCACTCGTGCTGCTACAAGTCCAGCCGTCGTGCGTTCACGGATGAGGTTGCGCTCAAATTCAGCCAATGCACCGAATAAATGGAAAATCAATCTACCACTGTTATTTGTGGTGGTGATGGATTCTTGCAAGCTAGAAAGCCCAATTCCTCGCTTATCCAAGGTTTCCATCATTGAAATCAGATCTTTGAGTGACCTTCCCAAGCGGTCTAGTCTCCATACAACCAAAACATCACCAGTCCTTGCTACTTCCAATGCCAAGGAGAGTCCAGGTCGTTCTGCTTTTGCACCGCTGATTCGGTCGGAGTAAATTTTCTCGCAACCAGCCTGCTGCAAAGCATCCTTTTGCAGATTCAGATTTTGGTCATCTGTTGAAATGCGGGCATAGCCTATCAACATACTTTGAACCCCAACAAGTAAATAAACTCGTTACCTAACAGCATATATTGCCTTTGATATAATTACCGAGTTTCGTTACTAAACTTGATTCAGTTTTGGTTTTGTTTGATGGAAGTAATAGCGGTAAAAGAAACGACCGTTTTTTTTACCTTTATAGTTGCATTTAATCCTGGCTGAAGTTCAAATAGTTTTGTTGATAAATTGGGGTGTTTTTTGAGCAAACTGGACAACTACCGTTTGACGGGACTTTCGGTCAGTTGCAATTAATCCTGGTTGAAAGCGATGATTGCAGGTTGGTTGCATTTAATCCTGGTTCAGTTGCAGTTAATTCTGGTTCAAATGAAATTATAGTTGCAAATAATCCCGGTTTGAAAATGTCTTGATTGCAGGTTTGGGCATTTATAATTGCAGGTCGCTACACTTACTGATAGCTTGCGTGGCGAAGCCATTCCCCACTAACCCCCTTAAAAAGCTCCGGTGTACACACAAGTGATTGAATCGCCCCCTAACCCCCAAAATTGGGGGAACAAGAATTTTCAAAGTCCCCCAGAATTGGGGGATTTAGGGGGCGAAATAGGCCGAAACTAAGACAGGTAGGACTTGTGTGTACACCGTAGCCTTAAAACGGGGGGAACTAGAGTCAAAGTCCCCCTTTTTAAGGGGGATTTATGAGGATCTGAAAATATTTGATACACCATGAGAGACTTTTAAAATATCCTCTAAGACAAAAACCTAAAACGTGACCACAGTCCGAATAGATTCCCCTTTGTGCATCAAATCAAAAGCATCATTAATCCTTTCAATCGGCATTACATGAGTAATTAAATCGTCAATATTAATTTTCCCATCCATATACCAATCTACAATTTTTGGTACATCTGTCCGTCCTCTTGCACCACCAAAAGCCGAACCTTTCCAAACCCTTCCTGTGACTAATTGAAACGGACGAGTGCTGATTTCTTTACCCGCACCAGCCACACCAATAATCACACTTACACCCCAACCTTTATGACAACATTCCAAAGCCTGACGCATGGTATTGACATTACCAATACATTCAAACGAATAGTCAGCACCACCTTTTGTTAAATCTACTAAATAGGGAACTAAATCACCTGCAACTTCTTGGGGATTTACAAAATGTGTCATCCCCATTTTTTCAGCCAAAGCCCGTTTATTAGGATTAATATCTACTCCAATAATCTTATTTGCGCCCACCATTCGCGCCCCTTGGATCACATTTAATCCTATTCCCCCCAAACCAAAAACTACCACATTTGCGCCTGCTTCTACCTTGGCTGTGTAAATGACTGCACCAATACCTGTAGTCACACCACAACCGATATAACAAACTTTGTCAAAGGGCGCATCTTCCCGAATTTTAGCAACGGCGATTTCTGGCAATACCGTATAATTAGCGAAAGTGGATGTACCCATATAATGGTGAATCATGTCACCACCGATCCTAAAACGGCTCGTACCATCGGGCATCAACCCCCGTCCTTGTGTACCGCGAATGGCTTGACAGAGATTAGTTTTGAAGCTTAAGCAATAATCACACTGCCGACATTCAGGCGTGTATAAAGGAATTACATGATCTCCAGGTTTGAGACTTTTGACATTAGCCCCCACTTCGACAACTATACCCGCCCCTTCATGTCCTAAAATAGCCGGAAATAAACCTTCAGGATCATTACCAGAAAGAGTAAAAGCATCAGTATGACAAACCCCACTGGCTTTAATCTCAATTAATACTTCTCCGGCTTGTGGGGGTGCTAATTCTACGGTTTCAATCGTGAGAGGTTTACCTGCGCTGTACGCTACTGCTGCTTTAACTTTCATTAAATTCTCCTGTCTTGTATTGATAAATAGTAATTATCTAATTGGGACTTTTAGTGCGATTCGTTGTTAGCTGAATCACGGTATTCAGTCCGTACATAAGCTAACCAACCCAATCCAACCATGGAGAAAGGTTGAACTCTCGGTCTGATATGGGTGTAAGTCCCATCTGCCAGACTCAGGCATGACTCCCTATCTGCCCACACTGACCAGACTCGGTATCTGGAGGGTGAAGCTGGAAGGCATAATCAGACATCCGTTGTGGGGTGACACTGGTGCTAATGGGGAGTTCCTATGGTAAAACAGAGCCTAGAAAAGCAACCTACCCATAAGCAGGACACAACATCTATACCTGACTTCACTGGAGCTAATTCCCGCCGCACATTAGAAGGGTAGCGGCAAGAGTCCAGGGAATCCAGTGGTTGAATTGGCTACACCTAACGGAACTATCAATCTAACCGAGGGAACGAATAAAAACGGATTGAAGGTCTAAGGGCGGTCGAACCCTAGGTAGGCTGGACGAGCAGCGGAACTCCTTCAATTCGGGTAGGACAAACCGTAATTGGTTTGAGGTGTTCAGAATACACAAACGGTCGCAGAGCATGATTAGACACAGAGACAACTAAGCGTGAATCCTGGAAGACTTTACCTTGGAAGAAATTCCGCCGTAACTTAACTATTGCCAAATTACGAGGTTGAGATAATAATACTTTAAGCATTGCTAGTAATTACATAGAGTAAATTTGATGAATACTATAAGAACATATTACATAAGCGCAGGTACTGCTGGTAACGATAGCAATGATGGACTCTCTACCTCATCGCCCTTCAAAACGATTCAAAAAGCGGCAAATCTCACCAATCCGGGAGATACGGTATTCATTATGGATGGAGTATATGCAAATACTGATCCTCTTGGTGGAATAGTATCAATTACACGCTCTGGAACCTCAAATGCACCCATTACTTATAAAGCATATCCTGGTCATTCCCCGAAGCTTCAGAGTAATGGCTGGAATGCGATCTCAATTACCAATGGAGCTTCTTATATCGAGATTAACGGATTGGAGCTGATCGGGAACAATAGCAATATTACTTTTGCTTATGCACTTAGTCAAAAAGACAACCCTTACAATCCGACAACAAACGGCAACGGTATCATTATTGATGGAAGGAAAAATGGTCATCCTCATCATATAAGTATTATTAATAATAAAATTCATGATTTCGGAGGGGGAGGTATTGCTACAATTCAAGCCGACTATGTGACTATAAATCGTAATGAAGTGTATAATAATGCTTGGTACTCTGTCTACGCTAACAGTGGTATTACTAATTACCAAAATTGGCGACTTGATAGTAGTCAGGGATATAAGATGATTATCTCAAACAATAAAGTTTACAATAATCGTCAATACATTCCCTGGTTTTATGGTGGTGGAAAAATTACTGATGGCAATGGTATTAGTATTGATGATTCCAGAAATACGCAAAATGGGTCTACATTAGGTGCATATAGTGGACGGACTTTGGTAAAAAACAATATCGTGTTTCAAAATGGAGGTTCGGGGATTCACACCTATCAGAGCGATCATGTTGATATTGTTAATAACACCGCTTATTTAAATAGTCAAAGTCCAGAAATAGACTATGGAGAAATATTTGCCAATTCCTCATCTGATGTCAAAATTATTAATAACATTCTCTACGCTATTTCTGGAAATAAGGTTAACAGCAATTATAATAATACAAACGTTACATATAACTATAACCTATACGCTAACAGTACCATTATACCAGTTAAAGGTACTAATGATATTGTCGCCAACCCTCAGTTTGTAAATGCCTCAATTGGGGATTTTCAACTTCACTCCACTAGTCCAGCAATTGACAAGGGTTTTGTGTGGACAGTTTTAACAACCGATTTTGCAGGTAACCCTCGTCCATCTGGCGCTGGGTATGATATTGGTGCATTTGAGGCAAATATTCTCACAGGTGGAGCAGGTAATGATACCCTTACAGGTGGAGCAGGTAATGATACGCTCGATGGTAAAGCAGGTGCAGATACCATGATTGGTGGGGGTGGTAATGATTCCTACTATGTTGATAATATCGGGGATATTATCACAGAAAATCTGAATGAAGGAACTGATACAGTTTTCAGTCCAGTTAATTACACCTTAGGAAGTAACCTAGAAAACCTAATTTTACAAGGTACATCTGCTATTAATGGGACTGGTAACGCCCTAAATAATCTCATTACAGGTAACACTGCTGATAATATTCTCATAGGCGGAGCAGGTACAGATACCATGATTGGTGGGGGTGGTAATGATTCCTACTATGTTGATAATTCCGGTGATATTATCACAGAAAATCTGAATGAAGGAACTGATAAAGTTTTCAGTCCAGTTAATTACACCTTAGGAAGTAACCTAGAAAACCTAATTTTACAAGGTACATCTGCTATTAATGGGACTGGTAACGCCCTAAATAATCTCATTACAGGTAACACTGCTGATAATATTCTCATAGGCGGAGCAGGTACAGATACCATGATTGGTGGTGCTGGTAATGATTCCTACTATGTTGATAATTCCGGTGATATTATCACAGAAAATCTGAATGAAGGAACTGATAAAGTTTTCAGTCCAGTTAATTACACCTTAAGTAGTAACCTAGAAAATCTAACTTTACAAGGCACATCTGCTATTAATGGGACTGGTAACGCCCTAAATAATCTCATTATAGGTAACACTGCTGATAATATTCTCATAGGCGGAGCAGGTACAGATACCATGATTGGTGGGGGTGGTAATGATTCCTACTATGTTGATAATTCCGGTGATATTATCACAGAAAATCTGAATGAAGGAACTGATATAGTTTTCAGTCCAGTTAATTACACCTTAAGTAGTAACCTAGAAAATCTAACTTTACAAGGCACATCTGCTATTAATGGGACTGGTAACGCCCTAAATAATCTCATTACAGGTAACACTGCTGATAATATTCTCATAGGCGGAGCAGGTACAGATACCATGATTGGTGGGGGTGGTAATGATTCCTACTATGTTGATAATTCCGGTGATATTATCACAGAAAATCTGAATGAAGGAACTGATATAGTTTTCAGTCCAGTTAATTACACCTTAAGTAGTAACCTAGAAAATCTAACTTTACAAGGCACATCTGCTATTAATGGGACTGGTAACGCCCTAAATAATCTCATTACAGGTAACACTGCTGATAATATTCTCATAGGCGGAGCAGGTACAGATACCATGATTGGTGGGGGTGGTAATGATTCCTACTATGTTGATAATTCCGGTGATATTATCACAGAAAATCTGAATGAAGGAACTGATATAGTTTTCAGCACAGTTAGCTACACATTAGGAAATAACCTAGAAAATCTAACTTTACAAGGCACATCTGCTATTAATGCTACTGGTAATGCCCTTAATAATCTCATTATAGGTAATACTGCTGCTAATATTCTCATAGGTGGAGAAGGTGCAGATACCATGATTGGTGGGGGTGGTAATGATTCCTACTATGTTGATAATTCCGGTGATATTATCACAGAAAATCTGAATGAAGGAACTGATACAGTTTTCAGCACAGTTAGCTACACATTAGGAAATAACCTAGAAAATCTAACTTTACAAGGCACATCTGCTATTAATGCTACTGGTAATGCCCTTAATAATCTCATTATAGGTAATACTGCTGCTAATATTCTCATAGGTGGAGAAGGTGCAGATACCATGATTGGTGGCGCTGGTAATGATATTATGATTGGTGGGGGTGGTAATGATTCCTACTATGTTGATAATTCCGGTGATATTATCACAGAAAATCTGAATGAAGGAACTGATACAGTTTTCAGCACAGTTAGCTACACATTAGGAAATAACCTAGAAAATCTAACTTTACAAGGCACATCTGCTATTAATGGGACTGGTAACGCCCTAAATAATCTCATTACAGGTAACACTGCTGATAATATTCTCATAGGCGGAGCAGGTACAGATACCATGATTGGTGGTGCTGGTAATGATTCCTACTATGTTGATAATTCCGGTGATATTATCACAGAAAATCTGAATGAAGGAACTGATACAGTTTTCAGCACAGTTAGCTACACCTTAAGTAGTAACCTAGAAAATCTAACTTTACAAGGCACATCTGCTATTAATGGTACTGGTAATGCCCTAAATAATCTCATTATAGGTAACACTGCTGATAATATTCTCATAGGCGGAGCAGGTACAGATACCATGATTGGTGGTGCTGGTAATGATTCCTACTATGTTGATAATTCCGGTGATATTATCACAGAAAATCTGAATGAAGGAACTGATAAAGTTTTCAGTCCAGTTAATTACACCTTAAGTAGTAACCTAGAAAATCTAACTTTACAAGGCACATCTGCTATTAATGGGACTGGTAACGCCCTAAATAATCTCATTATAGGTAACACTGCTGATAATATTCTCATAGGCGGAGCAGGTACAGATACCATAATTGGTGGTGCTGGTAATGATTCCTACTATGTTGATAATTCCGGTGATATTATCACAGAAAATCTGAATGAAGGAACTGATAAAGTTTTCAGTCCAGTTAATTACACCTTAAGTAGTAACCTAGAAAATCTAACTTTACAAGGCACATCTGCTATTAATGGGACTGGTAACGCCCTAAATAATCTCATTATAGGTAACACTGCTGATAATATTCTCATAGGCGGAGCAGGTACAGATACCATGATTGGTGGGGGTGGTAATGATTCCTACTATGTTGATAATTCCGGTGATATTATCACAGAAAATCTGAATGAAGGAACTGATAAAGTTTTCAGTCCAGTTAATTACACCTTAAGTAGTAACCTAGAAAATCTAACTTTACAAGGCACATCTGCTATTAATGGGACTGGTAACGCCCTAAATAATCTCATTATAGGTAACACTGCTGATAATATTCTCATAGGCGGAGCAGGTACAGATACCATGATTGGTGGTGCTGGTAATGATTCCTACTATGTTGATAATTCCGGTGATATTATCACAGAAAATCTGAATGAAGGAACTGATAAAGTTTTCAGTCCAGTTAATTACACCTTAAGTAGTAACCTAGAAAATCTAACTTTACAAGGCACATCTGCTATTAATGGGACTGGTAACGCCCTAAATAATCTCATTATAGGTAACACTGCTGCTAATATTCTCACAGGTGGTGTAGGTAATGATACGATCTATTTAGGTTTAAACGATGGTTCTGTAGATATTGTTAATTATGCTTTAAATGTAAATGATGGGTCAGATTTGGTTTATCAGTTTGTGCGCGGTGTTGGTGGTGATAAAATTCAGTTTACAGGGGTTGCTAATATTGATGTTGTAACATCAGGTGCTAATACTATGCTACGCATTGGTGATGGTATTATGAGTAATACTGGTTTTGGAACTGGTCAGTTATTAGTTACTTTATCAGGTATAACTGGCTTTACTGCTACTGATATTAATGTCAACCTGTTTGGTAGTGTTGGTACTAACTTCTTGTTTAGTTAACATAACACTCCTATGATGCGATTAGGAAGGTGGGGCGGAATATTTTCCATAATTGCTTGTCAAGTGATTTTTTATATAGTATATTAGTACGTATCACAAGAGAAACCCCCCACTTTCAATAGTGGGGCTTTATTAACTGCCATATTTTGTTAAAATCGCATTCACTGGTTTAGATTAATTAAAGGCAGTGGCTGTTTTGGCAACTATAATAAATTTTGTCTTAGCTGCAACTACCCAATCATCTGTCCACTTTGGCGATTAATTCAGTCTGTAACAAACATGATAAAACCTGCCCTTACTAAAATTGGCGCTCAAATGTCCAACTTGACTGGCGTAAGAGCGATTATGAAAGATATTAACGAAACCCTCAGAGCTAGTAAGGGACAGGAATTATATAATTTAAGTGCTGGCAATCCGTTGATTTTACTAGAGGTAGAACAGTTATGGCGCGATTGTACGGCAGATTTATTAGCTAGTTCTGAATATGGTGAAGTTGTTTGTCGTTATGGTTCTAGTCAAGGTTATGCACCATTAATTAACGCAATTGTCAATGATTTTAACCAGCGTTATGGGTTAAATTTAACTGAACGTAACATTTTAATTACTGCGGGTAGTCAAACTATCTATTTCTACGCTGCTAATGCTTTTGGTGGCGATATGGGTAATGGCGAGTTTAAAGAAATTGTCCTGCCTTTAAGCCCAGACTATACTGGTTATGGTGGTGTTTGTCTATTTCCAGAAGCGTTAGTTGCATATAAACCTACTCTGGATATTGATGCAACTGCACACAGATTTAAATATCGTCCTGATTTTAACCAACTTTCCATTACAGAAAAAACAGGTTGCGTGATTTTCTCCCGTCCTTGTAATCCTACAGGTAATGTTTTAACTAATGATGAGGTGAACAAAATCACTGATTTAGCTTCACCTTATAACGTACCTGTATTGATTGATTCCGCTTATGCACCTCCTTTCCCGGCGTTGAATTTTACAGAAATGACTCCAGTATTTGGGGAAAATATTCTCCATTGTATGAGTTTATCAAAAGCGGGATTGCCTGGAGAACGGATTGGGGTAGCAATTGGAGATGAAAACCTGATTCAAGTTTTGGAATGTTTCCAAACTAATGTGGGAATTCATTCTTCTCGATATGGTCAAGCGATCGCTGCTCGCGCGATAGAATCAGGGACATTAGCAAATATTGCCGAAAATGTGATTCGTCCTTTCTATCAGAAAAAGTTTGATGTCTTAGAAAGTACCCTAGAAGCAGCTATGCCTAAGAATATACCTTGGTTTTTACATCGCGGTGAAGGGGCGATTTTTGGCTGGTTGTGGTTGCAAGATTTACCCATGACTGATTGGGAATTTTACCAGGAATTAAAGAAAGTGGGTGTAATTCTTGTCCCTGGTAGTAGTTTCTTCCCTGGTTTAAAGGAGGACTGGGAACACAAACACCAATGTCTGCGAATTAGTTTAACTGGTAGTGACCAGGAAATTACTGTTGGTATGCAGCGTTTGGCTAAGGTTGCTGAACGGATTTATCGAAGTACGGCTGTAAGTGTGTAAGAGATAATGAACCACGAAGACGCAAAAAATGTTGATTATCTTCAACAATATTGTTAAAATACAACATACCCCCGCTATAGTCGTTAGATTGACATAGCGGGGGTATGTTGTATTATTACTGTTTAGCTAGTAAAGCTTTCTTATCTTGAATCAGAGCATTAATTTCGGAATTAATGTTTTTCAACTGTTCTTTTTTTTGCTCTATTGATAGTTCGGTGTTTTGAGAAATACCGTTTTTTTGGTCTCTATAATATGCAATTAGTTCGTCAATGTCTGCAACGGTTTGGGTGGGGGCCGGCGCAGTTGCAGCAGCAGCATATAGTACAGGAGCGGTATATACTGAAGCAGCAAGAGCGGTAGGCACGTTTAACAGCAAACTACAGAACGCGAATAATAACACGATTGAATGTAAAAACACGCGTTTGGCAGAAGTGAAAAGTTTCATTTTTTCTTGGATGATCATAAATTTTCAGTTTGCATACTATTATATTGTCAGTGATATTACGTCGAATTTTAAAATAATTTAACAATTGAGATGTTTTTACGCAATTCCTGTATTTTATATTAGAAGTAGTCTAACAAAATTAAATTCACTCATTGAGAGAGGGAACAGAGAACTAAGTAGGTTAGCATTAAAAATTGTCGTTATGGCAAGGCAAGAAGCACTCATGCAAGAGTGAAGAGGGTTTGGGCGATTTTACTTTTCTTTACACAGATTGGTTTTATTGTGTTCACCTACTTAAAAAATTAGTGTTATTTAACCTAATCTACAAACGTGAAGTGGTAAAATGGAGACAAAGTGAGCAATTAACTAATTAATGAACCACGAAGACGCGAAAAAGAAGCAGGGGAGCAAAGAACCGGGAGTAGGGGGAAAAGTTAAAAACTCTCCAGTCCCCAATCTTGATGATTGGTTGGAAATTGGGAAGATTGTCTCACCCCAAGGTTTAACTGGGGAGTTGCGGGTTTATCCTAATACTGACTTTCCTGAACGCTTTGAAGAACCGGGAAAACGCTGGTTATTACGTCCAGGGGAAACGGAACTTCAATCTGTGGAGTTATTAAATGGGCGGTATATTGAGAATAAGAATCTTTATGTGATTAAATTGAAAGGAGTATGCGATCGCTTTCAAGCTGAAAATATGCGTGATTGTCGGTTTTTTGTGCCTGTTAGCGATCGCCCAAAATTAGCAAAAGGTGAATTTCATGTGATAGATTTGCTAGGGTTACAAGTCTTCATGCAATCATCTGGGGAATTAGTGGGAACGGTGGTAGATATATTACCGTCAGGTCATGATTTATTAGAAGTTCAATTTGATCCTGCTTTTGTGACTAATAATGAAGAACTGACAACTGATAAAGCCCAAAAAACAGTTTTAATTCCTTTTGTGATGGAAATTGTGCCTATTGTTGATTTAGAAACCCGTCGAGTAGAAATTACTCCTCCCCCCGGTTTATTGTCAGTTAATAATTAGAACCATTTCAGGAAACCTGATAGTGTTTTGGGGCAAGCACGGGGGCATTGCCCCTACAAAAAATCCTACTTTACAGATTATTAAATCGGTGTTCTAGACTATAAATCATCATCAGATTCATCAGGATTAACACCTAATTGACGTAACTTTTCAGCTAATATTTCCATTTTCCGTTTTGCTTCAATCACTTCTTGTTCAGCTACAATAGCTCGTTTTGTTGCCACAGCAGCTTCTTCAACGGCAGCAGCAGCTTCTTCAATTGCAGTAATAGCTTCTTCACTCGGTTCAGGAATTAATTCTCCTGCGAGAGTAAACCACCTTAACCACAATTTAGAAATACCTCGAAATGAACCTTGCCATAATCCTAAACTTAACTCTAATTCAGGCATTGGTAATCGCCCTGTAGTCAAATTCATTGGTTCATAATGACCACCAACTAAATGAAATGCGCGGAGTTCATTGGTATAGCGACTAAAAACAATATAATAGGGAATTCGCAAAATACTTTCATAAACTTCCCATTTTGTAGGAGGTTTACCTTTAGCAGTTTTTGTGTTTCCTAAATCTTCATCTTCTGTACCAGGAGATAATAATTCTACTACCACAAAAGGATTTACTGGTTCTTGCCAAGTCACATAACTTAAACGCAAATCTTGACCATGATATAATCTTGATCCTCCAACAACACCAAACCAATCTGAACGTTTATACCATAAAGGATGCTGAAGATCATAATAAAGATTCATATCAGCAGCACTAAAAATGAGTTCTGGACTCCAATTTAGAGGTTGAAAGGTCAGATATAAAAGTAAAGGTTGTAAAAAATGAAATTCGTCTGGCAAACCTTTTTCCTCTGGATTTTCACTAGGTAAATCATACATTGTCGGCAGATTTTCCCAAGGAGGAAGGGGAGGATCTGATTGAGAAATCAACGGAGGGGAGAAAGTCATAAATAAATTAAATAAATTTTGCTTTTCTCAATCTTAGTTTAACAAATATTATGGTCTACCAACGACAAAATCCCCGACTTGTTTTAGAGGATGTTTGAAAAGTCCTTTTCTCGGTATCAAAAGTTTTAGATCCCTCTAAATCTCCCTTAAAAAGGGAGACTTTGATGACCGTTCCCCCTTTTTTAAGCTACGGTGTACACACAAGTCTTCTAGAGTTGCCCCACAACGTTTAGATCCCCCCAACCCCCCTTAAAAAGGGGGGGCTAAATTCTTCAAAGTCCCCCTTTTTAAGGGGGATTTAGGGGGATCGGATAACGTTTAGCATCCTGTCTAGAGATGTGTTTACACCGTAGCTTTTTTAAGGGGGGTTAGGGGGGATCTAAAAGTGCCTAAAGTCACAGCGAAACACTTTATGGCTACGCCACGCTTCGCTATCAAACAACCTCTGAGAAATGGGGGATATATGTTGATAATTATCTTCTAAATTTCCGTTCTAAAAAAGCAATAATTTGTGACCAAGCAGAGGTAGCTGCAACAGCATCATAACGATAACCATCATCTCTCATAAAAGTATGTTCTGCTTCATAAGCGAAAAATTGATGATGGACTTTAGCATTTTCTAAAGCATTAATTATAGTATGTCTATCCTGTTCAGAAATATGTGGATCTTCAGTTCCAAAAATTAACAACATTTCTCCCTTAATTTCCTCAAATCTTTGAATAGTCTCTGCTACACCTTTACCTAATTTACCGCTAGGAATCCCAGTAGGATAACAACAAACAGCCGCAGCAATTTCACTTTCAAAAGCAGTGCGAACAGCCAAATGTCCACCAATACAAAAACCCACAGTTCCGATTTTCTCAGCAATAACTGAACTATCATTTTTGAGAAAATCAATTACTGCACGAGTATCAGCATCATATTCAGAAATTAAGGTTCTTCGGGCATCATCATTACCGCGCATTCTGCCAATATCATTCGGTTCAATTACAGAACCCACAGGTTCAATGCGGTGAAAAATCTCTGGTGCTACAACCACATAACCAAAACTAGCTAAATAATTAACTAACCGAATTATGGCATCACCTAATTGATAGATATCACTATAAAAAACAATTCCTGGATATTTACCTGCTGGTTTAGGAGAAGCAACATAAACCCGCATTAAACTATCATCAACTCTTAAATCAATATTGCGTTTAACGATTTGCATTTTTCATATTTTGGTAATGTGTTAATTTGTAATTCCCAAAATTTAATAATAATCAGCATATTTTAATCAAAAAACATAATTATCTAAGCCTCTTTTCTCTTACCTTATAATTTTTAACGCCAACTTAACTTAGACTACTACTTATACCAATTTGATGTAAGGCTGCACAGAACCCTGAAATCAATTGATTGATACATCTTCATCTGCGTTCATCTGCGTTCATCTGCATTTATCTGCGTTTAATGTTCTTGAGATTTTATTGTATGCAGCTTCATATTAATTTAGTTTTACTGATAAAAAAGCAGAAAATAGTAGACATTCCCTCAATAAAATCTTTCATTTTGTCATAGAGAACTCCACAAAAAAGATGAACTGCTTGCAGCAGCGCTTCGCTATCCAATTTTGTGGGATGGGCATCTTGCCCGTCCCTGTATTATTAGGGGACCAGATGCCCGCACCACAAGAAATTTTGGATATTTCTTTAATTGGAAGTCTCATATATGACGAAATTATAGAAAAATACTCCAATCACTAATCCTATTCTCGTTATTTAATTTACCGAGAAAATATTGCCCATCAACCTATTCACAAAATTTGAGGCTATGATCAAGATAGAGGAATTGCAATTGTAGTCAATGTTGATTGTTTCCAGTCTCAAGACTGAATTAATTAACACATAGGGAAATAAGTATGAAAAATCAAAAATGTCCGACTTGTCAAGGTGAGTTAGAAACTAAGCAAATCGAAAAAATGTTAAAAGGAGGGAATAACACCGCCGTTATCCAAGTAGAAGCAGAAGTTTGTGCAAAATGTGGAGAAAAGCTCTATAAACCAGACGTTGTTAGCCAATTTACTCAAATTCGTGCCAAACTTAGAAACCAACAAACAGAAGATTTTCAAGTTATTGGTCAATCTTTCCGCATTTCTGTTTAATTAATTAATCAAGGAAAGCCGAAAAATCCTATCCTAAGTTTGATAACTGTGAAGATATCACTGAGTTTTCACTAGATGTCTGTTGATAATCTCACATCCCATGGAATTATGCTTTACTTTCAAAAATGGGTGGCCCGGGATTCGAACCCGGAACAAATCGGTTAAAAGCCGAGTACTCTACCGTTGAGTTAGCCACCCTTTTGCTGTTTTGTTTTTCCAACTTTATCAATATACCATCAACAGCTATGGTTTTGTCAAGGGGTTTTTAGAAAAGATTTGCCGTTAACCCAAAAGAAGCAGTACAACTAGCTCCTGGAGCTAACACCGTCAGGTTTTCACCAGTGTTGAAAGCATTGCGGGTGGCACTCCAAGGCTCTAGACAGTAAAATTCTTTGCCCTTAACAGTCCAGAAAACCAACCAGGTAGAGAAATCATCGTAGTCCAGGGTTAGCTTCAACTTGCGGCTGTTATCTGTCACAGAAGCAGATTTACTGGTAAGTCCCCCAAAGGCAAAATCAATTTCATCTTGGTTAAAATCGAATTTGCCGTTAAAGGTGTTAAATTCCTTAGTTTTGTTATCTTGATATCGTGTAGAAGGAAGTTCCACTTCTAGCTGATTTTTATCACCGCAGAGGAAGTAAGGGTGGAAACCAGCGGAAAATGGCATGGGTGTAGATGACAGATTTTTATATTCCTGACGCACCGTTAAAGTATTACCTTGGAGTTCGTAGGTAAAAGCCAATTGAAAATCAAAAGGATAAACTGCCTTTGTTTCCTCATTGCTGGTGAGAACTACAGTCAGACTAGCTTTATCTTCTGTGTGTTGTTGTGTTGCTGTCCAAGGCAATTCACGAGCAAAGCCATGTTGTTTAATAGTATACTCTTTTCCATCAACGCTGTAAGTATTATCAGGTAAGTTACCGCAAAGTGGAAACAAAATTGGATTGCCACCCCTGACGCTCAAATCAGGATGAGTAAAGCGTTCAGCGTCTAGGTAAAATATTTCTTGACCTTGCACCAGCCAACGAGTGATGATACCGCCTCTTTCTGGGACAACTTCTATTTGTGTACCAGCGGTTTTATCAGACAGGATGTAGGTTTTGTATTGTTGTTCTTGAATGTCAATGGTAAACATAGTTTTTAGTCATTAGTTATTAGTCATTAGTCATTAGATAACTCCACAAAAAAAATGCTCCAATCTTGTGGGATGGGCATTTGGCCCCTCCTTGGATTATTAGCAGGCAAGATGCCTGCACCACAAGAGAATTTGGGATATTTTTTATTTGGAAGTCTCTTAGTAATTGGGAATTGGTGATTGATAAAATTTACTTCTGTCACCTGTCACCTGTCAACTGTCAACTGTCAACTGTCACCTAATTACACGTCTTCGGCAAAAATGAAGCGATATAACTCACTAGGGTCTGGTTCAGGGCTACTTTCAGCAAATCTAACTGATTCGTCAATTACAGCCTGAATTTTCTTTTCCACATCTTTGAGTTCTGCTTCTGTGGCTAGATTTTGTTCTAGCAAATAAGCAGCTAACTTTTTAATGGGGTCACGAGCAAACCAAAATTCTTTTTCTTCTTTGCTTCGCATTTCGTCTGGGTCAGCCAGGGAATGACCCCGGAAGCGATAGGTCATAGCTTCAATCAGGGTTGGACCTTCTCCAGCACGAGCGCGGGCTACGGCTTCTTGAGCCACTTGTCGCACTGCTAAAACATCCATTCCATCTACTTCCACGCCCACCATGTTAAACACACTGGCTTTTTTGTAAATTTCTGGTTGGGAAGTTGCCCGTTCGTGAGACATACCAATTGCCCATTTATTATTTTCTACCACAAATAGAATTGGCAGTTTCCATAAAGCCGCCATATTCAATGTCTCGAAAAATTGACCGTTGTTAGCAGCCCCGTCACCAAAGAAGCAAGCGGTTACTTGGTCAGCGTTTTTATCTCCGAGAACTTCCCGACGGTATTTAGATTGAAAAGCAGCACCAGCAGCCACAGGAATACCTTCAGCTACGAAAGCATAACCACCTAATAATCGGTGTTCGGCGGAAAACATATGCATTGAACCACCGCGCCCTTTACTGCAACCTGTGGCTTTCCCAAATAATTCTGCCATTACCTCTCGTGCTGGGACTCCTGCACTCAAAGCATGAACGTGGTCACGGTAGGTACTGGAAACGAAGTCTTCACCGGGACGCATTGCACCTTTGACAATGCCACTACAAACTGCTTCCTGTCCATTGTATAAGTGGACAAAACCAAACATTTTCCCTCTATAGTACATTTCGGCACATTTATCTTCAAACAAACGCCCTAATGTCATGTCTTCGTATAAGCCTAGTCCTTCTTCTTTGGTGATTTGGACTGTGGCAGTATTAAATGTGGGTAATGCGCGCTCTTGAGCCATGCTGGTGAAGTATCCCTATTGTAAAAGTTAAAGTTAAGTTGGTCTTAGGTAAAGTTAGCTATAAATCAGCCACCATTAACAAGGGTCATTTATCAAACCTTATTTTAATATGTTAGCAATCAGGATTACTGGCTTTCTGCATAGCTATTAACAATTAACGTAATTTTATTTGCCGATGAGTTTGACTAGTCCAATCCCCCCAAAATATAGTCCTAAAACTGCACCTGCTAAAAGACTTTGGGTAAGAGGGTCTGTAGAAGGTGTCAGCACTGCTCCTAAAATTACTGCTGCCATAATTACATAACGCCAACCTTTTAACATCATCTGTGAAGAGACTATTCCCAAAATAGCCAGCAAAATTTGAATCACTGGAACTTGAAATGCTAGTCCTGTGGTGAATAACAATAACAGCACAAATTCAAAATACTTATCAATTGACCAAATCTGCTCAACAACATCAGCACCATAGTTAATGAAGAATTGCAAAGCGGCAGGGATGAGTGCTAGATATGAAAAAGCCAAACCAGCTACAAATAGGAAACTTGACCCCAGTACCACAGGAATGACTAACCGCCGTTCTCGCACTGTGAGACCGGGAAGTACAAACTGGATAATTTGATAAAGAATGAAGGGAGTAGCCAAGATTAAACCACCGTAAGCGGCGACTTTCATAGAGACAAAGAAAAATTCTCCTGGAGCTAATTGCAGAAATTTAACACCTTTTGCGGGAACTTCTAGTAACTGCACTAGGGGTTTAACTACGATAAAACAACCGACAACGCCCACTACTACCACTATGAGGGAGTAGAAAATTCTCTGCCGCAATTCCTCCAGGTGGTCAAAAATGGACATTTCTACTTCACCGGGTAATTCATCAAGCGGGTTAATAGATGGTTCGCTAGATGCTTCGGGGTCTAAATCAGGGGAATTTATGGTATCTACGTCTTGTGAAGAGGTCATGAGTTAGCAGGTGGGAAACATTTGTTAGGCAATCTTCGTTAACCATTTTATAAGGAATACGTCTGAAAACTCTTGAAGTTCTAATTAACTCAGGAAAATAGCTGTATTTATTTTTGGTAGTATTTGTACCTTTGTTTTTATTTTTACATTTGCAATTTGATTTTAAGAAAGTATTAATTAGCACGGAATTGATTTTAGCGTTGCTAAATTATTACTACTTCATAAATAAGTATTAATTCCAGACTAAGTATGACCTTATGAATTCTCAACTAACTATATAGCTTATTAAAGCTGGGTTTATTATGATCAGAAAAATACATTATATAGTTTTAAATCAAAAAGGTGTTTTACTGATGGTTTTAAAAGGTGATGCAGAAGAGTTAAGCAGTGTTAGTTTTAGTCCAGATGGTAAAATATTGGCTGCTGGTAGTGGTCAAGGTCATGTAATTTTACGGAAGTTGTCAGATATTAAATTAGAAAGTTTACTAAGAAATAATTGCAATATATTAAAAGATTATCTACAATATAATCCCAACATAACCAGAAGTGATGCCTACAGAGAGCAAAGTTATCAGGCTCTGTGTGATTATAACAGGTAACAGGTGACAGGTGACAGGGAATAGGTGACAGGGAACAGGTGACAGGGAACAGGGAACAGGGAACAGGGAACAGGGAACAGGGAACAGGGAACAGGGAACAGGGAACAGGGAACAGATAACAGAATTGAAGGTCTTATAGTGTTATGCAAATTAATTTTTTACCAGATAATATTACTGTTAATGCCGAAGTAGGAGAACCGTTGTTAGATGTCGCGGAACGGGCTGGAGTATCAATTCCTACGGGCTGCCTGATGGGAACTTGTCACGCTTGTACAGTAGAATTAGATGATGGAGAAATTATCCGGGCTTGCATTACCGCAGTTCCATTGAGACAAGATAAACTAATAGTACATCTTTTTAGTGATCCAACTTGGTAATTATCTATGCAGCAATCTGATTCTCGAAATCACCACGATTTTATCCGTCAACTGATAACTTTAGTCGCTATTGTCGGTTCTTTCGTGGTAAATGTAGCATCAAATATTTTTCCCCTCAATGGACTCAGTATAGGGGCAATTTCTAATACTTTATTTAAAGATGTGCTGATTATCCCTGCTAACTATGCTTTTGTGGTGTGGGGACTGATTTATTTAGGTTTATTCGTTTTAGGAGGTTATCAATTTCTCCCCCAGAAGAAAAAGGATAAAGATTTACGTAAGATAGGATATTTACTGGTTATTGCCTGTGTTGCTCAAAGTATTTGGGTATATTTATTTTTATCTAGACTTTTTGCCCTTTCTGTCATAGCAATGTTAGCTATTTTAGTGCCGCTGATCATTATTTATCGTGTTTTAGGCAGTAGCAAAAAGCGTGCATCTTCCAGAAAAAAGTTATGTTTACATACTCCTGTGAGTATTTATTTGAGTTGGATTAGTGTCGCTACTGTAGTTAATGTAGCTTGCGCGCTCTATTTTCATGGTTGGAATGGTTGGGGGATTAATAGTCAGGTATGGACTATGATCATGTTGGTGGTAGCTACAACAATTGCTACTGTGATTGTCATCAGCTATCGGGATTTTGCTTATACTGGGGTGACAATTTGGGCATTAATAGCGATCGCTATTAAACACAGTAATATTGAAATATTGATGAATCTATCTATATTTTTGGCAGCTATACTGATGTTTATAGTGATAATTCAAAGTTGGCGTAATTAAAAATTATCATATAATCCGTATTATGCCATTTAAGAGGTTGTTTGAAAAGTATTAGATGAAACCGATAATCTCCAAAAACCTAACCCCCCTGCCCCCCTTCCCTACGTTAGCGCAGCGTGCCGAAGGCTGGGAAAGGGGGTTTTAAAGCCTCTCCCCGAAGCGGGGAGAGGTTTACAAGAGGGGTTTATTTATACATTAAAAACTTGTTCATTCATCCTCTAATACAAACATTAAAGACTAAAAATCCACTTAAT
Organism: Dolichospermum sp. DET69; assembly: GCA_017355425.1. NCBI lineage: Bacteria > Bacillati > Cyanobacteriota > Cyanophyceae > Nostocales > Aphanizomenonaceae > Dolichospermum > Dolichospermum sp. DET69. The sequence goes on from CP070233.1 coordinate 4,545,535, forward strand.
GGACAAAACACCAATTACACTTTATAGACAAGGAAATGCCAACTCTCCTAGAATTGATAATGTCCGCCCTAATAAAGATATAGCTTGCTATGATAAAGATGGGCAAGTGTGGGTTATGACTACTTTAGCAGATGGGGAATCAACAGGCGGAATATCAACATTTGCTAATCCAGGATATGGTAAAAATTGGTGGCAATTAGAAGCAAACACAAAAATACCAGAACAGCTAGAATTAGTTAATGACTATGATAATCATTGGCTGTGGAAACCCATTCAAGATATGCCATTGGAGGATTATCAAGAAGCATTGCAACAGATAGGCACATACTTCTCTAAAGTTAATGAATAGTAGTGACAATCATCTCTAGAAGGAATTAGCTATGGATTTATCATTTAAAGACATCAAATTTATGATCGAAGCTGTTGATAATTTGATGGTAAAATATCAAGAAAGAATCAATCAAATTGAAGACTCGGATGAATATGAAGATGAAGTTTCTGATCTAGGGAATGATATAATGTTTTTATCATCACTTCGCAAAAAAATAGATGAAAGTTTAAACGATAGCGTTAGTCCGCAATCAAATACTTCTATTTTCAAACTACTTTCTATTTCTCTTTTCAGATCCCTTTCTATTGGGACGAGAAAATATAGTAAAGAGGAAATCACAAAACCCAAATTAAAGCACTTAGAAGCAAGAATAAAGGCGTTAACCAATCACCCCAACGGACATATAAAGTCTGGGTTTGACGAGGATAAATAGTTTCTGCGTGGATTTGATAGGTATCATAAGCCGATTTCCAGAGAGTTTGCCCATGAGGATTAATAAATCCTGAATAACCTGTATTTGTTGCCCTCACAGCCCATCGATCAGTTTCAATTGCCCGCATGATATCCTGGGCATGATGTTGATCTGCCATTGCAGCAGTATAATGGGCATCATTGGAAGAACTGAGAATAAATTTTCCACCCTTATTGGCTTGATAACGGAAGTTTTCCGCAAACGCAGATTCATAACAAATACCAATAATTGCCCTGCCAAAAGGGGTATCAAAAGTTTGATTAGCCTTACCCGGAACTTGATGTGCTTCTAGTGGTGATAAACGTTGAATAATTCCCCCTAAAATATTTTCAAAAGGAATATATTCTCCTAAGGGTACAAGTTTAGATTTATCGTAACGGCTGGTAATTTCTCCATTCCCAAGAACAGTAAATAAACTATTTGTATAACTACTTCCTTTTTCACCAAAAGCACCTATCCAACCTATGACACCCTTTTCTTTAATAGCAGCCAGTAAAGGAGTTTGTGATAAATCACGGGAAAAAATAGGGATAGCGGCTTCCGGGATCAGAACGGCTTGAGCATCTTGATTAGTTAAACTTAAATATCCTTGAGTGTAACCCGTAATCGCTTGACGCAAACCTTGAGGAAGAACCTTAATTTTATTAGGAATATTTCCTTGAATAATCCCGATTTTTAAAGCTGTGCTGGGGATGGGATTTAGGGGGTTACTGTAGAGAATGAAGCCGATAAAATGGGAAGTGATTAATAGTGTGATTGCTAGTATTAGGTAAGAGTTAACAAACCGCCCAGACGCAGAGGTTTTTGAGGTCTGTTGGGTGAGAAATTCCGCAATTAAGCCATTAAATGCCACAATTACCGCAGTGACAGTATTAGGACCAGAAAGTTGTCCTAAATGAAGAATTACGAGATTTTGCGGTGATTGAGTGTAAGCCAAAGCACTCCACCAAAGAGGACTGGCACTCCAAAGACTTTCTAAACCACACCAAAGGGCTGTACCAATGAGGATACGTAACAAAGGGTTTCCCTTGTCTAGACGCACCATTAAAGCTGCCCAAATAGAGACTAAGATTCCACCCCAGAGGCTAATAAATGCCCAACATAATAAGGTGATAGTTAAACTGGGCAACCAAGGTACACCCAACCAATCCATAGGGTGAATACCAGTGATCCACGATAAGGCTACTCCGTGATAACCGATACCCCAAAGCAGGGCAGGGAGCAGGGGGTGGGGGGCAGGGGGATCTGTTTTGGATGTATATTTAATAATTAGTATCCATAGGGGTACATGGGCAATCCAGGCTAAGAACCATGCACCAATAGGGGCGACGGTTGCACCCATTAACATCCCACTGATAAATGATACTGTATAACAGGTGACAGGGCTGAAAGTCTTTTTAAATTTTGTCATGTAAAGTTGCGATCGCTAATTACTCATCAATTAATGCAGAATGATAAAAGTTTAACTACTGTTCTAGATTTATATATTACTGACATACTCTAATAATTGTTTTTTGCTACCATTTAAACACAAAGACTCAAAAATATATGATGCAAACAATAGCTGTTACTGATGCTATCACGACGATTGCTGAGGCTGAAAAAAGATTTGGGTTAAGTCGTAGTGAATCCCACGATTTTTTTACAGAATGGAATCACAAACTACCTGAAATCAATTCTGATGACCAGACTAACTTAGAAATTTTATGGAAACGTTATATTTATCATCGCTCTGGTGGACATCTATTAGAAGCTACAGTAATGTTATTACTGGTTTCTCCATTACTAACCGTCGCTGGTTTGTATGATCCACCCTTTTGGATTAAAGCTGAAGAATCAGTCCAGATAATAATCGCTGATAGTGAAGAAACTCTACAAGGTAGAATAGATATTTTAATATTACGCGATCAGTTATGGATAATTGTTTTAGAGTCCAAAAAAACTATGTTATCTGTGTGGTCAGCATTACCACAGACTCTAGCTTATCTTATGGCTAATCCTCATCGAAATTATCCCATGTTTGGAATGTTAACTAATGGTGATGATATTGTTTTTGTAAAAATAGAAAATCAAAAATATGGAATTTCTAGAGTATTTGCACCTTTAACTGCCCAAGGTGAATTAGAAATTGCTTGTAGAGTTCTACGTAAGATAGCAGAAATTTGTAAACAGAGTATCTAAACACTGATACAGGCAGGATGCCTGTACCACAATGGTAATAATTTACCCCTCTGCTTCTTCTAGTTCACCATTATCACCTGTGTCAGGGGGAACAATTGCCACTCCGGTAATGGCATCATCTTCGTCTAGACGTTGGACTCTGACTCCAGTGGCTGATCTTGATTGGATAGAAATTGCATTCACCGCTTGACGAATAATGATACCGCGATTGGTGGCCATCATGATTTCTTCGTCGCTGTTGACAATTCGCAAGGTGGCTAATTTGTCTTTGGTCTTGCGGTTTTTGAATTTGGTAGCCATTAAACCTTGACCGGCACGGTTTTGCAGTCGGAATTGGGAAACAGGAACACGTTTACCATAACCAGCCATTGTAATGACTAATACCCAAGGTCCCGTACTGTTGGCATTGCCGACTTCAACGATTTCTTCGGCATTTTCGATTTCCGCAATTTCTGCGGTTTCTACGATTTCTGTGGTTTCTTCAAGTTCTGCGGTTTCCGCAATTTCTGCGGTTTCTACAATTTCTGTGGTTTCTTCAAGTTCTGCGGTTTCTTCTATTTCCCCTTCTATGACAATATCCAAGGTATCGAGAATAGCCGCAGGCAAGATATCCATGCCTATGAGTTCATCTTTACCCTTGAGTTTCATGGATTTCACACCACGAGTTGCTCTACCCAGGGGACGCAGTTGGGAGTGAGTACAGCGGAAGTGAATGGCCATACCTTGACGAGAACCAATGATGATGCTGTCTTCTACTCTAGCTCTTCTCACCCAGCGCAGTTGGTCGCCTTCTTCTAAAGATATGGCAATTAATCCGTTGGCGCGAATATGGCTAAATGCTTCTAAGACGGTTTTTTTGATGTTACCGCCTTTGGTGAGCATAACGAGATATTCCTCGCTGCTAAATTCGTCTACGGGGACAATGGAAGTAATTTTCTCTTCTTTGGGAATAGGCAACATTTGCACAATCGGTGTGCCGCGACTGGTGCGAGAACTCACGGGAATTTGATATGCTCTGAGACAGTAAACGACTCCGCGATCGCTAAAGAATAAGATACTATCGTGATCACAGCAGGTTAGGAAATGCTCAATGGTATCATCATCTTTGACTTTAGCCCCGGCTTTGCCTCTAGTAGCCCGGCTTTGGGATTCAAAGGTGTTAACGGGCATCCGTTTGATGTAACCTTGTTCAGTGACCAGAATAATTGCTTTTTCATTGGCAATTAAGTCAATATCATCTATGTCTCCTTCCCCATGGGTAATTACTGTGCGTCGGGGTGTGGCAAAGCTGGTTTTGATTTGGCTGATTTCGGTTTGAATGATTTCTAGCACCCGTTCCCGGTTAGCTAAAATATCCAATAAGTCGGTAATTTTAACTTGTAAGTCGTCATGTTCGAGGCGAATTTTATCGGCTTCTAAGGCCGTTAATCGGCGTAGCTGCATTTGCAGAATTGCGTCTGCTTGCACTTCCGACAGTCCATAGGTGGTAATTAACTCACCTTTGGCTGTGGGTGCATCTGGTGCATGACGAATTAAAACAATAATTGAATCTAATCGTGATAGGGCAATTAATAATCCCTGTAAGAGGTGATCTCGTTCCTGTGCCTTGCGAAGTTCGTAGCGAGTCCGGCGTTCAATGGAGAGAATACGGAAATCTAGGAAAACACTGAGGAATTGTTTGAGACGGAGGGTTTGGGGTTCACTGTTGACTAATGCCAACATATTCGCCCCAAAGTTAGACTGTAAAGGGGTTTGTTTATAAAGGTTGTTTAAAACGACCCGGGGATAGGCATCACGTTTTAATTCTATAACGATTCTCATGCCGTCGCGATCGCTCTCGTCCCGAATATCGGAAATACCATCAATGCGTTTATCATTCACCAACTCGGCAATTTTTTCAATTAAGGCCGCTTTGTTGGTTTGGTAAGGCAATTCGGTGATGATAATTGCTTCCTTGTCTGGACGGTTGCGTTGTTGAAGGGTTTCAATATTGGCAACACCGCGCATGGTAATGGAACCCCGTCCAGTGGTGTAAGCATCTTTAATGCCACTGACTCCCAAAATCTGCGCCCCAGTTGGGAAGTCGGGTCCGTGAATATGCTGCATTAACTGAAGATCAGTTATTTCGGGATTGTGAATCAGGGCCACTAACCCATCAATCAATTCTCCCAAGTTGTGAGGAGGAATATTTGTGGCCATTCCCACTGCAATTCCTGAAGAACCATTCAGGAGAAGTTGGGGAATGCGGGAAGGTAAAACTGTGGGTTCTTGTTGAGAACCATCGAAGTTATCGGCAAAGTCTACGGTTTCGGCTTCAATATCTTGGAGGAGGGCTACACTGGTTAGGGCGTGTAGACGACATTCTGTGTACCGCATTGCCGCCGGCGGATCATTGTCTACTGAACCAAAGTTACCATGTCCACTGATGAGAGGTGATCGCATGGAGAAATCCTGCGCCATCCGCACCAAAGCATCATATATTGACGTGTCACCGTGAGGGTGATATTTACCCAATACGTCCCCGACTACACGGGCGCACTTTCTAAAGGGGCGATCATGTAGTAAACCCAGTTCGTGCATGGCATAGAGGATGCGACGATGCACAGGTTTAAGACCATCCCTAGCATCTGGCAGCGCCCGACCTACAATGACGCTCATGGCGTATTCTAGATAAGATCGCGACATTTCACCTCGCAAATCCGTCGGGATAATCCTCTCCTGTGAGGTTGTCATAAACTCCAAAACTCCAAAAAATGTAGATTTTAGCTTTCAACTTGACAAAAGACAAAATTATGTCAAATTAACTTTGAATAGTTGTCATATTTTGCTTCAATTCTAACATATTGTCACCCAATTAGCAAAATACCATGCAATCTCCCAAAATACTCAGTAAGTCAGCTTACACCGATTTTTAGCTCAATTAACTACCTTGAACAAAGTTTCGCGCAAAGAGACAAAGTAGCAAAGGCATAAAGATAGAAAAGATCAAAAATCTCGTCGCATATTTATAAAAAAATGTTGTTAATTACTAGAGGATATTTTATCTAAAAAAGTTTTAGTAATACTATCTTCTGTCCTATTATAAATATAGGTTTCTGGCTGTTTGATTTTTGCAGTTTTAAAAGTTTTTTCCGCACGATTCCACAAATCTACATCCTCTCCATAAGTAATATAATTAAATCCCTTTAATTCAAAAAATATGTGTCTTTTCCCAAAAAATGTTCCACCAGCAATACACTCTCTAATACTAATTACTTGATCGGGTTGAAAATAATCAGCAACGAAAAATTCTTCTTTAATTTCCCATCCACCTTCAATCAAGTCAATTTCCGGATGACATTTCATAAATTCTATTCGTGATTCTAGATGATTAGGTTTATATGTATCATCACTGTCAATAAATGTGATATAACTGCCGAAGGATGCTTGAATACCTGCATTTCTGGCATAAGCCAATTTACGATTTTGATGTTTAAGATAACGAATATTATTAAATTTTTGTAAGTAACCATTGACAATTTCAAAAGTATTATCTTGGCTACCATCGTCAACTATGACTAATTCAAAATCCTGAAAGGTTTGTTGCAATACACTATTTATGCAATCGGTTAAGTATTTTGCCCGATTGTAGGTAGATAGCACAATGGAGATCGTGGGTTTTGGAAAAAAATTTATACTAGGCATTTACTGAAATAGAACAAAGTTTTCTGAAATTAGGTATAACTTGCATATTATACGTTATTTATGGATTAGTATAAAAAACATACGTTTTTTCAACATCCTTCAACATGATTAATCAAAATCAGCTTATTCAGCGAGAGTTAAATCAGGACATAAGAAGTACAGAATTATATCCTAAAATTACAGTTGTTATGCCAGTATACAATAGTGAAAAATATCTTGACACAGCCATAAAAAGTATTTTAAATCAAACTTTTACGAATTTTGAATTTATCATTGTAGATGATGCTTCAACAGATAGCAGCGTAGAAATTATCAATTCTTATCAAGATCAACGGATTAAATTAATTCAAAATAATGTCAATCAAGGGATTCCAATCAGTAGAAATAAATCTTTAGCAGCATCATCAGGTGAATACATTGCTATTCTAGATAGTGATGATTATGCTTATCCATCTAGGTTAGCAGAACAGCTTGAGTTTATGGAAAACAACCCAGACTTTGGTATGGTTGGTTCTTGGGTGGAATTAATGGATGAAAATGGTGATTTGACTGGTGAAGTATGGAATGAAGAAGAACCTAATCAAAAAATTCCCTGTAGGTTGCTATTCCATAACTATTTTGCTCAGTCAGCGGTTTTTCTCAGAAGAAGTGCTTTAGATGCGGTGGAAATCAATGGAGAGTTTTACAGAAAAGATTATCCCAATGCTCAAGATTACGATCTATGGGTAAGAATATCCAGAAAATTCAAAGTTTGGAATCTGCCCAAAGTTTTGATTAAGTACCGTGTACATTCTAATTGTATAAGTCTCAAAGCAGCAAATTTAGTTGAAAGCTTGACCTGTAAAATAGTTACTGATCAAATTAATCAGTTAGGTATTCAACCTACGGCTAAAGAATTAGCATTACATAGACAGATAGGAGCATACGATCCAAAAGAAATTGATCCATCTATAGAGTACATGAAAGAAGTAGCAAATTGGTTGACCATGCTCAGAAATGCTAATCACAAAATTGGGTTATATGATCATCATCACTTTAATCAAGTTCTAGACGATTTACGATTAAAGAATCTCCGCGTCTAAAGACTCCGAGAATGTCAATTGGATAATTTTTAAGTAGGTAGGCATAATTAAATATAATATGGGCAGGCTAGAAGCCCACATGAGGAAAAGACTCGGGGGACAAGGCAGACAAGGTGACAAGGGAGAAAACACGTATAAAGGAATGTATGATCAGTAAAAAAGTAAACCGTAGTCCGAGTATTTTGTGGATAAAATCCTCCTTGTCTACTATCCTTCCTTCTCTTCCTGGTCTTGCCTTTACGGGGTGGGCTTGGTGGACTTCCAAGAGTTAACAATATTATTTTGATATTATTTCAGCCCATCTACATTACAGCAATTCCGGGTGTTATGAGGTACAAGAACCCCACCCCCAACCCCCTCCCCGCAAGCGATGAGGGGGCTAAGATGTACCTCATAAGAGCGGAAACCGCTGTAATAAGCTAAAAAACATTTAATTTACCAATACCTTAGCCAAATCAAAAAATTCCTTGATTCGTAGGTTGGCTTGAGTCCCGTCCACGCAGTGTATCGTAAGGCACAATCCGACAAATAGGTTGGGTTTCTCTTCGTTCAACCTAACCTACAAAAAAATGGCGAAGGTATTGATTTACACAATCGAATTAAACATAACTCTTGTGGGGTGGGCATCTTGCCCGCCCAGCTTATGCAACTTAAATGTTGATTAGCTTATTCTGATACTTTTAACCGAGACATTACCCGACATCTGAGATATCGTGAATATCTAGTATAACATCACCAATTTAGTCGGTGAAGGTGGTATCCCACATTGCCTTAGAACATAATTCCAAGGCTCTTGATTGTCTATCAACGAGTTCAATACCCAAATTTTCTCTAGAACTACCAAGTTTTCTAATGAAAGGTTTATTTTCTTTGTAGCCATTCAAGTCTATTCGGAACTATTACAGTTACTCAAAATATTTATTGACTTTAAATTAACTACAAAACTCTCGTATATATTTAATATTATGAACCTATTGTCGGGAAATGTCAATAGATGTCTGAAGATTTGATGTCCTATTCTTTATTCTCCCAATGTCTCAAATAACTTCGCTAACATCACATTAGAAAATATAAAACCATCGGGATCGCTAAAACGTAATCTATCTCCGACAATCTTCACCCAACCTTGAGCAAAGTATGGTTGCAAACAGCTTTGAATTTTGTCTACTTGATGGTGGCCAAATTTTACGGCTAGGGAATTTAAACTGATTCCTTCGGCTAACCGTAACCCTAACATTAAAGTTTCTAACAAGACATCTACCGCTGGTGTAACTTCGCAATCAATGACTACACCGTTTTTTAACCATTGGTAATATTCCTGGGTTTTGCGGGGGCGGGTGAAGCGTTTACCTTCTATATAGCTGGCTGCACCCATGCCAAAGCCATAATAGGGGCGATTTTGCCAATAAACTCGATTATGCTGGCATTGATGTCCTAGTTGGGCATAGTTGGAAATTTCGTAATGTTCGTAACCTGCATCTGTTAGGGTTTTTTGCGCGAGTTGATACATTTTGACTGTAGTTTCATCTGTGGGTAAGGGATGATCTCCCGGTTTGTAATAACGATTGAAGGCTGTTCCTGGTTCAATTGTCAGGTCATAGATGGAAATGTGAGTTGGTGCGGCTGTTACTGCTTGGGTTAAGGAATCTTGCCATTGTTCTAAGGACTGATACGGTAAGCCGGAGATTAAATCTAAGCTAAATTCGGGAATCTCGACTTTGTGAATTAACTCTATAGCTGTAAAAATATCTTTAAGTGTATGCGATCGCCCAGCAGCTTTTAACAATTCTTCCTGGAAGGCTTGCACACCTAAACTGACCCGATTTACGCCTGAACTGCGATAACCAGCTAGATGTGCTAAATCAAACGTCCCTGGATCAATTTCCATAGAAATTTCCACCTGAGCAGCAACCCCAAATTGCTTCTCTAAGGTTGTTAGTATACATTGCAACTGTTCAGTTGATAACAGAGAAGGAGTACCACCACCAAAAAAAATTGTTTCTAAAGGCTGACCATAAATGGGTGCAATTCTGATTTCTTGACATAAAACTTCAACATATTCGCTAATTGTCCCCGAATTTTCGCCTCGTGAGTTATCTCCGACCACAAACACAGGAAAATCACAATAAAAACATCGTCGCCGACAAAAGGGAATATGTACATAAGCAGAACGGGGAATCCCCCAACCAATATCTTGTTGACTCATTTGCAGAAATAGTGAAGTTAATTGGATTTGAAGATTAAAAATAATAAAAATGAGGAGTTTGTTGACAACTTTTTCGCCTTTTTCCCTAAAATTAAAAATAATATGCAGTAAAAACCCTTTGGTTATAATGTTGGCATATTCTGTCTGCCTGAGCAGCTAATATTATTCCATCACCAAAAAGGACTCAAGCAAGCGGACTTTACTCTATCAAATAAATATCGTTGTAGGAACACAACACAATCATGCTGGATGTCATTATTATTCTCTCATTTATCTTAGCAGCGGCGGGGATAGGTTATTTCAGCACTGATCTACTCCCCCCAGGTACTCTTGATGGAGTCACTAATTTAGATGCCTTGCGCTTAATTTTAGCTGTGTTTACGGCTATTGTCGGTGGTGCAGTCGGGCTGAGTTTCCAGATTACATACCGTCGTCTAGAGTCACAAGTTCGAGAACTACCCCTAGAAGTTATTTTAACCCGGGCCATTGGCTTAGTAATTGGGCTATTACTCGCCAATCTCATGTTGGCACCGCTATTTTTATTACCCATTCCCACAGATTTTGGCTTTATTAAACCCCTTGTAGCTGTTGTTGGCAGTATTATCCTCTCTGTGACTGGGATGAACTTGGCAGATACTCACGGACGGGGTTTATTAAGATTAATTAACCCCAATACTGTGGAAAGTATGGTGGTGGAAGGAACTCTTAAACCTGCTAACACCAAAGTTTTAGATACTAGCTGTATTATAGACGGACGAATTGAAACATTACTAGAAACAGGATTTTTAGAAGGGCTAATTCTTGTCCCCCAATTTGTTTTACAAGAATTACAACAAGTAGCTGATGCGAGTAAGGATATAAAACGGGTGAGGGGAAGAAGAGGACTAGAAATTCTCAACCGGATTCGAGAAACTTACCCAGATCGCATTTTAATTAATCCTGTAGATTATGAAGATACTGCGACTGTTGATGCCAAATTAGTCCGGTTTGCTCAAGAAATCAATGGCACATTACTCACCAATGATTACAACTTATCCAAAGTTGCCAGTGTGCAAAAAGTCCCAGTTTTGAATGTTCACGACTTAGTAAATGCGGTACGTCCGACTTATTTACCTGGTGATTATCTGGATTTAAAAATTCTTAAAGCAGGTAAAGAACCAAGTCAGGGAATTGGCTATTTAGATGATGGCACAATGGTAGTAGTGGAAGAAGGAAGTCCTTATGTTGGTGGTGAATTGAGGGTAGTAGTTACCAGTGCTTTACAAACTTCAGCCGGTCGGATGATTTTTGCTAAACCCCAAGCTTCCGCATTAGCCTAAGGAATATGGTAGGAAAAATTAGAGTTAAACTATGCAATCGGTGTGGGTAAACTGCACCGATTTTGTATAGAGTTAAAACAGTTTCAATGATAATTGAACGCGGATAAACGCTAATGGACGCAGATGAAGATGTGTCAATCAATGGATTTTAAGATTCTGTGCAGCCTCATAATGAAATTTTGTATTAGACATTTGGTAGAAATTAAATATGCGTGACATGAAACCTTTGTAGAGACGTTCCAGGTCACGTCTCTACATTTATTCCTGGAGATGTCTATTAGATATTTGATATTCTCTGACTATCATTATGGTGTTTTTACAGGTTTAATATTTTTAGCTTTATAAAATGTTTCTAAACTATCAGTATCACCCACAAACCGCCAATGCCAAGGTTCATAACTCACACCTTGAACATTATCTTTAGGAAAGGAAATTTCAAAACTAAACTTGGCAGCATTAGCTTGTAACCATTGATAAGCTTTAGTATTATCAAAATTGGCTTGGAGATTAGTCGCTGGGACTGTGCCATCACCAACATCCACAGCATAACCTGTATGATGTTCACTATGATTAGGAGGTGCGCTGAGGGCGGCTCTTTCCGCTGGGGTTTGATTACGCTGTGCGCCCACACCGAAAAATAACTGCTTTTGCTCTTGTACAGAACGAAAGCCAGAAATTGGGACTAAATTTACACCCGCACTTCTAGCCGCTTGTACCATTGCTTGAAACTTGACAGCAGCAGATTTTCGCATTCTGATTCTACTGTCACCTGTAATTGGTGCTAATTCTGATTCTGGTGCTTCTGAATATGGGAAGTGTCCTAACACCGTACCATTATCATTAATTGGTGTATTTGTAGTTGCAGGTGTAGGATTAATCGGTGCAACCGCAGAATTAGTAGTTTGTTTAGGTGTCGTCAGAGAAAACAAAAAACCACTAATAACAGCCAGCAGCAGAAATCCAGCAAATCCAGATAAGATTAAAACTTGTGGTTTTAATTCTATCTTCCTGCCAGTATCATTCGTATCGCGTAGAGCCACCGGAATATCATCACTAGAGTGAGAATTTGAATTATATGGTTTTTTAGGAAACCCAGCTTTATTCAAGTTTTTGCTCCTGTTTGTGTTTAATAATTAAGGAAAGAAAGAGTTTTTTTAATTTTTAATTCTTAATTTTGAATTGTTCTAGGTGTAATTTTGATAAATCTTTTAGAACTATATATCAAGTTAGTGGGATTAATCCTCGGAGGATTCATATTAGGACGTAAATTACCTGGCGATGCTTCTACTTACGTAGGTCAGTTTCTCTTTTGGGTGGGAGTACCCATCAGTATTATTGGTTTTTTAATACAAACAGATTTATCAGGGCAGATTTGGATTGCACCAGTAATAGCACACTTAGCCATCTTTTTAGGAGCATTGTTAGCTTGGTTAAAAATCAAAGTACAAGCCTATTTGAGCAATTCAGTCCCCCAACCAGCAACTCAAGGTAGTTTGATTTTAGCAGCAATGGTAGGGAATACAGGTTATTTGGGTTTTCCCATCACTTTAGCAATGGTTGGTAAAGAATATTTTGCTTGGGCTTTATTCTACGATATGTTGGGTTCACTTTTTGGAGCTTATGGGTTAGGAGTGGTTCTCGCTGCTAAGTTTGGTAATAATATCCAAAATCATATCCAAATAGCCAAGGTAATTTTCATTAATCCTGCTTTGTGGAGTTTTGGATTTGGCTTATTATTACATCAATTTGCGCTTCCCTCTCCAGTGGTATTTTGTTTAGAAACATTGGCTTGGGGTGCGGTGGCTTTATCTTTAATGTTAATTGGCATGAGACTTTCACAACTGAAATCTTGGCGAAAACTGCCACAAGCTGGGAGTAGTATCTTGATCAAAATGTTACTAGTTCCGCTGATTTTGGGTAGCACTCTTTCCCTGTTTGGGGTGACAGGTAACGCTGCACAGGTGATAGTTTTGCAAATGGGAATGCCTCCAGCTTTAGCTACACTGGTAATAGCGGAAACTTTTAATCTTGATCGTGATTTAGCCGTTACCGCTTTAGCTATGGGGATTATAGTATTATTATTTACTCTGCCTGTTTGGTTATGGTTGTTTTAAGTGAACCATTTAAGTATATATCGTGATAATTTCCAGAGTTTTTGATAAACTAAAAATAGCTCTGAAAGAAAGTATCAAGTAATAACAGTTACTAATTCATTAAAGGCCAGGTAAATTATGACCGTAAACACCGATTTACAATCTTTATATGAAATAGATGAAAGCTTATGGTTAGAAGAAACAGTTATTTTATTGAAAGAAAAACGTTTCCAAGACTTAGACTTAAATAATTTAATTGAGGAGTTAGAAGCATTGGGAAAAAGAGATAAAAACGCTGTTGCTAGTTTACTAGAACAAATAATTAGGCATCTGTTATTATTGCAATATTGGACAGAAGAATATGAAACCAATGGAAATCATTGGCGAACAGAAATTATTGGTTTTCGTAACCAACTTGAGAGATTATTAACCAATAATTTACAAAGTTATCTTCATAGTGAATTAGAAAAAATCTATAAAAGTACCTTAAAATATGTTAAACAAAAAACTAGATTTAAAATTGATTTCCCAGAACATTGTCCTTATAGTTTAGAGCAAATTTTAGATGAAACTTATTTGTAAATTGAGAATAATAAATGCGAGTATAGACGTTCCATGGAAAGTCTCTACAATATTTTTGGGTATTTTGAACTTTATCACCTGTTAAGTAAATGGGCTGAAATAATATCAAAATAATATTGTTAACTCTCGGGTGTTCACCAAGCCCACCCCGTAAAGGCAAGACCAGGAAGAGAAGGAAGGATAGTAGACAAGGAGGATTTTATCCACAAAATACTCGGACTACGGTTTACTTTTTTACTGATCATACATTCCTTTATACGTGTTTTCTCCCTTGTCACCTTGTCTGCCTTGTCCCCCGAGTCTTTTCCTCATGTGGGCTTCTAGCCTGCCCATATTATATTTAATTATGCCTACCTACTTACCTTTGATAACGGCTAAATTTTGCTTTTCTGCCAATTCAGCAGGAGTAATATTTTCATAATGTTCAAAAGGTTGATGAATCCAGGGGTTATCAGCAAGATAATCAACCTGGTAATCAGGAACTATGGCTGAACAAGCTTTATACCAAATTACAGCGGTGCGAATTTCCTCTATAGGGGATTGGCTATAGGAGTTTAACCAAGGAATTGTTTGTTGTAGAGTGATTCCAGAGTCTACTAAATCATCTACTAGCAGAATCCGTGAACCTAAATTTTCGCTAGTCATGGTCAATTGATGAGAAATAATTAAATTACTTCTTTCATGTTTATCCGCGTCGTTGTAAGATGAAGTAGATAAAATTGCTAATGGTTGATTATAAATGCGAGAAAGAATATCCCCTACTCGTAGTCCACCCCTAGCTAAACAGACAATTTGGTTAAATTGCCAGTCTGATTGATAAATCTTTACAGCCAATTGTTCAATTTTGTGGTGATAATCTGACCAAGAAATGTAAAGGTCTGACATAAGACTAAAATAAGTGTGTTAACAATTGTCAATTAATATGGGTGTGATTTATGGTTAAAGATGATTCTGATAATAACAATTTTCCTAAATCTCTGACAAGTGAAAAATTAAATTTTAAAACTAAACTAGCTTATGGGGCTGGAGATTTGGGACCAGCTATTACTGGAAATATTGCTGTTTTTTACTTGATGGTTTTCTTTACCAATGTAGCAGGAATTCCGGCGGGTTTGGCAGGTAGTATTTTGATGATTGGCAAAATTTGGGATGGTATCAATGATCCGATTGTGGGAATGTTGACTGATAAAACCCAATCCCGTCGTTGGGGTCGTCGTCTTCCTTGGCTTTTATATGGGGCAATTCCCTTTGGTTTTTTCTCTTTTTTGCAGTGGATTGTTCCTGAATTTAGTGCTGATAAAAATATTAATATTTGGGGTTTATTTTGGTATTATGTGATAATTGGGGTTATATCTCAGGCATTTTTTACTGTTGTTAATTTGCCTTATACAGCCATGACTCCTGAATTAACTCAGGATTACGATGAACGCACTAGTCTGAATAGTTTTCGCTTTACGTTTTCTATTGGTGGCAGTATTTTATCATTGATTTTAGCAAAAATAATTTTTTCACAAATTGCAGATCGTCAACAACAATATTTAGTATTAGCGGCAGTTTGTACGGTAATTGCAGTTTTGTCTTTGTATTGGTGCGTTTATGGGGTGCGCGATCGCATTTTGGCTTTTGAAGCTAAACGCATTTCTTTACCACAAGAAGCAGAAATTCCCTTTTTTGAACAGCTAAAAATTGTTTTTAGTAATAAACCTTTTCTTTTTGTCATTGCTATATATCTTTTTTCTTGGTTAGGTGTGCAAATCACAGCCAGCATTATTCCCTATTTCGTGGTTAACTGTATGCGTCTGCAAGAGGGAGATGTACCCAATGTCATGATTGCAGTCCAGGGAACGGCTTTAGTAATGTTATTTGTTTGGAGTTATTTAAGTAAAAAAATTGGTAAAAAACTGGTTTATTTTCTAGGAATGAGTTCCTGGATTATCGCTGCTGCTGGATTATTTTTCTTGCAGCCGAATCAAGTTGGTTTAATGTATGTTATGGCTGTAATGGCAGGTGTGGGAGTTTCTACAGCTTATCTCATTCCTTGGTCAATGATCCCTGATGTGATTGAATTAGATGAATTGCAAACTGGACAACGACGCGAAGGCATTTTTTATGGTTTCATGGTTTTATTGCAAAAATTTGGTTTAGCTTTCGGGTTATTTCTAGTTGGTAACACTTTACAAGCTTATGGTTTTAAAGAAGCTGTAATTGGACAAACTTCTTTACCTATACAACCTGAATCAGCACTTTTAGCTATTCGGATTGCTGTTGGACCGATACCAACTGTTTGTTTGATTGCAGGTTTAGTTTTAATCTACTTCTATCCCATTACCCGCGAAATGCACGCGGAAATCATGCTAAAACTGCAAGCACAGCGGGAGAAAGTTGGTTAAACCCTAAGAGAAAAACCATAGTTATTGAAAGTAGTGGGAGCATCTTGCTTCCTGCTGTTAGGTAGCGAGCAAGATGCTCCCACTACTTCAGGTTTCAAAATGGATGAGGTTTAGATGTTGAAAACCAACAATAAATCGGATAAAAGATTAAGCAGCATAACTACCACCGTTTCTATCGCGCAAATATTCCCAAATACGTTTAATTTCAGATTGCCAAGCTTCTCTATCATTTTCCGCATTTTGGATAGAGTGCATTGTGATATCAGTTAAATTGACAACATCATTAGTTAAATTGACAACATCATTAGTTAAATTGTCAATTTTGACACCTAAGTTAGCTATGGCTTGAGTGTTAGCGGCTTGTTGTTGAGCTACTTGGAAAAGTATTGATTCTATTTGATCTAATCGGCTTGGTTCTGTTGTCATAAGTTCTGGGTGTGGTTATTTATCTACTAAAACAAGCAATTCTCCTACCTGACATCCTAGTACCCTGCATAATCTTTCCAATGTGTCTAGTGGTATGGATTTTGCTTTGTTATATTCAATTTTTTGAACATTAGCTAAGGACATTTCTAGTAATCGGGCCAATTCGTTTTGAGAAATATCCTTATTTTTGCGTAATTCCTTGAGTCTTATGATCACGGTCATCGCTATATTAAACCTACTAATAGTATTACATACTCTTGGTAATCTAATTATAGATATTAGCAATACTCATAACAATACCATTAACGGATAACTAGCTGTTATATATCTATCTATCAAGTTACTAACTATCAGTAGGACAGTTTGTGGTAAGAAACCAACCAATCATAAATAGCTCACTGATTCTCGATAAATTTACTCCGAAAATCTCTTATGAGTCTTGCTTCGTAAGGGATTGAGGCTTTCAATCAGCAGCAGTTTTTGACGAATAAGTATATCAAAAACCGATAGATTATTATTATAATTCTATAAACTTGAATAATTATCCTGAAATAACTATATTTTCAAGCTAGAATCAAAGGTTACAGCAATTTTAACTTTAACATAGATACAATTTAGATAATGAACGCTACACAAGAACAACTAAAACTCAAGTTAACACAGGCTTTAGTAGCTGCTTTTGGTGAAGATTATACCAGTACAGATCCAATTTTAGTTTCTGCAAGTAATCCTAAATTTGGTGATTATCAAGCTAATGTAGCTTTATCTTTAAGTAAAAAGTTAGGAAAACAACCCAGAATTATTGCTGCGGAAATTGTTAGTAACTTAGATGTATCTGATATTTGTGAACCTCCAGAAATTGCAGGACCTGGTTTTATTAATCTCAAATTACAAACATCTTACCTGGAAGCACAACTCAACGCTATTCAAGTAGATGATAGATTGGGAATACCCACAGCAACAACTCCACAAAGGCAAATTGTTGATTTTTCCAGTCCGAATATTGCTAAGGAAATGCACGTCGGCCATTTACGTTCGACTATTATTGGTGATTCCATTGCCAGGATTTTAGAATTTTGTGGTCATGATGTTTTACGGTTAAATCATGTTGGTGATTGGGGTACACAATTTGGAATGCTAATTACCTATTTGCGGGAAGTTTATCCAGAAGCACTCACTACAGCAAATGCTTTAGATATTGGAGATTTAGTTAATTTTTACCGCAAAGCTAAACAGCGATTTGATGAAGATCCAGTTTTTCAAGAAACCTCCCGTCAAGAGGTTGTGAGATTACAAGCTGGGGCTGAAGATACGCTTCATGCTTGGAAACTTTTATGTGAACAATCTCGACAAGAATTTCAAATCATTTATGATTTACTGAATATCAAATTAATAGAAAGAGGGGAATCTTTTTATAATCCCTTATTACCAAAAGTTGTTGAGAATTTAGCTACAACGGGATTATTAGAATCAAGTCAAGGGGCAAAATGTGTTTTCTTGGATGGTTTTACTAATAGAGAAGGTAATCCTTTACCTTTAATTGTGCAAAAAACTGACGGTGGTTATAACTATGCAACTACAGATTTAGCTGCATTAGGTTATCGGATTCAAGAAGATCAAGCTAAACGAATAGTTTATGTTACAGATGAAGGACAATCTAATCATTTTGCTCAATTTTTCCAAGTTGCAAGAAAAGCCAACTGGATACCTGAAGATGTGGAATTAGTTCATGTTCCCTTTGGCTTAGTGTTAGGTGAAGATGGGAAAAAATTCAAAACTCGTTCTGGGGATACTGTACGGTTACGGGATTTGTTAGATGAAGCTATTAACCGCGCTCGTGCAGATATAGAAAGTAGATTACAAGAAGATGGGAGAGTAGAAACTGAAGAATTTATGCAAAATGTGGCTGAAATTGTGGGAATTAGTGCGGTAAAATATGCAGATTTAAGCCAAAATCGTACCAGCAGTTATGTCTTTAGTTATGACAAAATGTTATCTCTAAAAGGCAATACAGCCCCTTATCTTCTCTATGCTTATGTGAGGATTCAAGGTATTAGTCGTCAAGGGAATATTGATTTTACTAATTTGGGAATAAATCGCCAGATATTACTAAAAGAAGATGCAGAATTAACTTTAGCTAAACATCTGTTACAACTTGATGAGGTGATTAAGGAAGTAGAACAGGATTTATTACCAAATCGTTTGTGTGATTATTTGTATCAAGTCAGCGATAAGTTTAATAAGTTCTATGAAAATTGCCCTGTTCTTAAATCTGAAGAACCTGTCAAAACTTCGCGGTTAATGTTATGTGATTTAACTGCAAAAACTTTGAAGTTGGGATTGTCTTTGTTGGGAATTAAGGTTGTAGAAAGGATGTAATAAGCAATCAGATCCCCGACTTCTTTAAGAAGTCGGGGATCTTAATTTGTCTGAATCAGGATGTCCAGGATTTAAGGATTAACAGGATGGTTTGTTTCGTTTGCATGAGGATTTATAGAATGAAATTCAGGTTATGTTCCGGGACGAGAGCGAATATGATCTGGTATATGATGCCTATCGCCTAATATTTCTAATAAAGGACCATGAACATCAAATTTAACCATACTTACCGACGCGACCAAAATATTCACCCGATAGCGATAGCGTCCTAAATCAATTCCCAGTAAACTGCAAAGCATAATCCGAATTGTGGCTTTATGGGAAACTACTAAAACATTACCTTGGGGATATTTTTCTTGGATTTCAGCAATTACAGGCATAGAACGGTTTGCAATCTCTACCGCCGTTTCTCCACCTTTGGGCGCATTCCAAGCGGGTTCTGTTAACCATTTTACATAGTTTTCTGCATAATTCTCTTGAGCATAGGATTTACTCTTGCTTTCCCATTCGCCATAACTACCTTCTCTAAGTCCGTCACGCAATTGCATATCCATACCCATAGCATCACAAAATGGCTTGGCGGTTGCAATTGCGCGTTTCATTGGGCTGGCATAAACCGCTTCCCATTTTAAAGTTTTATAAACATCAGCAAAACTGGATGCCATTTGCAGCCCTTCGGATGTCAACTCTGCATCAGTTTTACCGCAGAAATTACCACTTTGACTAAAAGTAGTTTCTCCATGTCGCAGTAAATATAAATTGAGTGTCATAGCTTATATTGCGATTGGGATCAAGGAGTTTGTGTAAAAACAAAATACCATCAATCTCGCAATCAAGTATGTGATACCAGAACAAAGTAATTAATCAAAAAATGTCAGAAATGGCTAACGCCACACTACGTGAACAGGATTTTCAGGATTTGAGGATTTACAGGATGGTATTTTTTGTGGGAGTTAGGATTTATAGCAAATTGTCAGAATCAGGATATCCAGGATTTGAGGATTAACAGGATGGTATTTTTTGTTGGAGTCAGGATTTAAAGATTAACAGGATGGTATTTTTTGTTGGAGTTAGGATTCGCACTTGCTAAATTACTCAAAAACAGGAGACCAAATTTCAGAAATTGCTACTTCAAAACCGGGAAGTAAATCGGGTAGAGTCAAAATATCACCATCTTTTAAAATTACGGTTTCACCAAAACGAGAAACTTCTACTGTTCTTGTTTTTGGATTAATTAAAATTCCAATTTGTGAACCTAAATTGATAAATTCTTGAATCTTTTTTCGTAGTTTATCTAAAGAATCAGTTTTAGATTTTACTTCCACTACTAAATCTGGTACTAATTCTGCATAATCTTCTGTTGAATGTTTCAGTCTATCGGCTCTCACAAAAGATACATCTGGCGCACGCAAATCAGAATTTGGTAATTTAAAACCTGCGCTAGAACCAGTTACACGGCCTAGTTTACGTGGTCTTATCCAGTTACCTAAAATTCTCGCAAACTCAGTACCAACTTCTTCCGATTCATAACCTGACGGACTCATAATAATGATATTCCCCTCTACTAATTCCATACGATAGTCAGGATATGCTATCTGTATTTCTTCTAGTTCTTTTACGGTTAAAGACATGATGGTTTTCTCCTGAAATACTACGGAAATACTATATTGATTTTTGTATCTTATTATATCTTATCTTTTTAACTTGTAACAAAATTAATTAGTTGAATTTCATAAGACATCGCGGTAAGTGGGAAACGAGCGTGTCTTTAGACCTGAGAGGGAAACGACTCGTGCGGTAATAAAGGCATTGAATCTTGTTTCATTAGTGTTGTAATTCTCTAATTTTATTATAGAGGACTTTTACCACTTTTCAGCCCAATAAACTATTTCTGAAGATGCAACATCAATTGCAACTCCACTACTATTACCATGATTCCATTTTGAACCAGGTTGACTTTTATCTTCTGCTTTTAATACCAATATTTCATAGCTGCTAGGAAAGGTTTCTGTTTCTGCATCACTAGTATAAAAAAACGTTGTAGGTACGCCGTTGGGTTGATTACTATGATTATTTGTATTCCCACCCTGGTATTGATGCTGGGATATTTTTTTGTATTGTGTAAGGAGGGTTTTGATCTTTGCTTGTGGTTGTTTGAGACGAATTTGTAAAGAACTGCTTCCGGGAGTTAAACTAGAAGCATAAGCCATTTGTAAAACTTGAGTATCAGCGGGAATTTGTTGAGGAAAATATTGAATTTGTTGAATATCAGTCCATTTGTGATTCCGAATTTCCTGATATTGTGATGTATCAGTAATTAACTGCGATTGTTTATTTTTACTAGAAGCTTTACTAATCCAAAAACCGCCAATAACTAAACCTAAACTACCAATAGATAGTAAAATTATTGTAGCGAGTTTAATAAAAATAGATTGCTTCATAAGGTTGGTTTTTATCTAGCTTGTAGATTAATATCCCAACCTTGAAAACAATCGTCCTGATAGTTTTGAATCTAGCCTGAGTTAGATTGATAGAAAATTTTTTATTTGGTTACATTGATTACAAAATTAAAAAGAACCAACAATCATTCCGGCTAAAATTAAAAAACCAATCCACACATTTTGGCGAAACATTTCCCCGTAAGCAGGGTTAGGTATTTCTGGCTGTTGTAAGCGGATAATTTGCCAAATCCAGGCAATAGTAGCGAGAATTAAACTAATCCAAAAACTAATATTTAAATTAACTAAGAAACCTACGCCACCTAAAAGAATAACCGTACCAAGGAAGAAAATACCAATGGCTATAGGGGCATATTTTCCAAAGAATAAAGCGCTAGAATTAATGCCTATGCGTTGATCATCTATGCGATCGCTCATGGCATAAATGGTATCAAATCCTAATGTCCATAGTACAGTCGCCCCCCAAAGTAACCAAGTTGGCGCTGTAATACTGGCTGTTACTGCACTCCAACTAATTAACACCGCAAACCCCCAAGCAATGGAAAGCACCAATTGGGGAACAGGAAATACTCGTTTTGCGCCGGGATAAAGGACAATTACCGGAACTGCCGCTACAGACAACCAGAAGCTTAAAGGGTTAAGATAGAAAGCGACAACTGCGGCACAGGCAAGGGCGACTATGCCCACTACAATCCCAACTTGAACGGAAAGGGCGCGAGATGCTAAGGGGCGGCTGCTTGTCCTTTCTACCTGGGGATCAATATCTCTGTCCCATAAGTCATTAACTACACATCCAGCCGCACTGGTAGCGATACTACCGAAAATAATCACTCCTACTAAGGGTATAGGTGGTTTACCCGCAGCGGCTAGAAACACAGCCCACAATGCAGGAATCATCAAAATTAATCTCCCTTCGGGTTTATTCCAGCGTAACAACTGGATAATTACAAGCCATAATGGTTCTGGGTTGGTTTTTGGTGTTTCTAACATTTTTGATGATTTAACATATCTTTACATTTATAGGATAGCTTGGTAAGCGTAAAACTCAGTGGCTAAAGCCGGAGAGATATAAGCGACACGGGCGAATTTATTCGCCTTCAATCTTCATTTCTTCTATAAGCTTATCAGTAAATTCTCTTAATCGTTCTTGCCAGTTTGGGACGGCCTTTAACTTTGCCTTGACTCCAGGTAACACTTTAAAGCAAACAGGGTCTTTGTCAAACGGCTGTTTACTTGCGAAACCTAATTTGTTATTTTTTTGAAATGGCATCGCTATTTACTAAATATGTTGATATACTAACAATATCACAGCATTGCAGGTCGAAACAATGTCTAAGGCTAAAAAGTTAATGGGGGTCCAACAAGTTTTATTATCCCCAGATAACGAAACAAAAACGGTATTAGAGTATCTTTGTCAACAATCAGGCAAGATTTATAATAGTGGTGTTTACTTTGCTCGACAGACATTTTTCAAAACTGGAAAGTTGCTAACTAACAAGTTTGATTTGATTTACGAAAAATCTATCAGTAAATCACTTGTAGCTCAATCAATGCCGTCAGTCCCGATGCAACAAACTTTGATGTCAGTAGCTGAAAGTTTTAAATCTTTTAAAGAATTACGCTCTTTGTTTCTCAAAGGTCAATTACATTTTAAACCTAAAGTACCAGATTACTTAACAGGTTCTAAACTTTTCAAGGTCGCTTATCCAAATTCAGGAGGACAACCCCCAACATTAATTAACGGGCAACTTAGATTTTCTCTAGGATTAACTGTTAGACGATGGTTTGGTATTTCTGATTTTTTCCTAACAATGCCTTCAAACATTGCTTACTCAAAGGTTAAAGAGTTTACTATCCTCCCTAAGAATGAGGCTTTTTATCTGGAAATTTCTTATGAAGTCGAGAGACAAAAGCATGATTTAGATATTAGCCAAGCTCTGTCAATTGACTTAGGAACTGCCGATAATTTAGCTGCTTGTGTTGATACTTTGGGTAATTCTTTATTGATTGATGCTCGTTCGATGAAAGCAATGAATCAGTTATGGAATAAGAAAGTATCAACCCGTAAAGAAAATAAACCAGAAGCTTACTGGGATAATTGGTTAGACAGAGTAACCCGTAAACGCAACCATCAAATGAAAGATGGCATTAATAAAGCTGCAAAACTAATTATTGACCATTGCCTAAAGTACAGCATTGGTACATTAGTAATTGGCTGGAATGAAGGTTTTAAATCTAATGCCAATATGGGTAAATTAAACAATCAAAAGTTCGTTCAAATGCCTTTGGGTAAACTCAAAGACCGACTAAAACAATTATGTGATTTACACGGAATTAGATTTCAAGAAACTGAAGAATCTTATACGTCAAAAGCATCTTTCTTGGATGGAGACTCCCTACCCGTTTATGGTCAAAAACCAGAAGGGTGGAAAGCATCGGGTAAGCGCGTTAAACGTGGATTGTATCAGTCAGCTAATGGTTCAATTGTTAACGCTGATCTAAACGGCGCAGCGAACATTTTAAGAAAAGTAGCCAGCAATCTAAGCTTAGACTTAGGCTCACTGGGTAGGCGTTGTTTGACGAACGCAGCGAGAATTAGGCTTTGGGTTTTACCTAAATCTATTCTGTCAGTAGAATCTCAGTGTCTTTAGACCTGAGAGTGTCAATTGCTATTTGTCCTCTAGTAGTCTGTCAAGAACTAATTGACGGGTTCATTCGTTGCCATTTTGATTCTTCCTTCTTCCTTCTTCCTTCGTGTCCTTCGTTCCTATATCCCTCCGGGACGCTCCGCGAACGTGGTTCGTTTCTTATCCGTCAAAATTTATTTGACAGACTACTAGTCCCTATTCATCTATTCACAAGTACAACAAGATGGTAAATTTAATTTCGGCTAACACAGGAAATATATCCAATCAATCAGTTCACAAAAACCAGATGATTGCAGCCATTGATATTGGTACAAATTCTTTACACATGGTGGTAGTAGAAATTGAAGCTACCCTACCATCTTTTACTATTATTGCTAGAGAAAAGGAAACAGTAAGATTAGGCGATCGCAATTTGATTACTGGAGAATTAAAACCAGAAGTGATGAGTAAAGCGATCGCTTGTTTGGGAAGATTTAAAACCCTTGCCCATAGTTTAGGCGTAGATAGTATTGTCGCGGTTGCTACTAGTGCCGTCCGTGAATCTCCCAACGGTAAGGATTTTCTGCACCAAGTGGAAACTGAAGTCGGTTTAAGCGTTGACTTAATTTCTGGACCGGAAGAAGCCCGACGCATCTATTTAGGTGTGTTGTCGGGGATGGAATTTAACAACAAATCGCATATTATTATTGATATTGGTGGTGGTTCTACAGAATTGATTTTAGGAGACAGTGAAGAACCCCGTAGTCTTACTAGTACGAAAGTCGGTGCAGTGCGTTTAACAGGGGAATTAGTCAAATCAGATCCCATTAGCGAAAGCGAATTTAAATACCTTCAAGCTTATGCGAGAGGAATGTTAGAACGGGCTGTAGAAGAAATTCAAGGAAAACTCAAAATTGGCGATTCTCCCCAGTTAATCGGCACATCTGGGACAATAGAAACCATTGCTACCATCCACGCCCGGGAAAAATTAGGACTTGTTCCTTCTACTCTCAACGGCTATCAATTCAGTTTGCAGGACTTGCGAACCTGGGTAAATCGCTTACGCAAGATGACCAATGTAGAACGGGGAGCGATCGCCGAGATGCCAGAAAAAAGGTCAGAAGTGATACTTTCAGGGGCAGTAATTTTACAGGAAGCCATGACCTTATTAGGCGTAGAATCTTTAACAGTCTGTGAGCGATCTTTGCGGGAAGGGGTGATTGTAGATTGGATGCTGACACATGGTTTTATTGATAATAGACTGCGGTTTCAAAGTTCCATTCGGGAACGCAGTATATTAAAAACTGCCAAAAAATACCAGACTAATTTAGAACATAGTCAACGAGTTGCGGAATTTGCCTTGAGTTTATTTGACCAAACCCAAGGACAAATACATCATTGGGGTGCAGATGAACGTCAATTACTATGGGCTGCTGCAATTTTACACAATTGTGGTCACTATATCAGCCATTCAGCACACCACAAACATTCATACTACTTAATTAGAAATGGTGAATTACTGGGTTATAACGAAACCGAAATCGAAATTATTGCCAATATAGCCCGTTATCATCGCAAATCTCCCCCCAAGAAAAAACATGATAGCTATCGAAATCTACTCCACAGAGAACATCGGCAAATGGTTAATCAACTCAGCGCCATTTTAAGATTAGCTGTGGCTTTAGATAGAAGACAAATAGGGGCTATTTCTCATATTCAATGTGAATATTTTCTCAATTTCAAAGAATTTAAGATGTTCATCTTTCCATCCATGATTAATGATGAATGTGCTTTGGAAATGTGGAGTTTAGATTACAAAAAAGGCATTTTCGAGGAAGAATTTGGGTTAAAGTTTGTGGCAACATTAATGAATAGATAAAGTTGCTAAGTAGATGGGCTGAAATAAATATAGAATAATATCCTTGTCGGGTAAGCATACTGCCTGTCCATATTGTATTTAATAAAAGTGCTGTTACTAAAAAGATCAATCAAATTTGCAATCAAAAAGGCATATCTTCAGTATGGCAAAGAAATTTTCATGAACACATTAATCAGGATAAAAAATCATTAGAGACGATTAGAAACTACATTATTAATAATCCTTTAAATTGGGAAAATGATCCTGATAATCTTGGTGAGATTTATTATGATGGTACATTGTTATTAGATATGCCTTTTTAGATTTAGGGTTGATCTGTGGGTGTTTAGAATTGTAGGGGTTTAGCAGTGCTAAACCCCTACGGTTTTGGGATGTGGAAGGGCGTAAGCGTTGCGCGACCTAGGAATCGCTTCATGAAGAGTACAATTTTCTACGCACAGGAGCAAAGGGAATTTCTTTACCCTTTTGTTGATAATCTTCCTTCACTATCTCCCAGGCTAATTTTAGTTCTTGCAAAGCTTCTTCGGGAGTATCACCAAAAGCTGAAATGTTAGGTATTTCTTGGAAATGTGCTAACCAATCTCCTTGTTCATCAATATATAAATTAATTGTAAAGCCATTAAAATTATAATTATTTAAAGTCATTACTGATTTCCCTCTTGATATTCAAAGAACTGCTGAATTTGATAGAGTTTTGCTTTTCCATCTTTACGAGGTTGAATTGGTAAAGGTTGGCCACTAGGTGAATACCATAAACGATGACTTCCTTTTTGACGACTAAATTCCCACCCATTCTGAATGAGGAGAGTTTCAAATTCATCAAAAGTTAGATTTTCTGGACTATTTTTAGCTTTTTGCCATAGTTTTTCTTTTTTAGTCATCACCAAGGCTATTATTTAGTAGATTATCCCTTGATTTTATTATAGTCTGACAGGAATTTAATTTGTGATAGCGTAAGCGTTGCGCGACCTAGGAATCGCTTTTTGGGATGAAGGGATGCGATATAATGGCAGTAATATTGATCTTATTTCACACGAAACAAAAACTACAAAGAATTACCCACTGAGAGGAAAACCTATTACCATTGCTAGTGATTTTGATGAACCTCTGCCTGAACTTTGGGAAGCAATTGCTATAGTTTAATTCTGTCCTTCATCACCAATACCTATAAATAAAAATTATATATGTATAAATATCACAATACAAATTTATTATGTTTACGGTTGTACAGCCCTAACCACACCTTGATATATTCACAGAAGTATTTATCAAAACAAAGTAAAAAATACAACACTTAAATTCCAGAATTTCTTTTATTAAAAATCAGCCTAGCCGTGCTAAAGTCTTGATCTTGTTATATTCCTTAGCTGCTTCAGCTTATGCATCTGCCTTCTTTACATCCACAACACCTTGAAGAATTAGTCAAGAGTGGTGGTATAAACTTAGACTTAATTCGTTTAAATTTTAAATCGCTTCAAGGCAATAATGCTTATGAATATCTGCTAATTTCTGACCAACTCCCTCGCACCAATACAGGGATGATTAAAAATGCTTGGTTACAGCGTTATAGCCACATTACAGAAGGTGGTTGGTGGTGTTCTGGACTAGACCCCCTTAATAACTGGCAGAAGATGGAATGGGGATGTTTTAAACCCAACCAACCGCGACAAAATCAAAAAGGTAAATCAATTAAATACGAACATCCTCCCAGCACACCCACACGCATATTTTGTTTACGCATATCCTTAGAAATTTGGCAACAAGTTGGACAACGTTACAACTTAAAATTACCGGAAAATATTACTATTAATCATGATGGAGAAGCCGAAGGTTTTTGGTCATGGGTAATTAAAAATAAGATATCCATTGTGATTTGCGAAGGTGTGAAAAAAGCCGCAGCCCTTTTAAGCCAAGGATATGCTGCTATTGCTGTTCCTGGGATTACTAGCGGTTATCGAGTTATTAAAGATGAATTTGGCAAAGTTACCCGTCGGCAATTAATCCCCGACTTAGCAGCATTCACAACTACAAAACGCAACTTTTATATTTGTTTTGATTTTGAAACACAAGCTAAAAAAATTGCGGCTGTGAATAACGCTATTTCCCAACTGGGTTGTTTATTTCAACAACAAAACTGCCCTGTTAAAGTTGTCGAACTGCCAGGAAAAGAAAAAGGAGTTGATGAATTTATCATAGCTAAAGGTGTCATAGCCTTTGATAAAATTTATCGTCAAAGTCTAGATTTAGATATTTATATTGCCCAAACCAAACCCCATACAGAGTTAACAATTCCCGCAGCACTTACCGTTAACCGTCCTTATTTGGGAAATATTGCTTTTCCTACCTCTGGCTTAGTGGGAGTAAAATCAGCCAAAGGTACAGGTAAAACCACAGCATTACAAAGCATTGTTCAACAAGCAAAAAGCCGCAATCAACCAGTTTTACTAATTACCCATAGAATCATATTAGGACGGTTCTTGTGTGAAAAGATTGGCATTCAATGGGGAATTGACCATGCAGCATGGAGTATAGAAGCTGATGAAATACCTATTAAATGCCCTTTACCAATTACGCCATCTTTGGGATTATGTGTAGATTCAATTTGGAAATTAAAACCCGAAGATTGGCAAGGGGCAATATTAATTTTAGATGAAGTTGAGCAATCCTTATGGCATTTACTCAATAGTAATACCTGTAAACAAAAACGGGTGAAAATTCTCCGCATTTTTCAACAATTAATTTCTACAGTTCTCACAACTGGAGGTTTGATAATTGCTCAAGATGCCGATTTATCAGATGTATCTTTAGAATATTTACAAACTTTAGCAGGAATTAAATTAACTCCTTGGGTAGTTATCAACGAATGGAAACCAGAAAAAGGTTGGGATACCACTTTTTATGATTCTCCAAATCCTACACCCCTAATTCATCAATTAGAATTAGATCTAATTGCTGGAAGAAAATGCTATGTAACTACCGATAGTCGGGCTGGACGTTACAGTTGTGAAACTATTGAACGTTATTTAAAAGAACGTTTACAAAAACTTAGAAGAGAATTTCCAGAAACCTTAGTAGTTAGCAGTCATACTACGAATACACCTGGCCATGCAGCCGTTGATTTTATTGCTGCTATTAATCAGAAAATAACTGATTATGATACTGTTTTTGTTACCCCTAGTTTGGGAACAGGAATTAGTATTGATGTCCAACATTTTGACCGAGTTTATGGCATTTTTCAAGGGGTAATTCCTGACTCAGAAGCCCGTCAAGCCTTAGCAAGAGTGCGGGATAATGTCCCCCGCATTGTTTGGTGTGCTAAACGCGGTATTGGCTTAATTGGCAGCGGGAGTACAAATTATCGGTTATTATCTCATTGGTATCAAGAAAATCAAAAAGAAAATTTAGCTTTATTAAGTCCATTACATAAAATAGATGTAGATTTACCTCTTGTTTATGATCCTATTCATTTACGCACTTGGGCAAAATTATCTGCCAGAGTCAATGCTTCTATTCGGCTTTATCGGCAATCAATGCAAGATGGATTGATAACTGATGGTCATCAAATTCAAATGCGAAGTAATGAAGTGCAAAATAATATTCTTCGTGATTTGCGTTTGGCATTTTTTGCCACTGAACCTAGTGATTTAGAAAATCGCAAACGCTTAATTGTAGAAATTGTGAAAGTCCAAAAAGATTGGGCGCAAAGTTTGCAAAAATCCAAGGAAATTAAACGCAAAATCAAAGAAATTAAACAGCAAAATCAATTATCAGCCGCAAATTCTGTAGCTACTGCTAAAAATATTGATTATGTAGAATATGAACAGCTATTAACTAAACATTCTCTCAGTAATGTAGAACGTCATCAAGTAGATAAATATATCCTCAAACAAAGATATGGGATTGTAGTTACTCCCCAACTTAAATTACAGGATGAAAAGGGCTATTATGGACAATTATTAATTCACTATTACCTAACTCATGAAAGTGAATATTTTCATGTTAAAGATCAGCAAGAATGGAGTCAGCAGTTATTATGGGGTGAAGGTCAGGTTTTTCTCCCAGATTTAAGAACTTATACGCTCAAGGTGGAAGCTATGCGGGCTTTGGGAATGCTGCAAATTTTGGAAACAGCAAGGGTATTTAAGGAAAATGATCCTGATTTGATTTGGTTAAAAAATGTGGCTGGACAAAGCAGTAAACACATTAAAAGAGCTTTAGGAATTGATTTAGTCAGAGGTAAAGAATCTGTTTCCGGAATTAAGCTATTAAGTCGGCTTTTAGGGTTGTTGGGTTTGAAATTGCAGCAAATAAATGATGGTTATACAATTGATTTAGAAACCCTAAATGATGGTAGAGATAAAATATTTACAATTTGGCATCACCGGGATGATTTGATGTTAACTTCCTTACACAACATGGAAAGGGAAATGGTTAATTTACCTGAAAAATCTCAACATGAAGCTGTACTCATAAGTTAAACTCTATTGACACTCTCACCGTCTTTAGACACTGAGATTCTTTAATCAATGAGCCAACTTACAATTGCTGGATTACTCCAACAAAAACAGAGGTCGATTCTCCTAAAGCGTTAATGACCGTATCCCTACCGTACTCGATTTTTGTATTTCATTTTTCACCAAATTTAGCTTTCCTAAACTGCAATACTGTTAGGTATGACTACGCACTCAACCAAATTAGTTAAGTTTTTACGTTGTTTAGTTATACTTAAATTATGGAACTTTTAAAAGTATATCACACCTACTGTTACTAGTCAACGAGTTAGGCTAAATATTTTCGCCCGTGTCGCTTATATCTCAGCACTAAAGTGACTGAGCTTTACGCTTACCGAGTAATCTTGTAATCCTACATAATATGTGATAAATTACAACCACTGTAGGGTGCGTTAGCGCCAGCCTAACGCACCACTTATCTAGCTCAGGGTGCGTTACGGCTATGCCTAACACACCTTACAAATACTATATATAAGAAAACCCATGAATAAAAATATAAATTTTGATGTTGTTAATGCTTTACATCAACAGGGTTTAGACCATTATCATAGCGGTAATTATCAACAAGCACTGGCTAATTTTGATGCTGCTTTAGAATTATATGCTAATTTTGCGATCGCTTATATTAATCGCGGGAATATATTTCATATTTTAGGTAATTATGAGAAAGCTATTGTTGATTATAATCAATGTATAAAAATCAATCCTAATTTTGCAGAAGCTTACCATAATCGTGGTAATAGTTATTATGCTCTGCAAGATTATCACGGAGCAATAACTAATTACAATCGTTCTCTAGAAATTAATCCTAAATTTGGTGCAGCTTACTACAATCGGGGTTTAGTTTATGCCCGTATTCAAGATTATCACCAAGCAATTGCTGATTTCAATCAAGCATTAAGAATAGTTCCTGATGATGTTCCAGCATACTCTGAACGGGGTTTGGCATATAGCAATTTGGGAGATTATGAAAATGCAATTACTAATTATAATCAAGCATTACAAATTAATCCCGCATTAGTTTTAGTATATGGTTTTCGAGCCAATGCACATCATCAAATGGGAAATTATGAAAATGCCATTATTGATTATAATCAAGCATTACAAATTGACCCTCGTTTAGTTACAGCTTACTATGGACGGGGTAGGGTGTGGGAAGCTATGCAGGATTTTATCAATGCCATTGCAGATTATACCCAAGCCATAGAAATCTCCCCGGAATTTGCCCCAGCATATTGCAAACGGGGTGATGCTCACAAGTTGTTAGGTAATATACAAACAGCAATTCAAGACTATAACCAAGCATTAAAGATAGATTCAGATTTTTTAGCCGCTTATTATCATCGGGGCAGTAGTCGTTATATAGCTAAAGATTTTACTGGAGCAATTAGTGATTTTACTGAGGCTTTACGATTAGATTCCCAGTCTGCTGTCTTTTATAGCGATCGCGCTAATGCCCGTTATGCCCTGAAAGACTATCAAAAAGCCATATCAGATTATACTCAAGCAGTCATCATTAACCCTAATGTAGCTGAGGACTGGTTTAATCGGGGTCGTAGTCGCTTTCTATTGGGAGAATTAAATACCGCATTAACAGATTTAAATCAAGCAATACAATTGCAACCACGTTATTCCCTAGCCTATTTAGTCAGAGCAGATATACATAGAAATTTGGGAAATCAGCTAGAAGCAATTACTGATTTACGCAAATCTGCTGATCTTTATTCTCAGTCAGGAAACACGCGATATTACCAGGAAATTACCAATCTGATTTCCAGAATTTCTAACTCGTTTTCATGAGTTAGGGAACAGGGGGACAAATTTCCTTCTTCCTTCTTCCTTCGTGTCCTATCTCTACGAGACGCTCCGCGAACGCTCCTGCGTGGTTCAGTAGGGGCGTATTGCTATACGCCCCTACTTATAAATTAATTTCTCGATACCGTTTCTGAAGATCCTCAATTGTAAATAAAGCTTCAAACTGTAACCCAGCCGACTCATATAACGCCCCACCGCCTTGCAATCTATCTATCAGAGAAATTACCCTATCTACGGTATAACCAGCAGTCTGTAACCGCTCCACAGCCTTGAGCGCAGATTGTCCAGTTGTTACCACATCTTCCAAAACTACGACTTTTGCACCCTGGGGTAAATTCGGACCTTCAATGTAAGCCATTGTCCCATGTCCCTTGGCTTCCTTGCGAATAATTAAAGCTGGTATTGGTTTATTTTCGTACACAGAAACTACACTTACTGCTGATACAATAGGATCAGCCCCCAAGGTTAACCCAGCTACAGCTTGAGTATCTTCCGGTAACAGTGGTAACAATAATCTGGCCATAGCCAAAGCGCCTTGGGGATGGAGTGTGACTTGTTTACCGTTAATATAGTAAGAACTCCGTTGTCCAGAGGAAAGAACAAAATCACCTTCTTGATACGCCAACTGGCAAAATAAATCTAGTAGCTTGTGACGGAGAGTAGTTAAATCAGTAGTAGTTGCCCAAATATCTAGGTTACTGGGGGTTTGAGTGGAATAAGACATTACAAACCATTAAAAGTTGTGTTACACCGAAGTTGAAACTCAATAGAGTTCCCAAATTAAGCATAAATTAAGATTCACCCAAAAATTGAGGAGTTGACAAGATGGGTATAAAATTTCCAGCCCTGAGTGGATTACTGGTACTTTTAGCTACTAGTTCCGCCTTCCCTGGGGTGGCTCAAGCTGAAACCGCAACAGACCCCCCAGAAACAACCAGTAATACTTTTGAGCGAGCTTATTTTCGCCATGACCCTAACTTTTACGAAAATGGCAGTTTAAAACGTCAAGTAGATTCTTTAATCGGACCTGGGGGTAAATTTGGTACTACCTTTCCCGACAATGAAATCGCCAAAGATGCTGAGTTAGTAAATACTCTTTATCATGATGCTCTGGCTCAACAAACAACCGATGATCCGTATCTGCGGACACCTGACTTACCAAATCCTTATGACTCTTCTCTATTAATGACTCCCCGCTATAATGGCAATACGCTGAGAGTCGGGACAGAATATCGGTTTAAAAATTAACCACAGCTATCAGTTCTGGCTTAGTCTCAATTCCAGTTCTCATTCTTGGCACAAAATTCCCGAATTTTTGAAAATTCGGGAATCCATCATGTAAAAAAAATTCTACAATTTCACATCGGGTGGAAGTAGCACTTTATTAATTACATGAATTATACCGTTACTAGCTTTGACATCTGCTTTAATTACTTTGGCGTTATCTACAGTTACTCGACCTTTTCTAACTTTAATTTGAACTGAAGCACCTTCAACTGTTTTGACATTACCAGTTTTGATAATTTTGGAAGTAATTGCCCCAGGAACTACATGATAGGTCAAAATCTTGACTAAGGTGGCTTTATTTTCTGGTTTAAGGAGTCTTGCTAAAGTTCCTTTTGGTAAAGCTTTAAATGCTGCGTCTGTAGGTGCAAATACGGTAAATGGACCTTGACCAGAGAGGGTTTCTACCAAACCAGCGGCTTTAATAGCTGCTACCAGTGTTGTAAAAACAGGGTTGCTGCTGGCAACTTCGACAATTGTCCCTACAGTATTTGTTTGGGTAACTGGTGTAGCAGGTTTAGCCATAGGCTTTATTTCTGCTAATGTAGGGGCGCTCACAAAAAGAGTTGTTGCAGCTATAGCGATGCTAACTGTTTTATTAAAAAGAGAATTCATCGTTTGTACTCCAAAAAATATTAAAATGTGACGTTTCGGTTAATTTAACTTCACAATCAAGACTGTAACAGAATTTAACGATTTATAACAATTGATTACTATTCTGCCAACATTGCCAATAACTGTGCCTCACTCAACTGACTGATTCCTAAAGTCTGCGCTTTCTCTAATTTAGAACCAGCATCGGCTCCTACAACTAAAAAATCTGTTTTTTTACTTATTGAATCAGTGATTTTACCACCAGATTTTTGAATTAAGGCTTTGGCTTCATCGCGTTTTAAGGTTGGTAATGTGCCAGTCACGACAAATATTTTACCGACAAATTTTTGATTAATTTCGCCCACAGCTTGAGCTTCTGTGCTGGTTGCTAATTGTAAACCAATGGCTTGGATGCGGTCAATCAAGGTTTGATTAGCTGGAGTCCGAAACCATTGATAGACTGATTGGGCAATTTCTGCACCGATACCATAAACGCCTTCAATATCTGACTGTCTTGCAGTTGTTAACTCTGCAACAGTAATAAACTTCTCTGTTAATAATTGGGCGTTGACGCTGCCAACATGACGGATGCCTAAACCATATAATACTCTAGACCAAGGTTGAGTTTTTGATTGGGCGATCGCATTTATCAATTTTTCCGCCGACTTCTGCCCCATGCGTTCTAATTCACCTAATTTATCTGCTGTCAAGTCATATAAATCAGCAACGGAATGAACCAATCCCTTATCTACTAATTGATACACCAACTTTTCTCCAACACCTTTAATATCTAAAGCATCACGACTTACCCAATGTTCAATTTCTCCTTTGAGAATCGCCGCACAAGAAGCATTTACACACCTAGTAACTGCTTCTCCAGTTTCCCTGACTACCTTTTGTCCACAAACGGGACAATGGCAAGGCATAATAAAAGGCTGGGTGTCAGCGGGACGTAATTCTTTAATAACTCGGACCACTTCGGGAATGATTTCCCCAGCTTTGCGAACAATCACGGTGTCACCAATCCGGATATCTAATTGTTCAATGCGATCGCTATTATGTAAGGTAGCACGGGAAACAGTTGTTCCTGCTAATTGTACTGGTAACATTTCTGCTAAAGGAGTTAACGCCCCGCTTCTGCCAACATTAACTGTAATTTTTTCTACACGGGTTGGGGCTTCTTCAGCGGGATATTTTAACGCGATCGCCCAGCGGGGAAATTTCTGTGTAAACCCCAATTGTTCTTGCAGTCTAAACGTATTTAATTTGACGACAACACCATCTGTCATATAGGGAGAATTCAGCCGTTCTGTATCCCAATATTGGTAATATTCAGCCACTTCAGCAATAGAATGGCAGAGTTTATGATTGGTATCAACTCGAAAACCCAACCTTTGCAACAATTCCAAAGCTTCCCATTGAGTATTGGCAATACTGGAATCATCCAAACCCGTAATATGTAAAGTATAGGCACAGAAATCTAACTGCCGCTGTGCCACAATCCGCGAATCCAATTGTCTAAGCGTACCAGCTACAGCATTGCGCGGGTTAGCAAATACCTGTTCCCCGGTTTTTTGTCTTTTCTCGTTAATTTCCTTGAATACCTGTAAAGGTAGAAATACTTCTCCTCGGACTTCCACCTTAGTAATATTTTCCAACCCGTCAAAATTTAAACGCAGGGGAATTGAGCGAATAGTTCTCACATTTTGGGTAATCTCTTCACCCATTATCCCATCTCCTCTAGTTGTACCTCTGACTAGAAGTCCATCTTCATAAGTCAAAGCTAAAGCAGCACCATCAATTTTTAACTCAGATACATATTCTATTTCTCCGTCATTATACTGACTGGGTGCGTGTCGCCGCCACCGCTGATCCCAATTTTGCAATTCTTCAATATTAAAAGCATTTTCCAAACTGTAGAGGGGAATATTATGGCGGACTGAGGTAAAATGGGTAGCAGGTCTTTCGCCAACGCGCTGAGTCGGACTATCGGTCGTAACTAATTCTGGATACTTCGTTTCTAATTCTTGCAATTCTCGATACAGTCGGTCATAAACCGTATCTTCCAGAGTGGGCGCATCTAGTACATAATAAGCATAACTTGCTTTTTGCAATAATCGCCGCAATTCTTCTATTCGCTTCAATTCAGGTTGAGTTGACATCATGAGTTTAATAACCAAACAATAATAGTAGTAGGAATTTAATTAAGTAGGTAGGCACAATTAAATATAATATGGGCAGGCAGGATGCCCACCCCACAAGAATATTATACTTATTGTGGGGTGGGCTTCTAGCCTGCCCTAGTCAATAATATTATTTTGATATTTATTTGGGCCCATGTACTTATAAATAAGATCAGCAAGCAGTCATGACTCAAACTTTCACAGATAACTCCCCTATTATTATCGCTCATCGAGGCGCAAGTGGATACCGTCCTGAACATACTTTAGCCAGTTATGAATTAGCAATTGATTTAGGCGCTGACTATATTGAACCAGATTTAGTAATAACTAAAGATGGGATTTTAATTGCCCGTCATGAAAACGAAATATCAGAAACTACTGATATTGCTAATCATCCCGAATTTGCCCATTTAAAAACTACTAAAATCATTGATGGTGAAATTAAAATAGGTTGGTTTACAGAAGATTTTACCATAGCAGAAATTAAAACCCTAACAGCACAAGAACGCATTCCTCAAATCCGTCCTCAAAATATAGCTTATAACGGGATATTTACTATTCCCACTTTTGCAGAAATTATTGATTTAGTAAAGCATAAAAGTCAAGCAATTGGTCGCCATATTGGCATTTATCCAGAAACTAAACATCCCAGTTATTTTAAGGCGATTGGTTTATCATTAGAATCAACTTTATTATGGAATTTGCAGGGAATTAATTTACCTGTATTTATTCAATCATTTGAAGTTAGTAATCTGAAAGAATTATCACAAAAAACAGATTTACCCTTAGTGCAATTAATTAATGATATTGGTAAACCATACAATTTTATTATTAATGATGATCCGCGGACATATATAGATTTGTTAAGTCAACAAGGGTTAAAAGAAATTGCTGAATATGCCCAAGCGATAGGTGTACATAAAAACTTATTAATTCCTAGAGATATTCATGGTAAATTACTATCACCCACATCTTTAATCACAAATGCTCATAATGCTAATTTACAGGTTCATGTTTGGACTTTTAGAAATGAGGATTGTTTCTTACCCTCAGACTGTCAAGGAAATCCCCAAAAAGAATATGAAATATTTTTTAGTTTGGGCATAGATGGTGTATTTAGTGATTATCCAGATATGGCTTTAAAGATTAAACCTTATGAGTAATTTATTGTCAAATCGCTTAACTGAAGTTGCCCAACTATTTCTCAAATTAGGCATTATTGGCTTTGGTGGACCCGTTGCCCATATTGCCATGATAGAAGATGAAGTAGTTAAACGTCGTCAATGGTTAACACAAGAACATTTTCTAGATTTACTAGGGGCAACAAATTTAATTCCTGGTCCCAATTCCACAGAAATGGCTATTCATATTGGATATATTTATGCAGGTTGGTTAGGATTAATAGTTGCCGGAGTTTGTTTTATTTTACCTGCGATTTTAATTACAGGTTTATTGGCTTGGGTATATGTCAATTATGGAACTTCACCCCAGGTTGCACCGTTACTTTATGGAATTAAACCTGTTGTTTTAGCAATTATCATTAATGCTATTTGGGGTTTAGGAAAAAAAGCCATAAAAACAAGACAACTACTTGTAATTGCTGTAGCAGTTGGGTTAATAACTTGGTTTACTAAAGTTAACGAAGTTGTGGCTTTATTGCTAGGAGGAATATTAGGAATGATTTGGTTACGCAGTGGTAATCAAGCTAATTTAATGATTATTGGTTTAACCACAAGTACATTTTGGCAAACTACCGCAACTTTGAATACAGCGATAAATGATCATATTTCTGTACCTTTATGGCAATTGGGTTTATTTTTTCTCAAAGTTGGTAGTGTGTTATTTGGTGGTGGTTATTTATTAATTGCCTTTTTGCAAGGAGGATTAGTAGAAGAATATGATTGGTTAACACAACAACAATTATTAGATGCTATTGCTATTGGCCAATTTACTCCTGGTCCTGTGCTTTCTACCGCAACATTTATTGGTTATGTAATTGCTGGTTTTCCGGGAGCAATTGTCGCAACTTTAGGAATTTTTCTACCTTCATTTTTATTCGTGGCTGCCTTAAATCCTTTCATGAATCGTCTTCGTAATTCATCTTGGACAAGACCTTTTTTAGATGCTGTAAATGTGAGTGCTGTAGCGTTAATGGTTTTAACTACAATCCAATTAGGAATAGCTACTTTAATATTACCAAAAACCCATTCTGTAGATTTTTTAGGTTTAGTTATGGCTTTGATTTCAGCAGTTTTAGTAATTCGCTATCGCATTAATGCTGCTTATTTAATTATCAGTGGTGCTATTATTGGTTGGGGTGTGAAATGAATTTAGAATTTAGAAAAACAATCATAACATTAAAAATGGCTAACAAAGATATACAAGAAAGAACTCTAAACTTTAGGATAAGAATAGTTAATCTTTGTAAATTTTTGAGAGAAAATGGTGGAACAGGATATGATTTGAGCAAACAATTAATCCGCTCTGGAACAAGCATTGGAGCAAACATTGAGGAAGCACAAAATGCAGAGAGTAAACCTGATTTTATTCATAAAATGAGTATTTCTTTAAAGGAGACTAGAGAAACAAATTATTAGTTAAAAATATTAATTGCAACGGAGAAAACCCTAGAAAAAAGATTACTTCATTTATTAAATGAATCTAATGAATTAATTTCTATTATTCATGCAATCATTAAAAATACCAAGTCTCAAGATTAATTCTAAATTCTAAATTCTAAAAAGATCAATTATTTCTCTTTCTAAGTTATCACGGGCAGATTGTTCGGCACTATCAAACATCAAAGGTGTAAAATAAATTCGTTCTCGTTGCAAAAATCTTTCTAAAACTTGTCTTCTACCAGTGATATATGCCAATTCTGATACCCACGCATATTCTTGACGAATGGCTTGAGAATATTCTTGATATTCAATTGGTTTTGCGGCTAAGATTGCTAAATCTGCGTCAAGTAAAACGTGGCTATTTAAGTCATTACCTTGATGATATTTAGTATTTAAAATTAATTGGTGAACTATGTTAATGTTATTATCTGGAATTGCTAAATTTTCTAGTATCTTGGCAGCATAGTCAGCACTTTTTTCTTCACTGTCTTGACTTTGAGTATTATATATAACATCATGAAACCAAGCAGCAAGTTTTACAGCAGCTAGGTCTTGGGTATAGACTTGTAAAATATCAATCGTACTGATAACGTGATAAATATGCTTTAAATTGTGGTAGTAACGATTAGGACTAGAATATGCTGCAACTAAATCAGTAAAAGCTCTATTAGCTGCTACTTTATCTATATTGAAGAGGTAAAATGTGCTTTGCCAATGAAGAAATAAAGCAGATATCAGTTTTTTGGTATTCATAAGTATTATCATGTTTGGTTAAAGGCTGACAGATCAACTTATAAAGTGTAATATATAACATATACGCTACAATTGAGTAGTCAAATAGGCTTAATATTTAGTTAAAAGAAATTCTTCCTTATCTATTTTTAAATAAAAATAATAACTCAATGAAACTTTGGCAATCTAATCAATATCTGAATAATAATAGATTTATTATCCAAAATGTGTTGGGTAGCGGTGGCTTTGGTATTACATATAGTGTTAAAGAAATATGGCTCTTCGGTACTTGTTATGCTAAACCGAGAAATTGAGAGAAGGGAACAGGGAACAGGGAAAAAATTTTAATTTTCTAGTTTTTTAATAAGACTAATAATCATTCTGCTTTCTTCTTTTAATAAATTAAGAATCATTTCTACATCTTTTTCTGAACATAATCCTACTCGGTG
Source organism: Dolichospermum sp. DET69 (assembly GCA_017355425.1). Classification (NCBI taxonomy): domain Bacteria; kingdom Bacillati; phylum Cyanobacteriota; class Cyanophyceae; order Nostocales; family Aphanizomenonaceae; genus Dolichospermum; species Dolichospermum sp. DET69. Next base: position 4,585,834 of record CP070233.1, read on the forward strand.
AGATAAAATTAGATGAGTTTCTAATTCATTAACTGACCCTTGAGCTATGTTTAAAAATCTTATATATTCTCCTCTATATCTTCGTCCATATCATAAGAGATATATTAGCACCGAATAGATACAGCACTTCTTCTAATTTTGCATCAGCTGTATTCACATCCGTTGTAGCTAATTTAAGCAACTCCGGCCAATTTAAAGTTTGTGATTTACCACTGGCTGTCTCACCTTGAATAGCTAAATTCCACTGACGCTGCGGGTTCTTTTTGGCTTTATCTGCTAGAATTTCCGCATTGCGATTACTTGCTTCTTTACGCCATAATTCCAATTGTGTATTTGTCGGCTTTTTTGTACAACCTCCCAAGTAGACTACACTTATCCCCAAAGAGACTAAAGCCAAGTTTTTCCAGATATTCGAGACAACCACATTCAAAACTTTTACATCATTAGTCGACATTAATTCAGAAAACTGATTACTAACAAATTTTATGGTATTACAAGTAGAAAACAGCACTTACGAAGCAAAAACTCAAGAAATTGCCAAACAGGTTTTAGCTGCTACCGGGGAAAATCGCTCATTTTTCGGAGCTTTACGGGATCAAATGCGCCTTGATGATAAGTTACTCGACTGGGCTATGAGTAATCCTGGTTTACGAGTCCAACTATTTAGATTCATAGACACTTTACCCGCTTTACATAGTAAATCAGAAATTGCCTCCCATTTACAAGAATATTTGGGAGATGAGTCTGTAGAATTACCCGCAGCTTTAAAAGCAATCTTAAATTTTGCTAACCCTGATTCTATGCCCGCACAGGTAGCAGCCACAACTGTGGGAACTGCTGTAGAAACTTTAGCACATAAGTATATTTCTGGGGAAAATATTAAGCAAGTCATCAAAACCGTTGAGAGACTGCGAAAGGATAAAATGGCTTTCACCATTGACTTACTCGGTGAAGCGGTAATTACGGAAATAGAAGCCCAATCTTATTTAGAAAGATACCTGGAATTGATGCAGCAATTGGTGGAAGCATCCAAAAATTGGGCGAAAATCCCCGCTATTGATGAAGCTGACGGCGAAAATATCCCCAAAGTCCAGGTTTCTGTCAAATTAACGGCGTTTTATTCCCAATTTGATCCTTTAGATGCTGAAGGTAGCGAAGCACGGGTAAGTAATAATATTCGGACTTTACTCCGTCGTGCTAAAGAATTAGGAGCAGCAGTCCATTTTGATATGGAACAATACGCCTATAAGGATATTACTTTTACCATTCTCAAAAAGCTGTTACTGGAAGAGGAATTTCGTCAACGGACTGATATCGGCATGACTATTCAAGCATATCTGCGCGACAGTGAACAAGATGCTAGAGATATCATTGCTTGGTTAAAACAACGGGGTTATCCTCTCAGCATTCGTTTAGTTAAAGGTGCGTATTGGGATCAAGAAACTATCAAAGCTGCTCAAAAACATTGGCCGCAACCAGTTTATAATGATAAGGTCGCTACCGATGCCAATTTTGAAGCGATAACCCAGCTTTTACTAGAAAATCATCAATATGTCTATTCTGCCATAGGTAGTCATAATGTGCGATCGCAATCTCGCGCCATAGCCATAGCAGAAAGTCTCAATGTTCCCCGTCGTCGCTTTGAAATGCAGGTTCTTTACGGCATGGGTGATAAAATAGCTAAAGCTTTGGTAGATAAAGGTTATCGCGTGCGGGTTTATTGTCCCTATGGTGACTTGTTACCAGGAATGGCTTATTTAATTCGGCGTTTATTAGAAAACACCGCAAATAGTTCCTTTCTCCGCCAAAACTTAGAAAACCGTCCCGTTGAAGAATTACTAGCACCCCCAATTCCCATTCCTGCTTCCCCCTCGCTTGCGGGGGGGACCCAGGGGGGGTTCTTAGCTATAGCAGATACCGATTTTGCAAAAGAGGAAAAAAGAAAGAAATCAAGTTTAGCTTTTGCAAATGTGCGTCAGCAGTTAGGGAAAACCTATTTACCCTTGCTGAATGGCGAATATGTGAATACAACAACGTTTGTTGATTCTCTTAATCCTTCTAATTTTAGTGAAGTAGTTGGTAAAATTGGACTTCTGAATATTGAACAAGCCGAAGAAGCAATGAAGTTTGCTAAAGCTGCTTTTCCGGCTTGGAAGAAAACCCCAGTTAAGCAACGGGCTGATATTTTGCGTCAAGCTGGGAAGTTAATGGAGGAAAGACGCGCTGAACTTTCGGCTTGGATTGTTTTGGAGGTGGGTAAACCTGTTAAGGAAGCTGACGGGGAAGTTTCCGAAGCTATTGATTTTTGTCTCTATTATGCTGACGAAATGGAACGGCTGGACAAAGGTGTAATTTATGATGTTGTTGGTGAAACCAATCGTTATATTTACCAGCCTAAAGGTATCGCTGTTGTTATTTCTCCCTGGAATTTTCCTTTGGCTATTGCTTGCGGTATGACTGTTGCGGCTTTGGTTTCGGGAAATTGTACTTTGCTTAAACCTGCGGAAACTTCTTCTGTCATTACTGCGAAGTTTACAGAAATCTTAATTGAAGCAGGAATACCAAAAGGTGTTTTTCAATACGTCCCCGGTAAGGGTTCTCAAGTCGGAGCTTATTTGGTAAATCATCCTGATACTCATGTAATTGCTTTTACTGGTTCACAGGAGGTAGGTTGTAGAATTTACGCAGAAGCCGCCATTCTTAAACCTGGACAAAAGCATCTCAAAAAGGTAATTGCCGAGATGGGTGGCAAGAATGGTGTTATTATTGATGAAAGTGCTGATTTAGACCAGGCTGTTGTTGGTGTTGTCCAATCTGCTTTTGGTTATAGTGGGCAAAAATGTTCGGCTTGTTCACGGGTAATTGTGCTTGAACCAATTTATGATGCTTTTGTGGAAAGGTTGGTAGAAGCAACTAAATCTTTGAATATTGGGGAAACGGAATTACCCAGTACCCAAGTTGGACCAGTGATTGATGCTAATTCCCGCGATCGCATTCTGGAGTATATTCAAAAAGGGAAACAAGAAGCAAAGGTAGCTTTAGAATTACCTGCACCAACTCAAGGTTATTTTATCGGTCCGGTGATTTTTTCGGAAGTACCCGCAAATGGGGTAATAGCCCAGCAGGAACTATTTGGTCCTGTCTTAGCGGTAATTCGAGTTAAAGATTTTCAAGAAGCTTTGGAAGTTGCTAATGGCACAAACTACGCTTTAACTGGTGGGCTATATTCTCGCACACCTTCCCATATTGAACAAGCACAAGCAGAGTTTGAAGTGGGGAATCTCTACATTAACCGGAATATTACTGGGGCGTTAGTTTCTCGTCAACCTTTTGGTGGGTTTAAACTTTCTGGAGTCGGTTCAAAAGCAGGCGGTCCAGATTATCTTTTGCAATTCCTAGAACCACGCCATATCACAGAAAACATTCAACGTCAAGGTTTTGCCCCAATTGAGGGCGCAGATTAACTGGATGATATCACCAGATCCCCGACTTCTTCAAGAAGTCGGGGATCTAAAACTAATTATATATTTTCGCCACACTCACGTAACTTTTTCTTAGCGTAATAGCAATCAAAGTGAATTAATGCGTCTCTACTCGATTTAAACCTACCCAGAGTCACACCAGGATCTTTTTTTGGATCTTTGTCTTTATTCCAAATCTTCAAAGAGTATTTCTGACCATCATCACTAGACCATAACTCATAACGATACTCACCACCATAACCTTCACTTGTCAGGTAGTCAGCTAGTGCTGTACTTGATATAGATATAAGAGTAGATATAGCCAAGATGGGAACTAAAGCTACTTTCAATAGTTGACTTGTTTTCATAGATACACCAATCATTGCTTGCATTTTAAGCATAGTGTGACTGCGTATCATTGTCTAGACTGTAACTCTGCATCTTAGCAAAAAATAAAAATGTTATTCATCCCATCAATTTATGATAGAAGTCGGGGATCTTTATTTATCCTGTTAATCCTTAAATCCTGGAAATCCTGATTCTGACAAATTATGATATTTTGATGTTAAAATATAAAATCAGGGTTTGTCTATATTTATGGGTAAAAAAGATGATATTAAGCAAGTTGATGCAATTGCGAGAGAATTTCGTATGTTACCGGAATTAAGAGATGATTTTGGACCATTTCTGGAGGAAGAAAAAAGAAATGGTTATGGAGGAACTTTAAATAATAGAGGTGATTTTACATATCAGGAACTTAGACAAAAAGCTAAAGAATTTTTAGAGGATAGAGGATATTCATTATGACTCCTAAAACATCTCTTGCTAATTCAATACTAAATCTAAATCAAATTATTCAACCAATTATTGGTGAAATTTGTCATCAGATTACATTTAGCTATGGTGATGAATTACGGTTGCATTTTGGTGAAATGATTGCCTATTCCCATCCTAAATTAGCACATTTACGCAAAGGAACTTGGCGACTTAACACTAGGGCAACACCTTGGTATTTAATGATAGGAAACGGTCTTCTCAGTCATTCATCTATGTTCGTAAATTATAAAGATGCTGCCGAATGTGCTAAAATATCTTTACAATGTTTTTTGGAAAATAAAAAACTAACTAATTTTGTAATTGATAGTAATAATTTTAAACTCACTTTATCATTTGAGGATCATTACGAACTAATTTTAGAACCAGATTTAGAAGATGATTCTGGGCTTGCTTATTGGGAATTAATGATGCCAAATGAGCAAATTTTAACCGTTGGTCCGGGAATGTTTTGGGAATGTAAATCAATTCATGAACCTTATTAATCTGGATATTTAGGTTCAGATAAAATCCCCATCTTAAAATATAATTACTAATTAAAATGCTTAACTAAGTAGATTGGCGTTAAAAATTGTCGTTATGGCAAGGGAACAGGGAACGGGGAAAAGTCAAGAGGTTTTGGACGATTTTACTTTTCTTTACACAGATTGGTTTTATTATGTTCACCTACTTACCTATTATTGTCTAGAATCAAACTTTGTCCGGTTGCGTTTTGGCGGGAAATAAAAGTGATAACATCCTCAAGATAGATACCGCCTCTCTGAAAATATGCAAAAATGAAAGTAGAAACGTCTGTTAAAAAACTTAACTCCATTTTCTGTTTTTGACTCCTGAACTCCTATTTCCAGGGGGGTGAAACTATGATTGATACAAGTAACGATATAAGAATTATCTCTTTAATTCCGAGTGCTACGGAAATCATCGCTAAACTGGGTTTATTTGATGCTATGGTAGGGCGATCGCATGAATGTGACTATCCTCCCGAAATCGTTAACCTTCCAGTTTGTACCCAAGCCCGTTTGAATGGTGACGCTAATAACCATACTGATCACAACGAAGCCAAGGATATATTGCAATCTGCTCTGGGTATCTACAAAATCAAAGTTGATGTCTTAGAGAAATTGCACCCTACCCACATTATTACCCAAGACCAATGTGATATCTGCGCTGTAAGTTTACCAGAAGTAGAAAAAGCAGTTGCCCAACTTACCCACAGTTCACCGCAAATAATTTCCTTACAACCCAACACATTACAGGATCTTTGGGGCGATATTGAACGGGTTAGTCACACATTTGGAGTAGATTCAGTAGAAATACTGGAGAACTTAGAGGCTCGTGTAAGAATTTGCAAGCGTAGACTGCAAGGGCTTTCTCTCGCGGAAATGCCAAAAGTTGCTTGTATTGAATGGACAGATCCTTTAATGACTGCTGCAAATTGGGTTCCTGAATTAATCAAGTTAGCTGGGGGACAACCATTATTTGGCCTCATGGGTAAACCTGCAACCCATGTCAAATGGGAAACATTGGTAGCCAGTAACCCAGATGTGATTATTTTTATGCCCTGTGGCTTTGATTTACCACGGACTCAGCTAGAAACCGATGTATTAACTCAACGTCCAGAATGGAAGAAACTCCATGCAGTCCAAAGTGGTCGAGTTTTCATTACTGATGGTAATGCTTACTTTAACCGTCCTGGACCACGATTAGTAGATTCTTTGGAAATTTTGGCAGAAATATTGCATCCAGATATCTTTGACTATGGTTATAAAGGTACTGGTTGGAAAGTTTTGTAATAGTGAAGTTTTGAAAATATCCCCCGACTTCTCAAAGAAGTCGGGGATATAAAGCGTTACTTATTTCCTGGTATATCTATGTTTAACACCTATCGGAAAATACTCAAGATCACCAGTAGGTTTTAATTCTACTATCGGGGTTTGATATTGGGGAGGAACATAATTAGCAAATTCACTATTCAGACGCAATAATTGAGCCAAAATAGCAGCAGTGATAGATAATCTTTTCTCTTCTTGATCTTCTACTCCTGGCGCTAACTCTACGACTACAGATAAAAAGCGGTTTTTGTCTAAATCTTCCCTTACCTGTAAAACAAACTTACCCGTTACCCATTCTCTGATAATTGGTTGTTCTAATCCTACCGTCACATTTTCTGGATAAATATTTGCGCCAAAATAGGAAACTGTAAAGTTAGAACGTCCGAAAACATAAACAAAAGGTAATTGACGAATTCCGCGATGATTCTCTAATTCAGTGATAGGATCAAAATTCCAATTTGCTAAAAACTCTAGCATTTCGACATAAGTAATTAAGCCACCATGATCGCCAATATTATATCTAATTAAAGGCACACCATTATCACCGGAAAATAGTAAATTGCCCTCTTCCACTTCAAAAAACCGACTATTAGGATCATATTGAACTAAAGTAGGTAAACGAGATTCCCCAAATAATGCTTTAGCGGCTTCTGGTTTAGCTGCTAAAAACCGCCGAATACAAATACTTAAAGGGGTTTCATTTCCTAAAACTCCTGCGTCTGCTGTTCCATACATAGAGGCAAAATCATCACAGGGATTGTCAGAACCTATTCTTTGGGCTACTAAATTTCGCCATTCTTCACTAAATACTTCTCCGGCCATGACTAACTTAATATTATATTGTCCCCACTGCATCCCATTGGCAATACCAGTATCAATGACATCTTTTAAAAATGGTGGATATCCTAATAATACAACTTGCTGAAAATTAACGCCCAATTCCTGGACAATTCGCCAAATTTCCGTTTTATTATTCCCTGGAGTAATGACTGTAATTGGATAACCTTTCGCAGCTAAATGACGACAACAATTGGTAGTAAACATTCCGCCTACCCAAGTTCCCAAGGCAAAACAAATTACTGCTAAAGTGGTTTTATTATCTGCATGAAAACTGTCATGAAAAATTTGCTCAAACCGGGTGGCTATTTGTAATTCATCAGTTAAGGAACGTGGCCAAAATGTGGCTTTACCTGTTGAGCCGGAGGAGGCTGCGATCATATCACAGCCTCCTATATTTCCATTATTACACAATTGGGGCAAAGAATAACGGGAAATATAATTTTCTTTATTAATTTTTGGTAAGTTCTGGAAATCTGCTAATGTTTCAATGTTTCGAGGATTTATGCCTTGTTCTGCTAAAAATGCCTGGTAAGCAGGTACACTAGCAGCTACATCTTCAAATAATGCCAAAACTATTTCTTGACTGTCAATATGAAGATGCTGTTCTAGTTTCTGGGCTAAGGGAGTTGTTATAAAATTTTCTAATCCTAGAATTGCCCTTTGTGATGGTATTTGGTGTTTCATAAGGCTTGTAAATGGCAAAAATCTCGTCGCTTTTTGTGAGTATTCTATCCATAATGCTACAGGAACGTAAATTATCTTACTCCTTTTGTAGCCATTAATAACTCTCTATTTATCCTCCAATACCATGCAAATATATTGCAGTCAGCAGCACATAAATAATGGTAGTCATCGCTTTTGTACTCATTGTGGTGAAGCATTACCGTTGAATGTAGGGCAAGTTATTGATAATCGTTATGAAATTGCGCGGATCTTGGGACAGGGTGGTTTTGGACGCAGTTATTTGGCAATTGATCGGCAAAAATCTCGGAAAACCTGCGTTTTAAAGGAATTTGCCCCCAATATTGTCAAACCGCAGGATTTAGAAAAGGCTAAGGAACTGTTTGAACGAGAAGCCAGTGTGCTTAAAAAAATTCAACATGACCAAATTCCGCGTTTTCATGCTTCTTTTGCCGCCAAAATTGGGACTAAGGATTTTTTCTTTTTGGTGCAAGATTATATTGAAGGTGATAATTATGATCAATTATTTACACAGCGTCAAAGTCAGGGAAAGTCTTTTAGTGAGGAAGAAATTATTAATTTATTGCATAATATTCTGCCTGTGCTGACTTATATTCATTCTTTAGATATAGTTCACCGCGATATTTCCCCGGATAATTTGATTTTACGCGAAAGTGATAATTTGCCTGTATTGATTGATTTTGGTGGTGTCAAACAGTTACCAGCTTCTCAGGGTTTTTGGCGGACACAATTGGCTGTAAATGCAACTTTATTAGGTAAAAAGGGATACGCGCCTGAAGAACAGTTACTTCAGGGAAAAGTATATAAAAATAGTGATTTTTATTCCTTGGCGGTGACGGCTTTGGTATTAATAACAGGGAAAGAACCAAATTTACTTTATGATAGCTATAATGGCGTTTGGTTTTGGGGTAAGGAAATTAAAGTAAGTCCCAAATTAGAGGCTGTCTTCAAGAAGATGTTGGCATATAAGCCGAGCGATCGCTATCAAAAAGCCGAACAAGTTATTAAAGATTTACCTCCACCATCTACTGTATCTACACCACAAATTATGCAAACTTCTAAGAATAATCCCCATCCTTATATTACTAAGTTAAAAACAGAGGTGGTAGCACCGGGTATCAAACGCGCTCGGACTCTTCATGGTGGTGTCAAGAATCAGACGACATTGTTTGTCCAAAAAATACCGATGCCAATATGGTTGCGGCCTTTTACTGTCAGCTTTATCATGAGTACGGGAATATTATTAACTGGTGCGGGTTTCTTCGCTTTAGGAAATTTTGCGGTCAAGGGGATAACATCAATTCAAGTTCCTAAAATTGAAGTTCCCAAAATCCCATCTATTCATAATTCTGGAAGTGGGAATAATGGGAAACGTAGTATTCAACAAGTTTTTAGTCGTGTCCAACAGTTAGAAATTTCTTCAGTATTTTTTACGAATACGGTTAATGAAGTTTTCTATGCCCAAAAACCAGAGTTAAACAGACGCAAGTTAACTGAGAAATCGGAAGATGCGGCTTTACGTGAACAATGGACTCAGGTTGCTGATCAGTTGTTAAATAATCTAGAAAAAGCAAATCTAAGTGAAACAGCGAAAAAGAAAATAGGTAGTTATAGTCAACAAGATTCTCACCGCTGGGATCAACTTGCTAAGGCTGGAAAATTGGGTAATTATAAATCTTTTCAGGATTTACGCGCAGATACGTATCAGACATTTGAACCGTTGTTTCCTGGTCAAAAACGCGGGAATTTAAATCAACAAACTTTTTTGCAAATCTGGTATGCGATCGCATCTGATAAAGTAAAGAATAAGTAATGGGTAATTGGTAATTGGTAATTGGTAAGATGTGACAACTAACAACTAACAACTAACAACTAACAACTAACAACTGACCACTGACAACTGACCACTGACAAATGACAAATGACTAATCTTTATTGTTCTCAAAGGCATCAAAATCCGTCTGGTAGTAGGTTTTGTCTTCAATGTGGGGAGAAAATTGCCAATGTACCGACATCTGTAAATCAGGGTATTCAAGCGGGACAAGTTTTAGGCGATCGCTATGTTATTATCCGTCAAATTGGCCAAGGAGGATTTGGCACGACTTATTTAGCGGAAGATATTAACCGCTTTCGAGAAAATTGTGTTTTAAAAGAATTCTCTCCCCAAGTACAAACTCCTTATGTTGTGAAAAAAGCGGAGGAACTATTTCAGCGAGAAGCAAGTGTTCTTTATAAATTGCAACATCCTCAAATTCCTCGGTTTCGGGAACTGTTACGCATCAATTTACAAGGGAAAGAAAGTCTTTTTTTAGTCCAAGATTATGTAAATGGTGAAACTTATAATTCTTTATTAAATAGTCGTAAACAACGGGGTTTAAAATTTACAGAAGCAGAAATCCGCCAATTATTACAGCAACTTTTACCAGTTTTAGAATATATTCATTCCCTTGGTGTTATTCATCGTGATATTTCTCCTGATAATTTAATGCTGCGTAATAGTGATCAATTACCTGTGTTAATTGATTTTGGGGGTGTTAAACAAGTAGCCGCAACTGTTGCTTCTCAATATTACCAAACAGGGGCAAATGCATCTCCTACCAATGGCACTTTGTTGGGAAAAATAGGATTTGCACCCCCAGAACAAATGCAAACAGGTATGGTGTCTACCCACAGTGACTTATATGCTTTAGCTGTGACAATGTTAGTTTTACTGACAGGTAAACAACCTCAACAATTAATTGATACTTATAATCTGACTTGGCAATGGCGGCGGGAAGTAAAACTAAGTTCCGCATTCGGACAAATAATAGATAAAATGTTATCACCAATTGCTGGCAATCGCTATCAAACAGTTCGTCAAGTTCTCCAAGCCCTTAATCCCCAACCTATTAGCTATCAGCAAACTCAACCTCCCACATCTGCAACTGTCGCTATTTCTCCCCCGAAAATTCCAGTTCCCGAACCTGTGATGATTCCCTCTCTTCCCCAACCAGGTATTTGGACAGGAAGAAATGTTTTTATCCTCGTCATTGTATTGACTATTGGGAGTTATTGTTGGTGGAAATTCAAAACCCCTCATCATAATTTACAGGGAAGTAATGCGACAATTATATCTAGTCCCAATCCCCCGGAAGCCGCAAAACCCGAAGTTAAGTTTTCACTAGAGGAAATACAACGCAAACAAAAATTGCAAGATCGCCGTGAAGAATTGGGTATAAATTATAAATTTTATATTGCGCTGGTAAATCAAATATTTAGAGAAAAAGATCCTAGTTTAAAAGGGCGCACCCTCAGTAATAATCCAGAAGATGAAAGTTTAAGATCAGAATGGGATAAAACCGCCGCCGAAGTCCTAGAAAAGCTGTCAAAAATCACTTCTAATTCCCGTCGTCAACTGGGGAATTATGATTCATTCATACTCGATAACTGGAAAGCCCAAATCAATAAAATTAACGTTGGGAGTCGTTCTTTATCTGATTTAGCTGATGCCGCTTTTTTTAATGAATTTCCTGAACAAAAGGATAAAAGTTTTATTAAACAACCTATTGGACAAGTTTGGTACGCATTTGTCAATGATCAACTTAACGCTATTTTTACTAAAAACGCATTTGCAAAAATTGTTTTTGCTGAAGGTGCTACAGGTAAAACAGTGAGTGGAAGTCTGCAACCAGGAAAAGGTAAAGTTTTTATTGCTGAACTAGCCAAAGATCAGAATATGGAAGTTAAGTTAGAAGCAAATTCCCAAGTTTTATTATCAATTTATTCTCCTTCTGGGAAAATCCGATTTTTAGAAGATTCTCAAGAACGGACTATATCCAAAACATTACCAGAAAAAGGATTCTATGAATTTGTCATTGTTTCCACAGCCTCAGAACCTGTTGATTATCAACTGACTGTAACAGCAGAAAATCCTCCAGAACCAGAACCTACAGAAACCCCCATAGAAACACCAACGCAAGAACCAACTCCAACGGAAACACCCACACCTGAGAGTAATTAAAAAACTTTCTTCTTTCTTTTTCTTCTTTCTTTTTCTTCTTGTTGGCAACTTCTGCCTGTTCTTTTGATTTTTGGAGTTCTGTTGTCCGTTGTGCCACCTTTTCTTCTAAATTTTCAAAATAGCCAACTTATCTTAGCGCCACTACCGATAATGGTTGTTATACCGATTTTGCCCATTTCTAATAAAATATGATCGATACCTAATGAATAACTTTTATAAAAACTTAGAGAGCGTGTATTTTCAAGGTTCAAGTAAGGTGCTATCATTCGTGAACCGTTTATTTTCTGGTATTCAGGTACAAGAGTTATTTTTGGTAAAATACCTTCAATCATGGCTTTTGCCGATGGTTCTTCTAGCATAAAAACTTCTTTGAAGGCTTTGAAGTTTTTTAGACGGATACTTTCTATTTTCATAATTTATCATTAAACGGTTTTTCAAGGTCAATTTCTTTAATAAGATGTCATTAGTTGATAATTTTTCTTAATCCATCACGAAAAACTTGAAAACTTCTAGATTGGTTGTTTTCAACATCCATATGAGGAGATACTTTTTGAGCAAAGTTCATTTTTTGTAACCCTGTTTCATAGCCATACTTTTTGAGGATTTTATCTAATTCTTCCCACGTACCACCTTTGATCGCATCTGGATCACGAAATTTGGCTTGCTGAGGTAAAGAAGCAGGAATCTTTTCATATTCAGCCCTAATTGCTGCCACATCACCTATAAACCAAGATTCAAGTTCTTCTACAACAATTCTATGAAGAACAATATTTCCTTTTTTTTCAGTTACAACACTACTAGCATCACAGAGTTTGTTTTTTAATTCTAAACAATTTGCTCTATCTTCGTCTACTAAAATTACAATTCGCCAATCATCAGGTATAAAATTAGCATAAGCTTTCATCCGTTCAGGTAATTTTTTTAAAAGGTTATTTTTATTGCCAAAATTGTGTATTTCAAAAGTATGAATATTACCTATAATTTTAGGAACAATAAACTTTAAAGCAATTTCAGTGGAAGATTCTTCTACTAAAAAATGTATGTGCATAATCAGTAATTATAATTAATAGGGTAATCCTCTTAGATATCCTTCAGACCAGAGATCACCTAAACCTGCTTCGGATTCTATAAAATGTTTAGCATTAGGGATTTGGTCAGCCCTGGTAACAGTTACATAGCCATTATCATCACGTTGAAAAATCCATAGTTGTTTAGCATCTTTAATGGTATTAACAAAAAATGGTGAGTGAGTAGAAACAAATACCTGTGCGCGTTGTGCATAAGCCTGTAACTCTTCACTTAATGAATCAAGCAGTTTGTGGTGCAGACCATTTTCTGGTTCTTCAATACAAAGTAATTGGGGAGGATTTGGATCATTTAATAATATCAAATATGCTAATAACTTTAGTGTTCCATCTGAAGAAAATCTGGCTAAAAATGGATTATTGAAAGGTTTATCTTTAAATAAAAGAGCCAGTCTACCATCAATTGTTGGTTGAGCTTCTACTTTTTCTAATTGAGGAACACGGCTGGCTAATAACTTCAAAATACTAGATAAAGTTTCTGGATATTCATCAGCAAGGTATTGAACTACATTGGCAATATTGTCTCCTTCACGAGAGAGATGTTCCATTGCACCAGCAGTGGTTAATTGACGGGCTTGATCTGGGATAAAATAAGAGAGAAACCATCCTTCAATAAAACGTCGTAAACTAGCAATGCGCGGGTTATCTGATAGTTGCCCAATAGTTTTAATAGCAAGAGAACTAGGATCATCCATTTGATAATGAATTTTGCTGTCATTTATTTCTGGATTCTCCCCACTAATGACTTCACCTCCACCATTCTCAAACTTCAAATAATAAAAGGGTTTGCCATGAATATCTCGCCCCAATCTCAGAGTTTCTCTTGATACTATTGGCACTCCATTTTGTAAAGCAATAGCAACTGTATAATTAATAATAGGAGATTGTTTATTTTCACGATACTTAATTACAATTTCAATTTCTTGACTTTCACTCTCACGAGAGATAACTTCTGGAAATCTTCCTCGTTTTTCTAAGGCTTTTCTCACATTGGTAGTGATACAATCGGAAAGAAAACCTATTACATCAAAAAACGTAGTCTTGCCACTACCATTAGGTCCAAGGAAGACTGAGAAAGGTTTAATATCTTTGAGGGTAATATTTTGCAAAACCCTATAGTTTTTGACGGAAATTTCTTCAATTCTTGCCATTACATCATCACTTGTATAATTCTGGTACTGCTAAAACTATCTACTATTTTAAATTATTTGTGAATATCCAGATCCCCGACTTCTTAAAGAAGTCGGGGATCTAAATACTACACTACTGAGATTGTTATTAATTATATAAGTACCGCATCCCATTAACAAGCCCTTGTAGATAAGATATAATGAAAAGGCTGTATAAAAGTAAAAGTATGCAGCTAGAAGACTATTTTTAATTTTTAGACCCAGATAATATCCGTATCAAAGGGCATTGTATTAGTATTGACGATGTAATGGATTATTACCTGCAAGAATTTACACCAGAGCAAATTCTGGAGGAGTTGCGATCGCTGAATTTAGAGAAAATTCATGCTACGATTATCTCTCAGAAATAGAATGGCTCATGGTTTAATTAGTAATAATTATTTTTCTAGCCAAACCTACCTTTTCCACAGCCGCTACAGAGTCACCACCACCGATAATGGTAATTGCGCCGTTTTTGCTAATGTTTGCTAAAGTATGAGCGATTCCTACGGATCACTTCGAGATCGCATCACGCCGCAGCTACACATTGGAAGTTTTGCAGCCGATTCAACCATTGATTCCAGTGATAAACTAACTTTGTGCGATCAAACTGAAAAACTTCTGCTTCTTGGTCAGGTAAAGCCACAACAATTAAAGCATGATTAATTTTATCGCCAAATAGATTGGTGTAATAGTGTCTATTAATTGCGCCGCAATAAGCAGTTAGTTGTAAAGGTTTATCATAAAGCTTTTCTAGTTTCTCCTTTGGTTCTTCGGCTGTTGTCCATTCAATGACGTGGGGAATACCTTGATAACGCGCCACAAAATCAACTTTACCAGCGTAAGTTTCCACATAATTAGGTACAACTTGCTCAACCAGTTGCACATCGCTAATATGTTTAAATAAAGGTTGAATGCTATCCCAATAAGGTTGAATAAAGTTGTTTATAGGTTGCTGTGAGTGAGTTTGGAAATGGTGCTGAATCATTTTGTGTAAAGCATTTCCCCGACTACGACTACTATTAGCAACACGATTTGCTTCTGCATCTCCAACTTTTTTCCGCCAATAGTAAAGTCCATTTCGAGACTCTTGGGTTTGTGTGGCTTTAAGAACTGTAGTGACAGCAGGAAGGAGAACGCCGTTATTACCTCGGTAGTAGCATTGACTGTTGATGTAGGTAGATTTCATAGCTTTGTGCGTATTGAGTGACTACATCAACTAGCTTCGAGGGTTGGTGTCTGAGATAGCGTCTGAGTAAGTTGTCTAGGGTGTATGACTTTGTGTATGAGAGTGTATGACTTTTGATAATAATGCGGTTACAATAATTACAAGTTCTGTGGTTAAAATATGACTGGGCGATCGCTTACTGCATCTATAAAAGGTATAGAGAAAGCAAAAAAAGCTTTGCGAAGTAATAGCTTAAATCAAACAGCCTTAGCTAGAGATTTAGGCTTTTCTCGTTCAACTGTTACTAATTTCTTTCGTCAGATACCAATTGAACGCTTGAATTTTGAGGAAATTTGCACAAAACTAGGTTTAGACTGGCAAGATATTGTTGATGTACCAGCAAACGAAACTGAAATAGAGGAAATTGAAAATACTATATTTAAAGATCCTAATTTTTTAGGACGTGAGGAAGATATAGCAAGTATCAACAACCTAGTTAATGAGGGTAAAAAAGTTATTCTGATTAAAGCTGAGGGTGGTATTGGTAAAACAACCTTGGCTGAAAATTGGTTTAAAATTCAAGGTTTAGATTATTTAAAACTTAATGTAGGAACAACATCTCAAAATATCCAATCTGTAGAAGATTGGGTAAGGTTAAAGTTAAAAGATTATTTTCAAATTCCACCAGTAGAAAATTTCATGACAATGCTGGAACAATTTAAAATCAAATTACAGAATCTAAAAATAGGTATTCCACAACTTTTAAATTCTGTAATCCAGGATATTTATCCTTTATTACCTAATTTCATAGATAAACATATATTGGATGTTTATAATAACTATCTTGAGATGCTAAGTTTTTTGAAGACAAATGTTTTGAATGATAAAATATGTAATTTGCAATTTGAAATAGTTATATCATCATTATCTTTTGAGCAAATAAACAACTTAATTGAGAATGAAGGTTTTGATGAAATAAAATTCATCTATTTAGATATGGGTAATAGCATAATATCTAAAGTTACATTTACATTAGATGAATTTAAAGACTTAATAATTGGAGATTTAAGTCAATATCAAGAAAATAGTAACATTTGTATTTCAGGCATTCGTAGTCACAAATCAGAAGTCAAATCTTCAAAATTAAGTGAGAGCTTGATTTTTTATGAAAATCGCAATTTACAAGAAGAATGGAAATTAACGTATAAAGATATTAATATGCTCAGAGATTACTATGATGCTAATTTATTAATTACATATTCCTTATATCTTACTTCCCCAGAAGTTCGCTCTTATATCGAAGAAACCCTACTCCTACCCATCGAAGAAATAGAAAAACACCCATTCAAATATCAAGAATAAAATGTTTCATTTCTGCCAAGTTATCATCTTAGTAAAGATGTATGCTATAATAAAGCTCAGTTGAGTGAGTAAACTATTGATATAGTATATAAATTGTAGTTAAGAAAACCCTTGTATTACCACTGGAGGTTGATCAAAAATGCTAAACCAATCTATTACCGAAATGACTTTACAGGATTTAGAATCCTTAATTAATAGACTTGTTGATGAAAAAATTAATCAAATCAATCTTCCTAAACATCACAAAATAGAAAAGTCTGAACTTGTTAAAAAAATACATATCTTGCAAGAAAACTTAAAGCAAAAATATGGAGAATTTTCTGATTTAACAGAATTATTGCGAGAAGATAGAGACAGATGATCACAGATAAAATCGTCATTGATAGTAGTGTAGTCATTAAATGGTTTATTGCTCAAGATTATTCATTAGAAGCAAATAAAATCCTTGATGCTTATCAATCACAACAAATTACCTTGATTGCACCAGACTTGATTTATGCAGAAATTGGTAATATTGTTTGGAAAATACAGCGATTTCAAGGTTTAACAAATCAGGAAGCTGAAATGATACTTGATTTATTTCAGCAAATACAATTAAAAATATTTCCTGCTGATGAATTATTAAAAGATGCCTATCAGTTTGCAGTCAATTATCAAAGAACCGTCTATGATAGCCTTTACGTAGTTTTAAGTATCAGAGAGAACTGTAAATTTATTACTGCTGATGCAAAGTTGTACAATGCTATTTATCGGCATATTCCAAATATTCAACTTATTAAAGATTGGATTTAAGTTAATTCTTGAAAATGAAGGACAAAGCCCAAAAGCCTCATCCTTCATCCTATTAATTATGCTTCATCCAAAGCTGCAATACCAGGTAAAATCTTACCTTCCAACAACTCCAAACTAGCACCACCACCAGTAGAAATATGGCTCATTTGATCAGCCAAACCAACCTTTTCCACAGCCGCTACAGAGTCACCACCACCGATAATGGTAATTGCACCAGTTTTGCTGATATCTGCTAGAGTATGTGCGATCGCTTCTGTACCTGCCGCAAACTTATCAAACTCAAACACACCCATAGGCCCATTCCAAATCACAGTTTTACAATCAGCCAAAGCAGCTTGGAAAACTTTAATAGAATCAGGTCCAATATCTAAACCCATCCCATCGGCAGGGATATTTTCAATGCTGACAGTAGTAGCATTAGCATCAGGAGAAAACTTATCAGCAGAAACAATATCTGTAGGTAACAATAAAGCTACACCGCGTTCTTTAGCCTTAGCTTCTAACGCCTTCGCTAATTCCAGCTTATCTTCTTCTACCAAAGACTTACCAACACTCAAACCACGGGCTTTATAGAAGGTGAAAATCATCCCCCCACCAATGATCAACTTATCGCACTTTTCCAACAGAGTTTCAATAACTCCAATTTTGCTAGAAACCTTAGAACCGCCGATAATAGCCACCAAAGGACGTTGGGGACTTTCAATTGCACTTTGTAAGTATTGCAATTCCTTTTCCACCAAATAACCAGCTACAGAAGGACTTAAGAACTTAGTTACACCCTCAGTTGAAGCGTGGGCGCGGTGAGCAGTGCCAAAAGCATCATTTACATAAAAATCAGCATTTGCAGCTAATTTCTTGGCAAATTCAGGCTCGTTTTTTTCTTCTTCTGGGTAGAAGCGGACATTTTCCAACAACAGCACTTGACCATTTTGTAAAGCCGCAACCTTAGCAGCTACATCATCACCAATACAGTCATCAGTTTTGACAACTTCTTGTTTCAACAATTCAGAAAGGCGTTTAGCAACAGGTGTTAGACGTAATTTTTCATCTACACCCTTGGGACGGCCGAAATGACTTGCTAAAATGACCTTAGCGCCCTTTTGAGTCAAATCCTGGATAGTTGGCAGCGCAGCCCGAATCCGGGTATCATCAGTAATGTTGCCTTGATCATCCACAGGGACGTTAAAATCAACCCGCACTAAAGCGCGTTTTCCAGATATCTCAGCCGCAGATAAACTTGCTAAACTTTTTTTAGACACAGCCAAACTCTCCTGATTACTTTTTTGTTATTGTTTTCAAAATATGACTATCAAGATTTTACTGGAGTGAGGCGTGCAGAGGTGAAATATGTTTAAAACAGTTCTATTTCCCATTGATCAAAGTCGAGAAGCCAGAGAGGCCGCTGATATAGTTGCCAATATTGTGCAAACCTATGGCAGTCGCTTAATTCTGCTTTCGGTTGTTGAAGAGCCAGACTTAGAAGCACCTGCTACCAGTCCTATGGTGTCTCCAGAAGCAGTTGCCAAACTTTTAGAAAATGCCCAGGCTTTATTTTCTGGACAAGGAATCATCGCGGAATTACTAGAAAGACAAGGTAAACCAGCCTTTACTATCTGTGATGTGGCTGATGAAGTTGGGGCTGATTTAATTATTATGGGCTGTCGGGGACTAGGCTTAACTGACGAAGGTTCAACGGATAGCGTGACTACACGGGTGATTAACCTTTCCCCTTGTCCTGTTTTGGTTGTTCCTTAATTTAATAGACATCTGGTGAAAATTAAATCCGCGTCTTTCTGAACCCTTGTAGAGACGTTTCAGGTCACGTCTCTACATTCTTTTTCACAAGATGTCTATTGTCTAGAATACCCGATGCTGTAGGGATGGCATTTGCCGACGGACTTGTTCTAGTCTGGTAGGTTTAATTTCGGCGATCGCTACTCCTGGTTTTTCGCCAGCGTCTGCTAAAATGACACCCCAAGGGTCAATAATCATAGCGTGTCCATGAGTTTGGCGACGGTCATAATTAGTCCCAGTTTGAGCGGGAGCAATCACATAACAGGTATTTTCTATTGCTCTGGATTGTAGTAATACCTGCCAATGGTCTTTACCAGTAAAGGCTGTAAAAGCGGCGGGAACAAATAAAATATCTGCGCCCTGACTGGATAAATGGCGGTAGAGTTCAGGAAAGCGGACATCATAGCAAATAGAAAGGCCAATTTTCCCCAAGTCAGGGGAAGCATAAACAGCAGGTAATTCAAGTCCAGGCATGACGGTACTTGATTCCTGATAGGTATTACCATCAGGGACATTGACATCAAATAAATGCACTTTTTGGTAACGGGCGAGTTCTTGACCGTTAGCACCTATGAGCAATGCTGTATTATGAACCTTACCGCTACTATCTACAGGGATAGGAAAGCCGCCGCCAAGAATGGTAATTTGAAAGCGTTGTGCCATTTTATGAAGAAATGTTTCCGTTGCTGCGGCAATCTCATTTCCTTGTGCTAGTTTATCTTTTTCTTCCCCCATAAAAGAAAAATTTTCTGGCAAACCCACCAACTCCGCACCCTGACGCACGGCCAAATCAATTAATTCTTCTGCTTGTACCAAATTTTTTTGCAAATCAGGCACACTGGTCATTTGAATAGCGGCAGCTAAATAAGACTTCATAGATTCCAGAACAAACGGTAAATTTAGACAATGTAGATAATTAAATATATCGTTATCGGAGGGAACAGGGAACACGGAACGGGGAACAGAGTTAAGAGTCTTTTTGTGGATGGTTTTTTAGGAACATTTCGTGTCTCAATTAACGTCTATAGCACTTACCTACAGCAAATTGTCATCAAACCTGGAACAAGAACCCCACCCCCAACCCCCTCCCCGCAAGCGATGAGGGGGCTAAGATGTACCTTATATGATTGGAAATCGCTGTAAGTAGGGGCGCAGGGCCTGCGCCCAGTCAATGGTCAGGAGGCACGCCCTACGCCCAGTCAATGGTCATATTTTTACAAAAATCTTTTTTTCAAAGCTAATGGCAGATTTTTCGCCATTTCTAAACCTTCCACATTTTGCCAATTAGTTTTTTCATCCCAGCGGATATCACCAAAGGTATGATCACTAAAGATAGCACCCATAAAGTTCGCACCATCAAAGTTTGCACCGCGCAAATCCGCACCGCACAGATTAGCGCGACTCAAATCTACATCTTTGAGGTTTGCACCAGATAGGTTAGCACGGCTAAGATTTGCACCACTCAGGTAAGTTTCTCCTAAATTCGCGGAGGTAAAATCTGCATTTCTCAAATCTGCACCAATAAAATAGGCGCGGTTCAGGTTAGCATAGCTGAAATTTGCCCCACAAAGACTAGCACGGCTGAGGTCTGCTTCTGTTAAATCTGCGTAGCTTAAATTTATTTGTAACAGACTTGCCCCCCGAAGATGAGCGCCACTGAGAAATTGACCAACTAAATTGCGGAAATTTTCACCCTGTAAACAATTACTGTAATGAATAATATTGTTTAATTGGTAGGTAAAATTGTTCGCTTCCGGTTGACCAGAGGGATAAAAAATTATATGCTCTTTGAGTACCTCATCTTCTTGGGCATAACGCTGGATAGCTAAAAGTAAAATCATCACATTTAACCCAGCATAAATATCTACTTGACGCTGACCTAATTGGTGAATACCAATATTTTGTAATTCTCGTAGCTTGGTTTGGGGTAAGGTTTCTTCAGCGGTATCAATAAATTTACCTTGACACCAACTGACATAAAAATCATTTAACCGTTTATATAGTTGTACCCAACGGAAATTGGGAACAGCAATCATCAAACCCATTAAATATTCAACTATTTCTTTGGTAAGAATCCCAAAACCTAGCAAATCATAAATTTGCCAATTCATTTCGGATTCATTGGTAATTAATTCTTTACCAGATTCTGTATTACAATACTGTGTCCAGGCAGTGAGACTTAATTTCAAACTGTCAGCAAAGAGAAATTCACTAAAGCTTTGATGGCTAAATTTTACCCGATTATCTGACTCATGATCAGGATAAATATAAAAATCTGCTAAAGGTGTTTTGAAAATTTCATCCTTTATTAATTTTGCATCATCTTCAAGCTGAGATTTTAGCATTGATATTGCCGCAAATTCTCCACCTGACTGAGTTACAGCAACAGCAGCTTCTGTGAGAATATCTTTTAAATTTGGTAATTGATCATGGAAATTAGGTGATGATTTGGAAATTAACCAATTTATTGCTTCTTGATAAATTAAAGCTGTAGCAGTTTTAGAATTATCCGTTAATAAATTATCAATTACCAGTTGATCATCTCGATACATTCCCGCTAAAAAGTAAAGTAATAAAGGTTCACTGATTAATTCTTGAATAATTGCCGGACATTTTTGATTAACTAGAAACTCCTGTAAATCTGTATTTTTTCCGTAATTAGCTGGTAAAGATTGCCATCTTTCTAGCCATTTTTCCTGTTGCTGTTGATCTAAAGGCAGAATTTCTACTCTTTCTAAATTTGTGGGTAAATTAGAGATAATTGATAAAGGGATAATATCACTGGTAATTAATACTCTATGTCCCATTCTTTCGTCATTTTTACATTGTTGCTGAAATTCAGCAACTTGTTGGATAAACTTCTCTAAATTCTCACTATTTCTAGACACAATTGATAATTCATCCCAACCATCAAAGATAAAAATAAAGCGATTATTTTTATTTCTTAACCAGTTATGATCACCGCGAGTAAAGCTAATATCTAAATTTGCAGTTAATGTTTCTGATAGCTGAGATGATAAAGTTTTAATATCTTTAACATTAATTAAAATTGGTGTCCAGAAAGGATGTAAATGTTGTCTAATCCAATCTGCGAATATTTTGCAAAAAACACTTTTACCTCTGCCTATTTTTCCTTGGATAAATATAACTTTCTCCAAGTTATTTTCAGCGAGGATATTTTTCTTAACCCATGCTTCTAAATCACAAGATTCAGCATTAATATTTATTTGCCCATATTTATTGACAGGTTTAGCTTTGAGGGGAATATAAATATCTTTAAATGAGCAAGTTTGATCAAAAACCGGATCTAATGCTTGAGTAGCAATGTGATTTGTGAGATATTCCTGAATATTTTGAATGTTCTGTTGTTCTGTTTCCCATTTATCTCGACAATTTTCCATCACTGTTTGGATATCATCACCTAAATCCATCAAAGCTTTAATAATATATATATTAGTATTTCCTGCAATTCTTTTTGCTAAAAGTCTGGCTGGATATTTGCTAAGATAGGGGGATGTTAATCTTGTGGATAATAGGTTATTAAATGCGCCTGCTAATTCAGATTTCTGAAAACATTCAATTGTCTGCATAGCAGTTTGTTCATCTAATTCAATATTATTGATGGTTTCTAATATGGTTACTAATTCTGCATTTCCATCGAAATTATCATAATTTAAGGAAGGATATAAAGATAAAATATCACGGATACTTTCTAAGTAAGCCGCTTGACTAATAATAGATATATAGTCTTCTAAAGTAGGAGCTTGTTGAGAAATATCACGATAAGATTTCAGGAAAGCTATTCCCAGAGATAAAAATGATAATTCTCCATTTATTACCTGGGTTAAGGGTGAACATAACACATCTAATAAAGAAGATGAATTTTGCAGTAACAGTTGTAAAACTTCTAAATTAGCACCTTGTTCTTTAATGCTTGTTGCTGCTTCTAAAACTGCTTTACCAGTTTCCTGGGTTGTATTTATACTTTCTTCTACTGAGAAAGATTGACGAAACTGATACCAAATATTTGATAGGGATTTTTTCATACTAACTTTTTATCGCTACTCAAATTACTTAAAAATCTAATTTCTAGGTTAACAGTAATCACTTGTGAATATGGCTATATCTAAAATCTTTGCAAGAAAAATTTACACCACAAACCTATAGTAACGGTATAATTACGGTATTATTCTTTAGAATTACGATTAATCCAAATGCCTCTCATTCCTGCTGCTTTAGCACCTTGATAGTCATCTATCATACTATCACCGATGTGCCATGCGTCTTCTGGGGAACATTTATGCTTGTTTAAAGCAATTTTAAAAATTTCTGGATCTGGTTTAGCAGCACGGACTTGAGTAGAAATGGTAATAGAAGCAAAGTATTCTCTAAGTCCCAAACCTTGTAAGACTAAATACAGACGGGAATCAAAATTAGATAATACTCCTAATTCAATTCCTAAGCGTCGCCAGTTCATTAAAGCTAGGGTGACATCAGGATAAACATACCAAGGATCGGGAGTACCAAAGTGGATATAAAGTTCGGTAAAAAAAGCCGGAAAATCGACAAATTCTGGAAGAACACCGGCACATTCAAAGGTATTTAAAGCAATAATTCGCCACCAATCATATTCACGCTGGGGAATATCTTTGATATCTGCATCAAGAAATATTGGCGGTGGTGATGCTTTAAAGCTTTTAAAAAAGTTTTTATTTAAAACTTCAGGGGAAACGG
The DNA here is from genome assembly GCA_017355425.1 of Dolichospermum sp. DET69. Classification (NCBI taxonomy): domain Bacteria; kingdom Bacillati; phylum Cyanobacteriota; class Cyanophyceae; order Nostocales; family Aphanizomenonaceae; genus Dolichospermum; species Dolichospermum sp. DET69. Next base: position 4,609,607 of record CP070233.1, read on the forward strand.
AAACGCCAAAATCTGCGGCTATTTGACTATAAATTTCACCAACACTTCCTTTAACACCAAATAATGTCCCAACAGCATCAACAAAAATAACTTTAGGCTTTTTCATATTAATTTTAAATTATCGTGGTTTTCAGATCCCCGACTTCTTAAAGAAGTCGGGGATCTTTAATTTAACTTACTTAGAAACGGCTTCTATTATAGGGCTAACTAACCAATTAAAACCGACTTTCAATTGATGATTTAACGTGGGTAAACGATACAGATAAGCTAGACGACGGGCTAGGTATGCAAAAGAACCATCTAATTGCACACCTAAACCTGTGAGGGTGGCGTTATCTATTCCCAAAGCCATCATTTCTCCCAATGGTTGATAGCGGAAGGGAAGCAGGGGGCGATTGGTGATAGTAGCCCAGATGTTCCATGCGGTATAATCGGCTTGTTGGAAAGCAACTTGGGCGGTTGCGGGGACTTGTTTTCCTTCTGCGTCGAGAGAGTCGGCTAAATCTCCTAAAGCAAAGATTTCGGGATGTTCTAAAACCTGTAATTGGGGTGTGGTGGTGATTTTTCCTTGCTGATTTTGCTTGACTGGTAAGCTTTTCACCACTGGGGAAACTTTTGTTCCCACTGTCCAAATGACTAAATCTACGGGAATGGTGTCTATTTGATTTTTATACTCTAGAGAGATGCTATCTTGATCAATTGCTGCTACTTTGGTTTCTAGGTCAATAAATACGCCTTTGCTATCTAAGGCTTTTTTGGCAGCTTCACGGTTAAATTCTGGGGAAGTTTGTAAAATTTGATCACTGCGTTCAATCAAGCGGAAACGTCCTTTTTCACCAACCCTATCTGCTAGTTTACAGGCTAATTCTACGCCACTGTAACCCGCACCAACTATGGCGACACGGATTTTTTCTGGATTTGTGGTTTCGAGAATTCGCAGCCGTTCTTCTAATTTGTAGGCATCAGTAATGGTACGGAAGGGGTAGGCGTGGGTAGCTGCACCGGGAACTAAGTCTAGGGGTGTTTCGCCACCTAATGCTAAGACTAAGCGATCATAATTCAGTTCTGATTTATCTGCTAATTGGACTGTTTGTTTGTTGATATCTATGGCGGAAACAGCGGCTTGGTGGAATTGGATACCTGTTCCTTGAAGTAGTTCTGAGTAAGGTGGGGCGATTTCCCAGGTTTGAAGTTCTCTGGTCAGGAGTTCGTAAAGTAGGGGAGAAAAGACAAAGCGATCGCTCTGATCTACTAAAATAATCTCAGGTTTAGGTGTAGATTCCCACGGTAATTGGCTTAAACGCAGGGCGGTGTAGAGTCCACCGAAGCCACCACCTAGTATACAAATTTTTGTAGTTGGTTGAGTCATAGTTTTTTTGAGCAGTTAAATTTCGGTCAGATGTTTCTTTTATTGTAATGTTTTATTACGGTTTGTTGCTATTAACCAATAATTCTGATAATCGCCTTTATGCAAATTATGACATTTTTAACAGCTGAAATAATATTTTAGGTGTTGCTGATTAGAAGTATGATTTTGTTTCACGCAGAGGCGCAGAGTCACGGAGAGTAAGAGTTGAAAATCATTTATTTTTCAATGATAAGTTACATAGTTCCTAATACGAATTCTCCTTCATTAACAGAGTTATTTATTGATATATTGTAAACCAAACCTGATTTTTCTGCATGAACATGAATAGTTGTGGGTAATTCACCTATTTTATTGAAAGTGAGAACCTGATATAGCAAATCTCCCTCCTTGACTGAAGTACCTAATATAGCTTTAGATAAAATCATTCCTCCTACGGGACTCCAATATTTTTTAATTTGACTGAGTAAACGAAAACTAGTTTGATGAGATATGGTTTCTGATTTGGTTAAATCCTGGATTGCTAAAATACCTTTGTGATTTAAATAGTTTTTAATTCCGCGCACTCCTTTAGATACTGAATCTGGATTTATTTGCATTCCCGTTCCTAATTCTAAAGTCCATGCTTCTATATCAAATCTCATTTTTTCTCCGGTTAATTTTAACAAAGTTTTCTCTAAAGCTAACCAGGGTTTGATAAATGATTCATCAAAAGCATCACCATCATATTGATCAAATAAAATGCCATAATCAAGGAGAAATAAATTAGCATCATCTTCTCGATTTTGGAAATAATAAAGGTATTCTATTCCTTCTCCAGTGTGACTATGTAAATCAATTACGTAGTCTGCATCTAAATACAGAGATTGCAGCTTATAACGATATTTATCAGTTAATTGGACACTGCTAGGGGCATTTATTTTATCTAAAATACGATGAAAACTAGTTTGAATTTTTTGGTAAAAGTTATATTTAATTGTATCTATATCAAAACCAATTTGAGAACTAGCAAATTCTTCTATATCATGACATTTTTTTTCATAATCCCAAAAAATTCTATTCCAGTCTTTACCATCATAAATATTAAATCTACCTGTGGAAAAGTTATGAGTTCGCTGGTTAACAGCTAAAGGATTACAAACAGGTACAAGCCAAATTTCTCCTATTAACTGAGTATTATTTAATGATATTAAAAAATCAATGATTTGGTAAATGACAGCATTACCAACAATTTCCGCACCGTGTAAGTTAGATTGGATATATACTTTTTTACCAGATTTAGCACCAATAAATTTATATACCTGGAGAGAAAGAAACTCCCCAGAAGCAAGTTGAAAAAGGGGAATAGTTGCAATAGTGGGAATCATAAATCAAATCCCTAGTCAAACTAATAAACAGTTTACTACAAAATCCTAATTATTGAATTAGTTTTGTCTAACTATCTTGAGAATAAATGTCTAATTTATTTCAGATAAAGTTTTAAATTGTTTCTCACTAATACGTCCTGCTGCATATAAAGTTTCTGTAATTTCAGAAATTGTTAAAACTGCGTGTGCTTGATAACCATTTTCTCGCAATCTGTCTTTTACACCTTGTTCATGGTCCATAAATACTACAATATCATTGACATTTAATCCTGCATATTTTAACTTTTCTGCTCCTTCCATTACGCTTTTACCACTGATCAAAATATCATCAACAATGACAACAACTTCTCCAGGATTAAAATTACCTTCAATTACCTTGCGGGTTCCGTGTGCTTTTACTTCTTTGCGGGGAAAAATCATCGGGGAATTTAGATGTAATGATAATCCAGTAGCAGTGGGTAAAGAACCATAAGGAATACCGGCTATTCTATCATAAGTTAGGTCTTTGAGAATCTCTGCATAAGCAATTACTATCTGATGAAATATTTGGGGATTGGAAATGATTTTGCGGAGGTCTATATAATAGGGAAACGTAGCTCCAGAAGCTTGGACAAATTCACCAAACATGATACAACCAATGTCATAAAGTTGTAGAATTAAATCTAAAAGCGGGTGTTTATTTAACAAACAAACATCGGAAAACCAGACGAAACAAGTGGAGTTTTCTTGGGAAATTTCAGTTCTGAGATGATTAATTTCCGCCCTTAAAGATTGCAGTTGTGTACATAGATTTTCACTTCCTAACATATCTTGAGAAACGGGAAGAAGTAACCCATCACCATTATAATTTAATCCCGCTGATAGCAAATTTTTAAGATTACCACCTTCAGACCAAATACTGCGGGCTAAAATTACTCTTTCTGGTGCTTCTTTGCGAATTTTTGCTAAAATATTTGGCTGAATAGTTCCTACTTCTAAACCCAGTTGTTCAGGTGTTCCCCAGTTTTTTGCTTCTTTAACTACTTGTAAATAAAAAGGGGATTCCGCTGTAGGGTATTGCTGCAAAATCACTGCACCTGGATTAGAAGTTGTACACAAAATAAAAACGGCTTTATCGGGATAAACTAAAAAGGGTGCTACGTGATCTTGTCCTGCATAAGGACTCAATGTAATCGCATCAATTTGCCATTCTTCAAAAACAGTTTTAGCGAAAATTGTACTAGTATTAAGATCGCTATGTTTGGCATCTAATATAATCGGAATATGGGCAGGAATAGCTTTTAAAGTTTTTTCTAATAATTCCCATCCTGGAATACCTAAAGCTGCGTAAAATCCCAGAGTTGGTTTATAGGCACATACTAAATCACTGGTTTGGGAAATAGTAAATTCTAACCAATTCCACAGACTATGAATCATACTTTTGGGATCTGATTTCTGGGAATATCGTTCAGGGAGCATTTCTGGATTAGGATCTAGTCCTACAAATAGCAAACTCTGATTTTGAGCGATCGCCCCATTCAATTTATCGTAAAATTTCATAAGTTCTCCTAGCAATATTTTAACTTTAAGGCACTTACTAAAATACTAACTCGTTTTCTCTACCATCATATCATTAATGGTAACATGATTATCCGTATATACGTTAATCTGAGGTTAATATTATACTTGAGAAGGTCATAACTTGCGTTTTCACATCCATATATCCCCTTTAAGCAAAAGCTCAAATTGTCACCTTGCAAAGTATATCATTCCCTCCCATTTTGCTAAAATCTTATCACTAATTCTCGGTACTTTATCTACATCTTGTAAAGAAGTAAACTTTTGCTATTGACGGGCTATAATTATCCTTGGAGCTAACTTCTTACCGACCAGGAAGAGTTTCTAATTCTGCTTGACTGGCTGTATTGAGATTAATTTTAGTGTTAATCGAATTTACAAAAGATGATGGTTGTTTGATTTGGGGACATTTTTTAACTTCCGCATCAATTTTAGATTTGATATTTACTGGTAAGCCTGGCTTGATTTTACTATAAAGACGATTAAATTCCCGTTGATAATGTGCTGCTACTGTAGGATTTTCAATGACTATTAATGTTTCATCATTACCATTATTTGCAGCTTTTGACCAATTATGTGAACCTGTAATTACGGTTTGGTTATCAATGACGGCAAATTTATGATGTAATAAGTCACCTTTTGCTAAAATGGGAACTCCAACTGTAGAAAGAGGATTTTTCCAAGGATGATTATCAACTTCATATTTACAGTTATTACTCAAAGCAAATCCCATCATATCTAAAGCTTCACTGTAGGGACGATAGGCAAATTGGGGTTCAATTAAAGCCCTAACTTGAACATTTTGATGATGACGGTTTTCGAGAATATTTGCAAGTTGTTGATCGGAAAATACAAATAATGCTAAATCAACGGTTTTTGTACTTGTAGATAGGGTTTGAGCAATTAACCCATTACTGCTAATACTCCAAGGTTGAGTTGGAGAAATAGGGGAAAAATGAACTTTAATTTTACTATTACCTAAGATGATTGTTTGCGGTTCACGAACAGGTTTTTTAAGTCCAAACTTACTATCTGGTTTTCCTCCTACACCGTCACCCCATAAAATATTAAATTCTTCCGTTAGTAAAGTCGCTAATTCCGAACTATCAATTTTTAATAAATTATTGGCATTACCTAAACTGCTAGGATTTATATAATCTCCAGATGTATCACTTAACGTAAAATTGGCAGAAGTAATAATTACAAAGCGATGATCAACAATCACAAATTTATGGTGCATTAAACTACTACCTTTAGAACCATCAGCAGTATCATCTATCCAAGGAATTGGGGCATTTTGAATAATTGCTAACCCATCCCGTTGACTAATTTCCTCAGATGTGATTTGATCATCTTGATTGATATCAACAAATTTCCGAAATTCCTGATATCGTTCTTTTTCTCTTTTTCCTAATTTGGCTATTTCTGCGGAAGTGAAACTACTCCAAATTCGAGAATAGTTATTTTCTAAAATCAACCTAATTTTAACCCCAGCTTTTTGCTTTTCTGCTAATATTTGGGCAACTTTTGGTAAACGCAATTCTTGGACAGCTATATCTATAGTAAATTTAGCTTGGGAAATAGTGTCCACAATCTGCTTTTCCAAATCATCTCCTAACCGAGTTTGCTGACGATAGGTTTCTTGATATTCTGAAGATTGGGAATTATTGAAGTAAACTTGAATTAAAGGATCTTGGGGTAATGGTGCTAAACGCTGGTTTAATGATTGAACTTTTTGACAACCAAAAAGGGTGAATAGCAATAAAAAGATAGAAGAAAAATAGCGAATCTGTGAGAAAATAGACACAGTAATCTGATAAAAGTAAATTACAGAGATTTTAATGTATTTATATCACACTCTCCATTAATTTATTTCTTCTTTGCCATCTTTTCATTAAACTTTTACCTAAAAATGACAATAGGTAAATTATTATTCTCAGTCAATGATTAATTTTTATGCAAATATATCTAGATTACAGTGCAACTACTCCAACTCGTCCAGAAGCGATCGCTATCATAGAAGAAACCCTAGCTCAACAATGGGGTAATCCTTCCAGTTTACACGAATGGGGCAACCGCGCCGCTTTAGTTGTGGAAACAGCTAGAATCCAAGTTGCAGGTTTAATTAACGCTGTTCCCGAATCAATTATTTTCACTTCCGGGGGAACAGAAGCAGACAACTTAGCAATTATGGGGGTAGCGCGATGTTATACCGTCCCCCAGCATATTATCATTTCTAGTGTTGAACATTCCGCTATTTCCGAACCGGCGAAAATGTTAGAAAATTGGGGTTGGGAAATTACCCGTTTGGGTGTAAATCATCAAGGAAGAGTCAACCCTGAAGATTTAAAAGCCGCTTTACGAGATAATACCGTTTTGGTATCTGTGATTTATGGACAAAGTGAAATAGGAACAGTCCAACCCATTGCTGAATTAAGGAAAATTACTCAAATACACGGTGCTTTATTTCATACAGATGCAGTGCAAGTTGCTGGACGTTTGCCCATAGATGTACAGACTTTATCTGTAGATTTATTGAGTTTATCTAGTCATAAATTATATGGTGGTTTGGGTGCAGGGGCTTTATATGTACGTCCTGGTGTAGAATTAAAGCCGTTGCTGGGTGGGGGTGGACAGGAAAACGGAATGCGTTCAGGGACGCAAGCAATGCCCGCTATTGCTGGATTTGGGGTGGCTGCGGAGTTAGCAGGGAAAGAATTAGAGATGGAAACAGGGAGATTGATCCAATTACGCGATCGCCTTTTTGGTATCTTAGCAGATGTTCCTGGTTTAATTCCCACAGGTGACAAAATTCACCGTCTACCCCATCATCTTAGTTTTTATTTAGAAGCTGCGGACGGAGAAAAAATCAGCGGTAAAACTTTGGTACGTCAGTTAAATTTAGCCGGAATTGGTATTAGTGCCGGTGCTGCTTGTAATAGTGGGAAATTAAGCCCCAGTCCGATTTTATTAGCTATGGGATATTCTCAAAAAGCGGCTTTAGGGGGAATTAGATTAACATTAGGAAAACAAACAACAGCAGCGGATATTGATTGGACGGGAATGGTTTTCAAACAGGTTTTGGAGAGGGTTATAAATATTTTTGTTTGATAGCGTGGTGCGAACCATATTAGGATGTCCACCGATTTAAGGATTTTCAGAATTAAATAAAAGAGATTTTTTGAAATTTTAAAAGATTTATTTTGTCAGAATTAGGATACAGCACTTCCTGATGTTATGAGGTACAGTTTTTATTGCCAAACCCGTAGGGGCGCAGGGCCTGCGCCCTCCATTGTATTTCATTAGAGCGAGAATTGCTGTATCTCTGACAATTAACATATCAGACAATTGGTAGCATCTCAGCAACTACAATTTCTAAATCAGGAAAATCTAGAGGAGATATTATTTGATGTTCGGTGATAATTGCTTGATTTTGATAACCTTCAGTTGTAGGATTTCTAAATACAATTAATTCACGCTTGACTACATCTAACACCCAATAATCTTTAATTCCTGCTTGAGAATAAGCCTGAGCTTTAATTTCTGTATCTAATTTTAAACTGCTATCTGCAACTTCAATAATTAGATAAATTTCTGCTGGGGTAGGATGATGGTCTGCATAGTCTAGCGGATCTATTTTCACTACAGCAATATCTGGTTCTGGTTCAGACCGTTGATTTAATTTTACAGGGTCTTGAATAGCGATACAAGCTTTATGACCGATTCTGTTTTCCAACAACTTATATGTTCTCCCCACTGCTGAACGGTGGGCTGTTCCTTTAGCAACCATCCAAATTATTTTCCCTTCTAATAATTCTACCCGTTCACTTGGCTCAAATATTCCTGCTTCAGCCATTCTGTGGTATTCATCAACAGTCCACAGCCGCAATTGTAAGGGTGATTCTGTGGTTTGCATAGTTAATTGAGGTAAATATTTATCCGCTATTACATTATATCTTATTGTCAGAATCAGGATATCCACCGATTTAAGGATTTACAGGATTTTTTTTGGAAGTCTCTAATAGAATAGAGAAGGATATTTTTTAACAGGAATGTTGCTATGTATCAAACTGATCCACCAGGTTCTCCCCAGGAAGTGTTACCGACAATGTATGATCTTAAAAGTGAAGATCCAGAGGAGAAAGGTTTGCCAGATCAATTTCATTTATTACAACCCCGTTTATTAGATGAAACTTTTAATTCTCCTACCTATCCTAGCGACAAAATATTTACTGCTAGTGATATGAATTTATATTATGATCCAAATCATCCAAATTGGTACAAAAGACCAGATTGGTTTGTATCTGTGGGTGTTTCTCCCCTTTATAAAAATGGTGATTTACGACTGAGTTATGTAATTTGGCAAGAGGGAATTACTCCTTTTATTATCGTTGAATTGCTATCACCAGGAACAGAAAAAGAAGATTTAGGACAGACTTTGCGAGATGTGGAAAAACCGCCAACAAAGTGGGAAGTTTATGAACAGATTTTAAGGATTCCTTATTATGCTATTTTTGACCGTTATAGTTATACATTTAGAATGTTTAAATTAGATGGTGGTCGTTATGCGGAAATAGATTTATCATCATCAGATTCTCATTTTTGGATACCAGAAATAGAATTAGGTTTGGGTGTTTGGGAAGGAATTTATAATAATATTCAGCAGCCTTGGTTACGCTGGTATGATGTTTCTGGTAATTGGGTTTTGACTCCGACGGAACAGGAAAGAAAACTAAAAGAAAGGTTGATAGAACAGTTAAAGGCGCTTGGTGTTGAACCGGATATTTAATTTGTCAGAATCAGGATGTCCAGGATTTGAGGATTTACAGGATTTTATCTGGCACAATGGAAATCAAATAAACTGTGAATAAATAATGATTACTCAATTAATGGTTCAACCTTCATCTTTAATATCTGATGGTATAAAGATGAGTGAATTTGGTAATATTTATCTATTTAGATTTACCGATGAGTTACCGTCCCGTTTTGAAGAACTTTTAGATAAAAAAAAGCTGATATGCTCACTCTCGAAGAAGAAGCTGAATATATAGGTATTTCGGAGTTACAGCGGATATTCACTTTAATTAATGCTCAAATAGCAGCGAAAAGCAAAACTACTTTCTGCTAGTGAACTCAATCCAAATGCAAAGCTATTTTACCTATTGATGAACTTTTATAAACAAGTTGCAAAAATTATTATAAAATGAGATATATTGCTATATATATTCGGTTAAATACAAGGTAAAATATAAACTATGAAAATTCAAGGAATCATTAAAGGAAATACCATAGAATTATCAGATATAGTATTAGATAAAATTGTGCTACCTGATGGAGTTAGAATTTCCATAGAAATACCAGATGATTTAATCATTAAAAAACCTAAATGGCAAGAATGGGAAAGTATTATAGGTTTATGGAAAGATGATCCTGAAATTGATGAAATTTTTGATATTATTAATCAGGAACGTCATCAAGATTTAGGACGTGAAGTTAATTTAGATTAGTTTTAGCAATTTTAAGATTGATTTGAATAAATCCGAAATCATTAATAATAAAAAATCAGGAATTTATGTATTTACTAGATACTAATATTTGTATTGCGATAATTAAGGGCAATGAGAATGTTGTATCACATTTTCATAAAAAACATGAATCTTGCTATCTTGCGACTTTAGTATTAGCTGAATTATATAAAGGGGTTTATTGTTCAAGTAAGGTTGAGCGTAATTTGGATAATTTACAAAGGTTTGCTAGTCTATTACCAATTATAGATTTTGATGAAAAAGCAGCTATTGAGTTTGGAAAAATTCAGTATGAATTGAGGAAAATTGGTAAACCAACGGGACAATTAGATGCTTTAATTGCTGCTGTGGCTATTTGTAATAATTGTATTTTAGTAACTGATAATACTCGTCATTTTGAAAATATTAGTAATTTGTTGATAGAAAACTGGTTAAAATTATAATTACGAATAGGTAAATATTTATTCTCTATTATATGATATTTTTTGTCTGAATCAGGGTTCCTTAACTTGGTTATTATATTTGACATAATTGATAAGCGTGTTACCAGAAAGCAAAGCAATTACAGAAAAAACGCTTGTTATTAGATAGGAAAGAATAGATTTATCAGGAATACATTTATAAAGAATTTGATCATTAACACATTTTTCAGGAATAGCTAAGAAAAGTTCATACAACTTTGAAATTAGACAATGTGGAAAATCTAATAAAACCATCAACTGCTTTATATCTACTACCATCAGAAATAAAACTGTTATGAAAAATCCAAAATTCAGCAAGTAATACCCCTGAGTCATTGCTTTTATCCTTTATAAGTTTCAATGAATTTTATTAGATTATGAGAATTTATCCTGCGATCGCATTTCATGAACACAAAAATTTACCCCCGTTAACGTTGGGTTTATCAATGCCTTATTTACCCAATAATTCGAGTCGTGAAAGCCATAAATTAAAGTGAGGACATTTACTCCGAATGACTTCTAGTCCAATTGATTCAGCTAATAGTGGTCCATAAGTAGATTTTGCTCTTTTATAATCAGGAAATTGGGCAATAATACGTTTACTGGGGGCTGTTTCCCTGCTATCATTAATCAATTCAGGGGTTTCATAGCCATCAGCAATAGTCTTGAGAATTGCCACCTGATCTGAGCAATTATCATAAAAGGACTCAAAACAAGTAGGATCAGCAAAAAGGTAAGCTTCATATTCATGCAATTGAATGTACGGTATGAATCGTGGATCAACAATATCATCAGCAAAGCCTTTCTCCAAAAATTCGACTCGTTTTATGGGATTTTGGCGCATAATCTCAGCTTCAGCTAATCCCGGTAAATTATAATGAATTGCATACAAATCAATCATGGTAGTAAAGAATACATTAGTTCCTTTCTCCTGCTTGAGAAAACGCAAAATGTCGTCCCTCATGGGCTGATAGTCACCATAACCACTACCACCACGATGAGCTTTACCCTTTTTTCTTGAGTGAGCAATCAGTATAATCTTGTCCAAAAAAACACCATATTGAGCAAGGTGTGGTTTCAGGATGTTATCAGCAAATGTTTGTTCAGTTGGTCCTTCAGCAAATAAATAGAGTCGGATCACTAGTGTGGACCTCCACCCATGATATTTTTCTCCCAAACTTCTCCTAAACTATATTCTTCAAGCCAAGGTTCTAATTCTTCAGGATTTAACCGTTTAAATTGCGATTCCTTACCCACTCTATCTACCGTAATTACATCTTCAGGATTAAAGTTATCTAAAAAAGAACTAGATTGGGTGCTGATGAGAATTTGTGTATGATAGGAAGCCTTACCAAACATCGCAGCTACAACATTAAGCGCATAGGGATGAAGACCAAGTTCCGGTTCATCAACAATTATTAGTTTTGGAAGTTCATCTTCTGGCTGCAAAAGCAAGGTGGTTAGGCAGATAGCACGCAAAGTACCGTCCGAAAATTGGTGTGGACCAAACACTTGATCTGATCCTTTGTGCAGCCAGTTGAGAATAACATGATTCCCTCTAGGTACAAGAACAAAATCATCGAAAAATGGGGCAATTAAACGGATAGTTTTAATAATACGCTGATAGACTGTATTATTATCGTCGCGGAATCGGAGGAGTAAAGCAGCTAAATTTCCCGCATCGGGCTTTAACCAGCGAGTGTCACCAATATAACCAGCTAGACGAACTGGGGCAGTGGAAGATGTATCATGAAAGTGATAAACACGGGAATAGTTGAGTAAGAATCTGAGTGCTTTGGCTGTTTGCATACCACCGTCCGCTGCTTCATTGATTTTTGTCTCTTTATGTCCTACACCCAATGAGTCGGTTCTTGGAGATGACCAACCCTTTTGCAAAAAACTCAATGTCTCTTCGCCAAAAATCAGTGTATCACCTGCGGCATGGAACAAACGCAGGTTGTAGGTATCCATTCCATTCTCGACTTCAAACTCTAGTTGTGCCTCGATTTGCGGTGTTACCTTCGGTCCAAAGTATAATAGGGACTGAGCGTAACCCGATATACCGATATATTCTTGAAGTTTATCGCGCATCATCTCATTCAACATCTTAAAAAACGAGATGAGATTACTTTTACCTGCTCCATTAGCTCCAATCAATATGTTTAAGGGACGCAACTCAAGATCCATTGTCTTCATGGACTTGAAGCCATTGATAATTACTCGTTGTAGCATGATCAACAATTAATTTAATATTTATACAAATTTTTACACATCCTCAACAAACTCAGTCAAGAACCTAAACGCCTTCAAAATATAATTAGCACAGTCTTGAAGAGAACACAAATTAGAAGATTTGTAGGAAAACCAGCGTAAAAAACCTGCCAGAATTAGGTTATATTCAGATTGAGCCTCGCTGACTTCCTCTTGAATTAAAATACAAACCAAAACAGCATTTTTTTCAATTTCTTCTTGGCTAATTGACCATTTAATTGTGTCAAAATTCCCATAACGGGCTTTAACCTGAATACCAATTGATGAATCAGAAGTTAAAGTAAAATCAACCTTTCCATCTCCACCAATGCGTTTTTCATAATCAACCTCAGTTACAAAATTACCTAAACGACTTTTAACAACTTCCTCACCCAGTTTTCCCTTCAAATTATTGATAAAAACATCACGAATAGAAGTTGAAGAACTTCGTCTATATTTTTCAGCCATATTCCCGCAAAAATCCCGTAATTGCTTTAACCTCTCTCCAGATATAACCGTCAACTCACTATGCTGGCCTTCTTTCTCGCAATGCAGGAAATCACCAGATTTAATTCTGGCAATAAAATCAGTTTGTTGTGCTTTGAGTATAGTTGTCCAGTCCATTGGTAAAAATTCGCCTTTATCTGACAAAGAGTATTTATTCTAGTATTTCCTATCAAGCAACAAAAAACACTAATCTAGATCACAAATTATCCCCTTAACCTATATCTTCGAGACTCTCCCACGAACCTGAACACACCCTAAAACCTGTCCACAGATAAAACCGAAAACTTACCCAATTTTACAATATTTAAATAATCATCCTGTAAATCCTTAAATCGGTGGACATCCTGATTCAGACAAACTACAAACTAAATATCCTCCACAAACTCAGTCAAGAACCTAAACGCCTTCAAAATATAATTAGCGCAATCTTGAGGAGAACTATTATAAAATGATGGCCAGGCATGAGATTTATCTTCATCATAGCGATCGCTCCTATGGGGATGATTTTCTAGCCATGCTAACCGCACTGCGTGACCAATTAAGACATCTAAAACTATATATTCTTCAACTTGCAAGCTAGGATTATTAGCCACGATTGTAGCCAATTCCATCAAGGCTTCCACATTGACTTGACGATATTCTGGGGCTTCAATTTTATTTAGTAAATGTTCCACTAATAAAGCAAAATTTCTTTCTCCTGCTGTCATTTCTGAAAGCATAACTTCACTTTCTAAGCGATTTCTTCTTTCCAATTTATCGCCAATTACTAAACCTTTACAATGCTGCATTAATAGCCAAACTTGTTTAAAAAAGTCCTTGGGTACTCGATTCAGTGCGCCCTCAGCTTGACGAAATCTGCGCCAACCATCAGCAGGAACTTCTATTTCTTCACGAATTACAGGTAAGAAAACCCAAGCAATATCACTTTCTTTTTGTTTGACGTGCAATAATTCCTGTTGACGTAATAAACTACTTACGCCACTATATCCAGTTAATACTTGACGTAAACGCATTTTCACTTCAAAAGGTGATAATTGCATTAATTGTTCATAAGCCTCATCTTGGGTCAGGTTAAATTCTCTAGCAATTTCGCTGGTAATTAACAGAATCAAATAACCGACTCTTAATGTTAAAAATCCGCGAAATAATTCTGGTTCGGATTTGATTAAGACACCGAGATAAATTAATACTTCTTGCGTTAAAACGCGATCGCGGATATCCTCACGACAGAAGTTATTAATTTTCTCCACAATCTCATTTCCAGGCATGGGGACAACCATCAAGGAAGCCTGACTGTAAGCCCTACCCACTGCAATTTGCTTACCTTGGACTAAAATACTCGTTACCGCTTCTGATAAGCCAATATCCAGCATTTGGCGTAAACCCGCAGCCCGTCGCACTACCGCCCAAATTCCCATATCTCCGGCTTTGGTATAGACTTCATCGAGTAAATCAGCGACAGTGACAGTATGACTAGGACCTGCATATCCTGTATCAAATTCTAAACCCTGTAACCGAGTTAAAGTTTGCAGTAATTCAATTTGCTCATAAATATTTTCTGATGAGCGTAAATAGTCTAATAATAAATCTAAGTTAGTCTCACATTCCATTTGGAATTCTTGGGTATGTCCCAAACACCAACTTTTTTCTAAATGCGAAGTCAGGTAATAACAACGGATTCCCCGATTTGTAACTGGAGACTGAGATAATATTGTATCTGATAAAAAATCAACTCTTTGAATTGCTGCTGTCAGCATTAATTGATTGAGTTTTCCTAATTTTACCTTGACTCCATTGCAAATACCATCTTTGAGTTCTTGCATTAATTCTAATAATGCTTGAGAACCAGTTTCTAGCATTGTCCGCGTAATCATTAAAGTTAAAGTCGGACGACCTAACTCACTCCAGTATTTTTGAATATAAGCTAATTCTCCTCTAATTTCATCTAATAAAAAATGAGAATCTAGAGTTAAATAAAATTGCTGTGAATCTAGAAATGATGGTAAAAAGACAACCGTTTGATCTTGAATCCGAAAGAATCTTGATGTTGTCAAACTTCTGAGTCTGCGTAAAGGACGACCTGTTAAACCTAGTTGATCATTTCTGCCAATTTGTGTATAAATCTGGGAAAGTTCTTCAGATTTTCTCACTTGAATTGGTACTAATTGGGTAGGTGTTTGGGTTTCAATTCCATATACTTCTAATTGTTCTTGCAGCGTTTCATCTTCTGCAATTAAGGCAATTTGTACTAAAGAACTTCTATTTTTACCGACGTTCAAATGTCTTCCTAAAGGATCAATATCTCCTAGTGAGATTAAGCCTTCGCTTAACATTTCACCCAAATAATATAAACTTTGCGCCCAAACTAAAGGAATATTTTCATTAGGTAAACGTAACTGAGATTGAGGATCTAATTTTTCAGCTTCTATATTTTCTTCGGGGACATAATAAATTTCTGGTAATAGCTGTAATCCATTCTCTTCTACCAACAATGATTTTAAAAGTGTTTGATATTTCTCAACTTGTGCTTGTTCACCGCGAAATAAACCATCAAGAACTAAATAAGTGAAAAATAATGGCCATTCACATTCAATATTTTCAAATTGTTTAAGTTCACTAGGTTCATAGTGTAAGCGATCGCTATTTTCTAAAACGGTTTGATGTCCATCCTTTAAAAACCGTTTACAACCATATTTTCCTGCTAGTTTATGAATAATTTCATTAAATGTGCGTTCTCGCAATTGCTCATCTTTGACAGCAAAAGCAGGATAACTAATAATACTTAATAACGCCGCATCAATTTCCTTAGAACCTGATTCTCTGGGTAATAATGATTCTAAAGTAATTCTGGCTCTAGCGATTTCATCTGGTAAAACATGAATTACTGATGCTTGACTACCATGAACACCAAATAAATTCAGTCCATTTATAGATTCTAAAGCTGCTTTAGCCATTCCCAAAGAACTGGCGTTTAATTCTGCACTACCATGATTAATTTTATTTCCCCGTTCCCAAATGCCAAAATCTGGTGTGCGGTAAGCTCGACCAATATAATAAACTAAGTTTTGGACAAAGTTAACTTCATCCAATGTAAAAATAATTGATAATCCGCTGGCGGTCATTTGTGCCAACATCAATAAAAAGATAGATGTCGCGTCAAGTTGCAAATGTCCCCATTCATCATCACCGACAACAATATCACCTGTAGATGTATTGTATTTGGCGTGCAGTCCATCCAATAATGATTGTGTATGTTTGAATGTTTCAACTTTATGAGATTGTCGCATCATGGCAAACAATAGACCACGCATTAGTTTAACAACACTATGTTCTAATTCATAGGTGCGACCATGATCATGATCTAACTTGCGATAAGCTAGGGCTAAACCCCAAACTGCTAAAATACTATAAACATTATCTCGCACCCAGGCATCTGTATAATCGCCATGAGCAGTAATAGCGGTACTCGCTGGTAATAAACCAGTAATGGGGTTTTGACGGGCTAAAATTATTGTCTTGATTTGCTGATAGTAAAAATCTAAGCGAATTGGTGGTGTGGTGGATGTGTTCATTATGGTGATGAGAAAATTTAAGTTTGTTGCTGTGAGGCTAATAAATAAAAAAGTTGTATAATTCCCTCTTTTGCTGTATATAACAATCATCCAGAGGAGAATTTTTTTGAGTAGGTAGGATAGATTACAATTATAATATGCGACGTGACTCTATTTTCTATTATTTATTTCAAACATATCCAACGTTACTGTTTGAATTATTGCCAAATCCTCCCGCAAATGCGGCTAATTATCGCTTCGATTCGGTAGCAGTAAAAGAACCAAAGTTTGAAATTGACGGGGTGTTTCTACCACCAGAAACCGAAACTCCTGGTGTTGTTTATTTTTGTGAAGTGCAATTTCAAAAAGATGAACGACTGTATGAGCGGTTATTTGGGGAATTATTTCTCTATTTTTACAGAAATAGGGAACGTTTTCAAGATTGGCAAGCGGTGTTAATTTATCCAACTCGGAGTAAGGAACAGGGGGATATTCACCCCTATCGCGCACTTTTGAGTTCGGAACAAGTTCATCGAGTATATTTGGATGAGTTGGGAGAATTTGAGGAATTACCCCTTGATGTCAGTTTGTTGGTATTGACAACTCTAAAACAAAACAAAGCCCCAGTAGCAGCACGATATTTAATCAATCGTTGTCAGCAGGAGTTACAAGAACCAGCAGCTAGACGTGGCATAATGGAAATAATTACCACGATTATTTCTTATCGGTTTATTCGTTTAAGTCGTGTGGAGATAGAAGCAATGTTAGGCATAAGTTTTCAGCAAACTCGCTTGTATGAAGAACTCAGAGAAGAAGCTACCGAATTAGGTATGCAGCAAGGTATACAGCAAGGTAAACAACAAGGTAAACAGGAGGGGGAAGTAAATCTGATCCTGCGGTTGTTATCTAAAAGATTTGGGAAAATTCCTAGTCAGCTAAAAATGCAGATTGAGAAGTTATCTCTGGAGCAATTGGAAGCTTTAACTGAGGTGTTTTTAGATTTTGCGAGTTTAGATGATTTGGTTGTTTGGTTGCAAACTTTAGAAGTTTCTGAGAATTAGAGAATTTTTGAGTCATCTTAAAAATGACTTTTGCTATGAGACTGGGAATTTATTCCCAGTCTGGTTATAGATTGCATTAACAAATTCACTAAACTTAATCTGACGAAATTTATCTATATTTGTATATTTTGATTTAATTCAATAAAAAATAATATAACATAATCTAATAAACTCTTTACAACTATACTTGAGTGTGGTTATTATATTGTCTGAATCAGGATATCCAGGATTTGAGGATTTACAGGATTAATGATTAAAATCTTAGCCAAAAAAATCCTCTAAATCCTGATTCTGACAAAAAAGGAAAAAACTAAAAATGACTATCAACACAATCTTAGATGAATTTAGACAAAATGCTAATTCTCCCCGTGATTTAGGAGATAAATTTGAACGATTAATGGTGCAATATCTCAAAACCGATCCCTTTTACAAACAGCATTTTAGCGAAGTTTGGATGTGGATGGATTTTCCTAAACGGGGAAATATGCCAGATACAGGTATTGATTTAGTAGCAATTGAACGAGATACTGGCGATTATTGTGCGATTCAATGTAAATGTTATGCAGAAGATCAAACTTTAGAAAAATCAGATATAGATTCATTTTTTACTGCTTCAGGAACGAATTTATTTAAAAAACGCATGATTATTTCTACTACTGATAGGTGGAGTAAAAATGCTGAATCTGCTTTGTCAAATCAACAAATTCCCGTTGTTCGTGCTAGTATTTATGATTTAGCTAATAGTCCGGTTGACTGGGATAAATACAGTTTAAAAAATCCTGATAATTTAGAACTTAAACCTAAAAAACAAATTCGTCCTCATCAACAAACTGCTTTAGAAAAAGTCCTCGCAGGGTTTAAAAATGGTGATAGAGGTAAGTTAATTATGGCTTGCGGTACTGGTAAAACCTTTACTGCTTTGAAAATTGCGGAAAATTTCCCTAGAGAAAATAATTTAATTCTCTTTTTAGTTCCTTCTATTTCTTTACTTTCCCAAACTTTGCGAGAATGGACTGCTGAAAGTGATATTAATTTTCACAGTATCGCAGTTTGTTCTGATGTGAATGTGGGTAAAAATAAGAAAAAAAGTCAAAATGATGATCTTGCAGATTTGACTATTAATGATTTAGCTTTTCCTCCTACTACTAATGCTAACGATATTATTAAATCCTATCAAAAAATTCGTGAAAATAATACCGAAAATGTCAATAACATCCCCAATATAGAGACGTTCCATGGAACGTCTCTACAAAATCAACATAATCAAACAGAATTAACCGTTATTTTCTCCACTTATCAATCAATTCAAGCTATATCAGATGCACAATTAAAAGGTTTACCAGAGTTTGATTTAATTATCTGTGATGAAGCACATAGAACCACAGGAGTAACTATTTCTGGAGAAGATGAATCTTATTTTGTGAAAGTCCATAATCAAGATTTTCTCAAAAGTAAAAAGCGTCTTTATATGACAGCGACTCCAAAAATATATAGTCAAGATACAAAAGTTCAAGCCCAAGAAAATGATGCAGTTTTATGTTCAATGGATGATGGAGATATTTATGGTAAAGAATTTCATCGGTTAAGTTTTGGTGAAGCTGTCAGCACTGGTTTATTAAGTGATTATAAAGTCATGGTGTTAGCTGTTGATGAAAAATTTGTGAGTGCAACTTTTCAACAACAATTAGCAGATGCAAATAATGAATTAAATTTAGATGACGCGGTTAAAATTATCGGTTGTTGGAATGGTTTAGCAAAACGTTTAATTAAAGATACAGAAGGAGAAGATATAGAAGATATCAACCCCATGAAACGTGCGGTTGCTTTTTCTCGCACCATTAAAGATTCTCAAAAGATTGTTAAATTATTCGCTGATATTATTAATCAATATCAACAATTAAATCCTGATGATGAAGAATTATTAAATTGTCATTTAGATCATGTAGATGGTACTCAAAACTCCTTACAAAGAAATGGTAAATTAGAATGGTTAAAAGCTGAACCCCCTACAAGGGAGGGAAATAGCGGGAATATTTGTCGAATTTTATCAAATGCGCGGTGTTTATCGGAAGGTGTGGATGTTCCTGCTTTAGATGCTGTCATCTTTCTCACACCCCGTAATTCTATGGTGGATGTGGTCCAGTCCGTTGGTAGAGTGATGAGAAAAGCGGAGGGGAAAAAGTACGGTTATATTATTTTACCCATTGGTATTCCTGCGGATATGTCTCCCGATGTCGCTTTAAAAGATAATGAAAAATATAAAGTAATTTGGTCAGTATTACAGGCTTTGCGCTCCCATGATGAGCGCTTTAATGAAACTGTTAATAAGATAGAATTAAATAAACGTCGTCCTCCTCAAATTGCTGTTGTTGGAGTGGGAGGTAAAACTGAAAATAATGGAAGTTCTCAAAGTGCAAAAAAAGGAAGTTCTTACAAACAATTAGAATTGAATTTTCCCATTGAAGAATGGCGAGATGCGATTTATGCCAAAATTGTTGTTAAATGTGGTAATCGTCGTTATTGGGAAGATTGGGCTAAGGATGTAGCGAGAATTGCTGATACTCACACCTCCCGAATTAAGGGTTTATTAGCAAATTCAGAATCGGAAGCTAAACAGGTTTTTGATGAGTTTATCACGGGATTACATCAAAATATTAATCCCAATGTCAGTGAAGATGAAGCCATTGAAATGTTATCCCAACATTTAATTACTAAACCTGTTTTTGATGCTTTGTTTGAAGGTTACGAATTTACTAAGTTTAATCCTGTTTCTCAGACAATGCAAAGAATGTTAGATCTGTTGGAAAGTCAATCTTTGCAGAAGGAAGTAAAGACTTTAGAAAAGTTTTATCAAAGTGTGCGAGAACGCGCTAGTGGTATTGATAATGCAGAAGGAAAACAGCGGATAATTATTGAATTATATGATAAATTTTTCCGTGCGGCTTTTCCCAGGTTGGTTGAAAGATTGGGAATTGTTTATACTCCTGTGGAAGTGGTAGATTTTATTATTAAAAGTGCTGATTTTGCTTTAAAACAAGAGTTTGGAGTCGGTTTAAGTGATGAAGGTGTTAATGTTTTAGATCCGTTTACAGGGACGGGTACTTTTATCGTGCGGTTGTTACAAAGTGGGTTAATTAAACCGGAAGATTTACAACGCAAGTTTACTTCTGAACTGCATGGAAATGAGATTGTTTTATTAGCTTATTATATTGCTGCAATTAATATTGAGGAAAGTTATCATTTTTTAAGTGGTGGTAAGTATGAACCTTTTAATGGTATTGTTTTAACTGATACTTTTCAAATGTCTGAAAATGAAGGTTATTTGTTAGAAAGTATCTTTCCTGAAAATAATCAACGGGTTATTAATCAAAAGCAAAGGGATATTACTGTGATTATTGGTAATCCTCCTTATTCTGCTGGACAAAAAAACGAAAATGATGGGAATAAAAATCTCAAATACGATAATTTAGATGAAAAAATAGGAAATAGTTATGTAAAATATTCTACTGCTACTTTAAGAAATAGTCTTTATGGTTCAGAAATTAGGGCGTTAAGATGGGCTAGTGATAGAATTAAAGATAGAGGAATTATTTGTTTTGTTACTAATGGAGCATTTATTTATAAAGCTTTTGCTGATGGACTAAGAAAATGTCTAGCAAATGAATTTACTAGCATATATTGTTTCAATTTACGTGGTGATATGAGAGTTAGTAACTGGAAAGAAGAAGGAGGTAAAATTTTTGGTTCAGGTAGTCAAGCTGGTATTGCCATTATTCTACTTGTTAAAAACCCAAATCAAAAAACAGAAACTAAAATCTTTTACCATGATATTGGTGACTATTTAAGTCGTGAACAAAAACTCAGTATTATTAACAATTTTGCTGATATCTCTAGTATCACATGGCAAGAAATAACACCTAATCAAAATTATGATTGGATTAACCAACGCAATGATATTTTTGAAAGTTTTATTTCTTTGGGTGATAAGAAAGATGCAAACTCTAAAACTATTTTTGATTTATATTCAAGAGGTGTCATAAGTTGTCGTGATGCTTGGGTCTATAATTTTTCTTTTCAATCAGTTATTAATAATATGGACAGAATGATTGATTTTTATAATCAACAAGTCGAAAGTTTTAAACAATATATAAAAGGTCAAAATTTAACTAATGCTGAACAAAGAAAAAAACAAGTAGAAAAGTTTATTGATACTGATACAACAAAAATTAGCTGGACAAGAGAACTAAAAGAAGATTGCGGAAAATTGAAAATACACATCTTCAATGCACATGAAGTAACAAAAGGAATGTATCGTCCTTTTTGTAAACAATTCTACTATTTTAATAGATATCTAAATAACTGTGTTTACCAAATACCTAAGTTTTTTCCTAATCAAGATTTAAAAAACTTAGTAATTTGTGTAGTTGGAGTTGGCGCACAAAAAGACTTTTCAGCTTTGATAACAGATGTAATTCCTAATTTACATTTTCAACATACAAGTCAATGTTTCCCCTTATATAACTACGAAAAACAAAGCGAACTAGGTTCACTATTTGCAACAGCAAGCACAGAACAATACACCAAAAAAGAAAACATCCCCGATAGTATCTTAAAAGAATATCAGCAAAAATATCAAGACAAAACCATCAGCAAAGAAGACATCTTCTATTACATTTATGGAGTATTACATTCCCCCGAATATAAACAACGCTTTGCATCAGACCTCAAGAAAATGTTACCACGAATCCCCTTTACAGCCGATTTTTGGACATTCAGTAAAGCGGGAAGAGAATTAGCATATTGGCATATAAACTATGAAACCATAGAACCTTACACATTAGAAGAATTTAAAAAAGAATTATTCTTAAATGATGAAGATTATCGAGTCGAAAAAATGGTATTTGGTAAGAATAAAAACGGCATAGATAAAACCATCATCATCTATAATAGTAAACTTACCCTATCGCAAATTCCCCTAGAAGCCTACGAATATATAGTAAATGGCAAATCAGCCTTAGAATGGATTATGGAAAGGTATAAAGTCACCAAAGATAAAGATAGTGGCATAATTAATGATCCTAACCATTGGTCAGAAAATCCGCGTTATATAGTAGAATTAGTTAAAAGGATTGTGAGAGTAAGTTTAGAAACTGTCAAGATTGTTAATAGTTTACCAGCATTGAATGAAATTGTCTGATAATATTGTCTGAATCAGGATAACCAGGATTATAGGATTTACAGGATGTAATTTTTAAACTTCTGGTTTTCCTTTGCGTCTTATTGTCTGATAGCGAAGCGTGGCGTTAGCCATATCAGGATAACCAGGATTATAGGATGTACAGGATGATATTTTTTGTTGGCTAAAAAAAATGAAAAATAGAGATTAAATTATTATATAATATCTTTAAATTCTGATACAAACAGAAAATTAATCAATAACATCCTGCAAATCCTCAAATCCTGGATATCCTGATTCTGACAAAAAATGCTGATTTTTGTGATATTATATTAGTAATTAAATATAGGAGAAAATAAAATGACATTTAAAGAACAACTGGTTACAGAAATTGAATCAATGACAGAAGAAGAAATAGCAGAAGTGCTGATGATGGTTAAAAATATGAAAATTAAAAAAGCAAAACCTCCTCAACGTCTAGGTTCAGGTAAATCAATTTTACGCCATGCTGGTAAATGGCAAGGTGATGATCTTAAAGATTGTTTACAAGCAGTGTATGATTCTCGTGGTATAGCTGAATTTTAATCATATTAATAATATACTTATGTATTTACTTGATACTAACCATTGTAGTGCTTTTAATTTTTGGTGATTCTATCCTTATTGATCATGCTAAAAGTGTTGGAGAATCTAATTTAGCCATTTCTGCTATAACCGAGGGAGAATTACTGTATATGGCAGAAAATTCTCAGAAAATAGCCGAGAATTTGATGATTATTGAAGATTTTATAGCAGATATTTCTATTTATGATATAGATGATAAAGTTAGTCATATTTATGCAAAATTGAAAGCAAAAATTATGAATAAATTTGCACCAAAGGAAAGAAATAAACGCAGAAAAACCAAAATTACTGATCTTGGTATTGGTGAAAATGATTTATGGATTGCTGCTACTGCTATAGAAAATAATCTAATTGTAGTTTCTTGTGATAGAGATTTTCAAAAAATTCAACAAGCATGGGATTTTCCTTTAGAAAATTGGCATAATTTATTAGAATAACAATTATTTAATTATTTAATTATTTAACGATTTGGAAATAGGGATTTATAAGTTCATAAATCACAATCCTGTACATCCTCAAATCCTGGATATCCTGATTCAGACAAAATAGAAATTTTTCAATAATAGAAAAAAATATCCTATCAACAGTCACAAACAATTCACAAATCACAATCCTGTACATCCTCAAATCCTGGCTATCCTGATTCAGACAAAATAGAAATTTCCCAATGATATAAAAAAATATCCTATCAACATTCACAAAAAATCTATAAATCACAATCCTGTACATCCTCAAATCCTGGATATCCTGATTCAGACAAAAAATTTACCAGAAAACCTATACCCCAAGAGACTTTCAACCCCGTTCCTGTTCCCTGCGATAGCTTTTCTCCTGTTTGCTCTTGAGTGAAGGCGAACTTTATCCTAAAATGGCCAGTAGGCATTTGGTGAAGTGGTTAATTTTAATTGCCTCTTCCTACTGAAAATGAATCAAAAACAGTTAAAAGTAAGATAAGTCACCTGTGAGTAGCCCCTGAAAAAAGCTAACAGCTTGATATTGGATGCTCAAACAAGGTAGATTAGGCGTTTTGAGTATCTTATGAGTATTATGAAAACTATGAAAGCTGAAAAAATTGATTTTCCAGTGCTACACTCGGAATTATTCTTGCGTCATCGTCTACAGGTAGTAGAGGAACTGTGGGAGTCGGTTCTCCGTCAAGAATGTGGTCAAGAAATGGTAGACTTGTTACGTCAACTGCGAGATTTATGTTCTCCAGAAGGACAGGCTACAAATGACCAAGCTGCCTCTGCTGTGGAATTGATTGAACAATTGAATATCAATGAAGCAATTCGTGCGGCTCGCGCTTTTGCGCTTTATTTTCAGTTGATTAATATTATTGAGCAAGAATATGAGCAGAAGCAGCAATTAAACCGCTATGGGGATGAACAAGATGAGAGTGTTTTCCCCAGTATCATTTATTCCACTAACCAACGCGAAGAAGATTTACCTATTACTAAAGAAATAGGTAGCGACTTAATGACCTCGGAAACTCCCCAGAAAGGGACTTTTGCGGCTTTATTTCCCCTATTATTTAAGTTGAATGTCCCACCCCAACAAATTCAACGCCTGATTTCTCAACTGGATATCCGCTTAGTTTTCACTGCACACCCGACGGAGATTGTCCGTCATACTATCCGCGATAAACAGCGTCAGGTGGTCCATCTTTTACAAAAAATGGATCAGGCTCAATCTCATGCTGGGAGCTATCCTTGGGAAGCCTTGGAGGTGAAGGAAAGATTACTGGAAGAAATTCGCTTGTGGTGGCGTACTGATGAGTTGCATCAGTTTAAACCAACGGTTTTGGATGAAGTAGATTATGCCCTTCACTACTTCCAAGAAGTGTTGTTTGATGGAATTACGCAACTATATAAACGTTTCAAATATTCTCTAGCGGAAACTTTTCCCTGGTTAGAACCACCGACAACAAATTTTTGTTCCTTTGGTTCTTGGGTAGGTTCAGATCGAGATGGTAATCCCTCAGTCACACCGGAAGTAACTTGGAAAACCGCTTGTTATCAACGAAAAATGGTTGTCGAGAGATATATTAAGTCTGTGAAAGAGCTAGTGACATTATTAAGTGTGTCTATGCACTGGAGTGATGTACTGCCAGATTTATTAGAATCTTTGGAGTTAGATCAATCGCAGTTAAGCGGTGTTTATGATGCTTTGGCGTTGCGTTTTCGTCAAGAACCTTATCGCCTAAAATTATCTTACATTCTTAAACGGCTGGAAAATACCCGCGATCGCAATTTGGCTTTATATAATCGGGAAACGCCAAATAATGAAGATGCACCTATGTACCGTTCGGGTACAGAATTTTTAGCAGAGTTGTTATTAATTCAACGCAATTTAACGCAAACAGGTTTAAGTTGTCGAGAGTTGGAAAATCTGATTTGTCAAGTAGAAATATTTGATTTTAATTTGACTCAATTAGATATTCGTCAAGAATCATCCCGTCATGCTGACGCGTTAAATGAGATTCTCGAATATTTGCAGCTTTTACCCCAACCCTACAATGAATTATCGGAAGAACAAAGAATAGCTTGGTTAACTTCCGAATTGCAAACTCGCAGACCATTGATTCCTGCTGAATTACCGTTTTCGGAAAAAACCAACGATGTAATTGAAACTTTCCGAATTTTGCGATCGCTACAACAAGAATTTGGCATTAAAATCTGTCAAACTTATATTATTAGTATGTGCCGCGAAGTTAGCGACGTACTAGAAGTTTTACTCTTAGCCAAAGAATCGAGTTTATTTGATCCTGTGGTTGCGGTAGGCACAATTCGCGTCGTTCCTTTATTTGAAACGGTGGAAGATTTACAACGTTCTCGAAACGTGATGCGAGAACTGTTTGAATTGCCTTTATATCGGGCAATGCTGGCTGGTGGTTACGCCGCAATTAACAACAGCGCAGAACAAGCAGCCCCGTCTATCGCTACCCTTAATCCTAACTTACAAGAAGTAATGCTGGGGTATTCTGATAGTAATAAAGATTCTGGTTTTTTAAGTAGTAACTGGGAAATTCATAAAGCTCAAAAATCACTTCAGAAAATCGCTGAAAGTTACGGTGTAAATCTGCGGATTTTCCACGGACGAGGCGGTTCTGTGGGACGTGGTGGCGGTCCTGCTCATGAAGCGATTTTAGCCCAACCAGGTCACAGTATTAGTGGCCGAATTAAAATTACCGAACAAGGGGAAGTATTAGCTTCTAAATACTCCTTGTTAGATTTGGCTTTGTATCACCTAGAAACTATCACCACAGCCGTAATCCAAGCCAGTTTACTAGGAACAGGGTTTGATGATATTGAACCTTGGAATGAGATCATGGAAGAGTTATCTCATGCGTCGCGTCAGCACTATCGTAACCTAATTTATGAGCAACCTGATTTTATTGACTTCTTCCATCAAGTCACCCCCATTGAAGAAATCAGCCAATTGCAAATTAGTTCTCGTCCAGCCCGTCGTCCATCTGGTAAAAAAGATTTAAGCAGTTTGCGAGCGATTCCTTGGGTATTTAGTTGGACACAAACCCGCTTCTTATTACCTTCTTGGTATGGCGTTGGTACAGCCTTACAAGAATTTTTGGACGCAGAACCAGAACAACATCTCAAATTACTGCGCTATTTCTACCTCAAATGGCCATTCTTTAAAATGGTGATTTCTAAAGCCGAAATGACTTTAGCAAAAGTAGACATGGAAATGGCGCGTCATTATGTTGATGAATTGTCTAATCCTGAAGACAAACCTCGATTTGAGATAGTTTTTGAGCAAATTTCTAGAGAATTTTTTCTGACTAGAGATTTAGTTTTAAAAATCACTGGACATGAAAAACTATTAGATGGTGATCCAGTATTGCAACGTTCTGTACAATTAAGAAATGGGACAATTGTCCCTTTAGGATTTATCCAAGTTTCCCTCCTCAAACGCCTCCGTCAATCTAAAAATGCGCCAACAACCGGAGTAATTCACTCTCGTTACAGTAAAGGAGAATTACTCAGAGGGGCATTATTAACCATTAACGGTATTGCTGCCGGCATGAGAAATACAGGTTGATTTGATAATTGACAATTACCATTAAACAGGTAACAAAACCATCGTAGAGACGTTCCATGGAACGTCTCTACATTATTATATTCGCTAATTAATATGATTCAAAAACGCATTCTTATTTGTACATTTTTAGCACTTTCTTCTGGTTTTTTTAGTGGTTTAATAGGTGGACAAATTACCGTTATGCTGCATAGCCAAAGGTGTCAAAATCAGTCTTGGGGATTTAAACAGATGTGTAATGCCTTAGTAACTCCGGGAGCAAGTTTGCAAGGTAGTGCTGCGGGAATGTGGACAGGGACAATTTTAGGGGCGTTTGTGGGTGGGTTAATTACTCGTAAATCGAGTTATTAGTCATTAGTTATTGGTCATTAGTCATTAGTTATTAGAGAATTCCACAAAAAATGATGCAATCTTGTGGGATGGGCATCTGGTCCCTCCTTGTATTATTAGCAGGCAAGATGCCTGCACCACAAGAGAATTTGGGATATTTTTTTATTTGGAAGTCTCTTAATGAAAATTATTGCCTGTTACTTGTTACCTGGTAAAATATTTCCATATCTTTGAAAATGACGTGCTATGACTACTGAAACCACTGGTGCTGATGCTATTGATAGAGCAATTGATAGAGGAATTGATTTTGATGGTTCTCCTATTCCCATAGTCAAATTAGACTTGTATGAACAAGTTATGGGTTTAGAAGCCAATAGACAACGCAGTGGTGTCTCCAATACCATGCGTTCTCGCATTGTCCGGATTGGTGCTAAACACATTCCCCAACCTGAACTTGATAGAAAGCTAGTTGAAGCTGGTTTTGCACCCTTAAAAGAAAAGGAAGTTGCTTTTTTCTATGGTGGTAAATAAAAAATTTATTAACTAGAAATAATTCTGCTTTTTGCTAAGAATCCAGATGTAGGGGCGCAGGGCCTGCGCCCATTCAAGAATCTGTTTCCTGCCATAACATACAAAGCAATAAAAAATTTATTAACTAGAAATAATTCTGCTTTTTGCTAAGAATCCAGATGTAGGGGCGCAGGGCCTGCGCCCATTCAAGAATCTGTTTCCTGCCATAACATACAAAGCAATAAAAAATTTATTAACTAGAAATAATTCTACTTTTTGCTAAAAATCCAGAAGTAGGGGCGCAGGGCCTGCGCCCATTCAAGAATCTGTTTCCTGCCATAACATACAAAGCAATAAAAAATTTATTAACTAGAAATAATTCTACTTTTTGCTAAAAATCCAGAAGTAGGGGCGCAGGGCCTGCGCCCATTCAAAAATCTGTTTCCTGCCATAACATACAAAGCATTTATTTATTGTTTTTTGTATTACCATATTTGATAAAAAAGCAAACTAAAAACTTCTTTTTCTTTCGCTGCATCTTTTCCCCTTTTTGAATAAAGTAAACCTAAAGATATCTAGAATAAATTTCAGTTCTAGCCAGAAATTCTGCTAATTTGTAAATAATTGGTTAAGCTACAAAGATTTTTAGATCAAGAAACCAAGTCAACCAGGTATTTATCGTCATATCAACATTCACGTTTCAGGGGTTGTGGCAATGGATATTACGACGCTGTTAATTGTTTGGTTAGTCACGGCTGTGAGCTTGTGGATTATTAGTAAATTACCTTTGGGAGTTGAAATTGATACTCCAGAAAAGGCAATTTTTTCCGCCGCAGTTTTAGGTATTATTACAGCACTAGTTAAGCCAGTTCTCAAGATTTTGTTTGTGATCCCAAATTTAGCCACCTTTGACTTATTATCTGGTATCTTCACATTCATGATTGCTGTTGCCTGTTTTAGTATTGCTGCTTGGTTAGTAGATGGTTTCCGGTTACGTTTTGGGATTTGGAGTGCTATTTTAGGTGCGTTTGCTCTAACTATTGTTAATAACGTTATCTACAAATTATTGGGTGTTTAAAGATAGTTATTGGTTGGGTTGTAGCAATATCCCCAATGGTACAAAGTGAAACCCAACACAAAAATCACTATTAGACATCTCCAGTAAAATAAGGTAATTCCATGTAATGTCTCTGCATGGTTTGTAGAAACCGCATATTTCATTTCTGGAGATGTCTATTTATTATGATCTTGTTGATTTAACTATGTAAATTTGTAAATAATCTGGCATTATTACCACTCGCACCACTTACCCACACAGATGCTTATGTGAATTAAATCCTGAAACTCTTGTAATACCATTGATGATTCTGCCATTATCGTTTTAAAGAAATATGGAAACTCTGATAAAACGACAAAAATTTCAACTTATATAAAGATGGGTTAATGAAATATAATTCTACAGAAGGAGCGATAGCGAAGCGCTGCTGCAAGCAAATCGCACTCTTCTAGTTTATCTCATGCGAATCGCTTCCCTCACCAAAGAGATCGCTCTGATGCAAACAATAAAGGTGGGTTATTTTTAGAAAAAATCAGCGAAAATTTTCCTATATCCCCTTATTTTTGAAGATTCCTCATTCTCACTTTGTCATTTTCAACAGCATCAAGGGGGAAGTTTTCGTTAGCAAGGAAACGCATGAATTAGGCAGGAATAGCGTAGATTTTTTCGGATTTTAGAGAAGCACTAGCATAGGCAAGACAGGCTTGAATGTCTGCAAGGGTAATACCTGGATAATTACGCAAAATTTCGTCATTACTCCAGCCTTGGGACAGAAGATCGATGATAAATTCAACAGCTAGTCGTGTTCCTTTGATAATAGGTTTACCGACTAAGATGTTTGGGTCAATAGTAATTCGAGATTGCCAATCCATAGTTATTCAGATTACAAATATATGAAGGTGTTTATTAGTCTATTTCATCAATTATTGCACCGATCTCCTGAATTGCTAGGGACAAAAATTCCTCCGCGCGGTCAATTTGTTCTGCGGCTTGGTCTGTTGTGACGGCGTTCAATTGTCCGTAGTCGCCAGTTGTTCGCAGTTCCTGTGCTTCAATTAGGAACCGATGAAAATTAGTTGGGACTAATTGGGGTTTGGCAAATTCTCGCCCAAAAGCAGCAATAACGGCTGAATGTTTAGAAAATGAAAGTCCCTTACCTTCTAAAAATGCTTCTGCAATGTAGAACATGGCGTAGTAGGCGCGGGAAGTGGCGTAGTCTGGGAAGTGGTTGGTGAGTAGGAGTTTTGCAGCTTCTAAACTCTGTTGGGCTTTGAGGAGGAGTTCCCGTTGTTCGTCGGTCATAGAAGAACGCCTTCTTTACGGATATTACGAAGTAAAGAGCCATTGCGGGTTTGGTAGTGGGTTTCGTCCATGAAAAGACAGCTAATGACAACATCATAATCTAGGGAAAGATCGGCGATCGCTTTACCCGTGCGTTTGATTTCTTCTCCGGGGTTAACTGGAGGCTTCAGCACTACCAACACATCTATATCTGATCCGGGTTCTGCATCACCACGGGCTTGAGAACCAAAAAGGGTAAGGTGTTGTAAGCGATCGCCATACAGGTCAGTGAGTTCTTGTTTAAGGTGAGTGAGAATAGGCTGAAGGTTAATGTTCATGGTGATGAAGGTGATCTGAACTTTTCACGAGAATTAGGCATACAATAGCTGATTGTGAATTTCATCAGCCATTAATGTATTTACCAAAATACCAACCCGTTGTGCGATTTCATAGGCATTTTTCTGGGGGACAACGATAATGCCAGAATGCTGTTTGTCTTCCCCGATGTATTGAAAATGCAGTCGTTCAAAATCAACTCGGTTATAGGTGAGGATACATCTATTTAGAGAAGTTGCAAGTTCAAGCTGTTGACGATCCGTTTTTCCGAGGGTTGCTTGTTCGGGAACGGTTGTCACATCCAAACCACGAGAACGCATTCATGGTAGCGACTAATGCGGACATATCCTCATCTATATAAAGTGCTGCAAAGATGGTCATAATGTGCCTAATGCAGTCTTTACAGCAGGATGTACCAATTCATTAGGCACTTGATTTCGTTCAATATAATCGTTAATTTCTGCTTGATGATCAAGATAAAAACTCAAGGCATCAAATACTTGTGCCAGTGTTAAATGTGGTAAATGATTAGGTATTTCTTCTGGCATAATTCCTAATCGCCATAGACCAACAATAGCACGGATTGATGTACGAGTTCCTGTAATAATTGGCTCTCCACCTAAAATTTCAGGATTGCGGGTAACATAGCGTGAGGAGGTTTCAGCAAACATAAGATAAGTTGCTCAGATAGTCTGATGTTTTCTCTAGTTTATCAACTTAGCTGGCTGACTAAACTTTAATGATTATTTTAGTTCGTCTAACCACTTACCAATGCTCCAATACCAACCCATCTACATAATCAAAATCCGTATCATCTGTAACTAATATCCACCCTTTTTCCAAGCACTGAGCAGCAATCCAAATATCATTCATTGGAATTGGTCTGCCTTTGCGCTTCAGCATTAAACGAGTTCGAGCATAGATAGAAGTTGTTTCTCTTCCCAAGTGTACAACTGTACAAGTTGAAATAAACTCTAGATAACGCGGTAAATTTTGTAATGGACGCGATGAATTTTCAGCCCCAAATAACAATTCTCCTGCTACCACTAAAGGTAAAATAACTTCTGGTAACGTCAATACTCTTTCAATAATTGCAGTATCACCATTTAAAAAACGAACTGCAACAGAAGTATCTAAAGCAATTTCACCACTCATTTTTATCCACCTGCCGACATTCAGCAATTGATTGTTTTATCTCTGTTGCTTCTGCGTTGCTTAAAATTCCTGCAAATTTTGCCAGGGGATGATCTTTGCGTGTTGCCTGAACACGGTGTAAATAATCTAGTAACATTTGCACAAGGTCATCAGGTGCTTGTTCTAGTTCTTGGATTAATTGCTCACGGTTTGTCATATATTGCAACCTCTAAAGCATAATAAGTGGGAATCGCTCTCCTCTAGTTTATCTCATGCGATCGCCTGATCATCCTACATGAACCATAAAGATCGCTTCCCTTGTCGCAAACATCGCACTCATACAAAGAAAAAAGGTGGGTTAATAAAAAAAATGTAACTCTACAAGAGGGTCGATCACACTATTGGGTGTAAAATTTTTATGGTTGTTTTATGTTTACAACCTTGGTGCGGAAAACAATAAGTATTTCACTTTTAACTTTGTCTTGATTTGTTACAGAAGCATGACAAAGATGCTCATGACCATCTGGTCCACTTATGTAAATAGAACGTCCTTTCTTCCTTACCCAATAATTACTGCCATCTTCTCCTTCAGCAATAAACCACAGTTCTTTTTTTACCATTTAGCACCTTCTTATTTTCTTTGCATATCTATATTATTAGATAGAAACGTTCTGTTTCTTACAGCGAAGCTTTCCTTTAGTTATGTATAACCAATATCATCAAAATTCAGCTTTGTTTTTATTTCAAACGCCCCGACTTTTAGAGAAATAATGTCATCTAATAGCATAATAGTTCGCAATAAACATCTACGCGTTTCTGCTCTATAAACTTCCGAATGAACCCCTTTGTTAGCTAACTTAGATAATTTTTCTATCTGCTCACACAGAGTCTTTGTACTAACACAGATAAGGTCAATATTGGTATCACTCTTTCTGGTGTCATCCGCAAATGCTAAAAGCCGATTTCTATAGTGCGGTTTTCCAAGTTTGTGTTCTTCAGCTTTTTCTTCTACGGGAGGGAATAATTCATCTGAAACATATTCTACTATTCGTCTACAGGAAGCAGTAACTTGAGCAAATTCTTCATTAGTTTCAGCTTCATTAAAAGTTTTTAAAGTAGCCCATAATTTGTTCCCAAGATCAGGAGCAGTATCACCTAATCTGTGAGCTACACTGTCAGTAACAAAAGCTAATAAATTGCCACAATTTTTCTTCCATTCTGCAATTCTTCTCGCATGGTCAAAATCATGGTACTCGTCAAAGATTGAATATCTGCCATTCAAGCTTTCAAAACTGACTTGTTTGAAGCCAATCTGTCTAAGACGTTCAATAGTAGATTCATCCTTTGATTCATCATCAGGAAAACCATCCCAAAACACTGAGGCATTTTTATTATTAATTCTGTATCTTACACCTATTGCATTTGAGTATATAAACCAATGTACATAGGAAGCATCATCTACCTCCATTGCACCCAAATAGGCTTCAGTCTTTTCTCGAAGCTGTTCATCCAAATAATTGACAAGCTGCATTTCAATTGTTTCAAAACAAATTGTGAAAATCTCGTCTCTTAACGCTTGTATCAAGCTATCGTTAATCATCCTTGACCATACAGTATTCTCAGGATGAAGCCAAAGGTTTACAACCTGAAAATACTTATCTTGATTAAACTTTCGCGTTTCTGTTCCTGAGCTTGTTTTTCTAACATCAACAGCTAGATTCGATAGAAGTAAATCTCCAGTTAATATTTTTGATGATAAATTTAGATTCCGATGGTTCAGAAGAATATTGAATATAAATTTCTCTATATTATTTCCGTAATTTGAGCCTAGACTTGAGTGAAAAGCATTGAAATGGAAAGCGACTTTCATAAATTACAAAGCAGTAAATGTTTAACTTACTTAATAAAAGCTATTTAGATCGTACAAGAATATCATTTTGAATCGCTTGCTCATCATAAATAGTAGGCTTCTTATTAGGTCTTAAAATACTGTAGTAAAGTCTACCCAAATCTAGAACCAACATCTTAGTTTCTTGATTGTTTGGATTAGCTTCTAGTATTTTTAGTGATGTATTATACAACTCTTGCGCCTCAGCGTGTGTAATACCGATAGAAAGGTGAATTAAAGAAATAATTCTCTCCTTTATAGCTTGATTTTGAAACTCTTTCATAAGATTGTCTGCTAGAAGTCTGAATGTATTGGCTCTATTTCGCTTTCCAGCTATATTGATTCCAAAACTCATATTAAGTCTTTGTAAGACTTGTTCCAGTAGCTGCCAAGCTTTAATATTGGATGAGTTTTGCTCACATATTTTAAGAATTCGATCATAATAACCGCTATTAAATATGTCTTCATGCGGAATCCATGTGGAAGACCTCCAAGTTTCAATAAACTTATCGTAAATTTCAGGAAAACTGGGGTTTTTCTCTATTTGGATAATACAAGTTTCAATACTTTTTAACTCTGCTTTACCTTTGGTAGAAACATTGTACCTAACCCAAACTACAACTGCTATAGCTAACAATATGATAATAAACTCCAACATAAACTACTCTCTGATGCTTCACTTGGATATAGGACTCGTATTTATTATTTAACAGGCTATAAATAGCCTAACCCTTCAATTTTAAAGCTGCAACTGTTAGAGGGGCAATATGCACATCAGCAAGAAAGTGAAGGTTATTCATGCCGAAGGAATACCTACAATTCTATCTGAAACAGTCCAAGCTGCGTAGTTAAGAGCCTGTCGAATATCTTCATCCTCTAATTCTGGATAAGCTGCTAAAACTTCCTGAACCGAAAGGTTACTAGCCAGTAATTTCAAGACAAAGCCCACAGTAATCCGCATTCCCCGGATTGTTGGCTGTCCAAGGCAAACGTTAGGATTAACAGTAATACGATCTAATTGAGCCAGCACGGTGAGACTCCTGAAATATAAAAATTCTTTCTCTATTATATTATTTTAAGCGATTACGCCATTTTTTAGGATCTTGAGAACAGGGAAACACCGTATATATAGTTACTAACTCAAGTTGCTGGTCATCTAATTGAGCCTGGTAATTAGTTATAAAATCCCAGTCTTCATCCTGTAAATCCTTAAATCCTGGTCATCCTGATTCAGACATTTTCACATACAACAGGCTTGAGAAAAAAGTCAATTAGTCTTAAATTTAGTTACAGTTAGATCACAAATAAATCGTGAGGGGTGATACTATGCGTGTTTTGCTAGTTTATCCAATATTTCCAAGCACCTTTTGGTCCTATGAAAAAATCCTAGCATTGGTTGACAGAAAGGTTTTGTTACCACCATTGGGTTTGGTGACAGTAGCGGCAATTTTACCCCAAGAGTGGGAATTCAAACTTGTAGATCGTAACATCCGCGCCGCCACAGAAGAAGAATGGGCATGGGCAGATATGGTGATTTTCTCCGCCATGATTGTCCAAAAACAAGACTTATTAGAACAAATTCGGGAAGCAAAAAGACGCGGTAAGTCCGTAGCTTTGGGTGGACCTTATCCCACATCCACACCCCATGAAGTGGAAGCAGCAGGGGCAGATTTCCTGATTCTCGATGAAGGGGAACTGACTTTACCCATGTTTGTGGACGCTGTGCAACGGGGAGAAAAATCTGGAGTTTTCCGGGCTACAGAAAAACCTGATGTCACTGGTACACCGATTCCCCGGTTTGATTTATTAGAGTTTAATGCCTATGATATGATGTCCGTGCAGTTTTCGCGGGGTTGTCCCTTCCAGTGCGAATTTTGCGACATCATTGTGTTGTATGGACGCAAACCCAGAACCAAAAATCCCGCACAACTTTTAGCAGAGTTAGATTATCTCTATGATTTGGGTTGGCGGCGGGGTGTGTTTATGGTGGATGATAACTTTATTGGCAACAAACGTAATGTGAAATTGTTGCTAAAAGAGTTAAAAGTTTGGATGGAAGATCATCAATATCCCTTCAATTTTGACACAGAAGCTTCTATTGACTTGGCACAAGACCAAGAAATGATGGAGTTGATGGTTGATTGTGGATTTAAAGCGGTATTTTTGGGGATTGAAACCCCAGATGAAGATAGTTTACAACTAACTAAGAAATTCCAAAATACTCGCAGTTCTTTAACTGAAGCTGTAGAAACAATTATCAGAACTGGTTTAAGACCCATGGCTGGGTTTATTATTGGTTTTGATGGTGAAAAAGCTGGTGCAGGCGATCGCATTGTGCGTTTTGCAGAACTAGCAGCCATCCCTTCTACCACCTTTGCTATGTTACAGGCGTTACCTAATACCGCTTTATGGCATCGGCTCACCAAAGAAGGAAGACTGCGGGAAAACCAAGACGGGAACATCAATCAAACTACATTGATGAATTTTATTCCTACCCGTCCTCTGGAAGAATTAGCCAGGGAATATGTGGAAGCCTTCTGTGCTTTATATGACCCTGCTGCCTATTTAGATCGCACCTATCGCTGTTTTTTGATGTTAGGTTCTCCCAAATGGACAGCACCAGCGAAAACACCAGAATGGGTAGTTATTAGAGCTTTATTAATTGTCATTTGGAGACAAGGTTTTAAACGGGAAACTCGCTGGAAATTCTGGCATCATTTCTTTAGTATCCTCAAGCATAATCCCAAGGTAATTGAACAATACGTTTCTACCTGCGCTCACATTGAGCATTTTATGGAATATCGGCAAATTGTCCGCGATGAAATTGAAAGTCAATTAGCTGAATATTTAGCCCAAGGTGCAGAAAAACCTTATGTGATTGAGAAAGAAAAAGTAGTAGCTTAATAAGTAGTACCAGATCCCCGACTTCTTTAAGAGGGTGTTTGAAAAGTCTAATTTATACCCACCTGGCGACTAGAAGTCACAGCTACACAGACAAAACCCACCTTCGTGGGTTAAATAACCTTAATTTTTCGTTAGTCCACGCACCATCTGGACTTTGCTTGTGTAGTAGCGTACCCTTCGGGAAGCAAGCTACGCGAAGCGTGCCGGAGGCATCTTTATATTCGCCCAAAACTTTTCAAACATTCTCTAAGAAGTCGGGGATCTATGAGGGATTTATACCATTAAAGGAGGGCTTATGACTCAAGTTATGGAAAGTTCTTTGGCTTTACCATCAGTAGAACAACGTTTTTTCTGTGCAGGAGTAACTTGGGAAAGATTTCAAGTTATTCAAAAAAGTTTTGAAAATGTTCCAGGAGTGCGTTTATTTTATTGTCAGGGAGTGCTAGAAATTGTGAGTATTGGTAAATTACATGAGTTGATTAGTCATTTAATTGGTTTGTTGTTAGGACAGTATTTTTTAGATCAGGAAATTGAATTTTTTCCTAGTGGTAGTTATTCACAAATTATTCCGGGAATAGTTGAATATCAAGCTGATTTATCTTATTGTTTAGGAACTGATAAATCTAGACCAGATTTATGTATTGAAGTTGTTGTTACCAGTGGTAGTCCGATTAAATTAGAAAAATATAAATTAATGGCAGTTCCCGAAGTTTGGTTTTGGGAAGATGGTACACTTGCTGTTTACTGCTTACGGTCAGCAGAATATGAGAAAATTGTTAAAAGTGAGTTATTACCAGATTTAGATTTAAATTTATTTAATCGTTGTTTGTTAATGTCTTCTCCCTTAGAAGCTGTTAAAGAATTTCGTCGCCATTTGGGAACAGAAGCAATTAAAAATTAAAAAATTCCTGCATTTAAATTCAGGCTCAAGTGGCTGAATTTCAAACAACAGAGGCGACTGTAAAGCTGGAAGAGGAAAAAGCGCAAGTTTTAGTTTAGGGGTTGTTTTAGAAGTTTCTGGATGTGGCTTTAGGCACTTATTGATAGCTTGCGTGGCGAAGCCATTCCCCCCTAACCCGCCTTAACAAGCTACGGTGTACACACAAGTATTCTAGAGTTGCCCCACAACGTTTAGATCCCCCCAACCCCCCTTAAAAAGGGGGGCTAAATTCTTCAAAGTCCCCCTTTTTAAGGGGGATTTAGGGGGATTGGATAAGGTTTAGCATCCTGTCTAGAGATGTGTGTACACCGTAGCCTTAACAAGGGGGGAACGGTCATCAAAGTCCCCCTTTTTAAGGGGGATTTAGGGGGATCTAAAATTTTTTGATACATCACTAAGGACTTTATTGCTAACGCCACGTAAGCTATCAAACATCCTCTTAGGGGTTTTTGGTGGGCAATGCCCACCCTACGTAATGATCGGTAAAGTCACTGTAAAAGTTGAACCCACTCCAACTTGACTATTAACTGCAATGTCACCTCCGTGGTCTTGAATGCACTGTTTGACGATTGTTAATCCTAAACCACTACCAGGAATTATCCCTACATTTTCTCCCCGATGAAATGGTTCAAATAGTTGTTTTTGGTCTTTCTCAGTAATGCCAATTCCTTGATCTTGAAATTTTAAAATTATGTCTTTTTCTTGTTTAATTAATTCAAAGAGGACTGTACCACCGGGAATTGCATATTTAATGGCATTATTGAGTAAATTACTGATAATGTGTTTTAATAGAGTTTCATCCCCCAGGAATTCAAAACAGTGTTCGGAACTGGTAAAAATTAAATTCAAGTATTTTTCTTGGGCAGATAATTGAGCTTGTTCTACTAATTCATCGCATAATTTTTCTAAGTCGAGGATGTGTGGTTTGTAGGATAATTTACCTGAATCAGATTTACCAATTAATGAGGCTTCATCTAATAAATTTGATACATTTTTTATGGCTTTACGGATAAGTTGTAAATGATTTATTCTTCCATCATTTGTCAGTTCTTCATCATACTTTTGCAGTAATCCCGCTGCTAGGAGAATGGTATTTAAAGGATTACGAATATCATGGGAAAGCATAGTCACAAATTCAGATTTAAGCTTATTAATTTCTTGGGATTTTAAGAGTTCTGTAGTTTTTTTTTCGATTTGAGTTTCTAAGGTTTGATTGACTACACGTAATTTTTCTAAACATTGTTTACGCTCTATAGCATATCTGCACGAACGCACTAATATATCTGGATTTACGTGTCTTTTGACTAGATAATCTTGCGCTCCTTCTCTAACTGCTTCAATGGCTAATTCTTCATCATTTGTGTTCGTGATAACTATGATAGAAATGCTCGGATCTTTCTCCATTAACTGCGGTATAGAAGCTAATCCTTGACTGTCAGGAAGAGTCAAATCTAACAAAATTACGTCATATTTTTCGTTATTTAATTGGTTGATACCGTCTTGGAGTCTTTGGACATGAACTAAACTAAATTTTTGAGATTTTGTGAGTTTAATAAACTCTTGTAATAACCTAGCTTCTGCTAAGTTATCTTCAATTAATAGGATTTTTAATGGGGCAGTTGCAGTAATCATTCCTTGATTTAACCTGTTATGAATTCTGAGTAAGGTAGGTTGGTTTTGGTGGTCAATGCCCACCCTACGTGTATTTAAAAAATCACATATTCTTCTTATATATCCTAATTATTCTCATGGTAAGATCGCGGTAGAAAACCAAAATTCCTCTATATTTTTGATGATTTGGAATAGCTGATTGAGGTTACGAGGTTTGGCAATGTAGCAGTTAGCGTGTAAGTTGTAACAACGCAAAATATCATCTTGGTTTTTTGAAGTTGTTAATATGATGACGGGAATGGATTTTAATCGAGGATCAGATTTAATTTCTTCTAATACCTCTATGCCATTTTTTTGAGGTAAATTCAAATCCAATAAGATTAAGTCAGGGCGTAGTGCGTTAGTATATTCTCCCTCTTGATGGAGGTAAGTTATAGCTTCTATACCATCCCTAACTGTGACTACTTGATGGGGTAAGGAGATGATTTTCAATGCTTCTTGGATGAGACGAACATCAGCTTTATTGTCCTCCACCAGAAAGATTGTTTTGTGTGTTTCTGCCATTTTGACGTTCATGATCACGGCCTCTGATGGGAATCGTAAAGTAAAAAGTTGCCCCTTGGCCATCTTGAGACTCTACCCAAATTCGCCCCCCATGACATTCGATAATTTTTTTACAAATTGCTAAACCCATTCCCGTACCAGAATATTCATCTCTAGTGTGTAGACGTTGAAAGATGATAAAAATGCGATCGCCAAATTGCGGATCTATACCAATTCCGTTATCTTTAATTGAGAATAACCATTCATCTTCTAGTCTTTTTGCACTAATATGAATTTTTGGTGGTTGACTACTGTGGAATTTAATCGCGTTACCAATAAGATTCAAAAATAGCTGAATTAATTGTGTTTCATTAGCCATGACTGCGGGTAAGGGATCATAGGTAATGATTGTGCCAGTTTCAGTAATGCGTTGATGTAAATTCTTCAAAACTCGATTTAAAGCTGTTCCTACCGACGTGACTTGAAAAGCAGTTCCTAATGTATCTACTTTAGAGTATGCGAGTACGTCATCAATTAACGTCTGCATTAAACTTACACCTTCAACGATATAACCAATAAACTCTTTTCCATCTACGTCTAGTTCTGGGACATAACGCATTTCCAAGAGTTGCACATAATTGGCTACTTGATTGAGTGGTTCTTGCAAATCATGGGAAGCGACATAGGCAAATTTTTTCAATTCTGCATTAGAACGTTGTAAATTTTGGGCTAATTGGGCTAATTCATCAGCTTGACGTAAGACAATATTGATGATTGATTTTCGTAATTCCAATGCAGCTTTAATTTCTACATTTTGCCAAGGTAAAGATGTTAATTGAACTATTTCTTTCCATAAGTCAAATGATTTGCGGGGAGATAATCGGACATTTCCTTCAGATTGATCAACTGAAAAAGCTTGATGAGGATTTCCACCCCAATTTACAGTTTGAATTATTTCTGGTCGAAACCACAATACATAATTTTGCTTAGAAATGGGAATAGCTAATAAACCACTAGCGACATTTTTAAAACTAATCGCATCTGGATACATACTCGGTAAAGAATCTGTGGAAAATACCTCATCTTTTACATTATTTTTCAGCCATTCCACTAAAAAATTCAGTTCTTCTTCTGTGGGAGTATTTCCAATTAGGGTATACTTGCCACCAAAATACACCGCTGCACCTTCAGCATTAGTTAAATCCAGCAGATTTAGTTGATTTCTGACTAAACCATCAATAAAGTTATCTTCTTGAGACATATATTCAACCAACGATGATTGAACTTGTTTTAAATTTATCTGATAGTCGTAGTCTTCTGTTTCTTCTTTTCCAGAAATTTCTGAAAATATGATTCTTCCTAAAAATTCACAAGCTTTCCGTAATTCATAAGAAACAAATTTGGGTGCTTGGTGATGACAAGCAATTAAACCCCAAAGTTTGTTATCCTTAATTAAGGAGATTGTCAAAGATGCACCCACACCCATATTATGTAAATAATCTATATGACATGGTGCAGCACTTCTGAGAATGGAATTCGTTAAATCAATAGGTTTTCCACTAACTGGGTTAATTTTGGGAAAAAGTTCGGCTGATGATTGAAAGTTTGTATCGGGAATAACTCTAATCGAGTTTTCTAAAAATAATTGTCGCGCTGGCCGAGGAATATCTGATTCTGGATAATGTAAACCTAAATAAGGTTCTAAAGTATCTATTTTTTCTTCAGCAATTACAGAACCATGTCCATCATCAGCAAATTTATATAACATTACTCTGTCAAATTCGGTCATTTTGCGGATTTCTTGCACAATGATTTGACTAAAATCGTGGAAGCTTTTACTTTTTTCTAACCGATTAACTGAGGCTTGAGCTAAATGATAAAAACTTAAAAAGGGAATATTCTCTTGAGATGCAGTAGGTTCTAATTCTAAGATAAGAAACCCTTGAGAATGACGATAAAAAGTGGCATCAAATACTGTATATTCATCTCCTTGCTTCTTAATCCAAATTTTAGTAGGATTAATAAAATCAAGGTTCTCTTCCGATAACCAAAACTTAATTTTTTGGATTTGGTAAGGATCTAGTATATCTTCTAATTCCTGTTGCACCATATCTTCTGGAGATATGCCAAAAGTGCTGAAAGTATTTTGACTAATTTGTAATATTTGTAAATCTGGCTCTTTTAAGACCAACAAAACCCCATGTGGTTGAATTTCACTAACCAAATGTATTGGTGCTTCTTTTAAGCTGTTGATATTAACATACTGCTGCTTGACATTGATATCCATAAAGTCTTTCCTCCATGATTCTGGAGTCCAAAATATGTATGTAGCTTTACATCTAAATTCCTCACACCTGTAAAAATTCTTTTTGATTTAGTAGCTTTGATAGTGACAAAGCCATAGGTCCTAATCTCAGAATAATGTAGTGTTTCGTAGTCAATAGCAGAAAAATATTTCCTACTATTGACGTTTACGGTCGGTTTGACCAGTCATTATTTCTAAGTAAAGTTTGCTTCAACCTAGTTATCTAAGCTTGTTAAGGTAAAGACACTTTCCTTTCAGAATGTTTAATCAGTACCGACAGATCATGGAACTAGCGAATCCCAAGGTGTCATGACTTAAATAACGTTTACCCTTTGACTACACTCAGGGTGGTCTGGTTCACATCTAATCCGTATTACTACTTTTTAGAATGATCCCTAAAGTTGTATTTACTTTCATACTTTATTCTTACATAGTTTCACTATTCATTCCCTTATATATAGATAAGAAATGTAAAAATTTTCATGATTAAAGCTACAGTATTTGTGTACATATATTAAGAAAAAAGCAGAATTTAGGTGTAGATGAAACCAAGTATAAATTTAGGTGTAGAGACGTTCCATGGAACGTCTCTACTCTTAATCACCAACATCCAGAAAAAGATCAGAATTTAAATCAAATCCAAGAATTAAACCACATCCGCATTCTATAACCATCAGGAGATATGGGTAAACCTAAATAAATAGGCATCCAGAAAATAAAGGCAGCGATAATAATAAAAGTTATAGTTACCCCTACAATCCGTAATGTGCGATAATAACTCAGCAGACATTGATCAACAAACCAAGCGATCGCTATAAATGTAAAGATAACAGCAGACATATAATGATAGATAAAAACACACCTTGTTACCTCTACCCACGGAAGGAGATTAGCTGCATAATTTATGACTAAAAATAAACCAATCCAAGTATCAAGGCTGAGATTTTTAGGGATAAATAACCGCTTTTTTTCTATTGCCGGCATAGCAATTTTCATTATTACCATCCCAATTAGAAAGATCATAGCAGCTAAACCAAACCACCATAAAAATGGATTACCTATCGCATGAACATCATAAATTATCTTACCTGCACCACTAGGTAAAGGTGGTCCGAATACAGGTAAGCTATCATGAATACTTTGAGTAGTTTCATAGAAATAAGCCATTGGCCGAGTTAATAATGGCCATTTGTACCATGCTGCACAATAAGGATGAACACTAGGACTATTACCACCTAACTGGAGATGAAAGTGTAAGATTTGTTTATGAACTTCAATAAATCCATATCTTTGATCAAGTTGGAGATGAGGAATCCAAATCAGACTATAAATAACTGCGGGAATAATTCCTAAATAGGAAAACATTTGCCAAATATTTAATTTAGCCAGATTTTGTAAAGGTGTTTTTATGGTAACAACTGAGGAATTATTCTGGTGATTAAAAAAATGTAAATAAGAAAATAATGGCACGCGGGAGCTATTATCCAGAGATTGTAACCAGCGAATTATCCAAGCTGCTATCCATAAACCATAAGCACCACAGAGAAACCATAAACCGTTCCATTTTGTCCCAATAGAAGCTCCAAAACTTACACCAGAAAAAATTAACCAAAACCAACGTTTTTGCTTCTCTAATGCTAATAATAAAAACCATTGTCCGAGTAAACCAAAGATAACTATATATACGTTACTTAAAGCATAACGAGATTCTACTAA
This sequence comes from Dolichospermum sp. DET69, assembly GCA_017355425.1. Lineage (NCBI taxonomy): Bacteria > Bacillati > Cyanobacteriota > Cyanophyceae > Nostocales > Aphanizomenonaceae > Dolichospermum > Dolichospermum sp. DET69. Next base: position 4,653,660 of record CP070233.1, read on the forward strand.
AAATAAGCCATCACAAGCTGTAAAAAATCCGGCTAATAAAGCAAAACGATGACGATAACTAAATTGATAAGTTAATAAACTCACTACTACGGGAATCAATGAACCAATGAGAGCATTTACCCACCGATAATTCCAAGGGGATAATAAAGAACCTGTAAGACTATTTACAGTATCTCGGCCAATGGGAATATGACTACTAATCCAAATACCCAACCCAATCATATATTGACTTAGTGGGGGATGAGCATTAAAAAATGGTGTATGGGTAAGATAATTATTGCCAAATTTAGCAAAATAGACTTCATCGAATACTAAAGTATTAAATCGGCTGAGTCCCCAAAAACGCAAGCTACATGAAAGCAGAAATATGCCTATTATTCCTAATCGAAACCAAGTTTTTTTCATGATGTTCTTCAGATATTTTGGAAAAAACTAACTAGAGTTAGATCCCCGACTTCTTAAAGAAGTCGGGGATCTTGTTGTTGTTGTCCACAAATATAGAATAATAGCTCTAATACAGTCAGAAAACTTAATTTACTATGGCACAATTAGAGCGATTGGTAAAAATGGCAGAAGATGAACTTACGGAGTATAGCACTGATGCCCGCAAAATGGAAAAACTTCGCCGCAAGATTGGTTTATCAGTATCATTAGCGGAACAGAGGCAAGTAAAAGCAACATTATTAGCTACAATACCATCTAGTAAAATTGCAGAAGTTGTGGAGGAGCAGAGACAAGTCGTGGCCTTGCCATTTTGGGGAATTGCTGGTTTGGGTTTGCTACTTGGGATTTCTCTAAATCAACCCATTGGCTTATTAGCAGCTATAGGGGGGACTGTAGTTGCTTTTAGAATTCAAAAATGGGGTTGGCAATTACAGGCAAATCGTCTATTATTACGGACATTAGAAGATATTGAAACCCGGATTTCTCAACCTAGTAATTAAGTACAAACAACCGATTAATTAAGGAGATAGCAGTTATGACCAAGTATGATTATATTTTTCAATCGAAAGAGACAATAAAAGAATCATTGAATAAACAAGAAGCAGTAGCAGCAATTGCTGTGATTACAACAATAGTTGATTCGGGTACTGAAGATATAGATGCGGAAAGTTTAGCTGATATTCTCTGGGAATTTGAGATATTTGATGAATACTCAGAAGAAGAAATGCTAGAAACAGTGGATAGACTTGTAGAAATTGCCGAGGAAGCTGGATTAGGTTCTTTGTTTAATGCTGCTAGTGCGGGGATTTCTGATGAAGTAGTTTTAGATGGTTTTGCGGCTGGAGTGATTATGCTTTTAGATGCAGAAAATATGATTATTCCTGCTAATAAAAAGGTTTTTCTGAAACAATTACAAAAAGCTTTAGAACTGGATGATGAAGAAGCAGAAGAAATTATTAAAGAGGTAATTGACTCCATAGAAGCAGGAGATGAGGAAGAATATCTAGATGAAGAATATGAAGCTGTAATCTTGAATGAATCGGGTGAACAATTTTATCAATCACCCTTGGGTAACTTTATAGTTCCTGTTCCTCTGGATTCTGAACAGGGTGGAAAAATTCAAGCTGAAGAAGGAATGGTGAGCTTTTCTAATGATATTGGCACTTTACTCAGAATTGATTATTATCCTCTCACTCTAGAACAGATTGATGATCTAGAATCTCAAGAAGATGAAACATATCTTAAATCTGTTCTTGTCAATAAATATGTCCCCCAGACAATTATTTCTCAAGTTCCTAGTGCTGAAGTCAAGTATACAGAATATTTGGAAGATACTTTGGAAACATCTTACTATGTATTAGTAAATATGCCCAAAGGTTCAACTATATCTAAGCATGAAAATAACGGCAATGGGATCAGATTAGATGCCTATAGAGGATTATTGTCCTTTGTCAATAATGAATGTTTGTATATAGTTAGTAGTCAACGCAGCTTTGTAAATGGTGAACTACCTGGTTCAGTCAAAGAAGAGGCTGCGAAAATGAAACAAACTATTTTAGATTTTGTTAGCACGATTGAATTTGCCTAAGAGCGTCTTTGATAGCTTGCGTGGCGTAGCCATAAAATCATGATTGATGTATCAAATATCTTTTACCCCACCCTAACCCTCCCCTTATTCCTAAAGTCAGCAACGCCAAAAATCGTTCAAAAGCTGGTTCCATATTACTTTTGATTTTTGACTTCCGCGAAGCGGTACTAGTACAGCACGGCGTAAATAAAACAACCATTCTCAATCGCCAAAAAGCTTACGCCATATTATTTTTGACTTTTGACTTTTGACTTTTGACTTTCGCCTTGCGGTACTAGGGTATTTCTCTTGAATGTAAAATATTATAGTTGTGGTAATTTTGGAAACATCACCACAACTATAATACAGCTTAAAAATCGTGTAAAACTCAGGATAAAGAAGTAATTGAACGATTTTAACTTTTCAAAGATAGTTTTTCATGGTTTTTGAGCATTTTTCTTTGAATTTCTCATAAATTCGCGTTTGTAAATAATTAGGTTCTGTTATACGTTTTACATGATATAGTACATAGATTAGAAAATACCCAAAAAATTATACATCTTGTGTATGAAATGTGTCTATTTTCTCCTTTAGGGACTTCCAAATAAAAAAATGTCCCAAAACTGACGCAAAAATTCTCTCTCTGTGTTCTCTGTGCCTCTGTGGTTCGTTTATTGGGATAATTTATTTCTTGGAAGTCCCTTAAATATCAAATCCCCAGATAATTTTCAGAAGTATCTACTAGATTTTTATTTTTCCAATATCTAACATGATTACACAAATTCAAAATCTGCGGATTTTTTATCCATTCCTAGTGCCATTTATAAGCTCATCTCAGATTTATTGGTTATACATTTTTTCGGCTTTGTTACTAGCTTTGATTATATATAAATTAGGGTTATCTCAACAAGACGAACAGATAAATTTAAGACAGTATCTTTTGCCAAAAGCAGTTTATTTACATCCTTCAGCGATCGCTGAATATAAGTATTATTTTTTATCTTCGCTCTTAGAAATATTTGTAATATTGCCAGTTATATTCTCTCTACCAAATCTAGCAAATATCATTTGTCATTATTTAACAGAAATTACGCACCTGACAACGCCTTTTTTAATTACCAATCCTCATTGGTATCATTATGTCATATTGAGTATTTTTGTGGCTTTAGCGGGGGATTTTGCCTATTATTGTTACCATTATTTAGCTCATAGAAGTTCATTCTTTTGGGAATTTCATAAAGTCCATCATTCTGCGGATGTACTAACTCCGATGACTGTTTATCGCTCTCATCCCTTTGATTTAATATTAAGTATGATCTTTGCGACGGTAATGCTGGGTTCTACCACGGGAATTTGGATTTATTTATTTGGTAATCAAGTCTCCCTTTTATCCATTTATGGAGTTAACTGGGAGATATTCCTATTTTATCTAACTGGTGCTAACTTACGACATTCTCATATTTGGTTGAACTACCCCTATAAAGTTAGTTATATGTTGATGAGTCCTGCTCAACATCATATTCATCATAGTGTTGAGCCAAAGCATTATGATAAAAACTTTGGTTATATTCTGTCTTTTTGGGACTGGATATTTGGGACTTTGTATATACCGAAAGGTTATGAAAAGCTGGATTTTGGTCTGTCAGATGGGGAATCAAGTTTATTTAATAATCCGATTAATTTATTGGTACAGCCATTTAAATCTATTTGGCAAAGTTACAACCAACAAATATCTAAGTAGGCAGGCAAAATTAATTACATGAAAGATTTAGATTTAATGTAGGGGTAGCGCCCCTGTGCCTACCCCCATATTTCGGGCAACCACAGGGGGTTTGCCCCTACAAAATTAATTGGTTTAGGGATTTTTAAAATACCCCCATATTTCGGGCAACCACAGGGGGTTTGCCCCTACAAAATTAATTGGTTTAGGGATTTTTAAAATACCCCCATATTTCGGGCAACCACAGGGGGTTTGCCCCTACAAAATTAATTGGTTTAGGGATTTTTAAAATGTTCAATTAATTTGGCACGACTACTTAAAAAGTAATTTCCTATCAACAATCTCAATGCAAATTAAGTCAAAAATATAGTTATGAATAACATGAAATTAGATTTGAGTTCAAATTTGTCGGATTCGACTACGATCATCAATGATTTGCCAGAAAATGGTTTTTGTATCCATGATTTATTTGCAATTCAGGTAAAAGCAGCGCCAGATTCAGTAGCGACAATATTTGAAAATCAGCAACTTACCTACCAAGAATTGAATGATAAAGCCAATCAGTTAGCACATTATTTACAGAGTATTGGTGTAGGTGCTGAAGTCATGGTCGGCTTGTGCGTAGAGCGATCGCTCGACCTGATTATCGGTATTCTTGGTATTCTTAAAGCTGGAGGTGCTTATGTACCCATAGATCCAGCCTATCCCCAAGAACGCATAGCATTTATGCTAGAAGATACTAAATTGCAATTTGTGGTGACACAACAACAATGGGTAGTATCTCTACCGGAAAACTCCACAACAATTTGCTTAGATACAGATTGGCAGAAAATAGAGTGTCAAAGTTCCCATGATCCAGTTAGTGGAGTCACAGCCGAAAATCTCGCTTATTTAATCTATACTTCTGGTTCTACTGGTAAGCCAAAAGGTGTACAAATGCCTCATGGTAGTATTTGTAATTATCTTGAGGCGATCGCTAAAATATTACCAGTTAATAGTAACGATATTTATCTCCACACAGCATCTTTCTCTTTTACTGCTTCAGTCAGACAATTATTTTTACCTTTATCTCAAGGTGCAACCAGTATTCTTGCTACTCGTGAACAAACCAGAACTCCTTTAAGTCTATTTGAATTAATTCAAAAACGTGGTGTTACTATTTGTGATGGTGTACCCTCTGTATGGCGATATGGACTCATTGCTTTAGAAAGTTTAGACCAACAATATACAGAATCTCTGAGCGAATCAAAATTAAGATTAATAGTATTTGGTGGCGAATTACTACCCTATCAACTAATTAAAAAGTTACGCAACCTATTCAAAACACCACCCCAATTTTTTAATATTCTTGGTCAAACTGAAAGTATTGGCCATGGTTTTTATACTGTTCCCGCAGACTACGATCTTGAAGATGGCTATGTTCCCGTTGGTCATCCTTTAGCAAATATTCAACAAGTTTATGTCCTTAACGCCAATATGGAAGAAGTCCCCATAGGAGGATCGGGAGAAGTCCATATTCAGTAAACCAAAAAGTTTTTTCCTGAAGGGAGATCGCCAAATACTGTGTAGTATAAAATACTTTTTTATTCCCGATACTCTAATCAGCAGACATAGTATAGATAATAATTACTTATGATTAGCTGGTTAATAATTTCTTGACGCTAACCGGATGGAATATAAATGCTTTCAACGACTTGATATTTCTTCTGTAGGGCTTGAGATAAAAAGGCTAACATCTGTTTGAGTGTAAAAAGTGTGCGATAAATTAATCTACTACCTTTCCTTTTACGACTGATTTTGAGCCATAGTAGATTCACCCAGATGTTAATTAGAAGAAAGGATATTCCAATGAATAGTAATCTCAAGACTGGATTTTTGTTATTCGTCTTAATTCGACAAATATTTTTCAGACGATAACTGGTTTCAATGCCAAATCTTTTTCGATAATCTTGATAGATATAATTTAAATTTGTTTTGACCTTATAAGCAACATAAACAAAGTATTGAACCCCATGCTTTTTATGCTTTCCCTTTCTATATTTACAGACGATCCATAAATCAAATGTGACAAAATCATCTTTGTCTCTTGTAATAGTATAGGTAGTTTTATAACTTTTTTTACCCTTGAGGAATTGTTTGATTCCTCCTTTTTTTCCAGTCTTGATAGCAGGCATAAGAAAGGGAATATCTAATGCCTGTAACCATCTAATTACAGGAGTATTAAAAAATCCCCTATCCAAATAGAGTTTTTTTACATTTATTTTTAGGGATTCAAGTTCTGCTAATAAATAAGTAATTAAAGCCACACTAGTATCTAATTGGCGAACACCTCTTATTGCTAGAGTTACACGCTTATTATTACTAATAACATATAAAGTGGCATAGGCATAAAATGAATTAGTACCAGATTTAGCTTCACTTCGATATATGTAGGGTAATTCTGACGATGTTGGTTGACCATAATAACAAATTAAATTTAAATCAATCGCTATTTTCAAACACCCTTTTTTTAATCCTAAAGGAATTCGACTTTTTAATGCTTGATTTATTTGCGCTTCTAATTCCTCAAAATTGTTAATTTTATTGAGATGATATCTAATATCATTAGCTGTCGGAATATTTTTTAACAATTTAGCTGTGTTTTCAATACTGTCTCCAGTGCTGGCTGCTTTAACCAGAATCTCGAATAAAGTTTGTTGGTCACAGGCTCCTTGCGTTTCAATCGAAAAATTTTCTACTAAACACTGAATAACCTCATCAAGAGTTTCTGAGTCGGTTAAAACGAGTTCTTCTGTAGACTCGCCCCGCGTGGCTTTTGTTAGAGATGAAACAGTCAATTTTTTCAGCCAATATGCTACACACTACTTTCATCATTTCATATTTTGATCCAGTGCAAATTATGATAACTATTTCTTATATATTTGGTATTCTATAGTACATGAGTATCTGTCGTATTTTGTTAGTGATGCCTGCTGCGTCTGTAGCAATAGCGTCAGCACTCCGTAAAAATCACTCTTTGGGAAAAACTTTTTGGTTTACTGATATTGCGGGTTCTACCTTAGCACGAGGCTATTTGAACCGCACCGAGGCAAATAGGGAAAAATTCATTATTAATCCTTTTAATCCTCAACAACGACTTTTTAAAACTGGGGATGTTGCTCGTTATTCAAGCGATCGCAATTTAGAAATTCTCGGACGTATTGATTTTCAGGTAAATATCCGCGGAATGAGGGTTGAATTGGAGGAAATTGAAGCAGTAATTAAACTCCATCCCAGCATCCGAGAAGCTGTGGTTTCTGCTAGAGAAGATGTATCTGGGGGTCAGCGATTAGTTGCTTATATCGTAGTAAATAACCAAGATTTTAATTCGGGAGAATTACGCAATTTCCTGTCCAGTAAACTGCCAGATTATATGATTCCCCATACCTTAATGGTGATGGAGAAATTGCCAGTTTTACCCAATGGAAAATTAGACAGAAAAAGTTTACCCGAACCTGATTTATCAGCAATTCAAAGTGAATTTGTCCCTCCGCAAACACCCACACAAGAAATCATCGCTAAAATCTGGGCAGAAGTTTTAGGCATCGCCAGAATTGGTATTCATGATAATTTTTTAGAATTGGGTGGACATTCTCTACTAGCAAGTTTAGTGATATCAAGATTGCGTGAGGCACTATCAGTAGAATTATCTATTGCCAGTTTATTTGCCGCGCCAACAATTGCCACATTTAGCGAACAAATTGGATCTTCTGCCCAGAATTTACTGCCAACCTTAGAACCAGTTTCCCGAAATATTGAATTACCACTTTCGTTAACTCAGCAGCGGTTTTGGTTTCTTGATCAAATGGAAGGGGCAAATCCTGCTTACAATATTGTCAGAGTCCTGAATTTACAAGGATTGCTTAACTTTATAGCACTTGAAGGGGCGATCGCCACAATTATTAATCGTCATGAAACCCTGCGTACCAGTTTTGGGATTGCCGATGGTAAACCCATTCAAGTTATTACTGATAAATTAGCATTTACCTTACCTGTAATTGATTTACAAGAATTAGCAGAAGATCAGAAAACGACTGCGGCACAAAGATTAACTACTAATGAATATCTTCGCCCTTTTGCCCTAACTGAATCATCTCTCTTAAGAGTGACATTGATCCAATTGGGGGCAGAATCCCACCAGCTATTAGTAATAATGCACCACATCATTTCTGATGCCTGGTCAGCAGGGAATTTTCTTCAAGAATTATCGGTTATTTATTCAGCCTTGACAGCGGGTTTACCTTCTCCCTTACCCCAATTATCAATTCAGTATGCCGACTATGCTTATTGGCAACGACAATGGCTGGAAAATCAACCCGCGCAACTTGATTATTGGCAACAACAATTAGCAGATATTCCCGCAGTCATTGAATTACCTACAGATCGATCACGAACAGCAATTCAAACCTTTCGCGGTGATCTCCAGAAATTTCAATTTGATTCCCAACTCACTCACAAACTTAAAAGCCTCAGTCAAAAATCGGGTTCTTCCCTATTTATGACACTTCTCACGGCCTTTGTGATCTTACTTTCCCGCTATAGTGGTCAGGAAGATATTGTTGTTGGTTCTCCTATTAGTAATCGCAATCGTGTCGCGTTAGAGCCATTAATTGGCTTTTTTGTGAATACTTTAGTTTTACGGACTCGTCTCGAAGGAAATCCCACATTTGAAGAATTACTTCAACAGGTGCGACAGATGGCACTTGATGCTTATGCTCATCAAGATGTCCCCTTTGATCAACTTGTAGAAACCCTCCAACCTCAGCGCCACCTCAGTCATAGTCCCTTATTTCAAGTTATGTTTGTATTGCAAAATTCTCCGGTGTCAAAACTGGAATTAGGAGATTTGCAAGTTACACAAATAGAATTAACAAGAGGGACTGCGGGGGCAACTTTTGATTTAACCTTATCAATGCAGGAAAAAGAGTCAGCATCAGGAACTGAATTAATAGGTGCATTTGAATATAATGCTAATTTGTTTAATGCTGATACTATTGCCAGGATGGTAGAGAGTTTTCACACCTTAGTTGAGGCAATTGTGGTAAATCCTCAAGAGCGGATTAGGACATTACCTTTATTAACAGCATCCCAAGAAAATCAGTTATTAGTTGAATGGAATAATCCAGGAACTGATTACCCACAAAAATCCATTCCTCAATTATTTGAGGAACAAGTAGAAAAAACACCTGATGCAGTAGCGGTAGTTTTTGAAGATCAGCAATTAACCTACCAACAATTAAATTCAGAAGCTAACAAACTAGCTCATTATTTGCAGTTTTTGGGTGTAGAACCAGAAATATTAGTGGGTGTTTATTTAGAACGTTCTCTGGAAATGATAGTAGGATATTTGGGAATTTTCAAAGCTGGTGGTGCTTATGTGCCACTCGATCCTAATTATCCCCCAGAACGTCTCAATTATATGGTGGCAGATTCACAAATGTCCATCATCTTGACTCATTCTTCATTACTCCCACATTTATCATTAACCCTAGAGCGATCTGCTTGCAGCAGCGCTTCGCTATCGCAAACTAAAATCATTTGTTGGGATCAAGATTTTAAAATTGAAATCGCCAGTCAAAGTTCCGATAATCCTATTCATAATTTCACACCTGAAAATTTAGCTTATGTAATTTATACTTCTGGTTCTACAGGGCGACCTAAAGGTGTACTAATTCAACATTCAGCACTATTAAATTTAGTGTTCTGGCACTTAAATAATTTTGAATTAAAATCATCAGATCGAACTACACAGTTAGCAGGAACAGCCTTTGATGCTGCTGTCTGGGAATTATGGCCTTATTTAGTAGTCGGAGCGAGTATATATTTAATTAAATCAGAATTTCTGCTGTCAGCAGAAACACTTCAAGAGAAGTTGATATCACATAATATTACTATTAGTTTTATTCCTACACCCTTAGCAGAACAATTATGTCTTTTATCCTGGACAGAAAAGACAACTTTGCGAACTATGTTAACTGGTGGAGATAGACTTAATTCTTATCCATCAAATAAGTTACCATTTAAGTTTTTTAATAACTATGGACCCACCGAAAATACAGTGGTTACAACGTCTGGACAAATTTTATCAGAAGAATCAGATGGTAAATTCCCACCCATAGGTCGTCCTATTACCAATACTCAAGTTTACATTCTTGATCACTATCTTCAACTCCTACCAATTGGCGTTTATGGAGAAATATACATTGGTGGTCTAGGTTTAGCTAGAGGGTATTTAAATCGTCCTGACTTAACATCTGAGCGATTTATTGCTAATCCTTTTGTGGCAAATGAGCGACTTTATAAAACTGGAGACTTAGGACGCTATTTACCAGACGGAAATATTGAATTTCTAGGACGCATTGATCATCAAGTTAAAATTCGGGGTTTTCGGATTGAACTAGGAGAAATTGAAACAGTATTAACCCAACATCCTCAAGTTCAGCAGGTAGTAGTCATTGTCCGCGAAGATCATCCAGGAAACAAGTATTTAACAGCTTATATTGTCAGCACCACAGAAACATTGACAAGTAGCGAATTACGTCAATTTCTCAAAGAACATCTTCCCGAATATATGATACCTGCGGCTTTTGTCATGCTCAAAACCTTACCTCTGACTCCCAATGGTAAAGTTGACCGGCGGATTTTACCAAAGCCAGAAACAACCAATTTAGAGCTAGAAACCGCTTTTGTTGCCCCTGTGACCGCGCTAGAAACAAAATTAGCCGAAATCTGGTGTACAGTATTAAATCGAGAGCAGGTGGGCATCTATGATAACTTCTTTGAATTAGGGGGACACTCTCTCCTGATCACATCTGTAATATCTCGCATTCGAGAACATTTTTCCATAGTTTTGCCTCTGCGTTCTCTATTTACAGCCCCGACTATCGCTGAACTTAGTCAAGTAATAATTACACATCAACTGGATGCCATGACAGTTGATACCTTACCACCTCTTGTCCCTCAAGCACGAGACACTTGTATCCCCCTGTCTTTTGCACAAGAGTCTATATGGCAGTTACAGCAATTAGCTCCTGAAAGTTGCGCCTACAACAGCTTTTTTATTTTACGTTTCACTGGCTCTCTTTCTGCAATTGCGTTGGAGTCCAGTTTCAATGAAATAATTCGTCGTCATGAAATATTACGCACGGCTTTTACTATATTAGAAGGTCAACCTGTACAAGTAATTAGCCCATTTCTGACTATCCCATTAGAAATTATAGACTTACAAAACCTACCTTTGATAGAGCGAACATCGGGCGCAGAAAGACTAGCTGCATTGCAATATCAGCACCATTTTGATCTGGCTTTAGTCCCTCTCATCAAAACAACTTTACTGCGACTAACTCCAGAAGAACATTGGTTAACACTAAATATGCACCATATCATCACAGATGGCTGGTCATTTGGTCTGTTGTTGGAGGAGTTAGGAATCCTCTATGCAGCTTTTGTCAATGGTTTACCTTCACCCCTACCGGAATTACCTGTTCATTACGCAGATTTTACCCTCTGGCAACGGCAATACTTTAATGAAAAGGTCATAGAAAAGCAATTGGCTTACTGGCTACAAAAACTAACTAATATTGCACTAGAATCTGATGAGATATCTAGCAATCAGCTACAGTTGAGTAATAAAAGTAGCAGCGCAGCTATTTATTCTGTGGTTCTGCCAGCAAGTCTTGTGACATCAATCGAAACCCTCTGCCGTTCTCAAAAGGTCAGCATTTTTACGATCATTCTCACTGCTCTAAATATACTTTTGTTTAAGTGCAATAGTAAGAACGACATTTTAGTAATAGCAACTATTGGTAATCGGAGTACGGTGGAAACTGAAAAAATGCTCGGTTGCTTCATCAATGACGTAATTTTGCGATCGCATCTTTCCTCTGAACAAACTGGAATTAATCTTTTAGAACAAGCCCAAGAAACTCTCACAGAAGCCATTAATAATAAAGAAATTGCTTGTCAAACAGTCACTGACACTATCACCAGCAAACAACCATTGAATATCTCGGCAGCCCTGGCTATGTTACCTCCACAAAATTGGCATAATTGGATGTTAGATGTTGACTTTGTATCAATTAAGCGCGATCTCGACTTGTGGGATGGAGAAATTCCTTTAGAAATTTATGTTTCTTCACCCTCAGTAAATAATCCCACCATGGAAATTAAGGTTTTCTACAGCACGGAGTTATTTACCAATGAAACTATCAAGTTTTTGTTTAGCTATTACCAGCAAATTCTTCAGCAGCTTGTCCAAGATCCAACTAGTCAGGTTTGTGAATTTTTTGATTTGTGAACATTGCAAGAGTCAGATCCCCAACTTCTTAGAGAAGTCGGGGATCTTATTTGACTACTTATATTGACACTCTCAGCCCTAAAGGGACTGAGATTCTGCGGACAGAGTAAACTTAGGTAACGCCCAAAGTCTAATTCTCGCTACGGTCGTCAAACACCGTCTACCCAGTGAGCTTAGGTCTATGCCTAAATTGCTGGCTACTTTTCGCAGAATATTAGCTGCGCCGTTCAAATCTGCATTGATCATTGAACCATTACCCGATTTGTACAAACCACGCTCAACACGTCTTCCAGATGCTTTCCACCCGTCTGGTTTTTGACCATAAACGGGTAGGGAGTCTCCATCTAGAAAACTAGCTTTTGAAGTGTACGCTTCCTCAGTTTCTTGAAATCTAATACCGTGCAAATCGCATAGTTGTTTTAACCTATCTTTGAGTTTACCTAACGGCATTTGGACAAACTTTTGATTATTAATTCTCCCCATGTTGGCGTTAGATTTAAACCCATCATTCCAGCCGATTACTAATGTCCCAATGCCGTATTTTAAGCAATAATCAATAATTAGTTTCGCAGCTTTATTAACCCCATCTTTCATTTGATGGTTACGTTTACGGGTCACACGGTCTAACCAATTATCCCAATAAGCCTCCGGTTTTCCGTCCTTGCGGGTAGATACTTTTTTATTCCAAAGCTGGTTCATTGACTTCATTGCGCGGGCATCAATCAATAGGGAATTACCCAATGTATCAACACAAGCCGCTAAATTATCAGCCGTTCCCAAGTCAATAGATAATGCCTGATGGATGTCTAAAACGTGGTTTTGCTTCTCAACTTCATAAGACATTTCCAGATAAAAAGCACCGTTTTTAGGTAGGATAGTGAACTCTTTAACCTTTGTAATGTCTATATTTGACGGCATTGGTAGGAAAAATTCAGAAATTCCAAACCATCTTCTAACTGTTAGTCCTAACGAAAATCTAAGTTGTCCATTAATTAAAGTTGGTTTTTGTCCCCCACTATTAGGATAGGCAACCTTGAAAAGTTTAGATCCTGTTAGATATCCTGGGGCTTTAGGGTTAAAATGTAATTGACCTTTGAGAAACAAAGAACGCAATTCTTTAAAAGATTTGAAAGCTTCAATTACAGACAATAAAGTTTGTTGTGCCGGGGTAGAAGGCATTGATTGAGCGACCATAGTTTTAGAAACTGAAGGTTCATAAGCTAAATCAAACTTACCCGTTAACAACTTTCCAGTTTTAAAAAATGTTTGTCTAGCGAAATAAACACCACTGTTATAGAGTTTCCCCGACTGCTGACAAAGATATTCTAATACTGCCTTAGTTTCATCATCAGGAGACAACAAAACCTGTTGAACTCCCATGGACTTTTTGTTTTTTACCACCAATTTACGATTTATGAGAAGTTGACTTCTCAATAATAATTGATTAAACTAGGATTGTCAATAAGTATAGAGAAAACAACAAATAAATATGTTAACGCAAGAAGACTACAAAACTCATAACCACGTTAAATTCCTAGTTAACTACCACTTTGTCTGGATACCCAAGCGCCGGAAAAAAGTTTTAATAGGAGAGATAGCAACAAGAGCAAGACAGATTTTTGCTGAACTGGCGATAGAAAAGGGTTGGGATATTTTAGCCTTAGAAGTAGCTCCAGACCATATCCATTTATTTATTAGCGTTAAGCCTACAGATACCCCACATTTAGTTATCAAGGCATTTAAAGGGCGTTCTAGTTTCTACTTGAGAAAAGAATTTCCCCAATTAAAAAAACTACCGTCTCTTTGGACAAGTAGTTATTTTGTAAGCACCGCAGGGAATGTTAGTAGTGAATCGGTGAGGAAATATATTGAAGATCCGCATCACGGATAATACAGAAAATACCACAGCGGTTAAAACCGCTCGCGCCGCTTCCCTCTCAGGTCTAAAGACGCGCTCGTTTCCCACTTACCGTGAGATCTTATGATAAATAAATGTTACATTAAACCATGAGGCTTTGCCGCAAATTCACTAATAATCACTATTGCTATGTTAGAAAACAGCCCACCAGAGTTAAAACAACAACCCAGACTTGGCTCATCTTTATTGAGATGGACTGAGTATTTCTCCAACCCAGAAGGAGAAATAACTCAAAGCATGAGCGTGTTTATCTTGATCTGGTTTGGTCAAGTGTTGTCTCTGGTTGGCTCGCGGACAACCAATTTTGCACTCAGTATTTGGGTCTATCAACATACGAATTCCACAACTCAATTTACACTGCTGATTCTCTCTACAACCCTACCGACAATTTTGATCTCTCCCATTGCTGGTGTGATTGTCGATCGCTTTCCTCGGCGCTGGATCATGATTATTAGTGATTTCTGTGCAGGTTTATGTACCTTACTAATTGCTTGGCTATTTATCAGTAATCACTTAGAAGTTTGGAGTCTGTGCGTAGTCAGTGCGATTAGTTCCAGTTTCAATGCTTTTCAGGGACTAGCCTATTCCTCAGCGACTACATTACTTGTGCCGAAAGCACAACTTGGTCGTGCCAGTTCGATGACACAGATCAGATTAGCGATCGCTGAAATTCTCTCCCCGGTATTAGCCGCAGCTTTATTAGTAACTGTAGAATTTTCAGGAATTGTCATCATTGATTTATCCACCTTAGTCTTAGCCTTGATCTGTTTGCTGGTAGTTAAATTTCCCGAAATTTCGTCCACAGAAAATCCCCATGCAGAAGCTAACTCTTTTTGGCAAGAAATCACCTTTGGCTGGAACTATTTAGTAGCACGTCCTGGACTCCTCGGATTAGTCATGTTCATTGCCATTATCAACTTTCTCGTTGGGAGCGCAGAAGCTCTAACTACACCCTTAGTGCTTTCCTTTGCTTCCGCTCAATCCCTAGGGACTATCTATTCTATTGCTGGTTTTGGACTACTACTGGGCAGTGCCGTGATCGGCATTTGGGGCGGGTTAGAACGCCAGATCAATACTATATTTGTGTCAATGATATTTTTGGGCATCTTCTATGTATTAGCTGGGTTGACGGCTTCAACAATTGTCTTTACGATCGCCAATTTATTGATATTTTTCATATTTCCCATCATCAATGGATCAATTCAAGTCATCTATCAAAAAAAAGTAGCGCCAGAAGTCCAGGGAAGGGTCTTTGCTTTTCGCACTGCCGCTGTGCAGGGGTTTTTACCACTGGCCTACCTGACCTGTGGAGCATTAGCTGATCAATTCTTTGAACCAATCATGGCCAAAGATGGGGCTTTAGCCAATAGTATTGGCCTGATTATTGGGGTGGGTCATGGTCGCGGCATGGGTTTAATGTTTATCATCCTGGGTCTGTTTTCTCTAGTCGCAACTTTAATTGCTTACTTGTATCCACGTCTGCGCTGCGTAGAAGATGAACTACCTGATGCAATTCCTGACCAACCAGATTTTTCTTAGTGTAAATAGGGTTTGCTGAAAAAGGCAAAAAAAATTGACCAGGTACCTAAATTCGATATAAGAAATTGGCTGTAGAATCTCAGTGGCTTTAGCCGCTGAGAGTGTCAATATGGGAGATTTGTTGAGAACAAAGTTCAAGGCCATTTTTCAGTAAAAAGCCTTATTTATAATGTTTTCGGGTATTTTTTTACGTCGAACTCAGGTAAATCACAACCTATTACTTTTTAAACATCCTCTAAATCTCAATTTCTGAGGTATTGGTAAACTTCTCTGATTTTATAGACAGGCATTGCCGAATATAGACAAATGTCTGAAAATTATTGGTAAAATTCTAGTAATTTTATAGACATTGTCATTCATGGTAAATTGCCTATAAAATAAAACTATATTCTCAAGAGTCGAAAACATCTGAATGTTGGGTGAGAGTCCTTTTGGGGTGCGAAGTCGGTAAACAATCCGAATCTATAGGAACTAAAAAGTAAATCACATCAGATCGAGATAATCAATCAGAGAATAAAATGCAAAAAACCATAAAAGTAATCCCTAATGATAAAATCTGATGGGATAAAGGGGATTGTAGTTTCTCCAGTAAAGGTAACACTTTCAAAGTAAAAGATATTTGTCTATATTTTTTACAACTATGCAGCCCTCTACCTTTTGGCATATTAGCGATCGCATAGGACACCAATTGCGAGAAACTAAGAACAAGTTTATTGAAAATAAGGAGAATCTCATGGCTTGGACTCAAGTTTTAGCTGCTAATGCACTGACTACTGGTACGCGGGAAGTAGTCAAAGTAGGCGATCGCAAAATCCTACTGTTAAACCACGAAAATCAACTTTATGCTGTAGATGATACCTGCCCTCACTTAAAAATGTCCTTGAAAAACGGTAAAATCGAAAATGGAGCAATAGTTTGCCCCTTCCACCGCAGTGCATTTGACTTGGGTAATGGTGAAGTAAAAACCTGGTGTCCGTTCCCACCCGTAGTTGGTAAATTACTGTCAATGGTTTCTTCAGAAAAAACTTTGCCAACCTATCCCCTCAAAGTGGAAGCAGGCAATATTTTGATTGATGTACCAGCATAATAGCAGAATTGATCACAATTCTCTGTGATATTGAAATCTAGAGACGTTCCATGGAACGTCTCTACAACTGAATATTTAGAGGATGTTTGATAGCTTGTGTGGCGTTAGCCATAAAGTCATGGTGTATCAAATATTTTTAGATCCCCCTAAATCCCCCTTAAAAAGGGGGACTTTGATTCTAGTTCCCCACTTTTTAAGCTACGGTGTACACACATCTCTAGACAGGATGCTAAACGTGATCCGATCCCCCTAAATCCCCCTTAAAAAGGGGGACTTTGAAGAATTTAGCCCCCCTTTTTAAGGGGGGTTGGGGGGATCTAAACGTTGTGGGGCAACTCTAGAAGACTTGTGTGTACACCGTAGCCTTTTTAAGGGGGGTGAGGGGGGATCAATACAACTTAACTAATTTCTGAATATTTAGTAATCATTGTTTTCACATTTAGTAAATGTTCTTCAATAATTTCGGGAATTTCGGTATTGGTTTCAATAATTAATTCACCAATGGTATTATTAGCAATTTCATTAATAGTATCAATTAAAAGATTTGGCATAGTAATATTGGCTTCAGCAATCTTTTTAATGGTAGCTTTGGGGTTATCTTGCTCAAGAATAGCTTTTAGAACTTGAATTTCATGACCTGGAAGATGTGCTAAGAAATTATGCCACTCTTTAGGTAAATGTCCCCTATTATGATCTTTTCTATCAACTGTATCCAATGGTTCTAATAATTCATCAAAAGGAAATAACTCTAGATAATTTTCGTCATTTTCAGGTAGTGCTGGGGAATCAATTGTTTCTACTTGTTGAAGTAATTCCCAAACTTGATTTTGCAATAAATCCCGTTCGTCTTGTAAGACAGAAATTTGATTTTGCAGTTGATTGACTTCAGATTTTTGTTCTAGTGTTTTGTTTTGTAAAGAATTGAGAGTATTTTCCAGATTAATTCTAGTTGTATTTGTCTGGCTTAGTAAATCATTTTGTTTAGCAATTTCCAGTTCTTGATTTTGAACTTCTATTCGCAGTTCATGAAGCTTTTTCTCTAGTTGTGGTTTAAGTCTTTCTAACAGAATTACATCATTTTCTAGTTCTTTTTTCTGATATTTGAGTGTATCAAGTTGAGGTTGAATTTGGTTAATTTCAGCACGAGATGAGTTACAATTTAATTCTAATTTTCGCTTCTGTATAATCAGATTATTGCAACTGTTATTTAGTTCTATATTACTGTTATCTAAGTTTTTAAATTCGAGTTTTAGATTATTTACTTCCGCTTCAATTTGCTTTTTTTGAGCAGCAAATGTACCTATGTCTCTATGTAAACTATCCCTTTGACTACGACAATCTCCAATTTGGTTTTCTAGTTGCTGAGTTTCTGTATCTAATAAATTTCTATATTCTTCTAATTGGTGTATTTCTCTGACAATACGGGATTTCAATCCTTCTATGTCCCGAATGCGTCTCTGGAGAGAACCAATCATCCTCATTTCATCAATTCTTCGCCGTTTATCAACAAGAAATGCGGCTGAATATGTAGCCAGAATTGTAATTATCCCGGTGAGAAAAGCTTTAGAAAAATCCCAGTTGGGAACAAGGCTTAAACCAAAACTGACACTAAACGCAGCTATCCCTAAAACAACTTGATAATTAACAATTACTGGTTGCATTTTGCGAGGTTTTAGTGTGGTTAAGCTGTTAGCATTATTAGTAATTAACGTCATTATGCCTCACATTTTTATTTGTAAATATACATAATTAGTAGGGGCAAACCCCCCGTGGTTGCCCCTGTTGTGGGGTAGGGGCAAACCCCCCGTGGTTGCCCCTGTTGTGGGGTAGGGGCAAACCCCCCGTGGTTGCCCCTGTTGTGGGGTAGGGGCAAACCCCCCGTGGTTGCCCCTGTTGTGGGGTAGGGGCAAACCCCCCGTGGTTGCCCCTGTTGTGGGGTAGGGGCAAACCCCCCGTGGTTGCCCCTGTTGTGGATTTAATGAACCACGAAGGCACGAAGGACACGAAGGAAGAAGGAAGGAAGAATAGTAAAAAGTTATGACTAACTTTTACCATAAGTTTTGTATCTTATTTAAGTGATACCGCTATAATTGATTTTGATCATGAGTCTGGAGTAAGATTTTTAGTTTCACCAAATACAGCTAAATCTGCTTTTAAAAAGTCAATAAACTGCCTTGCAGTTCTGCCAGAACGTCCATTATGACGAGTTGCCCATTGTAAAGCTTTGAATTCTAAATCTTCAGCAGAAATATTGATATTTGCTGCTAGGTGCTGGACTATTTGTAAATAGGTTTTTTGATCTGCGGCTTCAAACGTTAATGTTAGACCAAAGCGATCGCTAAAAGACAACTTCTCTTGCATTGTATCCCAACTATGAACTTCATTGTTATCCTTGGGATCTGGTCTATCAGTAAAATATTCCCGAATTAAGTGCCGACGGTTAGAAGTAGCATATACAACCACGTTTTTCGGTCTAGCAGTTATATTTCCTTCCAAAACTACTTTCATTGCTTTAAAAGTATCATCATCTTCTTCAAAGGAAAGATCATCTACAAAAATAATAAATTTCTGGGGAACGCCTCGCAATAGTTCGACAATTTTGGGTAAATCTGGCAATTCTGACTTAGACACTTCTATTAAACGCAGGTTTCTATGACTATACTCATTTAATAGAGCTTTAATTAAAGAAGATTTACCTGAACCACGACTACCATAAAGCAATACGTGCAGTGCTGTTTCTCCTGACAATAAAAACTCTGTATTTTTCACTAAAGCATCTTTTTGCCACTTGTAACCTACCAATGTAGACAGTTTGACCAAATCGGGGTGAGGAATACCAACTAACTCCCCATTTTGCCAACGAAAAGCCCAATATTGGGCAAATAAACCAATTCCATATTGCTGATAATAAGCGGCTAAATCTTCTACAGCATCACCCCAATTTTCTAACTGAGGAATAGATGCCATTAAACCCGTTTCTATGCCTACAGATTCCGGTTCTCGATACCAGACGACAGGGGAAATAGGTAAATGAGTTGCCATTTGCACCCACTCGCTTAAAACTGCACTATTACATTCATATAAACTTTGCAATACTTGTAAATCATGTTGCACAGCCACTACTAACGATGAGGCTAATTTGCTAAAATTCTGCTGTTGCGCCAATTTACTAAAAGGATTATCCGCAGTGAGAATTTGCTTAATCAGATATTCTTCCCAGGTTTGATGACTGCTGGCTAAAGCTTGGAAATAACTACCATAAGCTTGGAGGCAATCTCGCCCATCTGCATCAGTATAACGGATGGTTTGTAATAAATTAAGAAAGGTTCTGCCTACGTCGCTTTCCAGGACAGATTGGTACAGTAAAAGGGAGGCAGCCTGGCGTTGTAGAAGTTGAACTGCTGTATAAGATGTGGTATTTGCCGTAAGCATTGCTAGATGATCCATCAATCAACTGGGTAAATTATCTCTCATCATGAATTTAAGTATAATAGACATCTGGTGTAAAAGAATATAGAAACGTTCCCAAACAAAATTGTAGAGACATTCCCAAACAAAATTGTAGAGACGTTCCCAAACAAAATTGTAGAGACGTTCCCAAACAAAATTGTAGAGACGTTCCCAAACAAAATTGTAGAGACGTTCCCAAACAAAATTGTAGAGACGTTCCATGGAACGTCTCTACAAAGGTTCTAAGAAACTAAGAAACGCGTATTTAATGTTCAATGTCCCAAACTTCTTCTTTCTTCTTCTTCTTCTTCTTTCTTCCTTCTTCTTTCTTCCTTCTTCTTTCTTCCTTCTTCTTTCTTCCTTCTTCTTTCTTCCTTCTTCTTTCTTCCTTCCTTCTTCCTTCTTTCTTCTTCCTTCTTTCTTCCTTCGTGTCCTTCGTACCTTCGTGGTTCATTAACTCCTGACTCGGTGACTCGGTGACTCGGTGACTCCTTCTTCCTGACTCCTAATCTTTTCCAGCAATCTCTAAGTAAGAGTGAGTTATAACACCCGTGAGAAGTGATATAAAACTTATACCTACAGGAATACAAGTGTAGCCATTTATATATTAAAGTAGAGAGTGTTAGGGACAAAAGTAAACCGATACTGATAATAGTCAGGATAAATTGCCAACATATATACAGAGAATATGGAACACTGAAGATTGTAAGTAACCATTGTTTTCGCTAGATATCTACTAGCAATTATTTATGAAGCAGTAATGTTTTATTCAACGTGCAAGGCTATACTACAGATATTGTAAAGATTTTATAGTTTCTTCCGTAGACTTGAAAGTAGAAAAATAGCTAATATTGCCATTTTGGCAGGTCTTTCTGGCACAAATCGGATATTAGTAGATAGTAGCAATGTTTCGGAAATTTTTTACCATTAACTCAAGAACTGCTACAGCCACCTCAATCTTGACTGCGGTAATTCTTTAGCCATTAAAATCACTAGGAAATAATTCATGTTATCATCACTGTCTTCTCAAAATGTTATCCGGTATCTGCTCAATGCAGGTCTGTGTAGCGCGGAAGATGGCGCTGCATATAAATTTGTATTGCCAGAAAATAGTCAGAAGAATCGGAATTTATTGGTAATACTGGCAGATAATCGCCAACTGCTGATTAAACAAGAGCATAAAATTAATAATGATCTAAGTTCTCATGAACTCTTTAATGAGTGGCTATTTCACCAGTTATTACAGAAATTTCCGGTAATTGGTAATATTGGGGCGATCGCATCATCATTGCTACACTTTGATGAGGAAAACTCTATCCTTGTGCAGAGCTATTTAAGCGAATATGTGGAACTAGGAAAATTTTATCAACACAGCAGTATTTTCCCCACAGAGATTGCCAGCGCGATTGGTGCTACGTTAGCAGGATTACACCGAGCTACGTTTAATAAACGTGAGTATCGTGATTTTATGTCCACTGCACCCGCAGGACAGTTTCGCTATAATTTTTACAATCCCGCCCAAGGCATACCATCAATCAATCCAGACACGTTTGGTATAATTCCCACTGAGGCTCTAGAATTTCATCGTCTTTATCAACGTTACGAAAGTTTAGAATCGGCCATTGCTGATTTAGCTTATGAGTGGAAACCATCTTGTTTAACTCACAACGATTTACACCTAAGTAATATTTTAGTTCATTCTCGGTGGGAAAAGCTAGATAATTGCTTGATTAGATTAATTGACTGGGAAGCTTGCGGTTGGGGAGATCCAGCTTTTGATTTAGGAACTCTATTAGCAAGTTATTTAAGAATTTGGCTTTCTAGTTTAATAGTAGATCCGACATTGGAATTAGAAGAATCTTTAAATTTAGCCATGATTCCTCTAGAGGAACTACAACCTTCAATTCTGGCTTTAATCCGGGCTTATCTTGATGCTTTCCCCATGATTTTAGAATATCATCAGGATTTCATTGTGCGCGTAGTTAAGTTTGCCGGGTTAGCATTAATTCAACAAATTCAACACAGAATTGAATGCCAAAAATCCTTTGATAATAGTAATTTATGTATGCTCGAAGTTGCTAAAAGTCTTTTGACTATGCCTGAACAGTCAGTATTAACTATTTTTGGCATCTCCGCATCAGAAATTTTGCAATCTGTCTCCACACTTCAGAAACTTCCGCAGCCCCATAAAGAACAACAATTAATCCCTCTTTATTACCAAAGGACTCGCTTACGCGGTTGTTAGACTGATACATATAGTTCTCTAAAATTTGAGGTGCAAAACAAGTTAATGTTTGATGATTCTACCAATCAAATTTTCCAGTCATTATTCGATATTGCCAGTAATATCCAAATTGAATCTAATTTTTGTATTTACCATCCCAATTATCAACCTTTTGCTTTGCCCGCTAACATAGCAAGTAGGTTTCAACAAAACTCACCATCTTTGAAGCAGAAATATTTGAACATACTTTTGAGAAATTTTCTGTATGGGATTTATTACAATGGTTCACTGCAAACAGTTTTAGCCGCAAATAATCATAGTTGTCAATCTGGGGTAAATTTCCTAGAAAACAATAGTTTGGGTGTAGATGAAGATTTCTATGAACAGCTACATCATAGCAATCATGGTACAGGACATTATGAACCCAATTGGCAGATTTTGAGAATTGAACCTGATGGTAGTATGGCTGTTACTAAGAATGGTTTAACCTTATATATTGAGCCGGAATGTCATCTAAAACCCCGAAAAAAGTCGCCTAAAGCGGGGGAATTGATAGCAATATGGATGCCTAAAAATCGCCTGGAAAATGGCTGTTATGTGGCAGTAAGTAATGTAGCAATAGAAAAGCAAGATTCAAAAAATACTGATTTAGGTGTAGGGAGAATTTACTTTAATTTTACATCAGCCGGGGCAATTGTCCTGATGGAGAGTTTAACCCAAGCATTAAATAATGCGACTATTGCCTTTAGTTTTCAGGTTTTTTATAATCCCGCAGCTTATGGGCGTTATGATGCTGGTGTGCTGCATTTTGAACGCCAAAATTACCCAACAATTCGGACTATTCTTCAAGATATTTATCAAGAACATCAAGGTTATTTCCAGCCAGAAATTCCATTGTTTACTAAGTTTTTAGCGCCGGGATTAGGGTTAGCAGAAGAACCAAATCAAAAGTTTGCTCCTCAAGAAAGTTTTGGGATGAACCGTTGTCAAATTGTGGCCAATGCTTTATTGGAGTCTTGGGAAAAGGGTAAAAATGCCCTGGAGGAAAGAATAGAAATTATTAATCAACACTTTGCCCAACATTTAATTGATATGCAGCATCCTTATCTGAATCCGGCTTCTGAGGATATTTATCAACCTTTAAGTTGAGTTTTTAGATTAATCGAATTTTTAAGGAATCAGCCATACCATAAGTATTAACCCAATCTAAAACTTCTGGAGTGAGGAGATTTAAAGATGCACCTTGATTAGCTGCTGCTCTGAGTAAGTTTAAAACCGCTTCTGGTACATCATCAGAACTCAGGCTTTCCCAGCACTGTTTTAACTCTGTGATTTGCATTTGAGTTAATTCAAGTTGATGGATATTTTTAGGATAATTTACTCGCTTGATTTCTTGATCTAAGTTTCGTATCCGTTGCACATGATGACTAAATGCCTGGACTTTAGACAAAAGATTGAGCATTTCCTGATTAGTGCTGGGCATATTTTGGGATAAGTAGATTTGCCAATCTGTAGATAATTGCTGTTTTAAGGTTTGGGTAATATTATCTATTCCCTTCTTGAAAATTTTGGCATCAAAATGTTTATTGTCAATAATCCAATCTGGATTTTCACGAAAATCATTCTCAGCATGGATAATAAAATTTAGAAGATCATCTAATTTTTTATCCACAGTAATGTTACTAATACCTTTCTCTCGAAAAGCCTTTACAGCTTGCATAATTGTCTGTATTTCAGTGATGAAATTATTAATTTGTTCTTCTCTGGATTGAAAACCTTGAAGATTATCAGCATAATTTTTCAGTGAAACTTTACGCTGGGATAATTCAATTAATTCTTGTGATTTTTCTATCAACATATCATTTATCCTTTAATTTCTACAAGCAAATTACGTAAATTAGCTAAACCTTGTTGAATAGCTTGATGACTAGTTTCTACGGTTGCACCATCAGAATTTTCTAAGTCACTAATACTTTGTTTTACTTCTAGTAGAGAAGCATCTAAAAAATTATTAGTATGTTTGATAAAGTCTTCAGTATCTATCATAGTTTTTTGATAGTCTTCACTTAGATATGGCAGCAGTTTTCCTATTTGATCATGAGAATTTTCTTGCTCAGATTGTAGCTTCTTCATTGCTTCCATATAGCCAGAAGTAGCTGTACGTCGAAACTGATCTAGTACAGGTATCATATCCTCAAAGTTTTTTCTACCCCGAAAAACTCCAGCTTCTCTAGCTTTTTCCATTGCCGCTTTTAATTTATCAATAATCTCTTTTTTCTTGAAATCATTTCCTAATTCCACTACTAAAGATTGGTAAATAGCTAGTTGTCTTTCTGTTTCTTCTCTGATAGCTTTTTCTAGTAGTTCATCTACCTGTTGACGGGATTTATGGATTGGTTGAAAAATATCACAATCAACATCAGCAGGAATTTCAGATTGAGGTTGCCAAGATTTTTTAATCTTTTCTAATGGTTGAATAATTTGAGTTGAATCAATAATTTGAAACTGATTAGAGGCACCTTTAGTACAAGCAATGCGACTTTGGACAATCTCTAATAAATCTGGACGGTGTTTTTCGAGAGTAGTAAATAACTTTTTCCAACTAGAAGCGCGATTTACATTTTCTTTGTTATCTACTTCCAGAAATAACGCATTAATCAACTTATCTAAGGAATTAGTATCATGTCCGGCCATTGTAGAACCTATGGCCAACAATTCTAATGCTGCTGGTAGAGGATTCCAAGGTTCTCCAGACTCACGAGGATAACGACGAATCTCTGCTAAGACGTACTGACTCCATTTTTCTAATTGTTTGCTGTAGGTACGAAAATAGCGATCGCCATCTTTAAACTTCCAATGTTTATAATGACTATAGAATAGAATACCCTGGAAAGCTATAGTAGTTTCTCGGAAATCATCAGCATCATCTGGGTTGAGAGGTAGTGATAATTTCACACCAGCAATTGTTTCTCTTGTCACCCTGGGACTATAAAAAACAATATTTCTTTGTTTGAAATATTTACTAGAGTTACTAGCAAATGTTTTTTCTAGTAACATCTCATTGTCCCATTGAATGTGTTGAACAATAGCGGGAAAAATAAATTCACGTACCTCTGTAGCTACTTGTACCTGTAAAATATTTTGATTATTCCAATCATTCAAAATCTCTATTTTTTTAGCTAAGTTTTCGGGGATTCCTTCTATTTTTGTACTTATCTTAACAACAGGCTCAGATTCTGTTGTGTATGTCTTTTGTGGTTTTTCTTCCCCGACTGTAGTTATAGGTTTGGGAGATTGCTTAATCCTTACTCCTACTCCTATTAGAGGTACATTAAAAGCTGTATGCAACTCCGTTGGTAAATCACAAAGTTGATCTCCATCATCCCATAAATCTAAAAGTATCTGATGCCGATCAAAATTTTGTGGATCTTTATTTTTAATATCTTGTTGCAACATGGCACTTAAACGCATTCTGCCAAAGTGTTTTTGCAAACTAACAGATGGAAAATTTCCCTTTTTAATATCATTCCAACCATTGTCTAAAGTGTATTTGAGGACATCTTTAATCAGAATGCGGGGATTAAATTCTTTCTCATTTACTTTAGCAAACATCTGTTTTAAAGCTACAGCATTAAAAGGATATAATCCAACCCCATTAACATCACCAAAACCACTATGACAAGCTTGACGATGTTCGCAGTCATTACAAGCATTTGTTAAAGATTCTTGAACTACATTTTCTTGTTGATAATAACTAGCCCAATTGGAAATTACCTCATCTTCTAAACGAACAGCATTCAGGTATTTAGATACAAATTCTTGAATATCAACTTGAGTAACTAAAGATTGTTCTCCGATTTTTTCAATATCAAGATTGACGCTGAAAGTAACACGCTGTTGCACCGTATCAATTAAATTTTTAAAATAACCTGTAGTACAAGCTAAAGCCGTTCTGATAGCACATAGAGGTTTACTTCCTGGTTGTTGCGGTCTAGCTAAAACTGCCTCTAATAATTCTCTATCAATACCTTGTAATTTAGCAAAATCTTCAATTAATAAAACTAATTCAACCCCCTGTTCTGCTAAAGTTTCGCGCACTTCACGCATTAGTCTTTGTAAGTCTTCACGACCCAAATTCAAAACTTGAGTAATCGCTTCATCTAAGTGAAGATTCAACCAATCTACTGTGATTTTTTTAATTTCGTCATTACTCCAAAGTTCAGTATAAAAACTGCGCGACTTTTCTCCAGCTTTTTGGATATCGAAAATATCATTTGGTAAATCACTAAGAGAAAATTCTCGACGTTCTTCCACAATTTCTAATGTATCTCGATATCCCAGAATATGAATAACTAAACGGTGAATAATACCATTGTCTTTCAACCAATAATTTTCTCGAAAAAATGGATCATATAGCAGGGAATTTAGTTCTTCAACCAGATAAATTTCTTCATAAGTTAGTTTGCTTTTTTCCCGTTTCCCATTGTCCCCAACTGCTGCTGCTAATTGATTAAGTAACTGAACTCGTGCTTGGGTTTCTGTTAATATATTAGTTGCTCTATTTACCCGCTGCCGATAGTCATCAAATTTTTCTCCCTGCATACCTTGGAGAATTAAATTAATAATGTCTTTTAAATTAGTGCCAATTTTGGGAATTAATAAAACCTTTCTTTGCTTGGTTGATTGAATATTAGCTGCTAACCAACGAATTAAATGGGATTTACCTGTACCAGAAGTTCCTAATACTGGGACAAAAGCAAAATCTGGTTCAGCGAGAAAGTCTTTAAGAAATTGCTGTTCATTATAGGGTACTCCTGATGAAGTATCTCTGATCAGTTCATGACGATACATTTTAATAGGATGATGGGTAGCCAAGAAAATGTGATCTTGTGCTTGAGTCGCTTCCACATCCATGACACGATGGACATTTTCTAAATTCCAACAAACAAATTTTTCAAAAGTCATGATTTTTACCCTCTCAAAATAATATGTGAAATTTTGCTATTATCATCAACTTCATTATTCGCTTTCGGAAGCAGCATTAAATCTGCATCTGAATCTCGAATAAACTGAATATAACCTTCATCTTGAAGACGAAATAAAGCGAAAGCTGTACTAGTAGATAAATAGTTAGGTTGACGATAACCAATATTTGCTTCTACTTCATCTCTGAATTTACCTGTTTCAAATAAAGGACACTTTTTGGCTAATCTATCAATAAATTCTTTAATGGGAAGTTTTTTATCTTCTTGGTTAGAAAAGAAATGTTGAAGATTACGTTTAATGTAAGCTGTCGGATCAGGTACTATAACTTTTTTTCCTTCTAAAGCATGAGACCAAGCTAACCCCATGTAGCACATCCAGTCATTCATTTGACTATAAAGTGTACCACTGCTTATTTTTAACAATTCACCTACTTTTTGTTCACTGACTAGCTTTTCTACTGTTTCCCAACTTCCAGAAAAATCATAGATATCTTGTGCTAAAAACCAAGCACAAAGAAGACCAAAATCTTCTTCGTCTTGATTACCAGATGCAAAAAATAATGTAGCTAGAGTATCAGGTAATAAATATTCACCTAATTGGGGATTACGTGCTGCTTCTGATAACATGAGATTAATCCCAATATCATCCTCAATTTCTACTAAAAGACTAGATTTAATACATTCTCTAATATTGTTATGAAACATAGGATGTTTTGCTTTTTTATCACTGGCTTTTTCTTCGGTAGACAGAAGCCGCTCCACCAATTTATTAGGAGAAAGTATTTGTTCTAATACATTTCTCTTCTCTTTTTGATGTTCTTTAGCTAGTAAATATCGAAAAATTCCTTTAAATCTACTGGGTGTTGCTAAGGGTTCTTTAAGTACACTCATAAACCAATCTCCATGCAAAAAAGTGCAAATTTTAATTGTTTTCCGGGAAAAATATCTATTAATCGTCGGTCAGGACGACTAGGATCAGGTGTATCTATAGGCAAGAAAATAATTCGAGGTGCTTGAGAACTATTATTTCTTGTTAAATAGTTATCAAGTAATTTCTCTCCTTGAGGATGAAAAATCAATGTAGGAATATATGGCATTTTCAAAGGTTGATATTTCTCCCATAAAAAGATGAAAGCATGAGGAATGATATTTGCTTCATTGATTAAAGATTTTCTTAACTCTGGTGGCACAATCATATTAATAATTCCCTGTTTTATAAACCAGTTGAATAGTTGATTAATGCGTTCTTTGATATTTCTACTGTCTGAGGATTCATAAAAAATCAGTAATAATTTATTACCTACAAGTAAGCGTTCTAATTCCTTACCTACAAAAAATTTAGGTTCTTGCCAAACGCGACTAGGAGAGGGCATAATTCCGGCAAAGGTCTGTATACCCTTTTGCCGACAGACAAAACAACCTCCACAAGCACGAGAAACTCTCACACCATTTCTGGGTTGTGGTGCATTACGGGAAGGAATAGTATAGGCTTCTGCAAATATTTCTGAAAGACAACGTTTTGCTTTTAAAGCTTCTCTCATGAGTGCTAAATTTTTATCACTCCAGGCTTTACGTTGCCGTCGGATTGGTTCAACTTCATATTCCCAAGTAGATGGATCTAAATGTTTTTCATTGCGGATATTAATAATTCGAGTATTTTGGCTAAATTTATGGGTTTCTTCGGAATCAATATCAATTAATTTAGCCCGCTGTAATAATGTTAATGTGCGTAAATTCCAAGTTGTATTTTGTTCACTATTCATATCAATATCTTTAGTTTCCATAGAAGGAGGATTATTGATAGGAAATCGAAATCTACCATTATTTAATGTTTCTTTAGCATAAAACATACTTTGCCATCGTTGTAACCCTCTATCAACAGTTATGGCTGAATTGTCATTGATATCTCTAGCTACATCGTAATCTTTATTTGTGTATAATGTCAGTGATAAACAAGCTTTGCCATCTCTGCCTCCTCTGCCGACTTCTTGATAAAAGCGGTTGATATTTTCGGGAATACAAACATGAATAACTGCCCGCACATCAGCTAGATCTACACCTAATCCAAAGGCAGATGTAGCAATAACTATATCAATATTTTTTTCTCGCCAATCTTTGATTAATTGTGACCGTTCTTGCTCACTAGATTGACCCGTCATGATCGAACAGCGTTTAAATTCAGCCTGATCTAATTCCTTTTTTAAGTTCTTGACATCATCAATTATTGTTGCGTAAATAATTAGTGGCCGTGGTAGGTGATACAAGGCTTCAATCAACCTTTGTTTTTTCATTTCTTCACTATCACACCATTTAAACCAGTAAGCAGGTTCTGGACGTAGTTGGACAGCAGAAATAACTTGTAAATCTTGACCAAATAATGATTCTAAAGTATCTAAACAAGATTCAGTTAATGTTGCAGTCAGTAATAATGTAGTAAATGAACTATAGTTATGTAAATTTCTAATAAAACCAGGGAGTTCTTGAAAAGCTGGACGAAAATCATCACCCCATTGCTCAATCATATGGGCTTCATCAATAACGAAATATTGCAACATTCCCGATTTTGCAGCTTCATAAATAGAGCTTGCAAGACTACTCATCAGGCTTTCAGGTGAAGTAAAAATTATTTTTTGAGTTCCTGCCCAAATGCGATTTCGTATCCCTTGTCTCCTGGCTTTTCCTGCTGGAGAATCATCTTTATAATATGCTGTTGGATGATTAACAAATTGTTTTAATGCCCGTTCTTGATCTATTGCTAGTGCTGTTGTTGGCACAACTACCACACTAACACCACCATCTTGAGAACTTAATAAAGCTGGTAACTGAGCGCAAAGACTTTTCCCTGATCCTGTGGGTAAATTAATGATTAAAGTTGAGTTTTTTGGCGCAGTTAAAACTGCACGAATAGCTTCTCTTTGTCCAATGCTGAGATATTTATCTAACCGCATTGTTTGCAAAAATGGATCACCGTTAGCTGATTCATGATGACGGCGAATTTCTTCTTTAAATAACGGTGTATCTGGAGGATATTGATTTGTACAATCAAGCCATTTGGGTTGCCAAGGACGAGGACTAATCAGAAAGTAGTCTTGATCTTCACTCAGTATTTTTATACCACATCGTTCCCAAATATCTCGATTAGGAAAAGTATTGTTTCGAGGGATTTGCAGGAAAATTTGCGAATTTCCATCCTGCTTTTCATCTTCAAACCGCAAGATATGACGAATTAAACTGGCAATATCTCCTAAGCCAGATTTATTCCGCAAGGCATTAAATAAACGTTGGTAACACCCTTCTTTAAAATCGCTGATATCTTCAGGAATGTTGCCAGTTTTAAGAATTTCCCTCAGTTTAATAAATGAGTCTGTCATTCGTCACCCTCCTGAGTTAGTTGTAAGTTTCGTCCAGAAATGATCATAAAACCCACAGAATCTAAGCGAATATGTGGATGTTGAATCCCCGCAATTATTTCTTGATTTAATTCTGTTTCTGCTAAGAGTTCTTGCTGCAATACTGAATCATTAATCTGCTCTTCTTGATTAATTCTATTTATTCTTAAATGGAGTTGTTCTAACCTTTTACTAAGCTTTTGTTCAGCCCGTTTAGCAAATTTTTCACACAATTTCTGAAAATCTGGACGTTGATATATGATGTTTAAAGCCGAGTTACTAGCATTATGACAAAAACCTGCCCACTTGCTAGATTCAACAAAATTATCAAGAATAGATAGCCTATTTTTAGCTAAGTTGTAATCTCGGTATGGACTACCTTTAGCTTTATATGGAGTTTGTAATATTTTCAGTAGTTCTAAGTCATCAACAATGCTCATAGGTTCAGATCGAGCATCAATAAATATGGTTTGTAATCTGGGTGGAAATAGCCCATCTGCTAGTCTTTTCAGGGTTCTTAATTTAGCCGGGTTTGTAGTACATTTGGCTAAGTTTGTTTCGATAATATAGTT
Organism: Dolichospermum sp. DET69; assembly: GCA_017355425.1. Lineage (NCBI taxonomy): Bacteria > Bacillati > Cyanobacteriota > Cyanophyceae > Nostocales > Aphanizomenonaceae > Dolichospermum > Dolichospermum sp. DET69. The sequence continues at coordinate 4,684,890 of CP070233.1, forward strand.
AAATCGAAAACCAAACCATTCCATCCTTTCACTAGTGTTCCAAGATGGGGCAACTCTCCACATAGCAAAACATTGTCCTCGATCATCCCAATGAATATAAGATGATAGGGAGTCTATAAATCTTTCACCGATTCGATAAAGATTAACTCCAGTATTTTTATTAGCAATTCTCCGGTTAAAAGTGCCAATGTTATTTGTACAAGTTGCAAAGTGAGTTTTGATTTCGTCTACTGAAATTAAGGTATGTTGACTAGGGTAATAGCTAATTACTCCTTCTTTATTTGTATCTAGACTCCGCCGAAAGTTTATGGTTTGACAAATCCAAGTTTCAGTTGCTTGCTGCATTTGCTGATGACAAGCATCATCATTATCTAATGCTTGAAAATATTCTGTTGCCTGATCATCAAGAGCATCAATTTCATCAAGGGCATATTGTTCATTGATCTTCAATATTTCGGCTTTGATTTGTTCCTTAAGTGGTTCAATTATTTCTAATATTCCCACAGCACTTAATTGAAACAAAACTGTTTCTAATTCTGGCAGTTTTTCATCTATGTAAAATTGTAGACTAGCAATTGATTGTTGAAAGATAGTAAAACCATTTTTCAACAGTTGAAACCAAGCATTATGGGGACTCTCTTCTGAATAAAGACCAAGGAATACACAAGATTGGAAATTGATTTTACTGCCAATGCGATCAAGTCTACCAATTCTTTGCTCTAAACGGTTAGGGGAAAAGGGTATATCGAAGTGAATTAACCAGTCTGCAAATTGGAGATTATGTCCTTCTTCCCCAGAGCGATCGCATACAAGAATAAAGCAATTTGGGTTATTCTGAAAATTAATTAAATTCTTCGCAATCTGTTCTCTTGATGCTCCAATATGACAGCTAACTACTGCGGTTTCTCCAAAACTCTGAATTAAATAGCGGACAATTTCTGTACAGGTTTGGACAAAACTTGTAAAGACAACAAATTTAGGTAGTGTATCCCCAGAAATTGGTCTACGAATTCTCTGTTGTATTTTTATGAGTAAATCCTGCTGATTCCGACGCACTGATGGTGGTAGTTTGAAGTAAATACCTAGCTGATTTAACAATACTGTCTGCAAATGTTCAATTCGTTCTCCTGCTTCTGGAGGTTGCTGAATTGTTTTGAGCAAGGATTGTAAAATCTCTTCTTCACCTGAAAATTTTGGTGTTTGCGTTAAGATATTAATATCTTTTTTTGTAAACTCTTGAATGAGTTTTTCTAACTGTTTATTATTACCTAGACGGGCGTTAATTACTTGCTCTAAAATGCCTAACCAAGTTCCAGAACCTAGGAAAAACAACAGATAAATCCGTTGATATTCCTGTTCATGAGGGGCAACAGAACGCCATTCATCAAGGAGTTGGTGAATATCTAGCGATCGCTCGTCTAAATCATATTCTTCTTGAGGTTTAATATTTCTGTCAAAAACAACATCTTCTACTGAAGCCCGACGATTACGCAGCATTCGCCGATGGAGACGATAGGTTTCACTAATGTGGGTGCGAATAGACCGAATAATTGGATCTGTTTGAGGGGATTTTTTTTGTAAACAACTTTCCAAATCATTCGCTAAATTCAATAAATAATTATCTTCTGCAAATAGGTTACGTAATAGCTTGAGATTAGATTTGATCACAAAAGGATTTGCGTCTTCTTTAAAGCCAAGAAGAACTCGACCAATTTGTTGACGATTTTCAACTCTGGTGCGAAACCCAGATACATCATTGAGATGATATGTTGTAGGATCAAGTAGATGTAACATTGCCAAAAAATCCCTCTCATTGTTGAGTACGGGAGTTGCAGACAATAAAAGTAGGCGATCGCTTTTATGGGCGATATCTTTACAAAGTTCAAACTTTTGACGTTCTCCAGGTTCTTGAGAATTTGCTAAACCTGCAATATGGTGAGCTTCATCTATAATCACCAAACCAATTTCTACTTTGGGATTAATTTTTTGAATTTCATCAATAGTAATTATTACTACTTGTTTAGGAAAATGGGAAAGATAAAATTTTTGTTCTAATTCTTGTTGCCATTGTCCTACTAAATATTCGGGAACTATAATTACTGCCCGACCTTTTGGTTCGTCTAACAGGTATTGGCGCAAAATCACACCAGCTTCAACGGTTTTTCCTAGTCCCACCTCATCTGCTAATAAATAGCGTTGTATGGGGTCTTCCAGAACCCGACGGACAACTTCAACTTGATGAGGATAAAGCTGAATATTAGCAGATATCAATCCTGTCATCCCCCGACAGACAGCACGTTGCGAAATTAAGGATTGGACAAAAGTAAGTCGTCTATCATGAAAATAGGGTGTTTCTTGACCTTTCATAGCCAAAGTTTCCATTGGGTTGGCTTGGGGACGATTACAGCGCACATAAATCTCTACCTCACTGACAAAAATTACTTCTTTATCAGGTAGATGAACTTGGTATTTTTGAATCTCTTCATCCCATTCGGAAACTCTGCCGATAATCCATATAGCTTGGGTTTCTAGCCAAATATAGCATCGAGTTTGACGCTGTAGCTTGGTTTTAGTTAATGTATCTAATAGAAAAGTTTCAGGTATGCGTTGACTAACAGAGTAAAAATACTCAACTGTTGCCTGGGTATCAGATATGTCAACGACTTTTCCCACCCCTAAATTATTTCTCTGAGAATAAACCAATGAACCAAGCTGTATCATATTTATAGTCGAATATTTACTTCAACCCTTATTTTTGTGTAGTATGGCAGTAACATAGGTGAGCAAAATCACACATTTTTTGTGATCCTTGGAACAGAAAGATCCCCGACTTCTTCAAGAAGTCGGGGATCTGCACCTCCCAGTATTTATAGATATCAATTAAAATTATCTTTTATAGCATGATTTTAATTGAGGAAATTCAACATGGCTTTTCCATATTACTACACTGTACGATTTCAAGATACTGATGCGGCTGGAGTCGTTTATTTCGCTAATATTTTAAGAATTTGTCATGAAGCTTATGAGGTTTCATTAGCAGCTTCTAGTATTAATCTTAAATCATTTTTTACTAATCAATCTGTAGTTTTTCCTATTGTCCATACAAGTGCTGATTTTTTGCGTCCCCTGTATTGTGGTGACAATTTAATGATTAGTTTATTAGCCGAAAAAATAGGTTTAGATAAATTTGAAATTACCTATGAAATTCTAGTAAATGAGGTAATAGTTGCCAAGGCAGTTACTAGGCACGTTTGTATTGATGTGAGTAGTCGAATTAAGCAGGAATTACCAAATTACATGAATGATTGGTTAGAAACGAACCACAGAGACGCAGAGGGCGCCCAGAGAAGAAAATCAAGGGAAGAGGTGATGTAATTAGTAAGTTTTCAGAAAGTCTTGGGCGATTTTTTGGAGTTGTTGACGGTTGATTTTACCTTGGGTGTTACGGGGTAATTCTGGTAGGGAAATCCAATGTTTAGGAATTTTGAATTTACTAAGTTGATTTTTTAGTTGTGTTTGAATTTCCATGTGAGAGATATTTTGATTATTAGGAATATAAATAGCTGTTAATGCTTGTCCCCAATGTTTATCAACTATACCAATTACACAAACATCAATCACCATGTTAGTTTTTCTAATCGCTGATTCAATTTCTATTGGGTAAACATTTTCCCCACCTGTAATAATTTTGTCACTATTCCGGCCAATAATATGTAAATAGCCTTGATTGTCTAAAAAACCAATATCATCAACTGCAAAATTATCTCTATTTTCCCACATTTCGGGATAATAACCTAATGCTAAAGATTTACTTTGAATATTTATATTTCCTGGTTGATTATCAATGATAATTTTAGCATGGGGAAGAATTTTCCCACTATTGAATTTACCTTGTAAAAATTCATCAGGTTTGAGAGTTGCAATTTGAGAAGCGGTTTCTGTCATTCCATAGGTAGGTGCTAATCTAATCTGATGAAATCTGGCTTTTTCTAATAATTCATCCCAAGCCGGCGCACCTCCTAAAAGTACGGTAGAAAATTTTGATAGCCATTCGGTTAATTCGGGATTTTGGAGGAGTTTTTGTAATTGCGTAGGCACTAAAGATATAAAAAATCCTGCTGGATTAATATTTGATATTTGAGCAGATTCTAATGTTTTAGATGAGGTAATTACTAATTTACCTCCTGTTGTGAATGAACGCATAAATTGCATTAATCCACTTACATGATATAGTGGTAATATACAAAATGAATTAACTGTATTTATTGGAAAATATTCTGTAAATCCTTGGACAGATGCGGTTAATGTTTGCCATGTATGAATCGCAAATTTAATCTTTCCTGATGAACCACCAGTAGGAATCATGATAGTATTGGGAATTGGGAATTGAGAATTGGGAATTGGTGATTTTGAAAAGTTATGATCTATTCCTAAAACTATATCTGGTTGGACTAAATTAAAGACTTGTTCCCATTCGTCGTGACTCCAATCTGGGTTACATAAGAAAACTGGACAGTTAGCCGCACAAGCAGCAATAAAACTGGCTAAAAATCTCACTGGTGATCTTTCCGCAATGATGATTTTTGGGTTTGATAACTGGGTTAATTTTACATATAATTCTGTTGCTATTTGCGGTAATTCTTGGCTATGATCACAAATTAGCCAATCATGGTTTTGGACATTTTCTAAAAGGTTTTCCATAGACTTTCTAACCAGTTTGCTTCTTGTTGTTTAAAAAAGTGATTAATTCCAAAACCAACAGCGCGATTATTTGCAGATAATTCTACTGCTAATTGTAATGCGGCTTGTCTACCAATTTCGGTTGCAAATACAGATGAGAATACAACATCAATTTGATGTTTTTTGCAAAACTGTCTTAACCGAAATGGTGAACCGACTATTCCCGGTTTAATCACAAAAATTCCCCGCCAACCTTGCTGAAAACAGGATTCTAATTGTTGAAGATTGGCGATAGATTCATCTAGTGCTATGGGGGTAGAATAGGAATTACTTAATTCCTGCATTTCTATAAATTTATTTAGAGGTAAAGGTTGTTCGATAAATTCAATTTTGGGGAAGAATTGATCACATTTATTTAACCATAATTCAGCTTGTTGATAAGTAAGTCCACCATTAGCATCTAAACGTAATTTTGCTGATGTTGGTAAACTGGATATTAGTAAATCAAATATTTCTAATTCTTGATTTATTTCATCAACACCGATTTTCCATTTAAATGTTTTATATCCTTGTTCCGATAAACTAGCCCATTGATTTAACGCTGATTTTCCTGCTGATAATAAGCCGCTGTAAGTGAGATTTGAATTGAGCGACTGGAAGTCGCGGCTACACAGACAAAACCCACCTTCGTGGGTTGGAATTAAAGCTGATTCAAAGGCAAATTGACAAGATGGTAAGTTATTGGGAATGGCGAAAATTATCTCTTTGGTAATTGTTTGTGGAAGTTGATTGCAAAAATCTAATGCTTGTTGGATGGTTTCTGAACCAAACCAAGAAATGGGGGAAATTTCCCCCCAGCTAATGTTATTTTTTTCATCAATCAAGCGGATAATAATGCTTTCGCGGATTTCCCAAACTCCATGATTAGTAATAATGGGATTTGTGAATTTTTGGCTAAAGTAACGAAAAGAAAATTGATAAATCATGAGATAAGAATTCAGGAGTCACCGAGTCACCGAGTCAGGAGAAAAAAGAAGAAGTAAGAAGAAAATTTCTTCCCTTCTCTGTTCCTTGCTTGCTATACAGCGGTTTCCGCTTTTATGAGGTACATCTTAGCCCCCTCATCGCTTGCGGGGAGGGGGTTGGGGGTGGGGTTCTTGTATATCCTGAATGCTGACAATCATTAACCAATAATAAATCCTAAACCTAAAAATAAGCAACTTAAAAAATGAACATTGATAGCGATAAATTTAGAATTACTTACTTTATCTGGTAGATTGTGATTTTCTAAGACGTGACGACATAATTTCACCGCAAAAGGTAAACTGAGGAAACTGAGTAATGTCCAAATTGGGAAAATATTCAAAATCACAAATAGCAAAGTTAGGGGATAAATACTCGCAGTAAATCCCACTAAAACCTTTGCAGCAGTTTGAGTTCCTAAACGCACAATAGGAGATTTCTTTCCTGCGGCTATGTCATCGGCAACTTGGTGAAAATGGGAGCAAAATAAGACTAAACTGGTAACAATGCCTAAAATCACTGAAGCTGCTAAATTAGTGATAGACCAGGTTTGGGTTTGGCTATAATAGGCTGCACCCATACCCAAGGGACCAAAGGCAAAAAAGCAGAGAATTTCGCCTAAACCCTGGTATCCTAGACGGAAGGGCGGACCTTGGTACATATAGCCCAAACCACAGCATAAGAGGATTATACCGATAACTGTAGGGTCTTTTTGCAAAAATGCGATCGCCATTATCCCCAACAAACCCAAACCTAAACACAGGTTTCCTATCCAAAACATTAAGGTTTTGTTACCAGTTAAATTCACCAATGAATGATGTTTATTCTGATCAATTCCTGTTGTAGCATCAAATACATCATTACTAATATTTTCCCAAGCTAAAATTAAAATTGCCGCAGCAATAAAAATTGAAAATATTGTTGTATTAAAAATCTTTTTCTCGCTAAATGCTACCGCCGAACCTACCCAAATCGGCATAATAGCAACACTGTACATTGGCGGTTTAATTGCCGCCATCCATAGTTTAGCTTGAGGTGGTGAAATCTGAGTTGAAGTCATCAGTTGTGATTAGTTAAATTACCAGAACTTTAGTTATCAATTAAATTTTATAATTTTCTGTGGCACTTGACTAGCTATTTTAGATTGGAGATTTAGGATTGTTTATCAGTTTAGATCCTACCCTTGCGGGTGTAATCAATCTAAAATTGTTTAACTTTGGTAAATGACCAAAAAATGTTAATTTTGTGATTATAGGTTCACATCCTCCAATATAACCTGCCCTCTTGCAGTCAAAATAGGATTAACCCCAGAACCTAGTCAAATCTATGCTGGTTAATGGTGACTGAATTATGTTACCTATAAAAATACCACCATGATTTATTACATTTTAGGAAGATAACTTAATAAAAATTAACTTATACATCCATGACAATTTCACCATGTCGCAGCCACACCTTTGTAGACTATAAATACCTGAATAAATTACTATTAGAGATTAAGGAGAATTGCCGTCGCCATAATCATAGTAAAATTGTGAGTATTCCCCTAGAAATTGATTTAGTTGATCCTTTGCTGGTTTTAGATAAATTTAAGCAGAAAAATGCCATAAATTTTTATTTTGAAAATAGAAGTAATGGTGAAGCCATAGCCGCAATTGATACTGTAGATAAATTAGAAATTTTTGGTAAAGACAGATTTACAAAATCAGAAGAATTTATTAAAAACTCTCTGAATAATATCATTACTATTTCTGAAGAAAGTCAAACTTTTTTATCACCCCGTTTTTTTTGTACTTTCAGTTTTTTTGATCAGCACGAAAAAGCTGATTGTCCATTTCCCTCGGCTACGGTTTTCTTACCTTGTTGGCAAATAGCTTTAAAAAGTAATTGCTGTACATTAGTAATGAATACAATTATTAATTCTAGTGTTAATATTACCAAAATATTAGATAATTTACAACGCCATTTAGAAATTATTAAGTCCTTAAAGAATTATTCTCTAAATATTAATAAATTTCCCTTGAATTTATATAAAAAAATCACGAAAAACGGTGATAAATTTAAAACCTCTGTCGCATCAGTATTAGAAATAATCCAGTCCAATCATCTCAGTAAGATTGTTTTGGCTGATACCTTAGATGTCAATGCCAATCATGATTTTAACTTATTACAATCTTTAGATAATCTGCGTCAATTACATCCTAATTGTTATATATTCTCTACCAGTAATGGGAAAGGACAAAACTTTATTGGTGCGAGTCCAGAACGGTTAATTAGTATTCACAAACAACAGTTAATTACCGATGCTTTAGCAGGTTCAGCCCCTAGAGGTAAAACACCTATAGAAGATACCGCAAATGCTAACAATTTAGTTAATAGTACCAAGGAAAAACACGAGCATAAACTTGTCCTAGATTTTATTACTCAACATTTATCTCAACTAGGTTTATTCCCCCAAGTTTTAGCCCCCAGACTCCGACAATTATCTAATATACAGCATTTATGGACACCAATTAGTGCCGTAGTTCCGACTAATATTCACCCTTTACAAATTGTTGCTCAACTCCATCCTACCCCAGCAGTTGCCGGGGCAGCGCGAGATATTGCTTGTGCAGAGATTCGCCGTTATGAAAGTTTTGAAAGAGGTTTATATGCAGCGCCTTTAGGTTGGGTAGACGGAGAGGGAAATTGTGAATTTATTGTGGGGATTCGTTCAGCTTTAATTGATGGTAATTATGCTAGGCTGTATGCAGGTGCAGGTATTGTAGCTGGTTCAGATCCAGAAAAAGAATTTGCAGAAGTGCAACTTAAACTGCAAGCTTTATTAAAAGCCTTAGTTTGAAGCAAAAAAACAAAAAAACCTCATCTAGTGATCTGATTACCCAAGACAAGCCCTGGCGATTATAAATCACGGAACCACACAAACAAAGTCTACCTCCGTGGACTAAGAAAAAATACTAGTCCAGGATATTTAACTGGAAATAATGTTATGACAAATCACGATGAGTAAATGATTTAGTATTTGCACCTGTGTATGTTTTCACAATATGTCCATTCCCAGACATTTGATATTTATATGTTACTAAACCTTCTAAACCAACGGGTCCACGAGGTGGCATTTGTTGGGTACTAATTCCCACTTCTGCACCAAAACCATAGCGAAAACCATCAGCAAACCGGGTAGAACAATTATGATAAACTCCCGCTGCATTTACTAGACCCTGGAATGTTTCTGCGGCTGTGATATCTTCAGTAATAATTGCTTCTGTATGTCGAGAACCATAATTACTGATATGAGATATAGCGTCTTCTAAAGAATCAACAATTTTAATGGCTAAAATCAAATCACTGTATTCTGTTTGCCAGTCTATTTCCATAGCTGCGGCAAGATTAGGTAAAATTTCTAAAGTACGTTCATCACCTTTTAATTCTACATTTTGTGCTTGTAAAGCTGTGGCAACTCGGGGGAGAAATTCGGCAGCAATGCTACTATGAACTAGCAAAGTTTCAATGGCATTACAAGCAGCGGGATATTGAATTTTAGAATCTACAGTAATACTAATAGCTTTGGCAATATCAGCGGCTTGATCTACATAAAGATGACAAATGCCATCAGCATGACCTAATACGGGAATGCGGGTATTATCTTGGACAAATTTCACAAAAGCATTAGAACCTCTAGGAATAATTAAATCTACGTATTTATCTAATTGCAAAAGTTCTAATATTTCTTCTCTGGTGGTTAACAATTGCACCGCATCAGGATTAACCGCAGTTTGAGATAATCCTTGTTTAATGGCTTTGACGATGGCTGCACAAGAACGTATTGCTTCTTTACCACCTTTGAGAATGACACCATTACCTGATTTAATTGCTAAAGAAACAATTTGAATTGCGGCTTCAGGACGGGCTTCAAAAATAATTCCTAAAACGCCTAAAGAACAAGTAATGCGTTTGAGAATTAAACCAGTGTCAATTTCTCGATGAATTTGGACTTTACCAATAGGATCTTCTAGTTTACCAACATCTCGCACACCAGCGATCGCATCCCTTAATTTATGTTCATCTAACTGCAACCGTTTATAAAGGGGTTTAGCGATTCCTTCGTCTGTTGCTGCGTGACAATCAGCCAGGTTTGCTTGCAGAATATCATCCTTTGCCAATTCTAAAGCTTGAGCGATCGCTTCAATAGCTTGATTTTTGGCCTCAGAGGAGAGAACTGCCAGCTTACTAGCAGCTTGACGGGTTTGTTGAGCGATAGCTTCGCTGGTAGTAGGCATCGCAGATAGAGGAGAAATAATTTTGAAATTAGTCATAAGAATACCTGGTAAGTGGGAAACTTTTGAGGAAAAAATTAGCTGAAACAGCTAATTTTTGACCCTATTTTTTGAAATTCACCAAATCGAGTCTAGACACTTAACCTTCTTGAACTCGACGTTCAAATTCTTCGGAAGTTTTTCCAACTACATCCAAGGCTGAGGGATAGATATCATTATGCTCCTGTTTCAGCCAGCCTAAGAGATTGGCAATCTGAGCATTCCGTAAATCTAAATCAGTCTGAAAAATGATTGAAGTCGCCATCGCTTCAGCATATTGATGTGGATGACCTTGCTGCACAAAAACATCCACCAAAGCGGCTAAAGCTGTCTGTGGAATATTAACAGGAGTCCCTTCTGTAGACATAATTTCTGAAAAAAATAAAATTCACAGGCCATTTTAATGTAAACCACGTTCAAGATGAAACCTGTAGTTTATCGAATTACCCCACCCCGGTTTTGCTAAAGCAAAACCTACCCTCCCCTTACCAAGGGGAGGGGATTGAGGGGAGGGGTTTTAATTCAGGTTTCAAGATGGATGAGGTATATCCAATAATATTGCCAAAGCCCTGAAACCCTATTGATATCGTCACGATTTTATTGGGTTTCAGACATATATATCTATAGGAATTTGATTGAAGTAGCCATCACGAACTAAGTAGGTTAGCATTAAAAATTGTCGTTATGGCAAGGCAAGAGGCAAGAGGCAAAAGGCAAGAGTGAAGAGGGTTTGGGCGATTTTACTTTTCTTTACACAGATTGGTTTTATTGTGTTCACCTACTTAGTTTACTTTTCGTTACATAACATACTGTTTTTTTTTGCACATCTATTATTCAATATTAATACTTATTTGTGTAACTTTTCTTCATTAGAGTAATTTGCAAAAATTCACAGAATTTAGGCTGTATATCTAAACAATCCAGTTTCAGTAAACCAAAAAGTTTTTTCCTGAAGGGAGATCGCCAAATACTGTGTAGTATAAAATACTTTTTTATTCCCGATACTCTAATCAGCAGACATAGTATAGATAATAATTACTTATGATTAGCTGGTTAATAATTTCTTGACGCTAACCGGATGGAATATAAATGCTTTCAACGACTTGATATTTCTTCTGTAGGGCTTGAGATAAAAAGGCTAACATCTGTTTGAGTGTAAAAAGTGTGCGATAAATTAATCTACTACCTTTCCTTTTACGACTGATTTTGAGCCATAGTAGATTCACCCAGATGTTAATTAGAAGAAAGGATATTCCAATGAATAGTAATCTCAAGACTGGATTTTTGTTATTCGTCTTAATTCGACAAATATTTTTCAGACGATAACTGGTTTCAATGCCAAATCTTTTTCGATAATCTTGATAGATATAATTTAAATTTGTTTTGACCTTATAAGCAACATAAACAAAGTATTGAACCCCATGCTTTTTATGCTTTCCCTTTCTATATTTACAGACGATCCATAAATCAAATGTGACAAAATCATCTTTGTCTCTTGTAATAGTATAGGTAGTTTTATAACTTTTTTTACCCTTGAGGAATTGTTTGATTCCTCCTTTTTTTCCAGTCTTGATAGCAGGCATAAGAAAGGGAATATCTAATGCCTGTAACCATCTAATTACAGGAGTATTAAAAAATCCCCTATCCAAATAGAGTTTTTTTACATTTATTTTTAGGGATTCAAGTTCTGCTAATAAATAAGTAATTAAAGCCACACTAGTATCTAATTGGCGAACACCTCTTATTGCTAGAGTTACACGCTTATTATTACTAATAACATATAAAGTGGCATAGGCATAAAATGAATTAGTACCAGATTTAGCTTCACTTCGATATATGTAGGGTAATTCTGACGATGTTGGTTGACCATAATAACAAATTAAATTTAAATCAATCGCTATTTTCAAACACCCTTTTTTTAATCCTAAAGGAATTCGACTTTTTAATGCTTGATTTATTTGCGCTTCTAATTCCTCAAAATTGTTAATTTTATTGAGATGATATCTAATATCATTAGCTGTCGGAATATTTTTTAACAATTTAGCTGTGTTTTCAATACTGTCTCCAGTGCTGGCTGCTTTAACCAGAATCTCGAATAAAGTTTGTTGGTCACAGGCTCCTTGCGTTTCAATCGAAAAATTTTCTACTAAACACTGAATAACCTCATCAAGAGTTTCTGAGTCGGTTAAAACGAGTTCTTCTGTAGACTCGCCCCGCGTGGCTTTTGTTAGAGATGAAACAGTCAATTTTTTCAGCCAATATGCTACACACTACTTTCATCATTTCATATTTTGATCCAGTGCAAATTATGATAACTATTTCTTATATATTTGGTATTCTATAGTACATGAGTATCTGTCGTATTTTGTTAGTGATGCCTGCTGCGTCTGTAGCAATAGCGTCAGCACTCCGTAAAAATCACTCTTTGGGAAAAACTTTTTGGTTTACTGAGTTTGATCTTTAAAAGGATTTGATCTTTAAAAAGAAAAGATACGTAGGGTGTGTTAGCGACATTCCAAAGCACCATTATCAAAGATTTTGTGCATTCAAGATTCCATCTTATCACGCTAAAATACTTATTTTTGTATGGCTACTCATGCTATAAAAAATACAATATTAATCATAGGTAAAATACAATAGCAATCATATAAAAAATACAATAGTAGTCATATAGACAAAATATGTAATGTGCTTTTTAGATATTTCAAGGTAATTTTTAATGGATAATTTTACCACTTAGGATTTGCTAATAGATCGTAGAGTGGCGTTAGATGTATATACATAAAACCTTTACACAGTAATAATTTTAGGGATATTAAACATTAATAATATGCAATAAACAAGCGTTATCCTATAAATTTATTACTGACTAACTTTCTTAGCAGTCTCTAAGGTTAAAAAAATATTATGCTATCCAGATTTTCTACGTATTGATGATTTACCACGATGTATATTTTTACCTAGTTCATTTGTCTCTCATTTTCTGTGACTCATAAACTTTACATTTCTTGACAGAGTTTTACTTTACATCATAAAAATTAGATGATAGTTTGTTTAAGGGTTAAGTAATTGCTTAACCGATAGTCATAAAACTAACAAAAAGGAATTAAAAAAATGGCAGTTGAAAAGACCAATTCTTCCTCCAGCTTGGCAGAAGTTATTGATAGAATCCTTGACAAAGGTATCGTAATTGACGCTTGGGTTCGTGTTTCCTTAGTTGGTATCGAACTATTAGCAATTGAAGCTCGGATCGTTATCGCTTCCGTTGAAACCTACTTGAAGTATGCTGAAGCAGTTGGTTTAACCCAATCAGCAGCAGTACCTGCTTAATTTAATTAAGCAAGTTACCAAGTAGGAGAATAACCATGACTCATATTTATAGTTATTCTCCGCATTTCCCAAATTTCCGACAATAAATCACAAGGAATTAAAAAAATGGCAGTTGAAAAAACCAATTCTTCCTCCAGCTTGGCAGAAGTTATTGATAGAATCCTTGACAAAGGTATCGTAATTGACGCTTGGGTTCGTGTTTCCTTAGTTGGTATCGAATTACTAGCAATTGAAGCTCGGATCGTTATCGCTTCCGTTGAAACCTACTTGAAGTATGCTGAAGCAGTTGGTTTAACCCAATCAGCAGCAGTACCTGCTTAATTTAATTAAGCAAGTTACCAAGTAGGAGAATAACCATGACTCATATTTATAGTTATTCTCCGCATTCCCCAAATTTCCGACCACAAATAACAAGGAATTAAAAAAATGGCAGTTGAAAAAACCAATTCTTCCTCCAGCTTGGCAGAAGTTATTGATAGAATCCTTGACAAAGGTATCGTAATTGACGCTTGGGTTCGTGTTTCCTTAGTTGGTATCGAATTACTAGCAATTGAAGCTCGGATCGTTATCGCTTCCGTTGAAACCTACTTGAAGTATGCTGAAGCAGTTGGTTTAACCCAATCAGCAGCAGTACCTGCTTAATTTAATTAAGCAAGTTACCAAGTAGGAGAATAACCATGACTCATATTTATAGTTATTCTCCGCATTCCCCAAATTTCCGACCACAAATAACAAGGAATTAAAAAAATGGCAGTTGAAAAAACCAATTCTTCCTCCAGCTTGGCAGAAGTTATTGATAGAATCCTTGACAAAGGTATCGTAATTGACGCTTGGGTTCGTGTTTCCTTAGTTGGTATCGAATTACTAGCAATTGAAGCTCGGATCGTTATCGCTTCCGTTGAAACCTACTTGAAGTATGCTGAAGCAGTTGGTTTAACCCAATCAGCAGCAGTACCTGCTTAATTTAATTAAGCAAGTTACCAAGTAGGAGAATAACCATGACTCATATTTATAGTTATTCTCCGCATTCCCCAAATTTCCGACCACAAATAACAAGGAATTAAAAAAATGGCAGTTGAAAAAACCAATTCTTCCTCCAGCTTGGCAGAAGTTATTGATAGAATCCTTGACAAAGGTATCGTAATTGACGCTTGGGTTCGTGTTTCCTTAGTTGGTATCGAATTACTAGCAATTGAAGCTCGGATCGTTATCGCTTCCGTTGAAACCTACTTGAAGTATGCTGAAGCAGTTGGTTTAACCCAATCAGCAGCAGTACCTGCTTAATTTAATTAAGCAAGTTACCAAGTAGGAGAATAACCATGACTCATATTTATAGTTATTCTCCGCATTCCCCAAATTTCCGACCACAAATAACAAGGAATTAAAAAAATGGCAGTTGAAAAAACCAATTCTTCCTCCAGCTTGGCAGAAGTTATTGATAGAATCCTTGACAAAGGTATCGTAATTGACGCTTGGGTTCGTGTTTCCTTAGTTGGTATCGAATTACTAGCAATTGAAGCTCGGATCGTTATCGCTTCCGTTGAAACCTACTTGAAGTATGCTGAAGCAGTTGGTTTAACCCAATCAGCAGCAGTACCTGCTTAATTTAATTAAGCAAGTTACCAAGTAGGAGAATAACCATGACTCATATTTATAGTTATTCTCCGCATTCCCCAAATTTCCGACCACAAATAACAAGGAATTAAAAAAATGGCAGTTGAAAAAACCAATTCTTCCTCCAGCTTGGCAGAAGTTATTGATAGAATCCTTGACAAAGGTATCGTAATTGACGCTTGGGTTCGTGTTTCCTTGGTTGGTATCGAATTACTAGCAATTGAAGCTCGGATCGTTATCGCTTCCGTTGAAACCTACTTGAAGTATGCTGAAGCAGTTGGTTTAACCCAATCAGCAGCAGTACCTGCTTAATCTAAGCAAGTTACCAAGTAGGAGAATAACCGTGACTCATATTTATAGTTATTCTCCGCATTTCCCAAATTTCCGACAACAAATAACAAGGAATTAAAAAAATGGCAGTTGAAAAAACCAATTCTTCCTCCAGCTTGGCAGAAGTTATTGATAGAATCCTTGACAAAGGTATCGTAATTGACGCTTGGGTTCGTGTTTCCTTAGTTGGTATCGAATTACTAGCAATTGAAGCTCGGATCGTTATCGCTTCCGTTGAAACCTACTTGAAGTATGCTGAAGCAGTTGGTTTAACCCAATCAGCAGCAGTACCTGCTTAATCTAAGCAAGCTCCATAATATCAGGATTAATTAATCCTGATATTGGTTCTGCTTTTTTTAATTATCTAGATATTTGGAAATCAACGCTTCTCAAAGGATATTACAAAAAAGTACGAATCCTTATAATGTAGTACCTGGAGAAGCAATTTCTGGTAGGTCTGGGCTAATTTACTATTTTTTGGAGAACTTCATGATTTCTTTAATGGCAAAAATCCGGCAAGAACATCAGTCAATAGCAGAGAAAGTGGCTGAACTATCTCTTGAGACCAGAGAATTCTTGTCCGTCACGACAGCGAAAAGACAAGAGCAAGCTGAAAAACAAGCTCAAGAACTGCAAGCATTCTACAAGGATCTTCAGGAAACAAGTCAGCAGTTTTTATCAGAAACAGCCCAAGCCAGAATTGCTCAAGCTGAAAAACAAGCGCAAGAACTGTTAGCATTCCACAAAGAACTTCAAGAAACAAGTCAGCAGTTTTTATCAGAAACAGCCCAAGCCAGAATTGCTCAAGCTGAAAAACAAGCGCAAGAACTGTTAGCATTTTATCAAGAAGTTCGGGAAACAAGTCAGCAGTTTTTATCTGCAACAGCCCAAGCAAGAATTGCTCAAGCTGAAAAACAAGCTCAAGAACTGTTAGCATTCCACAAAGAACTTCAAGAAACAAGTCAGCAGTTTTTATCAGCAACAGCCGACGCAAGAACTGCTCAAGCTAAGGAACAGAAGGAATCTCTCCTGAAATTCCGTCAGGATTTGTTTGTGAGTATCTTTGGTTAATAAATACTCTCATTACCTGTAGTCCATTTGTTGGACAATGGGGCTACATAATAAAACCCCCTGATATTCCAGTTGCAAGACTGGTAAGACAAGGGGGCGATTAATAAAATTCAACAACAATTAGTCTTGGCGTGAAGCTTCGGCTGTCTATATTTATACTCCGTATTCGTTAACATAGAAAATCTGTCTAGCATTAACGTTGATACTCTTATTAAACTAGGCTTCGTGCTTCATATACAAACCCAAGTTTGGCAATAATATCCGCACAAACATAAACTTTTTTACCATCTTCAACTCATGACTACTACCAAGGTTAATCATAAAAGAGCCGTTCTTCGTCTTCGTCCAGGGCAGTTTGTCGTCACACCTGCTATTGAGCGAGTCGCAATTCGGGCGCTACGTTATCTCAAATCGGGGTTTCCTGTTCACTTACGCGGACCAGCCGGCACAGGGAAAACAACCCTAGCCATGCACTTAGCTAACTGTCTGGACAGACCAGTCATGTTACTGTTTGGAGATGACCAGTTTAAGAGTTCGGACTTGATTGGTAGTGAATCTGGTTACACTCACAAAAAGGTACTAGACAACTATATCCATAGTGTTGTTAAACTCGAGGACGAATTTAAGCAAAATTGGGTTGATTCCCGATTAACCTTAGCTTGTCGTGAAGGTTTCACCTTAGTTTATGATGAATTTAACCGTTCACGACCTGAAGTTAATAACGTCTTGCTGTCAGCATTAGAAGAAAAAATTCTCAGTCTTCCTCCTAGCAGCAATCAGCCAGAATACTTGAGTGTTAATCCTCAATTTCGGGTGATTTTTACATCGAATCCAGAAGAGTATGCGGGAGTTCACTCAACCCAAGATGCTTTGATGGATAGATTGGTAACTATTAGTATGCCAGAACCAGATGAAATCACTCAAACAGAGATATTAATTCAGAAAACAAATATAGATCGAGAATCTGCTAACTTCATCGTGCGGTTAGTTAAGTCATTTCGTCTAGCTACCGGCGCGGAGAAAACTTCCGGCTTACGGTCTTGTTTAATGATTGCTAAGGTCTGTGCTGATAATAATATTCCGGTGACAACAGAAAGTTTAGATTTTCCAGATATTGCTATAGATATTCTGTTCAACCGCTCTCATTTATCTATGAGCGAATCCACAAACATTTTCTTGGAGTTACTAGAGAAATTCTCAGCCGAAGAACTGGAAATATTAAATAATAGAGTCACAGGAGACAATGATTTTCTGATTGACAATTCCCAATTTGTATCCCAACAATTAGTTGGTCAACCAAATTAGGTTAGAAAGTAGAAGCCTCTCACCTACCCGACCGGGAGGTGATGCGATCAATGCGGGCGAGTCACTACTTGAGCGACTAGCGAAGTTGAACATCGCTCAATCAACAGTGTTAGTCGCTGCGGAATGAACACTTTCTTGGTCAGTTTTTCTGCCGAATATTTGATATAATATTAAGCAGATAGGTGTAACTCAATAAATGTTGAGAAGCAACCTATCGAAAAGGTTAAAACCTCAACTCTGCTCGGCTTTAAGCCTGGGCAAAGCCTAAGGGTTAAAAATTATTTCCAAAAGTCCAAGACTAGTGGTCTGTCAGATTTATTTCGACGGGTTTTTGGTAGTGCGGGCATCTTGCCCGCGTGAGCGAGACGCTCACACTACAGTCCGTCATTTTTATCTTGACAAACTACTAGTAAAGTATGGCGTAAATAAAACAACCATTCTCAATCGCCAAAAAGCTTACGCCATATTACTTTTGACTTTTGACTTTTGACTTTCGCCTTGCGGTACTAGTGGTCTGTCAAATTTCTATTTGTTGATGAGGTTTATAGTTTATAGGCTCTCTATTTTCCCTCAAAATCACAATTTTTAGCCTGACAGACCACTAGCGCAAATGCAAAAAAAAGTTAATTTTTGCCAACTAATAATCAATGCTTTATTTTCTTTAGAGCAGGAATTTTTAGTCTTTAAAGTCAGATAGATATGAGTCCTATACCATTCAGGAGTTGAATTATTTGTGACTTCTACCCCAATACTACCAACACGTCCTCAGACTAACTCAAGTCGAACTATTAACACATCTACCCAAGGTTCGACTTTAGCGGACATTCTCGAAAGGGTTTTAGATAAGGGCATTGTGATTGCTGGCGATATTTCTATATCTATCGCATCCACCGAACTTGTACATATTCGGATTCGCTTGTTAATTTCCTCTGTGGATAAAGCCAAGGAAATGGGCATCAATTGGTGGGAAAGCGATCCTTATCTCAGCACTAAGGCTCAACGTTTGGTTGAAGAAAATCAACAACTTCAGCATCGTCTAGAGAGTCTAGAGGCAAAGCTAAATTCACTGACATCTTCTAGTGTGAAAGAGGAAATCCCCTTAGCAGCAGATGTTAAAGATGATTTGTATCAAACCAGTGCAAAAATTCCATCACCTGTAGATACACCAATTGAAGTTCTAGATTTTCAGGCTCAACCCAGTGGGGGAACTCCACCATATTTAAATACATCAATGGAAATTCTCGATTTCCAGGCTCAAACCAGTGCAGAAAGTTCATCACCTGTGGTTTCAACCGTGGAAATTCTCGATTTCCAGGCTCAAACCAGTGCAGAAAGTTCATCACCTGTGGTTTCAACCGTGGAAATTCTCGATTTTCAGGCTCAAACCAGTGCAGAAAGTTCATCACCTGTGGTTTCAACCGTGGAAATTCTCGATTTTCAGGCTCAAACCAGTGCAGAAAGTTCATCACCAGTAGATCCAGCGATTGATGTCTAACTTGAACTGTTATCTACATTCAATTGATAAAAACTGAAACTCTTGAAAATTTGATGGTCAAATTGCATCAGAGACGTTTAAAACTTTAGGTTGCATCATAAAAATGGTTTGCACTCCCGCTGAAAACTTAAATAATTCACTGACCATTGCTTCTAAACCCAAGAATGAAGCGGGTTTAGCTCCTTTACTTTTGACTGTATTGGAATTGGTGCGTCAGTTGATGGAAGCTCAAGTAATTCGGCGCATGGAAGAGGATTTACTGAGTGAACCTGACTTAGAACGGGCAGCAGACAGTCTGCAAAAGTTAGAAGAACAAATCTTACATTTGTGTGAGATGTTTGAGGTTGACCCGGCGGATTTGAATATAAATTTGGGGGAGATTGGGACTCTTTTACCATCTTCCGGTTCTTATTATCCAGGTCAACCCAGTAGTCGTCCTTCTGTATTAGAGCTATTAGATAGACTTTTAAATACTGGAATTGTTGTAGATGGTGAGATAGATTTAGGTATCGCTCAAATCGATCTTATTCACGCTAAATTACGTTTAGTTTTGACATCAAAACCAATGTAATCCCAATTTATCAATCATAAATTTAGGTTTAATTTATTCACAGCTTATGAGTATTCCTCTTTATTTGTACGGCATTTTTCCAAATAAAATTCCTGAAACTCTTGTTCTTGAAGGATTGGATAAGCAATCTGTTCATAGTCAAGTGGTTGATGAGTTTTGTTTCTTATATTCAGAGGCTCGTCAAGAAAAATATTTGGCTTCTCGCCGTAATTTGTTAACTCATGAAAAAGTTTTAGAACAAACAATGCATGAGGGTTTTCGTGTTCTTCTCCCCCTGCGGTTTGGATTAGTGGTTAAAGATTGGGAAACCATCTTGAGTCAATTGATTAATCCCCATAAAGATCAATTGAATCAATTGTTTCAAAAATTGGCAGGCAAAAGAGAGGTAAGCATTAAAATTTTCTGGGATGCTAAAGCGGAATTACAAACCATGATGGAGTCTCATCAGGATTTGAAGCAGCAGCGCGACAACATGGAAGGCAAAAAGTTGAGTATGGAGGAAGTCATCCAAATTGGACAATTAATTGAAAGTAATCTCCTAGCCCGCAAACAAGCTGTAATTGAAGTTTTCTCTCAGGAGCTAAATCCTTTCGCTCAGGAGATTGTAGTCAGTGACACCATGACGGAAGAAATGATTTACAATGCAGCCTTTTTGATTCCTTGGGAAAGTGAATCTGAATTTAGTGAACGTGTTGAACTGATTGATCAGAAATTTGGCGATCGCTTACGTATTCGCTACAACAATTTTACTGCTCCCTATACATTTGCCCAGCTTGATTCATAGGAGTTATTACGATGCTGACGAAACTGTTACTACTGCCCATCATGGGTCCTCTGAATGGAGTTGTCTGGATTGCAGAGCAAATCCAAGAGCGGACTAACACTGAATTTGATGCCCAAGAAAATTTGCATAAACAATTATTAAGCTTGCAACTTTCCTTTGATATTGGCGAAATTGGTGAGGAAGAATTCGAGATTCAAGAAGAAGAGATTCTTTTAAAAATTCAAGCCTTAGAAGAGGAAGCACGCTTGGAACTAGAAGCTGAACAAGAGGAAGCACGCTTAGAATTAGAAGCTGAACAGGAAGACTTTGAATATCCACCTCAGTTCACAGCAGAAGTTAATAAAGATCAACATCTCGTCTTGTTACCTTAGTATTGATGGGCGCAAGTAAGCCACCTCTTTTTATATTCAAAACCCTTAGAAAACGGTAATTGCGAATTATCCTATAGGAATCCTATTTGATTGTTGAAAAATTGAGAAAGTCCAAGCCTTTCCTGATCGGTGTTACAATCTAAGTATATTGAGTAAAATTCAAATAGGATGGTTATGTAACTAGTAGTTTGTCAATATAAAAATGATGGACTGTAGTGTGAGCGTCTCGCTCACGCGGGCAAGATGCCCGCACTACCAAAAACTGTAGCGTCTCGCTCACGCGGGCAAGATGCCCACACTACCAAAAACTGTAGCGTCTCGCTCACGCGGGCAAGATGCCCGCACTACCAAAAACTGTAGCGTCTCGCTCACGCGGGCAAGATGCCCACACTACCAAAAACTGTAGCGTCTCGCTCACGCGGGCAAGATGCCCACACTACCAAAAACTGTAGCGTCTCGCTCACGCGGGCAAGATGCCCACACTACCAAAAACTGTAGCGTCTCGCTCACGCGGGCAAGATGCCCACACTACCAAAAACTGTAGCGTCTCGCTCACGCGGGCAAGATGCCCGCACTACCAAAAACTGTAGCGTCTCGCTCACGCGGGCAAGATGCCCGCACTACCAAAAACTGTAGCGTCTCGCTCACGCGGGCAAGATGCCCGCACTACCAAAAACTGTAGCGTCTCGCTCACGCGGGCAAGATGCCCGCACTACCAAAAACTGTAGCGTCTCGCTCACGCGGGCAAGATGCCCACACTACCAAAAACTGTAGCGTCTCGCTCACGCGGGCAAGATGCCCACACTACCAAAAAACCGTCAAAATAAATTTAACAGACTACTAGTACAGAATGGCGTTAGTCAACCAACGGCTCGACTGAGATTTAGGTGTGAGAGCAGTCGAACGTCCATTAAAAATACCTGAAAAGCCTGTCTCGGCTAGTTTTTAGCGATTAAGAATGGTTGGTTTATTTACGCCGTGCTGTACTAGTACAATGTTTAGATGAAGTTTAAGTTGATCATAAAAAACCCGCTTTCGCGGGTCAAATGTGGAAAAGGTGTTCATATTTTGCCAAATTTATCAAGATTTAAGATCTTAATATTCAACCTCAAAAGTTTGGTAATTATTCGACTCAACAAAAATATTTGAACGCACTATATTTTGAGCAGTATTTGAGTGAGGTTGACGCAATTTATGAATCGTTTTTTCTGTCGCTTCTATCTGTTGATTGAGGACATCTAAGCGTTGTTGAAGTAAACCCATTCGTTCTTTAATAGAATACATATCTCGCTGAATACGTTGTTTCTCTGTCACCATTTTATAAAGATCCAATTGACTTGATGCATCAGACTTAGGCCGAGGCATTGTGCTAATTTTAGCTCTGATAATACTGCGATTACTAATTGTTTTCATGAAAAATACCTGAATATTTTTTATCATTATAACCAAGTTTTTGTAATTGTAAATCCCCAAATTATCTGGAAAAAAATTTATCCCTTGTTTTAATGAATATGAACTTTAGGTACTTCGTAACAGCAAATATTTTTATCTAGGTGAAATATATGGAATTAGAAAATCTCTACACTTATGCTTTTTTGGAAATACCTAGCTCTCCCTTGATTTTGCCACAGGGTGCTGCTAATCAAGTAGTGCTAATTAATGGTACTGAACTTGCGGCTATTGTCGAGCCGGGGATATTTTTAGAATCATTCCAAAATAATGATGAAAAAATTATCCAAATGGCTTTATATCATGATCGAGTAATTTGTGAACTTTTTCAACAGATTACAGTTTTACCCTTGCGGTTTGGAACTTATTTTACTTCTACAAATAATCTGCTAAACCATTTAAAATCCCATAAAAAAGAATATCAGAATAAGCTAGACAAGATCAATGGTAAAAACGAATTTACTTTAAAATTGATCCCACGAATGATAGAAGAAATACTACCATCTGAAGGGGGAGGTAAGGATTATTTCTTAGCTAAAAAGCAACGCTATCAAAACCAAAACAACTTTAGTATTGCTCAAGCAGCAGAAAAACAAAATCTTATTGATTTAATCACCAAAGTTAATCAATTACCCGTTGTTGTTCAAGAACAAGAGGAACAAGTACAGATTTACCTCTTAGTTAGTTGTCAAGATAAGACCTTACTTTTAGAACAGTTTTTAACCTGGCAGAAAGCTTGTCCAAGGTGGGATCTACTTTTAGGAGATTGTCTTCCTCCTTACCACTTTATTTAATGATTATTTATTAAGTAAGTCGGCGCAAAGAAACCAAACTATGTGAAGATAAGCAAATACGGAAAATAAATCTACTGAGGTGATTAAAATATGGGCGGCCGTTTAAGGGTATTTTTAACTCGTGAGCAAGATAAAACCCTATTTGAACCTAAGAACAAGGGATTTGCCGCAAAAAGTCAAAGATAGAGCCGAGGTAATTAGGTTAAATTCACATGGTTGGGATGTAGAAAAAATAGCTGCTCATTTATATCTTCTTTCTGCCCAAATATTGCTCTGAAATGAATCCAATTGAATTGGAATGGCAGCATCTCAAAAATTTTCCGCCGACCTACTTAGTCCTTTCGTTAATTTTCTAACTTTATTATGAAACAGTACGACTCACTTAATTTGGTCATGTTTAGCGGCAAAGGTGGAGTTGGCAAAACTACCACTTCTTGCAGTTTTGCTCGTTATTGGGCAAAACAGTTCCCAGAAGAAACAATTTTGTTACTTTCTACAGATCCGGCACATTCTTTAGGAGATGTATTACTGGCAGAAGTGAAAGATTATGCTTCACCATTAACCGATTTGCCTAATTTGAGTGTTCAGGCTTTAGATGCTGAAAAACTGCTATTAGAATTTAAGGCCAAATATAGCGAATTTTTAGAACTACTGGTTGAGCGGGGAAGTCTAGCAGACGGACAAGATTTAGCCCCAGTTTGGGATTTGAACTGGCCTGGTTTAAATGAATTAATGGGGTTACTAGAAATCGAACGTCTACTGTCTGAAAAAAAAGTAGATCGCATAGTACTTGATATGGCTCCTTCTGGTCATACCTTAAACCTATTGCGATTGAAAGATTTCTTAGATGTGAGTTTAAATTCATTAGAGTTATTCCAAAAAAAGCATCAGGTGATCACAGAAACTTTGACCAGAAAAAACTATACTCTTGATGAAGTTGATGACTTTTTGGCTGATCTAAAATTTCAATTAGCCGAAGGGAGACAACTGCTACAGGATAATCAATTTACAGGTTGTATAGTTGTCGCCATTTCCGAACCTATGTGTTTTGCCGAAACCGAGCGATTCATAGAAAGTTTAAAAAACCTAGATGTTCCCTATGCGGGAATAATAATCAATCGAATTTTGGCAAATTCAGATACAGAGCTAGACCGCTATGCAGAACAGCAAAACTTCATCAACAAATTCCTCAAAATTTCCCAAGATAAACCCGTTTTCATAGTACCACAACAGCAATTCCCACCATTAGGCGGGTTAGCATTAGATAATCTAGCAGGACAAATTCAAAATATTGATCAAGTGGAACTTGCTTCTCCACCACCAATTCAATGGCCGACTAAAATTCTACCTAGCTTTACTGATTTTGTAGCGGAAGGCTGTCAATTGATTGTTGTCGGTGGCAAAGGAGGAGTTGGTAAAACCACAGTGTCAGCAGCCATGGCCTGGGCTTTTGCTAATCGTTATCCTGATAAAAACATTCGCGTAATTTCCATAGATCCTGCTCATTCCTTGGGAGATGCTTTTGGTGAAAAATTAGGCCATGAACCAAAATTATTAGCTCCCAATTTAAGTGGACAGGAAATTAATGCTGAGAAAATATTAGATCAATTTCGTGCCGATTATCTTTGGGAATTGGCGGATATGATTAGTGGTGAAGGAACAGAGACGGAAAAAACCATAAATATTGCTTATCTTCCAGAGGCTTGGCGGCAGATTATGTCTCAAGCTTTACCAGGTATTGATGAGATGCTATCTCTAATCACCATCATGGATTTATTAGACAGCAACCAGCAAGATTTGATTATTCTAGATACAGCACCCACAGGTCATCTTCTGCAATTTTTGGAAATGCCAACTGCATTAGGAGATTGGTTATCTTGGATATTTAAGTTATGGATGAAATATCAGAATGTCTTGGGTCGAGTTGATTTCATTGGGCGGTTGCGAAATCTGCGCCAACAAGTGGTTAAAGCTCAGAAGAAATTAAAAAACCCAAAGCATACCCAATTTGTGGGTGTAATTCAGGGAGAAGCGGCAATTATAGCTGAACATATTCGCTTAACAGAATCTCTAAAAACCATAGGAATTCAACAGCGTTATGTGGTACAAAATCGCTACACTCAAGATGTAGAGATTGAGAGCAGCTTATTTTCACAGCAAACAATTATTCGCTTACCTAAGTTACCCAGATCTGTCGAACCCATGGCCAGAATTCAAGGTGCCGCCAATCTTTTATTTTAAGTGGATAATGTAGCCAAGAACAATACCTTGTCCAAATCGAAAAAGTCTTGATTTGTAGTTTGGGTTGAGGTACGTTCACGAAGTGTGGCGTATCCCTGCGATCGCCGGAGGCATCAGCCATAACCCAACATGAGCGTCGGGTTGCGCTGTCGCTTAACCCGACCTACAAAAAATGGACAAGGTATTGCCAGCAACAATGGTTTTTTTAGAGTCAATTTTTGGAGGAATCTGATGAGTGATTTATTCAAGGGATTTGAGCAGTTAGTGGAACTGGTAAAAGCTCTGGAAGAAAAGGCAGAAAACGGAGAAATCAAGACCAATGTCCAGTTTAACTCCCGACCCCTAAGCAGTATTCCCAGAACAGGAAATATCCCTCGTACCAGTAATATGGGGGGTAATATGGGCAGTATGGGTAATGATGTGGGTACAAGTCGGATGAACACTCAATCCCCCCCAGCTTCTGGTGCAGGTCCCTCAGATCCAGTTGTTCCTCCCGATCCTA
The DNA here is from genome assembly GCA_017355425.1 of Dolichospermum sp. DET69. Classification (NCBI taxonomy): domain Bacteria; kingdom Bacillati; phylum Cyanobacteriota; class Cyanophyceae; order Nostocales; family Aphanizomenonaceae; genus Dolichospermum; species Dolichospermum sp. DET69. The sequence continues at coordinate 4,710,766 of CP070233.1, forward strand.
CTTCAGGTATTGCTCTTAAAGATATCGGTGGACTGAGCGAAATTCTTAAAGAACTCAAGGAACTGATTGCTATTCCTTTAAAACGCCCTGACCTACTGGCTAAATTAGGACTAGAACCCACCCATGGCGTATTATTAGTTGGTCCGCCAGGAACGGGCAAAACCCTCACCGCCCGAGCTTTAGCCGAAGAACTGGGCGTTAACTACATTGCCATTGTCGGTCCAGAAGTCATCAGTAAATATTACGGTGAAGCGGAACAAAGACTGCGCGGTATCTTTGAAAAAGCCGCCAAAAATGCTCCCTGTATTATTTTTATTGATGAAATTGATAGCCTCGCCCCAGACCGCAGTGCCGTAGAAGGGGAAGTTGAAAAGCGTCTGGTTGCCCAATTATTAGGCTTAATGGACGGTTTTTCCCATAGCCCAGGGGTGATTGTTCTCGCGGCTACCAACCGCCCTGACCACCTTGACCCAGCCCTGCGACGACCGGGAAGATTTGACCGAGAAGTGCAGTTTCGCATTCCTGATATCAACGGCCGTAAAGAAATTCTGCAAATTCTCACCCGTTCCATGCCCTTGGATAACACCGTTGACCTCGATTTTATCGCCGAGCGGGCGGTGGGATTTGTGGGGGCTGATTTGAAGGCCGTTTGTCAAAAGGCGGCTTACACAGCTTTGCGTCGTCAAGTTCCTTCTATAGAGGTGCAAGCGCCAGAAAACATGACGGTTATTCAAACTGATTTTTTGCAGGGACTAAAGGAAATCAAACCGGCTGTACTTCGGAGTGTGGAAGTTGAAGTTCCCCAAGTTGCTTGGGATGATATTGGTGGTTTAGAGAATATTAAGCAAACTCTGCGAGAATCCGTAGAAGGGGCGCTACTTTATCCAGAACTTTATCTACAAACTAAGGCTATAGCTCCCAAGGGGATTTTGCTATGGGGTCCTCCGGGAACTGGCAAAACTTTATTAGCCAAGGCTGTGGCCTCCCAGGCCAGGGCTAATTTTATTGGTGTCAACGGACCAGAGTTACTGACTCGTTGGGTGGGCGCTAGTGAACAAGCAGTGCGGGAATTATTTGCCAAGGCGCGACAAGCAGAACCCTGTGTCATATTCATTGATGAAATTGATACATTAGCTCCGGCAAGAGGAACTTACAGTGGTGATTCTGGCGTGAGTAACCGGGTAGTAGGGCAATTATTAACTGAGTTAGATGGTGTAGAAGTCGGTGCAAGTATTCTGGTCATTGGGGCGACAAACCGTCCTGATGCTCTTGACCCAGCGTTATTACGGGCAGGTAGGTTAGATTTACAACTTAAAGTAGATTTACCTGATTTGGCCAGTCGTTTAGATATTTTGCAGGTCTATACTCAGGGACGACCATTATTAGACGTGAATTTAACATATTGGTCTGAAGTCACAGAAGGCTGGAATGGCGCTGATTTAGTATTGCTGTGCAATCAAGCTGCTGTGGAAGCTATTCGCCGTTTCCGAGGGCAAGGACAGACAGATCCTGCTGATATCAGAATTACTAATCATGATTTTGAATATTCTCATCAGGTTTTAGTCAGTCAACGTCATGCTTAGTTAGATTCTCACTGTTACCCCCGGCTGCAAGGAATTTGGCCGGGGGTCACAAAACATAGAAAAATGAATTGATTTAGCGATCGCTTTACAGCAGTTTCCGATATTAATGATAAAAATCTTGTGGTGCGGGCATCTTGCCCGCCAAAAGTATATCTCACCCTTATGGTAATCCGCTTTATCGAATTTAGTTTAGGATATTACAATTAAAACATTCATTAATTAATTCAAACTCAAAAGAATTGGTAATCACTAAACTTGAAAAAGGATTACCTGCTATTACTCCAGCCTTTGTTGCAACACTAGCATAAGCCTGTGCTGTTTGTTTAATGTACGCAAAAAAGCAATTGCCGGCAGAATTCAAGCAAAACATCAAGCAAGAACTCATGAATAATTGTACCTTGATTTTAATTAATACTGGAATTTTAGCCTGTTGCCTGAGTGCCGCTAATTCTTCTAAACTTTACTATGCGACTATGTTATAAATTTTGTACATTTTGCGAAATTAGCATCACGAATGCTGTATCCATTGAGTGTTAATGAGATCAAAATATCAACCTTTCGGGGATATCATAAATGTCATTGCAATCAGGGTTAAATGCCTTTCAACAAGGGCAATATCAAGAGGCGGTTTATCTCCTAGAGGAATTTTCCCAAAATTCCCTAGAACTCAACTCTCCAGATTATCTGACAGCCCAAATATGGCTGGTGAAAGCTTATCAGAAAATAGGGAGAACTGAACAAGCGACTGTTCTCTGGCAAAAATTAATCAACAGCGATAACCTACAGGTGCGAGAATGGGCAGAAAAAAACCAGCCTGTTTTCTCTTCAGTCACACAGTCCAGTTTCCCAAAAGCGGGACGTGCAGCAACCATGGCAGTGAATTTGGCTATGGGAGGAGTAGGTGGGAGTTTAGCCTTAGCATCTGGTGTCACCATAGCCTTGTTATTTGGCATGGTTTTTGTTTTGGGTTTAAGCCTAGTATTAATTTCCACTAGTAGTGATCCTGTCACCGGACTAGCGATCGCTATTGGTATTACTTTAATATTCAATCTAGCGGCTTTTTTCCTCTCACCCTTCCTAATGGATCTAAGTCAAAGCTGGTTGTACCAAACTCGTTGGGTAAACTTAGCAGAAATCGAAAACCTCAGTCCAGAAACAGGGGAAATTATCCGCCAAGTCTGCCGACAAAAAAACATCAAAATCCCCAGACTGGGAATCATCGAAGATCAAAACCCCACAGCTTTTACTTATGGTTCTTTACCTAACAGTGCCCGCTTAGTCGTCAGCCAAGGACTGTTTACTTACCTAGATGATGATGAAGTTGCTACCGTTTACGCCCATGAACTAGGGCATATAGTCCACTGGGACTTTGCCATTATGACTGTGGCTTCTACCTTAGTGCAGATTTGTTACTTAATTTACAGTACAGTCAGAAGATTTACCAGTGGCGGTGACGACAACAAAATCAAAGATGCTTTAAAAACTGCTGGTTTCGTTGCCTATATCTTTCACATTATCGGTACATACCTGCTGTTATATCTTTCTCGCACCAGAGAATATTTTGCAGACCACTTTGCAGCGGAAACAACAGGGAATCCCAACGGACTCTCCCGCGCCTTAGTCAAAATTGCCTATGGCATCGTGCAAGAGGGTTCACGCGCCCAAGAACCCAGTCGCCTAATTGAAGGAACTCGCGCTTTAGGAATTTACGACCACAAAGCCGCATCTTCAACAGGTACAGCTTACCGCATTTCCTCAGATCCTCAAAAAATCGGTCGCGTCTTCTTGTGGGATATGTTTAACCCTTGGGGTTTGTGGATGGAATTAAATTCTACTCATCCTCTTACTGGTAAACGAGTCCGCGCCCTCAGCACATACTCCGAACAACTAGGTTTATCAACTGAGTTCGACATGGGGCGAGTCATCGGTGAGGGTAAAAACTTAAACAAGAAAAAGCTTTACGGCAACTTCTTTTTAGATGTGATTTTGTATGGTGCAGAAACTATCGGCTTCTTCCTGGGTTTAATTATCGGCGCATTCATATTCTCGGTTGCCAACAACCTTGGCCTAACACTAGGTGCGCCATTGATTGGTGTAGGAATCGGCATATTAATCAAAGCTTTTGTCATGTTCCCCGACTACAGCAAGTCCGTAGCTACAGATATTCTCACCTTAATGTCAAACCCCTATGCCAGTCCTTTGCGGGGACAACCCGCCACTTTAGAAGGGCAATTAATTGGCCGGGGTGATGCTGGTTATAAATTTGGTTCTGACTTGAAACTACAAGATCCTAGCGGAATGCTTTATTTACACTACGCTTCCCGTTTTGGTTCAATTGGTAATTTTCTGTTTGGGATGAAACGAGTAGAAAGTCTAATTGGTCAAAATGTAGGAACTATTGGTTGGTTTCGTCGGGGTATTATGCCTTGGATGGATTTAATCCAATTAAAAGGAGAAAATGGCACAATTGTCCACAGTTATCACCGCTTCTGGTCATTTATTATGGGTAGTGGATTAATTATTTTAGGAGTGGCATTGACTGTGCTTTTGAGTAGCAACTAGCAACTAATTTGCAAAATCAGCATTAGACACCTCCAAAATATAGAGACGTTCCATAGAACGTCTCTACAAGGTTTCTGAATAACGCATATTTAAATTCACCTGATGTCTAATGACCAAGTTGAGCTTTAGCCTGTTGCCACAGGGCATCTAATTCTTCTAAACTATAATCTGTCAACGGACGTTCAATTACATCTTCCATTTTTTGCAATCGTTGAATAAATCGCTGACTTGTCCCTTGTAAACCCGCACTAGGATCAAGTTTATGCCATCTGGCAATTTGAATAATGGCAAATAGTAAATCACCTAATTCTGATTCTTGTCTTTCTTTGGTTTCTTCAGCTAAAGCCTGTTGAAATTCCCCTAACTCTTCCTGGAATTTTCCCCAAACTTCATCTACATTATTCCACTCAAAACCAACTTTAGCAGCTTTTTCAGATATCTTCATCGCCGCATTTAAGGGGGGAAGACTGCGACGATAACGATTCAATTTATCACTGAGTTTTTGCTCTTCTACAGTTTCTCCTTTTTCTGCTGCTTTGATGGTTTCCCAATTTTTGTGTACCTCTTCCATATTTGCCACAGTCACATCAGCAAATACATGAGGATGACGACGGATTAACTTTTGAGCAATACCCTCAGCAATTTCTTGCAGAGAAAAATCACCCGCTTCACTGGCAATTTGCGCCTGTAATACTACTTGTAATAATAAATCACCTAATTCTTCAGAAATAGCCTTTTTATCCCCTGTTTGAATTGCGTCTACCACCTCATAAGCCTCCTCAATCACGTAAGGAGTCAGGCTTTCCGGGGTTTGTGCCAAATCCCAAGGACAACCTTGAGGCGATCGCAATTTTGCCACCACATCAATTAATTCTTGTAACGCCAGCAAAGTTTGATTAACTTCCATATTTTTTACCGCTTTTTCGCACTGCGACGACTGGGGCTAACTTTACGTTTCTTAATTTTGCCACGGGGGAGTAAACCTTGAATACCCTGTTTTTGAAATCGCTTGTAACCAGAAACAGTCCAATCGCTGCAAGAATGACTCATTGCCCCGAGTTCACAGCCGAGAAAGAGGGCAAAAAATTCTCCATAATATATATAGATAGTTTTCCCCAAAGTCCCCCAGACTTCCCCCCAGTTCCAAGTCACATTTCCCAACTTGGTGAAAATTATCACAACCAAAAGGGCTACAAGTGCCAAAAAAGTCGTGAGATATATCACCCTTAAAATCGTGCCAATAATCGGACCATGAGATAAAAAAGACCGATGACGCAGACTTTTTTGATAAGGTAGCCAAATCCACCGCAGAAAACCCCAACGCTGAAATTGACGGGAGTAAATATCCAAATCGGGACCAAACATCAGCCCCCCAAACATAAACCCACCCGCCACCAACAATGTCATATTACTGCTATGAGTGGAAACTAATGTTATACCCGCCACCACAGGCATAGACCAAATAGTAATGCGATCATGCGTTTGACCAGAGGGCATCGAAATTAAAAATATAAAATTAACAGTTAAATCCTGAGTCAGTATAGCTCAATACCGTTCCCATCAGCCTTTCCCATACCCCAAAAAAAAGTTTATCAAAAGACTTGCAAAATTTGCAGAGGCTATGCTATATTGATTAGGTGGAAGAAACGGGCGGTTAGCTCAGTTGGTAGAGCGCCTGCCTTACAAGCAGGATGTCATCAGTTCGAGTCTGGTACTGCCCATTTAAAAGAACAAATAAGTTTTATTATAGCGGTTTGCAATTAATATTGTGAACCGCTAAAACTTTTTGTGGCTAAATTTTTAATTGTACAAAATCATAAGATCTCACGGTAAGTGGGAAACTCACCGGCTAAAGCCGGTGAGAGGGAAGCGACACGAGGGATTTTAATCCCTGTGGTATGCTAGAATGAAATCGTGAGTAAGAACAATAAACATCTACGTGTTGAAACATCCTAGTCCGGAGAAATCCCGGCTCATAAGAAACAACGGTTAGGTTCAAGTCCTAGCGGCAGTATTGACAAGAAAGAGCAAGTAATGGCAGGTTGTGGAGCGTACCGCATCTTGGCTTAGTGATGGACTCACAAAAACACTGAAAACAATAAAAGTAAGCGCAATTTCGACACCTTGATTGGTGGTTGTATTGAGCGTCTAGGCGGCGTTTGATGGTCGCAGCGAGATTAGATTAGGCTAAACCCTTAATCTAATTCTGTCAGTAGAATCTCAGTGGCTGTCTTCCCTGAGAGTGTCAAATCCACCTCCGCTAACTTCCCTCTGGAAACCCGCGCAGGTGGTTTTTTTTTATGGCTTCTGTCACCAAGACTTCTTCTCTGATTTCAAATAAGCAAGCCTTCTCTTTAGCATTGATTATTTTTTTGTCAAGTTCTCACTTTGTAACAATCTTGTTATATTAGTTTACATAAAGTAACAAACAAAGAAAAAACATTGTGATACCACAACTAACGAAGAAGGGATCATTCTAAATCGTAGTAATACGGTTTAGATGTGAACCAAACCACCCACAAGCGTAGTCGAAGGGTAAACGTTATTTAAGTTATGACACCTTGGGATTCGCTAGTTCCATGCTCTGTCGGTACTGATTAAACATTCCTTGTATCGGCTCAATAAGTAGGGGTAACAACTAGTTCTTTGCGAAAAGCGCTCAGACATCGATCATCAAGATCACAAATAACAATGAGAACCGCAGGAAAATAAGATAAAGTTTTACCATAGCCTTTAATAAGTCGGGGCAATTGGTCAAGCAGAATTCGTTTTTTTGGATCAGAATTAGATGTGAGATTTTTAGGAATATGTCCTATTCCTTTATAAGCAATGATATTAAATGTGTGTTCTTCAGTGTTAATAATTTTGGGTACAAGAATATCAAGAGCAGTTTTGCCAGATTTATCCTCAACTAATATCTCAAAGTGCATATATTCACCTGGCATCTAAATAATCACTGTACCAAAGTCCCCCAAGGGGTAACCCTTCAGAAACAAGGTTATTAATTAGAGGATCTTCACTAGCTCGTTTAATTTTAGCAAATCCATCCTCACCTTTTTCCAATACCCAAACCTCTTCAGGTTCAAGGGCATCTACAAAATATGGTTGATGAGTTGTCACAAATATTTGTGATCCACCTTTTTGTCCTGTAGTGTGTTCTCGAAATTCTTGTGCCAGGGTTTCTAATAGTTTATGGTAAAGTCCATTTTCTGGTTCTTCAATGCACAAAAATGGCGGTGGTGAGGGATCTTCTAATAGGAGGAGATAAGCGAATACTTTAAGTGTTCCATCTGACATTTGTTGAGCATAAAATGGATCTTGAAACCCCTTATCATTGAAACGAAGTAGAAGTCTGCTGTCTAGAGTTTTGTCTGTACTAATTTTATTCACACCTGGAATTTTTTTTGCTATTTTTTCCAGTATGGATTGAAACTTTTTCGGGTGTTCTCTTTCCATAAACTGAACTACATTACCCAGATTATCCCCATGAATATTCAAATGCTTTTGTGGTCCAGCTAGAGGTAAACTGCGTGCAGCATCTGGGGTAAAATAGCTTAAATACCATCCTTCAATAAATCTCCGAAAACCTGAAATTCTTGGGTGTTGTTTGAGTGAACCTAAAGTAGCAATTCCCAGTTTTCGTTTATCATCAAGTTCGACTACCTCCGTTTCTTTACTCTCTTCTGCTGCTTCCCCTCTTTGGATTTTATCTATTAAATCTGACAAATCAAAATCATTTTCTGCTTCTTCAACCTGTTTACCTTCTTGTTCACCTTTCCACGCGATTCCTCTACCTTCATTGAGAATTAAAAAGGAAAAAGGTTGTCCCTTGCTTTGTCCTCTTCTGCGTTGTCTAAGTCTCTCACTCTTTACGTAAGGTCTTCCAGATGAGTCAATGTCTATTGCTAACTCATAAGTAATTGGTCTAGCATGACTATCCTCTTTATAATAGATATCAAACTGAATACTTCCTTCTTGTCCTTGGGAACGAATTCTCTCAAAACCACCACGACCACGAGCATCACAGGCTTCTTCTACTCCATTTTTTAAGCAGTCAGCAAGAAAGCCAAAAGTGTCGAAAATTGTACTTTTTCCCACACCATTTTTACCAATAACGGCTGTCATTGGTGCTAATGATTTGGCGTTCTGCGTGTTCCATAGCTTTCCTAACGTGATATCATGAAGAACTCTGTAATTTCTTACCCTAAAGCCTTCTATTTTAGACATTTAAGCCCCCTATTCAACTAATAATAATCAGATCAACTCAATTTTCATTTTTACTCGTTTCCTCACTAATTTTTTGAGGAATAAGATAAATAATTCCTGAAAGAATTGTTAATATTACAGATATCCAAAAGGCAATTAAAACAGGAGTTTGCCAAATTGGTGATAAGGGGGCAATTAATAGCGATATAGCAATGATTTGACTGACTGTTTTCAGTTTACCCCAAATATTCGCACCAGTAATAGTAGTTTGATTAACTCGCCAACCAGCGATCGCTAATTCCCGTGCTAAAATTATAAACACTGCCCAAGCTGGGATTTTTCCTAATTCTACTAATACTAATAATGGTGCAAGTACCAATAATTTATCTACCAAAGGATCAAGAAACTTACCTAACTCACTAATTTGGTTAAGTTTTCTGGCTAAATATCCATCTAACCAATCAGTTAAAGCCGCAATTAAAAATATAGTTAAACATATCCATTTTGCTTCATTGGTGGGATTGTATAAACCATAAAGTAAAAAAGGTATTCCCAGCAATCGAGAAAAAGTAATCCAGTTAGGTAAAGTCATCATAATTTAAAATTACAAACCAAAAATAATTATATAGCGATATACAATTGAATGAGGGACAAAATTCGGATTAGAGACTAGAAACTGGGTAATTTTCCTTCTTCCTTCTTCCTTCGTATCCTTCGTGGTTGAGTAGGGGCGTATTGCTATACGCCCCTACTGACTCCTAGTAGATTACAGCACTTCCTGCTGTTATGAGGTACATCATAGCCCCCTCCTCGCTTGCGGGGAGGGGGTTGGGGGTGGGGTTCATGTAACTCACTCAATCAAGAACCGCTGTATAAATCTTGCATAATTCTTTCTGCAGAGATTCCCGTGAATATTGCCACTAATAACCAGGTAATAGCTAATCCTACAACTTCTGCTAAAAATAAATTAGTAATTCTGTACAAAAATAAGCCCACAGTTGAACCAATGGGTATAGCTATCATCCAACTTATAATATTGACAAATACCCATTTCCATGCCGAAGGAAATGATGGGGGAATAGCTAACCACCATTGTGATATACCAATTAATAAACCCCCAATACCACCAGCAATAATTCCTGCAAAAATTCTTGTAGGGAAAAAATCAGCAGTAGTCACAGTCCAACCTAAAACACCAACCCCAATTGCAGCAATTACAAGCCAAGAAAAAACAGTAGATAATACCCAACTTACAGGAGAAATAGTTTTTCTGAGGATATAACTTTGGGGTAATGAAATAGATAAACTACCTATTAAAGCTTCAATAATATCCATATCTGGTTTTTCACTAATTTCAATCATTAATAAACTAAATAAAAACCCTAGTAAAGTCGCAAAAACCCACTTGAATGTAAAATTTAGAGTTCTATATTTAGTTTTAACAGGTAATGATTGCATTATAACTTCTTGATTTTTAATGGTCTGAGAGCTTGAGTATCAAACATCTTCAAAAAAGCCCGACGACGCTGATAAGGTGATTCAGGAGTAATATAACCCCATAAACTTTCCCAATAGAAAAAAGAGAAACCAGAAAGTTTTTGATTACGAACTATTTGTATTTGTTCTTTAATTTTGTTAATATTTACAGGCTTTAATAAATTTCCTGTTGATATACCAATAGCTACAGGAATTTTACTCGTAGCCAACTTAATTGTAGGTTTAGATATTTCCTTAATAAAAGAGGTTTTATCACTTCTATATACTTGTAAAATCAACTCATCAATTAAATCTTGTTTTACCCAAGTTTCCCAATCTTGTAAATAGTATTTATAGGCAAAATATTGTGAATTTGGAGAAAGAGATATTTTTATATAGGGCTTAATTGCCTTAACAGATTTAGAAATACTTACCATAAATGCAGTAATTTTATTAGCCCTCCAGCGCATCCATTCTGGATCAAGAGGATTAGTCGGCGGTTTTTTTCCTTGATGTTCCTTTTGATAAAGTTTTACAGTAAAAGCATCATAACCAAACTGCACAGGCATTCCAAAATGATCATCAATTTGAATGCCATCTACATTATAATTTTCAACAACTTCTAAAATTAAACCTCGAATAAAATTTTGGACTTGAGGATGTAGAGGATTTAACCAAGCTTGTTTATAAACCCCATTAATCATATCTTCTCGCAAATTTTCCGAGATAGATTCTACCCCCTTTTGTCCGATAGTTAACCAATTTGGGTGTAGTTTAGCTAAAGCTGAATCAGGAGGAGTCATGAACCCATATTCAAACCAGGGAATTATTGTCAAATTTTGACTTCTAGCTAATTTTATTAATTTGGCTAAAAAATCATTGTTCCCATGGATAAAATTCAGCAAAGGTTGACTATCTAAACCTGTGACTTTTTTCGCTAAAGGACTTTTATAAAAAGTGTACCCTCGATTCCAAACTACCGGATAAATAGTATTAAAATTGAGTGCCGCTAATTGACTTATAGCCCTTTCAATCCCCCAAGGCAGATAAAACACACCACTAGCAACATTAGTCAACCAAACACCGCGAATTTCTGTAGTTACAGGCAGAGAATTTGAATTTTGAGTATAACTAGGATTTGCAGAAATGGGAAACATTGTTAAACTGATGACAAATCCCAAACACAAAAAATACACAAAAAACCGCCGTAATACAGAATTCATTAGTTAAATAAGTCTAGATTGCTAATATCTATATAACTACAAAATCCAATTTTATTGTGGGGATTAGATAAAGATATGGATATTTTTTGATAAAACAGTAAAAAAGGCACAATATGTGGTGTACCTATAAGAATTATAAATAGACATCTCCAAAAAATTAGAGACGTTCCATGAAACGTCTCGAAAAGGGTTATAAAAAATTTTAAAGCTTTTTGAAGATGGTAAAACTGCTTCTCCCCCTCCTGTGAGGCTATTTTTAGCCTTGGGAATTCTTGCGTGAGTAATGCCATAGAACATTATTTCATTGTAGCATCTCGATGATTTGTTCTACTAATGTAAAAGGTTCAAATGGTTTGCTAATTATCCCTTTAACTCCTAAGTTGCGATATAGTTCTATATCTGAATTTTGGACTTTAGCAGTCATGAAAATTACTGGTATTGCTTGGGTCTTAGGTTCACTTTGCAATAAACCAAATAAAGTTATCCCATTCATTTCTGGCATCATTACATCTAAAAGGATGACATCTGGTTTTTGTGTTTGTGCTAAACTTAAACCTTTTTTCGCACTATTAGCTATCAACACTTGCGATGATCCAAATTCTTCCAGACAAGTGGAAATGAGAAATCCCACATCATCATTATCATCTATTACTAAAATACGTTTTTCTGGTTTTTCTGTCATTTTCTTATTGAACTCCAAAATAAATTATGATTAATCAATTTAAAGGTTGTTTGAAAAGCTTAAATTTATCCTTCACTTTTATCTTTTTTACCTGTCATCTGTTACCTGCTTAGGAATAGAAAAATAAAAAGTGCTACCTTGTCCTAAAACACTTTCTACCCAAATTTTGCCCTCATGCTGTTTAATAATAGTATCACAAATAGCTAAACCTAAACCTGTTCCTCCTTTTTCACGGGAGTCACTAGTATCTACTTGTTGAAACTTACCAAAAATTGTTTCTATTTTATCGCTAGGAATACCCCTCCCTTGATCTCGAATTTTAAATAAATGGCTATCTGGCGTTTCTTCCACAGTGATTTTGATGGTAGTGTGAGGGGGAGAAAATTTAAAGGCATTACTGATTAAGTTAACAAGAATTTGCAAAATTCTGTCTTCATCTATCCACAATTGCACAGAATTACCTAATATTTGTAAAGAAATATTCTCTTCTTTGACTAATGTTTGAATAGAGTCTACAGCCTGGTGTATTAATGTCATCGCATCGCAGGATTTTTTATTCAAGACAAATTTGTTAGTTTCTAGTCGTTCTAAATCAAGAATGTCATTTAATAACCTTGTTAAACGTTCGGCATTACTAGCAGCAATATCTAATATTTTCTGCATTTTTTCTGGGTTATTTCTGATGCCACTAGTAGTTAGTAATCCTAAAGAACTACGAATAGATGTTAATGGAGTTCGTAATTCATGACTAACTATGGAAATGAACTCACTTTTCATTTTTTCCATTAATCGATTATCTGTAATATCTTCGAGAGTGCCGACATATCCCACAAATTCATTAAGATCAGAAAATATGGGAACAGCAATTAGCCGACAAATCCGAACAGTTTTATCTTCATGGACAAAACGTATTTCTGTAGCGAGTTGCTGATGTGTTGATACTCCCTCATTCCACTGAGGTGAAAATACTTCTAAATCATCAAAGTGAATAAAATTGATCCAGCCTTCTCCTAATGATTGTTCTATGGTAAAACCACAAATTTTCTGACAGCTAGGATTGTTATAGATCATTCTTCCTTGGGTATCTGTTTGAAAAATACCTACAGGTGCAAATTCATTGAGAGAACGAAATAAGTTTTCACTACGTCGCAAAGCAGTTTCAATTTTTTGACGTTCTTGTAGTTCTTGTTCTAATTGTTGGTATAGTTCTGATTGTTGAATGGCAATGCCTACTTGTGTTGCTAATTTTTGCAGGAAATCAATTTCCCAAGGTTGCCACTGTCTTGATGTCGTACATTGATTGGCAATTAATAGCCCCCATAATTTTTGTCCCTGCATAATAGGAACTGACAATTTGGCTTTGATTTGAAATTTCGCTAGTAAATCACGATCACATTCAGCTAGATCGGCTGTATAAATATCTGCTATGGCTAGAAAGCCTCCTTGTATGTATCTCCCTCCATGATTTTCCATCAAGTAAGTATTTTCAATGCCGGCATTTAACGCAGGAGTCCAAGCATCATCAACAGATTCCACCACTACATATCCACTGTAGTCTCTGTAGTCTGGCTGAAAACGATAAATAAATACTCGGTCTGCTTGCATAAATTCCCGAACTTCATGTACAGCAGTGTTGAGGATTTGATCCAGATGCAAACTTTCACGAACACGTAAGGCGATCGCCATCACCAGTCTTTCCTGTTCTATTTGCCGTTGTAATGCTGCTTGATAATTTTCTAGGTCAACAGTTCGGTTTTTAACTTCTGCCAATAGTTCTTGATCACAGTTGCTTAAATCTATTGGTGTATTTACTTGTAAAAAATTGATTTTGTTCATATATAACTCGCATGGTAAACGATAAAAAGGTAAGCCAAATTATTAGAAATAAATTCAAACAAGGCCCTGCTGAATTAAAATCTGAAGTAGATAATTGGCTAAATTTGCCATTCAAATATATGCGTTTATTATAATAAAAATTTCTAATGATTAACCCTCTAATTCTATCTATCTATCTATCTATCTATCTATCTATCTTTAGATAGATACAATTACTTTTACTCTCTATCTTTAGTCTTGTAAAACTATCTGAACTCTCTAATTAAAAACGTTAGCGAAGCGTGGCGTTAGCCATACCACAGAGGACACAGAGAGAGGAGAAATAGTAGGTTGGGTTGTTTGCATTACGGTTGCGAAGCAATGGAACGAAACCCAACATTTATTTTTTACTTAGAATCTTTCTACATCTGGGAATTTTTGAATAGATGCTTTTGCTGATTCTCCACAAGTGCGAGGTGTGGGGAAAATCTTCCCAGGATTTGCTAAACCTTGGGGATTAAAAACCTGTCTTACCCATTGCATAGTTTCCAAATCAGATTCACTAAACATATCTGGCATATAGCATTTTTTATCAGCACCAATACCATGTTCACCGGAAATACTACCACCGACTTTTACACATAGCTTGAGAATTTCCCCTCCCAATTCTTCGACTTTTTCCAATTCTCCATGTACAGAATTATCAAATAAAATTAATGGGTGTAAATTACCATCTCCAGCATGAAAAACATTAGCAATGGGATAACCATATTTATGACTTAATCTTTCAATTTCCTGGAGAACATAAGGTAATTGAGTTCGAGGAATTACCCCATCTTGCACATAATAATCTGGGCTAATATGTCCCGCAGCCGCAAAAGCTGCTTTTCTACCTTTCCATAATTTTAATCTAGTTTCTGGGTCACTAGCACTAGTAACATTTCGCGCCCCATTCTTTTTACAAATTTCTATAACTCGCTGTTTATTGGCAGAAACTTCGACTTCTAAACCATCAATTTCTACTAACAAAATCGCCGTCGCATCACGGGGATAACAATTAGTAGCTACAACATCTTCTACAGCATTAATACTAATATTATCCATCATCTCCATACCACCGGGAATAATTCCCGCGCTGATAATATCAGAAACAGTAGCAGCCGCAGCATCTACACTGGTGAAATCGGCTAATAGCACACAAATTGATTCGGCAGTTTTGAGAATTTTTAAAGTGATTTCTGTGGCAATTCCTAATGTTCCTTCCGAACCCACAAAGACACCTGTTAAATCATAACCTGGGGTTTCGGGAATTTGTCCACCCACATCAACAATTGCACCATTAGGAAGCACAAGTTTTAAACCCAAAACATGATTAGTAGTGACACCATATTTTAAACAATGTACTCCCCCAGAATTTTCGGCAATATTCCCACCAATCGAACAAATAATTTGACTTGAAGGATCTGGGGCAAAATAAAACCCAGCCCCACTAACAGCTTGAGTCACCCAACTATTAATTACTCCCGGTTGAACCACAGCCCGCTGATTTTCTAAATCAATGCTGAGGATTTGTCGCATTAAAGAAGTGACAATTAAAACCGAATTTTCTGATGGTAAAGCCCCACCAGATAAACCTGTTCCTGAACCTCTAGCGATAAAAGGAACAGAGTATTGATTGCAAATTTTGACAATTTCTGATACTTGTTCTGTGGTGCGGGGTAATACTGCAACGGGGGGACGTTGTTTATAGCTAGTTAAACCGTCACACTCATAAGTGAGAAGTTCTTCTTTGCGTTGAACTACGCCTTTTTCACCGAGAACAGCGACAAATTTTTTGATAATGGGTTTCCAGTTGATTTGTGTTTTATCTTGGGTAAGCATAGATTTTTGTTTATGATGTGTAGATGTTTATTTTTACTTTCATCCTAGTATAATTTTTTTTTCGCGCAATCTCTCTTAGAGGTTGTTTGAAAACTTTTTCGTGTGGTCTATGGATTCTGATAGTGTAGGGTGGTGTTGGTATTAGCTATATTATTTGTTTTATGAATTTTCGTGATGAGTTTAAATTGTTACTCCGCGCTCGTTATCCGTTGATTTATATTCCTACTTATGAGGAGGAACGGGTAGAAGCGGCGATTCGGGAAGAGGCGATTAATCAAGGTAATTGTCCGGTGTATACTTGGGATTTTGTGGACGGTTATCAGGGAAGTCCTAATGATGTGGGATTTGGTAAACGTAACCCGTTACAGGCTTTGGAGTTTATAGAAAAGTTGAATGCTGCTGCACCTGCGGTGTTGATTTTGCGGGATTATCATCGGTTTTTGGATGATGTGGCTATTTCTCGGAAACTGCGTAATTTAGCCCGACTACTGAAGTCGCAACCGAAAAATATTGTTTTATTATCGCCTCGTGTCGCTATTCCTGACGATTTAATGGAAGTGTTAACGGTAGTTGAGTTTCCTTTGCCCAATGCCTCGGAAATCAAAACGGAAGTGGAACGGCTGTTACAAGCTACTGGGAATCCACCTGTGGGTAAGTTTTTGGATGATTTGGTGCGTTCCTGTCAAGGATTGTCTATGGAAAGAATTCGCCGGGTATTAGCGCGGGCGATCGCATCTCATGGACAATTAGAACCAGAAGATGTAGATTTAGTCTTGGCAGAAAAGCGCCAAACTATCCGCCAAACCCAAATCCTTGATTTTTACCCTGCTAATGAGGAAATTTCTGATATCGGTGGATTGGATAATTTGAAAGATTGGTTAATTCGGCGCGGTGGTTCATTTAGCGACAAGGCGCGACAATATGGTTTACCTCATCCCCGTGGGTTAATGTTGGTGGGAATACAGGGAACTGGTAAATCTTTAACAGCAAAAGCGATCGCTCATCATTGGCATTTACCTCTGTTACGCTTAGACGTAGGGCGGTTATTCGGCGGTTTGGTGGGTGAGTCAGAATCGCGGACAAGGCAAATGATTCAAGTAGCAGAAGCCCTTGCCCCTTGTATACTATGGATTGATGAAATTGATAAAGCTTTTTCTGGTTTGGGTAGCAAAGGTGACGCAGGAACGACTAGCCGGGTATTTGGGACTTTTATCAATTGGTTAGCCGAAAAAACTTCCCCTGTGTTTGTCGTAGCTACCGCTAACGATATTCAGTCCCTACCACCGGAAATGTTAAGAAAAGGGCGATTTGATGAAATTTTCTTTGTCGGTTTACCTAGCCAAGAAGAAAGAAAAGCAATTTTTAATGTGCATTTATCCCGATTACGTCCCCATAATTTGAACAGCTATGACATTGAGCGATTAGCCTACGAAACCCCCGATTTTTCCGGTGCAGAAATTGAGCAAACTTTAATTGAAGCTATGCACATTGGTTTTAGTCAAAATCGTGATTTCACAACTGATGATATTTTAGAAGCTACGAGTCAAATTATCCCCTTAGCGCGAACTGCACTTGAGCAAATTCAAAAACTCCAAGAATGGGCTGCTTCTGGTAGAGCGCGTCTAGCTTCAAAATACAGTCCTTTGAACGAACGTATTCAACGTCAATTATAGTAGGAGTCACCGAGTCAGGAGTCACCGAGTCAGGAGGAAGAAAGAAGAAGAAAGAAGAAGAAAGAAGAAGAAATTAGAAGAAAAAACAAGAAAGAAGAAGAAATTAGAAAAAAGAAATTTTATCCCTGCCCACTATTCCCTATTCCCTTTTATATGTTTACGAACTTACTTAAATTTATACTCGGTTTTGCGTTAGCGATCGCAGTTTTATGTGGTACTGGCTTGACAGTTGCTCTCTATTTTGTCAACCGTACCGCCATAACTCCTCCTAAACCGATGTATGCTAACGATAATCCATCTAACCAAGCCAAAAAGCCCAAAGCTATTCCCAAATCTCAACCGAAGACACAAAATACTCCTAACCCCACAACTAGCCCTACATCTACTCCCACTCCCACTCCCACAGAATCACCCAAATCATTACCACCAGATGCTTATGAAGGAACTGTTACTTGGTCTGGAGGGCTAAGTATGCGAGCAGAACCAGAGGCAAATTCTTCTAGTACAGGTGGAGTTGGCGCGAATAAAAAAGTGATTATTTTAGAAGAAAGTGCCGATAAAAAATGGCAGAAAATTCGTATTGCTGATACCGATACAGAAGGTTGGGTAAAATCAGGTAATATTCAACGTTCCCAGTAAATCTTTACAGGTTTTCTGTGTATTTCTCAGTCCACTAACCACTAACAAAACCACGTTTAATTTGTTCGCGTTCAATGGCTTGAAATAAAGCCATAAAGTTACCTTCCCCAAAACCTTGAGCCAGAGAACGACGTTCAATAAATTCAAAGAAAAAAGTTGGTTTTGAGAAAATTGGTTGACTGAAAATTTGCAGTAATAACTGCCCTGGATGAGCATCTTCATGCCAGTCTACCAGAATTTCTTGATCAGCGATCGCTTGTAACTCTTGAGGTGAGAGGGAAAATTTATAACGTTGTTGTAACTGGGAATAATAATTTTGGGGAATAGAAAGAAAGGATAAGCCAGCAGCCCGAAACCGAGAGATAGCATCCACAAGATTGGGTATTAATAAAGCAATATGTTGAATTCCTGCTCCTCGATTCACATCTAGAAACTCCTGAATTTGCGAACTAGGTGAAGCTGGTTCATTAATTGGTAATTGGACATAGCCATGAGGAGAAATCATTACCTGACTGTGCAAACCAGAGCGATCAGTTTTAATATTAAAAGCTTGTTGAGGTTGAAAATCAAATATTTTTTGATACCAACTAACAGCCCTTTCTAACTCACCAACTCCTACATTTAAAACTAGATGATCAATAGCAGTAATAGAATCATGTGAAATATTTTCGACTTCTTTTATTTTTGCTTTATTTCTGGTAATTAATGTATGATTCAAACCACCCCAAGCCGCGATTTTAGCATACTGACAAAATCCAGCATCTTGAACAGGTTGGAGAATTGTTGCCCCATGGGTTATGGCCCTTGCTGTCAATGATTCTACATCATCAACAGCAAAAGCTATATCAACCACACCAGGAGGATGTTGACGTAAAAACTCAGCCACAGGGCTAGTAGGTAAAATAGGAGAAGAAAGTAAAAAGTAGACAGATCCACTTTTCACCACTTCTGTACAAGTATGTAAAGATTTTTGATGATCAGAAAGACTTGGAAAAATGCCATCATTTACTGTTTGGAAACCAAGACAATATACAAACCAATCTCGCCACCTTTGGGCATCTTCGACATAGAAGTGAACGTGATCAATTTGCAGCATAATTCATTTAAAATCTTGTATTTACTATCATCTTTATCTATCACATACTAAAAAAATAAATGACTCTCAGGTTGAATATTAATTTCCATCGGTATAGCTTGGGGTTCAGCAGATAAAGCATAAAAAATAGCATTTGCAGCAGTTTCACAACTAAGCATTTTAGTCCGATCTACCTTTAAATTTACTTTATCCCAAAAAGGAGAATCTATCCCCCCAAAGTAAAAAAGCGTAATTTTCACACCAAAGCGTTTCAGTTCTTCTGCCATAGACTTACTAAAACCCACAACACCAAATTTAGAAGCAGAATAAGCCGCAGCCATTGGCATAGAATGTTTGCCAAGAATACCGACAACATTACAAATATGCCCAGATTTACGTTTTTGCATTTCTTTAGCTGCTGCTTGAGTGGTGTAAAAACAGCCTTTTAAATTCAGATCCACCATTGCATCTAAATCTGTCGGTTCAATGTTGTTGTATGCCTTGAGAATGCCTGCTCCGGCTGTATTTACTAGGACATCAATTTGTCCAAATTGGGCTACTGTCGTTTGGATTAACGCTTCTACCTGTTGAGGTTGAGTAATATCCGTAGGGACTGTTAGTACATCTGCTGCCAACTCATTTGCTAATGTGGCTAATTTTGCTGCGTCTCTAGCTACAAGTACCAACCGCGCACCAGTGGGAGCTAATTGACGAGTTAAGGTAGCACCAATACCACCCGTAGCACCGACAATGACAATAACTTTATCTTGCAGCATCACAATATTTACATTTCTTTACAGACTATATTTATCATACAGTCTATCCCGGTATTCTGGGTTTAATCATCTAAATCAAACAAATCACAGTTCCGACAGAATCATCTAAATCAAACAAATCAAACAAATCACAGTTCCGACAGAATCATCTAAATCAAACAAATCAAACAAATCACAGTTCCGACAGAATCATCTAAATCAAACAAATCAAACAAATCACAGTTCCGACAGAATCATCTAAATCAAACAAATCAAACGAATCACAGTTCCGACAGAATCATCTAAATCAAACAAATCAAACGAATCACAGTTCCGACAGAATCATCTAAATCAAACAAATCAAACGAATCACAGTTCCGACAGAATCATCTAAATCAAACAAATCAAACGAATCACAGTTCCGACAGAATCATCTAAATCAAACAAATCAAACGAATCACAGTTCCGACAGAATCATCTAAATCAAACAAATCAAACAAATCACAGTTCCGACAGAATCATCTAAATCAAACAAATCAAACAAATCATAGTTCCGACTTAACCCCCACTTCCCATTTTTTACCTACTTGCTGAACTTGCAAAGATTTGCAAGAATGCAAAAATTTAACAAAACTACCACCAATCTGTAATTGTTTTATTTGCTCAGTGATTGGGTTACCATATTGCTGATAAAACTTACTCCCTAAAATGCTAATATCAACAAATTTCTGATTATCTACCTTGCTGAAATCAGTCAAGATATTACTAATCGCTTGCTCTAAATCTGCGGAAGAAGTAATAGTAGATAATATTTTTGATGTTGTAGTTGGGGATTGTGAATTATTCTGACTATTTTCTGATTCGGGTTGATGATGTTCAAATAGTGTGAGATATAATTCAGATTTTTCATCAATTTGATGAACTACAATCTCAGATGGATAGTTAATAAATATCTCTCTGGCTTTTTTGCCAGGAAAGTGATGAGCAATAATTTGACTAATAGTTAATTGATGTTTGCTTTTAAATAATTTAGATAAAAGCGAAAGTTTAATCCAATAACTTGCAGTTTGTTTTTGCTGTAATTTGATTAAACCCTTAATTTGGGAAATAAACTGCTCTATAGATGGTATTTCTGGCAGGGGTTTGAGAGAATAATTGATAGTTTCACTGGTGGCACTATTGAATACCTTAACATTCTCCCCATGCTGACTAACTTGATAAACTAATATACCATTTTGTTGTAATGTATTACATAAATTTGTCATTACCTTATCTGATGAACAAACAAAAACTTCTTTAATATTGGGATAGCGTTCATGAATAGAAGAACCAAGAGCAATCATTTTACCATCAGCATTATCTCTCCCAGCGGGAACATGAATTAAATCATAACCACGTTCATGTAGTTCTATATCTAATTTTCCGCGATTTGACCAATTAGCAAAAGCAATTTTAACTTGCAAAGGACAATTACAAATAGTGCTTAAAAACCTTTCTGTACTGGTGTTAAGTTGGAGGTTTTCTGCATCTAAAAGCAAAATGGCTATACCAGGAGATTGTCGCTGGAGTAAATGTGTAGTATTTAAATCAGGATTTTCTGGATTTAGCCGATGAATAGAGGAAATTAAATCGGATACTATTTGTGAATCAAAAGCTGCGGGAACAAGCACTGCTTTCAGAGATGATTGCAGTTTTTGTAATAATTCATCCCAGCTTTGAGTTTGACTGAGTATTGCTCTAAATTTTGTACTTAAAGCTGATTTATTCGCAGATATTTGCCAATTAATAGTTCGATATTTTGCAATTAATAATTCTGGTTGCTGCTGTTGAATAGCAATAATTGATTGACAAATCTCGACAGAGATTTTTTGCAATAAGGCGGAATCATGATAGGACATGGCTTACATCGTACAGTAGAGCATCCTGGGCATAAAGTCTGAAGTCTGAAAATATATTTTCCAGAACTCAACTTTCAGTAACTTCTATAACTTTAACTGTTACCTTACCTTGTGCCAACTGAATCAGTAAATTTTCTCCTATAGTCAACTCTGATACAGAACGAGGAATGATCCCATTTTCTGTTCTCACCACTGCATAACCACGCTGTAATACGGCTTTGGGGTCAATACTAGCCAATTTTTGCCGTAATACTTCTAAGTGCTGCCTGGCTTGTTGCAATTGTCCTGTTGTGACTTGTAGTAATTGCCGATGTTTCCAAGATAACTTTTCTTTTTCCTGTTCTACTTGTCTATCTAACCTTAATTGACGCAATCGGTGTTTTAATGCCTGTAGCTGGTTTTCCCTAGCTGCTAATAATGAATTTACGGCTGTACATAAGACTGTAAGTCTCTGCTGGTGTTGAAGTTGTAAATCAGACAGTGCAGGAACAACGGTTTCTGCTGCGGCTGTTGGTGTATGTACGCATAAATCGGCAACTAGATCTGTTAAGGATTCATCCCTTTGGTGTCCAATACCAGTAATAACGGGAATAGAACAATTAGCAACAGCAATAACCACTCTTTCATCATTAAAGCAAGCTAACTCTTCAACAGCACCACCACCTCTTGATAAAATTAATACTTCTGCTCGACCATCTTTTTTAACTCGTTCGATAGCTTTAACTATGGATGCTGGCGCTTGTTCACCTTGCACTGTAGCAGGTGAAAATAAGATGTGTAAGCCGGGATATCTATGTTTGAGGGTTTTTTGAATATCACCCCAAGCAGCGGCGGTAGGAGAGGTAACAACGGCGATAATTTGCGGATGTGGGGGAAGCGATCGCTTTCTGGCTGTATCAAATAGTCCCTCAGCTTGTAAGCTATTTTTCAGTTGTTGATAACGTAATGCCTGTAAACCCACACCCGCAGGTAAAGCTTGCCATACTGTTAATTGATACTCTCCGCGTTGGGGATAAATGCGAATACTACCTAAAATAATTAACTGTTCACCAGTAACTGGCATTTGTGCTAATTTTGCTACTTGACTTTTCCAAGCCACGCACTTAATAGAGGCTGTACTATTAGTATCTTTTAATGTAAAAAATAACCCACTCTGGTGATGATTGGTGCTGGAAACTTCTCCAGTTACCCACACTTGTCTGAGAATTTCATCTTGTTCTAAGAGTAATTTTAGGTAGTCTGTTAAACCAGCTACGGAAAGGGCGGTATTAGGAAAGTCAAAGGTCATAGCAGTAAGTGATAGGTGATACAAATAACCGAGATCCCCGACTTTTTTATCACCTGATCATTTATTGACAAGATTATCTAAAAAGTCGGGGATCTTACTTGCATATTCACTATAATGAATCAAAAGGGGACCACACAGGCATTTCTGTGCAATTATTCAATGTTTCCAATTCTTCTGGGGAAAGTTCTGATGAATAATCATCTGTTGGGATTATTTTCCGTTGATTGTCTTCAGTATTAACCGCAGATTTTAAGTTATTAGCAACTGAATTTTTTGTTAATTGTGAGATATATTCCTGGAGATGTTCTACTACTTGTTTTTGGATATTTAAGGGTAAAGTTGCCATTAATGAGATTAATGCTTGGATATGAGGTGACATATTGTGAATATTTTTGTTAAAAATCTGATGTTGACTTTAATTCTTTCATGCTTTTGATCACTTCTACCAATTTCTTAATATGTCCTAACTCATGCGCTTTTGCTTAACCCAACCTAAAAAAAATAGCTCGATATCAACAATCTGTTTACTTGCAGGATTTATGCAGTCTGACGCACCCTACAACAGATTTTTAGTGTGACACTTGTGTAAGTCCTAGATAATTTAGAGAACTCCATAAAAAAGATGAACTGCTTGCAGCAGCGCTTCGCTATCCAATCTTGTGGGATGGGCATCTTGCCCGTCCTAATATTATTAGCAGGCAAGATGTCTGCACCACAAGAAATTTTGGGGTATTTTTTTATTTGGAAGTCTCTTACCTCACGCTTTCAGAATCGGGATATTGAATACGCTGACGATAAAACTTTATATACTGATATAAGAAAAGACTGATTTATGACAAGACAACCGCACGACCAACTAGCTAAAGAATATCTAGAAGAATTATTAGCACCTTTAGGAGAGGTCAAAACCAGTAAAGATGTAAAAAGCGAAGTTCAGGAAATAGATGTTTGGTTTGTTCCGACAACAACAGCTATAAATTCTGAATTAGGATTATTAGGAAAAATGGCGGTTACAAGCTGTCTTTTTGAACCTTACCGTAATGCACCTAATGAGGTAGAAATTAGGAGTTGTTTGTTAAAATTGTATAGTGTTCAGGGTGAATTGTTAAGACAAGCGAAAAGAGAAAAACGTTCTATCGCTGAAGAAGAATTACCCTTTCTATGGATTTTAACACCAACTTGTTCAGAAAAAATCCTGGAAGGTTTTGGAGCGAAAGCAAAGGAGGGATGGGAAAAAGGAGTGTATTTTCTGCCAAAATACCAAAAAGCAGCTATTGTTGCTATTAATCAGTTATCTGTGACAGAGGATACACTATGGTTAAGGGTACTAGGAAAAGGGAGAACTCAAACAGCGGCTATCAGCGAAGTCGTGGAACTGTCAAAAGACAATGATAAATGGAAGTATCTAGTAAGAATTTTCGCATCTTGGCGAAAAAATTTAGAATTGAATAGTAATGTCAATGATGAAGATGTAAAGGAGTTGATTATGAGTTTATCACCTGCATATCTTAAACAGTGTGAAGAATGGAAACAAGAAGGTAAAGAAGAAGGAAGACAAGAAGGACAAAAAGACGGACAGCGTTTGATGATAGAGAGTTTGTTAGCAGTACGTTTTGGTAATTTAGATGAGGATTTATCTGCTATTGTTAGTCAGTTGATGGAACTTTCTCTAACAGAAAGAACTCAGTTATTAATTAATCTTTCCCGTGAGGAATTATTAGCTAGGTTTAAAGTTGATTAAATGTAATGAAAAATAGAGGCGTTTTAGTTAACGTCTCTTTTAATCTTCTTCATCAGAATCTTGTTGTAAAATATGACTGTTCAATCTTTCATATTCATCCTCTAGTAGCCACATTTTAGCGGCTTCATAATTGTCACTAGCAAAGATAATTTTATAGTTTTGTGCAGGGTTATGGATACAGAATTTTCCTGATTGTTCTTTGACTAACATCAGAATATAAGGAGGAGATATCAAAGTATCTACCCAGATTTCTGCAAACTCCCATTCAGTTTCTTGTTCTGATGTTTGAGAGATTTTAGTAGCTTGTACGGGGTTTTGTGCGAGGTATGACATGATATTTGCCTGTAGTTTTCTTAATTTGTAAAGACTGCTGAAAGAGGGCGATCGCTCCCCAATACTGCTCGGTTAAGCCTCAAAAAGTCAAAATTATTAAAATGTTGGGTTTTATTACCTCAACCCAACTTTGTATCCCTCATCAAAAATTGGATGGATAAGGATAGTCAAAATGTGATTATAATTATCAATGTAATTACTCACCTGTATCTATGAGTCAGTGTCTTAACCCCGACTGTCTACAGCAAAATTCACCGAAGACGATATTCTGTCAACGTTGTGGGAGTAAACTGGTATTGCAAGAACGGTATCGTGGTGTGCGGGTTATTGGAGAAGGTGGCTTTGGGAGAACCTTTTTAGCAGTAGACGAACAAAGATTAGATACTCCCTGTGTGATTAAGCAATTTTTACCCCAACAGTCGGGAAGTGCGGCTTTAGAAAAAGCGACGGAGTTATTTAAACAAGAAGCTTTTCGACTGCGAGATTTAGGGAAACATTCACATATTCCAGATTTACTGGCTTTCTTTCCCCAAGAAGGAAGATTATATTTAATTCAGGAATTTATCGAAGGTAAAAATCTGTTAGATGAATTACAACAAAAAGGAAAATTCAGCGAATCGGAAGTTAAACAGATATTAGTTGAATTATTACCTATTTTACAATTTGTTCATGATAACAAAGTTATTCATAGAGATATTAAACCAGAAAATATTATTAGAAGTTCTCAAACTGGTGCTTTATTCCTAATTGATTTTGGAGTTTCTAAGGAAGTTGGGGGCAGTGTTCTGAGTAAAGTGGGGACGATTACGGGAACGCTGGGATATGCACCACCGGAACAAATGCGCGGGAAGGTTTTTCCGAATAGTGATCTTTATAGTTTAGCTGTAACTTGTATTCGTTTATTAACGGGATATTTTCAAAAAGATGATGGTGATGATTTAATATTTGATTCTATGAGAATGCAGTGGATATGGAAACAATATGTTTCTGTAAGTCAGGAGTTAGAAATTGTTTTAGATAAGATGTTGCAAGACTTACCTATTAATCGTTTTCAATCACCAACGGAAGTTTTATCAGCATTACAAATACAGGAAGTTCCAGCTAATATTATTGTCCCACAACTACCTGTTTCTCCTAATCCCTTTCAGCAAGGTTTACAATTTATTTCTCCACCACTAAAACCACCAGTTTATCCTAACCAAAATGAAAATTTAGGAAAAGGAGTAATTTTAGAAATGGTAGCAATACCTGGGGGAAAATTCCTCATGGGTTCACCCGAAGGAGAAGGAAATGATCGGGAAAAACCGCAACATCAAGTTACCATTCAACCATTTTACATGGGAAAATACCCTGTTACCCAAGCACAATGGGAAATGGTATCACGCTTACCAGAGGTGAAGATTGATTTAAGGTCTAAACCTTCACACTTCAAAGGTGCAAATCTTCCAGTTGAAAATGTATCATGGCATGACGCACAAGAATTTTGTGCTAGGATCAGCAAAGCTACAGGTAAATTATATCGCTTGCCCAGCGAAGCTGAATGGGAATATGCCTGTAGAGCTAATACCACAACTCCCTACTACTTTGGTAACACTATTACCACCGATTTAGTCAATCATAATAATAAGTATGGACAAACCACAGACGTAGGAAAATTTCTCCCCAATGCCTTTGGTTTATATGATATGCACGGGAATATATGGGAGTGGTGTGAAGATGGCTGGCACGAAAATTATATTAACGCACCTACTTGGCCTAATAACACTATCCCTTGGATTAGTCAAGGTGACAATAACCGTATGCTGCGTGGTGGTCAGTGGTATCTCAATCCTTCTTATTGCCGTTCGGCCAGTCGCAGCTACAATAATGGAGACCGCAGAAACAAAGACAACGGTTTTCGGTTGGTAGTTTCGGGTGCAGGGACTCTTTAATTCTTTACCCTTTCAAATACTTTTAATCGAAAATGTCTGAACTATGATTTTTATGATTTAAGGATTTACATGATTTGATTTTTTGCTAAATCTCTACAATGGTTTAAAAAGAAAATCTCTTCCTTTTCTTCTTTGCGACTTTGCGCGAAATAATTGTCAGAATCAGGCATTACCGTAACATTCCAGGCGAGCGCGACACAGGCGCAAGCGTCAATGTTTTACCCTACGAAATTGGATTACAATTAGGACTAGATTGGGATAAATGTGATACATCTGTTACCCTAGCAGGTAATTTAGCTAAATTTCCCGCCAAAGGAGCTACCATTGATGAATTTCTACCTGTGACTATGGTTTTTGCTTGGACTCAAGCTGAAAATACACCTTTACTATTGGGAAGAATCAATTTTTTTCAAGAGTTTGATGTGTGTTTTTATGGTTCTCAATTAGCTTTTGAAATTTTTACCAAGTCTAATGAATCTTAAATGGTGGTTTAGCAGTAGCGCACCAAAGTTATCACCTTTCTTTAGTTATTAAAAATGAAGTGCGATATCGCCTTTTTGCTGAAATGAGAGCGCGATAGCGAAGCGCTGCTGCAAGCAGTTCGCTTTTTTGGTGGAATGAGAGAGCGATTCCTAGGTCGCGCTTCGCTATCGCTCAAAAAAAGTTATAATTTAGAAAATACTCTTGATTAATGTCTTATGCTAACTACATACACCGCAAAATATACCAAAATAAATAGTGGGTATATGGGACAACTGATTGAATGGCAAGAAGTCATTACCGAAGGAGAAACACTAGAAATATGCAGAGCTATGTTACAAGATGCACTCAAAGAAATGATTTTTGCCTATCATCAGCAAAATAAAGAAATTCCCACAGGAAACTCTTTACTTGAACAAATTCCTGTAGAAGTATAATCATGTCCGTAAAACGAAAAGATTTAATTAAGTATTTGGAAGAAAATGGATTTTATTTATTGCGGGAAGGTGGCAACCATTCTATTTATACTAATGATATAAAAACTATTCCCGTCAAAAGACATCGTGCAATTGATCGTATTACTGCCAATTCAATTTGTAAACAAGCTGATTTATTACCTAAATTTTAAACCTTATGGTGTCACCTTTTGTAGTTATGGAAAATGAAGCGCGACCCTAGAAATCTCCTTTTTAGTGGAATGAGAGAGCGATAGCGAAGCACTGCTGCAAGCAGTTCACTTTTCTGTAGTTATCGAAAATAGAGAGCAATCTTGATTTTCGCTATTTATTACTCTAATTCTTCCATACTTTTAATCACTTCTACCAACTTCTGAATATGTCCTAACTCATGGGTAGCCATTACAGATATTCTAATTCGGCTGGTGCTAACTGTGGGGGGACGAATGGCTGGGGCAAAAATTCCCGATTCTCGCAAATGCTTTCCTGCTGTTAATGCTGCGGCTGCATTAGGTAATTGAAAACATAATATCGGCGATTCTGTGGGTAATAACTTTAAATTAGGTAAATTCTCTGTAATTAATTGTTTTAAATAATTGACATTTTGCCAAAGTTGCGATCGCCTTTCCGGTTCTTCTTGTACTATCTTAATAGCGGCTATTGCTGCTGCTGTGTCTGCGGGGGAAAGGGCTGTAGTATAAATCCAACTGGGGGCGCGATTGCGTAAAAAGTCAATTAGAGGAAGGCTACCAGCGACATATCCGCCTAAACTTCCCAAAGCTTTACTTAATGTGCCAATTTGAATTAATTCTCTCCCTGTACACCCAAAATGTTCTACACAGCCAGCACCAGTTTTTCCTATGACTCCCGTAGCATGAGCTTCATCGAGCAGTAGCATACTCCTAAATTCTTCAGCTAAATCTAGCAATTGTGGTAATGGACATAAATCACCATCCATACTAAAGACGCTATCAGTGATGATCAAACAGCGGCGAAAATTTTTCCTGTGTTCCCATAATTTTTCTTGCAGTACTGCAGTACCACCGTGCGGATATTCCATGACAGTTGCACCGCTGAGAATTGCTCCCTTTTTTAAGCTGGAATGATTATATTCATCAGATAAAATTAAGTCTCTTTTGCCGACTATGGCCGCAATTGTCCCTAAATTTGCTAAATAACCAGAACTAAATACTAATGCATCTTGGGTTTGCTTAGTAGATGCGATTCCCTGTTCTAATTCTCTATGTATTTCTCGATGCCCACTGAGTAATCTAGAACCTGTACTACCAGTGCCGAATTGTTGAATAGCAGTAATGGCGGCTATTTGTAAGCGTTCATCTCCTGCTAGTCCTAAGTAATCATTACTGGCAAAATTAATAACCTCTTGCCCAGATAATACCACAGTTGCACCGGGTCGGCTGTGAATAGTTTGCACGGAACGATACCAGTCAGCCCGATGAATAGTGGCGAGAGATTCATTTATCCAAGCATAAGGATTATTATTGATCATGGACTAGGAACACTCTACTTCACTGCTACTAAGATAAGCGATCGCTTGTCTAATCCAATCTTCCACATAGGCATTTTTGGGTAAACCAATATCTTCGCTGACGACGTGCAAGGCGTTACTAACTTCATGGGCAGTATATCCCAAAGCAAAGAGAGTCATTTGCACTTCTTCTAAAATTCCTGGTGCAGGTCCACCTGTGGCCACGAAGAAACCCGCTGATTTGCGCCATTCAATTAGTTTGCTCTTGAGTTCTAAACAGATGCGTTCAGCGGTTTTCTTGCCCACTCCAGGGGTTTGAATGAGCATTTGGATATTAGCGGCGACAATAGCTTGAACTAACTCTGGTAGTTCCATTGTATCCAAGAGTGCGATCGCTAATGCTGCACCAATGCCGCCGACACTGAGCAAATGGCGAAATAAATCTCGTTCCGAAGGAGAAGAAAAACCGTAGAGCATAGGTATTTCTTCTCGAATTTGGTAATGGGTAAAGATTTGGATCACATCTCCAGTTGATGTTAACTGGTTGGATAAACGTTGGGGAATTTGCAAATCGTAACCCATGCCATTGACTTCTAACGTCAAGATGACGCGATTGGGCGTAATGGCTTGGACACCAGCGACGATACCTTTAAGATAGCTAATCATTCTAGGAAACCAAAATATTTTAAACCTTCCATAATCCCAGCAGCACAACGGTTTTGGGCGAGGTAACGGTAGTCCGCAGGATGCTGATGATACCATTGGAGTAACTCGGGACGCGCATTCCCAACAATGATTCCCCGTTCCCTACCGACTGTGAATAAAGCTATATCATTACCCGAATCACCACAAACAACAGTCTGCTCGGCTGCAAATTTCCACTTCCGCCGTAAAAATTGCATTGCTTGACCTTTATCGCTGGTATGGGGTAAAATGTCAAGGTCAATTTCACTACTATAAATTAACTTTACATTTATTTGCGTTTTTTGCAACTCGGACTCCAATTGTGGTAAGATTCCGGACAATTCCGCCTTCAGAAAAAAGCTGACTTTGAAAGGACGTTGTTCTGTATCTGGTTGTAGCACTAATTCTGGGAATTGCTCAGTAATAGATAGAATTTTTTCCCTATCCCAACCTTGAGAAAGAATGTTTGACCATTCTGAGTCAGAATTATTACTACCATCTAAATAAATTTCCGTACCGACAGAGAGAACAAGCGCGTCCGGTGCAAAGAGGTTTTGTTCCTGTTGGAGTTCGCGGTAAAGAACAGGGGAACGTCCTGTAGAGTAGACTATCTTTGTACCATGTTGTTGACGATGTTGTTGCAAGCGATCGCTCAATGCCAATAATCCCTGATCATCGCCTACGAAGGTATGATCTAAATCAGTTACAAATAAAAACTTTGTCACAGTCAACTCCTTTTGTCAGGTTAATCAACAAAAGTGTATGCTGTTTTGGCGAGCATTGCCCACCCTACAATATTTAATATTTTTTTAGGAATCATTGAGGATTCCTAGATATTAATTAATCGGTATTTTGTTGTAACCAGTTTTCTAAATCAGCCATAGCAGAAAAGTCAAAGATACTTTCTCCTAATGTTTCTAATTGAGGACTTGATAACTGGCGAATTTGTGCTGCAAGTTCTTGATCTAAATTACCAAAACGCTTTGATAGTTGACGAATAACTAAATTAGCTTCACCTTCTTGTTTACCGCGTTGTTCCCCTCGCAGTTCTCCCTGTTGCAACCCACGTTTTTCCCCTTCCTTGAGGATTTCTTGATACCAGGGTGATTCTCTTAATACTATCATATCCCACCTCATGATTTGTTGAACTATTGGCATTTCCAGGACAAATGCTGCAAAAAATGATAATAACGGCTCTAAATCGCTTAATTGTTCATTTTCTCGCAGTTTAATTACTGCTTTTCTGACAACTGCTTCTTCTCCACCTCCTTTGAGAATTGGGACAAAGGGTAATAAACTTGATAAGTTTTCTGCAAATACTAAATCAGCTTCAATTTCCCAAAGATTAATGACTCGATAGTCTTGATAACTCTTCATTCCCATAAATTCTTGTTGATAGAAGTTGGGAATATTGGGTGTTTTGACGTGGGGTAAAATATTAATCAGTACGGGATATATGGGTAAATTATAGCGTTCTTCCGCTAAAGCGATATAAGCCCTCATTCTTAAAGGCATTGTCTCTTTATAACGCAATTGTAGCTCATTGAGTATTAAAAATTCCCCTTGTGGATTTTCGACTTTTATGAGTACGTCGTTATCGCGGCTTATCCATTGAAATTCTGAGGAAATAAACTCTTTCACCCAAATATCTTTTCTTTGTGTTACCCATTGTACCCAATTGTCGGGGGCGAGACTTATTAAGCGTTTACTACCAATATCTACTTTTTTGATCATGGATTGATAATTGGGATGTTAAAAATTAGGGAAGGATTATTATAGCAATCCCTATTCAAGTGAGGTACAAGCAGTCGTGATCAAACGCAGATAAACGCAGATAAACGCAGATGATTTTGTACTTTATTAGACTAGGGAATACTATAGCTGTAATGGCACCTTTAATAGAAAATTAAATTTCTGTCATAAATTTAGCCAAAAATACCTAACCTTTATCAATCATCATTTTACAATGTTGTGATAGGCACTCAATAATTTTCCAAAAGGTCTAATGTAAAGAATCATTTCTATAACTGCTGACTTAGCAATTAATAGAGATAACTTTTTATTTTGATACTGTGGATGTGTAAAAATTCAATTATGTTTATCAACACGAAAATAAATCTCTCCTGTCTACCTGCTTTTACTAAGTTGAAGATATATAGAAATGTTACACCTCTAGTATTTGGTTTAATATTATCAGCATTGATTCCTGGTGTGGCTAAAGCAGAAACTGTCATGCAAAAAGTAGCACGGACAGGAGTATTAACTGCTGGTACAAGTAGGGATGCTTTACCCTTTGCATACTCTGACAAGCAAGGAAAATTGACTGGTTATTCTGTGGATATGCTGATTTTGATTCAGCAGCAATTAGAGAAAGAATTAGGTAAAAAAATTCAACTTAAATTAGTTGCAGTTACCCCAGCAGCAAGGATTCC
Source organism: Dolichospermum sp. DET69 (assembly GCA_017355425.1). Taxonomy (NCBI): domain Bacteria; kingdom Bacillati; phylum Cyanobacteriota; class Cyanophyceae; order Nostocales; family Aphanizomenonaceae; genus Dolichospermum; species Dolichospermum sp. DET69. The sequence continues at coordinate 4,743,067 of CP070233.1, forward strand.
TAAGATCACAAACCGACAAGTTGATATTGTCTGTGATGCTAGTAGTTTTACTTGGGAACGAGATAAAAAGGTTGATTTTTCTATCAGCTATGGTGTCACAGGGACTCAAATCTTAATTAAGAAAAACAGCAATTTAGGTTCACCAGAATCTCTCATTAACAAGCGGATAGGTGTACTAGCTGGAACTACCAACGAACAAGCAATCAAGCGGGTACAACCCCAGGCAAAGCTTGTATATTTGAAAACTAGACCAGAAGGATTTGCGGCTTTGGAACAGGGTAAAATTGACGCTTTTGCATCCGATAGCATTCTTTTAGAAGGATGGTTACAAACAGCAAAAAATCAAGATAGTTTTGCAATTGTTCCCCCGCGTCCTTACTCACGAGAAGGAATTGCTTGCATGGTTCCTGAAAATAATTCTAAATTTCTCGACTCAGTAAACTATTCCCTGATCAAATTTATGCAAGGATTTGTCAACAATAACCCCAAATATGTGGCGATTTTTGACCGTTGGTTTGGTTCTCAAGGTGCTGTATATCTAAATCGAGATTTACGTGATTTAGCTATGGAAACTATGCAATTGATGATAGAGTTTCATGAAGAGATTCCTCAGAAAGATTTGTAGTTGTTAGTTAACAAAAATTCTCAGGCTTTAGATCGGCATCAATTTATTTAGGGACTTCCAAGAAATAAATTATCCCAATAAACGAACCACAGAGGCACAGAGAACACAGAGAGAGAATTTTTGCGTCAGTTTTGGGACATTTTTTTATTTGGAAGTCCCTTAATCAGGTAAAGTTTCAACCATTGGTGTCAACTTAATGTAAAATCTATTACCCGACAGCAATACCTCCAGGAATCCAAATAGGAGTGGATCCAGTGTTAGGATAGGTTGTGAATGTGTGGGATAGTAAAGCTGTAATATAGTAGGCGATCGCTACTATAATCTGCTGCCACCAAGCAACTCGATGAAAATTAAATAAATCTAATTGGGGATGAGGATTAAAAAATTTAAATAGTGATGGCATTTTTTTAATTCTTCAGTAATAGTAAATAGGTTGAGTTATAAGAAAAAGAACTACTTAATAAATATGTGAAAAAACGTCAAAATATATTTCTTTTGTAAAATGGCTAAAACTCAACCCAAATAACTTATTAAGGAAACTTTAAATATTTTGGTTATCTCACGTCCATTTACTTGTAATCATCTTGCAAAGTTTCAATTAACAAATCTACTTGCTGCTGTCGCTGCTGCAAAAAACTGTCACATTCCCGTAAATACTCAACCGCAGTCGCAAATTCTGTAAACACATCTGCTAATTCTAATTCTCCTCCCTCAATGCGAGTGATAATAGTTTCAATTTCTGCTATCTTAGCTTCATAACTTCCCCCATTTGCGGGCATGGAATTAGCCGAATTATTCCGTTTAGCCATAAAATTTTCTCCCCAAATAAATGATGAATTTAAACAATAATACAATAATTGGCGGTATATATGAAGTCTGTATTGGTGTCACAGATGCTATTTCCGCAATTCAATATTGGCAGCAATTTGGCTATCATATTGGAGAAATAGGAGAATTAACCGCAGCAATGGCTAATCAGCTATATCGGGTAAATTCAGCTTTACAGACTATTCGACTTTATCATCAAAATGCAGATCATGGATTAATTCGCTTAATGATTTGGCAAAATCCCACCTCTGCGGGTTTAGGTGTTAGTTCTATGAAAGTAAAAGGTAATCGTTGGGGTACTACCTTAACTGCTAATATATTAGGTATTTTAAATCATGCAGAAGCAGCAAAAGCAGTTAGTGAAAATATTATTTACACTCAACCTCACTGGGAAGTAATTTATAACAAAGATAAAAAAAGTCGTCCTTTTGTAGAACCTTTGGTGGGAGTGCGAGAAATGCTATTACTTCAACCATTAACTCGTCAAGTTTTATTTCAACGCTTTGGTTATAATCTTCTTGATTATGGACATATTAACCATCATGCAGCTTTGCAAACCAGTCAGTTTACTCATGTAGGAATAGTTGTTCAAGATGACAGTAAGGAGATTCTTAAATTCTATGAAGAAGTTTTAGGGTTATTGCGTGTGCGTGATGATGTAGAAACGACTTATGAATCATCTTTAGCAGGAAGAGAATTGTTTGAACTTAATCCAGGAGAAAAATTTATAGTTACGGCTTTTGATGATCCTCGTTCTTCTCAAACTGACTTTATGGCAGCACGCAGTGGTAGACTTTATATTATTCGGTTTCCCGAAAATATTACCTTAGAATCGCGCTTTGTAGATGCCAAACCTGGAAGTTTAGGAATGTGTCTTTATACTTACCAAGTCCAAGGAATAGAAACTTATTTTCAACAAGTGCGAGAAAGTACAGCAACACAAATTACGGAAATTGTTAGTAATGAGTTTGCCCAAAGAAGTTTTTCTTTTATTGCACCTGATGGTTATTTTTGGAATATAGTGGAAGGCAAGTAAATACAGCACTTCCTCCTATGATGAGGTAAATCATAGCCCCCTCCTCGCAAGCGGGGAGGGGGTTTAGTTACCAATTTAAATATTTTGAAAATTCAAGGAAATATAGAATGATACCACAATCTCAACTAGTAGATGTTCAACAATGGATTAAAACCCGTGCTTCTCTAAATCCTAACGAATCTAATTTTCTGAGTTGGACAGGGAATATTTATAGTTTTATTCCTGGAGAAAAACGACAATTATTATTTAAAATTGTGGGAATGAGCGTGAGTCGTTGTATTGCTACTAGTGAAAATAGTTGGGATTTTACTTCTAGAGAATTAACTTATTACCTCAACCCAGAAACAAAAGAGATTTTACATAAATGGGAAAACCCTTGGACAAAAGAAATAGTTCCAGTCATGCACGTTGCTAATAGTCCTGTTCAGGGTCAATTTAAAGGTAAATTACCTGTACAATTAGAAGGAGAAAAAACTAATTTTGTCTTTGATATCTTTCCTGATTATCCCAATCCTCTAGCTGAAAATCCCGAATTTGCTGATTATTGTTCAGGGGGAATTTACCAAGCAGCAGAATTATTTAAAATCTCTGTTTCTACAGTAGATTTAGAGAATTTAGAATTAAATTCCGTTACACAATTAAGCCTATCTTGGGATAGAATTGGACAATGGTTGCCTTGGATGAAAATGGGTAAGCATCCTGGTTATTTAATTTATAGTGCTACAGGTAATAAAGTTAGCGATTTTACAAAATTACACCCAATTTTACAACGGGAAATAAATACTCGCCTTCCTTTATATAAAGCAGCACCAAAAAGTTATATTGAGGGGGAAGATATGACATCTTGGCTTTATTTTCAAAAGCATTTTTCCGCATATTTAGCTGGAGAAACATTCCCCATAGCAGCAGAGGAAGTTTAATTAATTACAACTTTTGCATATTGTGACTAAGAGGATCAAAATTTCGAGGAAATTGGGTGCTTTCATCATAATATGCGCGATGTAAATTGGCTCCGTACAACTTAGTATAATGCAGCCTAGCACCTCGAAGATTTGCTTCAGCGAGATTGACACCAGATAAATTTGCTTTAGTCAAATTTGCCTTTGCTAAATTCGCGCTACTCAAATTTGCTCCCCAGAGTTTAGCTTTAGCTAAGTTAGCTTCACTTAAATCTGCTCCCCATAAATTAATTCCTGGTAAATAGGCATTAATTAGTTTAGCTTTGACTAATTTACCACAAACAAAATATCTTTCTCCTGCAAGATAACGCCGTTTTAGTTCCTCAGTTTCCATATCTTGTTAACCTACTTGAGCAACAAAACCTCTATCTTCAGAATACTTCCTAAGTTGTTTGTTGACATTTTATCAGCACAAAAATTTTTGTCTATATAAACTTACATAGTATTATTAAACATGAGTAAATTCATAATACTTCTACGAATGCCACTATTTTACACATAAAAAACGCCTGGGTTTTTAACCCAAGCGTTCCCCGTATAACTTTCTACCAATTCACTATAATTGTGACATTTGAAACCTGCGACTCAAATAACAGGAAGTATAAGCAGCGCCAGGGAAATTGTAACAAATATAATATGAAGTGGTATCACTCCTTGCATTTATCAAGAATATCCCTTTTAAAATCGAATGACTAGTGTAGAGAGTGACACTTTCTTAACTGACCCTAGTTAAAAATGAATCCTGGTAGATAGTAGCTAATAAAACACAGCTAAATAGTAAATAGCGGAGTATTTCCGTAGTTAAATGCCAGAAATGGTTTAAAATCTGTAATAGACAGTGTTTTATATTTTTGTTGAAGAAGATCCTTTTTCTTGACTCCTTCTTCCTTCTTCCTGACTCGGTGACTCCTGACTCCTTCTCCTGTTCGATAAAACAATAAAGTAACAAGTATAAAATTTACAAAAAACAGTTATGGCACTCAAACGGTTTATTATTGAAATGGGCATGGGTATAGACCAACACGGACAAGAACCGACAGTAGCAGCAGCAAGAGCAGTTAGGAATGCGATCGCTCATAATGCCTTACTTGGTATCATGGAAGTAGCAGGATTAAAAGATCCCAATGAAATGATTATCGAAGTCAAAATTGCAGTTCCCTATCCCGAACAAGTACGAGAAGCAGAAGTATTAGCTGTTCTTCCCTTTGGTCAAAAAACGCTCATATTAGAAGCAGGGGGAATGGTAGTTGATGGTTTAGCAATTGCTGCTCTCAACGATAAAAATGACGAAATGTTAATAGCTGTAGCCGCAGTTACAGTTTTTGTCGAAATTGGATAATTAATCTGAAAATATTGATTTTGTCTGGATTTTATGAGCTAAACTAGAAACACTGGGATCATCTCTGGCAGTAACTTTTCTAAATTATACATCTACAAAACTCCAGCGAAAATGTCTCAAGATCCTCAAAAATCATCTGAAATCCAAGAAATAATTGGACTAAAATCACAACACTTTGCTGACTTAATTAGAACCGCACAATTAATTTTTGATCCGACTGCGGGAGTTACCGGCAGAAATGTAAAAATTGATTGGCAAGATTTTGGCATCCCTCGGAATATAGAGGATAATCTCAGATTTATTGGTGAAGAGTTTCAATATGCTTCTCCCCATATTCCAGTTGATGTGATCTGGGGTAAATTAACGACAGAAACTCGAATTTGGTTTTTGAAAAATAAAGACCAATTGTGGCAATTTGAAGAAATTTTACCTGCACTTGACGAAGATTAACTATTGCCAAAAATGCTTTTTTATAGTAGGATATATAAATTTTGTATCCTACTTATTTACTGGAAAATTAAGTTTATGAAAATCCTAAATTCCCAGGTTTTAGTAGTTTCTTTGTCTTTGATAGTGCCTATAATAACTCCAGCTTTAAATAAGTCTAGTATGGCTTTAGCAGCAATTACAACAAAATATGATCAGTCAATTATTAATCAGCAAATAGTTGTTAATAAAAGTGAATTTGGAGTGAAGGTAGTCAGCGCAGAAGGAAAAGTGAATTTTTTCCCAACCACTACAGTTCCCCTAAAAGAAGGTGATGCTTATGGTTGGAGAATTACACTTGATAACTATCAAGGTAACGTTAAAGGTACAGTTAAATGGCGCGAAGTTTTAACTTTACCACAAGCTCCGGAAACTTGGACAACAGAAAATAATAAAAATTTCTCTATATCAAAAGATGGCAAAACAGCAATTTCCCAGCGCACTGCAACACCTGTTAATGGTGTAATTGAAAATTTCTGGACTATTTCTCCTGGAGATCCTTTGGGTAAACATCAAATAGAAGTCTATATTGATGAACGTTTGATTGGTACTTTTGTATTTGAAATAGTCCCATTTTAAAATGATAGTTTTGTGCTAAATATAAACATAGTATCTTTTTTATAGACTAATTATGTCAATCACATCTTACATTTTTCTAGCTGGTGCTAGTCGCGGTGTTGGTCAAGAAATTGCTAAATATTTGACAGCACAACAAATTCAAGTTAAGGCACTTTTGAGAACAGAAGCTGCTGCTGTGGAAGCGAAAGCAATGGGTATTTATCCAGTTTTAGGAGATGCGTTAAATGTGGCTGATGTGGAACAGGCAATTTTAAGAACTGAACCTATTCAAGCCGTTATCAGTACATTAGGAGGTTTACCTACAGATAATATCAAACCTGATTATATTGGTAATAAAAACCTCATTGATGCCGCCGTAAAAGCGGGAGTACAAAAGTTTATTCTGGTAACTTCCATTGGTTGTGGTGATAGTGTTGCCGCTTTACCTCCCCAAGCTTTAGAAGCACTCAAACCAGTTTTAATTGAAAAAGAAAAAGCAGAACAATATTTAATTACCAGCGGACTTAACTATACAATTATTCGTCCTGGTGGTTTAAAATCGGCACCAGCAACCAATAACGGAATTATCACCGAAAATCCCCAGATTGTGGGGACTATTCATCGTGCAGATGTTGCCAAATTAGTTTGTCGCTGTTTAAATTCTGCTCATACTAATAATAAGGTTTTTTCAGCCATAGATCGGAATATGATATATCCTGGATTACCGGAGTTTGTCGAATTTAATTTAGAGGATGTTTGAGAAGTTCTCTTGTCGGTATCAAAAGTTTTAGATCCCTCTAAATCTCCCTTAAAAAGGGAGACTTTGATGACCGTTCCCCCTTTTTTAAGGGGGGTTAGGGGGGATCTAAAAGTGCCTAAAGTCACAGCAAAACACTTTATGACTACACCACGCAAGCTATCAAACATCCTCTTAGATTAGTTGCTGTTGATGTTGAGGACTAAAGTCCTCACTACTAATTAAACAGAAAATACTACTCGAAACCCACACATTCTCAAACCACCGTCTGCTTCGTTCCAACTTCTACTAGCACTGCGACAAAGTTCTGCACTAAAATTCCATGCACCACCTCTTAAAACTCGACGATGTTGATCACCGCCATCTTCCCATACAGTACCATCTGTAGGTGCGTCATTATAGTTATTATGCCAAGAATCTGCACACCATTCCCACACTAAACCGTGCATATCATATAAACCAAAAGCATTAGCAACTTCAAAATAACCAACATGAGTTGTTTCTTTCCGAAATCTACTTTTTGGTTCTACAGAATAAGTATCACTACCGCTACAGTTAATTAAATCAGAAGTAATTGTTTCTCCAAAATGAAAAGATGTGGTAGTTCCCGCACGACAAGCATACTCCCATTCTGCTTCACTAGGTAAACGATATTGTCTCCCAGTTTTAATTGCCAATCTTGCACAAAATTCCACAGCTTCATACCAAGAAACATTTTCTACTGGCAGATTTGCACCTTTAAATTTTGATGGATTAGGGGGCAATGCTTGTTTAACTTCAGGTAAAGCTGCTACTGTTCTCCACTGTAATTGAGTAATAGGATATTTAGTTATAAAAAACGGTGGAACTATGACTTCATGTTGAGGACGTTCATCATCATCACCTTCACAACTCAGAGAACCCATGATAAAATTCCCACTGGGAATTGATACCATTTCTAAAGTTGTATTTCTGCCTAATTCTTCGGCAAAATATTTAGTATTCCGTCTATCACGGTTAACTTCTCTCCCAGAAGTATCTACCGTAATCACATAATAATCAAAGTTGTACAAGAGAGGTAAGGGAACAGTTATTTTTATTGGAGGTGGTGGTGTTAATGGTGGTTGAGGAAAGGAAGGAAATTTGATGGCTACGGGAGATTTAGGAAAGTTTAAATCATCCAAAACATCCATTGCTGACTGATATCTATCACTAGCAAAATGTTGAAGTAATTTATTTAATATTTGCTTTAATTCATCGCTAATAGTAATTTTTTTGATTCGTAAACGTTTTTCCCATAACCATTTAGCATTCATCGCATCATAAAGATGATCTTGAAGTTGTCCATAATCATCTTGTAATGGTAAATCTTGAGTTAATAACCGCACACAAGTGACACCCAAAGCATATAAATCACTCGCTTGACAAGCAAACCCGGCCATTTGTTCTGTCGGTGCATAACCAAGGGTATAAATAGCCGTAGCTTGTCTAGCTATACTGGTTTGAGTAACTTGTTTCGCACCTCCAAAATCAATTAAGACGGGTTTTTTGTCACTATCCCGACGCACAATGTTTTCTGGTTTAATATCGCGGTGAATTACATTGTGTTTGTGAACAAAATCTAAAACTGGTAACAAATCAGCTAAAAATTGCCGAACTTCGGTTTCACTATAAGCTTGATTTTGCAATTCTTCTAGCAGAGTTTTACCAATAATAAATTCCTGCACTAAATATAAACTAGAACCTTGTTCAAAGTAAGCTAAAAGTCGCGGAATTTGGGGATGATTTTCTCCCAAATCATACAATCTAAAAGCTTCTTCTTTGAAAAATTCTGCTGCTTTAGCACGTTGTCCAGTTCCTTGAACTTGAGGAAAAAATTGCTTAATTACACAAGGTGCATTCAGTCTATCTACATCTTCAGCAGCGTAGGTTCTGCTAAACCCACCTTCACCTAATAACCTCAAAACCCGGTAACGGTTTCGCAGCAATTCCCCAAAATTACTTTCTTGACAACTCAGACAAGATTGAGAGGTTTTCGGGTTGAAGGGGTTGGAACAATTGGGATTTTGGCAAATTTGCATGAATGTTGAGAAAATAGGATCTTGTCAAAATTCAGCCCCAATATTATTAAGTTGTCAAAACGATATTTATTACTGTGAGAAAAATTATCTGAACTATGATTTACTTGATTTAGATGATTATTGTGATTTAAATTAGAGAGATTCAAAAATCATCCTCATCACAAAAATCACAGTCTGAACTATGATTTATTTGATTTAGATGATTATTGTGATTTAAATTAGAGAGATTCAAAAATCATCCTCATCACAAAAATCACAGTCTGAACTATGATTTACTTGATTTAGATGATTATTGTGATTTAAATTAGAGAAATTTAAAAATCATCCTGATCACAAAAATCACAGTCTGAACTATGATTTACTTGATTTAGATGATTATTGTGATTTAAATTAGAGAAATTTAAAAATCATCCTGATCACAAAAATCACAGTCTGAACTATGATTTACTTGATTTAGATGATTATTGTGATTTAAATTAGAGAAATTTAAAAATCATCCTGATCACAAAAATCACAAAAATCACAAAAATCATAGTTCAGACGATGATTAGAGAGATTTAAAAATCATCCTCATCACAAAAATCACAAAAATCATAGTTCAGACGATGATTAGAGAAATCCCCAAATCATCCTCATCACAAAAATCACAAAAATCATAGTTCAGACGATGATTAGAGAGATTTAAAAATCATCCTCATCACAAAAATCACAAAAATAATAGTTCAGACGATGATTAGAGAAATCCCCAAATCATCCTCATCACAAAAATCACAAAAATCATAGTTCAGACGATGATTAGAGAAATCCCCAAATCATCCTCATCACAAAAATCACAAAAATCATAGTTCAGACGATGATTAGAGAAATCCCCAAATCATCCTCATCACAAAAATCACAAAAATCATAGTTCAGACGATGATTAGAGAAATCCCCAAATCATCCTCATCACAAAAATCACAAAAATCATAGTTCAGATTATTTATGAATAACACTATCAGCAGGAAAAATCTGTGTTGTTTGTTGCACAGATTCTAGCTTTTTTTTTGAATATGGTTCAGTTACTCCTTTAGGACTCGCAGAATATAGATTAAATGAACCAGGTATCCCTTACAAGACCGTAGGTATAGACGCAAAGGAAACGAAGGAAGGAAAGAAAAGTTTTGGACGAATATAATTAATAGGGAATATGTATCATTTTATAACTATCTTCACAACTTCTTCAAGTTTCTGATTTAACCTAAAGGTAGATAGAATGCAACTGTTTACAAGACAAATACATCAAAAAATACTTATATCAAGGATGACTTATGGATACTCTGGCATTTATGACCACAATGGAAAATAGATTTAGTTTCACCGCTGAAGATAAATCTATTTTGAAAGCAAATGCTGCTTGGGGTGCGGAAATTGCAGGGGAAATGGCGGAACATTTCTATGGATATTTAGGGCGTGATCCAGAAATGAATGCCATTATTAATGCTAGTGAAGGCAGAATTCAGCGGCTTACAGATACATTTATCAAATGGTTTGGCGAAATGTTTACCGGAATTGATGATTGGGGTGCTGTTTATGCCCAACGGCGTTGGCAAATTGGGGTAGTTCATGTAAAGGTGGGAATTCAACCCCAGCATATAGTTCCCGCCATGTCTACCGTCATTCATGAAGTCGCAAAAAAGCTGAAAGCTGAGGGTAAATCAGAGGATTTAAAAGATGCTTTAGGGCGAATCTGTATGATTGATTTAGCTTTTATCGAACAGTCTTATGTAGATGTTTCCGCCTCCGCTGTGTTAAAAGAAACGGGTTGGTCTTCCGCCTTATTAAAGCGATTAATTAGCACAGGTGCAGCATCAATATCTTAGGTGACAGGGAACAGGGAACAGGTTACGCAGAAAGAATCTTCTTCCTTCTTCTAAACTCCTGACTCCTGACTCCTATATCTTTAAACTTCGCAATTTAACTCGCCAGATTTTTTGGTAAAACGGCGATTTTCTCGATAATCTACGCGACAATCTATAACTGCTGGTACATCTTGAGCGAGCGCTTCTTTAAGTAAGGGAATAAAATCGGCAACAGATTCCACTCGATAACCTTTTAATCCCATACTTTCGGCAAATTTGACAAAATCAGGATTACCAAAATGGACAAAAGAAGAGTTACCTGGACCAAATTGATTTTCTTGTTTCCACTCAATTAAACCATAACCACCATCATTAAAAATCAGAGTTACAAATGGTGTTCCTACTCGCAAAGCTGTTTCTAATTCTTGACAATTCATCATAAAACCACCGTCACCAGTGGCAGCCACAACTTTACGATTAGGATGGACTAATTTTGCGGCTAATGCACCAGGAATAGCAATACCCATGGCGGCAAAACCATTGGAAATAATGCAAGTATTGGGACTATGACAATGATAATGTCTAGCAATCCACATTTTATGAGCGCCGACATCAGAAATAACAATATCATCTGGGCCCATAACTTGCCGCAAGTCATAAATTAATTTTTGCGGTTTAATCGGAAATTCATCATCTTGGGCATATTCTTCATAATCAGCGCGAATATTAGAACGCAAACTAATAGAATAGGGGTTAGGTTTGTTTTTTCTATCTGCTAATTTTAATATTTCATTCAGGGAATCAGAAATATCTCCAACTATTTCTACTTGAGGAATATAACTACTATCAATTTCCGAAGAAGTTGCTGCGACATGGATAATGGGGATTGTCCCTTCAGGATTCCATTTTTTGGGAGAAAATTCAATTAAATCATAGCCAATTGCTATAACTAAATCTGTATTATCAAAGCCGCAGGTAATAAAATCTCGTTGTTGTAATCCCACAGACCAAAGGGCTAAGGGATGGGTATAGGGAATGACACCTTTACCCATAAAAGTATTCACAACAGGAATATTCATTTGGGTAGCAAATTGCGTGACTGCATCACTAGCTTGGGCGCGAATTGCTCCATTCCCGACTAAAATTATGGGATTAACGGCTTGGGAAATTGCCCCAGCAGCAGCGCGAATACTGGCAAAAGAAGCATAGGTTTTTTCGCTATTATCCTTATTTAAAGGTTTGCCTTCTACAGGCATAGCGGCAATATTTTCAGGTAAATCAATGTGAACAGCACCAGGTTTTTCAGTTTGCGATCGCTTGAAGGCTTTTCTGACAACTTCAGGTGTAATACTTGGTCTAACAATCTGTTTATTCCACTTAGTCACCGGGGCAAACATAGCCACCAAATCTAAATATTGATGGGATTCAATGTGCATTCTATCCGTTCCCACCTGGCCAGTAATAGCGACTAATGGCGCACCATCTAGATTAGCATCTGCCACCCCAGTCATCAAATTAGTTGCCCCAGGCCCAAGAGTAGAAAGACATACTCCCGCTTTTCCTGTTAACCTGCCATAAACATCAGCCATGAAAGCTGCACCCTGTTCATGACGAGTAGTAATAAATTGAATTGATGATGTTTTTAAAGCTTCCAAAACGTGCAAATTTTCTTCACCAGGAAGTCCAAAAACATATTGAACCCCTTCGTTTTCTAAACACTGTACTAACAATTCTGCGGTATTCATAAATTTGGTAATTGGTAATTGGTAATTGGTGAAGATAAAAATTATATTTTCTGTCAACCGTCAACCGTCAACCGTCAACCGTCAACCGTCAGCTAATTAACCCAAACAGTTTTGATATTCACAAATTCATGAATACCTTGAATACTCAACTCTCGTCCATAGCCAGAACGCTTAATCCCGCCAAAAGGTAAACGGGGATCAGATTTAACCATGCTGTTAATAAATACTGCACCAGCTTCAATTTCTTGAATTAAGCGATTTTGTTCTTCTATATCTGTTGTCCATGCACTTGCACCCAAACCAAAGGGACTATCATTAGCTAATTTAATTGCCGCTTCGATATCAGGAACTCGGAATAATAATGCCACAGGCCCAAAAAATTCTGCTTGGGCAATTGGTGTACCTACAGGAATATCTATGATAATTGTAGGCGGATAAAAGTTCCCTAGCATTTCTGTTAAAGGATGTCCACCGGTGAGGACAATACCCCCACTTTTGACAGCATTTTTCACTTGTTCGTCTAATTCTTGGAGAATATCAGGAGTTGCCAATGGTCCCAAATCTGTATCTGGTAACATCGGGTTGCCAATTTTCAGGGCTTGAAATTTTTCTAACAGCAGTTTTTCAAATTGATCAGCAATAGCATCAGCAAGAATAAAACGTTTAGCAGCAATACAAGACTGCCCATTATTTAACATCCTTGCTGCTACTGCGGTAGATACTGCTGTTTCTAAATCAGCACTTTCTAACACAATAAATGGGTCACTGCCACCCAATTCTAAAACAGTTTTTTTGATTTGTTTGCCAGATGCAACAGCCAGAGATATTCCGGCTGGTTCACTACCCGTTAAAGTAGCGGCTTTAACTCGCTCATCAGCCATTAAATCGGCAACTTGGGAAGCACCAATTAACAATGTTTGAAATACACCTGTGGGAAAGCCCGCACGGTTGAGAATATCTTCGATTGCCAGGGCGCACTGTGGCACATTAGAGGCGTGTTTAAGTAGCCCCACATTGCCTGCCATTAGCGCTGGTGCAGCAAACCGAAAAACCTGCCAAAATGGAAAATTCCAAGGCATAACGGCGAGAATTACCCCTAAAGGCTGATATTTTACAAAACTATGACTAGCATCGGTTTTGATGGTGACATCAGCTAGAAAACTAGGAGCATTTTCAGCATAATAACGACAAACAAGGGCGCATTTTTCAACTTCAGCGATCGCCGCTTTTAATGGTTTACCCATCTCCAGCGTCATCAATTTCCCTAAATCTGCCTTTTCTTGGTCTAAAATGGTCGCTGCTTGTAATAACCAATGCGATCGCTCGATAAAACTCGTCTGACGGTATTTTTCAAAAGCTTTTCCTGCCACATCTAATTTAGCAGCAATTTCTCCATTTTTTAGCGGCTCAAAGGTTTTGAGCGTTTCCCCAGTGGTGGGATTAATGGTAGCGATAGCCATGATCTGACCTCCCATTTAAATAGCTTGAGTTAGCTTAATAGTTTTACACATATTAATTACAGAAGGTAACACGAAAATTGAACTCCGGGCAAAATAAAAATATGAATTTGTTTCCTACTCTAGGCGCTGCCTTGTCACCCATTAAGAGCTTTTTCATCAGCCTTTAAAAGTTCATATTTTAACCGTGCTGAGTATAACTAAAAATAACCGTATAAATCCGACGCTATCAGCAAACCCTACCTATTGTCTAGCATCTTCAGAACTTATGGTGCATACATTTTAGTTTGATACAGCTTAATTGAACGATCAATGCCTTTAAAACGATAGTTTCCTATGTCAGAGAAATCTGATTTTTCTGACAGCATATTGTAAGTAACTTCACTAATTACACATTCACCAGGAGAACAAATTGTTTCCATTCTTGCTGCTAAATTAATTGTTGTCCCCAAAGCAGTATAGTCTACCCGTTGAGAACTACCAACATCACCAACAATAGCTTTACCACTGTTAATAGCAATGCGTAATTGTAAAGGTTCATGCCAAAAATTATGGGCATTCAGATATTGTAACCGAGTTAACATTCCCTTCGCAGATGCAACTGCCCGATCTGCATGACCTGGATCTGGGTCAGGAGCGCCAAAAAATGCCATAATACAGTCGCCAATATATTTATCTAAAGTGCCACTATATAAAAATACTTCTTTCAACATTTCTTCAAATAACTTATTTAATAATTGAGCAATCTCTGTGGGAGTCAGTTTTTCAGAAATTGCCGTAAAACCTACCAAATCTGCAAATACAATACTAATTTCATGTTCTGTTGGAGCTAAACGTCCATCTGGTGAAGCACCGACAGCTATCAATTGTTGGACAACTGCGGGAGAATGGTATCTTTCTAAGCGATGACGAATTACTTCTTCATTTTTGAGTTTTTCTACTAATAACGAACGTTGGACACTAGAAGCTACAATATTTGCTAAAGCTGAAAAAAAGCTCAATTCCTCTTCCCCTTCTTTTTCCCAATGAGATGAAGAAAGACTAGCATCAGCATAGAGAACTCCAATTACTTTATGTTCATCCCATAATGGGACAGCCATAGCACTACGAATACCTTTAAATAAAATACTTTGTTCACCAGCAAAACGCTGATCAGATTGAGTATCAGCACTTTGAATAGCAATTTTTTCTGCAAATACTTTTTGACAAATACTTCGACTAATCCAACTACCATCCGTTGCTAGAGTTTGCTGCTCAAAAGAATTTCTAGTGGCAGAGTTTGTTAATTCCAAATTACCAGAATCATGAATTTGAACCAATAATGCTAATCTGTCAATACTATCAAGATAACGAAAAACTACTTGTTGTACTTGGGAGAAAATTTCCTCAATAGATGCAGCAGCACAAAGATTTTTAGCTATCTCTACCAAATCTTTAAGACGGGCAATAGTTTCATCGTTATTATTGTTCTTACTATTAATAGTATTAGCACCTATCCATTGTTGCTGTAGTTGCTCAACGTCACGAAAAATTATTTTTTGTGGCTGATTATTGACCTTTCTTAAGAACCTATTAGTAGTTCCATTTGTATCTGTATTTCTTAATTTGACTAATAGTTTAATATTGCCCAAAGAAATCACGTCGTTATTAAATAATTCTTGGATGCCAGTAATCAGATACTGATTAACTTGCGTACCATTTTTACTACCTATATCCTGAATAGTCCACACTCTGTCAGACTTTTTGACGATTCGCGCATGATTGCGGGAAATGCCGCCAAAAGGTAATACCATGTCACATTCGGGCAACCGTCCGATAATAAATACATCTTTATCTACTGGAACTAAGGTTTCGGTATTTCCTTCTTGCTGGAAGAGGAGTGTGAGTTGATTCATACTGTTATACATTCAGACTCGAAGCTTAGGGCGCAAGTATCAATGAAATTAATTTAATATATGGTTTATATATATCAGCACTTACACAGTAGATGCCAGACATTTATCAAAAATTGGTTTAGATACACCAGAATTTCTTGTGTAAGTTCTAACTTTCTATTTATGATACTATTCCTTACATTAAAAAATACCTTCGCCCGTAAAAAAAGATGATAAAAATAGGGCTGATTGGGAAATTATTGCTTTTGTTACTGCGGATTCCTTGAAGCAGAAAATTATGCAACAGGTTTTGGTCGAGAGAATTTCGGTATAGTGAGATTATCTTGACCTAATTGCTGACAATAAAAATAACAGTGCTGTTTTTTATTCATGGTTAATTCCTAACTCAAAATCTGAAGTTTAGCTTCATCAAATACCAGACCTCGACGGGTAAAATATTGATGAATGTTGATTTGCACAAATAAATCTTTGAGTTCTTCGGCAATTTCATTTGGTGGATTTCCTGATAAAGCAACTGCAATTAAATGTTCTGCACTGTGAATTTCTCCACAGTCAATTGCTAGGGTTGCGGCACTGCGATACAATATTGAACGGGTTGGTTCTGCTGCTAAATCATTTGCTATTAATTCTGCTGCTAATCGTTCTTTCTCAAATGCTTGTCGGGATAATTGAGAAGCTAAATCTAAGTTACTTCTAAGTTTAGCAACTTGTGCCATTTCGGCTAAATCCATAGCCTGTTTATGTAACTCTTGAATCTGAATCATTTTTTTACTATGAAGGCTAAAGGGTTGCTAAATTCAGCAACCACAATATAAGCTGGAAGTGTGCCATCTGTGGGGCTGACTTGCTCAAGTTTCTGTTTAATTCTAGCTTTTATTCGGCTGTCGTCGCCTTTACGGATGCCGGAAACTTCTAACCGCACTGCATTTTGAAATGGTAGTTCATTGTTATCACTTTTTTTACCTAACAGGCTTCTGCTAGTGTTGCACCAAAGGCAGGAGTGATAGCAGGTAATCCTTTTTCAAGTTTAGTGATTACCAATTCTTTCGAGTTAAAATTCATCAGTTAATGAATATTTTAATTGTAATATCTTACAATAAAGTGCGATCGCATTAAAAAGGCGATCTCCCTCCTCTAATCAGTTGGGGATTCGATATACCAACGTTATATTAGGTTGCCTAAATTTTTATAGAGACCTTCCATGGAAGGTCTCTACAACTAAGAAAGCTTTTTATTACTGATAACTACCAGTACCGACAGCAACACAGTAAAGAGCCGCATGACGTTCCCCGTCAATACCCAAAATAGTGTTCAAACCCATATCATTAAATCCACCAATACAAAGACTGTCCAGCCCCAATTGCACAGCCATTAAACATACATTTTCAGCTTGATGACCAGCTTCCAAAAGCGCAAAGCGATAACCCCGCGCACCATATTTACACATAGATCGCATAAAAACAGATGTGAACACAAATAGAGCATTGGCATTCACAATGTAATCTTGCTGTAACAATGGTTCTACAAAATCTGCTGGTACTGCCTCATTCACCCAATGTAGCCCATGTCCGCGAGGTTCATAGTGATATAGTCCAGCACCTAGACCTGCTACTGCTTGTGTAGAAACGAACATCTCCAGCGGATAAAGTCCTCCGGCAGAAGGTGAGTTGCGAGCTTCATAAAATTGACCGTCTACTTGACGCAGCCCGTGAAGTCCACATCCTGCGTCGAGCAATTGAGCCAAGCAGACGAGTGGCATGACATGATTCTCAAATGATCGCACAGAAGAACGCGCCGCCAAAAGCTCATTTAGTGGGCTATTGCGTGGTGCTTTTGGCAATTCCAGAAAAGGATCTTCTGGCAGATACCGCAGTTCAGTAGCCGGAACCCGCTTAACATAACTTTTAGGGACAGGAGAATTCAAATGATACAGGAGAGCTAACTCCAGAGGTTCATTAACTTTGTGCATGATTCTAATTTCCTTATTTTAAGCCATAGGATGGGGGCAGCGATTGAGATCATTTATTGTCCGTCGGCCACCATAACCCAACCTTTCTGGGACTTCAAACAAACGCCGAGTTCCCAGTGGCTCTTGTCCATAACCAAAATATATGGGAACGATTTCACTAGCTAAAGTCCGCACCACGCGGAACCCAAGGGAGGCAATATCAGGGGTTGTAATATCCACTAAATAGGGTTCAGCACCCACTGAATGCAGCCTAGTAACTACTGACTGTAATTTCTCTGCTTCTGCTTGAGATTCATAAATTGGTAGATATTCAACTTGGCAAGATTTGTTATGGTGAAATAAGAAATCCAACTCATTTAGGCGAGACGTTGTATAAAAGAAAGCGTTGTGATCGTCCAAATTCTTGACATCGCTATATTGATGGAGATTAGCCCCAGCCCCGGTAGTCATTCGTTCTATGTCACCAAAGCGGGCTTGACAAACTTCAAAAATCGCCTTATTAAAAGCCGTTGCCCCATCCAGATGGCATCCCATACCAGTGGCCACAGCCGGACTTTTGCCCGAACGGTCAATTAACATAGCCAGGACCACTGGGACTTGAATATCAGTAGTCAAATCAAAGGCAACTAGCTCAATTCCAAATCTAGCGTAGTGGCGGGCAATTTCCGTCTCAATTCCTGGTAGGTGGTCGAAATAGATGCGGGGAGCAGGGAGGCGATTTAACCAGGTAATAATAAAAGCATCGCGCTCAATTAACTCACACAAGCCCCGGTAGGCAGCAAACTCCAGATCAGGACCACTAGCCATACCATTAGAAGTAACAGGTAAAATATGATCTCCTTGTTGGTCGCCGTCCCAGTCCAAATAAACCAAGAAAGCTGGGACTAAAACCTGTTGGTTGCTGGCTAAAGACAGAGCAGTTATCCAGGAAGTCTGCATTGCTGGATCAAAAGCTGGGAAAGGGAAATTTGGATTGGAGTATTGTTGGTCAGAAAAAGGGGAAAAAACTGAAGGAGGAACGGCACGACTACCTAATTCTTCATAACTACCAAAAGTCAGTTGCCGATAATCAACAATACCGCCACAATATCTTTCTATAGCTTCGCCCACAGCCCCAAAAATAGCCTGCTCATCAGTCATGCCCCTACCGACACCGTAGCGTAAATCATCCTGCTGTTTGCGAAGCTGGAAACTTGCTAATTCAGCTTGCCACAAAACCGGGAAATCAAACTCCGTATAAGGCTTGTTAAATCTATCTAAAGCTCGGATAATCCCAGTATGAGGGCTGACCAAATCACGCCAGCGGGGACTTGCAATTGTTGTATTCACCTTCTTCTCTCCTATCTTTTTCTGTTCCCTGTTCCCTGTTCCCTATTCCCTTTCTTAGGTGAACAATGAGGACAACCTGGTTTCTTCAGGACAACGTTATGAGTGAGATTTGTACCGAGTAAGTCCAGATGCAATAATTTTCCGTCAGTAGCCATAGGTAGACCAAGAATCATTTTCACAGACTCCAGAGCTAAGTAACTGCCAACCAACATCTGGGCTATGGGCAAATTTTCGCGCAGCCGTGGTTGAGAAAGGCGTTCTCGGTTTAGCAACTGCTCAATTGCCAATTCCGCATCTGGCAGCTTAGAACAGGCCATAGACCGCATCCGATAGCATAGATAGCAAGGTCCCTCCTGGGAAAAAACCAGTGGACCAACAGTTCCCTCCACACCAGCCGCCCCACCTGGTAACAATGGGCGCTCCATCTTCAGGCATAATCTATTGAGACGATATGCCAGATTGACTGATACGGCATCAGTGGCAACAATCACGAGGTCAACGTCATCCAGCAAAGGATTGATTGTTGCGTCATCAGTT
Organism: Dolichospermum sp. DET69; assembly: GCA_017355425.1. Taxonomy (NCBI): domain Bacteria; kingdom Bacillati; phylum Cyanobacteriota; class Cyanophyceae; order Nostocales; family Aphanizomenonaceae; genus Dolichospermum; species Dolichospermum sp. DET69. Next base: position 4,762,485 of record CP070233.1, read on the forward strand.
AAAGCATCGGTGATAATCTCAGTTTGGGTGACTCCACCAATGGACTCAATTTGTCGAGCCGCTTCTACACCCCGAAAAGCACCGATTTTATGCAATACCGAACCTGACATGATCAGAGAATCGGATGGAACTGTGTAGGCATCATCACATAAACGGAGAAAACCGATACCAGCAGTAGCTAGATTGATTGCTGCTATCAGTCCCGAACCTCCCAGCCCAAACACAGCAATCCTCGCATTGGCTAAGTGTTTCTGAACATCCTTTTTGTCAAAGCCTAACTCATGATAAAGGCTGACTTGAGGAAGTAAATAAGCACGACTATCTAAATCAACCGTATTTTCTAAAGACTCTTCCACCAAGCGATTATCCATCAAAAACTCTAAACATTGATTTAGTGAAGAAGCTGTCAACTTTTCGCCAATTGCATCTCGGATTTCTCCTATGGTTCGAGAGCCGTCTAGTAAAGGTAAAACGATGTTTTCTACATCATGTAGAGCTTGACCTTTTACTCTCAGAGTTCGCCGCGTCGTATTGAAGATCATACTTTCTTCGCCACTACAATCTGACGGCATCACATTAATAACAACGTGTTCTAATAGCCGTAGTCGCTGATCATCATTTAATTTCATAAAATTTGTTTGAGGAATTGAATACTTGTCAGTGCGTTTCCTAGATGTAGAGACGTTCCATGGAACGTCTCTACATTCTGTTCTCTCTCCAGGTTTAGTTAGTATCCAAATCCAATTTCATCAGTGTCATCCAACACACTTGATATTGTTCCATTATCGCTAAATCTACATCCCCCACAGCCAGTACAAGGTCTACAGCCACCACAGCCACGGCATCCACAGCCACCACAGCCACGGCATCCACCACAGCCACGGCATCCACCACATCCACCACCGCAATTAGCAAACCATCTTTGGGTGGTTTCAGAGTCAAATACTCCCGACATTGCTAGTTTTTCTAAAGCTGCTATTTCCTCCTCCGATAACAAAAGTCTTTCGAGTCTATCTGCTTTGTCTACTAAACGCATTTCTACAGTTGGTTGGTCCAGTGTTTTTTCTGCAAGCATTGTCATCTACTCCTTTTAATTTAAACTCAATAACCTGTTGGCAAATCTATATTCGAGTTCAATCAACAATTAAGAGTCCTTCAAGAAGCTGGTTTAATTTGCTTTTTGAATTTTTAATTGTTAATTCTGCCATGGGATAATAGCCGACAAAATGTCAAAATCACTTTCTGATTAGTGCGGGTAAGTATCAGATATAATTTGTATTTCCCCGTCATCTTTCTAGCCAAATATTGTTCTTGTTAGCATTGCAAATTATATCTTTTTTGCTTACCCAACTTCTATAAGAATATCTTTTCCTGTCAGATTTGCTTCATTCTTAAGTAGTATTAGTTTTACTATTGATAGTGAAGAAAGCAATTCATTAAATTGGGTTGATGATGCGTAAAGTTCTGGAAATAGAAAGTAATCTGATGGTTTAGCTTGATTTTAAATAATTTATAGGTAAGTTAAAAATGTAGTTCTATTTCTTTATGATTACTACTTTAGTAAGGTATTCATCCTTTTTTATTTTTCAGCATTTTATTTAAAGAAACCAAATTAGGCATTTAATAATCCTTTAATTATCAAGCCTCTATAGATTCTATGCAGTTTTGATATCCGTAAAAATCCTGAATTAACTATATATTTGAATATTTCTCATATATTCATCCCTAAGAAGTGGAGAACAAAAATTTTGACAATTAGAATAAAAAAATAATATAGGAATCATCAATGATATTTGAAAAATTTTCACTTTTGGTCAGCAATACCCAGCAGAACCTGTGCCAATTTAGCATCAACCTTTTGCAATCAGAGAATTGTCTAACATTTTTATGACTTACGCAAAAATCAGGAAAGAATGAACCACGAAGGAGCGAAGGACACGAAGGAAAGAGAGTTTGAGAGATATTTTGCGTAAGTCCTAATTTTATCAAAAATCAGGTTTAATTAATGAGCGATTTTAGAGTTTGGTTTGGAGACTGCACTAGAGTTTTATTTCGTTCTTTGCCTTTGTTATGGACAGCAGCACCTCAAGAAATGATCTTTTTGATTGCTGTGACTTTATTGCAAGGGTTTCTTCCGGGAATTAGTGTTTGGATTACCAAGCTAGTAGTAGATGCTGTAGCCACAGCCTTAACATCTGGAAGAGCATTAGACGATTCAATTCTCTGGCCTTTAGTAGCAGCATGGGTGGGAGCTTTGCTACTAGAAACGCTTTTATATCCTTGGATATTTGCACTTCAGGGGAATCTCAATGACAAGTTAGCAGCTCACATTAGTTTATTGTTAATGCGAAAAGCTGATAGTTTTGCCGACCTCAGCCGTTTTGAAGATGCTGAATTCTATGATGAGCTACAACTGCTCCAACAACAAGTTAGTTATAAACCGTTAAACTTAGTCGAAAATTTGGTGGAATTAAGTCGCTCTTTGGTGACTTTAATTGTAGTAGTCGGGTTACTAATTCCACTGGCTATTTGGATACCATTGGTAATTGCGATCGCTACTATACCCCAAATAGTAGTTTCTTCCCAATACGGTAGGGCTATTTGGCTCACTTTATTTGAAAACAGTCCCCAAGCTCGGAGAATGCAGTATTACACCACAGTAATGCTGACTGATACCTATGCCAAAGAAATCAGATTGTTTCAGCTAGGCTCATTTTTTATGGAGCTTTACGGACAAGCTTTTCAATCGTTACATCAATCTATGCGTCATCTGCGGGGTAAACAAGCATTTTGGTCATCTAGTTTAGCTATTCTCAGTACATTAGGAAATGGGTTTGCTTTCTATTGGGTGGTACAAAAAGCTTTTCGAGGAGCATTTAGTCCGGGTAGTGTCCTGCTGTTTGTTCAGTCATTAACTTACTTTCAAAATAATTTAGAAAGATTCGTCAGTCATTGGTTGGATCTATTTGAGAATATTATTTATATGCAGCAGTTTTTCAATTTTCTTGATAGTCCTACCCCAATGGTATTAAACATACCTGGAGAAAAAATCCCCACTCCGATTCGTTCCGGTATTACTTTTGAACAAGTTGATTTTCACTATCCAGATGGTAGATTAGCACTCAAGGATATTTCTTTTACTCTTTATCCAGGGGAAACAGTAGCCATAGTTGGAGAAAATGGTGCGGGAAAAACTACTTTAGTCAAGCTATTAACTAGGCTCTATGATCCCACAACCGGACGGATTATTGTTGATGGTATAGACCTGAGAGATTTAAATTTACAACAGTGGCGACAACAAATTGCTGGAGTTTTTCAAGACTTTGGCCACTACTCCCTGACAATAGGGGAAAATATCGCATTAGGAAATTTAGCGGCTTTAGAAAATCGAGAGATTCTTAAATATGCGGTAGAAAAAGCCGATATCGTCAAACTAGTTGCTGATTTTCCCAGCGGGGAAGATACACAATTGGGTAAACAGTTTGGCGGTACGGAACTTTCTGGAGGACAGTGGCAAAAGTTAGCCCTAGCTCGGGCTTTTGTCCGCAAAGAAGCCCAACTACTACTTCTGGATGAGCCTACCGCAGCACTTGACCCCCGCAGCGAGTGTGATTTTTACCTTCGCTTTGTTGAACTAGCTGAAGGCAAAACTACTATTCTCATTACTCACAGATTAGCCTCAGTGCGAATGGCTGACCGGATTTTAGTCCTCAAAGATGGTCATTTAATTGAGGATGGTACTCATCAGGAACTGTTACAAAGTGGAGGCGAATATACTGCCCTATGGAATATGCAGGTAAAACAGTACGGGGTATCATGAAACCCAAAAATCTGATTCCTTGGCTAATTGGGCTGGCTATATTTAGTTTATCGGGAGTTGGTATTGCTTATTTCAGCCATTGGTATCAACCTGCTAAGGATGATATTACAGATTTAACCGTCCCTGTTACTACCAGCAACTTAAAAATTAAAATCAAAACCAATGGAGTTGTCCAACCAGTCCGCAAAATAAATATTGGACCGAGAGAAGCAGGTAAAATTGCTAAACTCTATGTAGATGAAGGTAGTTCTGTTTACAAAGGCCAATTAGTGGCAGAAATGGAGCGTCAAGCTTTTCAAGCCCAAGTGAATCAGTATCGGGCAATGTTATTGAAAGCAAAAGCCGATTTGCAAGAAAAGCGCAAGGGTTACAGACCAGAAGAAATTGCGATCGCTCAAGCTGATGTACATAAATATACAGCACAAGTACGGGAAGCCCAATCTCGTTTGGTATTAGCCACTCAACGAGTCAAGCGCAGACAATATCCTGTATCTCAAGGGGCAATATCTCGTGATGATTTAGATACAGCTTTGAATGAAGAAAAAAGCACCAAAGATAATTTACAACAAGCTAAATTTAGTCTCATATCTGCTCAACAGCAACTAAAAAAACTACTTTCCGGCTATCAGTCTGAGGAAATTACTAAGGCCGCTGCTGAGGTAGCCCAGGCAACTGCCCAGTTACAATTTTACGAAACCCAGTTAGAAAATACTTACATTCGCGCTCCTTTCTCTGGCTTAATTACCCGGCGTTTTGCCCAAGCAGGTGACTTTGTAACCCCAAATACTTCCGTTTCTACCAATGAAGGAGGAACTAGCGCCTCAATTGCCGAATTAGCCAGTGGTTTGGAGATAGAAGCTAAAGTTCCCGAAGTAAATATGGCAAAGATTAAGCAAAATCAGCCTGTGGAAATTCGTCTTGATGCTTTTCCTGAACAAGTTTTTCAAGGAAAAGTTCGTTTGATTGCTCCTAGAGGTGTCAAGGAAGAAAATGTCACATTTATGCGAGTTAAGGTAGCTTTGGCAACAGGTCAAGATCAACTCAAGGTGGGGCTAAATGTCAAGTTAACTTTTCTCGTAAATGACATTCCCAATGCTTTGGTAATTCCTTCGGCTGCGGTGATATCTGGAAAGGAAGGCCAAGTGGGTGTACTTTTACCAGACAAAGATAATCAGGCAAAATTCCATCCTGTTCAAGTCGGAATTACATCTGGGGATAAAACCCAGATTTTGAGTGGACTTTCTCAGGGTGAACGGGTTTTTATTCAACCACCACCTAATCAATTAATTGATGGTATTGACCGTCAGATTGGATCTTAGTCTACTGCTTTCTTAGCAGACAAATATAGATTAAATGAACCACGTTCGCGGAGCGTCCCGGAGGGATATAGGAGCGAAGGACACGAAGGAAGAAGGAAGAAGGAAGAAGAAGGAAGAAATTTTATGCTAGGGAAGGGAGTATGAATTTGCTGGAAAGTGTAAATATGGCTTTTGCAACTATCTCTGCTAATAAACTTCGTAGCGGACTGACGATGCTGGGGATAATTATTGGCAATGCTTCTGTTATTAGTATGATCGGTATTGGACAGGGCGCACAGAATCTTGTATTGGGCAAGCTTGAGGCGTTTGGCGCAAATCAACTGACAGTATATACCAATTTTGAAGATGATGAGGGGATGAAATTTCCTGATGCTCAATTGGTGTTATCAGACGCGGAAGCAATTAAGGCACAAGTTCCCAGTGTTACTAAAGTTGCTCCTGTAGATGAACAGAAAATGTCAATCAGTTTTAATAATAAGTTAATATCAACAACTGTTAAAGGGACTACATCTGATTTACTCGCTGTCCAGAATCTTATTCTTGTTACTGGCAGAATGTTTAATCAAACACAACAGGAACAACAGGCTCAAGTTACTGTTTTGGGTGCGGAAACTAGCCGGAAGCTATTCGGTGATAAAAATCCTGTTGGGAAAGAGGTGATGATTAATAATATATCTTTTCAAGTTATTGGTTTGTTGCAATCAAAAGGTGCATTTGCTGGGGAGAATTTGGATCAAACTGCTATTGTCCCACTCACAACTTATGCTAATAGGTTAGTGGGACGGAGATCAATATCTGATATTCCTATTAGTTACATTTTGGTAACGGCAAAAAATAGAGATAGTGTTCGTACCGCAGGTTTTCAAATTACTAATGTTCTGTCTCGATTACATGGTAAAAAAGATATAGCTGTTTTTGCTAATAAAAAGTTTCAAGAATTAGTGTTACAGGTAACTGGTATTTTGTCATTATTATTAGCTTTGATTGCGGCTATTTCTTTGTTAGTCGGTGGAATTGGCATTATGAATATTATGTTAGTTTCTGTGACGGAACGCACTCAAGAAATTGGTTTACGGAAAGCTGTTGGCGCAACTCAGAATGATATTTTAATGCAGTTTTTAATTGAAGCGATTATTCTCTCTCTTTCTGGGTGTTTATTGGGAATAATTTTAGGAGTTGGGGGAACTTTGCCGTTAGCATTTTTCACGCCTTTGACTCCTCAATTTCCTCTGTATGCTGTTGTTGTAGCTGTGGGCATATCCGGGAGCATAGGCTTGATTTTTGGTGTGTTTCCTGCCCGACAAGCTGCTATGCTAGACCCAATTGTCGCTCTGAGAAGTGGTTAATTAGGATTTGCTGATAGCGGAGCGTGACGTAATTTATGGACAGGAAACAGAAAAACCTTGACAAAACATCTTTATCTGCGTTTATTTGCGTTTAATTAGTATTAATATTTTATTCTATGTAGCTAGGACTAGCCCTTTCAAGGTGTTGTGTAATGGGGTGATTTGTAGTTTGGTTAAGAGAGGTGAAAATCACAGGGTGGAGAAAAAAAATGAGTCTAGGGCAAGTATTTGAGCGGTTTATCAAAGAGAGTCCAGTATCAGTGATGATTCGTGGGCTTTTAGAAAAAGCACTAAGTCCACAAATTTTGGATGAACTATTTGAACGCACTGCGAAAACTCAGTACACCCGTGAATTATTATTCTCTACAGTCGTAAATTTAATGAGTCTTGTGGTGTGCGGAGTCCACCCATCAGTGAATGCAGCACATCAAGCATTAGCCGAAGAAATAGGAGTTTCAGTCACATCAGTCTATAACAAAATCAATGGCATTGAGCCAAATACCAGCACGGAATTAGTCAGAGAGGTTGCTGGTCAAATGGAAGCGACAATTCGGCATCTCAACGCTACGATACCTAATCTGCTCCCAGGTTATCGAGTGAAAATAATTGATGGTAATGCTATTGCCGCCAGTGAACATCGTTTAAAAGAACTACGCCAAATTAGTAGTGCCCCATTACCAGGAAAGTCCTTAGTTGTACTAGACCCTAGCTTGATGTTGGCAGTAGATGTATTTCTTTGTGAAGACGGTCATGCCCAAGAGCGTTCTTTATTTAACGAGGTACTATCAACTGTTGAAGAAGATGATGTTTGGATCGCTGACCGGAATTTTTGTACACTCAAGTTTTTATTTGGAATCGCTAGTCAAAAAGGCTACTTTATAATTCGACAGCATCAAAGTATGCCTTGGCAAGAGACCGATGATTTCCGTTTAGTTGGTCAAAACGATAGTGGTGTTGTGTTTGAGCAAAACATCATGTTAAGTGCGGATGATGGTCATCTCTTAAAAACTCGCCGAATCAAGGTGAGCCTGAAACAACCTAATCGTGATGGCGATAAGGAAATTTTTATTCTTACTAATTTGCCTTCTCAAGTTGCAGATGCACTACTTGTAGCTAAACTATACTGCAAACGTTGGAAGATTGAAACATTGTTTCAAGTCCTCACAGAAAATCTTCTCTGCGAGATTAATACATTAGGTTATCCAAAAGCTGCCTTATTTACCTTTTGTATTGCATTAGTCGCCTATAATGTCCTATCTGCGGTTCAGGCAGCACTTAGAAGTGTTCATGGAACTGATAAGGTAGAAACCGAAGTGCGAATCGTTGGCTAGAAACTAAAAACCCGTAAGGGTTTTGGAGGATTAGCCGCAAGGTACAAAACCTTGACAACTGAATGACCATGTAGGTGAGAGCCATTATCCTAGAACCCCTCAAACCCTACCCCGTAGGTGCAACGGTGAAAGCATCACCCCCAGGTTCGAGACTAGCCATCAAAGCCTGAAGCGGGGTGAAAAGGTGTTATTACTGACAGCCTAAGTTGGTAAGCATCGAGCAAAGTACCCATGAGTAAAGCCTAGGCTTGAAGATGCGATTGAATCGTCGTGACTACCAACCAGCGAAATAAGGCTAAAGGCGCTGGAGTCAAAAGACACAGGATAAGGAGTTGGCAATGTTCGGTTTGACCAATTTGCACTTCCAATAAACCCGGCGAATAGCATCACTCTAAAGGTACACAGCATGGTCATTCGGAACGAGATAACCTCTCGCTTGCTCTCAGGTGATCGAATACCTGAGTAGGTGCTAACCGTATGCAACGAGAAGGTGAGATTAAATCAAAAGCGAATGTCTGGGGTAATGCCCAGAATATGCTGACAGATTTACGGTGATTTGGATGATAAAGTCCCAAGTAGTGAGTATATATGTCTAATACACAGTCTCAACAACTGATGGTGGAATGGCACTCTATTAACTGGCGCAAGCTAGAACGTAGCGTGTATAAGCTCCAAAAGAGAATTTATCAAGCCTCCGCCCGTGGTGATGTAAAAGCATATCGCAGACTCCAAAAGACGCTGATGAAGTCATGGTCAGCAAGAGCTTTAGCGGTTCGTAGAGTCACCCAGGATAACCAAGGGAAAAAGACGGCTGGTGTAGATGGCGTTAAATCGCTGACTCCAAAACAGCGTCTAGAACTCACTGGAAATCTAAACCTGGGGTCAAAGGTCAGTCCAACTAGACGGGTATGGATTCCTAAGCCTGGAACGGAAGAGAAACGACCTTTGGGAATACCTACAATGAAAGACCGAGCCTTGCAAGCACTTGTCAAACTGGTATTAGAGCCAGAATGGGAAGCGCGATTTGAGCCTAACTCTTATGGGTTCAGAGCCGGACGCTCATGCCATGATGCAATAGGGGCAATATTTAACGCTATCAACGGGAAACCAAAATATGTTCTCGATGCCGATATTGCCAAATGTTTTGACCGCATCAACCAGGAAAAACTGCTAATAAAATTGAATACATCCCCCACCATCCGCAGACAAATTCGCGCATGGTTAAAAGCGGGAGTGATGGACGGTAAGCAGTTGTTTCCAACATCTGAGGGTACGCCACAGGGCGGGGTAATTTCCCCATTACTGGCAAATATTGCCCTCCACGGGATGGAAGAACGGATTAAGCAATATACAGAAACGCTGGAAGGAAGGAAGCAGCATAATTATCAAAGCCTCAGCTTAATCAGATATGCCGATGACTTTGTTATTCTCCACAAAGACATAACCGTTGTCCAAAGATGCAAAGAGATAATCTCTGAATGGTTACAAGGCATGGGTTTGGAATTAAAGCCTAGTAAAACGAGACTTACTCACACCCTCCATCAGTATGAGCAAGAAAAACCAGGGTTCGACTTCCTTGGTTTTACGATACAACAATTTCCAGTAGGAAAGTATCACTCGAAGCAGGGCTTTAAAACAATCATCACCCCAAGCAAGCAGAAGCAAAAGGTACACTACGACCAAATCGCCAGTGTTATTGAAGCTCATAAGGCAGCACCGCAAGCGGCGCTAATCAGCCGTTTAAACCCAATAATTAGGGGATGGGCAAATTACTACGCGACTGTGGTAAGTAAGGTGACTTACTCAGATATTGACCACCTTATTTACCAAAAGTTAAACGCTTGGGCAAAACACCGTCACCCCAAAAAGAACGGGAAATGGGTGTCAAAAAGGTATTGGCAATCCATAGACGGTGATAACTGGGTATTCGCAACCAGGAAGGAAGGTTCAACCTCACTTCGGTTACTAAATCATGCCGACACGCCAATAGTGCGTCATGTGAAAGTCAAAGGCGAATCGTCACCATACGACGGAAATCTGGTTTACTGGAGTACAAGAATGGGTAATAACCCAGAAATGCCAACCAGAGTATCAAAACTCCTGAAAAAGCAAAAAGGGAAATGTACCCACTGTGAAATGTTTTTCCGTGAAGACGATGTAATGGAAGTTGACCATATCATCCCAAAATCAAAAGGTGGAAAGGATGAGTATAAAAATCTTCAACTTTTACACAGACATTGCCACGATACAAAGACAGCCAATAATGGCAGTCCTGGCACAAAAATCCGGCTGCAATAGTGCCGAGCCTAAGCCCACCAGAAAACTTGAAAAAGTCGAAGGAAAATGGGTAATGAGGTGTGCATGACAAGCACCAAATCATTGAGGAGCCGTGTGAAGGGAAACTTTCATGCACGGTTTTGAAGACCAACGGGGTTGGTGACAACCTCGTTGAGTTTAATATTTCTAGCTATTATTTAGCTGATGAAATTAAGGGTGTTTATAGAGGGATGATGATTGCGATTCCTCCCCAAGAGTGGCGTGTTTTTCAGAACATCACCTTCACTGAATTATCGCAAATTCTCAAACATCTGGCAGGTCAAGTCAAACTGAGAGCTTTTCGCCGTCATCCACGGGGTCCTAAAACAGCTCAACCAAAACGAACTTACCTGAAGAACAAGCCTCATGTCTCAACTGCTAAGATTCTAGCTCAAAGAACACAGAAAATTAACACACCTTGAAAGGGCTAGTCCTAGAGTAGATGACATACCCGTACTACTCACACAAATAGAACGGTTAACTGTAACTCTTGCTAATTCCATTGAACCCGATTCTCTCACCAACTGGTTAAACCCTCGCCATACGCCGCAACTCACCTCGCCAAACTCAACTCCCCAAATTCACGCTCTGTGACCACGCCCAAAAACCTCGCCACAGTTTCAGCGATCGCACCAAGGAATTAATATTTTCCCAATTTCCGATTATGCTCTCAAATAACTACAAAAACAATGTCCGCGCATAATTTAAAACCTTGGATACCGTTTTATCAAGATGTCATTGACGGTCGCAAGACTTTTGAACGGGAGCAGTAGACCTATACAGTGTATGCTTATTGGTAGACTAGCTGTAGATACTAAATGGGAAACATAGGGTATAGAGTCTGGCTTATTAAAAAATGCTATTCTTCGTGTTTTATCACTATCCAAAATAGCGGATGTTAGATGTATTTTTGTTCACGCTAGTTCACGGTAAATGAAAGTTTTTCTAAGTTTATTTTCATTCATTAAATGAGAAAATATAACCGCGATTGGTTAAAGTTAAAACTGATCTTTTCCATTTAACCCCACCCTTTAGTACTCTATTATTAGTATCAATCTCGATACCACTAATGATGTAGTCCCGTAGTAGAACATTGTTTTCGACAAGCACTTTTTGTTGACCAGGCTTTATGATAAAATGATGATCTAAACCTGTATCAGCCTCTATTTGTACATTAATCATTTGATTAGTATTGTTATTGACATAAATATTGCCTGACGTAGGATCAACATTCCGTAATCCTTCTCTAACAGCAGAGTTTTGGTTAGTTGGATCAATATTAGTCAAACCATGATTTACAGAGTCAACTGCATCACTAAAGAATCCTGCTTGAGCAGATTTTGAAAAGGAAAGTGATAAACCTGAAACCAAACATGAAACAAAAATCAGAGTCGAAAACTTGTTAACTTTCATAGGATCTACTTCTCAGAATATTGTGATGAAAAACTTTCTAAATTCCAACATTTTTGAATTTAATATATAGGTAAACTGATAAAAAGTCAGATACTCTTAATATCATTTATAATCACCTATCTGCTAAGATTAAATTGCTTTCAGCCGATTGAAATTGATTTTGCTATCGACAATTAATTTGGGTAAAGTAAGAGTCTGCTGGTTGACTTGTCCATACTTTAGGTTTTGAATTAACGGAATTTGGGGAATCTGTAAGACTAAGAATCCATGCTTGAACTCTTGTACTCCTGTCGCCGTCAAGTATTTTCCAATAGCTAGATCCAGAAGATCCCTTTTTGTTACAATAGCTATTTGCAATGATATCTCTGGCTTTTTCTGAGCAACTAAGGACATTTGAAGTCCCTCCATTTGATGTATCTACAACATTAGAATAATAATAAGCACAACTACCTACATTCCTATTATCAAAATTGGGCAAATTTAAATTTGATTTATAACCACTCGGTGGTTCTGGCATACTTGGTGGAGCAACATTCCTGAATCCGTCTCTAATAGAGTGAACTTGATTACTAAAGAATCCTGCTTGAGCAGATTTTGAAAAAGAAAGTGAAAGACCTGAAACCAAACATGATACTAAAATCAGAGTCGAAAACTTCTTAACTTTCATAGGATATACTTCTCAGAATATTGTGATGAAAAAGTTTTAATTTCACACACAAGTAAACTGATAAAAAGTTAGATACTCTTAATATCATTTTATTACCTGTCAGCTAAAATTAAATGACTGAAACTCATATACAAACATACTCGATAAAATTCCAAAAGTAAAGTATTTATTCATGAATATTGTGTATGTTTTTTCTATCGAAATCGTGGGAGAATATACTTACTTTTCATCAAAAATAAATGCGAAATATACTTACTTTTGAAAATCTTAAAAACTTTTTCATAAATAAGTCTAGATAAATCTACACCTATACAATCTTGTTGCTAAGAACGAAGACTCACGCTACAAATACCTAACTGTCATAACCAGAAGGAGAACGGTGATATACTCAATACCTTAGCTAATTTTTTAGAACGCCCGCAGAATGCAGGTTTTGGGCTATCGGTTTAAACCTCCATTCAAAAGCCTGAAACCCTTTCTGTCTATGTAATTTAGCTTTTTTGTCTAGCTCTAACCCTCTAATTTTGGCGAAGGTATTGTTATAGGATCAATTTTTCTGTGGAGTTCTCTAAGCACTCTGGACAATTTAAAAATAACGTTATTGGTTAAACGAATATTCAAACTTTCTAAAATCCATTTGTTCAATTGCAGCTTCAAAAGCTTTGATTTTATCAGGGTCATCACAGTGACCCCAAAAAACAGATTGACAGCCTTTGACACCTTCTATAGGCTGCTTCAAAAGCTTTATCCTATCCATTTTATAAGCATAGCCACCTTGGCATGGGGTTGTAGCGTTAGGAAAATGTCCTAACTACCATACCAGCTAGTCAATTAGAATGAAATAGCCCTGCAAAGAGAAGCGCACAAAATCAGCGACAATTAATACGAGTAAAGAACCAATCAGCTGTACCAGATCTCCATTCCCGCGTATCGTCTGCTTTTTCATAAAGTGTCCACGAAACACGTCTATTGTCTACTGTACCTTGAGTCACAGAATAATTTATTGCCGTAGATCCTGAACCTACTTTCCGACAATAGGCGCTTGCAATATCATTTCTTTTGCCTTCACAATCTCGACTCTCGTCATCGTTGCCGTAATAGTAACAAAGAGAAATGTTTCTGCCCTTAAAGTTTGGCCAACTGGATTCAAATGGGAGAGCTGCGTTTGCAGGAGAAGCAAGCACTAAACTGAATGCACTAACTCCAAGCATTGAAATTAAACTAACAAAGCTTAAATTGAAACCTACTATAGCAATATTTTTCTTTGACATTTTTTTGACTCCAGTTAAAGTTGAATTGGCGGTATACACAAAACTGTAGCCCCATATACTATGACCCTCACTGACAAGGTAGGAGCAATTAATAAATTTGTCAGTTGCGTTAATTTGGGGTAAATATAGCGAGCGTGTTACCAGACGCAAGTAGTACAAAACCTCAGTTTGTAGTGAACCTACTCTAATCGTCTTAAAGTCAGCTCTATTACGTCTCGCAAAGTCCAACCGATAAACACCTGAGATGTATTTAGCGAAAAGGATAGACCTAAAAAGTGAGATACTTAAACCGCGAGTTCAAATCTGAAGTGCATCACTCTGTGTAGTTAGAATATGGTAAGCATATCAACTCTTTTGTACTTTCAAACGGAAGGTTTTTTTTGTTAACGCAGTCGCTTAAAAACTGTACATTGGCATTGGTCTGTCGAGATGCAATTTGCTCCCACGAAAGACGTTCAATCGGCATATTCAAACCGTAATATTGATTGAGCTCTGTACAGACACCTTCCATGCTGGGCAATTCCATGCATTGAGAATTCTCATTGATACGTTGCTGCAATCGATTTTTAAGCTCGTTCGCTTGTGCAGTGCCAATACGAACTTGCCGATTCATCCAGCGATCTGTAGCGGCTCCAAAGGCTCTTACACCAGAAGTAGTATCCAATACTTCGCGCGGATTGGTTTGTGTTGGATCACAGCCACCATGCACACAGTTCTTCAATTCATGGCGAACAGAGTCCACGGTATTACTCCAAAAGCCAGCACGAGCAGGAAACTGTAGCACTGTCAGCGAACTCGAAACTAAGACTGCTGTCGTGAGACCAAACATCATACGATGTTTGCTTGGGTTCATAAAAAGTTCCTCAAATCTAAATCGGAAATAGGTCTAGAGAGACGAAACGTGACTGAAATTAGCTTTATACAACTTTAGTTTCTGTGTATCTGATTCGACAGTCGGTAAAAGGGCTGTAAAAAGTCATTACTATAAAGAGGGCTAGTTCATGGCTTTGAATTGATGAGATTAAGTTTTTGATTGTCGATTGGTTAGTGGCGAATTGCACTTCTGGCAGTTCTTCCAGTTTGGTAGCCGAATTGCTCTGAAGAGAAACCAGAGGATGTTGTAAGATTGCAAGCTTCAAAAAGATTGGGAGCATTACCAACAAAGCGACAATAAGCAGCTTTACCATTTACTAATCTAAAACCTCTGGGAAGAGAATCGTATCCCTGATCAACACCACTTATTGATCTAAAGGAAAATTGATTTGCAGAAGACCATCTACCATTCCTGCTACCCAGAACACAAGCAATAAAAATATTTGGAGAGTCGCCAATAAATCGGCAATAATCCTTCACGCCATCACCATTTGCATCAATAAACTCTTTGGGTAGGTTATCATAACCTAAATCTATTCCAGCAGATTTCAAAGGATTAGAATAATAGGGTCCGCCAATCTCACTACCTGACGATTCATGGATACAGTTGCCCGTAAAGTCCAAAAAACCACAGTGATTTGCTTCTGCCTTATTTGCGAAAACAGAAGAAAGAATAACCGCAGTGAAAAGTGTTGTTGCTGACACCCATCGTATTAAGCAGCTTCGTGTTTTTTGAGATTTATTTAAACTCATAAATTGAGACTTCTAGTGTAACTATATGTTTGAACTGAATTCCATCTAATCTCCATACACCTGCCTTGTCAAGCGGATAAGGTATTGAGCCGAGATAGAAGTAAAAACCTGCAAGATGGTCTGGAAAGCGTTGCTATATTACTTGGGCTGTCATTTTTTACCTTAATTTATCTCTCACTTGTGCAAGTGTAATCAATAAAATATTGATTGGCAAGTGAAAAATAAAGATAATTAAATTCTTCTAAAAATGAAGTTTTCGTAATGAATATTAAGACTAAAAACCCTTGTAGGATAGCGTATCTATTGCCAATTAAATATATTTTTGCTACGAGCTATATAGCTTATTTGTCTCTCACTAAGCTGATAAGCGAAACGCCTCTCAACAATTAAGAGGCGTTTTAAATGAAGAACAGGGAAACGGGGAAACAGTTTTGGGTAAGTTTCCCGTTTAGTGGTAAATTGGAACTATAAAAAAGCGGCGGAATTTATCGCCGCTTTGCTGTGCTTATATATCCTTCTACATTCTATCCTTGTTAGTTTGAATGGCGAAAATTGGGCGTTAATCTACCTTGACAGCAATATATTTATTAATGTGACTTGAACCATAATTTGAGCCAAATTGTGAACCATAACATGAGCCATAAGTAACGCCAAATTAAGCTTTTCGAGCAATAGCAATATAAAACTTTGCATCAAATAATGAGCCAGAGTTGATTTTTTGCACCATAAAATAAACCTGAGTTTTAAAAACTCTGTCTAACAAAAATAGAAGTAAATAACCCTCAATCAACAGGAGAATTATCAACTTTAATACTAAGATATGGTTCAAAGTAACCATGTTATGCTTCAGAAACATTAGTAATCAGCAATCTCGTCTTATGTAGTAGCAATCCAAAAGTGTTGCTAGATAAAGGAAAACACACGCTTATCATCTATTATTGCAATGAATCGCTCTCAAAAAACAATGGGATTTCCATAACGCATATTAAGCGATGATTCCGCACAACAACATTTCCATGTAATACACCGTTAATTTGACGTTTTTCCGTGTATTACATGGATAAGATTAGTTCTCTACTTTAAAGAGAAGAGAAGCATAAAATGAGCTTTTAGCTCACTTTATGGTGCAAGTCACAATTAACGCCAACTCCATTGGATTGTTTAATGGTTTTGTTTTGCATAGTCCCCTTGTAACCTAACCAGGGAAGAAGAAGATTGAATCTACTTACAGCCGTATCTTTCATACCTTTAAAACTAATTCCCAGTGATTTAAAATACTCAAAATTATCTTTAATTTTGGTATCTATACCTTTAATTTCTAGTTGCTCTTGCCAGTATTCCTCACCATTTAAAATATTTTCAATCCCTAAGAAAGTGATCACCTCTTCAGATGTTTTAGGTCTAACC
Organism: Dolichospermum sp. DET69; assembly: GCA_017355425.1. Lineage (NCBI taxonomy): Bacteria > Bacillati > Cyanobacteriota > Cyanophyceae > Nostocales > Aphanizomenonaceae > Dolichospermum > Dolichospermum sp. DET69. The sequence goes on from CP070233.1 coordinate 4,779,001, forward strand.
CACATTCCGCACCCTGGGGTGTCACATAGTATTATCACTTGATTTTTGGATACAAATTATGCCTTGTCGGCATCATGTATGCGTTAATTCATTGAGATTCGGTATATAATACATCCTCATTTCATCATAAAAAACAGTAAAAACCGATTGTGACAGTTGAGGGTGCGGAAGATAGGGTCTAAATGGTTCTTTTAGGGGTCAAGCCGGGATAAGGGTAAAATGGGACACGATGTAAATAAATGTTTCAGAATGTGCTTTATTGATTTACTAATTTCTTCATAAATGATAGAGGAGCAATTGAAATTTTGCAGAGCAAAATCTACTTTTTATACCTTTAGTACATTAAAATTTTCCGTTAATGATTATTTTTAGTGCTACTCCCAAATTGGGAAAGTATTAAAACAATGAGTAAAGAACGAAAAATCAATGGTTTTGAGCATTGCGTTTACAAAACTTTACATCGTGTCCCATTTTAGCCTTATCCCGGCTTGACCCCTACTTCAACCCAACCTACAAGATCGGCGATCGCACTCAAGAAGGTTTTACGTAAATCTTTCTCTCTCCAATAGATAAAATTTTGACAAGGCGACAGCATCAAAAGCTTTGTGGGATTTGCGTTTCATGGAATCTTGATTTTGTCAATGATTGTTAAGATGCGCTTAACTTGGGTAGATAATCAGTACCGAAGGGTGCCATGATCGTTCCAGATTCTTCCTAATCTTAGTTGAGAGCGAATTACTGCGCCATTACCGTTATCACATGAAGCACTTAATACATTTCCTTGAATAGACAAATCTCTACAGCTTAACTGGAAGCTACTAGAGTTAGTATTTGGATCTTCTTGTAGTGTTCCATTACGGTTCCAGATGCCTCTTAGACCTATGGAAGTCGGAACATAAGAACCGCCTCCTCTATCACATTCGGCACTCAAAATGTTTGAATTAATAGAGATATTCCTACAAGTCAAGTGGGAGCTGCTAGAGTTAGGATTCTGAGGGGGATGAGCGGATTTCAAAGGATTAGAATAATAGGGTCCGCCAATCTCACTACCTGACGATTCATGGATACAGTTGCCCGTAAAGTCCAAAAAACCACAGTGATTTGCTTCTGCCTTATTTGCGAAAACAGAAGAAAGAATAACCGCAGTTAAAAGTGTTGTTGCTGACACCCATCGTATTAAGCAGCTTCGTGTTCTTTGAGATTTATTTAAACTCATAAATTGAGACTTCTAGTGTAACTATATGTTTGAACTGAATTCAATCTAATCTCCATACACCTGACTTGTCAGGCGGATAAGGTATTGAGCCGAGATAGAAGTAAAAACCTGCAAGATGGTCTGGAAAGCGTTGCTATATTACTTGGGCTGTCATTTTTTACCTTAATTTATCTCTCACCTGTGCAAGTGTAATCAATAAAATATTGATTGGCAAGTGAAAAATAAAGATAATTAAATTCTTCTAAAAATGAAGTTTTCGTAATGAATATTAAGACTAGAAACCCTTGTAGGATAGCGTATCTATTGCCAATTAGATATATTTTTGCTACGATAAATACAACTTATTTGTCTCTCACTAAGCTGATAAGCGAAACGCCTCTCAACAATTAAGAGGCGTTTTAAATGAAGAACAGGGAAACGGGGTAGATATAGCGAGCGTGTCATGAGAGGCAAGATAGACTGAAAGTATTACTGCATATACTTTTCAGTTATCGTTTCCGATAAAATCATCTAGACCTAATTCGCACTTATCAGCCAAAATAACCACAAGGATGGAACGAAAGAATAAAGGTTTTAGCCATGTTCTGTCATAAGTAATGAGACAAAATTAATTACACAAACATTTGGACTGAAATCCTTAATGGGCAAAGGATTGGTAAATAAATAATATGTAATTAATTCTGTCCAGGTACTTACTACAAACTGAGGTTTTGTACTACTTGCCTCTGGTAACACGCTCGCTATATTTACCCCCATAAGCTTTATTTATTAAAAAATTTTACGTAAATATGCTGCTGTTAAACCTCATACTAAATATTAAAGTATTTGATGAAGCAATATTCATATCCTCAACTTCAATGAAAGCAAAGATCGTCTTGAGAAGCATTACAACAGCAGGATTAGTATTCTTAAGTATTGGCTTCAATTTTGGAGTATTTCAGTCACCAGCTAATGCAAAAGATTTGTGCGAAAGGGCTGGTATTTGCGCTTCTCCTCCAGAACGACCTACCAAATCCTCTATTGTCAAAAGACTGTCTGGCAATTTCCGTGGAACAGGAGGACAACAGGAAGCAATCATACACGATCTGGGGCGTAACAGAATACAGATTCTTGTCGATGGTGTCGTGTGGTTTGATTCAGGAGATGGAGAATTTAATTTCAGTAGTACACGCGGAAGATGTCTCACTGGTCTATTTTCAGGGAGCGGAAGGACGGATATTACCTGTATGTATGACTATGGCAACTCTAACGTAGGTTTTGTTGTTTTTACCTCTAATGGACGTGGTTTCAGTTTGAATCCGTGGTGGACGAGTGGAGCAGGTAATATGAATCCTGACATGATTGGCGAGATAGTCGCTGGGGACTTTGCTCGAACTGGTGCGACAGGACTTAGATTTTCATATAAATATCCTGAAAATACTGGTTATATTACTATGGCATCCAATGGTTCAAGTTTTAAAGTGCAGAAAATTGATCGATAAATTGAATATTTATTGCCAAAAAATTTGCTTGTAAGCACTAATTAGATTGATGTTTGGCTGTCAGGAATCATTTGTAGATTCTCTAGGATAGCTAGTTCTGAAGTTTCAAAACATTAAAGTCTGAAGATAAACGGATAAAAAATGAACAATAAAAAATTAAATTGCTTGCTTCCCATTGTAGGATTGGTATTGGCTCTTACACCAGTTTTAGAAGCTTCAGCCCAAAACAAGACACAATACTACGAAAGCGTTGCTGCTTCTTGTAAGGCAACGCTTAACTCTACAGGGCGTGCTTCTCTGTAGTCAGATATCCGAAATGCCGCTACCAACGATGCAGGAAACACCAGTAGTGACACTTATTACAAACGAGCGACCGAACATTGTGAGTACAATCTGAGAGGTGAGAAACCTTTATGGGAGCAGATCAGGTTAAATGCGATCGCTTCTCTACCAATTTCCAACCAACCTTATTACCAAAAGAGAATTGCTGCTCATTGTGAGTGGCTCCTAAGTAATACGGGGCGTGCAGACTGGTGGCGTTTAATTCGAGATTCCGCCATTAATGATGCAAATAATACTACTAGTGAGTATTATTACAGGAGAATTGGTGAACACTGTTCTTATCTCCTCAACCAAAGAAAGAAGCCTGAAGATTGGAATCTAATTGAGAAATCTGCAAGGTTAGATTCGTTTAATCAGTAACACGATGATTTTATGCGATACCTACGGCGGTAAACTACACACTGGCAATAGTCCCAATCGCACATCTGAATTTTTCGATTAATCGGTGGTTCAATCGCACAGACTTGACAAAAGCTGATTGCAGAATAATCTGACATAGAAAAAGTTAGAAGAATCTGCAATTTTTCTGGTAAACACTTAATACAAGGAAGGATTTGACTATGAACTTGAGTTTGGACTAACTGGCATTTAGCAGCAATGAAAAGAAGGCAAGAGAAAATTACCCAACATCCTTGAGAGGCCCAGTGTTGTTGAATCGTCGAAAAAGAAGCAGAAACTAAGCAGCAGTTAGGTCAGCGTTCTTAAGTGTTTCTTCTGATTTAGGTTTTTTAGATGGGTGTTTTTTGACAGTAGGATAACGGGGACGTGGAGGTGGCTGATGTCCTTGGGGGCGACCAGGTGATTTACCGCGAGTTTTGGGGGGTTGGGCAGGAGTGCCAATAACAGCTAAAATTAGAGGAAAAGCTTGTGCTACACGCCCTGGAGATAGTGTATCCTGAGTTGATTGCCAAGGCAATGGGGAGTCGATGCAGGCAGATATAGCTAACCATAGTTGCCAAGTTAACAGGGGCATTAGGTCACTCCATCGTTCTGCTGCCCGAGTTGAGCTAAGTTGAGGCTGTGTCCAATGTAACCTTTGCTTCGCAAAACGATACCAATGTTCTAGAGTAAAACGGCGTAAATATTTGTGCCAGAGATCCTCTAATGCAGGCATTGTCTGACCCAACCAAGCCAGCCATAAGGGTTGAAACTGACGATTGCGTCCGACTGGTTGGAGTATCTCGACGCGGATGATTTCCATTGCCCGGTTTGGGGATTGAAGGAAATGAAATCCACTCCAACGCATGACTTTCACCTTTCCAACTTTCGGGTCTTCCACTTCTAAAGTTTCAGTTGCCTCTGGCCAAGTTTCCGGGTCATTGAACTTAAACTTATGACCATGCTTACGAGGTGCGCCTCGTCCTTTATAAGTATCGGGTATACCCCATACACATCTGTTGGATGCTAACCGCAATAATAGGTCTGCCTCAATCTTCTCCGTGGCTTGCACAAATTTGGCATTACCATAGCCTCGGTCATAGGCTGCAAGGGGTCTTTTTCCTAACTCACGAGTGACTTGTAAGAGTTGAAATGCAGCTTTACTTACTGGCGTTTCAAAGCTAGTGATTCGTTCATGTTTCAACGGTAATGCCCAACTCCCATCCTTCTCTGGTATCCAGGCTAATGTACTATAACTTTGTCCGATACCTATGCTCCCTCTGGAGTCTCCATGAAATGTTCTTTCTTTTAGTATCTTTGCTTCTGGTCGTCCCCAAAAGCTATTATCTCCTGCCAGAAATGGCTGTTCATCCGTCTTTACCTCTTGTACCACTAGTTTCATTAGTTTCCTTTTCGGTGGACGACTATCATGCAGTGCTGCATAAGTACTTGACCATTGCCGTCTAAATACTGGACTTTGTGACAAGCTTACAAATGATGTGATACTTGGACTTGTCAATACTGCATCCATCAATTCAAATACTGCATCTCTGGCCTTCCCCAACGAATCATAGATACTTTGGCGAAATTTTTCTAGTTGTGTCAGGATCATCATGTCAATGATTTATTACTTTCATTGACTTTACGCCAGTCAGTGTTACTGCTGACTGCTTTTCTCTAGCTTTTTAGTCCAAAGTCCAGTTCCTATTGGTGGACAACAAACTAATTCTCAATATCAATTTACATTACAAAGTTTAAATATAGAAGAATTGCGAGAATATTTACCAAAGTTATTAAATAGAATTAGAGTGATACCGGGTTTGCGAAGTGTGGATAGTGATTTGCAACTTAGCACTCCTCAAATACAAGTTCAGGTTGATCATGCGAAAGCTGCAACTTTAGGGATTACAGCCGCACAAGTACAAAAAACTCTTAGTTATGCTTATGGTTCTAGTCAGGTTTCTACTATTTATAGTCCGAATAATCAATTTTATGTAATTTTAGAATTAACGCCAGAATATCAACGTGATCCAAATGCTTTAGCTATGCTTTATGTGCGCTCAAATAATGGTAAATTAATTCCTTTGAGTGCGATCGCTAATATAATCCAAACAGTTGCACCTTTGACTGTTAATCACCTATCTCAACTGCCTTCTGCAACTATATCTTTTGATACTTTACCTGAATTTTCTTTAAATCAAGCAACAGCAGCTATTCAGAAACTGGCCGAAGAAATTCTTCCTGCCACAATTACAACTAATTTTCAAGGTTCGGCACAGGTTTTTAATCAGTCTTTTGGAGATTTAGGTTGGTTATTACTAATATCTATTGTGGTAATTTATCTAATTCTAGGGATTCTTTATGAAGATTTTATTCACCCAATTACTATTCTTTCTGGTTTACCTGCGGCGGGTTTTGGTGCATTATTAACACTATATATTTTTCAGGTGGAATTAAATCTTTACTCGTTTATTGGCATTATTTTACTAGTGGGTATTGTGAAGAAAAATGGAATTATGTTGGTAGATTTTGCCATTGAATCCCAGCGTCAATCAGGAAAAACCCCAGTAATGGCAATTTATCAAGCTTGTTTAGTACGTTTTCGTCCCATTATGATGACAACTATGGCGGCGTTAATTGGAACTTTACCAATTGCTTTAGGAACGGGAACAGGTTCAGAAGCGCGTCGTCCCTTGGGAATTGCGATTGTTGGCGGTTTGTTATTTTCGCAAATTTTGACTTTGTATTTAACGCCAGTTTTTTATACCTATATGGAATCATTGAGAAAGAAACTAAATCGCCAAAACAAAAATAATCGGAATGGCTACTCCAAATTGAGAGCAGCAAGTCCTAATTCTCAAAACATCAATAGTGTGGATATAAATTAGCAGTTAAATTTGTGGTAATTCTAAGGGGATACTACCTAGAAGTCCTTTCCGAAAATCAGTGATCATTTGTCTGGCTGTGCGTTCTATATCACCCTTATAACGATGTTCTGCTAAGGCTTGTAAATAGTCTTCTCCTGTGTGCATGATGGAATCGAGATCATAGCGTTTAAGAAATGGGTGTGGTGGTAATGAATGAGAATGTGTTTTCTGAAGTTCATTAACTATATCTATGAATGCCGCAGCTATGAGTTGATTATCATAAGCCGCTTCACCGATATCATCACAAATAGCTAATTTGATAGCTGCGGCTTGGCTGTCAAGTCTGGCTGGAATGACACCAGGAGCATCTAGTAATTGTAGTTCATCTGAAATTCTTACCCACCGCAGTTGACGGGTAACACCGGGACGGGCTGCGCTTTCTACGACTCGCTTTCCTATCAACCGATTAATTAAAGCTGATTTACCGACATTGGGAAAACCAATCACGACAGCACGAACAGGACGAGGTAACATTCCTCTATCTATACGGCGTTGGTTCAGTTCTATCCCCGCTGCTTGAGCAGCTTTGATAATGGCAGTGATACCTTGACCATGTTGGGCGTTGGTAAAATATGGAAATTCACCTCGATTTTTAAACCACTCTATCCATTGCGATCGCACTTGTGGTAAAACCATATCTACTCGGTTGAGTACCAATATTCGGGCTTTTGTCCCTACCCATTCATTCATTTGTGGGTGATTTGTGGTTATGGGAATACGAATATCTCGCACTTCTAAAACTACATCAACCCGTTTTAGCTGTTCTTTGAGATTTTTCTCAGCTTTGGCAATGTGTCCGGGATACCATTGAATCAGATTTAATTTGTAATTTTGTGTTATTGACATTAGTTATTAGTCATTAGTTATTAGTCATTAGTCATTGGTAATATTTCCCCCTGTTCCCTATTACTTTGATTGATGTAAAATTAAACGGTTGCCGTCGGGGTCATAAGCGTAAATTTCTATTCCGTGGGAAGCTGTGCAAGTCATTCCGGGTGGGGGATAGCCTAAAGATGTTAGGTGAGATATGGCAGTTTCTAAATTATTTACTTCTAAACACAAACTTAGGGGACTTTGGGCATTAGTGACAAATTCCGGTTCATTTGCTGATTTAGGTGTAAAAATACCTAATTTTAACCCAGCAAGTTGAAACTCAGCATAAATATGGGGAATTAATTTATTCGGTTTTTGTTCTAGCAATTGAGTATAGAAACTGACTATATTGTCAAAATTAACTGTGGCTATAGTAACGATTATACTATTATATTGCATATAGGAGAATTCAAAAGTATTGCTAACGTTACGCTGCGCTATCAGCAGAAAATTTATTTTCTATTACCAATTACCTATTAAGCATAATATTGTGACATAAACTTATCAGTTACCTGCCAAAGTTGCTCATCTAATTTTGATAATGCCCATTCGGCGATTTCTTGGGGTACACCACCATAAAAGGCTTCAGCAATACTACCTGTAATACAAGCTATGGTGTTACTATCACCACCAATAGAAATAGCATTACGAATTGCGTCTTCAAAATCTGTAGATTCTAAAAAGGCAGTAATAGCTTGGGGAACGGATTCTAGGCAAGATTCATTGAATTCATAAGTTGGTCTAATTTCGGCTAAAGTAGGTTTTAAGTTGTAGCCAAAGGATTTTTGGACATAAGACCTAATACTAGATTTATCATACCCTGTCCGCGCTAAAAAGATGGTGGCTGCGGTTGCCTGTGCGCCCTTAATGCCTTCAGGATGGTTGTGGGTAACTTCGGCACTGCTTTGAGCTTCTTGTAATACAGTATTAAGATCATCAAAGACAGATCCTATGGAACTAACCCGCATGGCTGAACTGTTCCCCCAACTATTGTAGGCTTCGGTGCTATCGGATTTTGCCCATTCTCGAAATTTATCACTATAACCAAGTTCTGGATATTCAGCGTAGTATAATTTGAAGGTTTCAATATATCGAAATTGGTCAATATATTTAGCTATTTCACTGGCTTTTTAGACACAATAAAAGAGCTAGAATTTTTGTGTGCATAATTTATTTTTTGATAGTAACGTAATTTTTACGAACTATTGTTTTGAATTACCCGTGAATGTAGTTTTTGTATACTACTCATTGAAGTGCGGAATGTGGGATTTAAATCATGATTCAAATAAACTCATTTATTCGCCGCCAAATACTTTCTAATAAATCAGGATTATCCATATCAATATATTCAATATTCGGAGATTGTCTAAACCAAGTCCGTTGACGTTTTGCGAATTGTCTTGTATGTAAAGCAATTAAATCTATAGCTTCTTCTAAGTTAATTTCTCCCGTCAAATATTGCTTAATTTCTTGATATCCCAAGGTGTTTAATAAAGATAAATCAGTCCCATGTTTTTGGCAGAGATATTCAACTTCACCAACTAAACCATCGGCAATCATTTGTTCAGTTCGTTTGCGAATTCTCACATCTAAATGTTCTGCATTACTATCTAAACAAATTTGTAAAATTGGATAATTAGGGGGATTTTCTCCCTGTTGTTCAGAAATAGGAATACCAGTTGCATAATAAACTTCTAAAGCTCTTAATGTTCGCACCAAATCATTAGCGTGAATTTTTTGGGTAGCAATCGGATCAACTTGTTGCAATATTTGATAAAGTTGATGTTGACCAAGAGATTCTAATTGCGATCGCAATTCTAGTTGTGGTGATACTCTAGGAATCTTCATTCCCCGCACAATGGAACGGATATATAAGCCAGTCCCACCTACTAACAACAATGGCTTAACTGCCAAACTAGCAATTAAAGCTTGTGCTTGTTCCTGATAATCTGCTAATGTCATTACCTGAGTTGGTTCGCAGATGTCTATTAAATAATGGGGAACTAATTTTTGTTCAGCTATATTTGGTTTAGCTGTACCAATATCAAAATCACGATATACTTGACGGGAATCAGCGCTCAGAATTATAGTATCCAATCTCTGGGCTAAACTTAAAGCTAAACCGGATTTACCCGTCGCCGTCGCCCCACAAATTACAATTAATTTAGTCATTAGTTAGTAGGGGCGCAGGGCCTGCGCCCATTCATTAGTTAGTAGGGGCGCAGGGCCTGCGCCCATTCATTAGTCAGTAGGGGCGCAGGGCCTGCGCCCATTCATTAGTCAGTAGATATTGTTTGAAAAGTTTTTGGCGAATATAATTCGCTACTACACAAGCAAAGTCTATCTATTCCTTCGATCCCGTAAGGGATACGTGGACTAATGAAAAATCAAAGTTTTTTAACCCACGCAGGTGGGTTTTGTCTCTGTGGTTCCGCGACTTCCAGTTGCCAGGTAGGTTATAAATTAGACTTGTTCTTTCAACCTCTCAGGGGAAATATTCTTGCCCTCCTCTTTAGATCACATCATATCCCCTAGATAAACTTCTCATCAAATTGCGCTACAGACGGCAGGAAGGCTTTTGTGTTATAATGTTGGGGCGATTTGACTTTCTTCGCCTTTTGGCGATTTTAACCCCAAGCATCAGGAGAATTTTCATGACGAGCAGTTACAGTGCCGATCAGATTCAAGTTCTGGAAGGTCTGGAAGCCGTCCGCAAACGACCAGGGATGTACATTGGTACTACAGGTCCGCGAGGACTCCACCATTTAGTTTACGAGGTAGTGGACAACTCAGTTGATGAAGCTTTAGCAGGTTACTGTACCCATGTTGAAGTGGATATCAATGCTGATGGTTCTGTCACCGTAACAGATGATGGTCGGGGTATTCCTACCGGTATTCACCCCAAAACAGGGAAATCAGCTTTAGAAACAGTGTTAACTGTTCTCCATGCTGGTGGTAAGTTTGGTGGTGGTGGCTATAAAGTTTCCGGTGGTTTACACGGAGTCGGTATTTCTGTAGTTAACGCCTTATCTGAGTTTGTCGAAGTTACGGTTTGGCGAGATCACAAGGTACATAACCAACGGTATGAACGGAGTTTCCCCGTTACGGAATTGGTAGCACAGCCTTATGCAGAAGATAGAACTGGTACTTCTATTACCTTTAAGCCAGATACACAAATTTTTACCACCAGCATAGAATTCGATTACATTACTTTATCAGGACGTTTGCGCGAGTTGGCGTATCTGAATGCAGGTGTCAGAATTATTTTTACGGATCATCGTTTAGAAATCCTGAAAAGTGACACACCGAGAATAGAAACTTACGAATACAAGGGTGGTATTAAAGAGTATATCGCCTACATGAATCGGGAGAAGCAACCTCTCCATGAAGAAATTATCTATGTCCAGGGGGAACGCAACAACGTCCAAGTAGAAGTTGCTCTCCAGTGGTGTACTGATGCTTACACAGATAATGTCCTCGGCTTTGCTAATAATATTCGGACTATTGATGGTGGTACACACCTAGAAGGTTTAAAAGCAGTTTTAACTCGGACATTAAATGCGACGGCTCGCAAACGGAACAAAATTAAAGAAGGTGAATCTAACCTCAGTGGTGAACACGTTCGCGAAGGTTTAACCGCTGTAATTTCTGTCAAAGTCGTAGATCCTGAATTTGAAGGACAAACCAAAACTAAACTAGGAAATACAGAAGTTCGCGGTATCGTTGATTCTTTTGTCGGTGAAGTCCTCACGGAGTATTTAGACTTTCATCCTGGTATAGCTGATTCCATTTTAGACAAAGCTATTCAAGCCTTTAAAGCCGCTGAAGCTGCCCGTCATGCACGGGAATTAGTCCGCCGGAAATCGGTATTAGAATCTTCGCCGCTACCTGGTAAATTAGCAGATTGTAGTTCTCGTGATCCTGCTGAATCGGAAATATACATCGTAGAAGGCGATTCTGCCGGTGGCTGTTTTCATGGTGATACATTAGTAGCATTAGTTGATGGGCGATCGCTCAGTTTTAAAGAAATCGTCGCCGAACAAGCAATCGGCAAAGAGCATTTTTGCTATACCATTCGGAATAATGGCACTATTGGGGTAGAACGGATTATTAATCCCCGTATGACTAAAGCCAATGCTGAAGTCATCAAAGTAACATTAGATAATGGTGAAACAATTGTTTGCACACCGGATCATCGCTTTATGTTACGCGATGGCAGCTATAAGCAAGCTGCATTTTTAACCCCTGATGATTCCCTCATGCCTCTATATCAGCAAATATCTGATATAAACAATCCAGGGATTACCATTAATGGCTATGAAATGGTTTGGAATCCCCGTTCTGATTCTTGGCAGCAATGGACACCTGAATTTCGCGCCCAACATCATGCTACTTTGCAGCAAACCTACTATCGCAAAACGATTACTGTCCTCAAGCAGATTGAAGTTGAGCAAGGTAAGCTTGATTTAGAAGTTTATAACACCTATCGAAAACAGACAAAAGACAAGTCTTTATTACGGTTTGATAGTTTCTGTCAACGTTACTTTGAAGGTAATCCAGCCTTAGCTTATGAAGCTGTTGCTAATTACAACCACCGCATTGTCAGTATTGAACGGTTAGCAGAACAGGTGGATGTTTACGATATCGAAGTTCCTGAAACCCATAACTTCGCCTTAGCTAGTGGTGTATTTGTTCACAATAGCGCCAAGCAAGGACGCGATCGCCGTACCCAAGCAATTCTCCCGCTTCGTGGTAAAATTCTTAACATCGAAAAAACCGACGATGCCAAAATCTATAAAAATAACGAAATTCAATCGTTAATTACGGCACTTGGTTTAGGTGTCAAAGGTGAAGAATTCAACGCCGCGCAATTACGATATCATCATATAGTCTTAATGACTGATGCTGACGTAGATGGAGCGCACATCCGCACGCTGTTATTAACATTTTTCTATCGTTATCAACGGGCGCTGATTGAACAAGGATTCATCTATATTGCTTGTCCTCCACTCTACAAAGTAGAACGGGGCAAAAATTACCAGTATTGTTATAGCGAACGGGAATTGCAACAGCACCTTGGTACTCTTCCCAGCAATGCTAATTATACCATTCAGCGTTTTAAAGGTTTGGGGGAAATGATGCCTGCACAACTGTGGACAACCACCATGAATCCTGAAACTCGTACCCTCAAACGAGTGGAAATTGAAGACGCAGCCGAAGCTGATCGGATTTTTACCATCTTAATGGGTGATCGTGTCGCACCCCGTCGGGAATTCATTGAAACCTATGGTTCTAAACTGAATATGACAGATTTAGATATCTAAGTTGATTGGTAATTGGTAATTGGGGATTGGTAATTAGGGATTGGTAATTGGTAATTGGTAATTGGTAATTACTCCTCTACCTCCCCTGTTCCCCCTTTCCATAACTTTTTCCCTAAAAATCAGAAATTTTCTCCACAAAGAGGGAAAGCATTTGCTATGCTTATAAAACCCAATTAGATATTATCTACAAGCAAAGATTAATCAGGATACACAAAACTTTTCATAAGACCTGGCTGTAAGTGGGAAACGGGCGCGTCTTTACACCTGACAGCGTTGCCGCACGTAGCAAGATCCCGAAGAGTGCGATTTTAATCGCCGTGGTCTTTGTCTTTGTGTTATGTTTGAGAAAAAGTAAGCACAATGCTTTAAGCGGAGTGTCTAGTGGTTGTTTGGCTCAACCTTTACGAGTGAAAATCTCTTAAGAATCTCAGTGTCTTTAGACGGTGAGAGTGTCAAAAACAGATGACAGCCACCTTCTTAAAATCCAAAGTATTTAAAAGCACAATCAGCACACGTTGATTTACCTAAATATATTATTTGGCAACTTTAGCAACAATATTATTTATCACCTGATTAAAATATCGTTGTATACAGGAGGAACAGTTTGTCAACTTGCACAGGGTAGAAATCTCAACTCTGCGCTAATGTGTGAGTAAGGCTGAATTGATTGAAATCTCTATTCATCTCTCACCCCAATAAAATATGCCATAACTTTAACTCCTTAGTTCAGGTTCTTGGTATAGCATATACAAGGGTTAGTGCCTGGAAACAAACACCAATCACTAGCTGATAGTTAATATGTACAATTAGTTCAACCAGAACTAATTTCTGTAAACAATTACCTGCCGTCGGGTTGAGTTAGAGCAGAAGATAAACGCTAGTAGTTCAGTTGGGAGCAATTTGGATAAGTTTTATAAAGCAGCGAGTGTGCCTACCTCTTAATTTAATAAGAATGCCACTGCCAAACCAAAAAGTTTTCGACAAGATTTAATGGTATCACCGCCATTTTTAATGTCTTTTTGATAAAGGTGGCTTAGTCTTAGTAAATGAGTTCATAAATAATGCACAAAAACAGGCCAATTTTTGTGAAATAGGCTACAATCGGAACAGTATTTACAGTTAAATCTGTCAAGTGTCATCCACTTATATTCGCATCAGGAAACTTTTTGAAAAAGACCGATCTAGATAATAGATTTAGCCAATCAAAAGGGATATGCAGAATTTCCAGGGATGACAATTAAAAAAGCGAGCAATTCACTCTAAAAGTGACATTAGCTACTTTTACTAAACAATCCTGCCTAAAACAGGAAAAAATCACCGAAAATATCTCAAGGTAATCAGCCAAAACCCAATTTTCGGTTTATGGATTACTTAATGCCAAAAGTAATCAAAATGTCTTCATTAAATGATTCTGCAAGGAGCATGAGGAAAGCGGCATGAACCAGGCTAACAACGTACTCGAAAATATTTATCAGCCTGACCTAGAAATGATAAATCCGCCTGAGATCGAATTACAAGCACTCTTAATAGAAGAAGAAGAGGACTTACTGCTGACTGATGACGGCGAAATTGATGATTTTTTAGAGCCTCAGTCTGATGAGGACGACGCAAAGTCTGGAAAAGCCGCTAAATCGCGTCGTCGGACAACAACTACCAAGAAAAAGCACTACACCGAAGATTCAATTCGTTTGTACTTGCAAGAAATTGGGCGGATTCGTTTGTTACGCGCAGACGAAGAAATTGAACTAGCGCGGAAAATTGCTGAATTACTGGAACTAGAACGAGCGCGGGAAAGGCTTTGTGAACGCCTAGAACGCAATCCTAGAGACAGTGAATGGGCCGCAGAAGTATCATTACCATTACCAACCTTTCGTTATCGCCTCCACGTTGGCCGCCGAGCGAAAGACAAAATGGTACAATCTAACCTACGGCTTGTAGTTTCCATTGCCAAAAAATACATGAATCGAGGCTTGTCCTTCCAAGACTTGATTCAAGAAGGTAGTTTGGGTTTGATTCGTGCGGCTGAAAAGTTTGATCACGAAAAAGGCTATAAGTTTTCTACCTACGCTACATGGTGGATACGTCAAGCAATTACTAGAGCGATCGCTGATCAGTCCCGGACTATCCGTCTACCTGTTCATCTTTACGAAACCATATCACGGATTAAGAAAACCACCAAACTCCTATCCCAAGAAATGGGACGCAAGCCCACAGAAGAAGAAATTGCCACTCGCATGGAAATGACCATCGAGAAACTGCGGTTTATTGCTAAATCAGCCCAGTTACCAATTTCCTTAGAAACACCTATCGGTAAAGAAGAAGACTCCCGTTTAGGCGATTTTATTGAATCTGATGGTGAAACCCCAGAAGATCAAGTTTCTAAGAACTTGCTGCGGGAAGACCTAGAAAAAGTCCTCGATAGTCTCAGCCCCCGTGAAAGAGACGTTCTCCGACTGCGCTATGGTTTAGATGATGGTCGCATGAAAACTCTGGAAGAAATCGGCCAGATTTTTAACGTCACCCGCGAACGGATTCGCCAAATCGAAGCCAAAGCACTCCGTAAATTACGCCACCCCAACCGTAACAGCGTATTGAAAGAGTATATCCGTTAGAATCATCACTTATTACAATCATCAGGAGAAAGAGAAGCTGAATTATCAGGTTCTCTCTCTCCTGTGTTGTAATTCATTGGGTATCACTTTTTATACGGAACACGGTTAAACCCACATTCCGCACCCTGGGGTGTCACATAGTATTATCACTTGATTTTCTCTTGATTTTTGGATACAAATTATGCCTTGTCGGCATCATGTATCCGTTAATTCATCGAGATTCGGTATACAATACATCCTCATTTCATCATAAAAAACAGTAAAAACCGATTGTGACAGTTGAGGGTGCGGAAGATAGGTTAAAACATGGACTTTTAAAGGATCATGAAAAACCTAGATGTGTAGGGGTAAAGCAAGAGCTTCATTGGTGTCAACTTAACGTAAAACCTATAGCGGGTGTGGAAGCCAACAGATTTGAGTATATATAATAAATAATAAGAATAATCGAACGCGGATATACGCAGACAAACACAGATAAAGTTTATAGTATAATCTCATTTTTTCCTATTCTCTAACTGTTGTAATAACTGTTGGGAATTTTTAACCCACTGTACGTTACCTTGAATATTATATAAATTGTGTGCATATTGAAAGACTTGTATAGCTTCCTTGTATTGTTTTAACTGCATAAAAACTAACCCGGCACCATAATAGGCATTAGCATAACTAGAATTAGCTGCGGCTGATTTTCTGAAAGCTGCTAAACCTTCATTTAATTGACCCTGATTAAATAAAATTGAACCAAGATTATAGTATGCTTCTGCATATTTGGGATTAATTTTAATGGCTTGATTTAAAGCTACCTTCGCTTGCTCAATTTTTCCTTGTTGTAAATAACATATACCTAAATGGTAGGCAGGTTCTGGAGCATTTTGACTATAGGTTCTAGCTTTTTGAAAAGAGGCGATCGCACTTGACCAATTTTTCTCCTGTTCCCTGAGTAACCCCATGTTATAATGGGCAAAACCCAAATTTGGATTTAATTGCAAAGCTTTATTTAAATAATCTTGCGCCAATTTTAAATTATTTCCCTCTAATAAAGCCCCACCTAAATTTGCAAAAGCTAAAGCAAATTGAGAATCGGCTTGGGTAGCTTGATAAAAAGCATCTGCCGCAGGTTGTAACTTTCCTGATTGTCGGAGTGCTAAACCCAAATTATAGTGCGCTGCTGCTAATTTAGGATCTAATTTAATAGCTTGACGAAACGCGGCAATTGCTTCTTCTACTTTTCCTAACTGTATTTCCTGCAACCCTTGATTTAAAGCGTCTGTAGCTGCTTGACTATTGGTAGATTGTGCTAGAATCAGGGTAGGTAAAGAAGTGGAGGATACTGGTTTAATATTAATAGCTAATAACAAAAGACTGATTATCCCCAAGATAGGATATTTAATTAATGATAATTGCATTGATTTTTTGCCAAATAATATTTTTAGTGACGTTAAATAAATAAAAAGGTTGAGAATTTATTAATTTTTGTCTCACGCAAAGGGAAGAGAAAGAAAAGTTTCTTAGATTAACAATAGAAGGATAACACTACTTTAAATTACCCATTCATAACTCAACCTTAACCTTATTATTATACTTGTATGTTAAGTGTATATCACATCTTAACAATACAGAAAAATCTTATGGGCTTTATAGTCTCCCTCCTCACGAGTCTCATAGCAAGTCTCATATATCTCCAAACAGGCAGAATCACCAGCGAAAGGACTCAATTGGCAGTCCGAGGGATTACGATATTGATTGGTAGTATTGCCTTACTCGCGTCGATTTCTAGGCTGTTGGTGATTGTTCCACCGGGAAATGTGGGTATTATTAACTCATTTGGTAAAATTTCCGACAATACTCTTGATTCAGGAGTTCATCTAGTTAACCCCTTTGCCAAAGTCATCAACTTTTCCACTCGTCTTAAAGATATCAAGGAAAATATAGATACAACATCTCAAGAGGGTTTGAGTTTAAATCTTGATGTTAGTCTTCAATATAAACTTGATCCTCAGAAGGCAGCAATAGTATATAAAACAATTGGAACTGATGAAAAACAATTGATAATTTCTAGATTTCGTTCTACTGTTCGCGCTATTACTGCAAACTATCCAGCTAGTGCAATTTATTCAACCAAACGTCAAGAAATAGCTCAAAAAATTGATCAACAACTCACTCAAGAAATACCAACATTAGGCTTTATTGTTGATCAAGCACTTCTAAGAAACGTCAAAATGCCTGAAACTTTACAAAAAGCAATTCAAGAAAAGCTCAAAGCCGAACAAGAAAATGAACAAATGAAATTTGTATTAGAAAAAGAGCGCCAAGAAGCAGATAGGAAGAGAATTGAAGCTAAAGGTATAGCTGAT
Source organism: Dolichospermum sp. DET69 (assembly GCA_017355425.1). Classification (NCBI taxonomy): domain Bacteria; kingdom Bacillati; phylum Cyanobacteriota; class Cyanophyceae; order Nostocales; family Aphanizomenonaceae; genus Dolichospermum; species Dolichospermum sp. DET69. The sequence goes on from CP070233.1 coordinate 4,796,508, forward strand.
TCTCAAAAAATTATCTCTGGTGGACTTACTAACCAAGTTTTGCAATTACGCTCAATTGAAGCTACGGAAAAACTTGCTCAATCTAATAATTCTAAAATTGTTGTTATCGGTGCAGAAAAGGGAGGAATGCCTATTTTAATTCAGTCAGAAACAGGAAAATCAAAACCTTAGAACCTTCTCTATTTTGGTTTATTGAAATCAAATAGATTTAAAATAAAATGTTTTTATATCATCTCTTAGAGGATGAATGAACAAGTTTTTAATGTATAAACAAACCACTCTCCAAACCTCTCCCCGAAGCGGGGAGAGGCTTTGAAAACCCCCTTCCCAGCCTTCGGCACGCTGCGCTAACGTAGGGAAGGGGGGCAGGGGGGTCTCACAAGGGTAGGTTTTTTACATTGTCGTGAGGGCAAGACTTGGAAAACAAGGCAGACAAGGTGGCAAGGGAGGAAAAGCGGACAAAATAAACCATAAACTGAGTATTTTGTGGATAAAATCCACCTTGTCTACTATCCTTCCTTGTCCTCCTGGTCTTGCCTTTACAGAGAATATTAAAAACCTACACCTGTCAGGGCAGGGTGGTTAGGTTTTTGGAGATTATCGGTTTCATCTAATACTTTATCGCTAACGCCACGCTATGCCTTCGGCACACTTCGTGAACGCTATCAAACAACCTCTTAAGCAGTTATTTTGTGTTGTGAGCGCCATTATTACCAAAAGATACACAAGGACTATCAATTTCTACTGCTGGAGTAAATGAATTGCAAAAAGTGACAGTAGCACAATTAACTGCCATCTCATCAGGGTGAGTGCATTCTAGATTGATATAAAAAGCACACTCTTCACAAATAGTTTTATGCAAAAATTGCATTGTTATCTTGCATTTATCGTAAATTAACCACAAAAGAACAGTTAAGAAACTGGACTTTAGTGACGTACTCCACACACTCCCTTTCAGGTGAGTGTGGGCAACGAGCGTGACTCCTAATCCGGACATTAACTGAGCTTTAAGACCGTGCGCCCCACGGTTCTTTGGTTTTGAGATTTGTTTTTTGTTTTGTAGGCTGCATTTGGAGCATTTAATTGGACTACACCTACTCTCCTATAATAACATAAAATCAACATTTTGTACTCGCAGGGCGAGAAGCAAGCTACGTTTCGTCGCTGTAGCCTTCTTTGTTTTCGCTACGCTCAAATACAATTTGGGCTACGCAACTCAACTCACGCGCATTCATGAGCCAGCGCTGTAGACGGGTTTCCCGTCGCAGGCGACTGGCATCCCCACGCTCCGGTATAGTGAGACGTGGGGCTTCTGCTGATTAAGCTAACTTATCTTGTTTTTATTAGTTTGTAGAATTAAGCTATTTTTGGTACATAGAATAAATAACGCTATAAATAATTGTCCTTTATCCCATACGTGACATCAAGCTTAGTGAGTGCTAAACGTCTGCCAGAAACTACTGCTCATGTGAGAGTTACCCGCCAATCTTGGCAACAAGGCTTTCTTGAAGGTGAAGTTAGTGCCGGTAATTTCCATTGGCATTTCCAGTGGCATTTCCGTCGGGGAGAACTGTCTGTGAAGCCTTCCCAAGGTCGTGCTTTAATCAAAGAACCTCTAGGGCGTTTTTTGGAACAACAAGATTATCAGTTAGAACCTGGGGGGGATTATGCTTTTACGATTCGGGCTGAACTTTAAATTAGTTATCAGTTAGTCGGTTGAGATATCGTTCAATCAGAAGAATGGCAACAATATCATCTATTGGCCGTGGTGGTTGACGTAAACCCTTGGGTAATAGTTTAGTTATGCCTTGGGGTGGATACATCTGCCAATAGCGATCGCGGGCTTCTAAAGTAGAATAACGTTCATCAACCAAAATGATATTGGTGGGTTTACTTAATTCTTGATTAAGTTGCTGTTTCCACTTTTTCGCCGTTGTTTGATCTCCCATCACTATTAAGGATACGGGGAATTTTTGCAGTTGTATTTCAATATTAGCGATCGCCTCATTTGCCAATACAACTTGATGATAGAACAGTTGTCGATCCAATCCCATCACCGCAACACCGCATTTATCACGACCGGGATCAAATCCTAAAATTACAGGTTGTGTGTTAGTCATTGGTCATTGGTCAGTTGTCAGTTGTCAGTTGTTAGTTGTTAGTTGTCATTAGATTTTTAATTGATTTCACGTACTAAACAGTATTTGTCCATTCAGGATGGCTACTAACTTGACTCTCAATGGACCCACAGTATAAGTATTATCTGCGGCTACAGCTTTAATTTCTACTTCTTGCTCTGTTTGCTGTAATTGACTCATAAAGCGCAGAAAAGTGCCATCTATTTGCACACTTTCTATAATTCCGGCATTGCGGGCGCGAAATTGAGAAGCGGAAATTAGTAAGTCTAAGCGTTGACGCATTTGTTCAGATGTCATATTTTTTAAATCTGCTGTAGTCGTAGCTAGTACCTCACCTGACGAAAATACCAGTTGATTGCGGACTGCATCTGCAAAAAATTCTATTTGCTTTTCACCTCTAACATAATTTCCTGCGGAGAAAATTCGGACTACATATTCTCGACCATCTTTAATTTGGGCAATTAGTTGTTCAACTTTATCCTTGGTAACACGAAGTATTTCTTTATTTACTGGCGTACTACCAGGTTCAGTTAACTGAACATTGGCATTGCGGTTAGCTTCCTGGAGAATTTGGATAATTGCCTGATGTGCCGCTACAGGCTTATCCACAGTAATTAACCCTGCTGCTATCACTTGACCTTTCACTAATGCTAGTTTACCTAACCGGAGGTCACGGTAGGACTGATAATATTTTTCTAGTCTGGCTACTTCGAGTTCTAAAAATTGTTGTTGTTTCTCTAATTCTTTCAAGCGAGATTCTCTAGTAATAATCACTTCCTCTCGCTGTTTAATTTCTAGATTACGATTTTGAATAAGTTTATCTAATTTGGCAATTTTGCGATCGCGTTTTTCAATTGCCGTCTTCGCTTCATCAATAGCTTGTTTAGCCTCAGCATACAATTTCTGCCGTTCCGTCTTTAACTCTGCCACTGCTGCTTGCAGTGTCAAACGCTGATTGTAAAGAGTTTGTAATTCATTTCTAGCTTGTTGATACTGAATGACAATCCCACCTAAATGACTTTGAGTTTCATTAAGTCGCGCTTGGGTTTTGGCTTGTTGATTCAGAGTGCGATTGAGTTGAGCTTGTGTAGCCCTTTGTTTAGTATTTGCCGTCTGTAATGATTTATTAATTTTCTGTAATTCTTGTTGTGCCTGACTTTGTTCCTGTCTGGCTTTATTTAACTTACCCTCTACTTGACTTTTTTGGGCTTCTGCGGTTTTTAGTTGTTCCCGCTTGTTTGTCAAGTCTCTTTGAATATCTTCTAACTCAAATACGCCCTTTCTCAATCCGCCATCAGCAGCAAAGAGAATTGCTAAAGTTGAAGCAGAAATTAGACCACCTGTAAAAATAGTGACAATTACAGCAGTTTTTTTCGGACGCAAATTGAAGAGTGAGAGACGGGCTTTGCCAACTCGTGTGCCGATGCGATCGCCCACGGTGGCAATTACGCCTCCCAAAATGAGAATTGCTGCAATCAGAATGTACCCAGTGGTCATTTTTAGCTACCGCAATCCTGACCGATACAGCCTACCGCACTCAACCATTGTAATCGGGTAAATGGAGTTGGGTAAAAGTATAAATTATTCAATTTTGAAATTTTCCTCCAAATTATTGGCTTAATTTCCGCAAATAGAACCAGCCCCAACTCCATTACCCAGAAATTTAAAAAAAGCATAGAGCAGGAGCAGGGTTTACCCGCTCGTTTATGAGTATACTGCCAGAAAAGTCTGTCATTCTGACTCGGTGACTCCTGTAGGGGCGTATTGCTATACGCCCATACAAAACTAGGGACGCATTGCTGTACATTCCTGTAAAACTGGGTACGCATTGCTGTACATTCCTATAAGACTGGGGACGTATTGCCGTGTATCCCTACAAGACCAGGGGCGTATTGCCATACGCCCCTACAAAACTAGGGACGTATTGCTATACGCCCCTACTGCTTTTTCTAAGTAAATTGCTTACTTAAAGCTACGGGTTTATGCACAGTAATCTTCTTTTTATGGATGGAAATCATTTTCTTCTCGCGCAGATCTCCCAGCAGTCTGGTGACAGTAACGCGAGTCGAGCCAATTGCTTCCGCGATCGCCTGATGGGATAACTTCAGATCAATGGTAATGCCATCAGCGCAAGGAACGCCAAAATCTCGACAAAGAATTAACAAGAAACTAATTAACCTTGAACCCATATCGCGGTGAGCAAGAGTTTCAATCATCATCTCGGTCTGAAGAATCCGCGAAGAAAGACCTCGCAGCATTAACATTGATAATTCTGGATTTTCCTTCAGTGCCTGTTCAACTTGTTCAATTGGTGCTGAAAGCAATTCTACAGTAGTAAATGCCACTGCATGATAGAATCGATCAGACTTGTTACCTGTCAGCAGCGACAGGACACCAAAAACGCTATTTTCCCGGAGCAGAGCTACCGTTATTTCTTCCCCTGCCTCATAGACCCTCGACAGTTTTACAGCACCCTTAAGAAGAAAATAAACTCGTTCAGCAGGATCTCCCGGAAAAAAGATCGTCTTATTGCGCTCAAACGTTTCCACAACCGGAGGAAATGCCCCCGTTGCCATTTGGCGAAAAACATTTGCTAGGGCTTTATCTTGTGTCACTATCATTTCTCCCTTCCCCTACCCAATGCCAGAAAAACAAAAACCGATTACCTAAGAATACACCTGAAAAATCAATAAATCACTATTAATCTTTCTGTCTTTTCCTCTAACCAAATCCAGAATTCTTAGTCATTCGTTTATAATGATACATAATTGTTGATCCGTTTAGCTATTAATTATTGATAAGTAGTTCCACCAAGGATAGTCAAAAGGTTTTGCCTCTAAAAATTGCAAATTCCTTGAGAATTTTTGCAAACATGACCATGTTTTTTTTGAGTCTTACTGCCTACTCTGGGAGCATTTTGGAAAATCTCTACCCCAATGAAGTCAAACTAAGCTCAGATTCTAGTATGCTCCTAATGATAAATTAAATTAGCAATTTCTATGCTCAATCTATCTGGAAAAAATGCCCTAGTTACAGGTATTGCCAATAACCGTTCTATCGCTTGGGGAATTGCCCAACAACTGCACAAAGCCGGGGCTAATTTGGGCATTACCTACTTGCCAGATGACAAGGGTAAAATGGAAAAAAAAGTTTCTGAATTAGTAGAACCGCTCAGTCCTAGCCTATTTTTGCCCTGCAATGTCGAAAATGATGAGCAAATTCAATCCACTTTTGAAACCATCCGGCAAGAATGGGGGAAAATAGATATTTTAGTGCATTGTTTAGCCTTTGCTAAAAGAGAAGATTTGACCGGCGGCTTTAGTCAAACTTCTCGTTCTGGTTTCAATACAGCATTGGAAGTTAGTACTTATTCACTTGTACAGTTAAGCGGTGCAGCCAAACCTTTGATGACTGAAGGTGGAAGTATTATTACTCTTACATATTTGGGAGCAGTTCGGGCAATTCCTAACTACAATGTTATGGGTGTGGCTAAAGCCGGCTTAGAAGCCAGTGTTCGTTACTTAGCCGCAGAACTCGGTCCTGAAAATATTCGCGTTAACGGTATTTCCGCTGGTCCCATCCGCACTTTAGCATCTTCAGCGGTGGGTGGTATTTTAGATATGATTCATCATGTGGAGCAAGTAGCCCCCCTCCGTCGCACCGTCACGCAACTAGAAGTAGGTAATACTGCGGCATTCTTATGTAGTGATTTAGCAAGCGGTATTACTGGACAAATCCTGTATGTAGATGCAGGATATGAAATCATGGGAATGTAGTCAGTGGTCAGTGGTCAGTGGTCAGTGGTCAGTGGCAAATAAAAACAACTGACAACTGACAACCGACAACCGACAACCAACAACTGACAACTAACAACTGACAACTAACAACTGACAACTGACAACTTACAAATGACAAATCACCGAATAGCCACAGTTCACCGCTCTACTGGTGAAACTAATGTTCATGTCACCATTAATCTGGACGGCACAGGGATATGTAAAGTTTCTACAGGTATTCCCTTTTTAGATCATATGCTCCATCAAATCGCATCCCATGGGTTGTTTGATTTGGATATTCAAGCCAAAGGTGATTGGGAAATTGATGATCACCACACTAATGAAGATGTGGGAATTACTTTAGGACAAGCGTTATTTCAAGCTTTGGGTAATAAAAAAGGAATTGTCCGCTTTGGAAATTTTCTTGCTCCCCTAGATGAAGCCTTAGTGCAAGTGGCCTTAGACTTCTCTGGTAGACCTCATCTCAGTTATGGTTTAGAAATTCCTACTCAACGGGTGGGAACTTATGATACACAGTTAGTTCGGGAGTTTTTTGTAGCGTTGGTAAATCATAGCCAAATGACTTTACATATTCGCCAATTGGATGGAATTAATTCTCATCATATTATTGAAGCCACATTTAAAGCCTTTGCTAGAGCCATGCGAATAGCTGTAGAAATTGATTCCCGTCGGGCAGAAACAATTCCTAGTTCTAAAGGTGTGTTATAAAAAATCCCAGCATCGGTTAATCTATTAGTTAGCTCTAAATAGTCAGTATTTGGTAGTTCCATAGCCGTCAGTAACCCAGACCGAAAGGGACTGAGCTTGCAAGAGCAATCAAACAAGCTGTACTGGACCACCCTGAGCATAGTCGTTTGCGTAGCATACCGAAGGTTAGGGTAGCCGTTATTTGAGTCACGACCCCCACCGAATGCGTAGCTAGTTCCCTGCTCTGTCGCTTGTAATTAAACAGTTCTCAGGTCACGCTTTGCAGTGTTACAAGCTCAAGCAAGCTCTTATAACGCAGTCGTTGCTAACATTACCCCAGAAATGGGAGTTGGTTTTTCAGGTTTCCTTTTCAAAAAACCTGACTAAAATTTAAGATTCAATGCCTTTATTACCGCCTGTTCAGTCATTGGGCTTGTCAGTCAATTTTGGATTTACGATTTTGGATTTTGGATTTACTCCACCCTAAAATGTGGAGCTTGAGGATTTTAGATTTTGGATTTTGGATGAATTCCGCCCTGAAGGGGCGGGGAACCTGTGCCGAAAATTCCCAATCTAAAATCTAAAATCTAAAATTTTTCGGTCAAAATGTCGCTTCCCTCTCAGCCCTAAAGGGACTGATTTTCCCGCGTACCACGAGGTCTTATGAATTCTGTTGTAGACAACCCCGATTCTCAACAAAATCCCCTAGATAAAAAACCCGTAGTCCTGACTTGTGAATTACGGAAAGTCTATCGCACAGGATTTTGGCTCAATCAAAAAGTTGTATCTCTCAAAAACTGTTCTTTACAAGTGTACCCAGGAGAAACCTTTGGTCTGTTGGGTCCCAATGGTGCGGGTAAAACTACGCTGTTAAAATTGTTGTTAGGGATTATCCGTCCTACATCTGGAAGAGGCTTACTTTTAGGTAAACCCATAGGCAACGCTAAAGTCAAGCAGCGGATTGGCTATCTTCCAGAAAATTCCTATTTATATGAATATCTGAGTGGTTGGGAGTTTTTGCAGTTAACAGCGGGTTTATTTCAAATTCCTCAAAAGTTACAACGTCAAAGGATTCCCCAATTATTGGAATTAGTTGGATTATCCCAAGCCGATGCTCGCAAAAAGCAAATGCGGCGTTATTCTAAAGGAATGCTTCAGCGTGTGGGTATGGCTCAGGCATTAATTAATGATCCAGATTTGATTTTTTTGGATGAACCTATGTCTGGACTTGATCCTCTGGGACGTTACCAAATGCGAGAAATTATTCTTTCTTTGAAAGCATCTGGGAAAACCATATTTTTTAATAGTCATGTGTTGAGTGAAGTCGAACAAATTTGCGATCGCGTTGCTATTCTGAATCAAGGAGAATTAATCTGTTGCGGTTCTCTCAATGAACTTTTAGGCAACCAAAACACATATCATGTTAAAGGTCAAGGAGGAGATGGAGAAATTTTGAAAAAATGGATAGGTAATTTAGAATTTGGGGCTGATGGTTTTTGGCACGGTATACTCCAAGAAGATTATTATGATTTTCTATCTAGTCTGAGGTTAATGGGCGGGAAAATCATTACCATGAACCTATCACGTCAATCTCTAGAAGAGTTTTTTATCCACCAGATTCAAACCCTAAATCATCCCCTTAATTAAGTTAAAAATTAAGAATTAACAATGAATACAGCGTAAACAAACCAATCATTCTAAATCTGCTTAAAGGCTTGTGTTGTATTTATTCTAAATTCCAAATTCCAATCAATATCCCCAGCAACAAATGATTTATGTCCGGAGAACTAAAGATTTATTAGAAAATAAAATTGTTGAGTCACTACGATTCTTCAGTATACTCGATGTTAAAATGCTTCAGAATAACTGTAAATATCCTCATTTTCAATTTCTAGGTAAATATGTTTAATAAAGATTTGTATAAATTTCTCAGCCATTCAACTATGGGTTTAGCATTGTTAACAACAGTGAATATCACCTTGCCATCTGTGAGTTTGGCGCAAAAACAGCCAGTAAAACCAATACTTAAACAACAGCCAGTTATATTCACGCCCCCAAAAGAATCAGTAAAATCAACACCAAGTATCGCTACAGACTACTTGTTAGGAGGAGGCGATCGCATCCGGGTCAATGTATTTGAAGTACCAGAATATACAGGTGAATATCAAGTTCCTCCTGGTGGTTCCATTAATATGCCTTTAATTGGCAGTATTCCTGTTTCGGGCTTAACCACAGAACAGGCTGCTGATACAATTGCTAAAAAATATGCTCGCTTTCTCAAACGGCCCCTAATTTCCGTCAACCTATTATCACCACGTCCCATCAATGTGTTTGTTGCGGGAGAAGTAACAACACCAGGAGCTTACACCCTTAGATTAGAAGGAGGTGCGGGAAACAACCCAGGTGTACAATACCCAACGGTATTGGCTGCATTAACAACCGCCCAAGGTGTAACACTAGCAGCAGATGTCACTCAAGTGCAATTACGCCGCAAGACAGGACGTTCTGGAGAGCAGACAGTCTCACTGAACTTAAAGGAATTGACACAAACAGGGAGAATATCCCAGGACATTACCTTACGAGATGGAGATACCATTGTTGTCCCCACAGCTACCAGTCTGAATGTAGCTGAAGCCCGAAATTTATTTGCAGCTAACTTTGCTGCTAGTCAAACTGCACCGCGCACAGTAGTGGTAATTGGTCAAGTTTACCGTCCTGGCTCTTACCTGGTGACGACGGGTAGTGGCGGTGGAGCAGAATCTAGTGGTGGTAGTGGTGCTACTGGCGCTGGTGGTGGTTTACCTACTGTGATGAGAAGTTTACAACTAGCAGGGGGAATTACATCTATGGCCGATGTGCGGAAGATCAAATTACGCCGTCCTACCCGCACTGGTACAGAGCAAACTATAGATATTAACCTATGGGAATTACTGCAAAGTGGTGATATCAATCAAGATATAGTGGTACAGGATGGCGATACAATTATTATTCCTACAGCTACGGATATTAGTGCTGCGGAAGCTACGCAATTGGCTACTACTACTCTATCACCAACAACTATTGAAGTGGGTGTAGTAGGTGAAGTCAAAAGAGCAGGAGCAGTTAAACTACAACCGAATAGTTCTTTAAATCAGGCATTATTAGCTGCCGGTGGTTTCAACGATGGTAGAGCCAGTAGAGGAAGTGTAGAGTTAATTCGCCTCAACGCCAATGGTACTGTTACTAAACGTCCAATTAAAGTAGATTTAGCTAAAGGCATTAATGACGAGACTAATCCTATCCTTCGCAATAATGATGTTGTGGTAGTTGATCGGAATACTTTAGCTAAAACAGGTGATAGAGTCAATACTGTAGCTGGGCCTCTCGGTACTATCTTGGGGATTATTAGATTATTCACTGGACTTTAAATTAAGTCTAAAAGTTGGTTTTCTAGGTTTCCACTCAAAAAATCTAGACCTCAGTAAATATATAGTAGCGTTGTCATTTTTTAACCTCACGCTCCAGGCGCAGAGAGGGTATAAGTTATTTGTATGGGATTTTGGGAAAAAAGATTTTCTCAATAATTTGGGGTCTATTCTCATGATTATTGAGAATAAAGTCAATAATTTAACGAGTTTTGGTTATTTCAGTCAGGGGGGTTGACAGTATTCCGAGTTTCGGGTATGCTTATATTAGATCTAGAAATCTGTCCGCGCATATATATTAGGGTTTTAAGTTTTTTATATTTTCAGCATGAGGATTTGAGGATTTTCAGAATCAAATCAATTTTAAATTTTAAGTTATTAACTGCACTTGCATCTCCAGATATTTTTAGTAATGGTGATTGTGAGTATATCTGGTAGTGTGGTGTTGAGTTTAATCATAAGCTTTTAGTGCAAATTATACATATTAATCGATCTTTTTTGCTGCAATTGATTATTAAAGGTGTGGCGATCGCTATACCTCTAATCGCTAATTCATTGGACAAAACTGGACATTAAGTACATATCATGCTATAGTTTTTCTATGGCTAAATATGTGAAACCTAATGAAGCAGCTAACACTCTGGGAGTTTGTTTGCGAACCCTCAGACGATGGGAAGCAGAAGGAAAAATCAGTACCGTTAAAACGCCATCAGGGCAAAGACGGTACGAGATTGAAAAGTTCATCAAGAAAGAGTCAGAACCAGACGGAGGACGCGCCACTGTTGTCTATGCTCGCGTCTCTACCAGACCACAGAAAGCAGACCTTGATCGACAAGTTGAACAATTATCAGCGATCTATCCCGGCGCTGAAGTCGTTAAGGAAGTGGGAGGAGGACTCAATCTTAGGAGGAAAGGACTCATCGCTCTTTTGGGACGAGTTTTGCGAGGTGATATCGCAATTATTGTGGTTGCCCACAAAGACAGACTTGCAAGATTCGGATTTGATATTATCGAATGGCTATGTGAACAATTTGACTGCAAAATCGTGGTTCTCAACCAAATCAGTCTCTCTCCACACGCCGAACTCGTTCAAGATATTGTCGCAATTCTCCACAGCTTTTCAAGCCGACTTGACTCCATTAAAAGACTTGAAAACCAAATCAAAGAAGAATTACAAGTCGAAACCAAGGCACAAAATACAGAAAGACAAGCCGAATAAAACACTTAAAATCAGAGTCTATCCTGAACTTAAATTGCATCAAAAATGGAAGTCGTGGCTATCAGCATCACGCTACTGCTACAACAAAGCTATTGCAGTATTAAAGGCGGGAGAGCAAGCCATAACTAGTGCCTACTCTTTAAGGGATTATGTGTTGAGACTAGACTTACCTGACTGGGTTAAGTCTGCACCATCTCATCCAAAAGAGAATGCTATTTTTGATGCTTGGGATGCTTGCAAACAAGCTAAATCTGTGAATGGTGAGGCAAGTTTTAGAAGTTGCCGACAACCATCACAGTCAATTAAATTTCACAAAGTTAATTTTAATGGAGAGACGTGAGAGTATTGCTATCGCGTATGATCTGTTTGTCCAGATATGTACAGCGTAACACCGTCAGCCTATAATGTGAGCGCAGGTTCATTTTACAGATAATGCAAGCCATAAACTTAATAATCAATTCTGCCCAAAGCTGAAAGAGGAAGATAATTTAATGGATCCAATAATTTTTATCATATTTTTAGCTCTAGTCGGTTATGCTTTGGCATCTGCAAAGATGGTAAATCAAGGAAATGTCGCATTAGTTGAACGGTTGGGGCGGTATCATCGCAAACTTAATCCGGGAATCAGCTTTATTGTTCCCATTCTTGATCAGATTGTGATGGAGGATACAACTAGAGAGCAGCTTTTAGATATTAAACCCCAAAATGTGATTACCCAAGACGGGATTTACTTAGAAGTTGATGCAATTCTTTACTGGCGCATTAAAGATATTGAAAAAAGCTTTTATGCAATTGATGATTTACAAGTGGCATTAGCAAACTTGGCAACAACTAACTTGCGGGAAAATATCGCTCAGAATTCTTTAGAGGATACGAATATGTCTAGAGACGAGATGGATAGAACTATCTTAGGCGCATTAAATCCCATTACATCTGCATGGGGAATTGAAATTATCCGTTTAGATATTCAGAGCATTACCCCACCGGAAACTGTCCGCAAGTCAATGGAAGAACAACAAAATGCACAAATTAAAAAAAAGGCAGTTATAGAAGCAGCAGAAGGGGAGCGACAAGCAGCAGTTAAACGGGCTGAAGGAACTAGAACATCCATAGAAATAATTTCTGAGGCCTTGCGTTCTCATCCTGAAAGTAAGGATATTTTAAGATATCTTGTTGCCCAAGATTATGTAGATGCTAGTCAAAAATTGGGTGAAAGCAATAATGCCAAAATTGTCTTTGTAGATCCTGCCAATTCAACAGAAATGTTTCAGGAATTGATTTCTGATTCAGTCCAAGAGAATCATGGTAAAAATTCTGGTAATGGCAATGGTAATGGCAAAGGTAACGGTAACGGTAACGGTAACGGTAATGGACTTAATTAGGGAATATAGCGGTATGCACTTGCATGAGATACATTCATAAACCCCCTCCTCACTTGCGGGGAGGGGGTTGGGGGTGGAGTTATTGTATTTCACTCAACCAATTTCCTGTTTAAAAGTTGCAACCAAGCGATCGCAATATGTGTGCTGCTGTAAAATCACTTTAGGGAGTTCCAAGAAATAAATTATCCCAAATTATTTGTATATTTATGAGAGTGAAGACCTTCCACCTAGTGTGTTAATTCTGAATCCCTTATCCCATAAGACTTCATGCACAAAATGTGTCGCATATTTTCATGAGGAAGTGCCTGGAAAAGATGCTTTCGGTGTAAACTACGGTAACACCAATAATTTTCTAGACAATCCCTCCAAAATACACAGAATTAACATACTAGCTTTAAACCCAGAAATAAAAATTACCACTCTCCGCAATTTTTCCAGTCTTTTGGTGTGAAATCGCTTGGCGTAAACACAAACTCACTGGAATTGCAATGACGACGCACCACAACCATTGTAATTGTGCCATATTTGCGATTGCCCTCCTCAAATTGAATTACTCCAGTTGTCCCTCTAACCGAGAATTTTGGTTGGGTAAGAGTTTTTTGAATGCCGCTGCGGGTGGGGTTTTCTGTGATGGCTTTGTTTAATACTAATACTGCATCGTAGCTTGTTGCAGTTCGCCAAGAGATTTCAGTATTGGTAGCAAGTGCTTTTTTAGGAATTTTCCAGAGGATTTGAGCTTGCTGTACAAACGCAGAGTTAGGATCATTCATAGGATGCCATGCTATGGCTAACGCCGTCCGTTCGATTCCCTGTGGTGAGACAATTTGATCAGCTTTGAGTAAGTCAGCATCATAGAGACTATCACCTGCAACAATCCAAGCTTGGTTAACATTTGAATGTATTACATTTACAGCATTGGGAATGGCATTATGTAATCCTACTCCAGCATCAGGAATAACGACAATCGCCGTTCCACCTTGAGTTTTGACTTGATTTAAAGCCGCTTTCGCATCAAAATTATCTCTAGCCAGATTGAAAGCTGGTTCCTGATTAATCACATTCCCTTTCAGTAATTTTGCAGCCTCTTGAAACGCTGTTGATAAAGATTGAGCATACTCACTATCCTGACTGTAAAAAATTGCTGCTTTTCGCTGTTGCAGTTCCGAGAAGAGATAGGTGGCCATTTTTTGTGCCGCAATGCGATCGCTAGGTACAGTACGGAAGAAAATAGGACTTTTGAGGCGATCAGAAGTGCTAGTTGCAGAAATTAAAACTACCCCTGCTTTGTGATAAATTGGCAGCGTTTGTTTGGTTGCATCACTGGAAAAATGACCCACAATCGAGAGTAAATCTCGATACTTTACCAATTTTTTGGCAATTCGACGAGCATTATTGCCAGTGTTGCTATCTGCACGATTATGATCATCAGCGATTAGAATCCGTAAAGGCTGGCCACTTTGCAGAATCAAAGTTTGAGCTTGAGCTATACCCCGCAAGATTTCCAACCCTCTAATAGTAGAACGCCCAAGTGGAACTGTAACTGCGATCGTATGAATTTTATCTGTGGTAAATTGCGTTTGAATTTTGGCGTTGTTGAGATAAATTAAAGTTTCTGGATCTGGTTGTTGATTGAAAGCAATTGTAAATAAATGTATAGCGTCAGGAAAATTTTTAGCTCGATATTGTGCAATTGCTGATCGCTTTTCTACTGGCGGCTGATTTGAGTCCGTAAAGTTATCAGGAATAAGGATTTCTTCACCACAACTAAGATTATCTTCTAGAACATTATCACAGGTCAGAGGTAGTGCTGTTTTTTCATAAATTAGTTTTGATCCGATGGTAATCAAAACACCGCAAGCTATCATTAAATAGAATTTTCGCCATTGCAACTGCGGATATTTTTTATTTTTAATATTGGCAACTTTTTCTAGAATTGCTTGAGCAGTTGGTGGACGACGCTGTGGATCGGTATCCGTCATCGTTTGAATTAGATGAATTAAGCTTTGAGGATTTTTTTTATCTTTAATATTTTTAAACCAATTGTAGGAACGAGCGCGACTATCATGAGCCGGATCAATCCCTGTCAGTAAATATATAAAAGTCCGACCTAAAGCATAGAAATCTGACTGGAGAACTGCTTGTCCTTGCATTTGTTCGGGAGCAGTATAACCACTGGAAATAATCACTGTTACTGGCTGATTATTAACAATAGTTTGGGTCAATTGACGCGCCGCACCAAAATCAATTAAAACTAATTTCCCATCAGGGCGAAGCATAATATTTGCAGGTTTGATATCTCGATGAAAAAAACTATTATTATGTACAAATTCGAGAATCTCAACTAATTGATAAAGCCAATCTAAAGCTATTTTATATGATGTTAAATATTGATTTTTAGATAGCCAAGTCTGCAAATTTTCACCAGGAACTTTTTTCATCACGAAACAGCGTAATTGGCGATTTGTCTGCAAAAAAAGTGGAAATATAGTTTCACCAACAGGTAAACCAGGATGTCGTAAATCGGTAAGTATTGATACTTCTTGTTCAAATAATCGAAGTAGATCAGGTGTGACATTTTTTAGTGACTTGAGAACCTTGGGGCGCTCGCGCTCAAGTAAATCTTCGATTTCAAATACTTCTGTATAGCTATGTGTCTCAAGTTGTAGGGGATGGATCAGCCTGTAGCGATTTTGCAGTAAAAGTGCTGTTCCACAAGCTTGACATACTGCACAATTATCAGGATTTTTTCGTTGTGAACAATCTGGATTGATACAGTAAGCCATAAGAGGATGCCTGAAAAGGTTTTAGTGTATAAATCAAATCAACCCCTCTCCAAACCTCTCCCCTGCAAGGAGAGAGGCTTTGAAACCCCCAGCTAAAAAAAGTTTTTCTGCTTCCCTCTCCTCTTAGGAGAGGGTTAGGGAGAGGTAGGGGGGTTAGGTTTTTAAACATCATCTAAAAATGAGAAGTAAATAAACGCTGTACACATTTTAGAAGAACAGGCTGCAAAATAAAGTATTCCTGTGTATTTACTTTCAGGGTTTCTACTAATGCCCGTCTTTTTAAAGATAAAAGTGCAGACAAAATATTTCCTGTTGAAGCATGGCTTGTAAGTTCTAATTGTATCTCCTCGCGAGTCAATCCCTGGGGATATGTAGCTAAACATTTAAGTAGAGTTTGTTCAAGAGAGGAAATGTGTTTAAGCCATTGCGTCACCAGTGGCTCAAATTCACCAGCGACAATAGTTCCCGAAGCTAGAAATTCTCCCACATTCCCAGCAAATAATTCGTGAATTAAATTTGCTGTCATATTTAAAAATAATGGATTACCACCATATTGATTTACCAAAATCATCCATTGTTCGGCATCAAATATCAGCCCATGATGCTGCAAAAGCTCGATCGCTCCTTCCATTAGTCCACCCAAAGGCAAAAAAACTGCACCATTGGCCGTTAAATTATTTAATCCTTCTGGTTGTTCACGACTGGTCAAAATTACGCAGCTTTCATGGGGTGTTTGCACTACCGATTCCAGAAAACTTCTATAGGCAATATATTCGGGAAGATATTTGCCAGCGCGATCGCCCCCCAAAATTCCATCCCAACCATCAAAAATTAGTAGAGTTTTCGGTGGTAGCGATGGTAAATCTGTTGTTGGTAAGGTGCGGTGAAAAGAAAACCACAGCGTTTGTTGAAACCTAGATTGTACTGCTTGGACAAGTTTTGAGGCTATAGCCGTTTTGCCAATACCACCAATCCCTGTAATCACAATCAAGGGTATTTTTTGTTCAATTGCTTGAGTTAGAGTTAGTAGTTCATAACCCCGCCCAAAGAATAAGGGAATATTAGGGATTTGGGATGTACTAGATCCAGAAAAATCCAGGGAACGTGCCAGTACGTCTTGCCAATTTAGCCCCAAAATTTGACAAAACGCTTTGAATACTGAGGCATCAATAGCATCACCTTTCAGAAACCGTTTCCAGGTAGGTAAAGATACACCATTTGCAAAAACTTCCGCATTTTCCCAGTTCCGTGTGGGTTCGAGAATTTGACTCGCGGCTTCTAACCAACAAGGATTATCAATCGTCCATCCTTTTTCTTTCCGAGTTTGTTTGATGATTTGTAGTCCGGTAACTGAGAGTTTGAGACTAGGCATGGGAGATTATTAGAGGCTTGTGCCAAATCTGTCAAGCTCAATTTTAGATCAATCTTGTAGTGAACTGAAACTTAACTAGAAATACTTAATTCCGATCAGTGATATTAAGTATATTCCTCAAGGACGACGGAAAACACTTATGAAGCGTTTTATCTCAACCGCTGTTACTACAGTTTCACTTATGAGTTTGTTATCAACTCAGGCATTTGCTCAAACCAAACCTTCGACGATTACAGCCTTCTTAGATCGTTTAGGTATGAATTATGAAGTCCAAAAAGATGGACGTATTTCAATATTAGCTGGAGTTGAGGGTAATCGGACTCAATATGGATTTATCGTGCCAGAACTTGGAAGAATGCTCAATAATGATGTTATTGCTGTAATGTCTTTTTCTCGAATCTCTAAAACACCTCCAGACGCAGAAAAAACAAAGCAATTGGAAAGCAAAGTTAATGACATATCAAGCGGTTCGGCTACAGTTTCTGAAGAAGGAATGTATGCCACTTTTTACTACAAGATTATACCTCTAAACAAAGATCCAGATTTGGCGCGTAAAGACATCATAGAACTTCTCAATATTGCAGACACCGAAGAAAAAAATTTGGGTAGCAAAGACACATTGTAAACAATTCAAAATTGAAACCAGAAAAATTATGTCAAAAAGTAAAGTTTTCAAGCTCTCAATGCTATGAATTTGAGCTATAGAAAAACCTTTGATTATTGTGCGGGAATTTCACATTTTCGCTTCATAAAGAATTCTTGAAAATCAGATAAAGGATCAAATTATGTGGACTAAATTTATCCGAAGATTCTCTCTATTTTGCATTGCTCTATTTTTCACTATTGGTCTTTCTCTCAATCATGCTACCGCACAAACACCTCCTTTTTATTGGGACTATATCAACGTTAATATTGATGTGCAAACTAACGGAGATATGTTAGTTACGGAAACACAAAAGTATGTTTTTACATCAGATTGGACAAATCAAAGATATCGCTATATTCCTTTAGATAAAGTTGATGAAATTAAGGAAGTAACGGTTCAAGAAAATAATCAAATCATTCCTAGTGAAACTGGAATTGAAAATAATCAATTTTGGATTCGTTGGCAACATCAATTAAAAGCACCAGAATCACATATTTTTGTAATTAAATATCGTGTAGTTGGTGGACTGCATATTAATGGTGATAATACTCAAGTTTACTGGAAAGCCATTTTTGCTGACCGTAAAGCCCCAATTCAAACAGCAAAAGTTAGGGTACAACTGCCAGAAGCTTTATCAGGTAAAGTCGAAGATTTTCAAAATTTTGGTATACCAGCTACAGCCAGTCAAGTAAATCCAAAAACATTGGAATTTGTAGCAAATCAGGCTATTCCACCCCAGGAAGAGTTAGAAGTTCAGGTAACATTCAAGAGTGAAATTCTCAATATTCCTCAAGCTAATTGGCAAAAACGCGGCTTTTTCGACTTTGATAAAGTTTTTAATTTAACTAACTTTATGTTTCTGATCTTTTTTGCCCCAATTGCCTATTACATATTTTCAGCAATCAATGATCGAAAATGTCCTGAATGTGAAAAATTTACCCTCAACCGGAATTCTAGAATATTAGTTGCTGCAACCACTAGCCATACAGGAAGGCAAAGAGTAACCCACCACTGCACAAACTGCTCATACCATAACGTGTCTGAAAAAATAATTCCAGTAATTAGTGAAAGTAGTGGTGGCGGTGGTGGCGGCGGTGGTGGCGGCGGCGGTGGTGGTGGCGGCGGCGGTGGTGGTTGATAGCCAGTCAGCATTTACACCTCATCACAAGTAGCGGTTATTAGTAGCAATTCTCATGTTTTGCACTATAGCGAAGGTATTGATAAATCTGAAAAGTTCTTAATTGAAGAAGGAAAACAAAATGAAAATGTCAAAATTAACAACTTTAGTTTTTGTGTTAGGAGCAATATTATATAGCCCTAAAGTTGATGCTCAAAATGTACCGAATATTTTAGAGTCAGGAAGAGAATCAAAATTACTGTTAGTACAAGTTAATTCACAAGATCCAAAATTTTACATCAAGCGTGGTGAAGCCCGATTGGAATCAGGAGATGTGAAAGGTGCGCTGGAAGATTTTAACCAAGCACTGCATCTTAATTCTAATGATGCCGAGGCTTACAATAACATAGGTGCTGTTCGGTATGAATCAGGAGATTTGAAAGGAGCGATGGAGTATTTAAATAAATCCATACGTCTTGATCCTAATGATGCAGTAGTCTACAGCAATCGAGGCATTGCCCGCTTTCAGTCGGGAGATGCGAAAGGAGCAATTGAAGATTTGAATAAAGCTTTGCATCTTAATCCCAACTCTGTAGAAGCCTACGTAAACAGAGGTGTTATTCGCCGTAAATCGGGAGATATGAAAGGAGCAATTGAAGATTTGAATAAAGCTTTGCGTCTTAATCCTAACTCTGTAAAAGCCTACAATCAAAGGAGTTCTACCCGCAGCGAATTGGGAGATACCAAAGGAGCAATTGAAGATTTGAATAAAGCTTTGCGTCTTAATCCTAACTCTGTAGAAGCCTACAATAACCGGGGTCTTGCCCGCCGTGAATCGGGAGATGCGAAAGGAGCAATTGAAGATTTGAATAAAGCTTTGCGTCTTAATCCTAACTCTGTAGAAGCCTATAATAACCGAGGTCTTGCCCGTACTGACTTAGGAGATGCGAAAGGGGCGATTGAAGATTTCAACCAAGCACTACGTATTAATCCTAACATTGCATTATCCCACAGTAATCGAGGTTTTGCCCGATTTCAATCAGGAGATGTGAAAGGGGCAATTGAAGATAACAACCAAGCCCTGCGTCTTAATCCTAACCTTGGAATAGCCCACTATAACCGAGGTTATGCCCGGTTTCAATCAGGAGATGTGAAAGGAGCTATGGAAGATTATAACCAAGCTCTGCGTCTTGATCCTAATCTTGGAGTAGCCTACTCTAACCGAGGCATTGCCCGCTTTCAATCGGGAGATGTGAAAGGGGCAATTGAAGATTACAACCAAGCTTTACGTCTTAATCCCAACTTTGCACAAACCTACGATAGCCGAGCTTTTGCCCGCGCTGAATCAGGAGATTTGAAAGGAGCAATTGAAGATTTAAATCAAGTTCTGCGTCTTAATCCTAACCTTGCAGATGCTTACAGCAAGCGAAGTTTTATCCGCCTTCAATTGGGAGATATGAAAGGGGCGACCGAAGATTTCAACCAAGCACTACATATCAATCCTAAATATGCAGAAGCCTATGTAATGAGAGGTCTTGCCCTCGCTAAATTAGGAGATTTGCAAGGAGCAATGGCAGATTACAACCAAGCCTTACGTCTTAATCCTACTCTTGCAGAAGCCTACGTAAGCAGAGGTGCTTTACTCGCTCAAATAGGCGATATAAAAGGAGCGATCGCTAATTTACAAAAAGCATCTGAACTATTTCAACAACAAGGAAAAATAGCCGAATATCAGTCTACTCTTAATTTACTTCGGGAGATAAATAATAAGTAGATTTCAGCATATTCCCCGTTATAATTGTCGAAAGGTCTACAAATTGTGAAGCCAACACCAGACGTGGATGAATTGAATGATTTACCGCAAGGGAGTTCCAAGAAATAAATTATCCCCAATTATTTGTATATTTATGAGGGTGAAGACCTTGCACCTGGAAGTGGGATGTGTTTAAAATTGGAGGGTAACAAGTTTTTGCATAATTACAAAAATTTTAAATGAGGTGAAAATGGAAGTTGGAGTTCTCTTAGTCAATCGCTACGAAATCTGCCAACAGCTTAGTAAAAAGGCAGCAAGACAGACATTCTTAGCCAAGGATTTACATACTCAACAATTAGTTATCGTCAAGACTTTACAACTTGGTCAAGAATTTCAGTGGGATGACTTGAAACTATTTGAGCGCGAAGCAAAAACCTTGCAAAACTTAAATCACCCTGGAATCCCAAAATATCTGGATTACTTTGAAGCAGAAATTGATAATATTAAGAGTTTCTTTCTCATCCAAACCTATATTGATGCTCCTTCTCTAGAAACAGTAATTCGTAATGGACGAAAATTTTCTGAAGTTGAAGTCATTGAACTAGCTAAAAGTTTTTTAAATATCCTCACCTATCTACACGAACAAATCCCACCAATAATTCATCGAGATATTAAACCAAGTAATATTCTCTTGACTAACCGTTCTGGTAATAGTATCGGCAATCTCTATTTAGTGGACTTTGGTTCAGTACAAACTGTAGCGAGTAAAGATAGTGGGACGATGACTATAGTGGGTAGCTATGGTTATATGCCTTTTGAACAATTCTCTGGGCAAACAACAATAGCTTCAGATTTGTATAGTTTTGGGATGACTCTAATTTATTTAATGACGGGAGTTCACCCTGCTGAACTGCCACAAGTTAATGGAAGAGTACAAGTCAAAAATATTGCTATTAGTAATAAGTTGATCCGATGGTTGGAGAAGATGACACATCCTTTTCCTGATCAACGATTTGATTCTGCAAAAGTAGCAATGGCTGAACTTAAATCTAAAAATGAAAGTCATAGCGATGATTCCCATCTCAGACCTGTTGGTAGCAAGGTAAAAATATACCGAGATCAAAATAAACTAGAAATAGTGTTGGAAAAATATGAACTAGGAGTGATGAGTATAGCATTACCATTAATAATCCTATCTATTGTTGCTGGGATGTTATTTACATCAGGAATTGCTGTTTTGGTTTGCTTTGGTTTAATTACTTTAGGTGTGCTTATACGTCCGGTTGCAGCCGTAATTAATACAACTAATTTAAGATATAAAATCATATCTATTAATCGGAACTCGACTATCAGGATAGGCTTTAGTGATGACATATCAAAACCTACACGATGGACTGACCCATCTTCGGTCAACAAAATTAATCTTTTAGTGTATAACGCCGGCTATACATTTGATAACTATTTAAATGACCAAGGGAGGGTAGTAAAAGTAACCTATGCAATAACAACTTATCCCAAGTTATTTATGTACGCAGGTAGTATCGAATACGAAGTTAGTCATCAAAATCCTCATAATCTTCAATACTTATCTCAATGTGAATTATTATGGCTAGGACAGGAAATAAGTGATTTTTTAGGGATAGAAATGAAAGTTATTTATCCAACTCCAAAAGTGCCACCAGAAATTGGCTGTGGAGGAGGTTGTTGATTGATGAATGACGTGAAA
This sequence comes from Dolichospermum sp. DET69, assembly GCA_017355425.1. NCBI lineage: Bacteria > Bacillati > Cyanobacteriota > Cyanophyceae > Nostocales > Aphanizomenonaceae > Dolichospermum > Dolichospermum sp. DET69. Next base: position 4,818,532 of record CP070233.1, read on the forward strand.
ATGACACCAGAACAGCAAAATTTATATGTTCAGATTTGTCAATTTGAATTAGACCAGCCCTCAGCTTACTTGCCTTTTTCAGCTAAATTAGCTTGGGAATATCAATGGACAGGAATTTATACTTACAGGGCAATTCAGGAATATAAAAAATTTGTGTTTCTCGTCATGGTTGCTGGCCAAACTTTATCGCCTCCAACCACAGTTGATCGAGTATGGCATTTTCACCTTCTTTATACCCAGTCTTATTGGGATAAATTTTGTGGGGAGGTGCTTAATAGACCACTGCATCATCTTCCAAGTATAGGTGGAAAAGAAGAGGGACTGAAATATCACCAGCAGTATTGTCAAACTTTAGAACTCTATCGGCGTTATTTTGGTCCACCACCATCAGATATTTGGAATCTGCCCAAGGTAAAAACTGAAAGTGCATCCTTTCAATGGGTAGATCGTCATCAATATTGGATTATTCCTCAGCCAAGGATTTTACGAACTTTTCAAACTTTAGTATCTCGATTTATTCACCGTAAACTGTAAACATCAACCCCTTTTTCTGGTTCTATATTCTTTCTTGTTCCTGACTCTTAACCTTCACGATAAATAGCATCTGCTACTAAAGTAACTTGTTGGATTTCTTCAACATCGTGAACTCGAAGGATATCTGCACCATTAAAAATCGCTGCACAACAAGCTGCGGCTGTTCCCCAGACTCTTGCTTTCGGATCTGGTTGATTGAGAATATTACCTATAAAACTTTTACGAGATGCTCCCACCAGAATTGGAGAATTGAGGGTTTTTAATGATTCTAAACGGCGAAAAATTTCTAAATTTTGCTCATGGTTTTTAGCAAAACCAATACCAGGATCAATAATTATTTTATTTGGGTCAATTCCCAAAAGTGTAGCTTCGGTAATTTTCTGAGCTAAAAATTGATAAATATCAGGAATTAGATCTTCATAATCTGTGAATTTCTGCATAGTTTGGGGTTTTCCTCGGATGTGCATTAACACAATCGGCACATTTAAACTAGCAACAGTTGGCAACATTTGCGGGTCAAATGTACCAGCAGAAATATCATTAACTATATCAGCCCCAGCGATAATTGCAGCTTTAGCTACTTCTGCTCTAGTTGTATCTACGGAAATGGGGACATCAATTAGTGGACGAAGCAACTCCAAAACTGATATCACTCGCTCCAGTTCTGCTTCTAGGGATATTTGTTCTGCCCCTGGACGGGTTGATTGTCCACCAATATCAATAATGTCAGCACCAGCCGCCACCATTGCCTGTGCCTGGTTTAAAGCGGCTGATGTGGTGTTAAATTTACCACCATCACTAAAACTATCAGGGGTGACATTCAAAATCCCCATGATATAAGTCCGCTTTCCCCAAGCAAAACAGTGATCTCTGATAGTTAAGTTATGAGACATGAAATTTTTTAACTTTTAATTGATGTATCCCCAATCCCCAATCCCCATTATTGATAGTTGACAATTCTGGCAAAACTATCAGCTTTTAGACTAGCGCCACCAACGAGAGCGCCGTCAATTTCTGGTTGTGCCATAATTTCATCAATATTATTCGGGTTGACTGAACCGCCATATTGGATAGGAACTAGGGGATTAGTTAATTGACTGCGAATTAAGCCAATTACCCGATTTGCTTCCTTCGATTCACAGGTATCACCAGTCCCAATTGCCCAAATTGGCTCATAGGCAATGATCAAGTTGGTTTGATCGATGTCTACTAAGTCTTTTTTTAACTGGGTGCTAATTATTGATTCTGTTTCCTCTGCATCTCGTTGTTGTTTGGTTTCCCCAACACAGAGAATGGGGATGAGTCCATGCTTTTGAGCAGCTTTGAGCCGGAGATTCACGGTTACGTCTGTTTCTCCAAAAAACTGCCGTCTTTCGCTGTGGCCAACAATTACATAACGCACACCCATTTCTGTAAGCATAGGGGCAGAGATTTCGCCTGTATATGCTCCATTCTCTTCCCAGTGGACGTTTTGTGCGCCTAAATTTACACGGCTACCATGTAAAGATTTGGACACTAAGCTTAAATCAGTGAAGGGAGGAAACAGTACAATTTCTCGTTCTGAGGGGGTATCCTCCAGGTGAGACAAAAATCCGCTTAAAAAGTCTGCGGATTCTGCCTGGGTTTTAAACATTTTCCAGTTACCAGCAATAACGATTTTCCGCACAGGTGATTTAATCAAAATTTTAATGCTACTAGATGCACTTTTTAATGTACTACTTTTTAGGACTATTCACGAAGCAGAATCCATCGGGTTACAGAAACGGTAGTCAGTAGGAATATAGGCAGAAGTGTTGGTCTTTATAATAAATGAGATGCTTTATAAGTTATTTGTTTATATGCTATCAATCAAGAGGAGGATGCCAACCACTAATTACCCAACGCTTTCGAGCAATAAGAATTACTGGATTATTGATTCGTAGCTTGACTATTGTGGTGCGACCAATAGCATTTATACCTTCTAATCTTGTACCATCAGCACTCCATCCAAAATGGTCAGTCCATTTCTGTTGACGAGGGTTAAAAAGTTGTATAGTTTCACCACTCAAAGGATCTATAGATTCAACTACATCACTTTTGAATTCGTTACATGAACGACAAGCTAAACAGAGATTTTCAAAAGTTGTTTCTCCACCCTTAGAAACTGGTTGAATATGATCATAAGTCATAGGAATACCGCTATTTGCTTCAGATGTTAAGCAATAACAGCAACGTGATTTATCCCTATCTATAATTTTTTTTCTTAAACTTTCAGAAATATATGTAGACACAATAATTTAACAATTTGATAGACGATACCCTCGCCAACTGAGTAATACTGCTGCTTGGGCTTTACATAACATAAATAAATCAGCCTCATATCGAAGTGACATCAACTCTAATCGTTCTACTTCAGTAAGTATACCCCTAGAGTTATGATCAAGCAGGATATTATATCTGTCCATATCATCTGCTGTTTTCCGACTATTGGCAATTTGCCAAAGAGTATTGTCATCTAGCTTATCTAATGCTGCAATTTCAGCTTGAAATTCCTCTGGGACATCATCCCATGCTGGTGGACTACCAACTTGCAAAGCATGAAGCATTACTTCTTCTAAGGGACGTTGAGTGGCATTAGCAGTATTAACTAATCGCTGATAGATAATTTCCGGGATTTGGAGAGTTACAGTTTCACTAAGCATAGGGTTAAGGTTAGGAGCTATTTTGTCTGGTGATTTCCCTTATTCTCAATCATCAATCCATTTAAATCTGAATCGTGCATCCCTATACCATTCTTTACCACCTTCCTGAGTTCTAAATTGTTGATAATATCGTTTGTACAACTTTTCAATATCTGTATAACCTATTATATATCCTAAAAGTTTTAAATCACTAGGATTTCCTGTTTGTAACTGTTTTATTCTCCGAGGCAAGTTCTGAGTTTTACCAATTTTGATACAGTTAGGATCTGCTACTGAATAAATAAAATAAACTACCCCAGGTTCACCTATAGGAGCTTGTTTACAATCTTCACACTGAATTATTTTTGGTAATGGAACAAGAGTTTCAAAAAATTGAAGTTCTTCTTTTAGTCTTTGTCTAAGATTTCTTTCTATTGTAAGGTCTTGCTCTGCTCTTTTTCTCAAATCTCTTTCTATTTCTAATTCTGCTTCTAAGTCTTGGCTCTTATTACGGAAAATACTTAAGTATCTTTTTCTTAATTCTTCGGTCATTTTTTGGCTTGCCTACTTACTACATTATTTTTACTATAATTACATCTTACACAAATGTATAAAAATAGGCAATGTTTCTATATAAGCATTTTCAATCATAACTAAGGTACTGTATACAATATTTACATATAAGGCAGGCTTATCTTGATCTGCCTGCCCTAAATACCCAGTTATAGCTATCCTATCCCAAATACAGAACCCACTGTAGACTTAATTGAGTTTCCTGCATCCTTTAAAGCCTGACTAAAGGGTTGTTTATTCTGCAAGAATACCCGCGCACAATTGCGTCCTGGCATACCGGAAATTGAACCACCGGGGTGTGTTCCTGCACCTGTTAAAAAGAGATTTTCAATGGGGGTTTTATAATTGGCTAATTCTGGCAAAGGTCGGAAAAAGATCATTTGATCCATCGTCATATCAATATGATAATAATTACCTTTGTATGATCCTAATCTTTCTCCTAATTCCGCTGGACTTTCGACTCTTCTAGCAATGATTGATTTTTGCAAATTTGGCGAATAAGTTGCTAATTTATCCACTACTCTATCTGCCACTTTATTTTTCAATTCATCAGTCCAACCTGTCCCTTTTAAACCTGTACCTTCTGCACCAGCAATTTGATAAGGAGCAAAAAATTCAATCCATAAAGTATGTTTCCCCGGTGGTGCTAAACTGGGGTCAAGGGCGCTAGGCATAACAACATACATGGAGGGGTCAGAATCGGGAATTTCCCCTAATGTACATTTACTATGAGCTTGTTCTACATGATTCATAGAATCGGCAATTAGAATTGAACCAATGAGATATTCATCCTTATGATCATGATCAGAAAAATTCAGCGGTTCATCTAATGCTAAATCTATTTTCAGGATAGTTTCATTGTTGTTGATAATGCGGCGTTTTAACCTTTCCCATAAATCAGGATCAACTGCATCAATATCACTTTGTTCAGTCATTTGTAAAAACAATCTTTGGGCATCAATATTAGAAATTACTCCATGTTTTGCTAAATATTCTTTACCATTTGCCACCCGCACACCTACAGCTTTAGCATCATCAATGATAATCTTTTCTACGTGCTGGTCTGTGAGAATTACTCCACCTTTCGTAGTCACTAATTTCACCAATGCTTGCACCAATGCACCTGTACCACCGCGAGGTCTAGCCATACCAGGATTATGACGCATAGCCATCATCATCACCCCAATTGCCAGATTTTTTTGAGAAGGTGGCGCTCCTAATTCTGATGCTAATCTAGCTAGGGGTGCTTTCAAAAATTCTTCATCAAACCATTCATTGAGAATATCCTCAGCACTATTAAGCATTGTTCGCACAAAATCAAAGCTTTTAGCGGGAGAACCAACTACAGAAAATAAATCTTTAACTTGTTGAAGATTGTAATTGCCAAAAATATCTATAATTGATTTGGGTGGGGCATTGAACATGGGAATCATGGCGTTAATTGCCCGTTGCCAATAATCTGTAAATTCGGCATATTTTTTAGCATCTCTTTCATTATAACGAGCAATTTCTGCACAGGTTTTTTCTAATGATTTATGAGCTAAAAAATATTTACCGTCGGGGTGAGGACAAAATACAACTGGGTCACATTCTAGATATTCTAAGCCATATTTTGTCAGTTCTAATTCTTCAACTACTGGACCCAAATGGATAAATTCATGGTCAATGGCACACAAATTAAATTTAAAACCTGGTGCTTTATCTGGGATACATTCTTCTGTTGTTGCTGCACCACCAGGAACAGGACGTTTTTCTAGTAACAGAACACTATAACCTGCTTTGAGTAAATAAGCCGCACAAACTAAGCCGTTGTGTCCAGCACCGATGATGATAACGTCGTATTCTTGCATATTTCTTATTACATACAAACCTGGCTTTTTTATATTATTATATTTAGCGCAAATTGCAAATAAATAAAAAAATAGACGATAAACCCAGATCCCCGACTTCTGATATAAACTCATAATTTATTTACAAGGTGAAAAAAGAAGTCGGGGATCTTCATTGACTAGATTAAACTTTCACTGTTTCTAATTTTACAGATATTGGTTGACGAATATTCTCAATCACTAGATTAATAGGAGCATTTGGACCAGTGACTAAACCCCGTCTTTGTGGTTTAATTTCCTGAGTATCAATTAATTGCATTGACCATGTTTTCATGACTGTAGCTAATATTAATTTCATTTCCATTTGGGCAAATGCTAAACCTATACAACGTCTTGCACCACCTCCAAATGGGAGAAATTCATAAGGTGAAAATTGTTTTTCTAAAAAGCGTTCTGGGTTAAATTTTTCGGGTTGGGGATAAATATCTTCCCGTTGATGAGTTAAATAAATTGAACCCATGATAATTGTCCCTGGTTCAAGTTGATGACCACAAACAGAAATAGGTGTTTTCACTTTGCGGGGAAAAGTCAACATTCCTACAGGATAAATTCTTAATGTTTCATTACAAATGGCAGTTAAATATGGTAATTTAAAGATGGTATTAGAATCAGGATTTTCTCCCAAACTATCCAATTCTGCTAATAGTTTTTCTCGCACTTCTGGGAGTTTATGAATCCAGTAAAAAGCCCAAGAAATCGCTGTAGCTGTAGTTTCATGACCTGCAACTAATAAAGTCATTAATTCATCTCTTAATTCTTCATCAGTCATAGGTTGACCTTCTTCATCTCTAGCAGCCATAAGTAGAGTGAGGATATCTGTTCGAGAAGGATCAAAATTTTCTCTTCTTTCTTGAATTTCTTGGTAAATAATTTGGTCAGATTCCTCCATCTTCTTCATTTTTTGTTTCCAAATTTCTGAAATCCCAAACATCTCCTTTAATTGAGGAAAATACAGAAAAGTAACACTCAATCTGCTACTACTTTGTTCGATAATTTCACAAAGTAACTGTTTAAGTTTTTCAGGGCGTTCTCCTTCATAAATACCAAAAACAGCTTCCATCATTACCCCAAGTGTAATCTCTTGAGAAACATTTCTGATATTAAAAGGTTGATTTTTTGGTTGTTTATTGATAGTTTTTATGGTGATATTTTCAATTATTTCTGCATAAGTTCGCATTCTTTCCCCATGAAAAGGGGGCATAATTAATTGCCGTTGCCGTTGATGTTCTTTCCCACTCAGACTAATGACAGAATTCTTGCCCAGTAAATATTCAAAAATACTGTTCAAATCTCCTGGTGCTTCCAACTCTTTATGATCATTACTTAATATCTGCTGCATAGCTTCAGGAGAATGTACAAATAGCAGAGGTGGTAAACTACTTTGTAATTTCAAAGTAAACAAATCACCATAGGTTTTGGCACATTCTACCATATAAGGCATAGGTCTGAAAATCCAGTTTAACACTTGAATAGTAGCTGGTACTTTTGGTCCTGGTAGTAGTTGCATAATTTTCTCCTGTTATAACTAACTCAACTTCAACTATAAACCCTCTTAGGGTAATTGGAACTTGACACGAAACAAAAAACTAAAAAATCATCAACTTATTCTCAATTTTCAGATTTTGATAACCTGGTTAATCAAAATATTGAAATACCATTTTAATAGGTGGTTAATTCATTAGTATCACTGATAAAAATCATTGGTAATGTCTCCAAGTTACTAATGATAACTATGTTAACGCTTATTTTATTAGCTCTTCCTTCTTCCTTCGTGTACTTCGCTCCTTCGTGGTTCATTTAATCCATATTCTGCAAACAAAGACAGGATAACCGAAAAATTAGTAATTATGGGGGTAACTATTTAACCTACTTATGGTGATATTGGGAAAAAGCAATTAACTATTAGATCCTCAAAGATGTAAAATTTTGGTTACGTTAAACGAGAATCTCGAGTTTTTTCCGATTTTATTAAGGTACTCAGCATGACAGCAATTACGACAAAGACAACTTCCGCAGTTCCAAATTTTTGTGAAGGTATCCAATATTTTGGGGAAGCATTGCCAAATTTTGAAAAATATGGGGCAACGCCGATTATAGAATCTGGTAAAATAGCGATCGCAAATCCCACCGATATAAATGCAGTATATCAAACATTACTGGCTGCCGATGCCCTGCGCTACTTAACCCTACAAGTCGCCGCTAGTAAGGCTTCTGGACATCCCGGCGGTTTTGCCAGCCAAGCAGAAGCTTATGCAGCTTTGGTCATGCTGGGACATAAAAACATTATCACCGAAGTTGGACACCACGCCCCTGGTTTCTATAGTGCCATGTTCTTAGACCGCTCCTTAGAAGACATGGGCATTTCTACAGTACAACAATTGCGCGATCGCTTTCGAGAAAAGCATGGATTATTAGGACACCTTTCCGGCTTCATTCCCGGTATTCTTGCCCCTGCTGGACCCCTGGGACAAGGGCAACATTTCGCCATGTCTGCTGCACTCCTACACCGTGATAAACTCTTCCCCTTCACCCTGGGAGACGGGGGACTGGGTGAACCCTATATCATGAGTGCAATGGCGCATTTTAACACCGCTTACCCCACTGTTACCAACTTCTTACCCATATTAGTGTGGAACGGTTACAGCCAAGAACACCACAGCATGGTATCTCTGAAAACCAACGAAGAGATGATTGCATTCTGGAAAGGTAACGGTTTTGCGGAATTCGTGTTAGTAAATGCCAAAGATTTTGACGACCAAAATCAAACTGGTGATTATGTTGATAGTACCGCATTTTCTTTTGAGAAGCGCCTAGAATTTACCAAAGCCGTATTAGTAGGAATGGATAAAGCTGCGCGTTCTGCACTGAGCGGAAAATTAACAGTATTTATTATCAAACAACTCAAAGGGGCTGGGGTTCATGCTTTAGGTGCAAAATCCCACAACCTCTATCCTAAAGATACATTAGACGCGCCCCATATCGTCGCAGCTTTACAAAAACGGGCATTATCAGCAGCAGCATGGCAAATTGTGCGGACAAATGCCGAACGTGCGGGGGGAGGTCCAGCAGCTAAAACTGTGGTGACAGAATTTGAATTACCCTTAGCAGATTTAGGGGAATTACCATTAGAAGAATATAAAGTCGGTCCAATTCCTCAAGTTTCCACAACCGCAATGGGTAGGTTAGTGGGAATAGTCGGAAATAAAGATAAAAATTTCCTAGTTACCAACGCTGACGGTAACGAAGCATCAGGAATTGCTAACATTAACCAAGCTTTAAAAATCAATCATCCTACTACCGATGATTTATATAATCAAGCCCCAGGAGGTCAAGTTTACGAACCTTTGAGCGAAGATGCTTGTGCAGGTTTAGCCGCTGGTTTATCCTTAATGGGGGCGAGAACTTTGTGGTGTTCCTACGAATCTTTTGCTATCAATGGTTTACCAATTTGGCAAACTGTCACCCAAGCAATGGCAGAATTACGCCGCAAAACACCCTCAACAATTACATTATTTACAGCGGGGGCCTTAGAACAAGGTCGCAACGGTTGGACACACCAAAGACCAGAAATTGAAGCTTATTTTGCTTCTTTGATGAGAACCGGAAATGTCTTCCCATTATTTCCCCCTGATGCTAACAGTATTCAAGTCTGTTATGACTGGGCTTTGCAAACAAAAAATAAGGGCATTGTCATTACTGCTAGTAAGTCTCCTTTGCCCATTAGAACCACTTTAAAACAAACGGAAGAAGGGTTAGAAAAGGGCGCGATTTTATTACATGAAATAGCAGGAGGGAAGACTGTTGTATTGGCTGTAATTGGTGATATGACTTTAATTCCTGCTTTTGAAGCGGCAGCATTTTTAGAAACTGAAGGTATTGGGGTGAAGATTGTTTCTATTATCAATCCTCGTCGTTTATATCGTCCTCATGATACTGCTTGGGAGACTTGTTCTGAAGCTGATGGCGGTTTTTTAAGTGATGCGGATTTTGAGGATTTGTTTGGTGGAGATGCCTTAATTGGTGTGACAGGTGGCGCTGCGGCGATGTTAGAACCAATCATGTTACGCAGTAATTCTAAGCGTGATACTTTTGCCTGGAAGCGTGGGGAAACTACGGCTAGTGCGGGTGAGTTGATGGCTTTTAATGGTTTGACTGCGGAAGCGTTGACTAAGCGGGCTATTGAGTTGGTGCATTAATATAATATAGTACCCCATCTAGGTTTTACTTGGGGAGGGGTATTATACTCAAAACGGTTGGGACATAGACTTTTATAAAATCACGAAAAACCTAGATTTGTAGGGGTTTAGCAGTGCTAAACCCCTACCCGCTTAAATCCAATAACTAAGCTGTTTTGAGTATATATTATGGCTATAATTTCATACTAGATGGTATTAAATTTACTAAGCTTTCAAATTGATTATTTCCTTCAAAAAAACATAAAGCATCTCTACTTAACCAACCTAGTAATTCCTTAGCATCTTTGTAGGTTGTTAGTAATTCATTAAATGACAATTTTCTAGTATTGAAAACAGGTTCATGATGAAATACACGGTTACGTACAACTTTTATATCATATATAATTTTCCGTATTCGCTTTATATCGCGTGCAAAATTGAGTTTTGCAGGAGCATTTGGAAAAACCTCCTTAACATAACGATTTTTCTCAATAAGCCATATAATTTTGTCATAGTCAGAACCCATAATTTCTGTCCAAAAACCAAAATTTAGCTCTGGGGTTAAAGTATCTGATTTGACACTCTCACTGGCTTTAGCCACTGAGATTCTTGGTTCAACGAGTCCACTTAACTTAGAACCCTTGCGGTATCTAAGCCAGAGGTGGTTCTCTCCCCAAGCGTTAACTTTCCCTCTGCCCGAAGGTAGTTGCATTACTGCAAATTTTGATTGAGTTTAAATTCTGTGTCGTCTAGCTCCCATGAAGATTTTACCTATTCGGAGGGCAGTCACTAGAACTATGGAATAGAACCCCATATCTTCAGTTGTCAAGGTACAGATTGCGGTTAGGCAGTTAGGTTTTTATACAGGTTGATTACCATTCCTGTTGTGAACAGTATAACACCATTAAGAACAAAGATGACAAAACTTCATGCACCTCAACAAATCTTCATGAAAAGAAAGACTCTATGCGCTTTATTACCGCAGGATTCGCTTATATCTCAGGTCTAAAGACACTGAGCTTTACGCTTACCGGATGCTCTTGTAAGTAACTTTTGATATTGTGAATTGTTAATTTTCTTATTCTGCTTGTTAATTTCTTCTTTTGCTTTGTCTATCTGTTTTAATAGTCTTGCTCGTTGAGTATTACCAGTTTTGGCTTGCCATTCGGTTGAAGCTTTTCCATTTAACCACTTGCCTTCTTTTTCCTCAAACCAATTATCTCCAAATTCTTGAGCAAGTACATTACTAATTCTATTTCTTAAAGTTATTTCAAATATACATAAAAAGGAATATAGAGATTCGGATAATCTCATATTGAGTTTATATAGTTTTAATGCCTCTAGCTTATCTTGATTGGTAGCAATTAAATATCTTGAAAGGCGTGCTTCGGAAAAAACTATGCAAAGACTATCATAGGTACTAGAGTCAGACATATTAAAAATATGGGTATTAATTATCTCATAAGAATTAATTATAGATCAGTATAATATAGCTGGAGTTATTCAAACCGAAAACATTTATTCTGGATACTTGACAAATCTGGGGAATATTTGTACTATATATGGTGTAAGCCTTGGGTACTCCTTGGAACATAAAATTTGATTCGGCCTTCAAAACGTGAATCAGCGAAGATTAGGCTTTATCACAATTTAGAGTTCCCGACCCCAAGGTAAGAATTTTTTTAACCTAAATAGCCTTAATTAAGTTTGATAAACTAAGTCCGCAGTGATTAACATCCTCATGATACTGCTTGGGATACTTGTTCTGAAGCTGATGGCGGTTTTTTAAGTGATGCGGATTTTGAGGATTTGTTTGGTGGAGATGCCTTAATTGGTGTGACAGGTGGCGCTGCGGCGATGTTAGAACCAATCATGTTACGCAGTAATTCTAAGCGTGATACTTTTGCCTGGAAGCGTGGGGAAACTACGGCTAGTGCTGGTGAGTTGATGGCTTTTAATGGGTTGACTGCGGAGGCGTTGACTAAGCGGGCTATTGAGTTGGTGCATTAATTAGAACGCAGATTAACGCAGATGAACGCAGATAAACGCAGATAAACGCAGATGATTTTGTGTTGACTTACGTATATTTGCGGTTTTGTTTTGAGACATTAAAATATACACTGGCAATAATCTATTCAAAAATTAGGACTATGGGATTTATCGACGCAATTTTTGGATCTGGATCTTTTGTTTTCAAGGGAATCAACACCCTTCATCAACTAGCAAAAAATTATGTTGCTAGACTTGTTGATGAAGCTTTAAGAGAGAGAGGTGTAGAAAACCAGCCTGCATCAAATCCAAATTCTGTTAATGTGCATTTTTACAATGTTCAAAATGTTGAAAATGATATCAAAAATAATAATATTGAACAAACAGAGATTGAGAAAAAGCGGGCGCGTGATAGTTCTCTCAATTTAAGTGATAGAGAGAAATTAGAAGAACTCAAAAAGCAAGGTGAAGATAAGTTTGAGCAGTGGCAAAAGGCTAAAACGCAGGAAGTTATCATTGAACAGGCAAAAAATCCTGATTCCTATGAAACATCATTTTTGAATAATGAGAAGGTTCATCTACTTCAGTTTCAGATGGGGCAAGTTGTCTTAGAAAAGCGATGTGTATGCGGTAGACCAATGATGTTACAGCATAAAGATCGTAAAGATGGTAGTATATTTTTATTGAATGATTTTTTTTGGTCTTGTGTTGGTTATTATAGTAGTCAATGTAGAGCTACACAAAAATTTCAAACACAAGATATTGGTTTACTCCACAAAGCCAATATAATTGAACTTCAGCTATCAAATACCGAACTTGGTCAAAGTTTTACTCGTCCACTAATTCAAAAGACAGTTGTTAGGCTTAGACAACATTTAGGAGAAGAAGATAGAGATATACTTTGTCCAATACACCATGTACCTATGATTGTGAGAGAAAAAGATAAATCTAACCACTCAAATGTAGTTTTAGATATGTTTCATCTAAGATGTCCGCATTTTGAATGTCGGCACACAGTGAAGTTAAAATCACTTGCACAAATTGCAGCACTTTTATATCGTAAGGAAGAACGTGGAATACTTTAATAACTTCAAATTAAGCATTTTCTAAACTTATAAAAAAGCCATTCAGTAAATTTGTGTCTACTCCAAACTCAGATAAAAGCTGTAATTTTTCTTTTCCCGAAAAAAATCAGCAAAGTCAAAATACACCAAATTTAACAGATGTTGATCCTATAGGTAACACTTGGGAAAAGCATCGAGTTAATGCTGATAAAATTGCTGAATTTTACGCCAAATCAGATAATGATACTTTTAATACGTATGCTTGGCGGTTGCAAAGCTGTTCTGAGTGGCTAGAGTTTCGCTTAGTACCAGAAGAAACAGCAAACACTCTCAAATTAAAATTAACTAATGCGCGATTTTGTCGAGTGCGTCACTGTCCTGTTTGTCAGTGGCGACGTTCTATGATGTGGAAAGCAAAAGCTTATCAGATTCTCCCTCAAGTTGTCACAGATTACCCTAAATACCGTTGGTTGTTTATCACTCTGACGGTAAGAAATTGCAACATTGAAGAACTCAGAGAAACCTTAGATGAAATAAACAAAGCTTTTAAACGTTTATCAGAGTTGAAAGCATGGCCAGCTAAAGGTTGGGTAAAGTCTATAGAAGTCACCAAAGGTAAAGATGGAATATCAGCACACCCACATATACACCTTTTAGCGATGGTACAGCCTTCATATTTCAGTCATGGCTATATTTCTCAAGCTAAATGGGTATCATTATGGCAGCAATGTTTAAGGGTTAATTATCAGCCAGTAGTTGATGTGAGAGCGATTAAAAAACACCATGATCCAAAAGTGTTAATTCCTGAAATTCTGAAATATCAGGTGAAAGAGGCTGATTTAGTGGCTGATAGGGAATGGTTTTTAGAGTTAACCCGTCAACTACACAAAACTAGAGCGATCGCAGTTGGGGGAGTTCTCAGACATTATATGCGAGAATTAGAGGAGAAAAATCAAGACCTCATTGGTGACAGTGAAGAGATAGATGAGGTTAAGGATAATAGTTTATATTTCGGATGGAATAGAAAATTACGTAAGTACATAATAGAGGGATAACTAAGATTAGTCAAGACACTCACTATCAAGTAAATACTAGGGTTTGAGAACCTTAAATAGAGTAGAGTTTCTTCAAAATAGAGAGGGTATAGGAAGCAAACCAGGGATTAAGATATTGGGAAGCAAGGGAAGAATACAAAGAAACAGGTGCAATAAACCAGATACATATACCGTGCATATAGGAATGTTCACCAATAACATGAAATAAAGGAAGCCAAGAAAGAAAAAGAGGATGTGTAAGGAAAGAGTGAGAAACATAAAGTCTGCCAACAGGAATACCCTCAAACTTGGGATAACGGGTGAAAATAGAAAACTCAATAATCATTGAAACACCTCAAATGAAATAGATGATTTTGAAACTAGAATACTTTCCTTCACCACAAATCAGGCGTTAGCCTGTGTAGATTAATAAGAAAACAAAGAATATCCAAGAAACAAATTTGCGCGTAGCGCACATAAAAACATATTTGTCTTTCGGATTGAGATTAATGACAAAGTAAAAAACTCTCAATTACATAGTGTTGTAGTAAATGAGAGTTTAAAATAGCCTTCACTTGAAACTAATAAATATCTTCCAAAGAATCAAAAAACCCTGTATCTGTTTACATTATCTCAGTCAAGCATTACTAGGGATTAGTAGAGCGATAGCGAAGCGCTGCTGCAAGCAGTTCGCACCTGAAAACCTTACGCTGTATCTGTTTACGTTATCTCACTCAACCATTACTAGGGATTAATGGGGCGATAGCGAAGCGCTGCTGCAAGCAGTTCGCACCTAAAAACCTTACCCTGTATGTGTTTACATTATCTCACTCAACCATTACTGGATTAGTGGAGCGATCATGTAAATATTCACCTCACCTGAGAATTATCGGTGCGTAGTTTATAATAGGATCATACCGAAAAATTTTATATAGGATTTAAGGTTATTCATAATGCTGCAAATTATCCAAGCAACCTGTACCAACGGTGAACTTATTTTGAATGAAAAACTAAGTTCCGAATTAGAAGGTAAAACCATACAAATTATGATTCTCGAACCCAGCGAATCTAAACAACCAATAGATTCTCAAGAATCGAAAATACAGCAATTCTTAGCGCGAGTTAATAACTACTCCTTCCCAGTTCCCTCAGACTACAAATTTAATCGAGAAGAAATTTATGATAGATAAAATTTTTCTTGATAGTAACCTCTGGATTTATCTCTATGCTAAAAATCCGCTAGAAAAATCCCAGCAAGTTGCAGAAATCATCAAAAATAATTCTTCATCTCTGTTAGTTAGCACCCAGGTTTTAGGAGAATTATTTCATGTTTTAACTAGAAAAAAATTCACATCAAAAACAGATGCAATTACAATCATATCAGATATAGTGAATACTTTTCCGATTCAGGCAATCAACACAACAGAAGTTATACAAGCATTGGAAATCAATGCGAAATATAATTACTCTTATTGGGATAGTTTGATTATAGCTACAGCTTTATTAAGTGAATGTTCCATCATTTACTCAGAAGATATGCAACATAATCAACTAATAGAGAATAAGGTAAGAATTATCAATCCATTTGTTTAATTTCATATCTTTTTAATTCCTGTAGGGTGGCTTAACAACAATATAACCCACCATTAATAACACTAAATTATAACCCAAAAAACCTGTATCTGTTCACATTATCTCAGCCAACCATTACTAGGGATTACTAGAGCGATAGCGAAGCGCTGCTGCAAGCAGTTCGCACCTGAAAACCTTACCCTGTATATGTTTACATTATCTCACTCAACCATTACTAGGGATTACTGGGGCGATCCGCAGTTGAAAAACCCTGTATCTGTTCACATTATCTCACTTAACCATTACTAGGGATTACTGGAGCGATAGCGAAGCGCTGCTGCAAGCAGTTCGCACCCAAAAACCCTACCCTATATCTGTTTACATTATCTCACTCAACCATTACGAGGGATTACTAGAGCGATAGCGAAGCGCTGCTGCAAGCAGTTCGCACCTGAAAACCTTACCCTGTATCTGTTTACATTATCTCACTCAACCATTACTAGGGATTAGTGGAGCGATTCGCAGCCCAAAAACCCTGTATCTGTTCACATTATCTTACTCAACCATTACTAGGGATTAGTAGAGCGATAGCGAAGCGCTGCTGCAAGCAGTTCGCACCTGAAAACCTTACCCTGTATCTGTTTACATTATCTCACTTAACCATTACTAGGGATTACTGGGGCGATAGCGAAGCGCTGCTGCAAGCAGATCGTGTAAATAAGAGAAGATAATAGAACCATGACAGATACACCTGGAAAAATTCACCTCACCTGAGAATTATCACCCGACCATGAGTTATAATCAAGATTAAAGTCATAACCATAAAATTACTATGACTATCCAAACCTTAGACAAAACCACCACAATTTCCGAACAGCAATTTCTTCTACCTGGCCATTACACCTGGGAGGAATTTGAAACAATAGAAACCTTAACCGCAGACGCAGCAGGTTTGCGGATAACTTATCTTGATGGGTGCATCGAATTTATGACGCTGAGTGAACAACATGAAATGATTAAAACCATTCTTGGTTTTTTACTAGAATTATATTCCTGTGAAATAGGTATAAATCTGATTCCAGTAGGTAGTGCTACTCGTCGTGCAAAAGAAAAGAGTGCTTCCTTTGAACCTGATGAATCTTATTACATCGGAGAAAAAAAGGAAAATCCAGATTTGGCAATTGAAATTAATATTACCAGTGGCAGTATTGATAAACTAGAAAAATATAAAAGGTTTAATATTACCGAAGTCTGGTTTTGGGAAAATAATCAATTGTATTTATATCATCTTAAAAATGATAATTATGAGCAAATTAATAAAAGTGAATTATTGCCATATTTAGATATATATTTATTGATGAATTGTGTTTTAATGCCTTCCATCATTGATGCAAGAACAGCATTTATTAAAGGTATTAAAAAGTAGTAGTTTGTTGTTTGGGTTAACACAAGGAAACCCAACAATACCCACCATTAATAACACTAAATTCCAACCCAAAAACCCTGTATCTGTTCACATTATCTCACCCAACCATCACTAGCGATTACTGGGGCGATAGCGAAGCGCTGCTGCAAGCAGTTCGCACCTGAAAACCTTACCATGTATCTGTTCACATTATCTCACCCAACCATCACTAGCGATTACTGGGGCGATAGCGAAGCGCTGCTGCAAGCAGTTCGCACCTGAAAACCTTACCATGTATCTGTTTACATTATCTCACTTAAGCATTACTAGGGATTAGTAGAGCGATCCGCAGTTGAAAAACCATGTATCTGTTCACATTATCTCACCCAACCATTACTAGGGATTACTGGAGCGATAGCGAAGCGCTGCTGCAAGCAGTTCGCACCTGAAAACCTTACCCTGTATCTGTTTACATTATCTCACCCAACTATTACTAGGGATTAATAGAGCGATCCGCAGTTGAAAACCCTACCCTGTATCTGTTTACATTATCTCACTCAACCATTACTAGGGATTACTAGAGCGATAGCGAAGCGCTGCTGCAAGCAGTTCGCACCTGAAAACCCTACCCTGTATCTGTTTACATTATCTCACTCAACCATTACTAGGGATGTTTAGGGCGATAGCGAAGCGCTGCTGCAAGCAGTTCGCACCTAAAAACCTTACCCTGTATCTGTTTACGTTATCTCACTCAACCATTACTAGGGATTAGTAGAGCGATCGCACCCCAAAAGCCCTGTATCTGTTTACATTATCTCACTCAACCATTACTAGGGATTAGTAGAGCGATTCGCAGCCCAAAAAGCCTGTATCTGTTCACATTATCTCACTCAAGCATTACTAGGGATTAATGGGGCGATCCGCAGTTGAAAACCTTACCCTGTATCTGTTTACATTATCTCACTCAATCATTACTAGGGATTACTGGAGCGATCCGCAGTCCAAAAACCCTGTATTTGTTCACATTATCTCACTCAACCATTACTAGGGATTACTAGAGCGATAGCGAAGCGCTGCTGCAAGCAGTTCGCACCTGAAAAGCTTACCCTGTATCTGTTCACATTATCTCACTCAACCATTACTAGGGATTACTGGGGCGATAGCGAAGCGCTGCTGCAAGCAGTTCGCACCTAAAAAACTTACCCTGTATCTGTTTACATTATCTCACTCAAGCATTACTAGGGATTACTGGGGCGATCGCACCCCAAAAGCCCTGTATCTGTTTAGATTATCTTACTCAACCATTACTAGGGATGTTTAGGGCGATGCCTCCGGCGAGCGAAGCTATCATGTGAATAAGAGAAGACAATAGAACCATGACAGATACACCTGGAAAGATTCACCTCACTTGAGAACCATCACCCAGGGCGTAGTTTATAATAGAATCATACCGAAAAAATTTACTCAATTGAGGAGTTAATCATGGTAATAAAAATTGCAGAAGTATCTAAAGATATTGATACCCTAACAGAAGAAGCGCAAATCTTACTACTGGATTTTATTCAATTACTTAAAAAACGTTATCCAAAACCAGAAAATCAACTCATAGAAAATGAGATAACTGTCTCATCTACCCAAAAACAAAAACCACATCCACTAGACACATTTATAGAAAAACATGGTGCTTGGGAAGATGAACGCACAGCAGCAGAAATAGTCAAAGAGATTTATGATAGCCGTACTATTTCTAATTACGATATTAGCTTATGACTTATTTATTAGATACTGACACCTGCATTTACTGGATTAAAAATATTAATTCCGTCAGAGATAAAATTCAACAAATAGGATGGGAGCAAATTTATATTTGCAACATCACCGTTGCTGAACTGTATTTTGGTGCTTATAATTCTCAAAAAGTAGCAGAAAATTTAACTCGTGCAGAAAAATTCATTCAAGATATAGAAGTTATCAATTTAGATAATAATGCTGTCAAAAAGTTTGGAGAATTAAAAGCAGAACTTAGAAAAACCGGACAACCAGTAGCAGATTTCGATTTATTAATTGCTAGTGTTGCAATAACTAGAAACTATATTTTAGTAACTAACAACACTCGTCATTATAGCCGAATTTCCGAGCTAAAATTAGACAACTGGATTGCACCTTAAAAAAGTTCTTGAACATGAATTAACAGTAACATAACCCATCATTAATAACGCACTTATTACAACCCAAAAAGCCTGTATCTGTTTACGTTATCTCACTCAAGCATTATTAGGGATTAATAGAGCGATAGCGAAGCGCTGCTGCAAGCAGTTCGCACCTGAAAACCTTACCCTGTATCTGTTTACGTTATCTCACTCAAGCATTACTAGGGATTGATAGAGCGATAGCGAAGCGCTGCTGCAAGCAGTTCGCACCTGAAAACCTTACCCTGTATCTGTTTACGTTATCTCACTTACCATTACTAGGGATTACTGGGGCGATAGCGAAGCGCTGCTGCAAGCAGTTCGCAGCTATCATGTAAATAAGAGAAGACAATAGAACCACCATAGATACACCACCGAAACATTAACCTCACCTGATAATTATCACCCGAAGTAAATTAACATAGTGAATGATAGAATTAACAGCAAAGTAATGATTCAATTACAACAATTGCAAGAACAGGTATTAAAATTACCAATCAAAGAACGCTGGAATCTTGTGCAAACCGTACTAGCATCAATTCAACAAGAAACCCTATCTTCTATTTCTCCTCAACCCACCCTAGAAACCTTATCTGAACTTGACCCCTGGACACAAAGCCTAATAGGTGTAATTAGCTTAGAATCAGAAAATCCAGAAGAAAGTTATGTTAATTACCTAGAGGAGAAATATAATTGAAACAGATATTATTTGACAGCGATGTTTTGCTGGATATTTTAGCACAGCGTCAACCGTTTGTTGTTGCCTCAGCACAAGCATTAAATACAGTCGTGAAAAAACAGGTGCAAGGCTTTGTTTCAGGACACGCTGTCACCAATATTTTCTATATTTTACGCCGCCAAATTGGTAGCGAAGCAGCACGTAAATTAATAGAAAACTTATTACAACATATTCAAATTGCCAGCGTTACAGATGAAGTAATTCATCAAGCTTTAAAAAGTCCAATTAAAGATTTTGAAGATGCAGTGACAAGTGCCGCAGCAATGTCAACAGGTTTAGAAATAATAGTAACACGAAATAAAGCCGATTTTGTACAGTCTTCAATACCAGCAATGTTGCCAGAAGAGTTATTGAAAATGCTTTGAAAAGTAGGTTAGGTTGACGTAATGAAACCCAACAATACCACCATTAATAACACTAAATTACAGCCCAAAAACCCTGTATCTGTTTACGTTATCTCACTCAAGCATTACTGGGGATTAGTAGAGCGATAGCGAAGCGCTGCTGCAAGCAGTTCGCACCTGAAAACCTTACCCTGTATCTATTTACGTTATCTCACTCAACCATTACTAGGGATTAATAGAGCGATAGCGAAGCGCTGCTGCAAGCAGTTCGCACCTGAAAATCTTACCCTGTATCTGTTTACATTATCTCACTCAACCATTACTAGGGATTACTGGGGCGATCCTTACGGCTATCATGTAAATAAGAGAAGACAATAGAACCATCACAGATACACATAAAAATATTCATTTATATTAAATTCACTAAACCCAAACTAATCTGAATTGCTCTATCTACCTGTTCCATTGTGACTGATTCCAGAACACCCAACCGCTTAATTAATCTTTGTTTATCAATAGAACGAATTTGATTAAGAAGTGCAACAGAATCAACCTGTAAATCTCCTTCTGGTACTTTAATTAGCACTTCAGTAGGATATAAAGGTTCTGTAAACTGAGAAGTAAGAGCAGCAACAATAGTTATAGGACTATATTGATTAGAAACGTCATTTTGTAAAATTAAAGCTGGGCGTGTTTTTTTGATTTCTGAACCTATAGTTGGATCAAAATTAACCAAGTAGATTTCACCACGTTGGGGATAGATAATTTTTCCTTTACTTAACACGCTTCTTCTTCCAGATTAAACCACTCTTCAACTAATCCTAAATCACGTTCTGCTCTTTTAATAGCTCCTTGTTTCAACTGTTCTTTGATATTACTAAATTTACTATAACTACCATTCGCATATTCATCACGGACTAATTGAATTTCTTTTTTAGTTTCTTCATCTTCTTGCAAATTTTCCTCCTCATCATCAGCAATAGCTTCATTAAGAAGCTGCGAAATCTGCCGTTTTTCTGATAAACTTAGCGCATTTAAGGAATTAATCAGTAACTCCATCGGAATGAATAGATTTAATCCAGTTTGTGACATGGCTTTTATCATGATGCGATCACTATTCTACATCATATCAAATGATGATGGATTAGTCTATAAAAACCCTGTATCTGTTCACATTATCTCACCCAACCATCACTAGCGATTACTAGAGCGATAGCGAAGCGCTGCTGCAAGCAGTTCGCAGTCATGGCAGAAAATGACAAAACCTGCCATACTATAGAAAAGAAAATTCAGCGAAGTCACATTTTGAAAAGTATGAATATTTCCTTACCTGACACCATGCGCGATTATATAGAAGAACAGGTAGCGCAAGGTGGTTACAGCAGCGTTAGTGAATATTTTCGGGAATTAGTGCGACAAGACCAAAAACAGAGAGCAAATGAGCGACTACAAACAATGCTCTTAGAAGGATTAAACTCAGGAAATGCAACAGAAATGACTGCACAAGATTGGGAAGATATTCGTCAAGCAGTTTGTGAAAAAACTAACAAACGTCAAAGTGCAATTTAGCCATGATGTTTGCAATTAAAAAAAGACCTCAAGTTATCCGCGACTTGATAGATTTAGCCACCTACATAGTAGAAGACAGTTTAGACGTTTCCGACCGCTTTTTAATAGCAGCAGAAACAACATTTAAACAATTAGCTAAAACTCCAGCTATGGGGAAATTGACAGATTTTCCCCATCCTAATTTAGCAGATATTCGACAACAATCAATTAAAGGATTGAGAAAATATCTAATTTTTTATCGTATCACTGAATCAGAAATTGATATTTTGCGAGTTATTCATGGTGCAAGAGACATTGTAACAATATTAGATGAGGATTTAGAAATATGAGTAATTAGGTTGGGTTGACGCAAGAAAACCCAACAAAACCCACCATTAATAACACTAAATCGCAGCCCGAAAACCCTACCCTGTATCTGTTTACATTATCTCACTCAACCATTACTAGGGATTACTGGGGCGATAGCGAAGCGCTGCTGCAAGCAGTTCGTGTGAATAAGAGAAGATAATAGAACCATGATAGATACACCTGGAAATATTCACCTCACTTGAAAATTATCACCCGCACTAAATCAAACCTTCTACCGATAGGCTAAAATTAGTAAACAAGCCTTTTCACAAAATCACCAGTATGCAAGTTAATAATCTTACCATTGATCAACTAAAAGCCCTGATTCGAGAAACAGTTAGAGAAACCATAGAAGAACTGCTAACAGACTCAGAGACAAATCAAACCATCAAAGAGAATTTCAAACAAGAATTATTAACCATTCAGAAACGCAGAAAAACAGGTGCTAGAGGTATTTCCACAGCAGAAGTAATGCAAAGACTAGGTTTAGAAAACAGATGAATTACCTAGTTGAGTATGAACCAGAAGCACTAGCAGACCTAGAAAAATTGACAAAATCGGTTTGTCAAAGAATAGTTAATAAAATTAATTGGTTAGCTGAAAATTTCGACCAAATTACACCGCAACCCCTAACTGCTGACTTATCAGGTTTCTTTAAATTGAGAGTTGGAGATTATCGAGTTATTTATGAATTTGACTCTGATGAAAGAATTATTTTTATTGATAGAGTTGGACATCGGAGAGAGATTTACAACTAAATCATTTACTTGATTTTAAATTATTTGTTAGAGTGAATTAAACGCACTTATTACAACCCAAAAACCCTGTATCTGTTTACATTATCTCACTTAAGCATTACTAGGGATATTTAGGGCGGTCGCACCTGAAAAGCTTATCCTGTATCTGTTTACATTATCTCACTCAACCATTACTAGGGATTAATGGGGCGATAGCGAAGCGCTGCTGCAAGCAGTTCGCACCTGAAAACTTTGCCCTGTATCTGTTTACATTATCTCACTCAAGCATTACTAGGATGTTTAGAGCGATCGCACGGTTGGATATCTCGTAAAAAATCTTACTTGATTTTTCTTTACATATCGTGTTGCTTTGAGTTATTATTTAAGACTATGATAAAATTGCGGAATTGATTACTATAGAATCTGACTGTTATGAAAATACTTTCTCGAATCTTTGATAACAGAATAAACGCACACAATATTCTGACGGAAATTTCTATTAATGAATATTTAGAAATAGCTAATTTTATTAGTAAAAACAATCCTTTACAAAGGAAAAGATTAAAATCATATTCATCAATATATAACCTACTAAAAGAAGATATAAAAACAGGGTGTACTATACCACCTATAGTTTTAGCTCTTAGTAATGACATCCAGGAAAATATAGATATTAATAATGCTGATGAGGATATAATTATAAATTATATAAATCGCCATAAAGATAAATTAATAATTCTTGATGGACTACAAAGAACACACTTATTAATAGATGTAGATCAAGATTTACATTCTGAAAATAATATAGATGTACTAAAAAAATTTCATAATCATAAATTAAGATTTGAAATTTATTTAGGCATTAAGAAGATAGGTATTCTTTACAGAATGCTAACACTTAATACTGGTCAATCCCCTATGTCTGTTAGACATCAAATAGAAATACTTTATTCTGATTATCTTGATGAAAGTATTTCTTCAGAAATCAAGTTACTTAAAGAAGTTGATGAAGCAAGTCCTCATGAAATTGGGGAATATAGATTTGAATATAGATTTAATGATGTAATAGATGGCTTTACTTCCTATCTTCTTAGAGATGAGGCTAGTTTAGATAGAAGAGACTTACTTGAAATCATTAAAAGTTTAGAAAATCTCGCGCAGGAAAATCAGAATAAGGATCTATTTAAAAGTTATCTAGTAACATATAATGAATTTGTTAAAAAAATACGCGAATTGTCATGTGATTGGAAGTTTAATGATGAGCAAATCCGATTATCAAGTAAACCTTTTGGTGATAGCGTAGATAAGATATTTACTAAATCACAACTAATGACGGGTTTTGGTGCTGCTGTAGGATTTTTAAAAGATAAACATCTGATTAATTCATTTGATGATATAAATCAGAAGATTACCCAGATTCATCTTAGCAATAATGATCAAAGTTTTCTTGACGAGTTAATTCTAACATTAGATAAAATTAGTACAACAGCTAGAAAAATTGGTAATTCTCAAAGAATGTATTTTTACTACTTCTTTAGAGAACTATTTAACAGTGAAAGTGATTCATTTTTATCAATAGATAAATCAATAGAATCTAGTTTTAAAAAATATAGATTAAATGAACTATAAATTAAATGAGTAATTTTTGTATATGCCACTTGAAATAAAAAATGAACTTTCCGAAATCAAATATTCTTTGACAGAAGTTTTACCAAATATAAATAATGAGCAAACTTACTTTGAACTTTTCGATGTACAAAATAGTATTAAAATATATATTGATTATGTTTTAACTCCTCATACGGATTATAAACTTGAAGATTATTCATTATTTATATTGAAATCATTTGAATTAAATAGAGAAAATGATATTTTTCAAGTTTATGAAAAAGTAGCTGATTTGAGAATTGGTTGGATATTTCCTATTCAAGCACTTGTATCTAATAAACATGGATGTGCAGAGAATGAGCATTTTTTAAAATATGCCTATGTTGCGTTTTACAAACTATTACTTAATCAAGAAGATTATAGTCATTTTACTCCCTCTATTGAACAAATAGAAGATTATAAATTAACAGATTTTTACGGAGATAATATTATCATATTAATTTTATTTAAAACTAATATTCATAAAATAGCTAATTTTAATATAGATAATTACCTCACTTCTTTATATTCATACAGTTATTATTACTGTCAACCAACTGAAAATATAAAAGAAATTAAAAACTGTCAACCAACGGAAGATTTAAAAGAAATTAAAAATAGAGCTAATTTAGAATCTTCTGGTAAGACTAGACTTATACTTCAACAAAATTCGCAATATTTACAAAAAGAACCTTATATTGATAGAATTTTTAAAAGTTTATTGAAAACAGAAGAACATCATTTAGTTAGATTTTATCTTCTTTACCAAGTCATTGAACTCATGATACAGATAGTTTTTGAAAGAAAAATCTCAGATGAAATCAATAACTTCAATAATAATGCAGATAAAAACATACGTAAACTTAAGGAGAAAATAGACAATATTTCTACAGAAAAGAAAAGAGTATTCATATTAATCAATGATGATGTAAAAATTAATAATCCAAATTTACTTACATCCTGTAATGAATTAATTAAATTATTTAATGATGATGATAGCAATGAAAAAGATGATAGTAACAAAAAACAGGACTTGGGTGGTGCTTTATATGATGTTAGATGTTTGATTGTTCATCAATTTAGAAAGCTCCCGGATAAGACTTTAGAAGAAAAACTTCGAGAAATTAATAAAGAATTTGAAAATATTGTAATTAAAATAATCCTAGATTATAAATGAACAACTAAGAAATTAATAATTTTAAATTTTATATTTATTGATCTGTGGGTTATATTCCTCAATATATCCAAAATCTATGCCCATTTTAGTAACTCTCCAAAAACCCTGTATCTGTTTACATTATCTCACCCAACCATTACTAGGGATTAGTAGAGCGATAGCGAAGCGCTGCTGCAAGCGGTTCGCACCTGAAAACCTTACCCTGTATCTGTTTACGTTATCTCACTCAAGCATTACTAGGGATGTTTAGGGCGATAGCGAAGCGCTGCTGCAAGCAGATCGTGTAAATAAGAGAAGAGGATAGAAGCATAACAGATACACCACCGAAATATTCACCAGAATTATCACCCAAACTAAATCAAACATAGATTTGATAGATAGTTTAATATTATGCCATAGGGATAGGGGGAATTTATTTTAAAATTAATGTGGCATTCGATAACATTCATGAGCGTATAAAAGAAGCCGCAGCCAAACGCCTTCTATTTCTTCCTCACACCATTCGACAAATATCACGTCCAGAACGCATGATTACAACAAAAGAAATTCAGTCAATTGTGATGACAGGAGAAGTCATAGAAGACTATCCTGAAGATACAAGAGGTCATAGTTGTTTGATATTAGGCTTTGGACAAAATAACCGAGCAATTCACGTAGTTTGTTCACCCAAAGACGAATATTTAGCAATTATCACCGCTTACATTCCTGATTCAACACAATGGTCATCTGATTTCACAAGGAGACTTTAAAATGGAATGCTTATATTGTAAAGGACAAATGCACCGAGAAACAGCCCCATTTACCATTGATAGAAAAGGCTATCATATTTCTTGGGATGCAATTCCAGCATGGGTTTGTGATCAATGTGGTGAATCACTTTTTGAAACTCATGAAGTCGAATTAATTCAAGAAGCCCTTACCGTTTTAGATCGAGAAACAGCCGATTTAGTAAGTTCATCATCACCTTAGTTAGTATGTTGGGTTGACGCAATAAAACCCAACAATACCCACTATTAATAACACTACAATTACAACCAAAAAACACTGTATCTGTTCACATGATCTCACTCAAGCATTACTAGCGATTACTG
This sequence comes from Dolichospermum sp. DET69, assembly GCA_017355425.1. Taxonomy (NCBI): domain Bacteria; kingdom Bacillati; phylum Cyanobacteriota; class Cyanophyceae; order Nostocales; family Aphanizomenonaceae; genus Dolichospermum; species Dolichospermum sp. DET69. The sequence continues at coordinate 4,845,268 of CP070233.1, forward strand.
GGGCGATAGCGAAGCGCTGCTGCAAGCAGTTCGCATCTGAAAACCTTACCCTGTATTTGTTTACATTATCTCACTCAACCATTACAAGGGATTAATGGGGCGATAGCGAAGCGCTGCTGCAAGCAGTTCGCAGCCTGAAAACCTTACTCTGTATCTGTTTACGTTATCTCACTCAACCATTACTAGGGATTAATAGAGCGATAGCGTTCGCGAGAGCGTCCCGGAGGGAACTAGCGCTGCTGCAAGCAGTTCGCTGCTATCATGTAAATAAGAGAAGATAATAGAACCATGACAGATACACCACCGAAAGATTCACCTCACCTGAGAATTATCACCCGACCATGAGTTATAATCAAGATTAAAGTCATAACCATAAAATTACTATGACTATCCAAACCTTAGACAAAACCACCACAATTTCCGAACAGCGATTTCTTCTACCTAGTTATTACACTTGGGAAGAATTTGAAACAATAGAAACCTTAACCGCAGATCCAGGACGTTTGCGGATAACTTATCTTGATGGGTGCATCGAATTTATGACACTTGGTGAACAACACGAAACTATTAGAAGTGTAATTGCTATATTCTTAGCATTATACTTTTTTGAAAAAGGTATAAACTTTATTCCAGTAGGTAGTGCTACTCGTCGCGCAAAAGAAAAAAGTGCTTCATTTGAACCCGATGAATCTTATTACATCGGAGAAAAAAAGGAAAATCCAGATTTAGCAATTGAAGTTAATATTACCAGTGGCAGTATTGACAAACTAGAAAAATATAAACGATTTAATATTACCGAAGTCTGGTTTTGGGAAAATAATCAATTGTCTCTATATCATCTCAAAAATGATAACTATGAGCAAATTAACCAAAGTGAATTATTGCCAGATTTAGATATAGATTTATTGATAAGTTGTGTTTTGATGCCTTCTATTATTGATGCAAGAACAGCATTTATTAAAGGTATTAAAAAGTAGTAGTTTGTAGGTTGGTTTGACATAAGTAAATCCAACAATACCCATCATTAATAATGAACTTATTACAATCCAAAAACCCTGTATCTGTTTACATTATCTCACTCAACCATTACTAGGGATTGCTAGAGCGATAGCGAAGCGCTGCTGCAAGCAGTTCCCTGCTATCGTGTAAATAAGAGAAGACAATAGAACCATCACAGATACACCTGGAAACATTCACCTCACCTGAGAATTATTACCAGAACTAAATCAAATTCTAGAATAAATAGCTTACGTGCTAGTAGTATAATATTAAATCGTCAACAAATTAATACACTTGAAATATAATCATGACCACAGATGCAGAATATCAAGCAAAAATTACCACTTATAACTGGGATGATTTAATCAAATTATGGTCAGAAATTAAAACAAAAAAGACCTCAAATTTTTGGGATGCAGGTAAAGCATTAGAATATTTGGTATTACGTGCATTTCAACTTGATGGTGCTGATATAGCTTGGCCAGAAACCGTTAAAATTCAAGGTAAAATAGTAGAACAAATTGATGGCGTAGTCTATGCAGATAGCCTAGCTTGTCTGATAGAATGTAAAGATACCAGCGAGGAAGTTAATATTGAACCCATAGCCAAACTCAGAAATCAATTATTGCGAAGACCAGCAACAGCTATTGGTAGTGTGTTTAGTCGCAGTGGATTTACAGAAGCTACAGTAACATTAACTGGATTTGTAGCACCTCAAACCATTCTATTGTGGGGAGGAGAAGAAATTGAATATTCATTAAAAAATAAATCTATATGTAAATTTCTCGTCAAAAAATATCGTGTTTGTGTTCATAAAGGTATCCCAAATTACGACATTATAATCTAATAATTACAGCATTGTAAAGGAGGTTTTTCATGAAACTAGCATACATTCTCACAGAAAGTGATAAGGACATAGAAATTCTACAGAAATTATTACCAAAAAAATTAACTCAAGATATTCAATTTATTGCTGGTGGAAGTTCTTACCGAGCGCGTTCTTTAGCTACTTCATTACTTGCTACTAGAAAAACACCAGTTGCTCTTGTCATAGATGCAGATACAAATAACGAATCGCAAATATTTGAAAAGAAAGATTTAATTAATTATGTATTAAGTCAAGCATCATCTGGTATTCCTTTTCAAGTTTCTCTAGCAGTTCCCGAAATAGAATCCGTATTTTTACAAGATAAATCATTAATTGAAAAAATAGCAAAACGTCAATTTAATGATTTAGAATGGCAATTAGCTCAAAGCAAACCTAAAGAATTTTTAGAGACAGTCTTAGATAATAAACAATCTCTCAATGACAAAATACTTGGAAATCTAAATGATGAAGAAATTAAGATATTGCAACAACATCCATTAATACAAGAAATCAAAGGTTTCTTGTCATCAATTATTGAGTCTTCTGTTGCTATTAATTAATCTAACTGGATATAGAATTTCTATTCACCTAATAACGCAGTTATTACAACCCGAAAACGAAAACCCTGTATCTGTTCACATCATCTCACCCAACCATCACCAGCGAACTGCTTGCAGTTCACACCTGAAAAGCTTACCCTGTATATGTTTACATTATCTCACTCAACTATTACTAGGGATTACTAGAGCGATAGCGAAGCGCTGCTGCAAGCAGTTCGTGTAAATAAGAGAAGATAATAGAACCATGACAGATACACATGGAAAGATTCACCTCACCTGAGAATTATCACCCGACCATGAGTTATAATCAAGATCAAAGTCATAACCATAAAATTACTATGACTCTCCAAATCCTAGACAAAACTACCACAATTTCCGAACAGCGATTTCTTCTACCTGGTTATTACACCTGGAAAGAATTTGAAATAATAGAAACCTTAACCGCAGATCCAGGACGTTTGCGGATAACTTATCTTGATGGGTGCATCGAATTTATGACACTTGGTGAACAACACGAATCTATTAAAAAAATTCTCGCTATTTTGATAGAAGCATACCTTTTTGAAAAAGGGATAAACTTCATTCCAGTAGGTAGTGCTACTCGTCGCGCAAAAGAAAAAAGTGCTTCCTTTGAACCTGATGAATCTTATTACATCGGAGAAAAAAAAGCAAATCCAGATTTAGCAATTGAGGTTAATATTACCAGTGGCAGTATTGATAAACTAGAAAAATATAAAAGATTTAATATTACCGAAGTCTGGTTTTGGGAAAATAATCAATTGTCTCTATATCATCTCAAAAATGATAACTATGAGCAAATTAACCAAAGTGAATTATTGCCAGATTTAGATATAGATTTATTGGTAAGTTGTGTTTTAATGCCTTACATTATTGACGCGAGAACAGCATTTATTAAAGGTATTAAAAAGTAGTAGTTTGTAGTTTAGATTGACACAAGGAAACCCAACAATACCCACCATTAATAACACTAAATTCCAACCCAAAAACCCTGTATCTGTTCACATTATCTCACTCAAGCATTACTAGGGATGTTTAGGGTGATAGCGAAGCGCTGCTGCAAGCAGTTCGCACCTGAAAACCTTACCCTGTATCTGTTTACGTTATCTCACTCAACCATTACTAGGGATTAGTAGAGCGATCCGCAGTTGAAAAACCCTGTATCTGTTTACGTTATCTCACTCAAGCATTACTAGGGATTACTGGGGCGATCGCGAAGCGCTGCTGCAAGCAGATCGTGTAAATATTCACCTCACCACCAGAACTAAATCAAATTCTCAAACAACTAGCCAAGAAAATTAGATATATTAATAATCAGCACACAAATATACAAACCCCTCCTGTATGAAATTTCAAGTAATATTCACCTATGATTCAGAATATCTAGGTTACGTTGCTGAAGTACCAGAACTTCCTGGTTGTGTCAGTCAAGGTACAAACTTAGATGAAGCAATTGAAAATATCAAAGATGCTATCAAAGGCTATCTTCACGTATTAGAAAAACATGGTAAACCCTATGTAACCAAAGAATCTCAATCTTTTGTAGGGGAAGTAGTAGTATAAATGGGACGCTTATCAAATATTTCCGGTAAACAAACAGTCAAAATCTTTGAAAAATTTGGCTATGCTGTAGATCATCAAACCGGAAGTCATATCATACTTTGGCACGAATCAAAACCCATTTTATCAGTTCCCAATCATAAAGAACTAGCCCCAGGGTTACTCAGAAGTTTAATTAGACAAGCAGGAATTACCGTAGATGAATTTTTAGGAAATAAGTAATACTTTCAGTGGGTTAACAACAAAATAACCCACTATTAATAACGCACTTATTACAACTCAAAAACCCTGTATCTGTTTACATTATCTCACTCAATCATCACCAGCGATTACTGGGGCGATAGCGTTCACGAGAGCGTCCCGGAGGGAACTAGCGCTGCTGCAAGCAGTTCGCACCTGAAAAGCTTACCCTGTATCTGTTTACATTATCTCACTCAAGCATTACTAGGGATTAGCGAAGCGCTGCTGCAAGCAGTTCGCACCTGAAAAGCTTACCCTGTATCTGTTTACGTTGTCTCACTCAACCATTACTAGGGATTAGTAGAGCGATAGCGAACGCGAGAGCGTCCCGGAGGGAACTAGCGCTGCTGCAAGCAGTTCGCACCTGAAAAGCTTACCCTGTATCTGTTTAGATTATCTCACTCAACTATTACTAGGGATTAGTAGAGCGATCGCGTTCGCGAGAGCGTCCCGGAGGGAACTAGCGCTGCTGCAAGCAGATCGTGTAAATAAGAGAAGATAATAGAACCATGACAGATACACCAGGAAATATTCACCTCACCTAAGAATTATTACCCGAACTATTTTAACTAATTTCAATAGGTGAGATATTTTTCCACTCTTCAGATTCATTTTTCGCACACCAAAGATCAAACTTTTGCTGAAGATTTAACCAAAGTTCCGGCGTAGTTTGAAAAGCATTTGCTAACCGCAAAGCAATATTAGGTGTTACATTTGCACGTTCATTCACAATTTCCGAAACCGTTTTTCGAGACACACCCAAAATATTAGCAAGTTCTGTCACCGTCATATTTAAAGGTTCTAAATATTGACGTTTAATCAAAGCACCAGGATGTCTTGGTTTTCTGTTAGTATTCATGTTAATAATCCTAATGATAATCCTCGTAATTTACGTCGTAAGCATCCCCATCTTCAAAAACAAAAGTTAAACGCCAATTACCAGAAACTGTAACTGAATATTCACCTTTCCTATTTCCTATTAATTGATGAAACTTAGAACCAGGAAAATTCATATCCTCGGCTACAGATGCAGCATCTAGTCTATCTAATAAATCTAACAGTTTTTCAGCATGATTCGGATTAACTCCACTTCCATTATCATCTTCAAACAGCTTTCTTAACCCCTTATGCTTGAAATTTCTGATCATAAGTAAAACAACAATATTTACTGTAACCTACAAGGTTACACTTGTCAATCCATAATATACGCTAAATTTGGTGATTTTGAAAACTCATTGATTAATATTTACAATACTTTACAAAACCAAACAAGCATCAGCAAAAGACATCGGAACAGATTGATAAATCTTGAGAAATTCACCAATAATTACAGATTCATCATCTAAATTAAAAGGTACTTTAATAACTCCATTCCTCACCAAATTTATCACAGCATCTTGACCACCATAAACATTTCGCAACAAAAAACAAGCCTCAGAAATTACAGCTTCACAAGTTAATAAAGGAGGCTCAATATTATCCCATTGTGATGTTACCCAACCATGAAACTGATCACGACGATTAATTATAGCTACCAATGGACTCGTATCTAGTAAAACACATCCTCTCATCATGCACCGTCATTATAGCCGAATTTCCGAGCCAAAATTAGAAACCTGGATTTAACCCCAAAAAACTACCATGACACAAATTACATTTGCAGAACTTCCCCAAACTGTCCAAAATTTAATAAACCAAGCCCAAAAAACAGGCGAACCCGTTACAATTATCCAAAATGGTATCCCCTTCGCTATTATTTTCCCTATTCAGAAACATAAAAGAGCCACCTTTGGAGTAATGAAAAATAGCGTTAGATAATAATTTAGAATAATGACAAATACACCCAAAGTAATGATTAAATTACAAGAATTGCAAGAACAAGTATTAAAATTACCAATCAAAGAACGCTGGAATTATCTCTATATCATATCAAAAATGATAATTATGAGCAAATTAATCAAAGTGAATTATTGCCAGATTTAGATATAGATTTGTTAGTAAATTGTGTTTTAATACCTTCCATTATTGATGCAAAAACAGCATTTATTAAAGGCATTAGAAAGTAGTAATTATCGGGTTTGTAAGTTGGGTTGATGCTCATGTTACCCAACCATTACCAACTATCATCAATAGTATTTTTTACCAATGCCAGAAAATGATAAAAACGGAATTAGATCCCCGACTTCTAAGATAAATTATTTGTATATTTGAAAAATCGTAAAAAGAAGTCGGGGATCTTTAGCTACCATAACCAATTATCAATCTTTGAAAAATTCCTTAGTCTACTTCAGTAGACTTGAGCTATTAGACAGGGAATAAATTCCCACCACGGGTGTGGAAGCCAACGGATAAGTAGGGGCGTATTGCAATACGCCCCTACTCAAATTGACACCAATGAAGCTCTTGCTTTACCCTTGCATTTGACTCGCAGTTTCTGGAACTTTGTTTAAAATTGCTTTTTTTTCACAAACCTCTTGACTTAACTCAGGTGATATGTGTTATAATAATCATGTTAATATTTTTCGGGGTTATAGCGCAGTTGGTAGCGCACCTCAATGGCATTGAGGGGGTCAGCGGTTCGAATCCGCTTAGCTCCATTAGGTTACACTATTTTAAATTATACTGCTGAGGGCTGAAGCCCTGTTTAAAAGAAATCAGAGCGACTTATGGATATTTACGCACATAAGTTAATTTAAGCTTTCATATTTATCAAACTATTGCCAGTAACCCTAATGTAAAAAAATGACACTTGATGCGAAGTGCCTTTTTATCAATTCCAGGGTTTTTATCGTTAGAAGAAAGCTAACTCACTACACTTATTTTTTATTGATGAAGATACCAAAAACTTGATAAGATATTGGCAATCTAGCTGGTAAGTTTAAAAAAATGCCAAGCATAAACGTTGAAGTTCAATTATCTTTGGAACAACTGTTTCAAGCTGTTGAACAATTAACCCAACCAAATTTAGAGCAGTTTCTCTCTCAACTTGTAATTTTGCATACTCACAAAAAAGCAGCCTCTTTGCTCAAGAATGAAGCGAAATTATTTTTAACCCCACATGAAGATATTATTATAGATAATAATAATTATGAAAAATTGATAGATAACAGAGAAGTAGCAACATTAAGAAAAGAAGAATATCAAGCATTATTATATTTGGGAGAACAGATAGATAAACTACAAGCACAACGAATAGAATATATGGCAGAACTGGCAAAAATACATGGTATTTCTTTAACTAAATTGATGGAAAAGCTAGGACTTGAGTAGAGATAAAATTAGTAATTAGTAATTAGCTATTGGCAGATGTAGCGATAGCGAAGCGCGACCTAGGAATCGCCTGTATACTTTATATTACATTGGATATATAACCAGAGAATTATATGATAGCTAAAACACCGCAATGGTTTAAAACCGCTTTACAAATCAAAGGTTCAGTCATTGCTGCAATTTATAAACGGGTGCTTTTATTTGGGGTTTTTGGAGTATTCATTTCTATACTGTATCATTTTCAAGTCCCCGTTTCTCAACCAATTTTGAGTAGTGTTATTCCCAGTATTGTCTTAGGTTTATTATTAGTATTTCGTACTAATACAGCTTATGATCGCTTTTGGGAAGGGAGAAAATCCTGGGGTACAATAGTCAATACTATTCGTAATCTAGCTCGACAAATTTGGATATCTATTGATGAAAAAGAACCAGAAGATAAAGATCGTAAAATTGATACTTTAAACTTACTTCTTGCGTTCGCAGTAGCCACAAAATTACATTTACGAGGTGAACCTATAAATAGTGATTTAGCAGCACTAATGCCTATTTCTCAATATATTAATTTGAAGATTATCAATAATCCTCCTTTAGAAGTGGCTTTTTGGATTAGCGATTATTTACAACATCAATATAAACGTAATTGTATCAATAGTTATCAACTAGTATCTATGCAAAAATTATTGGATATGCTGGTAGATAATTTAGGTGCTTGTGAAAGAATTTTGAAAACACCCATGCCTTTAGCTTATGCTATTCATCTCAAACAATTATTGTTACTATATTGCTTCCTCTTACCATTTCAAATAGTAGCGAATCTTCATTGGTGGACAGGTTTAATTTCTGCCTTAGTTAGCTTTACTTTGTTAGGTATTGAAGCCATTGGTTTAGAAATTGAAAACCCGTTTGGTTATGATGAAAATGACCTACCTTTAGACGCAATTTGCAAAACCATGAGACTGAATATTGACGACTTAATCAGCTTAACTCCTACTGTGAATAAATTCTGAATTTTCTCCAGCACTGGCAATACAATATCTTATTTTAATTATGGGAAATAGAAGCTATAAATGGGGAAATTGCCTCAACAAATGCCTGAGTATATTCATAAGGCATAACATTTTTACCAATGATTTTTACTCCCTGACTTTGAGGTAAGCAATTTAAATAATACGCTAATCTTTCATCAGTCGTTTCTGTTTTACTCTCTTGACTAATACCGCGAGCTTTTTCTCCCACAACTAATAATGTTCGCTGGGAAATGGAGGCAATATCACTACTGTAATCTCTTTGCCAAAATCTCGCTAAAAAAGCAAATACTGCATAACGTCCATTCATATTTTTAGCATCTGCCATGAGAGTATTTAGCCATTCATCATCAACATTTTCACTCATAGCAAATAATTTTTCAGATGAAAAAGAATACAAAAATTTACGAGTTCGAGCATAGCGAAAAAAAGCATTACCTATGGGAGAGGTAAAAATGCTCCAAAGCAAGTTCTGTTGCCATTTAGGAGCGTTTTTAGTAATAACTGGACGAGATGTAGGATCAGATAATACTAACCCGGCAATTAAATCTTGTTCCAGTTTCACTAATTCAATGGCAACTGGTAACAAAGCTCCTTGGACTACGATAATAACGGGTTGTTTAACAACGTTTTGCAAGAAGTATTGTAACTGTTTGGCCCAGTTAATTGGTGTATGCGCTAAAGCTGGCATATCACTTTCACCACATCCCAATAAGTCGGGATTGTAAAGAGAATTTGGGTGATTTTTATCATACCATTCGCGGCAAAATCGTTGCCAAAACTGCCTTGATAGCCCGACACCAATGGGATGAATTAAAAGTAAAGGAATGCCCGCTGCTGGAGAATTCAGAGGTTGATGAATTTCGTAAGCACAGCGGTAATTCTGCCAAATATAATACTCGGTTGGAGATGCTGTTGTGTTGTTCATTGGAGATGATGACATGATGAATATTTTGAATGGTGGCTAAAAAATTATGCGAGGATGAATAAATTGATATCCTGTATCTTTCAATTTCTGATTCGATACCCAGGCATTATATGGACGGATATTTTTATTATCTGCATCCCAAATAACATTAGGTAAATTATTTTTTGTCATCACATTATCAAGTAATTCTTTATTTGTGAGATGACTATCATCCACAAGATTATAAATACCTTGTAACCGATGCTCACGAGCAAATTCTATTGTGCCAACAATATCATCAATATGAATCCAATTGGTAGTATCTTCTCCATTCCCAGGACGAGTTGTTCCTGCGGCTCTACTAAATATTTTTTTCAGTTCTCTACCTGGTCCATAAATACCTCCTAAACGTAAAATACAAACGCGGGTATTGTCATTATTTGCTGATAATAATATATCCTCTGCTTTTCGCAGTAGTTGAGAATTGCGATTAGCTGGTGCTGGTGGACTTTCTTCGTCTACCCATACACCATTTCTATCTCCATAAATTGAATAACTGCTTGTATATATTACTTGGTGAATATGAGGAAATTGGGGTAAAAGAGAAACTAGAGTTTTGGCAGTTTCTACATAAGTTTCTTCATAAGCATCTGCACTTTTTGCCCCTACACTTAATAAAATAATTTCTTGATTTTTTAATACAGGTTTCAATTTTTCTATGTCATTCCCTGAAGTAACGATAACCTTTTGTGCCACTGTTTCTAAAGTAGGTATCCGTTCTGGGTTAGTGGTAGTCGCAGTCAGCATAAAATTACTATTTGACTGCCAATATTTGCTAACTGCATAACCTACATAACCACAGCCAATAATTGCAATGTTCATGATCATTAATAGAACTAAAATAAATTATTTTTAACAATTACCAGTCAATAATGAATAGTACAGGAATCAAGAAGTTTTTGACTAATAAATATTAGTTTGACTTTTTATTTCTGTCTATTCAAATATATAACGTTAGAGCGTGTTTGATAGCGAAGCGTGGCGTAGCCATAAAGTCATGATTGATGTATCAAATATCTTTTTACCCCACCCTAACCCTCCCCTTTCCCAGGGGAGGGAACTTGATTTGCCAATTTCCCCCATTTAGGAGGGAACTTGATTTTCCTTAATCCCCCCTTTATAAGGGGGGATTAAGGGGGGTAAAAAATCACGCCACGCAAGCTATCAAACAACCTCTTAGGAGGAAGCCACATTGATCATTAAATTTTGTGAATATAGCATCCTTTTTTGTCTGTAAACTTGCCTTATGCAGTCGAGCCGCAGGAGGTAGATTGTCTCACATATCATGGAGTATGGCTATATTATTAATTTTAGTGGCTATAACTATGTTAATCACTGGTAATCCAATTAGCAAGAAATATTACTAATTTTTTTTATATTATAAGTAATTTTAACTTGCTTTTTAATTGCTGGAATTGTTTTTAGGTATGAATTATACCATCAGGCATGATGGCTCCAGCTAACTTAGCACCAATTAATTTTACCAGTAAGCGATCGCCAGAACGAATTCTCGCCCCTGTCAAATCAGCACCACGCAAATCAGCACCGCTAAGATCCGCACCAATCAAATTTGCCGAGCGCAAATTGGCATCTCTTAAATCTGCTAACAGTAAGTTAGCTCTAAATAAATTGGCTTCTGACAAATCCGCACCTCTGAGAATCACCTTGTGCATAAAAGTATCACTGAGATTAGAGCCGCTTAAATTTGCATAGCTCAAATTTCTGCCTGATAAATCCCGGTTACTAAAATTAGCACGACTAAAATCTTTACCGCTTAAATCTGAATTTGGCTGTGGTTGTTGATAGGTTGTTTGTGGTGAAGAGTATGTAGATGATGGTTTATCTGCTTGAGGTGCTGGAGAATAAGAGGGCGTGGGCTGTTTATCTCCCAGAGAGCGCAATTTATCACGAGCTTCATTAAATAATTTCAGCTTTTCCTGTGCTTTGTGTTGTAAGCGCAGGTTATCTTTGGGGAGGCGGTCCGGGTGCCAAACAAACACCAAATCTTTATAAGCCTGGTTTATCTGTTCGAGTGTGGCCCCTGGCTCTAATTCTAAGATTCTGTAGTACCTCTCCAGTTCGCTGCTCGTCATGGTGTATTGGTGAATATTAATTACTTTTTGAACAAATGATGAGTTATACGGTTATTTTTTCAGTATAGCCATTGATTGCTACTGCTATCTGCATTAAACATAAATCCAGCAATAGCAACATGAAGAATAATCATAAAATCTGTTCTTTTTGCGAGAAATAAATCTGATAATTTGCGGGCAAATTTACCATAAGATGTTAATTAGGCGTTTTGTGCCTTTCCTAGAATCGAGCAGTAATTTAAGAAGTTTGTGCTCGTGAAAGAAATTTTAGGCTAAAATATAATAATTAATTTGTTACAAATCTGCCCAAATTACCATATTCTGTAAACTCAGGTTGGAGTTAATTCTCAACCGTGGATGAGTTAACTTATTTTTTAAGCGGACTTTCTATGTCCTTCTACCCTCAGATTAAGCAATTTTTTCTCGGTAAATCCTTACCAACCAGCGCCCATAGCGAAGAGCGATTGAGTAATGCAGCAGCCTTGTCTGTTCTTTCTTCCGACGCGCTTTCCTCTGTGGCTTATGCGACAGAAGAGATCTTACTAGTTTTAGTAGCAGCAGGAAGTGGCGCTCTGGGCTTGTCTCTGCCTATTGCTATTGCAATTATTGCCCTCCTGGGCGTAGTTGTCCTTTCCTATCGTCAAACCATTCGTGCTTATCCCCAAGGCGGTGGTTCTTACATTGTCGCTAGAGAAAATCTGGGTCTTTATCCAGGACTGGTGGCTGGTGGTTCGCTGATGATTGACTATATTTTAACTGTTACCGTCAGTATATCTGCGGGTACAGCAGCTTTAACATCAGCAATTCCTGCACTCCAATCTCACACAGTTATTTTGTGTTTGATTTTCATTTTCTTATTAATGCTCGCAAATCTGAGAGGTGTTAAGGAATCAGCCCAAATATTCATGGTTCCTACCTACGCCTTTGTTGTGAGCATTTTTCTATTAATTGGGATTGGATTGTTTAAGTATAGCACTGGGCAAGTTCCCGCAGCCTATCCTTCCCTTCCTGCTACCGAAAGCATAAGTTTATTCTTTATCTTACGGGCTTTTTCCGCCGGATGTACAGCACTGACTGGAGTGGAAGCAATATCTGATGGGGTATTAGCTTTTAAAGCCCCAGAATGGAAAAATGCTCGCCTTACTTTGTTGTATTTGGGAGTAATTTTGGGATTTATGTTTGTGGGTATTACTTACTTAGCAAATATTTATCATATTGTTCCCGAAGATGGACAAACAGTAGTATCTCTATTAGGGAGAGTAATTTTAGGGACAGGCCCTGTTTACTATTTCTTGCAAATAGTTACCTTGCTAGTTTTGATGTTAGCTGCTAATACCAGTTATGCGGATTTTCCCAGACTCTGTTATTTTCTGGCACGAGATGGATTTTTACCCCGCCAATTATCCCTATTAGGCGATCGCTTAGTTTACTCTAATGGTATTATTCTTCTCAGTAGTTGTGCCGGAATTTTAGCCATTATTTTCAAAGGTGAAGTTAACGCCATTATCCCTCTTTACGCGGTTGGTGTATTTACTTCCTTTACTCTTTCCCAAGCTGGTATGGTTCGTCATTGGTTTCAAGGACAAACCAGTAATTGGCGTGCAAGCGCAATCATGAATGGTTTAGGAGCAGTTGCCACCCTTGTAGTATTGATTGTAATCATTTCTACTAAGTTCCTATTAGGTGCTTGGTTGGTAGTCGTAGCAATTCCCTTAGTAGTAGTTTTATTTTCCGCTATTCAACAACATTATCAATATGTAGCTCAACGTCTAAGTATTCAAGATTTAGCACCCCGAAGTTATATCTGGGTTCCCAAACCAGCCGTAATCAGCCATCCTGCGGTAGTTGTGGTAGGACATCTGAACAGAGGCACAGTAGAAGCTTTGGACTATGCGCGGACAATTGCTGATGAAATTGTGGCTGTTCATGTAGATATTGGTTCTACAGACCGGGAAAAACTCCTAGAAAAATGGCAAAATCTCCAATCAGATATTCCTTTGGAAATTATTGACTCTCCTTATCGTTCTGTAATTGACCCAATTGTAGATTTTGTTGGTCAGTTCCAAGAAAATCACCCAGGTGTATTTACAACTATCATTATTCCCGTTTTTGTGCCTCGAAATTGGTGGGATAGTATGTTACATAACCAAACCACCTTGTTTTTAAAGAATGCTTTACGAGCCAAGAAAAGTCGCATTGTCACAACTGTTAGATATTATTTGTAAGGTCAGTAGGGGCGCAGGGCCTGCGCCCATTCATTATTCATTGCGCCCGTCCATTATTCATTGCGCCCGTCCATTATTCATTGCGCCCGTCCATTATTCATTGCGTCCATTCATTGGTGATAAAAATTATGATTACCAAACTCCTTCTTTTTTCCTCCTGACTTTTGACTGGGCGCAGGCCCTGCGCCCCTACCTTCTGACTGGGTGGAGGACTTGCGCCCTTACCTTTTGACTGGTCGCAGGCCCTGCGCTCCTACCTTTTGACTGGGTGGAGGACTTGCGTCCCTACCTTTTGACTGGGCGCAGGCCCTGCGCCCCTACTTCTTGATTTCAAAATCTCCGTTCAAACTCAATTACAGCCCGACTATCATCAGTTAAATTAGTAGAAGAACGGAGACGAAATTCATTATTTATTCGGTAATTAAGACCCCATTGCAAAGGATCACCTGCGGTCAGAATCTTAATAGTAGAAAGGGAAAATTTTGGAGAAATATCAATTCCTGCTTCTAAAGCTAATTCCAAAGATGAGTTATTTCTCCCTGCTTCTGGTCTTTCAGAAAGAATAGTCGGAAATATCCGCAATTCACTTAAACCAAAAGCATCACCAATTTGATTAAATGCACCTTGAAAATTACTGAAAACAGCCGAACTAGCAATATTGATTAAACCCAAGCTACTATCACCGCGTCCTTGATTATCAACAAACCCACCTCCTAACAAAGTGACAATTTGTGTTGGTGAACGAGAAGGATTGCTTTTTAGTTGTAAATTATCATTAATTTGACTACCTAAACCATCAATACTAGCTTCTACTCTAACTGTTTCTAACCCGGCTAAACCTAGAGAACCTTGTCTGCTCAGATCGCTATTTTGAGTTATATCCAGAACCTTCGCAAATAGACGAATATCCAAATTAGGATCACGAGGTTGACGAGCGCTAAAAGTAGCAGTGTGTTTATAACCTCTGGCCAAATTTAATTGGGTAGTGAACAAATTTACTGCACCTTTAGTTAAATTAATAGTTCCTTCTGGAATAGGTTCAGCCAAAGAACCATTAACAATTAGATCTCCAGCAGCTTGAAATTTGAATACTGGTGGTTTGGAAATTTGAATATTTCTACCTAGTTTTAATGCTAAATTATTTAATCTAATAATTTTATTTTCTGTATCTGCTTTATTTTGGTTATTAATTTTAGAAGAAGATGAATTATTATCTGGAGATTCTGTTAACAATACTTGACCATTAAATAATTCTATATTACCGCCAATTATTGGTTTGAGCAGAGAACCAGTAATTGCTAAATTACCATTAGCACCTCCTTGATATAATTCCTTGAGATTTAAAAGTAATTGTTGTAAATCAACAGTCAAGGGAACATCAATTTTGAGATTTGGATTATCAAAAATTGGTAATTCTCCCACAGCTTTAATATTGCCATCACTAAATTTACCTTCAAGATTTTTGATAAACACACGGGTTAAATCAAAAATTGCGTTACCATTTACATTGGTTAACTTTCCTGGTAAAGCTTGGGCGCTAAAGGTAGCATTATTAAGAGAAGCCGTTCCTTTAACAAACGGTTGTTTTCGAGTTCCCCGAACTTTTAAGTCTAATTCTCCTTCTCCCTTTTCAAAAGATATCTCATTAGTAAAGAGATTTAAAAGGGTCAAACCTTCATTCTTAACATTGACATCTAGGGTAACTTGGTCACTGTTTAATTTTTCAGATGCAAAGGGTAAAGTATAGGGAATACTACCACTAATATTTGCAGGTTCAGCCCCCACTCCCAGTACCTGACTACCAAAGTTTAAACGTCCATTAGCATAACTGAAACTAGCATTAGCTGATTCCACTGATTTTTTATCAATTGTCCCTTCTGTAATGCTTAATTCTCCCGTAGCTTGAGGATTGGAGATACTACCAGCTATGGCTGCATTAACATTTAGCTTCCCTGTAATTCCCAGCGGGAGTTTCACCAAATTATTAAATCGCTGAATGGGAAAGTTTTCGATGGTCAATTTACCTGATTGCTTATTACCACCAATGTTACCTGTAAAGGCAATTAGCTTTTGTTGAGCTTGAATGCTTAAAGGTTGTAAACGGAAAATTCCTTCTGCAAAACTACCTTTAGCTATGACCTGTTCCGCACGATAAAAACGGGTTGGTTCTGTTGGTTTGCCCCAAGTAAAGTTTTGTCCTTGGAGATTAAATTTTATTCTTGGTTCGTCCGTAGTTGCAGTATTAATAGAAATATTACCATCCAAAATCCCTTTTAAGTCTCTTAATTCAGGGATAGGTTTAGTATCTAACCGTTGTTGTTGTTGGGTAGTTAGCAGGGCATCAATTTCTGATAACCGTTGTACTTGGGTCAATAGAGACTCTAAGGGTAATCCTTGAGAGTAGGTGGTTAAATCCGCAGCTTTGCCGTAGACGGGGGCGTTTAAACCACGTTGGAAGTCTTGGATATCAAAGATTTGAGCCGCAGTAAGTATATCTTGAATATTGCCTTTGTCAATGTTGACTTTTGCTCGCAGTTGCGGTTTTTTCGTCCACGGTTTGATGTTGGCATCAAAAGTATATCTACTTTCACCTTTGCGAAACTCACTATCATCGAGAACGAATGTATTATTATCATAGCGTAGTTGGGTAGTAAAGCGATCGCCTTTAATTCGTCCCAGTTCAGGATTTTCAATGGCTATATTTCCTGCTGTGGCCAATGTCTGCGAATTAATTTGCAACTTTCCTGTTAATAATCCTCTCACACTTCCCGGACTTAAAGGAGTATTGGCTGGTAGAGCTATATTTAAAGCTTTTAAGGGGAAATTATCCACATTCATGGTCCAGTCAAATCCCGTTACTGCACCTGATAACAAAGCTTGTTGCCACTGAACTAAGAAAGATTGAGGACGATTGTTAGCATCTAAATTAACTGCTATCCTATCCTTTACACCGATAACATCTAAACTTAACCCCTGTCCTGATAGAGAATTCACATTACCAGTCAATAATGGCTCAAAGGCAAATTGCTGAACTTTTAAATTGCGTAACCCCAACTTACCTGTAATATTTGGTGCAGTTGGTTTTCCTATCACTTGTCCACTAAAATCTAAGCCCCCAGCAATATCTGCAAGATCAAGTAGTCGCACTGGCAACCGTTCCAGATTATAATTTTTTGCTTGGATCTGCAAATTCACATCAGTAATTTCTGGGATATTTGCTTTCTGAGCATTAGCTAATAAATAACCTTTGATAGTGAGCAAAGTCGAACTATTAGCTGAAGCATTGGCGCTATTATAACCATCAATAGTCAGCTTTTTTCCATTCCAACCAATATCAGCTTGAATAGGTGAATCAATTCCTCCTAACCCTTGGCTAAACCGCACCTGACCAACAGCAGCCACATCTGCTAATTTAGGAGCAGATAAAATTCCCGATACTTGCAACTTCCCTGCCAACTGTCCTTTTAACTGCTGGTTAAAACGGTTTAATTGTAAAGCTGAAGTAGTTAACAATGCTTGATAATTACCATTATTCAGTTGAATCTCAGAAGCCGTAACTGTCCCACTAGGTAATTTTAAGCGGCCTTTTCCGTCCCCTTGAATAGTTTCTGGCTGGAATGATTCGACAGAACCCGCTACTTGTAATTGACCAGTTATTATCCCCTGCATTTCTGGGCGCAAGGACTGCATTTCTGGGCGCAAGGACTGCATTTCTGGGCGCAAGGACTGCATTTCTGGGCGCAAGGACTGCATTTCTGGGCGCAAGGACTGCATTTCTGGGCGCAAGGACTGCATTTCTGGGCGCAAGGACTGCATTTCTGGGCGCAGGACTTGCATTTCTGGGCGCAGGCCCTGCGCCCCTACGAGTTTTGTTAAAGGGACATTATCAGCTTGAATTTTTGCCTGATAGCGACCTTCTGCAACTTGAATATTAGCGGCTTTAATTGTTCCTTTACCAATATATAGAAGGGCTTCACCGATTCCAGAGAAGGTTTTTAGACTGAAATTTTCCCTATTACCAGTAATCATGAAATTACCTACTAGGGGATTATTTAAAATTGGGTTGGCTTGTTTTAAGATTGTTCCTAAACGTAAATCTTTCCCCGATAACAGGGCTGTAAAATTTTGATCTTCTAACTTAATTTGGGAAATATTAACTTGACCACCAGCAATGTTAACATTGGCATTGTCAGGAATAATTGTCTCTATTTGGAATGGTGAAGAATTTCCTGCTAACCGCAAACCACCGTTAAATTCTGCCCCAACTAGAGAAATATTTTCCTGCTGTTTTTGGTCAACAAAAGATGTTAGTTTAATTTGGCTAGATTCAGCTAAAGCTTGCCAACGCTTACTATCATGATTATAACTACCACTACCCTTAACTATACCCCCACCAACCTTGGCGACTAGATCACGAAAAGAAACTGTGCGGTCGGGATTAATAATAGCTGTCCCTGTCGCTGGATATTTGGCTTGAGGAGCTTGCCATTTAACTACAGTGTGGGTATCATCAGCCACACCTTTTAGCTCTGCGGTAGCTGTCATCAGTCCAATCGGAAATCCTGTTTTGATATCATATACCTGAGCGATCGCATCCCCAGGAATATTTTCGGCTCGGAGTTGAAAATTCAGTGTGGATACTTGACCAAGTTCAATTATCCCCGCACCTTTAACCTCACCCCCATAGGTAGTTTTGCCTTGAATATCTGTAATTTTCAGTAGAGATTTACTACTGATAAGCTCAAATTTACTACTAACTTTCCCAAAATCAACTTGATCAATTCGGGCAGTTTTCAACGTCCTGACACTACCGGATAGCACTGGTTTAGTAGTTGCTCCAATTAGCTGCAAATCGGCTTGAGCGATGCCACGCACCGGAAATGGTAATTTCACCTTTAGAGTTGCTTGAGCATTAGCCAAACTGACCGCATTCACACGCCCTTTTAAATTAAACCCTGCTTGCTGATCAATAGTCCCCGATGCTGTTACCGGGATTTGTCCGTAGCTTGTAACTATATTATCTGATTTAATTACCAGTCCATCAAAACTGAGATTACCCTGACTATTATTGAGTAATTGGGTCAGCTTAGGAATTTGCATCGTCACCCCTTCCATAGTAGCATTACCATAGAGTAAGGTTTTCTGCTTTGGTATCACCTTAATTCGCAAATCACCATTTACTTTACCAGTTTTTAAAGTCAGTGGTAAAGTTACAATCCGGGTAATATCTGCGGCCAGGAGATTTTGCCCTTGCAGTCGAAAATCCCCTGCTAAAGTTTTTTGAGGAATTAGATCTCCGGCAATGGAAATATTACCCCCACTTACTGCTTTACCAGCTAAGTCTAATTTAATCAGTTTATTTTTATTTAAGAGTTGAGCCGTCCCATTAATTCCGGAAAATCCCACAGGAACAGGTAAAGAAAATTTCCCTCTTTCGCTTATTTTCGGCACTAATACTAAATTGGCATCCCGAAACCGCAACTTATCTAAATCAGTTTTAATCAGTGCCTTCCCACTAGGTGGAGCGATAGTAGTCGTTAACCACCGTCCTTGATTATCCTGTTCAACATAAACATCTGGATTAATTAAAGTTACATCTAAGCGAAGATTGCGGTTAATTACTAGCTGCCAAAGATCAAATCCCACATCTACTGCTTTGATATTTGCCCTATCTGAATCTGTGGGTGTAGCGGGAATCTCGGAAGCGGCAAACTGAACGCCAGTCAGGGAAAAGGACTCAACTGCTCCCAGTTTTACTGGACGATTGAGAGTAGTCGTGAGACTTTGGGTAGCTAATGGTACTAATTCCTGGTAAACAAAACTCCTTAATCGCCAAATACCAAAAATAATTCCCAATACTAACAAAGCACCTATCGCTAATCCACCACGACTCAATATCGTCAACCATAGACGCTTTGTTTCAGTATTGATGGGGTGAGAATTTTGATCATGAGAGTTAGACATAGGTTTTCACGTTTTTATTACCAGATATCTCGCAAGATACTCACTACACAGAACTAGACAATCATCAAGGTTGTTTAAGAGGATGTTTAAAAAGTAATACGTTGTAATTTTTTACCCCCCTTAATCCCCCCTGATAAAGGGGGGAAACCGGAAAATCAAGTCCTCTCCCCTTTACAAGGGAAGGGTTAGGGTGGGGTAAAAAGATATTTGATACATCAATGACACTAAGAATATAAATTAATTTTGATGTAATTTTACATTTAACCATTAGAGTATAACGGAACGAGGACAAAAATAACAGCCTGGGTTTGGGCAATCAGAAAATTATATCTTTTGGTCTATGCCTAATTTCCCATGAGCTTGCAAAAATTATCGGAGATTTTCATGAATATACAGCTTGGAACTTTATGATAAATTAAAGAACTGATCAAAGGATATATAATGCGTGTTTTTGTACTGATTTTCAATGCTGGTACTGATAATGAGGGGATTCACAGCATTCGGATTAGCAATGCTCAAGGGATAGAAGGGAATAAAATCCTCATGTTTGAATCAGAAGATGATGCCACCCGCTTTGCTTTAATGTTAGAAGCGCAAGACTTTGCTGTACCGACAGTGGAAATGATGAATGCTGATGATGTTAAGGAATTTTGCGAAAGCACTGGCTATTATTGGGAAGTGATTCCTGAAAACAGTGAATTAGTATTACCACCGGAAATAAACGTGGAACAAACTGATTGGCAAGCTGAAACAGAAATGGCGGATACTAATGAAGAGTTTTCCTCTTTGAATCCACCTAGTCCAGAAATTGCTAATTCTGAGCTAGATAGCTTTCGGCGCAAATTGGAAGGTTTATTGTAGTTTGTCACGAATCATGAGTCATGATGAATAAATGACAACCAACAACCGACCACTGACCATTGACCACTGACAATTAACACAAAATGACAAATTTCCAGGAACGCGGGCATCTGCTCACCGAACAAGTTAATCCCAATAGTCTTAATTTAGACCAACTCAATTCTTTAGAATTGGTGGAGTTATTTAATAACGAAGACCAAAAAGCAGTAGCAGCCGTAGCAGAAGCTAAGGTTCAGTTAGCAGCAGCTATTGACTGCACAGCAGAAAGGCTGCGTCAAGGTGGACGTTTATTCTACGTGGGTGCGGGGACAAGTGGTAGATTAGGAGTGTTAGATGCTGCCGAGTGTCCACCTACCTTCTGCACTCCACCCGAATTGGTACAAGGGATTATTGCTGGTGGTGCGGGAGCATTAGTCCGTAGTTCCGAGGATTTGGAAGATCGGTCGGAAGATGGGGCAAGTGCCATCGCTCAACGACAAATTACCCAACTGGATGTAGTTGTCGGTATTACTGCTGGAGGAACAACCCCTTTTGTTCATGGTGCTATTAATGCAGCTCGTCAACGGGGGGCTAAGACTATTTTTATCGCCTGTGTCCCCGCAGATCAAGTCAGTATTGAAGTTGATATTGATATTCGGTTGTTGACAGGGCCAGAAATTTTAGCTGGTTCTACTCGCTTAAAAGCGGGGACAGTCACAAAATTAGTTTTAAATACCCTTTCGACTGGGGTAATGGTTAAACTGGGTAAAGTTTATGGTAATCGGATGGTTGATGTCGCTGTCACTAATCAAAAATTACGCGATCGCGCTTTACAGATTCTACAAGACCTGACTGGTTTAAGTCGAGAAGCCTCTGGTTTTTTACTAGAACATAGCGGTAAATGGGTTAAATTAGCATTATTAATGCACTGGACTGGTTTAGACCAAGAAGCGGGTAAAAAACTCCTAACTGCCCATCAAGGTAATCTCCGACTAGCTGTAACAAGTTATAGTAGGAGTCAGGAGTCAGGAGTCAGGAATCAGGAGTAAAACCCTTGCGGGGGCTGAGTTTCGTCAATACCTACAGTAGGTTAACATGTTAACGTTAGCCGTGCGTTAGCACTACAATTGATATCCTAACCGTCTTATCCGTTACTATGCGATCATGATCAGAATTCCTCACTACCCAGGTTGCTAATATCGCAAAACAAAATTAAAAAATGGGTAATGGGTAATTACTTATTATTTATTTTACTCCAAGATAAGTATTGCTACTGATATGTTATCATTGGTGAAATGACTATACTGTTACAGTATTATTTAGTATACTAAGATAGTAAGCTACATATCACTGTATCAATTTTATACTTTTTCAATATCTCCTAGCACCGCAAATATTACGTAATATTACATAATAAACCAAGCTAAATTCTATTTGAGTGTTTTTAATTCTTCAATTAAATTGTCAAATGGTTGTTAAACAAGCCAAGCATTGATTTTTATAAATACTTAATCAATAAATTTTCAGGAACAGTATGATGATTAACCCAGAAGTAACAGAAGCGCAAAAATTATTCAATCAGTTTAAAAAGTGTATTCAAATACAATACAACGGACAACTAAATATCAAGAGTTCTAAAGGACGAAAATGGACTTTCTACTATCGTCTGGGGAGAATAGTCTGGGCTACAGGTAGTGATCATCCCTTCAGACGTTGGCGCAGAAACATGGCTAAATATTGTCCTGATGTTGATGTAAGTAAAATTCGCTGTCGTGATGAAGATATAGCTATTGACTTCTGGGATTATCAACTTCTAGACGTTTTATACAAAAAACAGAAAATCCAAAGAGAAAAAATTCACGCCATTGTCGAAAGCACTATAGCCGAATTATTTTTTGATTTAGCTCAGGAACTAGATTTTACCTCTGTTACTTGTAGCTACAGTCAGGAAGTGATTTTGGAAATGCCTATGAGCTTCACAAACGCGGATATGTCCATTAAACAAATGCAAGATGCGTGGTCAATTTGGTCACAAGCTGGGTTAACAAATATTTCTCCTAATTTAGCGCCAGTTCTGCGCCGACCAGAACAATTACAGCAAATGGTAAATCCATCTGTCTACAAAAATTTTGTTGGTTTGATCAATGGTCAATTCACATTGCGGGAATTAGGAATGAAGATGAAACAAGATGTCATGCCTGTGACTCGTTCTCTACTTCCCTATATCCTCAAAGGCATTATTGAGTTAGTACCAGTAATGGATTCACCCTTAACAGTTGAATCCAGTAGTTCTACTACTGTCAAGCAACCGAGAAAGCAAACTGCTCCATTAATAGTCTGTGTAGATGATAGTCCCCAGGTGTGTAAAATCTTAGAAGAAATTATGACCCGGAACGGACTGAGATTTATTCAAATCCAAGACGCTGTGCAAGCTTTACCTATTATTATCCAAGAAAAACCAGACTTAATTTTCTTAGATTTAATTATGCCCATAGCTAGTGGTTATGAAATCTGTACACAATTACGCAGAATTTCGGCTTTTGCACAGACACCAGTAATTATCTTAACTGGTAATGATGGCTTGGTAGATAGGGTTCGCGCTAAAGTCGTCGGCTCTACGGATTTCATGTCTAAGCCAATAGTAGCAGATCGGGTAATGAATATGGTTCGTAAATATTTACGCACACCAAATTTATCAAACAATAACAATAGTGGTAATTTACAAGCTCCCAGTGAGAACAATTTCTAACTTCTAGGACTTACGATGACAGGTAATATACATAATAGTCAGTATTTACAGGCTCTTATA
The DNA here is from genome assembly GCA_017355425.1 of Dolichospermum sp. DET69. Lineage (NCBI taxonomy): Bacteria > Bacillati > Cyanobacteriota > Cyanophyceae > Nostocales > Aphanizomenonaceae > Dolichospermum > Dolichospermum sp. DET69. The sequence goes on from CP070233.1 coordinate 4,868,706, forward strand.
TTTAGATATCTCTAAAAAAGTTCATGATTTTTACGGAGATAGTCATAATAAAATAGTGTTAAGATTAACAATGTTGGCTGTTGATACTTTTGTAGATTGCAATCAGCATTAAGAGACTTCTAAATAAAAAAATATCTCAACTTCTCTTGTGGTGCAGGCATCTGGCCCTGCTAATAATATTAGGACCGGACCAGATGCCCATCCCACAAGATTAGATTATCTTTTTTGTGGAGTTCTCTAACTCTTTGCTAATAATATCAGGAGGGACCAGATGCCCATCCCACAAGATTAGATTATCTTTTTTGTGGAGTTCTCTAACTCTTTGCTAATAATATCAGGAGGGACCAGATGCCCATCCTACAAGATTAGATTATCTTTTTTGTGGAGTTCTCTAACTCTTTGCTAATAATATTAGGAGGGACCAGATGCCCATCCCACAAGATTAGATTATCTTTTTTGTGGAGTTCTCTAACTCTTTTTAAGAATGATTTATCAAGCCTAAAATTCATGATTAGGTATGTTAATTCATGTTGAACACGTAGTTACAATGGAGAAACATCTATACAATGTATCAAGTGAGATAGAATAAAACGTCAAAAAGTGTTTATTTAATCTGTCTAATAGGATATTTCAGTTTTTGTTAACATTCTTAAAAGAATTAAATAGGTAATTATCATGAGTACCGTTCTAGTAGTGGAAGATGGGATAACTGATATGCAGGTTATCAGTAAATATTTACAACAGGCTGGTTATTCTGTCGTTTGTGCTACGAATAGTGCAGAAGCACAATCTAAAATAGGTAGTGCTAAACCAGATGTGATAGTTTTAGATGTAATTTTACCTGATAAAAGCGGCTATGAAATTTGTCGGGAATTAAAAGATAATGCCGAAACTAGCAATATTCCTATCGTTTTTTGCTCTACTAAAAGCAGTGATGTAGATAAAATGTGGGGGAATATGTTAGGTGCTGATGCTTATCTAGCTAAACCAGTAGATAAGGAAGAATTAATGCGGACTTTGAAAGAATTAATTAAATCCTAGATTTTTCATTAGTCACTAATTCATAGTGACTAACAAGAATTGTTGAGGGTAAAAGGAAACTAACTTTGGAAACCAAACAAAAATTTTTAAGCTTTTCTTTGGGAGTAAATGACACGGCAGTAATTCCTCTAGAACAAATTACAGAAGTTGTGCAAATACCACTCACAGAAATATGTGGTGTTCCCCAAATGCCTAATTGTGTTGTTGGGATTTATAACTGGAGGGGGGAAATGTTGTGGTTGGTTGATTTGGAAGAAATGCTAGGTTATCCACCACTTTTACAAGGATCAAATTTCTTATCAAAAATGATGGCATTAGTGTTAGAACATGATGGGAAGTATTTAGGAATATTAATCCGTCAACTGATAGATATTGATTGGTTGAATACTCAAGAGATGAAACAAACATCTGGTGAAGTATTCTATCCAGAGATGACACCTTTCTTAAAGGGGTATTTCATCAATGATGCTGAACAAATGATTTTTAATTTAGATGCTTCAGCAATGTTGCAAAATTCTATGTGGATAACACATAACTAAAGAAAGGAGTAGTAGGGGCGTATTGCTATACGCCCCTACAGGAGTCAGGAAAAAGAAAGAAGAAGAAGAAGAAGAAGGAATAAAACTACCAATCACCAATCCCTAGTTTACTACTACTATAATTATTGAGGTTAATAGAATGACGACTTTATATCAAAACTCAAATGAAGATGCTGGAAATGGTTTTACTACAGCACAAAGCGAAGAAAAAAAACAAGGTAATGGCAATGGTGCTAATTATGATTCATCTAGTAAAAGTTTAATTGCTCAGGAATTTAAAATCTGGATACAGCGGTTTCAGGAAATAACCGCCAAAATGCGTCAAGTTCCAGATTTAGAGAAGTTATTAACTGTGACGGTAGCAGAAGTTAGAGATAAACTTGCTGGAGATGGCGAAGCGCCGCTGCGAGCAGATCGCGTCTTAATTTATCAGTTTACCACAGATGATACTGGAACTGTTGTAGCCGAATCCAGAGCCAGCGGTTGGACACCGACAATTAATGAAAATCTGGCAGCTATTTTGTTTGGTGTCTATACCAGTCAAGATTATTTAGAACCTGTAATTATTGACGATATTAATCAAATTCAAGTCACTCCTTACCAAAAGCAGCTACTAGATAAATTTCAAGTTAGATCCAGTCTAAGTTTACCGATTTTTCTTGATAGTAAAGTATGGGGTTTATTAGTAGTTCATCGTTGTGGAGTACCTCGACAATGGCAGGAAACAGAAACCACGCTTTTATCACAACTTGCCACAGAAATTACTTACAGAGTTCAGGGATTTAAATTACAAAGAGAACTGAAACAGTCTTCTCTAGCAAAGCAATCAGCAGCGAAAGTTATTACCAAGATTTTACAACAGCCAGATGTAGAAAAAATCTTTCAAACTACTACTCAAGAAGTCCGCCAATTATTGAAATGCCATCGCGTTGGTGTGTATCGTTTTAATGATGATTGGAGTGGGCAATTTGTCTCTGAATCTGTAGGTAATAATTGGGTAAAAGTGGTAACTCCCGGTTATCAAATGGTCTGGGAAGATACTCACCTCCAAGATACCAAAGGTGGTAGATATGCCAAAGGTGAAAGCTTTGTTGTTAACGACACCTATAAAGTTGGTTTAGATCAATGCCACATTGATATTTTAGAACAGTTTGAAGCTAAAGCTTATATCATTTCTCCCATCTTTTCTGGGGAAAAATTATGGGGTTTACTTGCAGCTTATCAAAATACCGGAGCGCGGGAATGGCAAGATTGGGAAGTAAGTTTTTTAAATCAGATTGGTTCACAATTTGGTGTGGCTGTTTCCCAAGGAGAATATTTAGGAAAAGTTCAGAAACAAACAGAACAATTAGGACAAATAGCTAAACAAGAAAAAGCATTAACTCAGATAGTCAGTCGCATTAGACAATCCTTAGATGTAGGAGAAATTTTTAAGATTGCTACCCAAGAAATGCGCCAGGTTTTGAAATGCGATCGCGTGGCAGTATTTAAATTTCACCCTGATTTTAGTGGCGAATTTGTAGCAGAATCAGTAAGTCAAGGTTGGGTAAGATTAGTTGATACTGCACATAAAGAACTGGTTGAAGATACATTTTTGCAAGAAACTAAGGGAGCGCGATTTGCTCAGGGAGAAACAATTGCTGTTAATGATATCTATGCTGCCAATATTACTCCTTGCTATTTAGAATTGTTGGAACAATTTGAAGCCAAAGCTTATATTACCGTTCCGATTTTCTTTGGTGATGAATTATGGGGTTTATTAGCGGTTTATCAAAATAGTAATTCTCGTGAATGGCAAACATCAGAAGTGAGTTTCTTGAGTCAAGTAGCTCTACAATTTAGTTTAGCAAAAACCCAGATAGATTATTTAACAGAACTCACAAAAAGAGCAGAAAAAGAAAAAGCTATTAATAGGATTGTGAATAGAATTCGTCAATCCTTCGATACAGAAGAAATCTTCCGCACCACTACTCAAGAAATAAGAGCGGCTTTACAATGCGATCGCGTGGGAGTTTATCAATTTCACCCTGATTGGAGTGGGACATTTATCGCTGAATCAGTAGGTAGTGGTTGGAAAAAAATAGTCACACCAGAATTCCAAATGGTCTGGACAGATACCCACATCCAAGAAACCCAAGGTGGTAGATATGCTAAAGGGGAAAACTTTGTAGTTAATGACATTTATCAAGTCGGCCATGCTCAATGTCATATTGAGATTTTAGAGCAGATTGAAGTCAAAGCCTATATAATTGTTCCCATCTTTTTTGAAGACAAATTATGGGGTTTGTTGGCGGCTTATCAAAACACGGGAACAAGAAAATGGCAAGAATCAGAAGTTAACTTTCTAGCGCAAATAGGCTTACAATTTAGCCTGGCTAAATCTCAAATTGATTATCTCGATAAATTACGAGAGCAATCTGCAAAAATCGCCCAAGCAATTGAACAGGAAAAAACTTTCTCCAAAATAGTTAACCAAATTCGTCAATCCTTAAATAGTGGAATAGAGGAAATTTTCAAATCTACCACTCAGGATATCCGCCAACTCTTCAAATGCGATCGCTGTGCTGTCTATAAATTTACATCTGATTGGGGTGGTAACTTTGTTTCCGAATCAGTAGCCACAGGTTGGATAAAACTAGTTACACCTGAACTTAAAACCGCCTTTGATGATCCTTGCTTACAAGCAATTAAAGGCGGTGATTATAAGAAGGGTAATAAATTAATAGTCAGTGACATTTATCAAGCCAGCTTTGATACTTGCTACATTGAACTATTAGAAGGGTTTGAAGCCAAAGCCTATGCAATTGTTCCTATCCTCTTCGGTGAAAAACTATGGGGACTATTGGCAGTTTATCAAAACTCCAGCACCCGTCATTGGCAAGAGTCAGAAACAAATCTGTTAGCGCGGATTGGGGATCAGTTAGGACTAGCTTTGCAACAAACAGAGTTCTTGCAACAGTTACAAACCCAATCGGCTGAACTATCAGCAGCAGCAAGCAAAGAAAAAGCAGCTAAAGAACTACTCCAACAGCGTTCTATTCAACTGCTAATTGCTCTCAAACCTGCATTAAAAGGAGATTTAACAGTTCGCGCCCCCATTACAGAAGATGAAATAGGCACAATTGCAGACGCTTATAACGGGACTCTGCAAGCCCTACAGCAAATCGTCATCAAGGTACAGTCAGCGTCTCAACAAGTAGCCGAAACTTCCAGTAATAGCAGTACATCACTGGTGGGATTGACTCATTTAGCAGAACAACAATCTGATGAAATCACTAAGGCTTTAGGTGATCTGCAACAGATGCTAAACTCTACCCAAGCGGTAGTTAGTAACGCTCAATTAGTCCAAATAGCTGTGCAACAAGCTAACAAAACTGTAGATTCTGGCGATACTGCTATGAATGAAACAGTTAATGCTATTCAAGCCATTCGAGAAACCGTCGCTCAAACCAGCAAAAAGATTAAACGCCTGAGTGAGTCATCTCAAAAAATCTCCAAAGTGGTAAATTTGATTAGTAGCTTTGCGACTCAAACCAACGTTCTCGCGCTCAACGCAGCTATTGAAGCTACTAGAGCCGGTGAATATGGTAAAGGCTTTGCAGTGGTAGCTGATGAAGTGCGTTCTTTATCTCGTCAGTCAGCGGCCGCAACTATCGAAATTGAAAAATTAGTTCAGGAAATTCAAGCAGAAACAGGGGAAGTTGCTGTCGCAATGGAAACGGGTATTCAGCAAGTTGTCGAAGGGACAAACTTAGTTAATGAAACTCGTCAAAACCTCAATGCCATTGTTTCTGCAACTGCGGAAATTAGTCAACTAATTGAACGCATTACTGAAGCTACTCAAATCCAAATGCAGCAATCTGGTACAGTTACTAAATCCATGAATGATGTGGCAGAAATTGCCAACAAAACCTTTGGAGAATCTCAAGAAATTGCCCATGTTTTCCAAAGCTTAACCGGAATGGCACAGGATTTATTAGCAACTGCTAGTAAGTTTAAGGTGAAGTAAACAGGGAATAGGGAATAGGGAATAGGGAATAGGGAATAGGGAACAAATTTTCTTCCTTCTTCCTTCTTCCTTCGTGTCCTTCGCTCCTATATCCCTCCGGTCCCGTCAGGGATACGTGGTTCATTAACTCCTGACTCCTAACTCCTAACTCGGTGAATTCTTACTTAAAATAATTACTAAAATCTAAAAGCAAAAATTATGATTACAGATTCAGCAATTCGTGAACAAGGCTATGCCTATTTTCTGGGTGAAGCACCGGAATTGTTACAAACTATTGAACAAGATTTATTTACTTTAGTTGAAAGTCATAGCACAGCTAAAGTACATAACTTAATGCGAGCAACCCATACAATTAAGGGTGGAGCAGCCAATGTTGGACTAGATACCATCATGACAATTGCCCATTCTTTAGAAGATATTTTCAAGGCTTTATATAGTCCCAATGTCGTTATTGATGGTGAATTACAAGCCTTACTTATTGAAGGTTATGAATGTTTACAATTAGCAGTTATATCTGAAGTTACCAATAGTAATATTAATGCTGATGAACTTTTAAATCGAGCGACTACAGCATTTGCTCAAATTCAAGAAAAGTTAGGTGATGCTTTTGGGGCAGAAACACATATTCCTACATCAGAAGAATTAGGATTTGATATTGTTAAATCTATTTTTGAAGTAGGAGTTAAACAACGGATAGATAGTCTCAATCAAGCTATTAATAATCCGCCAAATCCTAGTGAATTTTGTGAATTATTACACTCTCAAAGTGAAGTATTTATCGGGTTAGCAGAATCTTTAAATCTACCAGGATTGCAAAAACTAGCACGCACAATTATGGCGGCTGTGGATGGGAATCCTGAAAAAGTATTAGAAATTGCTAAAATAGCTTTTACTGATTTACAAGCAGCACAAAAAGCGGTATTAGCAGGCGATCGCACTTCCGGAGGTTCACCATCTTTAGAATTGCAAAAACTAGCAAATACAAATATTATAGATGATTCTGTCTCTGTTGTGGTTAAAACCAGCGCTTTAGCTATAGTACCAAAATATGAATCATCTCTAACATCTATACACCAATCTTTTGCCGAAACATTTTTTAATATTACCACAGAATTTTATCAATTTTTAATTACTCTGAGTAATGGCAATCATGAACCCTTAAAGCCAATTCATGCCAAAATTTATTTAAAAGTAATTCGCTATATTTTTGGCTGGTTTAACCACTATAGAGAGATTCCAGAATTAGAACTAAATCTATCTTTATTAATTCCTCCATCTATTCAAAAATATCCCGTTAATTATCTAGAAAATTGGCTAGGGGAATTTTTCTACTTTATCGAAAATGAAACAGATAGTCAGTCTTTATCTCTTTATCGGCGGGGGATAATTCTAATTATTCTCCTAGCTATTGCCAAATTCCAATATACTGTTGAGCAAAATAATAGTGCTATCCCCATTATTAAAAGATTAAGACAGCAAATCCGCGAACTAGGTCAAGAATATAAAAAATATCCACAAGTCACTGAAGCCGAAAAAAAATGGCTTGATCATCATAAATTACAAAATTTATTAGTTATTAAAGAAATAGTTTCGTCATTATCACTCGAAGACAATAATAATCTCCTGGAATCAATATGGGGAGGAGAATCTATTTTAGATAATAATCCGGAAATAGTCTCTACACCAATCATAGAAACAGGAGAAACTGTTAAACATGATAGTTATTTAGAAAGTGTGACATTATCAGCAGTCACTGAAGAGGTAATTACAGATGATGATTCTACAAGAATTAATCAGCAAGTAGAAGAAAAAACTACCGATTCTGTCAATAGAAACTCCCGTCAACCTTCCTTTGTGCGGGTAGATGTGGAAGGATTAGAACGCCTGAATTATCTCACAGGTGAATTACTAATTTACCAAAAAAGGCGCAGTTTATACGATGACCAAGTTATAGAACTAATTGATAGATTAAGTCAGCAACTTAACCAACACCAACTTACTTTATATCAATTACGGGACTTACCATTACAAGGTAATAATGTAATATCTCATAATAGCCAATCAGTGAGTAGCGTCAATTTTGATTCTTTAGAAATGGATATATATTCAGAGTTTCAATTGATATTACACTCAGCAATGGAAGAAACTCTGCAAATACAAGAAACTTCTGAATCTCTAGAATTACTGATGAGACAAGCTGGTCAAATCAGTGAGAAAAAACAGACTTTAACCCTAAATATTATAGATAACTTAGTAGAAGCGAGAATGTTACCTTTAGGAACTATCCTCAGTCGCTTCCCGCAAATGGTGCAGAATCTAGCCAATGTTTATGGGAAACAGGTAGAATTGAAACTTACTGGTACAAAAGTTCTGGTTGATAAAGCGATCGCGGAAAAACTCTATGATCCTTTATTACAACTGGTACGCAACTCTTTTGATCACGGCATTGAATCTCCAGAAATTCGCCGGGAAAGAGGTAAATCTGCACAAGGTATCATTGAAATTCGTGCCTATAATCAAGGTAGTCAAACTGTTATTGAAATTCATGATGATGGACAAGGTTTAAACTTAGAAAAAGTTCGTAGTAGAGCTATAGAACTGCATCTAATCCCCGATGATCATAGTGAAAATTATGTTCATCATCTCAGCGAATCCGAACTAATAGAGATGATGTTTGCTCCGGGATTTTCCACAGCGGGTAAAGTCAGTGAAATCTCTGGACGCGGTATGGGTTTAGATATTGTCCGTACCCAAATGCAATCACTTAACGGCTCAATTTCTGTGCAATCATCTCCTCATCAGGGAACAACTTTTATCCTCAAAATTCCTTTCTCTATGACTACAGATAAACTCATGTTAGTTCAGGCAGGTGGTGTTATTTATGCTTTACTACAAGATAGTATTGAAAAAATAGTTATTCCCTCTGCTCAACAAATCAAAGAATTTGAAGGCAAACAATTTTTACATTGGCGTACAGATGACGAAGAATTAATGGTCAGCCTCCAAAAATTAGAGGAGTTAATGTATTATAATGGTGCAGTTCTGAGTACGAATAATCTCCAAAATCTCCGCGATAATTCAGAAGCAGGAATAGTCAAAAATCCTATTCTTCTCCTCCGTCGTCATCAGGGAATGGTAGGAATAGAAGTTGATCAAATTATTGGGGAACAAGAATTAGTAATTAGACCTTTAGGAAGTTCTATTACTCCACCAAAATACGTTTACGGTTGTAGTAGTTTAGCTAATGGTAACTTGATCTTAATTATTGACGGCACTATGCTGATTGATACTAAAGAAATGCAAGCAACATTGGATGTCATGAGACTACCGATGACACCCCCAGCAAATCAACAATCTTTGCCAATGTCCAAGGAGATAATTTCCTCTACACCCTTAATTACTACATCAACTCCTGGAACTAATACCCAAAAACAACTAACTGCTAATGTGTCAGGAAATAGCAAATCACCAAAGGTAATTTTAGTGGTAGATGATGCTATTAGTCTACGGCAAACTCTTTCTCTGACTTTGCAAAAATCTGGCTATCAAGTATTACAAGCGCAAAATGGTGTAGAGGCTTTGGAACAGTTGCAGTTACATCCAGAAATTGCCGTAGTTATCTCTGATTTAGAAATGCCAAAAATGAACGGATTTGAATTATTAAGCCATATCCGTCAAAATCCAGATTTTGCCAAAAAACCAGTTGTGGTTCTCACTTCTCGTAGCGCGGATAAACATCGTCAATTAGCTTACGAATTAGGGGCAAATTCTTATTTAACTAAACCCTATTTAGAACATGAATTTTTGTCCACTGTTGAGAGTTTAGCTAATATCATTAAAAATGATTCGACCCAGGAGCTAATAACAGCAGGGAAGTAATGAGGTCTGAACTATGATTTGTGTGATTTACCTGATTTGGATGATTTTTTGCAAAAGTCATTCTAGCTAGAAGCGTAATGAGGTCTGAACTATGATTTGTGTGATTTACCTGATTTGGATGATTTTTTGCAAAAGTCATTCTAGCTAGAAGCGTAATGAGGTCTGAACTATGATTTGTGTGATTTACCTGATTTGGATGATTTTTTTGGCAGAAGTCATTCTAGCTAGAAGCGTAATGAGGTCTGAACTATGATTTGTGTGATTTACCTGATTTGGATGATTTTTTTGGCAGAAGTCATTCTAGCTAGAAGCGTAATGAGGTCTGAACTATGATTTGTGTGATTTACCTGATTTGGATGATTTTTTTGGCAGAAGTCATTCTAGCTAGAAGCGTAATGAGGTCTGAACTATGATTTGTGTGATTTACCTGATTTGGATGATTTTTTTTGGCAGAAGTCATTCTAGCTAGAAGCGTAATGAGGTCTGAACTATGATTTGTGTGATTTACCTGATTTGGATGATTTTTTTGGCAGAAGTCATTCTAGCTAGAAGCGTAATGAGGTCTGAACTATGATTTGTGTGATTTACCTGATTTGGATGATTTTTTTGGCAGAAGTCATTCTAGCTAGAAGCGTAATGAGGTCTGAACTATGATTTGTGTGATTTACCTGATTTGGATGATTTTTTTGGCAGAAGTCATTCTTAGCTAGAAGCGTAATGAGGTCTGAACTATGATTTGTGTGATTTACCTGATTTGGATGATTTTTTTGGCAGAAGTCATTCTTAGCTAGAAGCGTAATGAGGTCTGAACTATGATTTGTGTGATTTACCTGATTTGGATGATTTTTTTGGCAGAAGTCATTCTTAGCTAGAAGCGTAATGAGGTCTGAACTATGATTTGTGTGATTTACCTGATTTGGATGATTTTTTTGGCAGAAGTCATTCTAGCTAGAAGCGTAATGAGGTCTGAACTATGATTTGTGTGATTTACCTGATTTGGATGATTTTTTTGGCAGAAGTCATTCTTAGCTAGAAGCGTAATGAGGTCTGAACTATGATTTGTGTGATTTACCTGATTTGGATGATTTTTTTGGCAGAAGTCATTCTTAGCTAGAAGCGTAATGAGGTCTGAACTATGATTTGTGTGATTTACCTGATTTGGATGATTTTTTTGGCAGAAGTCATTCTTAGCTAGAAGCGTAATGAGGTCTGAACTATGATTTGTGTGATTTACCTGATTTGGATGATTTTTTTGGCAGAAGTCATTCTTAGCTAGAAGCGTAATGAGGTCTGAACTATGATTTGTGTGATTTACCTGATTTGGATGATTTTTTTGGCAGAAGTCATTCTTAGCTAGAAGCATGAGTCAGATAAATCACATAAATCAAAAAAATCAAAAAAATCATAGTTCAGATGATGATTTTTTGCAGAAGTCATTCTAGCTAGAAGCATGAGTCAGATAAATCACATAAATCACATAAATCAAAAAAATCATAGTTCAGATGATGATTTTTTTGGCAGAAGTCATCCTAACTAGAAGCATGAGTCAGATAAATCACATAAATCAAAAAAATCAAAAAAATCATAGTTCAGATGATGATTTTTTGCAGAAGTCATTCTAGCTAGAAGCATGAGTCAGATAAATCACATAAATCACATAAATCAAAAAAATCATAGTTCAGATGATGATTTTTTTGGCAGAAGTCATCCTAACTAGAAGCATGAGTCAGATAAATCACATAAATCAAAAAAATCAAAAAAATCATAGTTCAGATGATTTTTTTTGGCAGAAGTCATCCTAACTAGAAGCATGAGTCAGATAAATCACATAAATCAGAAAAATCATAGTTCAGATGATGATTTTTTGCAGAAGTCATTCTAGCTAGAAGCATGAGTCAGATAAATCACATAAATCACATAAATCAAAAAAATCATAGTTCAGATGATGATTTTTTGCAGAAGTCATTCTAGCTAGAAGCATGAGTCAGATAAATCACATAAATCACATAAATCAAAAAAATCATAGTTCAGATGATGATTTTTTTGGCAGAAGTCATCCTAACTAGAAGCATGAGTCAGATAAATCACATAAATCAAAAAAATCAAAAAAATCATAGTTCAGATGATGATTTTTTGCAGAAGTCATTCTAGCTAGAAGCATGAGTCAGATAAATCACATAAATCACATAAATCAAAAAAATCATAGTTCAGATGATGATTTTTTTGGCAGAAGTCATCCTAACTAGAAGCATGAGTCAGATAAATCACATAAATCAAAAAAATCAAAAAAATCATAGTTCAGATGATTTTTTTTGGCAGAAGTCATCCTAACTAGAAGCATGAGTCAGATAAATCACATAAATCAGAAAAATCATAGTTCAGATGATGATTTTTTGCAGAAGTCATTCTAGCTAGAAGCATGAGTCAGATAAATCACATAAATCACATAAATCAAAAAAATCATAGTTCAGATGATGATTTTTTGCAGAAGTCATTCTAGCTAGAAGCATGAGTCAGATAAATCACATAAATCACATAAATCAAAAAAATCATAGTTCAGATGATGATTTTTTTTGCAGAAGTCATCCTAACTAGAAGCATGAGTCAGATAAATCACATAAATCACATAAATCAAAAAAATCATAGTTCAGATGATGATTTTTTTTTGCAGAAGTCATCCTAACTAGAAGCATGAGTCAGATAAATCACATAAATCACATAAATCAAAAAAATCATAGTTCAGATGATGATTTTTTGCAGAAGTCATTCTAACTAGAAGCATGAGTCAGATAAATCACATAAATCAAAAAAATCATAGTTCAGATGATGATTTTTTGCAGAAGTCATTCTAACTAGAAGCATGAGTCAGATAAATCACATAAATCACATAAATCAAAAAAATCATAGTTCAGATGATGATTTTTTTGGCAGAAGTCATTCTAGCTAGAAGCATGAGTCAGATAAATCACATAAATCACATAAATCAAAAAAATCATAGTTCAGATGATGATTTTTTAAAAAAGTGAAAAAGAATGTAGAGACATTCCATGGAACGTCTCTACAAGGGTTTCAGGTCACGTATATTTAATTTTCACCAGATGTCTAATAATTTAAAGCTGTCTGACTACAGGTTTACCGTCAATAACTTCACCAACAAGAACGATATCTGCACAATTGACGAAAATACCATTTTCCAAAACACCAGGAATGTTATTCAGTGTTTTTTCCAGGTTTGCAGGATCATCAATACTATCGAATGTCACATCTAAAACCATATTACCTTGGTCAGTGATGACAGGACCTGCTTTTCTCACACCCATTCGCAATTCTGGCTTACCACCAAGGGCTTTAATGGCATTAGTGACGGGGGTAAGTGCCATAGGGATGACTTCTACAGGCACAGCAAAACTAGAACCCAGTTTATCTACTAATTTACCACCATCAACAACAACAATAAACTGTGCTGCAAGATAATCTACTACTTTTTCGCGGGTATGTGCTGCACCACCACCTTTAATCAAGTTTTTGTGAGGATCTACTTCATCAGCGCCATCTATGGCAATATCAATATGATCTACAGCGTCTAAAGTGGTGAGGGGAACGCCATACTCTTTAGCTAACACTTCTGATTGAAACGAAGTGGGGATACCGACAATATCTTTGAGTTCCCCTGATTTGAGACGTTCTCCTAAATACTGAATCGTGTAAGCTGTGGTTGAACCAGTACCCAAACCAACTATAGAACCGGATTTTACTAAATTGGCAGCGGCTTTGCCAACTTCTTGCTTCATCAATTTTACGGGATCTGCTGGTATGGACATTCTTTAACTCCTGAAAAACTCATGGGATCGAAAATACTATTACAGCCGACTATACTACAAAATTGGTAATGAGAATTTAGAATTTAGAATTGAGGATTGAGGATTTAGAATTGAGGATTTAGAACTAAAACTCCCTTAATTTTTGATTTTTGAGCAAAATCTTATATTTTATTTACATACAATTTGTTATAAAAATAAAGGTTTATAAATTATATTCAAAAAATCTTTATAATTAATTATCTATAAAATTGGCAACTTCAATTATGCAATTACCGTCAATATCAATAATCTAGTTAAAAGATAATAAGTAGGTAAACAGGAAAAATTAAAGGTATGTAACGGTATGTAAAGGTGTCTCAACGCAAGATTCTGATTGAGTTTCAGCCATTTTACAAAACGCAATAAATTTCGCTTTTATTATGTACACCTACTTAGTGGCAATGAAAAAATTACTGGGTGCATTGACTTTAATCACACTGCTGCAAACTTCCCCAATTATTGCACAGGAACAATCACCAGATACAATACCTGTTACCAGTGCAGAGTATCTACAAAAGGTAGTTGATTCTAAATTAATGGATAATTTTCCCGATGGTGAATTTCATCAGGATAAGTTAATTAGTCGAGCAGAATTGGCATCAATTTTGGTCAAGGCATTTTATTTAGATAAACGGGCTATTCTTTCAGAAAAAAAATCTGTATTCATCCCTGATGTTCCTGCTTCTCATTGGGCATATCAAGATATTCAGATAGTTTTGAAAACCGACATTATGAAAGGTTATCGAGGCAATCTGTTTTTCCCAAATCAAAAGGTTACTAGAGCCGAAGGTTTAGCGATTTTTGCCCAAGCTTATGGGGTTTTTCAATTTCCTGATCAAACTGTTAATAAGATTCTCTCATCACATCCAGATGCAAAAAATATACCTGATTGGTCTAGAAAGGCGATTGCCACACTCATTGCTGAGGAATTTGTGAATATGGATACACAAGGTAATATTTACCCACTAAGCCCCATAACAAGGGGAGATTTAGCTTATATGCTAAGTAAGTATTTACAACGTCAACAGAAGCAACCCTCGACACCTATAGTTCGCTAGATTTCTCCATGTTGATGAAGTTGGAGATGAGTAAAAGTTTTCAAGCTAAAAACTTTTCTAGACAACGCACAAACATTTCTACACCCATTGGTAAAGCAGTTTCATCAAAATCAAATCGGGGATGATGATGAGGATAATCTAATTTTTTCTCTGCATTTGCCGCACCGAGAAAAAAGTAACAACCGGGAACTTCCTGCAAGAAAAATGACATATCTTCCCCACCCATTGTTTGACATTCGGGAACTATCCCAATGGGCGTTTCTATTACATCTTCTGCAACAGAACGGACTAACTCAGCTATTCCAGGATCATTAATCACTGGTGGATAATAATGGATATAATCGAAGTCATAATTTGCCCCGTGACTTTGGCAAATTCCCGCAATAATTTGTTGGATACGGGCTTTAAAAAAACCTCCTAAATCAGGATTAAAATATCTCACAGTCCCACCCATTCTTGCCGTATCAGCAATCACATTAACTGCCGTTCCTGCGTGGAGTTCTCCCACGGTGACAACTGCCGCATCAATGGGGTTAATATTGCGGGAAACAATAGTTTGTAAAGCATTGACTATTTGCGCCGCTACAATTATGGAATCTACCGTTTGATGAGGAATTGCCCCATGTCCACCTTTACCAAAAATGGTACAATGGAACACTTCAACAGCAGCCATTAATGCTCCTGGACGGACTCCCACAGTCCCCAATGGCAGATTATTCCATAAGTGTAAACCGATAATGGCATCAACATCAGGGTTTTTAAGGACACCTGCTGCTACCATCGGTTTTGCCCCACCGGGACCTTCTTCTGCGGGTTGGAAGATAATTTTTACAGTCCCGCTAAAGTCTTGACGGTGTTGATTGAGGTAATATGCTGTACCGAGAGCGATCGCTGTATGTCCATCATGTCCACAAGCGTGCATCACCCCATCCTGTTGAGAACAATAGGAAACTTCGTTGAGTTCTTGAATAGGTAAAGCATCCATATCAGCCCGAATTGCTAATACTTTACCCTGCCCAGGTTTTTCACCTTTAATAATAGCAACAATTCCTGTTTGAGCAATTCCCGTTTGATGGGCAATTCCCCAACTTTGTAACTTCTGGGCAATAAATTCAGCGGTGATTTTTTCCTGAAAACCTAATTCTGGTTTTTGGTGGATTTCTCTTCTCCACTCCACTAATTGCGGTTGTAAAGCCCGAATTTCTAACCTGACATTTTTGAGATTTACCGTTGAAGCTAGAGGAAATGTAGAAACCATAGTTATCAATTAAAAATGCTACAATTAAAAATTAAAAAACTCCTAGCAATTCCCAATCCAAATCCGCAGCAACTTGGGCAAGTTTTGCTAAATCTCTGGGATTTTCCAAATAAGGTATACAACCTAAAACGGGAATATTTGTCAATGATTGAATCAAATCTGGGGGAGTTA
The DNA here is from genome assembly GCA_017355425.1 of Dolichospermum sp. DET69. NCBI lineage: Bacteria > Bacillati > Cyanobacteriota > Cyanophyceae > Nostocales > Aphanizomenonaceae > Dolichospermum > Dolichospermum sp. DET69. The sequence continues at coordinate 4,884,521 of CP070233.1, forward strand.
AATCAGCAATTTCTGACTCTGTGCGAGGTTGGGTACAATTAAGAATAATTCCCCGCAGATTGATTTTAGCTTGCCTAGCTAATGCTACATTAGCAACAGCTTGAGCGATCGCTCCCAATCTCACACATACCACCAAAACAGTCGGTAATCGCCATTCACCCGCTAAATCAGCCACCGTCAACTCATCAGTAATTGGTGAGCCTAAACCCCCCAAAGATTCCACCAACACAAAATCACGTTGTTTCTGTAAAGCCAACAAAGTTCGCCAAACTATCGCCAAATCAACTTGACGATTTTCCTTAGCAGCAGCTATGGGAGGGGCTAAAGGAGCTTGAAAATACATAGGTGTAATTTCCTCCGGTGACTGTTCCAAATTAAACAGAGTTTGGTACAGTTCCCTATCTCCTACCCCTGATTGAATTGGCTTCATAATCCCCAAACTGCGCTGGGGATAATATTTTTGCCAATAAGCGGCTATTGTTGCTGTGACAACAGTTTTACCAGCGTCTGTATCAGTTCCCGTAATCAGTAAAGTATTCAACAATGTTTCCTGCTAAAATTGACAACTTAATTTGCTTCTTTTGCTAATTTAGCTTAATAAGCAGAAGCCTCTCACCCTGCGAGTACAAAATATTGATTTTATGTTATTATCACAGACTAGGTGTAAATAAATTAAATGCTCCAAATGTAGCCCACAAAACAAAAAACAGATCTTAAAACCAAAGAACCGTGGGGCGCACGGAGTAGGGGCGTATTGCAATACGCCCCTAACCACCTAGTTTCCTCATGGAGGAGTCACGCTCGTTGCCCACACTCATCTGAAAGGGAGTGTGTGGAGTCCGTCACCGTTAATTAGTCCCATTAAACCTGGGTATAGCAGTTTCCGCTGGTATTGGGGTTTCCGTTGGTGTGGGAGTTTCCCTTGGTGTGGGAGTTTCCCTTGGTGTAGGAGTTTCCCTTGGTGTAGGAGTTTCCGTTGGTATGGGAGTTTCCGTTGGTGTGGGGGTTTCCCTTGGTGCAGGAGTTTCCGTTGGTGTTGCTGCCTCTATTGCCACATTCAAACTATAGTTAACATCCGAAACACCTCCAGACAAACCTAATTGAATAATATATTTCCCATCATTGGCTAATATTCCCTCATAAGATGTAGATTGTGGATCTTGAGTATTAATAATTTCACGATCAGCCGTTAAAATCGTCAGCACAATACCACTGTTTTCATTTACAGATACAATTAATTTTTCCCCGCTCTTACCCCGAAAACTATATTGAACTAATTCATTTTCCTTCAGTATCCCGTCAACTTTCGCCTGGTTAGATTTGTCTAATCTCAGACGTTGGCTATTAATCACAGGTTCACTATTAGTTTCTATGGGTGTTGGGGTTGGTGTTAATGTTGTGCCACTAGGAATAACTGGGGAAGGAAAGGATTGTGGCGTTGTGATTGTTTCTCCTGCTGGGCGAGACTGACTTTTCAGTGAATTCACTAAAGTCCAAGAACCAAATCCTGCTAAAATAATCACAATACAGCCAATTCCTCCCAACGCCCAAGTGTTATCCAAAATAGAGCTACTTTGGCTAGAATCAACGGAAGGTTGCGGCTTTTCAGATATTTTTGATATAGGTTGAGGACGATGACCGACGGCGATAGTTTGTAGGTGAGATAAATTAGCAGCCGGTTGACGAGTATAGCCTGTGTTGAGCAGTGCTTGAGTAACATCAGCCGCACTTTGATAGCGTTCCCCTGGCAGATAACTCAACATTCGCTGCAAAACTTGAGCAAATTCTGGTTTCACCGTTGCCCATTGTTGCCAATTCCAAGTTAGTTGCTGCTCATCAAATAAATCTGTCGGTTCTTTCCCCGTCAACAAAACAATGGCCGTCACAGCCAATGCATACAAATCACTACTAGGATATGCTCTACCTGTTTGCATTTGTTCACTAGGCGCGTAACCCAATTTACCTACAGTAGTAACTGGTGTAGGGCTTGAGGATTGTAATTTTGTGGCTAATTCCTTTACTACCCCAAAGTCAATTAATACAGGCAGGAAATCATTTTCCCGTAGAATTATATTTTCTGGGGATATATCTCGATGAATAATTCCTTGACCGTGAATATAACTAAGAACAGGTAATAAAGTACCTAGTAAATGCAATACATCTGCTTCAGTCAAAGTTGTCCCCACGTCTTGGCGTTCTCTGAGCAAATTGCGGTAAGTTTTACCAGCTACAAAATCTTGCACCAAAAATAACTTTTCGTTTTGGGCAAATTTTTCTCGAAATTTGGGAATTTGGGGATGTTCAATTTGATACAAGATAGCAGCTTCTCGCTCAAATAATTCTTGTGCTTTCTGCCCACTATCTGTTCCTGTGATTGGGGCAATTAATTCCTTCAGCACACAAAGCTCATTAAATCGTCTTTGGTCTTCTGCTAGATAGGTTCTACCAAATCCCCCCTGGCCAATAATGTGAATTATGTGGTAACGATTTTGTAGGATAGTACCAACTGTAATCGGTGATTGCATGATCTATTAATTAGAATATAATAGCAACTGAGCTAGAACGAGAGCAAAAGCATCATTCATCCACAACATGACACAGCGTGTATTAATTGTGGCTTCCGTAATTATCCTCTGTTATCCCGCCTCAAAGGAAGTGTATACTAGAAATTAAGTCTTGCATTATTCTATTCTTACATTCTGCCTTGAGTCAGGATGTGTCCCATATAGTAACAGGTATAATCCAGAATGGATAAATTAAGCGGCATCACTAATAATATCAACGTAGCTACTTAACGGTATCTTAGTTTACTGTTTACACACTTAATAGATCCGGAAATTTGACTTCCTGATGATTTCGCTAGTACCACTTTCTCGGAATTTAGAATTAAGAATTAAGAATTTAGAATGAATACAGCATAAGTTTTTCACAAATTCGGAATGGTTCATTAACTTACGCCGGACTGTGCTAGTGTTCTTGATACAAGATACAAATATTTAATCTTTAGTTCACTAGGTCGTTAATTGGTAATAAGTATCATAGAATAATTGTTTGCACTTTCCGTGCTATTTAATAATAGGTGTTCTCACACCCCAGAGCTAACTTGAATATTATTGCTTGACTCCAATTTCCGTTAAATTTGCTCAATCTCTGATAATATTTCTATGAATGCACTTCGAGGATCTGCTGTGCTAAGTTCTGCAACTTTACCAGTCCAGTCAATAGCAACGGGACTACCTGACAATAATCGCTTGCGACTGTTTTCTGGTTCTGCCAATATGAAACTATCGCAAGAAGTAGCTCGTTATCTAGGCATGGACTTAGGTCCAATGATTCGCAAAAGATTTGCGGACGGTGAACTTTATGTTCAAATCCAAGAATCAATTCGGGGTTGCGATGTCTATTTAATCCAGCCCAGTTGTCAACCCGTCAATGATCATTTGATGGAATTACTAATTATGATTGATGCCTGTCGTCGGGCTTCTGCACGACAGATCACAGCAGTAATTCCTTATTATGGTTATGCTCGTGCTGACCGGAAAACAGCCGGCAGAGAATCCATTACGGCTAAGTTAGTGGCTAACTTAATCACTCAAGCAGGCGCTAACCGAGTTCTAGCGATGGATTTACACGCAGCCCAAATCCAGGGCTATTTCGATATCCCCTTTGATCATGTATATGGTTCACCAGTTATCCTCGATTATCTAGTTAGTAAAGGATTACAGGATATTGTGGTTGTTTCCCCTGACGTGGGTGGGGTAGCACGCGCCAGAGCATTTGCCAAAAAACTGAATGATGCTCCACTAGCAATTATTGACAAACGCCGTCAGGCTCATAATGTTGCCGAAGTTTTAAATGTCATTGGTGATGTGAGAGGCAAAATCGCCGTATTGGTAGATGACATGATTGATACTGGCGGTACGATTGCGGAAGGGGCTAGATTACTGCGTCAAGAAGGAGCAAGTCAGGTATATGCCTGTGCTACTCATGCTGTATTTTCTCCCCCGGCAATTGAGAGGTTGTCCAGTGGGGTATTTGAGGAAGTGATAGTCACTAACACTATTCCTATCCCAGAGGCTAGTCAGTTTCCTCAATTGGTGACGCTTTCAGTCGCTAATTTACTGGGCGAAGCAATTTGGCGGATTCACGAAGATAGTTCTCTAAGTAGTCTATTCCGTTAATCAACAAATAACTATCATCCTTAAGGATGAAATATCAATTGTGAAGGATGAAATTTTTCGTTCTTCATTTTTTGTATGCAGCTAAAACTTCTAATTCAGAAACTACTCTTGCTAATTCTTCAACTAAGGGCGTAATTTGATGTTGCCCGAAAGCATCTGCTAGGGCGCGATAATACCAAAGTGTGCCTTCTTTTCCACCTTGAAACCGTTCCCAAACTGCATCACCGATAATCCGATAATCTTTGAGAATTGACCGCACATTATGAAGTTTATCAGATGCAGAAACTAGCAATACTGAGGGGGAAGCGGTGGAAATATGGGCAATATAAGCCTCTTTTCGGGGTTTCCAAGGGGGTTTAGGTGTGGTGTCTGCGTCTGTGCAACCATCAACTATGGCGGTAACATTATCCCCAAACCGCCGGCGAATTTCTTCTCTGGTGGCTGCTCCGCCTTGGTCTTCTATGGCATCATGTAGTAAAGCTGCGATCGCTTCGTCTTCGTTTGCACCATATTCTAAGGCTATGCTGGCTACTCCTAGTAAATGGGTAATGTAGGGAATATCGCCAGCTTTGCGTTTTTGGGTGGCGTGGAGTTCATGGGCGTAGGTAAGAGCTTGGGTAAAGCGTTCTGATAGCATTTTTCGTTAAACAGTTATTTTGACATTATTGGCAGCATTAATAATGTTATTATCTTCTTGGTCAATCATAGTGATAGTTAATTTTAATCCCAAAGCATTGAGCCAATTTGCTAAGTTATAAATTGCTTCATTTCCTGGTTGGGATAGTATTTGATCTAATTGTTCTCGATGTAGTTTAGCTTGTTCTGGAGTAAGATTTTGTTCAGCTAAGGCTTCTGCTACATGACTTAATGCTAGTTTAATTAATCTAGAATCTGGTTCTTCTCCATCGTCTTCTAAGTGCGTTTCTAGATATGTAGCAGCATAAGCTGGATCTTTTAAATGTGAAATTAGAAAGTCATGGTATGGTAAACTTTTAACCATTGTTTTAACTCCTATAGTTTTGCCAATATTCTATAGCTTGGTGAATATCTTGATCTTGGGTGCTTTTATCTCCACCACATAGCAGAAGCACAATTGTTGTCCCAATTTGTCCAAAATAAATCCGATAACCAGATCCATAATCAATTTTAAGTTCAAAAACCCCTTCTCGAAGTGCGCGATAATCACCTAAATTTCCTAAATTAACTCTGTTGAGTCTTTTATTAATTTTTATTTGAGCTTTAATATCTCGGAGATTATCAAACCAGTCATCAAAAGGAATTTTACCGTCTGGTTTAATATATCGTTGAATTTCTCGTGGTTGGGCTTCCATGATCTAAATTGTAACTTATTCTTGTTTATTAATCCATTACCGGAGCTTACCATAGGTATTGATCTCTAGTTTGGTGTTGAGGTTGACAAGAGACAAAGCATATTTGCGTAGCATCCCGTAGGGATAGAACACGAAGGAAGAGAAAGGTGATAGTTTTGAACTAAAATTAGGATTTTACAGTTTGACAAGCTTTATCCATCATTTCTTTTGCTAATGGATGATAACCGTTGTTATTTAAAAATGCTAAGATTGACTCTTTTACTTGATAACTAATTGCTTCATTCGTTGTCACTAATCTAGCAAAGTGTTCACAGTTCCAACCTAATAAACCATAATTCCAAGTTTTGAATAATTCATAAGCAATTAAACATCTATCAAGAACTTCTTTTCTAGGTAATAACTTTATATCTCTTGCTCTTTTAGCTTTTCTGGGAATAGGAAATACAGTAAATCCATTTCCACCAAAATTAAAGGCGTGGGTATCAGAAATAGTTATGTGATAATGCAATGTAGGATCTTTACGATGATCTTTATGATGAATGAGATATCCTGCATTGGAACTATTATAGTCAACATGAATTTGAAATTTACGGACTATATTATCTATTGGTGGAGAATTAACTATTTGAAAAGGTGAAAAACTAATATTTGCAGTTTGAATAATTGGAATATTTAAAAGAGATAACCAATCATTAATTGACTGTGGACGATTTTCCGGCTTTATTTCCATTCCTTTAATTATTGTCTGATTCACCCTATCACTAATACTAGAATTTATCTTTTTCGCTTCTTCCAATTCTGTACCAATAGCTCTCATTGGTGCTATAGTTGGTAATTCTCCAGTTAACAAAGAATACAAAGTTGCAGCTAAAGCATAAACATCTGTAAATGCTCCCCTTCTTGCTCTTTTATCATATTGTTCAATTGGTGCAAAACCATCAGATAATATTTTCGTATGGGTTATGGTTCGATTCGGTGTAAACTCTCGCGCAATCCCAAAATCAATTAACACGGCTTCTGATTTACCAGCACGCAACATGATATTTTGTGGTTTAATATCTCGATGTAATAAGCCGTTATTATGAACTAGAGTTAATACTGATCCAATTTGCTGAATATATCGTAATGCTTCAGTTTCGGATAAAACACCTTGATTTTCTACAAAACTTCCTAAATCTTCCCCCTCAATATATTCCATCACCATACACCAAAGATCATTTTCATGAATGACTTCGTAAATTTGCACAATATGGGGATGACTACATTTAGCTAATTTAATCGCTTCGTTGAGAAAATCTTGTTGAAATTTAGCAAAATCAGCACGTTTTTGGATTGCATTATTTAAAGTTTTGATAACCACAAAATTTCCCTGATTATCTCTAGCGCGATAAGTTATACCAAAACCACCTTCACCTAATTCTTTTTCTATGGTATATTTACCATTTTGTAATTCCTGTCCTGATAACCAAGCCATAACCTGTAAATTTATAGATTTATAAGTTCATTTTGGCACAATTTTAGTTGTAAGTGCTAATTTCAGGTTATTATCTGCCTAAAATAGTAGAAGACACCTGACTACAAACTAAAAACCTATGCCACAAACAATTCTCAAGGAAATTCTCAGTCAGCTTGATAGTCTAGAACAAGATGAACTACAGCAACTTAATCAAGCTATCCAAATATGTCTAACTGATAAAGCACAAGTTAATCAAATCACAAAATTTCATCAAGCACTGTTAAGTTCTGGTTTGGTGAAACAAATTAAACAACCTGCTGACAGTAAACAACATGAAAGAAAACTTATTCAGGCAGAAGGAAAACCTGTTTCTCAAACTATTATTGAGGAACGTCGCTAAATGTCTGTTTATTTTTTAGATAGCAGTGCCTTAGTTAAACGCTACGTTGCGGAAATAGGTTCAGGTTGGGTTGTTGGCTTGTGCAATCCTACGTTAAAAAATGATGTATTTATTGCTGCTATTACTGCTGTAGAGATTACTGCGGCAATTAGTAGGCGATCGCGGGCTGGAACTATTAATATTCAAGATGCTACAATAGTATACCATCAGTTAAAAAATGATATCGAATCTGAATATCAAGTGATCGAAATTACAGAAAGTATCATTAATTCAGGAATGAAATTAGCTGAAAAATATTGTTTACGCGGCTACGATGCAGTTCAATTAGCTGCTGCTGAGTCTATAAATACCCTTTGCATCGCAAATGGTTTACCTCAATTAACTTTTGTATCTGCTGATAAAGAATTGAATATAGCTGCTGTTAGTGCAGGTTTGCTTGTCGAAAATCCTAACAACCACTCTTCAACCTAAATCATGCTTTTGATATTTATTATCAAAATAACAATATTTGTGACAATTAAGGTACAATTATTAAAGGTTCGTTACAGAAATGGCAAATCATCTCCACTTCTGTTAAAACAGCCGAAAATTAGCTTTTTAATCTAAAAACCCTAAAGTTTACCCAAACCCTCTATGACGCTCCCAATTCGTAACGTCGCCATTATCGCCCACGTTGACCATGGTAAAACCACCTTGGTTGATGCTCTCCTCAAACAGTCCGGCATTTTCCGCGAAGGCGAAGACGTTCCGGATTGTGTCATGGACTCCAACGATTTGGAGCGGGAACGAGGCATTACAATTCTCTCTAAAAATACAGCGGTTCGCTACAAAGACACCCTGATTAATATTGTTGATACCCCTGGACACGCTGACTTCGGTGGTGAAGTAGAACGGGTTCTCGGCATGGTGGACGGTTGTATTCTGATTGTTGATGCCAACGAAGGCCCAATGCCCCAAACCCGCTTTGTACTTAAAAAGGCTTTGGAAAAAGGTCTCCGTCCTATTGTCGTTATTAACAAAATTGACCGTGGACAAGTTGACCCCCACATTGCTGTTGATAAGGTCTTGGATCTGTTCTTAGAATTAGGTGCAGATGAAGACCAGTGCGACTTTAAGTATCTGTTTGCTTCCGGTATGGCTGGTTTCGCTAAAGAAACCTTAGAAGAAGAAGGGGTAGATATGCAGCCCCTATTTAATGCAATTCTGCGCCACGTACCTGCACCAGTGGGAGATCCTAACAAACCTCTGCAATTGCAAGTTACCACCCTAGATTATTCTGAATATTTAGGACGGATTGTTATTGGTAAAATCCACAATGGGACGATCCGGGCTGGACAACAAGCCGCTTTGGTAGTAGAAGATGGCACTATTGTCAAGGGCAAAATCACCAAATTGATGGGATTTGATGGTTTGAGACGGGTAGACATGGAAGAAGCTACCGCAGGTTATATTGTGGCTGTGGCTGGTTTTGCTGATGCTTACATTGGTGAAACAATTACAGATCCTAATAACCCCATGGCTTTACCTTTAATTAAGGTAGATGAACCAACTTTACAAATGACTTTCTGGGTGAATGATTCACCTTTTGCTGGTCAAGAAGGTAAATTGGTAACATCTCGTCAAATCCGCGATCGCTTGTACCGCGAATTAGAAACAAACGTGGCTTTGCGCGTTGAAGACACCGACTCTCCTGATAAATTCCTGGTTTCCGGTCGTGGGGAATTACACTTAGGGATATTAATCGAAACCATGCGACGTGAAGGTTTTGAGTTCCAAGTATCTCAACCTCAAGTAATTTACCGCACAGTTGGTGGTCAAAATTGCGAACCTTTTGAACTTCTAGCGTTAGACGTTCCCGCCGATGCAGTTGGTAGCTGTATTGAACGTTTGGGACAACGGAAAGCGGAAATGCAAGATATGCAGCCTGGTAGTGGCGATCGCACTCAATTAGAGTTTATCGTTGCAGCTCGTGGTTTAATTGGTTTCCGGGGTGAATTCATGCGGATGACTCGCGGTGAAGGCATTATGAACCACAGTTTCCTTGATTATCGTCCTCTTTGTGGTGATATTGAAGCCCGCAACAAAGGCGTTCTCATCTCCTTTGAAGAAGGTGTTTCTACCTCCTACGCGATGAAAAACTGTGAAGATAGAGGCGCATTCTTTATCAGTGAAGGAACTAAGGTTTACAAAGGTATGATTATTGGTGAACATAATCGTCCCCAAGATTTGGAATTGAACGTTTGTAAAACTAAGCAATTAACCAACCATAGATCATCTGGTGGTGAAGAACTTACTCAGTTACAAACACCCATAGACATGAATTTGGAACGAGCTTTGGAATACATTGCTCAAGATGAATTGGTGGAAGTTACACCTGAATCTATTCGTCTTCGGAAGATGTCTAAGAAATTGGTGAAACGATAATATCTGTAGGGGTGGGGTTTCCCCACCCTGATTCAATTCTTGTTAAAGGATTGTTTTTTTATACATAATTTTTATTAGTTATATGGTGGGTGGCGTTAAGCGACAGCGCAACCCAACAAAGATTTTAATTACAGCGGTTTCCGCTCTTATGAGGTACATCTTAGCCCCCTCATCGCACCCCCCTCAATCCCCCCGCAACGGGGGGAGGAAAAGGATAAACTTTTGATATTGGAGGGGGTTGGGGGTGGGGTTCTTGTACCTCATAACATCGGGAAGTGCTGTATTACGTTTAATAATGTTGAGTAACATAGGTCAACCCAACGTGACGTACTCCACACACTCCCTTTCAGGTGAGTGTGGGCAACGAGCGTGACTCCTCTATGAGGACATTAACTAAGCTTTAAGACCGTGCGCCCCACGGTTCTTTGGTTTTGAGATTTGTTTTTTGTTTTGTAGGCTGCATTTGGAGCATTTAATTGGACTACACCTACTCTCTTATAATAACATAAAATCAATATTTTGTACTCGCAGGGCGAGAAGCAAGCTACGTTTCGTCGCTGTAGCCTTCTTTGTTTTCGCTACGCTCAAATACAATTTGGGCTACGCAACTCAACTCACGCGCATTCATCCCACGCTCCTAAGAGTGAGACGTGGGGCTTCTTGCTGTTAAGCTAAATTTTTTTATTCTAAAAGTATTGTGTTAGCTAACATTTATTAGCAAAAAAAGTATTGGTTAATTTTTTTCTACCACGCTATAGATTGTCATTAAAATTTGGGAATACTGAGAAATAGGATGAAATAACCTCTAGGGATTATGGGAATTCATATATCAAGTAATTATCAGGGTAATAATCACAATGGTAACTTCAAAAAATAAATTATTTACTCCCCAACATGATGGGAATTCCCCAAATACAAAGGAAGAACAACGGCTACAAGCATTATTAAACCTGGATTTACGACAATCGGAAATGATTCCGGTATTTGAAGAAGCTGCTCAAACTGCTGCTCACTTTTTAGAAGTGGAAATTGCGATTTTGGGATTTATTGATCAAAAATTTCATTGGTTCAAATCAGCGGTAGGCTTATCTCGGTTAGGATTAATGAATGATTTGGCTCGTAAACGCCAACTTTTGCGTCGGGAGTCATTTTGCTCTCAGGTAGTAGAAACTTCGCAAAGCTTAGTAATTAATGATATAAGCAAAGAAACGAATTCTTTGATCAAAGATAGTATATTAGTAAGAAATTATGGGATTAGCGCATATTTGGGAGCACCCTTAATTGATGCAAATGGTAACTGCTTAGGTACATTAGCAGTTATGTCTCGCCAACCTCGTAATTTTACAAACCGCGATATTGAGTTTTTACAAATAGTTGCGCGTTGGAGCATGAGTGAATTTGAGCGCAACCGATTATTACAAAACAACCCAGCAGCAGAGAATAGTAAATCTAAGCTCGAATTTTCACTTTTAGAAGAGCAAATAATTGATTTGAAAATTACTCCTCCTGTTGTGAAAACAGATTTTAATTTCAATCAACAAATTAAATTAGAACTTTTAAATCAGATAATTCAGGAGTTACGCACACCATTAACATCTATATTAGGTATGGCTGGTGTCTTAGAAAGAGAAATTTATGGACTTTTGACAACTAAGCAAAGAGAATATTTAGAAATTATCGAACATAGTGGACGGTATGTACTTTCTTTAGTTAATGAAATTACGGAATTAGACGCAACTAATGAAAATTCTTATTTGATAAATTTAGTCCCTGTTTATATTGAAATGCTCTGTCAACAGGTTATTAATACTTTAGAGGAATTAGCTATCCGTCGTGAGCAAAATATTCGCCTATCTATTGAACCAGGACACAATCGCCTTTTATCGTTAGATAAGGATAAGGTACGACAAATTCTGTACAATTTGATTTTCAGCGTGATTCAAGTTTCTGCTATTGGTAGTATAGTAAGAATTCACGTTACTTATAAATTAGATACACTATGTGTAACGGTGTGGGTATCTCACCCTGATTTAAAAGATGGTGTTAACAATTGTGATTCTTATTTTTACCTAAATTCTTTACCAATTGAGTCTGGGGTAGATAACCATAGTTATAATCATGATTACACAGAAAAACCCCTCAACCTTGATATGTTCGGTAATACTTCATTCGATAAATTGGGGAAGTTATCTGCTGCTATTTCTCGTGAGAAATTAGGACTTTTCTTGAGTTGTCATTTAGCAGAATTACATAATGGACAAATTTCTATTCAAGGTTCACCAGAGTCAGGATACCGTTATGTGCTATCTTTGCCATTAAAGTTTGCGACTTCTTCAGCAAATAGCTGAACTATGATTTATGTGATTAATATGATTTATCGCGGTTGGTGGGAAAAGTAGTCAAAAATTACATCTGAACTGTGATTTATATGATTTATGTGATTAATATGATTAATCCTTCTTGGTGGGGAAAGTAGTCAGAAATCACATCTGAACTATGATTTATATGATTTATATGATTTATGTGATTAATATGATTAATCCTTCTTGGTCGGAAAAGTAGTCAGAAATCACATCTGAACTATGATTTATATGATTTATGTGATTAATATGATTAATCCTTCTTGGTCGGAAAAGTAGTCAGAAATCACATCTGAACTATGATTTATATGATTTATATGATTTATATGATTTATATGATTTATATGATTTATATGATTTATATGATTTATGTGATTAATATGATTAATCCTTCTTGGTCGGAAAAGTAGTCAGAAATCACATCTGAACTATGATTTATATGATTTATGTGATTAATATGATTAATTCTTCTTGGTCGAGAAAGTAGTCAGAAATCACATCTGAACTATGATTTATATGATTTATGTGATTAATATGATTAATATGATTAATATGATTAATCCTTCTTGGTGGGGAAAGTAGTCAAACACTCATAAAAATCACATAAATCACACAAATCATAGTTCAGAAGTTGATGATTAATCCTTCTTGGTGGGGAAAGTAGTCAAACACTCATAAAAATCAGATAAATCACACAAATCATAGTTCAGAAGTTGATGATTAATCCTTCTTGGTGGGGAAAGTAGTCAAACACTCATAAAAATCAGATAAATCACACAAATCATAGTTCAGAAGTTGATGATTAATCCTTCTTGGTGGGGAAAGTAGTCAAACACTCATAAAAATCAGATAAATCACACAAATCATAGTTCAGAAGTTGATGATTAATCCTTCTTGGTGGGGAAAGTAGTCAAACACTCATAAAAATCAGATAAATCACACAAATCATAGTTCAGAAGTTGATGATTAATCCTTCTTGGTGGGGAAAGTAGTCAAACACTCATAAAATCACATAAATCACACAAATCATAGTTCAGAAGTTGATGATTAATCCTTCTTGGTGGGGAAAGTAGTCAAACACTCATAAAAATCAGATAAATCACACAAATCATAGTTCAGAAGTTGATGATTAATCCTTCTTGGTCGGGAAAGTAGTCAAACACTCATAAAAATCACATAAATCACACAAATCATAGTTCAGAAGTTGATGATTAATCCTTCTTGGTCGGGAAAGTAGTCAAACACTCATAAAAATCACATAAATCACACAAATCATAGTTCAGAAGTTGATGATTAATCCTTCTTGGTGGGGAAAGTAGTCAAACACTCATAAAAATCACATAAATCACACAAATCATAGTTCAGAAGTTGATGATTAATCCTTCTTGGTCGGGAAAGTAGTCAAACACTCATAAAAATCACATAAATCACACAAATCATAGTTCAGAAGTTGATGATTAATCCTTCTTGGTGGGGAAAGTAGTCAAACACTCATAAAAATCACATAAATCACACAAATCATAGTTCAGAAGTTGATGATTAATCCTTCTTGGTGGGGAAAGTAGTCAAACACTCATAAAAATCACATAAATCACACAAATCATAGTTCAGAAATTTGCGCTTCTTACCAAAATTACGGTACTATCAACACCAGAGGCAATTTCTTCAGGAATGTTCCCTTGAATGGCTTGTTGTAATAATCCTTCACGGGAAGCACCTAAAACAACAACGTCGAAACCTTCAGTTTTAACTAATTCAATTACTCCCTCTGCGACTGATTCTGCTTGTAAAGATGCCGCAACAACGTTACTGTGTAAATTACGATTACGCATTAATTGGCGCGTAGATTCTTCTAAAACTGTCATATCTGGTGCAGTTTCCCAAGGTTTCACTACCTGAGTTAAACGAATTTCTGTATCATTTTCTAGAGTTACTAAAGCTGGTAATAACTTAATGGCTATTGGTGCATTCGGACCCCCAGCCATTGGTACTAACCACCGTTTAAATTGCTGACAGGAATGGAAATTATTCCCTAATTTCACTAAGACAACATCACAGTTTGCTTGACGAATTACTGTATCTACAACATTACCAAAAATCCTACCGGGGGTAGATGTATTTCCCTTCCAACCCATGAAAATTAAATCTATATATCGTTCCTTGGTGGTTTCTAAAATTGCTTGGGCGATATCATGGGCAATACGAATCTGGGTATGAATAGGAATCTGCCATTTTTTGGCTAAAACTTCTGCATTCCTGAGTAACCGACGACTTTTTGCCGTATTTATCTGGGTTTCGGCAGGAGAACTATGACGAGATACAAGGATGATTTGTAAACATTCTATTTCATAATGGCGATCGCGGGCAATTGCCGCAGCTATTTCTAATAATGCAGGGGCAGTTTCTGGGTTAGCAATGGTGACTAATAATCTACCTCTGCCAATACTAGGAGAACGAGTTTGGTAAACTACATAAGAAGGTTCTGGTTGGGGACCTCTCACCCCATTTTCGCCATTCAAATGATCTGCTTCTGCGCGAATAATATCGGCACGGGTAATAATCCCAATTAATTTTTTTCCATCTACCACAGGTAAACGGCTAATTTTATATCTATCTAATAAATAGAGAACATGACTTAATCTATCTGCTGGTGATACTGTCACCGGCTTGGGTGTCATAATCTCTTTTAAAAGAGTTTCATGGGGTAAAAGATGATCACGGATTTTTTGTAAATCTGTTTGGGAAACTAATCCCACTAACTTATTATTCTCGACGACAGGAAACCCGCGATGATGGGAAAGAGAAAAAGCTTTAATAACTTCATCTCCTGTCATTTCGGCTTCTAAAGTTTCCACTGTACGCTGCATGACATCCTGAGCAGTTAACTGTGTTAATATCCCCTCAGTTTTAGCATCTTTTTTCAGAATAATGCCATTTAATTTTAAAAGTTTGTCATAGAGTGAACCAGGAACAACCTTCTCAGCTACTAGATAAGATGTCACAGATACCACCATTAAAGGTAATACTAAATTGAAATCTGTCGTCATTTCAAAAACAATCACAATCGCAGTCATGGGAACTTTGGAAACTGCGCTAAAAAATCCCCCCATTCCTACTAATGCGTAGGTAGTCGGTGAACCAATTCCAAATATTTGTAATTCACAGACACCAATAATATGTCCTAAGCAAGAACCTAAAATTAAACTGGGTGCAAATAATCCCCCAGGTGCGCCCGAACCAAAGGCAATTAAGGTTAAGATAAATTGGGCAATAAAAGCGATCGCTGCTAAAGGTATATTTGGTTCACTGGCAATCATAAACTCCCGCAAACCTGTATTATCCCGAAAGTGTTCCGGAAGCAAAGCGATAATTAAACCAGAAGCCAAACCGGCTATTGCCACCCGCAACGGTAAACTGATATGTAACCGACTATAAGCTTGAATACTGAAAATTAATCCCTGATTAAATAAAGCTGCCAATAAACCTGTCAAAATTCCTAAAATTAATAAAATGGGAATTTCTAATAGGGAAAAACTGCTAGAGTGCTTAATTATTTCCAAGTCTAGTTGCAGACTTCCACCACCTAACCAGCGGGAAATTACGCCACCAATAAACGAAGCAATAATTGCTGTTCCTAATGTTAAGCCGGATAAATCTTGTAATAACTCTTCAATAATAAATAGTACCCCCGCTAGAGGGGCATTAAAAGCCGCTGCCAACCCTGCACCAGCCCCCGCTGCAATCATTTGACGGCGGTGATCTGGAGATGTGGGAACTAAGCGACTCATTCCCGCTGCTAACCCCGCACCTACCTGAACTGTAGGCCCTTGTCTTCCCAAGGTTAATCCTGAACCCAAGGCGATGATGGCACTAATTAGCTTGACAAAAGCAACTCGCCATGATAATTTAATTGGCACGTTTGCCAGACAGGCTTTAACTTGGGGAATCCCACTACCAGCCGCTTCTGGTGCTAATCGCTGGACTAACCAACCGGATAAAAACCCCAGGGTCAAACCAATAAGTGGTAAAGTTATCCATGGGGGTAGTTCATGTTCTTGTAATATGTGGGTTGTATGCACTCGCCATGTTCCCAACCACCCTGAACCTTGTTTAAGTAATACCGCAGATAAGGCGGCTACTATCCCAATTACGGAAGCTTCTGCTATGGCTAAACCCCTTCTCGGTTGCCAAAAGTTACGAAAGTGATTGGTTAGCATGGGATTTTTAATTATTTTTCCCCGTTATGGATAGTCCTTCTACTATCAGTGATGGTGTATAACAAGAACCATTCCAATCTGCATCGCCACCCAATTGCACCAGTTGTTTCAGGGCTGTATAGACATTCCCTGCCACCATGGTATCCTTCACTCGGCCAATTATTTGACCATTTTTCACCCGATATCCCAAATCAACATTGATGGAAAAATCACCAGATAGTCCGCTACAACTACCTAACATTTGATCGATAATTAAGCCATTATCCATCTTTTTAATCAAGCTTAAGAGGGACAGATCACCGGGTTGAATTAGGAAGTTAAATAGCCCAGGGGTGGGATAACTACCTAAACCGGGACGAAAACCATTACCAGTGCTACTGCTGTTTAATTGTCGTCCGGTGGTGCGATCGCTATAAAAATTCCGTAAAATCCCATTTTCGATAAATATTAATGACTGGGTAGGATGGCCTTCATCATCAAAGGGGCAACTATAGGGCCCTGCTGCTGGGTTTTGGTAAAGGGTAAGCGTCGGGGCAATTACTGGTTTACCTAACCTGTCCACCCAAGGGGAAGCTTTTTCCAAGATGTGTTTACCATTCAAAGCTGATTGCACAGTTCCCCACAGCATATCTGCTGCTTTGGAAGTAAACAATACAGGACAACGACCACTAGGACTAGGAATGTTTTCTTTAGCCCAATTTAATCGCTGTAAAATTTGGCTGGCTACTTTCTCTGGGTTGAGTTCATAGCGTTGGGTTTGGCCATCAGCAACACTCAGAAAATCATCACCTCTGACCCATTCCGCTGACATATAGCAGCTAAGAGTAGTGTCGGTGTAGTGAGAATCTAAGCCTTGACTGTTGATAAGTCTGGTGTTTTCTATATCACATTCCCAGTCACTATGACAAAGAATATCTGGATAGATATCACGAATTAGGGCGATCGCCTCCTTGCCCCATTCAATCAGCATCTCTACGGATACAGATGTGCCTAAATCGGAATAGGATGTCCCAGCATGAGTCTCTAATTCTACTGTTTCCGGTGGATTTAATTGACTCAGTGCCAAAGATTTTTCCACCATAGCTTGGGGATCGACATCGCCATAAGCTACCGTCAAACCGGGACAACCATCCCGCCATAGCCGCAGGGCTGTACCTTCGGCTTGACTAGTTTCTAGTTGTTTAAGACGATTGGCCTCAAAAAAAACTGGTCGAGAAAGCGATCGTGATTGATACACTTCCGCAGCCTCAGCACCAGACTTGAGAGCAAGTTCTAGCAGTTGTTCCGCCAGTGTATCTTGTAACAAATTTTCAGAACCCATGTCCTTTATAAATGATGGATTTTGGATTTAAATTGCTTAATCGTCGCAGACCATTATCCCATTACCGGGTCATCAACTTACCAAATTCCAAATAATGGACAACCAACAACTGACCACTGACCACTGACAAATTAGGGCAAAGTGATTTCTTGTAACAGCCAAAATCCCGCAAAATCTTGAGATTGGGCATCGGACTGGACACCAATAAAATGCACCCCATTGGCCTGTTCCTTAGCTACTGCAAAGCCTTGTGCTTCTGCTAGAAGTTCGGGAGTGCGAATATTAGCCACAACCCAACTTTCCGTAGCCCCAGTCTCTAAAATCAATCTGTTACCTTGCTTAGTGTCAAAGTGCAAATAAGCCATTTCTAAACCAGACATCCAACCCGCTATGGGTAAAGCCCTGGGTGAAAAAATCAAAATCCCTGGAATCCGAGTTTCTGGGGATAACTGCGCCAACTCCAGCGGAAAAGCTTCACCAAAGCCAATGTCCCAATCTGCCATATCCGCAAAATCACTAGCTTCTAAGGTAACAAAAGTCCATTGTTTTCCTTCCAAAGCATCTGGTAACCGCTGAGGTAAAGGTCTATCTAAACGCACGGAAGGATTAGCTACTCCTTGATATCCCTGTTCTTGGGGATAGACTTCCTTCATACGCTGCTGTAGCCACTGATTGAGAACCAAAGTCCGCCGACTGGGTACAGCAGGTATACCCGCATCTTCACAAGATTTTGTAATCATGTTATTCATTTGACGACGAAAAAAGCGGATTTTGGTAGGTGCTGCACCGGCTTTTTCGATAGCTTCCTGGATTGCAGTTCGCAGCCAACCCGAATTTACCTCTGTACTAGAGCAATATTTAGCATAACGAAACAGAGAATCTGTTTGTGTACTAATATCTCCAGGACTTTCACAAACTAACATTTCCCAAACTTTTTTCTGATTTTCGTCCAAAATCGGACGGGAGTAAAAATCAAGTTCCCAGTACATTTTTCTCTGGCTGCCCATATTTTCGCGGTAAAAATCTAATAACTTGATATTATCAATACCTTCGCCATTTTTTTGCTTTGTTGGGTTGAACGAAGGGAAACCCAACGTATTTGTTGGGTTTCATGCCATTGCTCCGCAACGCTGACGCTAACAACCCAACCTACGAATCTTGATATTATGTTAATTTTTAACTTTATCAAGTTATCTCTGGCTTCACTGTTTGTCTTGGTTCTGAAATTCGTCAAACTTAGCCCGAACAACCTGTATATCTTGCCACATTAACCATTTTGGCTTTCCTTGTTCCCGGGAAGGGTTACGTAATAAGTAGGAGGGGTGAAAAATGGGCATACATAAACGTCCTTCCCACTCTAGCCATTGACCACGAATTTTAGTAATCGGTCGTTTGTCGCCAATTACACCTTTAACGGAAGTCGCACCTGTTAATAAAATAATTTTGGGGTCAACTAGGCGAATTTGCTCGAATAAATATGGTTTACAAGCTGCTGCTTCTTCACTCGTCGGTACACGGTTTTCTGGTGGTCTACACTTACAAATATTGGCAATATATATATCAGTTTCTGTGCTTAATTTTACTGAAGCTAAGATATTTTCTAGTAGTTGTCCTGATCTACCCACAAATGGTAAACCTGTTTCGTCCTCGTTTTTTCCCGGTGCTTCCCCAATAATCATAATGTTGGCTTGGAGATTGCCACGTCCGACTACAGCATGAGTCCGGTTTTCGGCTAATGCACAACGGTGACAACTATTACAATGTTTTGCCAATACCTCTATGTTTTCATAAGTTCCGGGGACAATGGGAATTTTATGACTGGTAGGAATCAGCTCTCGTTGGTTCAAACTAGAGTTATCAAAAAGACTAAGTTGAGTTTCATGCTGCATGGAATTTGAACTGGAAACTCCAGAATATTAACGCAGAGGATTACCACTTATCCTATCAAGTAACGAACCCAATCAGGTTGGTTAATTGAATTTCTTCACAGACAGCATACTCGAATCAATTAAGCTTTAAAGCATTAACTGGCACATCATCCCAGGATTTAACTATCCGTAAGTTGGCAATCCAGCCCTCTGCTTTTTGTGTTTTTGTCAGATTATTCTCAAACGACTGATGACAATCTTGAGCCTGAGATTCATCACAGCAAGCAATACAGGCGTGAATCAGCCCAGAAGGATCAATTTGTTCATTTACCCAAATATTCATAAAACCTCGCGGTAAGTGGGAAACTCAGTGGCTTGGCTCCCTGAGAGGGAAACGACACGAGCGGTAATAAAGGCTTTGAATCTTTTTTCATTACCGCCTTGGAGTTAAGAAATTTGGGGTACTTTTGTGATGTACTTTCAACGGGACAATTACCGATTCAAATTTCTTAACTCTGTACGCATAATGTGTTGCACGCGATGTGCCTCCCATTTCTGGGGTAATGTTAGCAACGACTGCGTTATAAGAGCTTGAAAGAAAGAGCAACACTGTTCCAGTGACCTTAGAACTGTTTAATCACAAGCGACAGAGCAGGGAACTAGCTTCGGATTCGGTGGGTGTCGTGACTCAAATAACGGCTACCCTGAGACTATACTCAGGGTAGTCTGGTCAGTACAGCTTGTTTGATTTCTCTTGCAAGCTCAGTCCCTTTAGGGCTGGGTTACTGACATCTTAAAAATATAGTGTTAAGATGGCTATCTTTAATTTTATAATACTTATTAAATTTATTTATCACAATCCTAAATGATTTCTGAAAAATAGTAGGGTGGGTAATACCCACTACATACAGTATGGCTACGCTACGCAGGCTATCAAAAATCAACTAAGAGACTGCCAAATAAAAAAATATCTCAAATTCTCTTGTGGTGCAAGCATCTTGCTTGCTAATAATACAAGGATGGGCATCCTGCCCGTCCCACAAGATTGGATCATTTTTTTGTGGATTTCTGTAATAGTTCTATATTTAAGCGAATATTTAATATTACTTGTTTTTCCCACATTACTATCCCTAATTCCCTTTTAATCCCCATGAGTGCAGAAATTATTTGCGTTGGTACAGAAATGCTGCTAGGAGATATCCTCAACAGCAATGCCCAATATCTGGCACAACAGTTAGCACAGTTAGGCATTCCCCACTACTATCAAACCGTAGTCGGGGATAATCCAGCCAGACTCAAAGAAGTTATCGAAATTGCTGCTTCCAGAGTGCAAATTCTGATTTTTACAGGTGGTTTAGGCCCCACACCCGATGATCTTACCTGTGAAACTATCGCTGATTTTTTTGGTGTTCCTTTAATAGAACGAGCCGATATTGTTGAAGATATAACAGAGAAATTTGCCCAACGGGGACGGGTAATGTCTGCTAATAACCGCAAACAAGCCTTAATTCCCCAAGGTGCGGAAATTTT
This sequence comes from Dolichospermum sp. DET69, assembly GCA_017355425.1. NCBI lineage: Bacteria > Bacillati > Cyanobacteriota > Cyanophyceae > Nostocales > Aphanizomenonaceae > Dolichospermum > Dolichospermum sp. DET69. The sequence continues at coordinate 4,905,609 of CP070233.1, forward strand.
ACCCAACCCCACAGGAACAGCACCCGGTATTATTTGGCAACCCCGTCCGGGACTAACTATTTTTACATTTCCTGGTGTTCCCAGCGAAATGTATCGAATGTGGAAAGAAACCGCTGTCCCTTTTCTGAAAAGTCAAGGTTGGGGACAAGAAATTATTTATAGCCGCAGTTTAAGATTTTGGGGAATTGGGGAATCAGCTTTAGCGGAAAAAGTAGCTCCCTATTTTAACTTAACTAATCCTACAGTAGCCCCCTATGCGGGTAAGGGCGAAGTTAGACTGCGAGTTTCTGCTAAAGCTACAGACGCAGCAACAGCAGAATCTTTAATTACACCCATTGAAAAACAACTTAGAGAAATTGCTGGTTTAGATTATTACGGTGCCGATGATGACACCCTGGCTTCTGTAGTTGGTAATTTGTTAAGGTCAGCCGGAGAAACTCTATCAGTAGCAGAATCTTGTACGGGTGGAGGACTTGGGCAGATGTTAACGGAAATTTCTGGTAGTTCTGATTACTTTTGGGGTGGGGTAATTTCCTACGACAATTCTGTGAAAGTTGGATTATTAGGGGTTAACCCAGAGGATTTGGAGAAATTTGGCGCGGTGAGTGGGACAGTAGCCGAACAAATGGCGATTGGTGTCAAAAATCGTCTCTCAACCACTTGGGGATTAAGTATTACGGGCATTGCTGGACCAACTGGGGGAACCCAAACCAAGCCAGTGGGTTTAGTGTATGTTGGTTTAGCAGGTCCTGACAATGAAGTCATCAGTTTTGAACATCGCTTGGGAACAATTCGCGGACGGTCTGTAATTCGTTATGTGAGTGCAAATGCAGCTTTAGACAATCTGCGACGACGGTTGCTAAAAAGCTTTTAATCTTGATAATTTGTGAATCTGGGTTCTCTATTCCCTGCGGTGAGATGTAATAGTTGCATCCAAATTTTTCTAAAAATTGGCTGTTTCGCTACCTGTATTGTTGACGGAAAAAATATAAAAATTAGGCAGATACGTTTTTAAGAGTGTTTAAACTATTTAATTCTTAAGTACATAGAAGTAAGCGAATTAAGTTAAATACTTAGGGTTTGCATAAAAGAAAGCAAAAGGGTTGATAGATAAAGGTTTGCAGGGTTTTATAACCAAACAAGTGCAAGATTATTGACAATAGATGTTTAAAACCCTGGCATTTTCATCAAAAATAATCGCGTAAATTTGAGGACTAATTGTCCAACCTTCTCTTCCTTCTTCTTCCTCCTCTTTATTCCTCCTGACTCGGTGACTCCTAGCCTTCACGAGAAGACTTTTTCAGCAAACCCTATTTAATTCTTAAGTACATAGAAGTAAGCGAATTAAGTTAATTACTTAAATATACTTACCTAAGGAAATCCGAAATAGTACTTGACTAAATGTTATAAAAATTTCTATGAAAACAAATTTTTAATCCAAGTAGTAATAAATTTATTCTGGCTATGTATTTTTTCAATGGAAGCTATGTAGCTAATAAAACTAAGTGAGGTTTAGATTCTTATCCTGTCCTTAACAGTAATAGGTGTTTAACAAAAACTAAGATAGACTTAACAATTAAATAGACTTAACAATTAATAAGTAATCTATCATGAAAAATAAAACATCGTCCAATCATGAGACTTTTGTAAAACCTGGTTTAGTAGACACTATTCGTCATTTTACAACTGATGATATGACAAATTATCATAAGAAATTAACTACTTTGTCTGTGATCACTGAATTTTTTCCTCCAGACTATGCTGCGACAGGACAGTTGATTGAAGAATTGGTCAAACAGTTGGAGAAAAGAGGGATTAAGATTAGAGTATTCACCGGACAACCAGGATACGCTTTTACTACGGCTCAAGCCCCAGCAGTAGAGCAATTGGGCAATATTCGTGTCCAAAGATCCAGAGCTACTCAGCTTTGGTCGAATAGGATTCGGGGAAAGGCTGTTAATGGTATTCTATTTACAGTCCGGGCTTTTCTGCATATTATCAAGAATGCCCGCAAACAAGATGTATTTTTACTAACTTCAGCGCCTCCTTTTTTGTCAATAGCCGGATATTTGACTCATTTATTATTAAGATTTCCTTATGTATGTTTAATATATGACCTGTATCCAGATATTGCGATCGCTTTGGGAGTAATTCCCCAAAAGCACTGGTTAGTCAAGCTATGGAGAGCAATCAACCGCAGAATTTGGCGAGCATCCCAAGGAATTATTGTTCTGAGTCCTGCTATGAAGGAGAGAGTAATCGCAATCTGTCCAGAAGTGGCTGATAGGATTTCCGTGATTCACAGTTGGGGCGATCCTGAGTTAATTGTACCCATTGCCAAAGAAGAAAATTGGTTTGCTAAACAACATAACTTAGACCGCAAATTTACAGTTCTTTATTCTGGTAATATGGGTAGGTGTCATGATCTAGACACTATATTAGCAACTGCTCAACAATTGCAAGATCAACCAATTCAGTTCGTTTGTATTGGTGGTGGTCCAAAACGTAAAAGCTTTATTGAAGAGGTGACTCGTTTAGGACTAAAAAACTTCCTTTTTCTTCCCTATCAAGATAAAAGTGTGCTACCCTATTCCTTGACAGCTTGCGATTTGTTATTAGTCAGTGTGGAATCAGGTCTGGAAAGTTTAGTTGCTCCTAGTAAACTCTATCCAGCCTTAGCCGCAGGACGACCTGTAGCAGCTATTTGCCCAAAAAATTCCTACTTACGACAGCTAATAACCGATGGTGAGTTTGGGATTAGTATTGACAATGGAGACAGTGATGGTCTATCTACGTTTATTCTCAAGTTAAAGAGCGATCGCCAACTTGCAGAAAAAATAGGTAATGCTTCGCGGGAATACTTGCAGTCAAATTTCACTCCGGAAATCATCAGCAAACAATATATTAATGTACTGGAACAAGCTATAAATTGAAATGTTACCCACGCGTAATCAGCGTCAGTGTGTAAACCTATTCAGTAATTTGAAATAAGTCAAAAAAATTAATACCTCAGATGATGTTGAATCAGGAGTTGGGCTTTGATGGTCTTTTTGATCTCAGTCCCTCCCATGCAACCTTCTTACGATCTATTGTGTAGTTACTGATCAGGAGGACAAAGTGCAGAAAAGGTGTGAGCGAAATCGGAAACGTTCCCAACGCAGGGCTATCTATTGCCCTATCCATAGCTGTTATATAGATAGTGTCAGCCAAAAACATGGACTATTTGCCGAACAAGCCGGACAACTACAAGAGCGCGGTGTAGCTCGTCGAGAAGCGATGATTTTAGTCGCCAATAAAACTACCATTTCTTTAACTGGTGAGTGGTTAGAGGCTTTTTGGTGCAAAGAGTGCCAAGAAACAAAATGGTATCATGTGCATAAGCATGGATCTAAATATGAGATATCTCTTGCCCCAGCCGAACTTTGGCAACAAGCAACAGGTGTAATTCATCCCCATCGTAATCCTTCTGTGGGGGAATTTACCTATAGGCAATCTCGGATGCTTGGAGGTAACAGTGTTAAAGACTTCTGGGTAATGAATTGACATGAAAAAAGCTCTCATTTGTGGAATATCTGGACAAGACGGCGCATATTTAGCAGAATTACTGCTAAAACAAGGCTATACAGTCTGTGGAACTTCCAGAGATGCCCAAATTTCTCCTTTCCAGAATTTAGTCCACTTAGGAATTAAAGACCAAGTAAAGCTGGAGTCAATGTCCTTGACTGACTTCCGTAGCGTCTTACAGGTACTGACAAAAATCCAACCAGATGAAGTCTATAATTTGGCCGGACAAACTTCCGTCGGTTTATCTTTTGGACAACCTGTAGAAACCCTAGAAAGCATAGCTACAGGCACACTAAATTTATTAGAAGCCATTCGGTTTTTAGGTGCGACCATTAAACTTTACAATGCAGGTTCTAGTGAATGCTTTGGTGATACTGGCAATGTAGCAGCCCAAGAAACAACGCCATTTCGTCCCAGAAGTCCTTATGCTGTTGCTAAAGCTGCTGCTTTTTGGGAAGTAGCTAACTACCGAGAAGCTTACGGATTATTTGCTTGTTCTGGCATTTTATTTAATCATGAATCTCCCCTGCGTCCCGAAAGATTTGTGACTCAAAAGATTGTGGCTACTGCCTGCCGCATTGCCCAAGGTAGTCAGGAAAAGTTATATTTAGGTAATATGTCAATTCAGCGGGACTGGGGTTGGGCTGGGGAATATGTTGAAGCAATGTATTTAATGTTGCAACAATCACAGCCTGATGATTATGTGGTCGCTACAGGAGAGAGTAGTTCATTAGAGCAGTTTGTAACATCTGCATTTGTGTCTGTAAATTTAGATTGGCATGATCATGTAGTTGTTGATAGTAGTCTATTCCGTCCTACAGATTTGGCAGTGGGTAAAGGTAATCCCACAAAAGCCAAAATCCAATTAGGTTGGGAAGCTAAATATAAGATGCAGGATGTGGTGCGAATGATGGTAAAGGCCAAGTTAGAGACTTCCAAATAAAAAAATAGCCCAAAATTTCTTGTGGTGCAGGCATCTTGCCTGCTAATAGTATTAGGAGGGAACCAGATGCCCATCCCACAATATTAGATATCTGGTAAAAATTAAATATGCTTGACCCATAACCCTTGTAGAGACGTTCCATGGAACGTCTCTACATTCTTTTTTGGAGATGTTTATTGGATAGTGTAGAACTAGCTTTTCTGCGAGCAATTAATTTTTTTTGTACAGTTCTTTTAGAGAAACAAATATATTAATTAATAGTAATTATGAAAGAAACCATTTCTCAGCCAGAATTAATAATTGAAGCAGGACGCACGGAAAAACAATATTGGCAAGATTTATGGCGATATAGAGAATTATTTTACTTCCTAGCTTGGCGAGATATATTAGTACGGTATAAACAAACAGCTATTGGTATTGTTTGGGCGCTAATTCGTCCTTTCTTGACCATGGTGGTATTTACAGTTGTATTTGGACAATTGGCAAAATTACCCTCCGAGGGTGCGCCCTATCCAATTCTGGTATTTTCTGCCATGTTACCTTGGCAATTCTTTTCTAATTCCCTTTCTGAATGTAGTAATAGTTTAATTAGTAATGCCAACTTATTATCAAAAGTCTATTTTCCCCGGTTGGTAGTACCGACAAGTGCAGTAGTAGTCAGCTTTGTAGATTTTATGATTTCCGGCATTATTTTATTAGCCTTAATGGCATGGTATAACTTTGTTCCCAGTTGGCGGATTTTAACTTTACCATTTTTTATTGCTGTTGCCTTTGCTGCTTCAATGGGTGCAGGTTTGTGGTTAGCTTCCTTGAATGTCCAATATCGAGATTTTCGGTTTATTGTGCCATTTATTGTGCAGTTTGGTTTATATATCTCACCTGTAGGATTTAGTAGTAGTATTGTTCCTGAAAAGTGGCGATTTATCTACTCATTAAATCCCATGGTGGGAGTAATAGATGGGTTTCGGTGGGCAATTTTAGGGGGAAATTCCCAGTTATATTTACCAGGATTTCTTCTTTCTATGGCGTTAGTATTTTTACTATTAGTGAGTGGAATTTGGTATTTTCGCAAGATGGAACGGACTTTTGCTGATGTAATTTAGAGACTTCCAAATAAAAAATATTCCAAAATTTCTTGTGGTGCCAGACAAAAACAGCCTGCTATTAAAATTGATAGTAACGCCCGAAACGGAAGCTCTAAACCTATCAAAACTATCATGTTATTAATCTGTGGGAGGTAGATGTTAACTTAGTTTTTGAGCATAACCTATCAAGTTTATTACCTTTTGTGCCAATATTAAAAGGAGGAGGAAATGAAAACATTGTCAGACAAGCAGTAATTGAATTACGAGCTAATGAAACTTTAACGGATTTAGAACCATTATTATCATTTTTTGCGGGTTTTGTTCTAGATATACCCTTAGTTCAACAAATAATGAGGTGGGATATGACCATATTAAGAGAATCTCCTTGGTATCAACAAATCTTAAAAGAAGGTTTGGAAACAGGAGAAAAACAGGGTTTACAGCAAGGTTTACAGCAAGAAAGTCTCAAGTTAGTATGGAAATTAATTGACCGTCGTTTTGGGAGTTTATCATCTGATTTTAGCCTCAAAATTAATCAACTATCAATTACTCAACTAGAAGAACTGGCAGCAGAGTTACTTGATCTCACTGAAATAAATCAACTAGAAAATTGGTTGCAACAAAATCATCAGAACTTAAAATCTTCTGACTACATCACTGAGCGGATCTACGAGAACGAATTTGTTGAGCCAGCGAAGTTTTTGCCAGTGCGGTTTAGAACAGTCAAAAAACAAGTAAATAAAATAATTAGATATTAAAATTATGGTTAAATGAAACTCTTTAGCAGGTATCAATTATTCAGAGGAGTTAAGCAAAATGTACTGACAATAAAGATGACATTTGAATCAGAATCTCTGAACTTAACGAACTACTAATTAAATCTGTGTTATTCTATTATTCATCCATTAGAGAACGGCGATCGCAAACCTGTATAAAATCAGAGTTACAAAAAATAGATTCAATTATTGTTGTGCGAGAGTGACAGAACCGGATAGTATTCAACAGTGAGTGGGCTTTGATGGTCTTTTTGATCTTGGTCCCTCCATGCAACCTTTTGAGGATCTCTTTTGAGATATTGATCAGGAGGCCAAAGTACAGAAAAGATATAAAAGATTAAGTTTTATTCAAGCCTTTGCTAATTTATATTACGATATTGGGACTATAGAACTTGGAGGCAAAAATGCAATCTATTGATCAATTACCAGTAAAAAATACACCTCAAATCATTTCTGTCGTTATTGAAAGTAATGATGATGGTTACTTAGCAATGATACCGGGTATTCAAGGAGCTTTTGCAGAGGGAGATACACCCCAAGAGGCTATATTTAACTGTATTGATGTTTTAAAAATGATTATGGAGTATAAGCAAGAACAAAATGAGAACTTAAATTTAGGCTCAATTGAACTTTCAGCTAATACAGGTTGGGCTTTTACTATTCCTATTAAACTGTAATTGTTAGATGACAAAGTTAAGAGAATTAACTTATTTAGAAGTAATAAATCGTCTAAGACTTTTTGGTTTTAGATTTTATAGACAAGGTAAAGGTTCTCACGAATTATGGGTTAGAGATTTAGATAATATCGTAATTCCTGTTCCTCATCATCGTGGCAAAACAATTCGTAAAGGTACAATCAGAGCAATTATTAGAGAAATTAATGTAACGGTTGAAGAATTTATGGATAGTCAATAACGAATTTTGCCATAATTAAGCTAAAAATGGTTTTCCAATGCACATCGGCAATATAATCAATTAATTACCAGTAATTATGTTTTTTGGTTCTTTGGTACTTTTTATGGAGAACCCGTTTCAAAATCATTGAAAGCCTTATTGTATTGGCATTTCACTGAAAATATTAGACATTATAGTTTATACCTGATTTAGGTCAAAAATTAGGACAAAATGCTAAACAGAAAGTCATAAGTAGTCGGACAAAATTAAATTCACTCGTTGAGAGAGGGAACAGGGAACAGAAAAATCAATTGTGTAATTAATTCTGTACCATTACATAGAAAGACATGATCTGAATACTTCCGCTCCCAAAAAGTCCTTGGGGAAATTCTTTAGCCTTCACTCTATAAATAAAATAAGAAAATCAGATCCCCGACTTCTCTAAGAAGTCGGGGATCTGAAACTCTAGGATAGCGGCAATTGAGATATACTTTGTTTATATTGAAAGCGATCGCTAATTATGAAATCTCAAATTGGTCGTTGGGGAAATTCTTTAGCCTTGAGAATCCCCAAGTATATTGCAGATGAATTGGCTTTATCAATCAATGATGAAGTTGACTGCCGTATTGAGCAAGGGCAACTCATGGTAAGACCAGTTCAAAAATTTCCCAAATACACCCTCTCACAACTCCTTAGCCAAGATTTAGAGCCAGAAGCGGAGATTGACTGGGGTAAACCAACAGGTAATGAAGAATGGTAGATTACGTCCCCCGTTATGGGGATCTTGTCTGGCTAAACTTTGATCCCCAATCAGGTCACGAGCAAATGGGGCAACGTCCCGCACTAGTGTTAAGTCATACAGAGTTTAACCAGCAACGAGGTTTTATTTTTGTTTGTCCTATCAGTAATACTAAGCGTAAAAATCCTTTCTACGTTGAGATTCCAGATGATCAACCTATTAAAGGCGTAGTGATGTGCGATCAGCTGCGTTCATTGGATTATCGCTCAAGAAAGGCAAAACTGATCTGTATTTGCCCTGAGTGGTTATTAGCAGAAGTGCTTGGTCGCATTCATCCTATTCTTTTTTAGGATCTGAAACTGTTGATCTTGAAAGCGATCGCTAATTTATGAAATCTCAAATTAGTCGTTGTTTATTATAAAATAAGCAATTCAGGGGGAAAAATGAGCGAAGATAAATTGGCGAGCGATCGCCCTTAAAGAATACACTTGAGAACTACAAGCAAAACGGTATATAGAACTATACCAACAGGTCAGGCGATCACTTCCCTCGCAGTAGGCATCGCAACTGAATATATAATGTGATTATAGCCTCTAGTTCAACCAGTACAGGCGATCGCTAATTGATGAAATCTCAAATTAGTCCTTAGGGATTGTAACGTTATGATAAGATAAATATTAGTGTGAAATTAAGGTTTTTGAGCATAACTTATCAAGGGGAAAGTCTCCCAGATTTTACAAGATTACTCGGTAAGCGTAAAGCTCAGTCACAAAGCGTGCTGAGATATAAGCGACACGGGCGAAAATATTTAGCCTAACTCGTTAACTAGTAACAGTAGGTGTGATATACTTTCAAAAGTTCCATAATTTAAGTATAACTAAACAACGTAAAAACTTAACTAATTTGGTTGAGTGCGTAGTCATACCTAACAGTATTGCAGTTTAGGAAAGCTAAATTTGGTGAAAAATGAAATACAAAAATCGAGTACGGTAGGGATACGGTCATTAACGCTTTAGGAGAATCGACCTCTGTTTTTGTTGGAGTAATCCAGCAATTGTAAGTTGGCTCATTGATTAAAGAATCTCAGTGTCTAAAGACGGTGAGAGTGTCAATTCTCTTGATGGGTCGATCGCTTGGTTAAATGAAACTCTTTAGCAGGTATCAATTATTCAAAGGAGTTAATCAAAATGTACTGATAATAAAGATGACATTTGACTCCGAATCCCTGAACTTAACGAACTACTAATCAACTCTGTGTTATTCTATTATTCATCCATTAGAGAACGGCGATCGCAAACCTGTATAAAATCAGAGTTACAAAAAATAGATTCGATTATTGTTGTCCGAAAGTGACAGAACCGGATAGTATTCAACAGTGAGTGGGCTTTGATGGTCTTTTTGATCTCAGTCCCTTCATGCAACCTTTTGAGGATCTCTTTTGAGATATTGATCAGGAGGCCAAAGTACAGAAAATATCTAACCAAAATCTGGAACTTTTTCTACAAGACATCTAATTATGAAATCTCAAATTAGTCAGTGGAGAAATTCTTTAGCCTTCACTCTATAAATAAAATAAGAAAATCAGATCCCCGACTTCTCTAAGAAGTCGGGGATCTGAAACTCTAGGATAGCGGCAATTGAGATATACTTTGTTTATATTGAAAGCGATCGCTAATTATGAGATCTCAAATTGGTTCTTGGGTAAGTTCTTTGAATTTGAGAATTTTCTCTTCCCGTAGTGGTTTTTTCTTGGCGACAGTTTTGGCTAAAATTCAGCACATTTTTTTCTAGCCTATGCCCTACAGTCAATTTACGATTTCTCAAGTAGTTCAGGATTTCGGACTGACTTTAATTGAGGGTGACTCATTTTTGCACCCGGTCGAAGATATTTTTCCCAGTCCCTATCTAGAAGAATTTATAACTAAAAATCTGCAACTAGCGATCGCGCTTAATACTGAAAAAGCACGTTCTGAATTAATTATCTGTCCCGTCTTACTAGCGATTAAAGAGGTATTGCCCAATATTGGATTTTTTTCAGGTGAAGAATTTAATGTGGATGTCTCACTAGGATTAAACGGAGTTTGTGATTATATTTTGAGCAAGTCACCTGAACAACTATATGTTACTGCCCCAATAGCTATGGTAGTAGAGGCGAAAAAAGAAAATCTCAAAGGTGGTTTAGGACAATGTATTGCGGAAATGGTTGCCGCAGGTAAATTTAACCAGCAGCATCAGAATATGATTAATAGTGTCTATGGAGTCGTAACGACTGGAACTGTTTGGAGATTTCTCAAATTACAGGAAGCGACTGTAACAGTAGACTTAAATGAGTATTCTCTTATGCCAACCTCTAAGCTTTTATCTCGACTTATCCAAATGTCCTCACAAAAATAATTCGTAAATTCGGTCGCATTAATACTCCTGTGTATAAATATCTTTGGCAATCAAGATATACTTTGTTGATCTTGAAAGCGATCGCTAATTATGAAATCTCAAATTAGTCGTCGGGGAAATTCTTTAACCTTCACTCTATAAATAAAATAAGAACATCAGATCCCCGACTTCTCTAAGAAGTCGGGGATCTGGAACTGTTGATCTTGAAGGCGATAGCGAAGCGCTGCTGCAAGCAGTTCGCTTGGTTAAATGAAACTATTATACTCAAAACGGCTAGAAGCTGGAGTTTTTTTCATACAAAGAATAAGTTTTAAACAGTGTCAGCACAGAAGCAGAATTTCAGCTAAAATTAGATTTAGTAGAGTCCATACTAGTCAACAAATTTACACAACTAACCCTAGAGGAGATTCAAAAAATGCTTAATCTCAAAGAGGCTGATATTACTCAAACCCGGTTTTATCAAGAGGTGTTAGAAATTGGTGAGAAAAAAGGTTTACAACAAGGAGAAGCAAATCTAACTATTCGTTTGCTAAAACGCCGTTGTGGTAATTTAACTGCTATTCAAGAGCAAAAAGTGCGATCGCTCTCCATTTCTCAATTAGAATCATTAGGAGAGGGATTATTGGATTTTCAAAATATGTCAGATTTGGAAAATTGGTTACAAGATAATCGCTGTTGATATTGAAAGCGATCGCTAATTTATGAAATCTCAAATTGGTCGTTGGAGAAGTTCTTTAACCTTCACTCTATAAATAAAATAAGAACATCAGATCCCCGACTTCTCTAAGAAGTCGGGGATCTGGAACTGTTGATCTTGAAAGCGATAGCGAAGCGCTGCTGCAAGCAGTTCGCTTGTTTAAATGAAACTATTATACTCAAAACGGCTAGAAGCTGGACTTTTTTATCATATAAAGAATAAGGTTCAACGCCTCTCCCTAACCCTCTCCTAAGAGGAGAGGGAAAAGGAATAACATTTAATAATGGAGAGGTTTACCAGAGGGGTTTCATATTTGGTTAAACTATGAACCGTTTGCAGTATAAAAGCTAATTAGCTCTTTACTATTTTGTAAAAAAATAACCTCTAGTATAGATTTAAAGGAATTATGAAACTGCTTAGTTAAAAAATATTGTGAAAATTAGTTATATAAATGAAAACAGATAAATTATTTTATAGAATTTTCTTAAATCAACCAGATTTAATAGCAGAATTAATTCCTGGTATTCCTAGTGATTGTGAATTTGAGTATAGCGCACCTGTACTCAAAGAAAAAGAAACTAGGTTAGATGGGTTATTAACACCGATTAGTAATAATTCTGATGTACCGCTAATATTTCTCGAAGCACAAATGCAGCGAGATACAAAATTTTATAGTCGCTATTTTCGGGGAATATTTAGCTATATTGACCAATATGAAATTAGCAGAAATTGGCGCGGATTACTAATTTTACTGAATAAACGTTTGGAATTAGGTTCAGAACTTCCACACAGAAACTTACTTAATAGTCAAGTAGAAAGGTTATATCTAGAAGATTTATTACATCAAGATGATTTAAGTCCTAATTTATCTCTACTAAGATTAATAGTAACGCCTAAAGACCAAGCAGGATTAGCAGCTAGGAAAATTTTAAACAGTGTCACCACAGAAGCAGAATTTCAGCTAAAATTAGATTTAGTAGAGTCCATACTAGTCAACAAATTTACACAACTAACCCTAGAGGAGATTCAAAAAATGCTTAATCTCAAAGAGGCTGATATTACTCAAACCCGGTTTTATCAAGAGGTGTTAGAAATTGGTGAGAAAAAAGGTTTACAACAAGGTGTGCAACAAGGAGAAGCAAATCTAACTATTCGTTTGCTAAAACGCCGTTGTGGTAATTTAACTGCTATTCAAGAGCAAAAAGTGCGATCGCTCTCCATTTCTCAATTAGAATCATTAGGAGAGGGATTATTGGATTTTCAAAATATGTCAGATTTGGAAAATTGGTTACAAGATAATCGCCGTTGATCTTGAAAGCGATCGCTAATTGATGAAATCTCAAATTGGTCGTCGGGGAAATTCTTTAGCCTTCGCTCTATAAATAAAAATCAAATTTTCGGAGCTTTTAATAGTCATTTTATTTACGCCAAGCTGTACTAGTAAATTCTGTCCATGAAAAATTCAGAAAGTAGGGGCGCAGGGTCTGCGCCCAGAAACGATTCATCAATAACAGCATGAAATTTATTTACCCCTACCCGGAAAATCAGATAATTAAGCCGTGTTGGGTATAATTACTCAGTTATATTTGAGTGATCTGCGGGAGCAGCAAGAACTAACCCCGAATTTGATGCTCTTGCAGTTGGTGGGAGGGGGAATACCAAGGATTAACCAGACAATGGTTAAGATGGTTTGATAAAGATAATAACTGGTTGCCTACTCCAGAAGAGCGAGAAAAACAACGAGCAGATAATGCTGAATTAGAATTAGCAAACTTGCGACAATTATTAGCACAACAAAGTATTAATTTACCTAATTAATTCAAGTTGCTAGTTATCAATTTTGGATGATGTAGGGTGAGTCAGATGCTGAAGAACCTGAAACATTAATAAGTAAGATGGTTGTCTTATGGAAGAGCTATTACTATTGCGCGAACTAATTGAAAACCAAGAATATGATCAAGCCTTAGAAATTGTTAGTCAACTTGAAGAAATGTCAAGGGAAGATAAACTAGCTAAGATTTATAGTTATGCAGTGATATTATTGCTACACTTAATCAAACAAGAAGCAGAAAAACGTAGCACTCGTTCTTGGGAGTTTTCTATTTATAATAGCAGCAAAGAAATTAAGAAGGTGAATAAACGTAAAAAATCTGGTGGATTCTACGCTAGTAAAGAGGAATTACAGGAAATTTTAACTGATGCTTTTGATACTGCTATTAAAAAAGCAGCTTTAGAAGCTTTTGAAGGTATATACGCAGATAATGAACTTAAACAAAAAATTGATGAAGAGGAAATTAAATGTAAAGCACTGAGTTTGATTTGTGATTAATAGTATACAGATAGAAAATAGGCAGAAAATTAAGCCACAAACAGAAAAATTATGTATAAAGCTAGTCGTTTTGAATTATGGGAAAAGGATAAAAATCTAACATCTCTAAAGTACAATTTGTTATCAAAAACTCTCTGAATTAATTAATAATTTCAATGAAAAAATTACTTGTAACTGGTTCTTCTGGGCTAATTGGTTCTGAAGTTTGTATTTATTTTGCCAATCAAGGTTGGCTGATTCATGGTGTTGATAATAATCAAAGAGCCGTATTTTTCGGATCTCAAGGAGATACACGTTGGAATCAACACCGATTACAAAACACTATTAAAGGATTTGTGCATCATGAACTAGATATCCGCGATCGCCAAGGAGTGCTAACTTTAATTGAAAGTATCCAGCCAGATGCTATCGTGCATACCGCAGCCCAACCTAGTCATGATCGGGCAGCAGCCATTCCTTTTGATGATTTTGATACAAATGCAGTAGGAACTCTAAATTTGCTAGAAGCTGTGAGGCGATTTTGCCCAGAATCGCCCTTTGTGCATATGTCCACAAATAAAGTTTATGGCGATCGCCCGAACACAATTAAACTCAAAGAATTAGATACCAGATGGGATTATGATGACCCCATTTATGAACATGGTATTCCAGAAACCTTTAGTATCGATCAATCAAAACATTCGTTATTTGGCGCGTCTAAAGTTGCAGCAGACGTAATGGTACAAGAGTATGGGACGCTATTTTAATATACCAACTTGTTGTTTGCGCGGAGGATGTTTAACTGGTCCAAACCACTCAGGAGTGGAATTACATGGCTTTTTAAGTTATTTAGTCAAATCCAACTTAGAAGGTAAAGAATATAAGATTTTTGGTTATCAAGGTAAGCAAGTTAGAGATAACATTCATTCCTTAGATGTCGCGCGGTTTATTGAAGCTTTTATTAAAAATCCTCGCATAGCAGAAGTGTACAATCTTGGAGGAGGTAAGCAAAATAGCTGCTCAATTCTAGAAGCATTTAATTTAACTGAAAAATATAGTAATAAAGCCATGCTTTATACTTACGTATCAGAAAATCGCATTGGTGATCATATTTGCTATTATTCCGATTTAACAAAAATGCGTGAGCATTATCCTCACTGGGATATTACAATTTCCTTAGAAGAGACAATTAAGCAGATAGTTGAATCTTGGCAACAGCGACTAAATACAGGAGCTAATTAATAATGTATCAAAGTGATGTGTATAGCAAACCCAGCTATGAGCCATTACCTCCTCAACAAACACTGCCAACGATGTATGATTTACCTAGCGAAGATCCAGAGGAGCCAGGTTTGCCAGACGAATTTCACCTTTTACAACCAGAATTATTGCGTAGTACCTTTCGTCCACCTTCTTATCCAGAAGATAATGTATTTACAGGTAGCGACTTAAATTTATACTATGACAGCAAGCATACACAATGGTATAAACGCCCTGATTGGTTTGCGGTATTAGGAGTATCCCGTTTTTATGAACAAACAGAACTAAGATTAAGTTATGTTACTTGGTATGAAGGAACATATCCATTTGTGGTAGTGGAATTAATATCTCCAGGAACAGAAAACGAAGACTTAGGGAGAAATAGAAATTTACGGGAAGTCAATCAACCTCCTAATAAATGGACAGTGTATGAGCAAATTCTGAGAATCCCCTATTATTTTGTCTATAACCGTTATACTGATGAGTTTCACTGTTTTGGTTTAGTAATGAACCGTTATCAACCGCTCTCTATTAATGGATTAGGGGTATGGCTAGAAGAAGCTGAATTGGGTTTAGGATTATGGGAGGGAGAATATCAAGGTTTAACTAGACAGTGGTTACGTTGGTATGATAAAGATAATAACTGGTTGCCTACTCGAGAAGAACGAGAAAAACAACGGGCTGAACAAGAGAAACAACGGGCTGAACAAGAAGAAAAACGGGCTGAACAAGAAGAAAAACGGGCTGAACAAGAAAAACAACGGGCTGAACAAGAAAAGCAACGTGCAGAACAGGAAAAGCAACGGGCAGATTCTGCTGAATTAGAAGTAGCTAAATTACGACAATTGTTATTGGAAAAAGGTATTAGCTTACCTAATGATCAATAGAGTTGAAAAATTGTCCAGCCTGAAAGTCATTATTACTAATTTTATGTCTAAATCACCTCTCTACGAAACAGATTTCATGGATTGGTTAACTCAACAAAAATTAGCCTTAGCCAGTCAAGATATCACAGCTTTGGATTGGGAGAATTTAGCAGAAGAGTTAGATGCTATGGGTATTAGTGAAAAAAATGATTTAAAAAATCGGTTAATCATTTTATTAACTCATTTACTAATATGGCAATATCAATCTTCTAAACGTTCTATTAGTTGGTTTACCACTATTGCTAACCAAAGAGATGATTTACAAGATTTACTCAATGAAAAACCAAGCTTAAAACAATATATTCCTGATATTTTACCTAAATCTTATCGAAATGCGAGAAGAGAAGCATCGGCAGAAACAGGTTTAGTATTAAGTACGTTTTCAGAAATTTGTCCCTATGATATACAAGAAATATTAAATCATGAGTTTTTATGTAACACGACAGATGATTTTGAAAAAGCTATGTAGTGAGCTAATCAATCATGTACCAGATAAATCCACCATTATCTTTCCCTGAAACTTGTCCTTATTCTTTAAGAGAAATTCTCAATCCTGAATGGTTTCCATCATAATAGTTACAGCGGTTTCCGCTTTTATGAGGTACAAAGTTGAATCATGAAACTCTTGTAGTGCGGGCATCTTGCCCGCTAGATATGTACCTCATAACACCGGGAAGTGCTGTATTACAGCAGATTTCGCTCTAATGAGGTACAAACTTGAACTATGAAACTATTGTAGTGCGGGCATCTTGCCCGCTGGATATGTACCTCATAACACCGGAAAGTGCTGTATGATGTTTATAAACTCAGCTAAATATGAACGAAAAATACAATAGTGCCAAAGAATGGCGTAAAGCAAATTACCAAAAATTAAAACAATATCGTGGAGAATGGATTATTTACACTAAGGATGGTGTAATAGCTCATCACCAAGATTATAGAATCATGACACAGCAAATTGACCTTCAGAACTTAAAATCTTCTGACTACATCACTGAGCGGATCTACGAGAACGAATTTGTTGAGCCAGTGAAGTTTCTCCCAGTGCGTTTTAGAACAGTCAAAAAACATGATTGGCAGCCAAAATACGAAGTCTGTCTAACTTTTCAAAATTCTAAAATCCTGGAAATGCTTGTAGATTCTGGTTCGGATATTAGCCTAATTACATTTTATTTAGGCACAGATTTAGGATATGCCCTCTCTCAAGGAGAAGTTCTGAGTAATGGAGAAGGAGTAGGGGGGAGTGTACAATATGTACTCCGACAAGTTGAAATGCAGATTGATAATTATACCTTTTCTGCGCCTGTTGCCTGGTTACAAAATGAGGATTGCCAAGAAGTTTTATTGGGTAGGGAAGTTGTGTTTGATTTATTTGATATTGAATTTAAACAAGCTGAGGAGAAAATCCTATTCAAATATAGGGGATAACTACTGGTAACTTATAAAATAAAATAGGTGTGTTATAAGTGAGCTAATAATATATTATGGGTGGGTAATTTGGCTACTTCTATAATTAAATGCTAAATTTAGCCTAATCTTGAGATATATCAGCCGTCAAATCAATAATTTTCAAATTGATAAATTAATACTTATGTCAGATACAGTTATTCGCGTTGAAAATCTAGGCAAAAAATATATTATTGGCCATCAAAAGCAGGAACGCTACACAGCATTGCGAGATGTCATTACTAATAAGGTTAAATCTATAGGTAATTTAATAAATCCTCAAGCTAAGAATGAAAATCCTGGTTTTGAGGAATTTTGGGCTTTAAAGGATGTTTCCTTTGAAGTTAAACAAGGTGATAGAGTTGGAATTATTGGGCGCAATGGTGCGGGTAAATCAACACTATTGAAGATTTTAAGCCGAATTACTGAACCGACAAAAGGGAGTATTAAAATTAAGGGCAGGGTTGCCAGTTTATTGGAGGTGGGAACAGGATTTCATCCAGAGTTGACAGGGAGAGAGAATATATTTCTCAATGGTGCTATTCTGGGCATGGGTAAGGAGGAAATTAAGCGGAAGTTTGATGAAATTGTAGCTTTTGCTGAGGTGGAGAAGTTTCTGGATACGCCAGTAAAGCGTTATTCTTCGGGAATGTATGTGCGGTTGGCGTTTGCGGTGGCGGCGCATTTAGAACCGGAGATTTTGATTGTAGATGAGGTTTTAGCGGTTGGTGATGCTGCATTTCAGAAGAAGTGTTTGGGGAAAATGGAGGATGTGGCGGAAAAGGAGGGGAGGACGGTTTTATTTGTGAGCCATAACATGGGAGCAGTTGAAAGCCTTTGTAATAGAGGCATTTACCTTGAGAATGGGCACATTAGTTACAGTGGCTTTATGCAGGAAACACTCAAACGTTACCTAACATTCTCTAGAATGGGTTGTGACTACTTAACACCTGGAATTCTATTTCAAAGAGAATACGAAGAAAAAATCGGCGTTGTTCAAATCTTAGAAGTTTCTTTGCTAGATCAAAATTTTCAACTTAAAGCTTTTGTAAAAACATGGGATTATTTAAGGATCAGAATCAAATACTATGCCACTAAATATATTTCTAATGGCTCTGTTGTATTGGAAATAGCAACATTTTCTGGGCATAAATTGATTCAATACTCAACCCAACCACTGAGTGGAATTGAACTTCAGATTGTTAAAGGTGAATCATTTATAGAATGTACAATTCCTTGTTTACCCTTATCTTCTGGTATCTACAAACTTAGTGTGGGTCTAGCAATTCCTATGACAGAGATGCTTTGCTGGGAAGAAAATATCGCTACACTAGAGATAAACAATAATGATGTTTATTGTTCTAAATTTCCGCCTCATCAAGATAGGACAACCTTAGCTATAGAACATTACTGGAAAATTCCCGAAAATGCAACAACTAATAAAAATGTTTCCTGAGAACTTACGCAATTACTATCGTCCGCAGTGGCATCAAATTAAACTGGAAATCTTAATTGCGTTAGGAAAGATAAAAAGACAATTTCTACGTCCAATATCGGCAAAGAATAAAAATGGAGAAATTTATCTACACCTAGGATGTGGCTCGATTAATAATCCAGATTTTATTAACGTTGATGGAATGCCTTTCCCTCACGTTCATTATGTAAGAGAAATTAATGACTTATCTCCGTTCAAAAATGAAAGCATTGATCTAATTTATGCCTCTCACTGCTTAGAGCATTTTTCGCATATCCAGATTTCTAGTATTCTTTCAGAATGGTTTGAAAAGTTGAAGCCAGGAGGGATTTTAAGGCTTTCCGTACCCGATTTTGATCAACTAATTCATATTTATCTTGAAAACAATAAAGATGTTAGCCTAATTTTAAGCCCACTTATGGGCGGACAAAGTAATAAATTTGACTTTCACAAGATAGTTTTTAACTGTGGAAATCTCAAGCAATTACTTATTAATGCTGGCTTCCATGAAGTCAGAGAATGGCATCCATCTTTCTGTAATCCAGGTGATTTTGATGATTGGTCGAATCGTCAACTTTTTATTAATGGGAAATACTACTCTGTAAGTCTTAATCTAGAAGCAGTTAAGTAAATATGCGTTATCCCACTGTTAATGAACTACCAGAACCGCCAGCAGGAAAACAAGGATTTCCTTGGACTGAAGAAACACCCCAGTCTCTTGATAGAGAAACCGAAGGGTATAACTGGCCTAGAATCAGTATTATTACACCAAGTTATAATCAGGGACAATACATTGAAGAAACAATTCGTTCAGTGTTGCTACAGGGCTATCCAAACCTTGAATACATCATTATTGATGGGGGAAGTACAGATAATTCAGTTGAAATTATTACCAAATATGAAAAGTGGCTCACTTACTGGGAGAGTAAACCGGATTCTGGACAAAGTCATGCAATTAATAAAGGCTTACTAAAAGCTACAGGAGAATGGATAAACTGGCTAAATAGTGATGATTTTTTATTACCCGATGCACTTAGTCAACTAGCAACCCACATAGCGGAATTTCCTGGATATACTAACGCAGTCATATTTGCCTGCCAGATTGTTTCAGAAGATGGTAAAAGCATAAAAGAAGTATGGCATCCAAGAAAACCCAAAAATATAACTTCCTTCTTTAAGCGTACTGATCACCCAATTATTCCACAACCTTCTACATTTATTCGCATGGATAAAATGAAGATTTTAGAAGAGTATCATTGTATTATGGATTGGATTCTCTATCTTCAAATTGAGGATCAATTTGCAGGTAGTTTTAGAGAAATAGATATTACCATTGCTGCTTTTCGTGACCACAACTCGTCTAAAACCTCAACTCTATCACAAAAATTCACTGATGAAGCAATATTTTTTCTTAGGAATAACCAATTTCAAACGAAAAATATAAATCGTCTTGTTCTACAAACAATTCAGAGAGTTGAAGTATCTCAAGCAATAGGAAAAATTTTATCAGAAAACAACAGAAAGTCTTTATCACAATTAATTAAACTTCTGCTTAACTCACCTAATTTGATTATTAACCGTATGTTTATTGGGGCAATTAAGAAATTGCTCTGGCAATCTATAAGGTATTCAAAACGCTCTGAATTGAACAGATGAAAAAGATAAAACAAACTATAGATTCGTCAAATTTGCCTCGATTTATTTGCCCTAATTAAAGATTTACCAAAAGTCGTGACTTAAAAAATGGATATGCTATTACAATCTGAGAAGCGTGATCATCAGCTTTCTATCAAAACTTACCATCCTCTGATCAGTGAGTTTCTGTGTCGCTATTATCGCTGGATTGATCATCCTAGCAAATTACGAATTTTAAGATATTTGGAAATGCTTTTAGGTGAGCGTCGCATAATTGCAACTACCATTTATGGCTTTTTAATGGCTGTTGATAAAAATGATTTGATCCAACGTAGTATTTTATATGAAAGGTTATGGGAATCTGATTTAAGTATCCTGCTTGCTCAGGAGTTAACAGAAGAGGATATTTTCTTGGATATTGGTGCCAATGTAGGCTACTTCACCTGTTTTGCACTAGCTCATCAGGTAAAACAAGTTATTGCTTGTGAACCTGATCCTCTGAACTGTGAAATTCTCACGTTGAATCTCAATCTAAATGGTTTTGATTCTAAGAAGGTCATACTTCTTGAAAAAGGCTTAGGGCGATCGCAGGGCAGACTGACTTTCAATCGATCACACGTTGCAAACACAGGAGTAAGTGGGTTTAATGCCTGTAATGCCGTTGCCACCTTTGAAGTGGAGATTGATACTTTAGATAACCTGATTGACTGTGGCAATATTCCGGCTCCAACAGTTGTTAAAATGGATGTAGAAGGGTGGGAAGAGCAGGTCCTAAGAGGGGCTTTCAACCTGTTACAGTATCAACCACCACGCTTAATTATTTTTGAAGCTATCTGTGATGCAGATGGAGTGATTATCAATCAAAAACTAGTTGAAATTTTAAGGAACTTTGGTTTTGTCATTACCCAATCTCTCCTGAGTGATTATGGGTGCAATCATGTTGCTAAGTTTAATGCTGTTTAGTTCTTAGAAAAGGTTAATAATGGCTTGTTCTCTTGCTGTCTTGATTACCTACTACAACGAAAAAGAGTTATTAACTGAATGCCTAAATTCTATTTTTGCTCAAACTGTTCCTGTTGATCAAATAATCATCTATGACGATGCTTCATCTTTCCCCGCAACAGATTATATCCCTCCTGGGTTTCCTGTTCGAGTAATTAGGGGAGAGGAAAATGGTGGACCAGGTTTTGGACGTAACGAACTTTTAAAAACTACTAAATGTGAATATGTTCATTTCCAAGACGCAGACGATTTATTTCATTCTGATTGGTGTCGGCAAGTCAAAGAATCTATTGCCAAAACACAAGCAGATGTGGTGTTGACGGAAATTTCTTCCTACAAAGAAGGAAGTTTAGTCTGTGAAAAAGTAATGGGATTGGATAGATTATCAGAAATTAGTGATCTAATTAAATTTGCTTTAATGGGTTCTATTTTAGTCCCTTCAACTACTTTTCGTCGGGATATTGCACTAAGTAGCGGTGGGTATCGGACTAAAGATATATTACCTCAGTCGGAAGATTTTGATTTTCATGTTCGTCTTGCTGCTACAGGTGCAACTTATGCAATTATTAATAAACCTCTAATCATTCAACGACTTAGGGAAAATAGTCATAGTCAAAATACCAAGCTATGTTACACTTCGGCTATTAAATCCATCACCTTATTATCAGAGGAGTTATCAACTGAATATCATAATGACTTAGCTGAAGCTAGTGCCAGAATTGGTTCTGTTTTATATAAAATGGGAGCAAAATCTGAAGCAAAAGAAGCTTTTATATTAGCCAATCAATTAGGTCAACCTTATTTCTTGTTTCAAGGTAAAATTTACAGAATTATAGCCCGTAGGCTTGGACAAAACTATGCTGAAATATCAAGTTTAATCTATCGTAAAATATTACCAAAATACTTGAGGAAGTTTATAAGAGGCAATTCATAATATGAAAAAAGTAATACTTAGTCCATTAACTGGTATTCGCTTTTTTGCTGCCATTTCCTCACTAAAAAACTTTTTCAGCAACCTTAATTATATGCAAATAGTAATATGGGGTGCTTCGGGTCATGCTCTGGTAGTATCCGAAATTATACGCTTAATAAATCAATATAAAATCATCGGTTTTCTAGATGAGGTAAACTTACATTTACATGGTAAAAATTTTTGTGGCTCACTCATTTTAGGAGGTAGAGAAAAATTTGATCAACTTCATGATGATGGGGTTCAATACTCACTGATTGCTATTGGCAACTGTCAAGCCAGACTAGAATTATCAAACTTAGTTGAGCAAAATGGCTTTCGTTTAGCCACAACCGTCCATCCTCAAGCAATTATAGCTTGTGACATAGCTATTGGAGCAGGTACAGTTATTTGTGCCGGAGCAGTTATTTGTGCCGGAGCAAAAGTTGGTAAAAATGTCATAATTAATACTAGTTCTAGTGTTGATCATGAATGTGTGATTGAAGATGGTGTCCATATTGGACCTGGGGTTCATATTGGTGGTAGAACAACTATCAAACAAGGTGCATGGATAGGAATTGGCGCAACGGTAAGCGATCGCATTACCATCGGGGCAAATTCCATTATTGGTGCTGGAGCAGTTGTAGTGCGGGATATACCTCCTGGCGTAGTTGCCTACGGTGTTCCGGCAAAAGTGATTAGAAATATTGATTCATCTGTACAATATTGATTGGCCATGAATGTTTACAAAAAAATCGAGTATACAACACCCGAATCAACCAAAAAAGCAATTCAAGCAGCCTTAGAGGATTATAAACTTGTTCATTTAATTGGACTCAATCTTCAATTATCTACCCATGAATTTTATACTGATCTGAGTAATTACTTAGGATGGGTAATTGATATGGATGAAGATAAGGAAACTGGTAAAAAAACTGGTAATCGCTGGATTGATATTAGCTATGATCCAGGACAACCTAATAAATATCGGTCCAGTAATACCCGACAGCCTTTACATACTGATAATTCCTACCTCAATCATCATGATGCTGTCAATTACTTTTATTGTCTTTCTCAAGCGAAACTAGGTGGAGCAACTATTTTTCTGGATAGCAATTCATTGGTTAAAGCTTTAGAAATTGATCAAGAATATGGATTGTTAGAAGATTTAAAAACTATTCCTGTTTGTTTTTCTAGGCATGAAAATTGGAAAACAAAACCAATTCTTACTGAGGATGAATTAGGATACCGATTAAACTATAATTACCACCGATTAGAACCTAAAAATGCTCCTGAAGCTAAGGAATTAGTAGAAAAGTTTCAAAACTTTCTGGAAACTCGAATTCACAATAGTCAAATCACCACGAATTTGCTTTTAAGTCCGGGAGATGCAGTATTTTTTCATGATGAAAGACTTTTGCATGGCAGAACGGCCTTTTTTACTACTGAAAAAGGTGAAAGAACACTTATCAAAGGGTCAGTTATTCTCCACTCTCGCAAGCCGAAAAATTTTCATTTAGAAAACATTAGCCAAGATGAAATCATTAACACATAAACTAGGATTTGGCACTTGGCAATTTGGTGGTGAAAACATAGTTAATGGTCAGCATAAAGGTTGGGGAGATATTGAAGAAGCCACCGCTATTCAATCGGTTGGACTAGCTATAGATGCAGGAATACAATTCTTTGACACTGCGGATGCCTATGGATGGGGACGAGCAGAAGAAATTTTAGGGAAAGCTATTGAGCATTATCCCAAAGACAAATTGCAAATCTGTACAAAATTTGGAAATCGCCAAGATCATCAAGGTTGTAGTTATCAAGATTTTTCACCCCAATGGTTAGAGCAAGCTGTTACTAATAGTTTAAAACGCTTAAAGGTAGATTGTATTGATATTTTGCTATTCCACAGCCCCCCTGATGATTTCGACTGGAATAGTTATGATGTATCTACACTCACAGGATTAATTCAGAAAGGATATATTAAGCAATATGGCGTTAGCTCCAAAACTGTAAAGGGGGCTTTAAAAGTTGTAGAATATTCCTTTGGTAATGTAATTGAAGCGATTTTTAATATTTTAGATCGCCGAGCCGAGCAGTTTTTATTTAACCACCTAAATCCTGCATATCAATTTATCGCTAGAGTTCCTTTGGCATCAGGATTTCTAAGTCATAAATATCTTCATCAAGAACCAAATTTTGCTGATAATGATTGGCGTAAGTATTTACCTGAACGCGATCAACAATGGTTGTTAAATAGTTCAAGAAAATTAGATTTTTTGGATGAATTACCTGGTGGAATAACTGTTTCAGCACTAAGATATGTTTTGCATCATCCTCAAGTTGGGGTGGTTATTCCGGGTATGAGAAGCCCTAGTCAAGTTACAGCTAATTTACAAGCCGTGAAACTGGGCGCATTAGATCCGGTGATCATCGAAAAAATTCAGGAGTCCGTTCCTGATGTTCCCGTACATTGGCAATTTTAGTTAGAGAATAAAATTCTGACTCTGGAGATTATTAATCAGTGTTAAAAACCAAATTAGAAGATTTAGCAATCTTTGGTGCCGATCCCACTTTTGCTGAAAAATTACACGTTGGTCGTCCTAATATTGGCGATCGCGAACTATTTCTCAAACACGTCAATACAATTTTAGATAATCGTTGGCTATCTAATAATGGTCCTTTCGTCCAGCAATTAGAACAAGAACTAGCTCAACTCTTAGGAGTCAAACACTGTATCGCTGCTTGTAATGGCACTGTTGCCTTAGAGATTGCCATTAGAGCTTCTGGACTGAGTGGAGAGGTAATTGTCCCTTCCTTCACATTTATAGCTACGCCCCATGCTTTACAGTGGCAGGAAATTACACCTGTGTTCTGTGATATTGACCCAGTAACTCATCTAATCGATCCAGATCGAATTGAAGCTCTAATTACACCCCGAACAACAGGTATTTTAGCCGTTCATCTTTGGGGACAACCTTGTAATGTTGAAGCACTGACAGAAATTGCCAATCGTCATAACTTAAAGCTTTTATTTGATGCTTCTCATGCTTTCGGTTGTTCTTATCACGGTCAAATGATCGGTGGATTTGGAAATGCAGAAGTTTTTAGTTTTCATGCAACGAAATTTTTTAATACCCTAGAAGGAGGAGCAATTGTTACCAATGATGACGAATTAGCAGCTAAAGTTCGATTGATGAAAAACTTTGGCTTTTCCGGCTATGAAAATGTTGTCTATATTGGTACCAATGGCAAAATGAATGAAGTCAGTGCAGCGATGGGATTAACTTCCCTCAAAAATATGGCACAGACCATTGAAATCAATCAAAGAAATTACCATGTTTATAAACAGAAATTAGCAGAAATTCCTGCTGTCCGGTTTCTAGCTTACGATGAATCTGAAAAATTTAATTATCAATACATTGTTTGTGAGTTAAATACTGACCTTACAGAACTTAGTCGGGATAAATTTATCGAAATATTGTGGGCAGAAAATATTTTGGCTAGGCGTTATTTTCATCCCGGTTGTCACCGAATGGAACCTTATCGCTCTTATTTTCCTCATGCTGGTTTGCTATTACCACACACGGAGAAAGTTGCTGACCGAGTTTTCCTATTACCTACTGGTCAAACAATAAACCCAGTAATGATAGAATCCATTTGTCAATTGATCAAGTTTATCTTAATAAACAGTCAAGATATTATCTCTAAACTAGAACAAAGTGGTCATGTCAACTCATTTTTCATCAACGCCCTTAGTCAGCTTCACCGTAACAGCATATAACACTGAAAAATATATTGCCGAATGTCTAGATAGTATTTTTGCACAAAAGGGAAATTATGATTTTGAGGTTGTCGTTGTTGATGATGCCTCCACAGATGCCACGGAACAAGTAATTCGTTCTTATTCTGATCAGCGACTTCGATATATTCGACATACCAGTAATCAAGGAGCTTTTGCAACTGTTAATCGGGGTTTCCAAGAAGCCAGAGGTCAATTTGTGACCAGAATAGACTCAGATGATCGCTACCGACCCGATTTTTTATTAACTGTTGTTCCCATTTTGCAAAAGTATCCTGAAGTCGGATTAGTATATGGTGATATAGCCATGATTGATCCTCAAGGAAAAATTACTGCCCCAGCCGGAAATGTGCTGCGTCACAATCTACCAGCAAAGGGAAATGAACTGATTCCTTTATTAGAAAAAAATTATTTACCAGCACCAACTACAATTGCTAGAAAAGAAGCATGGTTAGAAGGTTTACCTGTACCCCGTGGATTTGATTTTTGTGATTGGTATCTTTCAACTAGTATTGCTAAGAAGTGGGATTTTTATTATTGCGATCAAGTATTAGCTGATTATCGTGTTCATCCTCAAAACCATCACCGATCTATTATTCTTGATAAAACTGGGGAATCAATTATCTTTCAAGTGCTAAAACAAGTGTTTAGCGAAACTGAACGTCAAGATGAAAAAAGCAAAGCTAAGTCAAGAGTTTATGGGATTAATTATCTCACATTAGCTAATCAATACTTTGGTGCTGAAATGCTAGACGATGCACGTCGCTGTTATTTACAAGCAATTCAGTATCAACCCCATTTTTGTTTACATTCAGATATTTTAATTCATTTATTTGGGACTCTGGTAGGTCAAAAAGTATATGAACAAATAAAAATTGTTACCAAACAGGTATTAAAAGTGCAGCGATAGCTAGACTCGTGTAGGTTGAAAGAATTTTTTCTCAAAAAGCTAATACTAATAATTGAAGTATTAAATACATATCAAGAAAAATTCAATGCCTTAACTTTCTTGCATACAAAAAAATCTCAGCACGGAAAATAAATCTATTTAATATGAAAATCATCCACCTTCCCTTCTGCTTTGATCCAGATCCTATGGGTGGAACAGAAATTTATGTAGAAGCATTAGCAAGAGAACTAGCAAAACAAAATATCACTAATATCATAGCCGCACCAGCCGCAAAAAACCAATCCTACATCTACAACCAAATCCAAATTAGACGCTTTGCTATCTCCTCACAAGTCAAACACTTAAAAGAAATCTATGGAGAAGGAGATCAACTCGGTGCTATTGAATTTGGTAAAATTATCGACGAAGAAAAACCTGATTTGATTCATCTCCATGCCTTCACTCGTGGTGTGTCTTTACGCATAGTTAGACTAGCTAAATCAAGGGGAATTCCCGTAATTTTCACCTATCACACTCCCACCGTTAGCTGTCAACGAGGAACATTATTACAGTGGGGAAATCAAGTTTGTAATGGAGAAATAGAGTTAAATAAATGTACTGCTTGCACACTACAAGGACTAAGAATTAGTCAAAATATCGCCCAAATTATTACCCATTTACCACCTATAATTGGAGAAACACTATCTAAATTCAATCTAAGTGGTGGGATTTGGACAGCATTACAAATGCGGGAATTAGTTAATTGCCGTTCTCAAGCTTTTCAATCCCTCATGGGAGAAGTTGACCATATTATAGCAGTATGTAATTGGGTCAAAGATATTCTGATTATTAATCAAGTCCCTGATGAAAAAATTACAGTCATTCGTCAAGGCTTATGTCAAGAGATTTCCGAAAACTTTGTTCAATCTTCTAATAATACAAATAATCAACCTTTACGGTTAGTATATTTCGGTCGTCTTGACCCAAATAAAGGAGTTGAAATTCTCATTCAAGCCCTTCTATCTAAGCCCCAAATTCATGCTACTTTAGACATTTACGGAATTTCTCAATCTAGCTCAACTAACTCTTATGAAAAGCAAATTGAAAATTTAGTTCAAAGTGATCCGAGAATTAATTTTAAACCTCCCGTATCTGCTGCACAAGTAGTCCAAACCATGAAAGAATATGACCTACTCGCTGTTCCTTCCCAATGCTTAGAAACCGGACCAATGGTGATTTTAGAGGCTTTCGCGGCAGGTATTCCTGTTATCGGGTCAAACTTAGGAGGAATTGCTGAATTAGTTAAGCATCATGTTAATGGTATACTTGTCGAAGCTAGTTCTATTAACGCCTGGGCTAATGAATTAGAACAGCTTTGTGAGCATAGGGATAACTTAGAACAGCTAAAAAAGGGAATTAGTCCCCCGCAAATGATGAAGGTAGTAGCTGAGAAAATAAGGTTAATTTACCAAAATTTTATTTGCTCATACAACTAATTTAAAACTCTTGTAAACAAAAAGACAATAACATTATGCAACAATCCAATCAACAAAAATATTACGATGAACATTATAGTATTTCTGAGGGAGAAGCATGGAAGACATGGCAACCTAACCCACTACTATCAAGTAAAGAAATATCTGAATTTTGTATTAATTCTAATGCTCAAGAAACTGTTTTAGCCATTATTTCTGCTTTTGCCCCCTTTAAATCTACTCTTGATGTTGGTTGTAGTGCTGGCGATTTTATTATTCCCATTAGTAAAGCCAGTGTAAATTCTTATGGAGTAGATATTGTAGATTTTTCTATCGCTTGGCCAACTGTTTCAAAGCAATTTAATAATATTCATTTTTCAAAACTGAATCTAGATGAGTCTAATTTGCCATTTAATGACTCAAGTTTTGATTTAGTAACAATGATGATGGTATTAGAACACGTATTTGATGTACATCATGCAGTTAAAGAAGTTAGTCGAGTTTTAGCACCAGATGGAATTGCAGTGATACAAGTGCCAAACATTGGTTATATTAAGAACAGATTTGATCTGTTACTGGGTAACCTGCCCTGTACTTCCAATGTAGAAAAAAAAGATAATAAAACAGAATGGGATGGACAGCATCTACACTATTTTACTTTACAATCACTCAATAATTTACTGAATCAGCATGGATTAGTAGTACAAAGGACTTTATGTTCAGGTAGTTTAAATAAACTTCGCTCGTTTTCAACATCTCTACTTGGAGCAGATATAATAGTTTTTGCTAGAAAAACTTTAGCGAAAGTTTAAAAACTTGAAAACAGATAGCCTATTTTAATCTACATATCATTTGCCAGGAGGAGAAACGGAAGTAAAATCTTTAGGTGAGTTAACTGTAACTGGGATGCTTAAAAACTTTTCAATAACTTATCTAACGATAAGTATTAAAAATTAATCTCCAAAAATTAAAACACTCTTGTTAATTAAAAGACGATAAAATTATGCGTTTAGTAGAGAAATTAACCACCAACTTGAGACATAGCCAAGTTTTAAAAAACTATGATGGCTTATGGAATTTTGTTCGCCCTCTATATAATAGATTCATTGACCAATATGGAAAAAATGGACGGGAACGAAGAATTAATGGCACTGATAAAATCTCAGTTTTACCTAAATTCAGAGGAGTAGCAGAAACCTATGAACCGGATGTTTGGCATGACATCATGAATAATATTAAAGCAGGAGATTGTGTTGTAGATGTTGGGGCTTATATAGGGTTATATGCGATCGCTATAGCTAAACGATTAGAATCAGAAGGAAAAATTATTGCTTTTGAACCAGATCCATTAAACTTCCAAGATCTTAAACAACATATTAGGCTCAATCAAGTTGATCTACTGGTCGAGCCTATTAACCTAGCTGTAGGGGAAAAAGAGTCTATAGTTTATTTTGAATCAGGACGTGATAGTCAATCTTCTATTCAGGAATCCAGTTCCTCAAAAACTATAGCTGTTAATTGTGTCTCCTTAGACAACTATTTTAAAAACGAAAAATTGGATATTTTAAAAATTGATGTCGAAGGTTATGAAGAAAAGGTATTAAAAGGGGCAACTAATTTACTCCATGATCATGAGCGTAGTCCTCGACGTATCTATATAGAAGTTCATCCTTTTGCATGGTCAAAGGTAGGAACATCTTGGGATTCACTGTTGGATTTTTTAGGAGACTGTCATTATGATGTCTTTACTTTAGATGGTACACCTGCAAAACAAATCACTTGGTGGGGGGAAATAATTGCCTCAAAACAATTCAATAATAAAAGCGATCGCTAATTATGAAATCTCAAATTGGTCGTTGGGGAAATTCTTTAGCCTTCACTCTATAAATAAAATAAAAAAATCAGATCCCCGACTTCTCTCAGAAGTCGGGGATCTGAAACTCTCGAAAAATCAAATATTATTCCTATAATAATGATTAAATCAAAAAATCGCATCTTATATATCCAATACACAAACCCCGCAGGTTATCCCCCTTTAGAACATAGTTCTCGAATTTTAGCTCAAGCCTATTGGGATGTGCTGTTTTTAGGTACGGGAGCATCAGGAGCAGACGCTTTAAGGTTTCCACCTCATCCTCATATTACCGTCTATCAAATACCTTTTTGTCACCCAGGCTGGCGGCAAAAGTTACATTACATTCGATATTGTCTTTGGGTGTTGATATCGGTGTTACGTTGGCGACCTCAATGGGTATATGCTTCAGATTTCTTAGTTTGCCCGATGGCTTTAATATTGACTTTTTTCCCCCAGATAAAAATTATTTATCACGAACATGATTCACCAAGCACAAAGGCTGACAGTTTATTTATTAGTTGGTGTTTACAAGCAAGAGAAAAATTAGCACGTCGAGCTAAATTCTGCATTTTACCTAATCAGCAAAGAGCAGATTTGTTTGACAAAGAAGTTAATAATAATCAACATTCCATTTGTGTTTGGAATTGTCCTGCTCAAGAAGAAATAGTTTGTCAACGCTCACATTATCAAGAAAATGATAATATTTGGGTACTTTATCATGGCTCAGTTGTACCAGATAGGTTGCCTCTAACAGTGATAAATGCACTTTCTACTCTACCCGAAATAGTCAAGTTAAGAGTAATCGGTTATGAAACAGTAGGACATAAAGGATATATAAATAAACTCCGAGAAGTTGCTAGTGAATTGAGTATAAGTGATAGGTTAGAGGTAATTGACCCAATGCCCAGAAAACAGTTATTGAAATGGTGTCAACAAAGTGATATAGGTCTTGCTTTTATGCCAGTTACCAGCCAAGATGTTAATTTAATTTCCATGACAGGTGCTTCCAATAAACCTTTCGATTACCTATCTTGTGGTTTACCTTTAGTAGTCTCAGATTTACCCGACTGGAAACAAATGTATGTTGAACCCGGTTACGGATTAGCCTGTAATCCTGAAGATGCTAATAGTATTGCTGATGTGTTACGGTGGTATTTGGAACATCCTCTAGAAATGAAGGCCATGGGGGAAAAAGGTAGACAAAGGATTTTAAATGAGTGGAATTATGAAATTCAATTTGAAGTGGTTAAAAATCAACTTTAATTATATATGGATTATACAACAAAGATTAAGCTCGATTTTATTGCCCCTATATTTCGCTTTTTACCTAAATTTCGGGGAAAATATAGATTAGCTAGATTTATTTTAGGCAAGTCATTAGACACAAAAAATGTAAGTTTAACAGCTCATGATGGTTGCCAATATATTATTCCTAGCCTACAAGAACCTGTTGGTTTTGCTTTATTAATTAATGGGGTTTATGAACCAGATTCAATTCAATTAATGTTGCAAAAACTACCTAAAAATGCCGTTTTTTTAGATATCGGTGCTAATATAGGTGTTTTTACGATTACTGCTGCTAAATTTCTCAAACAAAATGGTCGAGTAATTGCAGTTGAAGCATCACCTAAAATATTTCCATATCTTCAACAGAATATAGAAGCCAATGGACTCAATAATGTCAAAACTTTAGAGTTGGCTGCTACTGAACGGGATAATGAGACAGTTCCGTTTTATGAAGTGCCTACGGATAAGTTTGGTATGGGTTCTCTGGCTCCACAATTTCATAGTTCTCCTATTCAGCTAAAAACCAAGACTATAGATAGTATCCTTCAGGATGAAAAAATAGATAAAGTTGATTTCATAAAAGTTGATGTAGAAGGATATGAAGCATCTGTATTTCAAGGAGCTGAAAAGTTGTTAAATTCACCCAATGCACCTATTATATTGTTTGAGTTTTGTGATTGGGCAGAAGCTAGAAAACCCGAAGGTAATATTGGTGACTCGCAAAGAGTCTTGATAGATTTTGGATATACAATTTGGAGATTAACTGATTTTGTTAAAGGTGGTAAACCATTGGATTCAATTTTAAAAGACGGTTCAGATATGTTAGTAGGAGTTAAACATGGAAATTAAAAATCAGTATAGAGAAAATCCGTTTTTTTCTATTTGTATTCCTCAATATAATCGCACTTCATTTTTAATTGAAGCTTGTAAAGTTCTAGCACAGCAAACATTCAAAAACTTTGAAGTGTGTATTTCTGATGATCAATCTAATGATGGTCGTGAGCAAGAATTAATTGCATACTTACAAAATTCAGGCTTATCTTTCATTTACAAAAGACAGGAAAAAAATCTGAGATATGATGGCAATATCCGTGGAAGTATTGCTTTAGCTAAAGGTGCGTATTGCTTTCTACATGGTAATGATGATTGTCTAGCTTCATCTACTACCCTGGAAGAAATATATCAAGAAATGCAAAAATATGATTCACCGGGAGTCATTATTACTAACTATGAAGACTGGCAAACTGGACAAAAGAATCAACGTCTTCGTCAATCACAATTATTTGATGCTGGGGTAGAAACTGCTGCCACTCACTTTAGGAATGTTGCTTTTGTCACAGGTGTAATTATTGATAGAGTCAAAGCACAGGACTGTTATACAGATAAATGGGATGGTTCAGAAATGTACCAAATGTATTTAGTTTCTAAAATTATAGCCAGTGGTTCTTCTCTCTTAGAACTGAAGATGTCAGCCGTGAGAAAAGATATTCACATAGCCAGTGAAAGCGTTGATAGTTATGCCAAAAGACCTGTATTGAATCCTTGCCCAATTGTCGAGAGAAAATTACCAATGGTGTTAATTGGCCAAGTGGTAGCAGATGCAATTTCTCCCTATCTGGACAAATCTAACCGCGATAGAATCATAGAATCAATTTTTCTGCAATTATATCTATTTACCTATCCTTTTTGGATAATTGAATATCGTCGTGTTCAGTCCTGGAAATATTCCCTTGGTATCTGTCTTGGTATTCATCCTAAAAATACTTTTCTTAAAATAAAATTGGGATGGTTAAGAATAATTAAACTTTACTGTCTATACAGTATTATTTGTGCAATAGGCTTGATTCTGCCAATAAAACTATTTGATCAATTACGAGGAATATTATTTTCATTGTCCAAATCTATGTTTTCGAGCAAACAAGTTGCTCCATTAAGCAACTCATTACTAGATTAGTTTTTGCTGATAAGAAAAAACCGAAAAATCTTTTAAACCCAATGAATAATACGGAGATTATATCAATGAAGACGATAGCTAATAATAAAAGAACCCTCTTAAATTTGGGTTGTGGTCAAACTAGACCAGATAATTGGATTAACACTGATTGCTCTCTTAATAGCTTGTTACAGAAAATGCAATTAATAAGTTTTATACTTACAAAGCTTTATAATCGAACCTCTTACAGTTCAAGTAATGCTATCTACATGGACTTAAATAAACGCTGGAAATTTACCTCTGATAGTGTTGATGTTGTTTATGCGTCCCACGTTTTTGAACATTTAACTTTGGTAACGGCTAAACTTTTTATTCAAGAAGCATATCGTGTAATTAAACCTAGTGGAGTTATTAGGATAATTGTTCCCGACTTATATAAATTATCTAAAGATTATATTCAGAAATATGAAACTGGAGAGCAAGATGCTTACAAGGAACTTTTATATTCACTAAATTTACATCAAGAAGGAACATATTCAACAGATAGAAATTTTTTAGAGAAATTTTTTAATTTAATTCAAGGCTATCCACACCAACATAAATATATGTATGATTCTTTATCTTTAAGAAAAATTATATCTGATGCTGGGTTTATTAATATTTGTGATTCTTCTTATGCAGTGAGTTCATATATTCCAGAAATTCATGAAGTAGAGTTTACAAAAGAAGGTATTCCTTCAATATATATTGAAGCGATAAAACCAGTTAACTAAATCTTATTTGTTTGTTCCTAATATGGGCTTAATTTTAGTTGGCGGTTCTGGAGGAACTAATATCGGTGATGCTTTGCTAAAAGCAGCCTTTAAATTAAATCTAGATCCAGTCTTATACCATAATCGTCTGGCCTATGAAGCGCCTAAATGGCTAAAAACCATTAATTGGCATCTACGAGGTAGATATCCATCAAGGCTACATACATTTAGCCAAAATATAGTTAAAGAATGTGTCAACCTTCAACCACAATGGCTATTAACTACAGGAATAGCTGCTATTAACCATTTAGCCTTACAGCAAATTGGTCAAATGGGAATTAAACGGTTCAACTTCCTCACCGATGATCCTTTTAACCGCGCTCACTATGCACCCTGGTTTTTAAAAGCCTTACCTGATTACGACGTTGTTTTTTCCCCCCGTCGTGCTAATATACAAGACCTGCTGAACGCAGGTTGTCCGAGAGTAGAATATCTACCCTTTGGTTATGATGATGAATTATTCTATCCCGAAGACCCATCTAACATCAACCTAGATGCAACCGTTCCCGATGTTGTTTTTGCAGGAGGGGCAGACTGCGATCGCGTTCCTTATATGAGCGCTTTAATAAAATCGGGCATCAATTTAGCCCTATATGGCAGTTATTGGGAAAAATACCCGGAAACTAAAGCCCATACTCAAGGTCAAGCAGATGTTCCTACCCTGAGATTAGCCATTGGTGGTGCTAAAATTTCCCTATGTTTAGTCAGAAAAGCAAATCGTGATGGTAACTGCATGAGAACCTTTGAAGTCCCGGCCATTGGTTCATGTATGTTAACTGAAGATACTCAAGAACATCGGGAAATTTTCGGTCAAGAAGGTGAAGCAGTTATTTACTTTAATACAATCTCAGAAATGTTAGAAAAAACCCATTGGCTCTTAAATCACGACCAAGAACGCCAACGGTTAGCCCAAAATGCCCATTTACTAATCACTCAAGGACATCATACTTATAAAGATAGACTAAAAACCATGCTGTCTATTTAAAGAGAAATACCCCCCTTAATCCCCCTTACCAAGGGGGGAGACTGGAAAATTTGGAAAATATTGATAATCGAAATTAGTCGGTTTTAACCGACTTTAGCTATGAGACAGGGAATTTATTCCCTGGACATTAGATAATTCTATATAGAGATACTTATTCTATTTATGACCCCACTAAAAATAGCCGTTGTTGTCCATGGTCGCTTTCATAGCTTTGATTTAATACGAGAACTAATAAAGCAAGGACACGAAGTGACTTTATTGACTAATTATCCTAAATATATTGTCGAAAAATTTGGTATTCCTCAAGTTCATGTTCGTAGTTTTTTATTACATGGTATTTGTAGCCGAATCTTTCACAAATTAAATCAGTTCTTACCTATCCCTAGTTTTGAACCCTTATTTTCCTCCTTATTTTCTAAATGGGCTGCTAGAAATATATCGAAAGCAGATTATCATATTATTCATTGCTTTAGCGGTATTGCCGAAGAATTATTTCAATCCATACCATCTAGCGGTAAAACTTTAAAAACTTTAGTTAGAGGTTCTGCTCATATTAGAACTCAAAAACAACTATTAGTAGCAGAAGAAACTCGTGTAAATTTATTAGTAAAATCACCTATAAAAATAGATCAACCTGATGATTGGATTATAGCCAGAGAAGAAAGGGAATATCAATTAGCAAATTTAGTTATTGTGCTTTCATCTTTTGCTTATCAATCTTTTATTCAGGAAGGGATTGAACCAAAAAAATTAAGAATCCTTCCCCTTGGCGCTCAGTTGAGCTTGTTTCGTCCCCAGAAAAATATAATTGTAGCTCGGTGTCAAAGAATTTTATCTGGAGAACCATTAAAAGTGTTAATGGTTGGTACTTTCTCATTGCGAAAAGGCGCGATTGATTTTGTGGAAATCGCTAAAAATGCTGGTTCTGATTTCCAATTTACATTTGTTGGTGCAATAGGAGATGATGCAAATTTTTTATATAAAACCAATAATCAATATATTAAATTTATTCCTAAACAACCGCAGTCAGAACTACCTCCATACTATGGAGCAGCAGATATATTCATATTTACTACCATAGAAGATGGTTATGCGGTAGTGCTATCCCAAGCACAAGCGGCAGGTTTACCAATTATCTCTACCACCAACTGTTCAGCCCCGGATATCATAGTAGAAAATGAAACAGGCTGGGTGTTACCCATTCGCAGTCCAGATGCCTTTATAGACAGGCTAAAATGGTGTCACGAACATCGCCCAGAACTAGCACAAATGGTCAACAAAATATATGAAGACTTTCAACCTAGAGACTGGACTAATGTTGCTGAGGACTTTACTGTAATTGTGAGAGATTATTTAGACAAAGCACAAAAGTAACTTCATGGAAAATCGCTCTGAGTTAATTATCTGGTTGGTGATTTGGGTAGCAATATGTGCGGCTGTAATCCGCGATCAGTGGAGTCGGAAAGTTCCTAGCGTTGGTTTACCCCTTGCTTACCTATTATCCCTGTCAATGATTCATTTTTTCGGGGGACTTATTTACGCTTTACCTTGGTATAACGCAAAAAGCGGATACTTGCGGCAATCAGGGGCTTCCTATGCTCAAGTTTCCGCTGGTTTCATCGAAAGCGTCTATGGTGTCATGGGCTTTGGTTTAGGTAGCACCATTTTAGCTTACTGGATACTACGCACATTTCAACCAAGTTGGCTCAGACAAGTTCCCCAAAACCCTGATTTGCAATTACCCAAACAGTTGCTACAACTAGGGTTCTTTTTCATGCTGATTATCGCTCCTACTATTGGTCGTCTCCCCGGTTTTCAGGGTTTTAGTACATCAGGGGTCTACCTATTTGTTGTATCATTATGTTTGGCTTGTTGGAAAGCATGGTATGAGCAAGATAAAAAAGCTTTTTTCTTCTGG
Source organism: Dolichospermum sp. DET69 (assembly GCA_017355425.1). Taxonomy (NCBI): domain Bacteria; kingdom Bacillati; phylum Cyanobacteriota; class Cyanophyceae; order Nostocales; family Aphanizomenonaceae; genus Dolichospermum; species Dolichospermum sp. DET69. The sequence continues at coordinate 4,942,657 of CP070233.1, forward strand.
CTGGCTGCCAGTTGTAGTATACCCCTAATTACTATTAACCTCCTCGGTTTTATTGGTTATGGTGCTGCGGCTACCCTAGTTATCCTCATTTTTATATCCACTTTTTATCGTCCCCGTTGGCATATTTTAATCACCGGATTTTTGGTATTCGCTTTAGGACTATCTGTATTTGTTACCTACCTCAGAGATAGAGCAGAAATTAGAGCCACAGTATGGGGAGGACAGGGTTTAGAAGCAAAATATGAACGCATGGTCAATACCTTTAGCAACTTTGAAATCATTGATTTGACTAACCAATTACACTTAGAAGCCATTGACCAAAGGCTAAATCAAAATGGACTTGTTGGCAAATCTATTGAGTACATTAATAGTGGACAAGCAAGTTATGCTTTGGGTGCAACGTTATTAGAAGCAATGACTGCGCCTATTCCTCGAATTCTATGGCCTGACAAACCTAGCTTTGGTGGCAGCGGGAACAGTAGTGGAAAAATTGTTACTTTATATACAGGACAAACCTTTGGGGCTGGTACTAGTGTGGGTGTGGGGCAAGTTTTAGAATTCTATCTCAATTTCGGGTCTATAGGGGTTTTTATCGGCTTTATGGTTTTTGGGGTAATCATCAGAATTGTTGATATCACGGCAGCTTATAAATTATTGTGTGGCAATTGGTTAGGGTTTGCTTCTTGGTTTTTACCGGGGTTGTCCATGCTTCAGCCTGGGGGTGCATTAACAGAAGTTACAGCTTCTTTTGCGGCTTCAGCAGTGTTAATGATTCTCATTAGAAGATTTATCCTGACAAAATCTTCAAAGTTAAAATTGCGGCAACTTAATAATGAACATCAATGAAAAATCAAAGTTGCTTTAAACTAAAACATCGTTTCCACCTCTGGTTTCCCAACTTATTTGAATTTACAGGTGGAATCCAAACCTACTCGGCTTTTTTCCGCCAAGCTATCCAAAATATCTCCCCTAATTCTGACTATCGGGTATTTATTAAGCATGATAAAAAACCTACTCCTAATTTTACTACTGTAGCCTCAACTAAATTCCATTGCACTGGAACAATTCCATTATCACTGAGAACTCCTGCTTTTGCGGCTCAACTATTTGGACGGGGAATTTTACAAAGTCCTGATTTAATCATCTCTACTCACTTGAATTTTACTCCAGTAGCTAATCAATTAAAACAACTTCGGGGAATTCCTTATTGGACAATTGCTCATGGTGTAGATGCTTGGAACATTGACAACCCTAAATTACAACAGGGATTACATCATGCTGGTCGCATTTTAGCAGTTAGCGGTTACACACGCGATCGCCTCCTGCAAGAACAAAACCTTGACCCGGAAAAAGTCTCCATACTCTACAACACATTTGATAGTTCTAAATTTAAACCCGCACCAAAACCGACCTATTTATTAGACCGATATCAACTTAAACCTAAACAACCAATTATTTTAACAGTAGCTAGATTATCAGCTTCAGAACAGTATAAAGGCTATGACCAAATCATTCGAGCCATACCAAAAATTCGTGACCTGATTCCCGATGTTCATTACATCATTGTTGGTAAAGGAGATGATAAATCGAGAATTGACCAATTAATTACCGAATTTAAATTAGAAAACTGCGTCACTTTAGCTGGATTTGTTCCCGACGCTGAACTTTGTGATTACTACAATCTCTGTGATATTTTCGCTATGCCCAGCAAAGGCGAAGGTTTTGGTATAGTTTATTTAGAAGCATTAGCTTGTGGTAAACCCGTACTCGGCAGTAATCAAGATGCGGCAATTGATGCTCTTTGTCATGGTAAACTGGGCGCATTGGTTAATCCTGATGATGTGGATGAAATTGCTCAAACTATTACCCATATTCTTCAACGTACATATCCTCATTCATTAATGTATCAACCCCAATCTCTACGTCAAGCGGTCATTGACACCTTTGGTTTTGAGCAGTTTCAGAAAACTTTGGCTGGATATTTGCACCGATTATGAAGGTAGGAAACCAGGGCATAAATTCTCGGTCTGATATAATTTTGGTGGAGGCGATGAAACATAGGAGATAATTAATCATGTATCAAAGTGAAGCGCCTGCTCACAAAACCATGCCAACTATGGATGATTTACCTAGTGAGGATGTCAATGAAGAAGAATTAGACTCCACAATTCATCCGCGTCCAGTATGGGAAACCATGCCAACTATGTATGATTTACCTAGTGAAAATCCAGAGGAGCCAGGTTTGCCAGACGAATTTCATGACTTTCAACCTCAATTATTACGAGAAACCTGTCAATCTCCTATTTATCCCAAGGAGGAAATGTTCATTGGTACGGATTTAAATTTATATTATGATGGTCGTCATTATTCGTGGTATAAAAGACCTGGTTGGTTTTTGGTATTAGGTGTGGCTGCTTCTGAAAAACAGGAGGATATGCGCTGGAGTTATGTAGTTTGGCAGGAAGTAGTAGCTCCATTTTTAATAGTAGAATTATTATCACCAGGTACGGAAGCAGAAGACTTAGGACAAACATTAAGAAGTGCGAATAAACCCCCCACAAAATGGCAAGCTTATGAACAGTATTTGCGATCGCCATATTATGTTATTTTTGACAGATATGAAAATAAATTACGAGTATTTCAATTGGTTGGTACAAGATATCAAGCGGTAGAACTTGTAGAGCCAAAATTCTGGTTTCCTGAATTGGAATTAGGAGTAGGAGTTTGGACAGGAAAATATCAAGATACAGAAGGTTTGTGGTTACGTTGGTACAATCAAGATGGTGATTGGATTCCTACTTTTGCTGAAAGAGCAGAACAGGAGAAACAACGCGCAGAACAGGAGAAACAACGAGCAGATAAATTAGCTGAAAAATTGCGGGCTTTGGGAGTGAATTTAGATGACATTTAAAGTGTTTTGGCATCAAACTGGGGAATAAATTCCCCATCTGTAATACTGTCGTAAATATATATGTAAGTAGGCAGGCAAAATTAATTATATAAAATGATTTAGATTTAATGTAGGGGTAGCGCCCCCGTGCCTACCCCGGTATTTGGGGCAACCACAGGGGGTTTGCCCCTACAAAATTAATTGGTTTAGGGGTTTTTAAAATGTTCAATTAATTTTGCACGACTACTTAATTCGTGGTTAAATACAATGATTGAATTCCCATCCATTTATGTATGTATAAAGATTAACTATGTGCGGAATTGCAGGTATTATTAATCTAAATCCCAATAATGGAAATTTAGAAGCAAAAATCAAAAAAATGCAAACTGCATTGCAACACCGTGGTCCAGATGATGCAGGTATTTACATTTCAACTGATAAACAAACAGCTTTAGCCCATACTCGTCTCTCAATTCTTGATCTTAGTCCCGCTGGACATCAACCAATGTCTACCAGTGACGGACGATATTTAATTACTTTCAATGGAGAAATATATAACTTTCAAGAACTACGAGAAAATCTCATTTCCCAAGGTGAAAAATTTTATTCCCAAACAGATACAGAAGTAATTCTTAAACTCTATCAAAGAATGGGTTCTGATTGTGTTCAGCATTTACGGGGAATGTTTGCTTTTGCAATTTGGGATGATTTAGAAAAAACTTGTTTTTTAGCTCGTGATCATTTAGCAATTAAACCACTTTATTATTGGCAATCTGGTTCAAATTTGGTATTTGCTTCTGAACTCAGAGCAGTTTTAGCATCTGGTTTACCAGCAATTAATATGAGTGTGGAAGGTTTATATGGCTATCTAACTACTGGTTCAGTTCCCGAACCATACACCTTAATTGCTGATATTCATGGTTTAGCTGCTGGAAATTGGCTATTTTGGGAAAATGGAAATACTACGAAAAAACAGTATTGGCAAATAAATTTTACTCCTGAAAAAATTTCCCCTCCAGAAGCACAAGAAATAGTCCGTACAGCTTTATTAGATTCTATTAAACATCATTTTATTAGTGATGTACCCGTGGGAATTTTTCTCAGTGGTGGTATTGATTCTACAACTATTCTTGCTTTAGCAACCCAAACCCAAAAATCACAATTATCTACCTACTCCATAGCTTTTGCTGAATCAGAATACAATGAAGGAGAATTAGCTGCAAAAATCGCTAATCATTTTGGGGCAAAACATACAGAATATCAAGTTACATCTTCTTTTGCTAAGGGAATATTACCAGACTTTCTCAAAGCAATTGATCAACCGAGTATTGATGGCTTTAATACATTTTGTGTCTCTAAAGTTGCCCATGACAATGGCATGAAAGTAGTATTATCTGGTTTAGGTGGAGATGAAATTTTTGGTGGATACCAGTCTTTTCAAAAAGTGCCTCAGATGGTGGCATGGAGTCAAAAATTGCAGATATTACCTTTCTTGAGTACAGGTTTAGCTATAGGTTTGGAACGTTGGGGAAATTCACCAAAAATGCAAAGATTAGGTAATTTTCTCCAACAACCTCCGAGTTTTAACGCTGCTTACCGTACTTTTCGAGGTATTTTCTCTCATGAAGAAGCTTGTATAATTATTCAACAGTTATTAGGAGAAAGTTTTATTTATCAACAGCAATTAGACGGTAATCAGAATACTCCAGAAGATGAAGTTAGCTTTTTAGAATTAAGCCGCTATATGCGTAATCAATTACTACGAGATAGCGATGTAATGAGTATGAACTGGGGTTTAGAATTACGAGTGCCTTTTGTAGATAAAGTTTTATTAGAAACTGTTGCACCAATTCCTAGTAGTATTCGTTTAGCGCAGGGGAAAAAACTTTTAACCCAAGCAATTATAGAAGTACCTGATTGGGTAATAAATAGACCCAAAAAAGGCTTTTCTTTTCCTTTTGAAAGTTGGATGAATAGTGAATTTGGTGATTATTTCCAAAACCTAAATATACCCCCAAATATACCCATTAATTCTTGGTATCGTCGTTGGAGTTTAGCAATATTGAAACATTGGTGGGAGCAGATTAAATCATGAAAGTTCTCCATATAATTCCCTCTGTTGCGACTGTTCGCGGCGGTCCTAGTCAGGCAATTTTAGAAATGGTTAAAGCCTTAAACAATTTAAATATTGAGGCTGAAATTGCCACAACTAACGACAATGGACCGGATTTATTAAATGTCCCTTTGGGGAAATGTACAGATTATGAACAAGTTCCCATTTGGTTCTTTCCTCGGTTTTCTCCCCCTATCCACGCTTTGAGAGAGTTTGCTTTTTCTAGAGAATTAACTATCTGGTTATGGCAAAATATTCGTAATTATGACTTGTTACACATTCATGCTATTTTTTCTTATAGTTCTACTATAGCAATGGCGATCGCCCGGATGCAAAAAATTCCTTATATCGTTCGTCCTCTAGGACAACTGTGTACATGGTCTCTACAGCAAAGTGCTAGAAAAAAGCAAACATATCTAAGAATTATAGAAAGAGCTAATCTTAATCATAGTCAATCCATTCATTTTACTTCTGAAGCCGAACAAAAAGAAGCTTCATTATTAAATTTAACCTCTCCAAGTTTTATTCTCCCTCACGGACTTTCGATTCCAGCTATAATTCCTGATGCTTATCAACGGCTGCGAGAACAATTTAATTTACCAGTAGATGAACCAATTATCTTATTTTTATCGCGCTTACATCCCAAAAAAGGGTTAGATTACTTAATTCCCGCATTAGGAAAATTAGCTAATTACCGATTTACATTTATTTTAGCAGGTAGCGGTGATGCAGAATATGAAAATGAAATTAAATCACTTTTAGTTGCTAAGGGAATTCAGAACCGTACCCATTTTACTGGATTTATCACAGGGGAAACCAAGGATTTATTGATGCAAGGAGCAGACTTATTTGCTTTAACTTCCTATTCCGAAAACTTTGGTATATCAGTTCTAGAATCTCTAGCTGCTGGTACTCCAGTTATAATTACACCCGGTGTCGCTTTATCTGATATTGTTGATCAACAGCAAATTGGTTATGTTACAGAACTTAATGTAGATAAGATAGCTACTGCTATTCAATATTTCTTAGATAATCCTCAAGATGCAAAAAATATGGGCGATATCGCTCGTCAATTTATCCTAGACAATTATACGTGGGATAGGGTAGCATTAAAAATGGTTTCCGTGTATAAAGGTATTATTGATAATTAACTTACTTCAACTTTTAGTAAACATAAATCATAAATAACAGTGGATATGAATAATATGACTTCAACTCCTAACCAATACGAATATTCTTATCAAAATAGTCAAGCTGGACATCATCATGATTATTTGCTGAAACCACTTATGGAAATGATGTCAGAAATGCTACCCCCCCCCCAATAATATTAACCAAAAACCTCGGATTTTAGATATTGGCTGTGGTAATGGTAGCTTAAGCAATTTTCTAGCACAGCAGGGTTATGAGGTTGTTGGTGTTGAAGAATCTGAATCAGGTGTAAAATTGGCTAATCAAACTTTTCCCAATTGTCGCTTTATTCAAGGTAGCATTTACGATTTACCATATTCCGAACTAGGAGACAACTTTGATATTGTGATTTCTGTTGAGGTAGTTGAGCATTTATTTTATCCTAAAGAATTAGTCAGAAGTGCCAAAAAATGCCTCAAACCCAATGGTGGTTTAATACTCACCACACCTTATCATGGTTATCTGAAAAATCTAATTATGGCAACTACAGGGAAAATGGACAACCATTTTACCGCTCTTTGGGATGGTGGTCATATCAAATTCTTTTCTGTACCAACTATGACGGCTTTACTTGTTTCTGAAAACTATACAAATATCAAGTTTAAGTTTGCAGGTAGATTACCCTATCTTTGGAAATCCATGCTGTGTTCTAGTACCCTAATTCAATAACAAGAATTTATTTAAATATCCTGATGCTGGAAAAAATTACTCCCCTCATCCTTACCTATAATGAAGAACCTAATATTAATTATACTCTCCAACATCTCACCTGGGCAAAGAGTATAGTTGTAATTGATAGTTATAGTACCGATAAAACATTAGAAATTTTGTCTTCCTATCCTCAAGTAGAAGTATTTCAAAGAAAATTTGATTCCTTTGCTAGTCAATGTAACTATGGATTAGCGAAAATTACATCTGAATGGGTACTATCAATAGATGCAGATTATATATTAACTGATGATTTAATTAAAGAAATCAAAGCACTATCAGTAGACTCTGATATAGACAGTTATAGTATTAGATTCAAATACTGCGTCTTTGGTAAACCCTTACGTGGGACTTTACTCCCACCGAGAAAGGTACTTTACAACAGGGAAAAAGCAATTTATCAAAATGATGGACACGCTCATAAAGTTGTCGTCGAAGGTAAATCTAATCAATTATCGGCATACATTCACCATGATGATCGTAAACCTTTAAGTCGCTGGCTATGGGCGCAAGACCGTTATATGGTAATTGAAAGCAAAAAACTCCTAGAAACACCAGATCATGAACTTAGTTTAGGCGATCGCATCCGCAAGAAGAAAATTCTAGCGCCCTTAGTCATTCTCATCTATTGTCTGATCCTTAAAGGCAGTATTCTTGATGGTTGGCATGGTTGGTATTATACATTTCAGCGAGTTTTAGCAGAAATTCTCCTGAGTATACATATAATAGAAGCTGAAAAATTGAATTCAAAATCCGTAGAGGAATGTTAACCTTTTAAAACCTCAGCAACAGTCAACTTCAGATCAGCCAACAGAGGGGATACAATATCCTGATCTCCCACATATACCTGCTCATCATAAAAACCCTCTACCCATTCCAATACTGTCACCTTTTGGGCAATGGGGTCAACAATCCAATATTCAGCAATTCCCCGTGCAGCATACTCAGAACGCTTATAACGATAATCCCGATTTTCCTGATTTGGACTCACCACCTCAACTACCAACACAGGGGGTGGCATATCCATTAAAATCAGAGAGCGCGTAGCTCCTTCCATAATCTTAGCTAACTCCTCAGAAAACACCACTAGATCAGGAACACGCACCCCCACCTGACGGCTATTTACAGCTATTTCTGTTTTCATTCTCAACCGATAATATGGAATACCTAATTTTAGAAAACAGGCAACTAAAAACATCGCTATCCGACAATTTAACTCACTTTCTGAAGGCATAGGGATTAATTCTCCGTTTTCCAATTCATATAAAGCATCCGTACCATCGTCATAATTAAGAAATTCCTCAAAGGTCATCTTTTTAACCGTTGCAACTGTCATTTCTGTTCCTCCTATTGGCAATTTACGAAGGTGAATTTATAGTGCTTTATGGGAATTTTTCACAGCAGTTGTGTAATATTAATTAGTGATAGTGAAAGCACTGCTGCCAGCAGATCGCACCCTCAGACAGAAAATCTTACCATCCCTTATTATTTTAATCTATTGTCTGCTCTCAACAAGTGCTAACAATAAATCTGATAGCATAGCGTGGCGTAAGCCATGTCCTTAACTTAACTACGGTTTTTTTAAAATTACGTTATAACCATACTTGATAGTTTTCTCACAAACTAATAAAACAATGAATATTCTCGGAATTAACGCCTATCATGGTGATGCTTCAGCTTGTTTAATTCAAAATGGTCAATTAATCGCAGCCGTTGAAGAAGAACGCTTTAATCGAGTTAAACATTGGGCAGGATTTCCCACAGAATCTATCCGTTATTGTCTAAAAATTGGTGGTATTAGTGCCGCAGAATTAGATCATGTTGCAGTATCATTCAACCCTAAAGCTAATCTGAACCGCAAACTTCTGTTTACCCTGAAACAACGTCCATCTTTAGCATCACTCCTAGATAGATTTAACAAACAAAGCAAATCTACTAATCTTCAGGAACAATTAGCCGCTGCTGGTAATTGTCAACCCCAGGAAATTAAAGCACCTATCCATAGCCTAGAACATCACACCACACATTTAGCTAGTGGTTTCTTTATTTCCCCCTTTGAAAAAGCCGCAATTCTCTCTATTGATGGTATGGGAGACTTTGTTAGCACACTTTCTGCCGCAGGAGAGGGTAATCATTTAGAGTATTTCTCTCGGACTCACTTTCCTCACTCTATCGGTTATTTATACAATGCCATTACCCTCTATCTGGGCTTTCCAGCTTATGGTGACGAATATAAAGTTATGGGGTTAGCTCCTTATGGAGAACCAGAATATCTAGAAGCCTTCAGAAAACTCATTTTTCCTAAAGGGGATAGTTTTGAGCTAAATCTAGATTACTTTACCCACCATGAGCAAGGTATTGCCATGAAATGGGATAATGGCGCACCCACAGTTGCACCTTTCCATAGTGCAGAACTAGAAAAACTATTAGGACCAGCAAGACAAGTAAATTCTGAACTAACACAAAAGCATCAAAATATTGCCACATCTCTACAAGCTATAACCGAAGAAATAATTTTTCATTTAATCAATCAATTACATCAGCGATACCCTTGCGAAAATCTCTGTTTGACAGGTGGTGTAGCTATGAACTCTGTAACTAATGGTAAAATTACTCAAAATACCCCATTTAAAAACGTCTATGTTCCTTTAGGTGCTGCCGATAATGGTACTTGTATTGGTGCAGCCTTCTTTGTTTGGAATCAAATACTCAAGCAACCTCGTCAGTTTATTTTAAGTCATGCTTATTGGGGATCTGAATTTTCTGACGAAGAATGCTTATTAGCATTGCAATCTCACAATTTACAGCCCAAGCATTTAGAGCAAACCGCACTATTAAATCATGTTGTAGATGCTATTTGTGACGGCAAAGTAGTTGGTTGGTTTCAAGGCAGAATGGAATTTGGTGCTAGGGCATTAGGTAATCGTTCCTTGATAGCTGATCCTCGTCGCGCTGATATGCGAGATATTATTAACCTGAAAATTAAATTCCGGGAAAAATTCCGTCCTTTTGCTCCCAGCATTCTTGAAGAATTTGTTGGTGAGTATTTTGAAATTGACGAACCAGCCCCTTTTATGGAGAAAGTTTTCAAAATTCGCCCTGAAAAAAGAGAACAAATTTCTGCCGTAACTCACGTAGATGGGACTGGACGTTTACAAAGTGTTAGCCGCCAAACAAACCCTCTTTATTGGGAGTTGATTAATACCTTTGCCAAACGCACAGGCATTCCTATACTTCTTAATACATCTCTGAACGAAAATGAACCTATTGTCAGGACACCGGAAGAAGCAATCCAGTGTTTCTTGAGAACAAATATGGATAGTTTAGTTTTAGGCTCTTATTACATAGAGCGCAGTAATATAAATTGAAATTGAGTGCTGTTGCCATGCCTACGTGTGTAGGCACACTAAAAAAGCATGGTTAATACATCGTTGTAAATATTACATATATCAGCATTATCTACGGTAACTTACTTAAAATTTTTTAAATAAAATTTCTTGTGCCTCCTATACTATAGGACTAATACTTGATAAGTAAGAGTATAATGTGCAAATACATTGTTTTTGGTATTCCAGAAGCTTAAAATAGTGGCATGACCTAATTATCTCTAAGTTTATACAAAATCTCAGGCATGAAAATTATACCAAAGTTTGGTTTATGACAAATTCCATTTAAGTATATCTTCCAGCTTAATTGAGTTGTTGAATTAACAAATAGCAATTTCTTCACAATAGTAAAAACGTTTACAGCACTTTCCGGTGTTATGAGGTACATATCCAGCGGGCAAGACTTGTACTGAGCTTGTCGATAGCGCAGCGTGGCGTTAGCCATAGTATGCCCGCACTACAAGAGTTTTATAATTCAAGTTTGTACCTCATTAGAGCGAAATCTGTTGTATATATCATTCCATTACTACTTACACAATAGAAATCAATGCTTAATAAGCAAATTACAAACCAGACAAATTCTATCAATAGCATTATTCCTACATCTGGATCATTTCCAGATTCTACATTTTCTCAGTTTACTGAACAGGAACAGTCTGATGGTCTAAGTATTAAGAGCTTTTTTGAACTTTTACAACGCCGAGCGATTATCATTGTAGTGATTATTTCTGCTGGTATGACTGGTGTTACTTATTCAACACTGAACCAACAACCTATATATCAAGGAAACTTTCAAATCTTAGTTGAACCTGTTAATAATGATGATCAAGTAGGGAAAATAAACCTGGAGGTAGACTCTCCTTTTTCTAAACCTGGACTAGATTACGAAAGTCAAATTCAAGTTCTCAAAAGTTCAGAACTGCTAGAACCAATTATTAAAACATTGCAACAATCATATCCTGAAATTACCTATAATTCCCTTGTTTCAAGTTTAAATATTCGTCGTGTTGGAATAACAAAAATCATCGAAATCAGCTATCAAAGTAATAATCCTCAAGAAATTCAATTCGTCTTAAATACATTTTCTCAATTCTATTTAAAATACAGCCTAGACAAGCGGCAAACCAAACTAAGTCAAGGCGTTAAATTTGTGAATAAACAACTGCCCGATATCCAAAATCGGGTGACACAGTTGCAAAAACAAATGCAAATATTTCGCCAAAAATACAATTTTATTAGTCCAGAAAGCCAATCGGGAATAATTACTGGAAAAATCCAATCTTTGACACAACAACGACTATCTGTAAATCAACAGTTAGCCGCTGCTAAAAATAATTATCTGAGATTGCAGACACCAGAAGAACAATTGGCCATTCTCAATGATGCTCCTCTTTACCAACAGTTAATTGCCCAACAGCGTCAATTAGACACACAAATATCTGGAGAATTAGCTCGATTTCAAACTGATAACCCAGTTATTCAAACCTTACAAGAGAAAAGAAACAATCTCTTACCTATTATCAATGCAGAAGCAAAACGAATTTTGAACACTAGAATAGCTCAAGCGGCTGTTCTCGTTCGGAAAATAGAAGTAGATAATCAACAACTGACACAATCAGAACAACAATTACAAAGCGAATTAAAACAACTACCAATTCTCTCTAGACAATACACTGACATTCAACTGAATTTACAACTAGCAAATGAGAGTTTGACGAGGTTTTTAGCTAAACGTGAACAATTACAAATAGACGTAGCACAAACAGAACTACCTTGGGAATTAATCCAATCATCTACTCCACCAAGATATCCAATTTCCCCAAATGTTCCCCGCAGTTTACTATTGGGATTTGTGGCTAGTTCTTTGTTGGGCATAGGTGCTGCTTTTCTCAGAGAACAGACTGATAATACCTATCACAGTGTTGAAAATGTCCAGGATAAGATAGGAGTGCCTTTATTAGGATCTCTTCCCTTTAATAAAAACTTAGTTCCGAGTTCATCTTTAAACCTGAAAAAGAGAGGAAAAGATCAAGAACCAGAAGTAGTTGTGGACCCTCTTATGGTAAGTGATGAATCTAACACTTCTCCTAGTCGTCCTTCCCGATCCAGCTATTATTATGGACAGGGATCATTTTGGGAATCCTTACAAGTTTTATATAGTAATATTCAACTGCTTAATTCTGATCGACCAATTAAGTCTTTAGTTGTTTCCTCTGCTGTCCCCGGAGATGGTAAAAGTACGGTGGCATTTAGCTTGGCAAAAACAGCCGCGGTCATGGGGAAAAAAGTATTACTTGTAGATTGTGACCTCCGCAAATCCAAGGTTCACAAAATATCAAAATTAAATAATCTGTGGGGAATAACTAGTTTAATTTCTTCAGATATAGATATAGAGCAAGTAATTCAAAAAGTGCCTGGATTTGATGATTTATCTGTGATTACCGCAGGTCCTGTACCACCCGATCCTGCCCGGTTGCTCTCATCAGATAAAATGAGTCAACTAATGGACTATTTCACCGAGAAGTTTGATTTAGTGATTTATGATACTCCTCCTTTATCAGGATTAGTAGATGCTAGATTGGTAGCAGTTCATACTGATGGTGTGATGCTAGTTGTAAGAATTGATAAAACAGATAAATCAATCGCAAAGCAACTTGTTGATACGCTAAAAGCATCTCCCATCAATTTACTAGGATTAGTAGTCAACGGCGATAAATTCCGAGGACTCGGATATAACTATAATTATAGGTATAGTTCATATTACTATACTAAGAGTGAAGCGGTTAGTTAGGGAACACCAAAAAATAAATTACCCAATTTTGTGGGATGGGCATCCTGCCCGTCCTTGATGATTAGGGGACTTTTCGGCCCGCACCACAAGAAATTTTTGGGGATTTTATTTCTTGGAAGTCCCTAAGAGTGGAAACCGCTGTATTAAGCAAAGAAATATTCACGAGAAACAGGTCACAAACATTATTTCGTGTGGTATCTGTGACTTGAATTTATTTTTCTAAATGGGCAGGAGGAGAATCGAACTCCTATGACCTCACGGCCGCCGCATTTTGAGTGCGGTGCGTCTACCAATTCCGCCACCCGCCCTTGGGTGTCACTTTTATAACTATAGCCTATTTTTTTTAGTTTGGCAAGAGGTAATTAGATTTAATTTAGAAATTTTTTGGTAATTGGCTCACTAAACTAGAATCAATATCCCCCAAACTGGCACAACCACTCAGAGCCATTGCCAAATTTAACTCGTCTTGTAGTAAGGAAATGATGTGAGATACGCCAATTTTTCCAGCTACCGCTAATCCCCATAACACCGGACGGCCAATGAGTACGGCTTTAGCACCGTAAGCTAAGGCTTTGAGGATATCTGTACCCCGACGGATACCACCATCCAATAGGACTTCGGCTTTACCGTCTACTGCGGCTATGATATCGGGTAAAGCATCCAAAGAAGCGATCGCTCCATCTAATTGTCTACCACCGTGATTAGAAACTACAATTGCTTGCGCTCCATATTCTACAGCCCGCACAGCATCATCAGCCCGTAAAATTCCTTTTACTACCAAAGGTAGGGGACTCAGAGATTGCAACCATTCCAAATCCTTCCAAGTGACTGCGGGGTTAATTTGTTGGGCAAAATAAGTCAATAAACCAGATTCTCCTGTTGCTTGGGGAATGTCCAAACCGGAGATATTAGTCAAATTAGCGGGATGCAAGCCAGGAGGTAAAGTGAACTCATTGCGCTGATCTCGTTCTCTTTTTCCCAACATAGGAGCATCTACCGTCAGACAAATTGCTTTGTATCCTGCGGTGTATGCTCGTTGCACCAAAGCCTGAGTTAAACCCTGATCTTTATGGATGTAAAGCTGAAACCATTGCAAACCATTGGCAACTGTGGCAACTTCTTCTAAGCTCTTGGTGGCAAGGGTACTCAGCACCATGCCCACACCTGCGATTTCTGCTGCTAAGGCTGTAGCAATTTCTCCTTCTGGATCAGCCAGACATTGAAAAGCCATGGGTGCGATTAATAGGGGTAATTGCAAAGATTCCCCTAAAACCTGGGTAGTGAGGTTAATTTTACTAACATCAACTAACATTTTCGGACGAAGTTTCACTCTTGTAAAAGCAGCGAGATTATCCCGCAACGTGACTTCATCCCATGCACCACTGCTGTAATAATCAAAAGCCATCTGGGAAAGATGCTCTTTTGCTAGTTGTTCATATCCAAATAAATTAATCGGTGATAAAGAATTCATAATCCCAATTGAGAGTTAGACTCTAGCAAAATCTACCAATTACGCCATCCGCCCGGTGATACAGTTTCATTTTTGTCATTAATACCGTGATTTTGCAGCAATTTTTGGTAATCCTGACTACTCGCCCAACGGTCAATTTCTCGCGCTCGTAATACGGGGACAGGATGGCTTAATTCGGCTGTGCGGGCAGATTTTACCATTTCTCCCAGTTCCGTTTTACTAATGTCATCATAGGCACGAGCTTGGTCAATAAAAGCATCGAGATTGAGTTGGCTTGATAAAGTAGGAGAGCCGCCGGCTAACTTCATCAATACTGACATGACAACTTTAGGGTTTTGGGTAGCTAACAAAGCGGCGCGATCGCAGCTAAACTCAGCACAGCGTACCCATGCTAATAATTGTGACTGGATAGCTTGAGCCAACACAGCACCAACATTTGGCACAATGGCGGCAGCTAAAATCAATAAGTTCACTGGTGTTAAATACACACTATGATCACACTTGAGATGGCCTAATTCATGGGCAATTACAGCCTGTATTTCTTCAGGTGTGAGGATCTCAATCAAGGATGTATGGATGACAACAAAAGGCTGTTTACCTCGCATGGCAAAGGTATAAGCGTTAGGGGCAGGATGTTGACGTACATATAATTGAGGTGCATCAATATCAAGAATTTGACAAGCTTCTAATAATAACTTGTGTAAATCAGGGAGTTGTTTTTCTCCTACTAAAATACTAGAAGCGATATTTTCCACATAAAAAATTTGTTCGGCCATTGGCCCTAGCAAATTCCGCACCATCATATCTAAACCAGGAATTTGCTTGAGAGTTTTGGTGGCTTCCAAGTCCAGAGGATGACGGAATGAGTCTGCTTTTAAGCCTGTGAGCGAGGTTTTGAGTAAGGACATAGTATTTTAATTAATCAAAAATGTGAATTCCCATGTTTATGATCGAAGATTTGGTTGGGTTTCCTTGGGTCAACCCAACCGACGATATAGCAATTCTATTTGATTTATAAATACTGGGAGGTTCAGACCCCCGACTTCTTGAAGCAGTCGGGGATCTTTGTGTTCATAATTCATTTAGGATTGCTATATTACAGCAAATTGTCATCAAACTCGGAACAAGAACCCCACCCCCAACCCCCTCCCCGCAAGCGATGAGGGGGCTAAGATGTAACTTATATGATTGGAAATCGCTGTATGTTGATTTCTCTAATTCTAACTAACCTGCGCTTGAGCAACACCTACCGGACAAGCTACGTTAGTACCACCTAAACCACAATAACCACCGGGGTTTTTGGCTAAATATTGCTGATGGTATTCTTCAGCATAATAAAATTCTGGTGCATCTAAAATTTCTGTGGTAATTTGACCATAACCTGCACTGCTGAGGGCTGGTTGATAAGCATTCCGTGATGCTGTTGCTAGTTGTTTGTCAACTTCAGAATAAACGTAAATTCCTGAACGGTATTGAGTCCCAGCATCATTACCTTGACGCATTCCTTGGGTGGGGTTGTGGCTTTCCCAGAAAACTTTCAGGAGTTGGGAATAAGTAATGATTTTCGGGTCAAACACAACTAACACTACTTCATTATGACCGGTCATGCCGCTACATACTTCTTGATAGGTGGGGTTGGGTGTGTAACCAGCCGCATAACCTACCGCCGTGGTGTAAACTCCTGATAGTTGCCAGAATTTGCGTTCTGCACCCCAAAAACAGCCTAAACCAAACATAGCGGTTTCTAAGCCTGCGGGAAAAGGTGCTTTGAGGGGGTTTTTATTCACGTAATGATGTGCTGGCACTCGCATTATTTCTTCCCGTCCTTGTAAAGCTTGCTCTGGTGTAGGTAGACCCGACTTTTTACCAAATCCGAATATTCCCATGGTTTTTAATGTGTATTATCTATGATTGCTATTCCTATCTATTGTAAAGATTTTTGTAGCTAGTCGGAAGTTGCTGTCTAAATCAGGATGTCCACCGATTTAAGGATTAACAGGATTATAGCGGTATGCACTTAGATGAGATACAGTCATCAAACTACAAACCTTGTAGGGGCGGGGTTTCCCCGCCCTTAATTGTATTTCGTCCGACCGAGAACCGCTATAACACTGGGATTTTATTACCAATTACCAATTCCCATTACCAACGTCAACTAGATAACTAGCAACTTGGGTTAGCTTAATCAGCAGAAGCCCCACGTCTCACTATACCGGAGCGTGGGGATGCCAGTCGCCTGCGACGGGAAACCCGTCTACAACGCTGGCTCATGAATGCGCGTGAGTTGAGTTGCGTAGCCACAAATTGTATTTGAGCGTAGCGAAAACAAAGAAGGCTACAGCGACGAAACGTAGCTTGCTTCTCGCCCTGGGAGTACAAAATATTGATTTTATGTGATTATGACCAGAGTAGGTGTAGTCCAATTAAATGCTCCAAATGCAGCCTACAAAACAAAAAACAAATCCCAAAACCAAAGAACCGTGGGGCGCACGGTGTAGGGGCGTATTGCAATACGCCCCAAATCAGTTAATGTCCGGATTAGGAGTCACGCTCGTTGCCCACACTCACCTGAAAGGGAGTGTGTGGAGTACGTCACCTAGTCGTAGGATGTTTAAATTTAAAAGATAATTACTGCTAGGTTATGGATCAGTATTTATTCCTGATTTGTTTCTGGGCGCACGCCGTTCGCCCCTACTTGATGAAGTCTACTATATTATGATTATTAGCATCTACTAAATTTACGCCAAATACTTCTGCGAAGCATTGACTTACAAAATAACTCACTTGCTTACAGGTAAGATCGGGAATCCATGCGGCTAAACTACTGACTGGTTTATCAGCAATACCACAGGGGATAATTTGCTCAAATCCGGTCATGTCTGGACAAACATTTAAGGAAAAACCGTGCATGGTAATCCATTTGCTGACTTTTATCCCTATGGCTGCAACTTTGTATCCTTCTAACCAAACACCAGTAAAACCAGGAATCCTTTCTCCTTTCAAGTCATAATTTGCTAAAACGCGAATTAATACTTCCTCAAGCTGACGCAAGTACCAATGTAAATCTTGACGATAACGGCGTAAGTTTAAAATCGGATAACCTACTAATTGTCCAGGACAATGATATGTAACTTCACCACCTCTTTCAATGCGATGTACATCATAGTCACTTTTGTCAAGATTAAATTTTATAAATTCTGGGTTTGCTCCTTGTCCCAAGGTATAGACAGGGGGATGTTCTAGTACAATTAACACATCCTCTAATTCTGGGTTGTTAATTCGCTCTGTAACGAGCGATCGCTGCCACTGATGAGCAGTTTCATAAGGCATTAACCCAGGATTATATAGTAAACAACGATACTGATTAGATTGAGTGCTATAAATCATCAGTAATTAGGTAGTAGGTAATTGTCAAGCTATGCAAAGGATCTTAAAGGAACATCAAGGGAATATATTTTAGAATCCATAAGGTGCTAGTTTAAATATATAACCTCAATGGTGTTGAAAGGAGTTCTCTAAAACAAGCATTAAGGTAAAACAATACAAATTAATTTACTGATTGATGGCAGCTTAACAATTTGTTGGCATTAATCAGGAGCAAATTTTCCAAAAAGGTTGTATCCTCTATACAATAGTTAATAGGACAACAGAGGTAAAAAAAAGCAAGCATTCCTATTTTGGTAAAGTTCCATAGAAGTAGGCATTTAAAAGAACCACAAAAGCCTAATTCAAGGGTTTTGCTTGAATAGCCAATTGTTTGGCAAACAGTTGGAAACAATGATGGATAGTGCAATCTTTAAGATGCAAGAAGTGTTAAAAATGCTAAAAAGCAGTTTCTTAAGAATAGGTTACGATTTGTGTTGGTGGCAGTGATAGGCCTGACCGAAATTTCTATTCCTATCTGAAACATCACACATCATATATAATATTGAGCGGGAGAGTTTACATGAAGCTTGTCATCCACGGTAAAAATATTGAAATCACTGATGCAATTCGCGAATATGTACATCAGAAGATTGAAAAAGCAGTTAGTCACTTTCAGAACATCACAAATCAAGTGGATGTCCATTTAAGCGTAGCTCGCAATCCCCGAATAAGTACCAAGCAAGCAGCAGAAGTAACTATTTATGCTAATGGTAGTATTATCCGTGCAGAGGAAAGCAGCGAAAGCTTATACGCAAGTATTGACCTGGTTGCAGATAAAATTGCTCGGCAATTACGGAAATATAAAGAAAGAAGGCAGGATCATAAAACTCAACCTATATCAACTAACGAAGCAGTAGCACCAGAGATTGTTGCAGCGGATTTAATAGGCGATCGCACCGCTGAATTACCCGAAGAGGTTGTTCGCACCAAATACTTCTCTATGCCGCCAATGACACTAGCAGAAGCGCAAGAACAACTGCAACTGGTGGGACATGACTTTTATATGTTTCATAATGCAGAAAGCGGAGAGATTAACGTTATTTATGAACGTAATCACGGTGGTTATGGAGTAATACAACCCCGCAGTAACGGTAATTCTAACGGTAGGAATGGCAAAACAGCCCAGGGTAATGTCAGTGTTGCCGAAAAATCTCACTCTAAGTAAAGTCTGATTAGATTTTTTATCGGTAGAGACGTGACCTGGAACGTCTCTACTCGGCATATCTAATGTTATCTATGCAGATGTAATTTTTGGGGAATATCTCATTTCGTGGCTAGTTGTTGCAATGTTTTCAATGCTTCCTCAACGTGGCCTTTAAAGTTCAGCATGGAATCAAAAACATACTGAACCACACCGTTTTGGTCAATCACATAAGTTACTCGTCCAGGGATAAAACCAAAAGCGGTAGTTGCACCATATTGTTTTCGCACTTGGTCGCCTTGATCACTCAATAGTGTAAAAGGTAAATTGTATTTATTTGCAAACTTTTGGTGGGAGTCCCTAGAGTCACCACTCACACCAATCACTTCAGCGCCAGCGGCTTGAAATACTTCATATTGATCTCGAAAAGCGCAAGATTCCACAGTGCATCCTGGGGTGTCATCTTTAGGATAAAAATAGAGGACAACAGATTTTTGACCCCGAAAGTCTCTCAGGCTGATATTTGCACCATTTTGGGCGGTTAGGTTAAAATCAGGCGCGGTATCTCCAACTTTGATAGCCATAATTAAAAAATTTACTATTCAAACATTACTTAATAAAATTTTACCTTGTAACTTAGGTTATCAATTTTTCTTGATAAAGTGCATCGGGAGGAGTAAGGTGAGATTCTCAAATAAGATATTTTGTCTATGCGTCTGAGTTCACTTGATGTGTTTCGTGGTATTACCATCGCGGCAATGATTCTTGCTAATATGGCAGGAGTCGCAGATGATGTTTATCCTTTCCTCAGTCATGCCCAATGGCACGGTTGTACACCCACTGACTTAATATTTCCCTTCTTTTTATTCATTATTGGTGTGGCCATGACTTTTTCTCTGTCAAAATATACAGCAGAGAACAAACCCACCAAAGCAGTTTACTTGCGCGTCCTGCGCCGCGCTGCGATTCTGTTTATTTTAGGTTTACTGTTAAATGGTTTTTGGAATAAAGGTGTTTGGACTTTTGATTTAAGTAGTATCCGCTTGATGGGGGTATTACAACGGATTGCTTTAACTTACTTGTTTGCATCTTTGATTGTTTTAAAATTACCCCGCAAAACTCAATGGTTAGTAGCAGGGGGATTACTCATTGGTTATTGGCTGACAATGATGTATATTCCTGTTCCTGAATATGGTGCGGGAGTGCTGACGAGAGAAGGTAATTTTGGCGCATTTATTGACAGATTAATTATTCCCAAAGTACATCTTTATAAAGGTGATGGGTTTAATTTTATGGGAGATCCTGAAGGACTTTTCAGCACGATTCCGGCAATAGTTAGTGTTTTGGCTGGTTATTTTACTGGGGAATGGATTAAAGATAAAAAACAAGCTACTTCACACACCAGCATGGATTTAGTCTTATTTGGTTTGTGTTGTTTGGTAATTGCAATTATTTGGGATGTGGCTTTTCCCATGAATAAGAAAATTTGGACGAGTTCCTATGTTTTATTTACCTCTGGTTGGGCGTTAATGTTATTAGCAGCTTGTTATGAGTTGATAGAAGTGAGATTAATTAAACGCTGGAGTAAACCTTTTGAGATAATGGGCTTAAATGCGATCGCTCTTTTTGTAGCATCTGTATTATTAATCAAAATCACCGCAAAAACCCAACTTGGTACAGGTGAAACTGCCATTAGTATCTATAATTGGATTTATCAAAATATCTTTGCATCTTGGTCAGGAAAATTCAACGGCTCATTTTTATTTGCACTTGTGACGCTGTTATTATGGTACGGTGTTGCGGTATTGATGTATCAGAAACGCTGGTTTATTAAAGTGTAAATAAAACTCTTGTGGGACGGGCATCTTGCCTGTCCAAATTCTGTAAATTCATTAATGAAACCTTTTCACAGGATTCATTCTTTCGCTGCAAAATTAACTTTATTATAGATATCTTCCAGCGAAACTTGACAAGCAATTGAAGCTAAATTTAAAGAATCCTGACTATTTGAATATTCTGAAAAAATCCATTTGTTATGATCAGTTTTGGAATATTGTTCAACGTGCATTGTGTATTGGTCAATTAAAATATATTCTTGAAAACTAGGAATAGTTCGATAAGCAGCAAACTTTTCATCTTTATCATAGCTTTTAGTTGAATTTGATAACACCTCAGCAATCATCACAGGATTAGTAATAGTGTCTTTTCTACCTTCTTCAAAAACCAAGGGAGTTTGGACAACCATAATATCAGGATAAGTGTGAATGCGTCTATTAGGAATCCAAAGTCGTTGATCTGTAACAAAGACTTGATAAGGTTGACGTTTAAGCGCAAAATTTAGCACAGCATAAAAATTGCCAGCAACTTGGTTGTGATCTGGTGTTCCACCTGTCTTATGTATAATCAATCCATCAATATATTCATGTCGTATATCTGAATTTACTTCAAATTCTAGATATTCTGCGGGTGAATAGTAGCGTGTTTCCTGTGCAATAGTCATAATATTTCAACTCCCAAGGCTACATCATAGATTGTGTTGGAATGTGAGAAAATCTATCTTTTTGGACGTTTTACACCACCAGGGCGTTTTACCCCAAATCCATACATATAAATTTCAGGCATATTAACACGCTTATCAGAACGCCTGTCAATAATTCCCAGTTGTAGCAAATATCGCATAATTTCCTCCGGGTTTAAAGTGGGTGGTTGTTTTCCAAGTTCTTCACTCCATGTTGTATTTTTAAGTTTATCTAGAAAAATTTCTTCTGCAACAGGAACTTTCAAGCCATTCAAGCTGTTCTTCAGAGGTGCTAACCAAGGATATTCATCTACTAATTCTCCAATTCTATATTTGGAAATATCAACAAGTGCGCCTTGTAAATCAGAAGGAGTTAGGAGGGTATCTCCAGTTAAATTTGGTATATCAGATTCATCTATTCTCCTCTGTGCTGGTAATGAAAACAGCTTTAAAAATGCGCGGGGATAAATTCTTCCTCCAGCATCTTTAAGATGATTAGGAATCCAAAGATGTGTATATCCCTTTCTAGGATTATCACCCATAAATCTACTAATTATTCTGCCGATCATAAATTCGTGAGAAAGTTCATTGGCAGTGATAATTATTCCCAAAGGTGTGTTAGTTTCTTTGAGAAAATTTGGTGATATACTACGCAAATATTCAGCCATTTCGTGACCAGAATTTGCTAATCTCTTGAAAAGTAGTTGATATAACCATGAATCTTTCCATTCCAAATTAATCTGGTAAGCTTTTAACTTAGAAGCATCAGGAAAATTTAAAAAATCTTCTCGAAAAAGATCGGTACGTAAAAAAATCTTGGGTCTAATTCTTTCCCAACGCCGCCAATTATCTAACCAAAAAGCTAAAAGTTGACGAATAGGAGCAGCTAATTGATGATATGAAGATCCTAATCTATCTAATTCATCATAAGTGATAAATAACCATTCATCTGATTCAATTAATTTTTTATCTAACCTTGCTGTTTCTCGCACACTGGGAGACATAGCATGAACTAGCATAGCGTCGCTCTGGATGATTTCGACTTAGGATAGTTCCCTGTATTCGAGAAGTTGGAAGTTGCATATCAAGCACCGGATACATTAAGCGTAGCCTATTCATTGCTTTACCTTGAAGTTTTTTTAAATCATGACCATGGGTTTTTATTTCTTCTATATCTTCAGAAAGATATACTGTAACTAATACCTTAAATGAACATTCAACGACATAACCAGCTAGATATACTGCATTATCCAATCGTTCCTCTCGTTCCTCATTCAACACATTCAACAAAATTTTTGCATCATGTAAATGCCTTGCTGCTGCTTGTGGAAAAGACGCTTCTAACAAAATTATTCCTTACTTATTGTTTTCCAAAAACTACAAAAATCCTAAAAATGAGTCCGCATTCGCGGACTTTTATTCAACAGAATCAACCCATCAATTAAACCGCAATCTCCGCAGCTTCCGTAGCTTCTAAGGCATTAATCTCATCTAAAATCCGCCAAATTTCCTGCATCATTGCATCTAAACCAGTGCGAGTTACAGCCGAAATTATGAAAACAGGTGCTAAAGCCAGATGATTTAATTGAGTAGCTAAAGCCTCCAAATCAACAGTTTCTCTATCAACAGCATCTATTTTATTCAACGCCAAAACTTGCGGACGTTTAGTTAAACCCCGTCCATAAGCCTTGAGTTCTTCTTGAATAGTATGAAAATCAGCAATGACATTTTCACTTGTCGCATCAATTAAATGTAATAAAACCCTAGTCCGTTCAATATGACGAAGGAAATCATAACCTAAACCAGCACCATGAGAAGCACCTTCAATTAAACCGGGAATATCCGCAAAAACAGTACCATCACCCGTGGGTTTTTTCACTACACCCAAATTAGGAATTAAGGTAGTAAAAGGATAATCAGCAATTTTTGGACGTGCAGCCGATAAAGAAGAAATCAAAGTGGATTTACCCGCATTTGGTAAACCAATAATTCCCACTTCTGCTAACAATTTCAATTCTAAACGTAAGACCTTTTTTTCACCTTCTAAACCAGGAAGTGAATATTCAGGAACGCGGTTACTGTTACTTAAAAAATGTTGATTTCCTAACCCACCTTTACCACCTTTAGCAACTTGAAAGCTTTGTCCAGGTTCAACTATATCGCATAGCAAAGCACTTGTTTGCCCGTCATAAACAGCAGTACCACAGGGAACTTCAACAATTAAATCTTTTCCACCTGCACCAGTGCAATTATTTGGACCGCCACGTTCTCCATTTTGGGCCTTAAACAGATGTTTATAGCGAAAATCTAGCAAGGTTTGGAGGTTAGAATCACCGACAAAAATGATTGAACCACCTCTGCCACCATTTCCACCAGATGGACCACCTGCTGGGACATATTTTTCTCTGCGGAAAGCAACAATACCATCACCTCCGTCACCTGCTTCTACTTCAATTATTGATTGGTCTATGAATTGCATAATTTAGTTATTAGTCATTAGTTATTAGTCATTAGTCATTAGTCATTAGTCATTAGTCATTAGTCATTAGTCATTAGTCATTAGTCATTAGTCATTAGTCATTAGTCATTAGTCATTAGTCATTAGTCATTAGTCATTGGTTATTGGTTATTGGTTATCTGAAACATGACCGATGGATTTTAGGTAGGCGTTTAATTGGGGTGCTAAGTTATTGATGGTAATTTTCAGGGTGACTACTTGTTCATCTGTTAACAGATTACGTGTATACGCTCGTCTTAGCCAGTGTTGAGTTTCATATAATGACCCTCTAGCTATTCTAACAAATCGCCGATTGTCTTGATAACTACCTCTTCCTACGCCCTCTGCTATATTCGCACCAATGCTGTCTGCTGAACGGATTATCTGTTTACCTAATGTATTTTTTGGTAATGACTCCCATTGGTTAACAATTTTCCAAATATCATCAGCCAATTTTTCTGACAATTGATATACCCGTAATTCTTGAAACCTCCCACCACTCATTATCTCACCTCACCTAATTAATGACCAATAACTAATGACTAATGACCAATGACCAATAACTAATGACTAATGACTAAATATAAGGTGTAACATCCTCACCACAATCATCTGCTAGGTAGGAGAGGGCGCGGAAGCGTAAGCCTACCATTTGTTCATAAAGGGGGTTGATTTTACACATCGGTGGGATATGGACAATTTTCCGTCCAAATAGAGTTACATCTCTTTCAAAGGGACACTGGGAAGGAATCATCTTACACAAAAATCTGGCAACTCTGGGATCTTGAATATCTAACCCGTCTAACCAGTGACGCAAGGGAGTTAAAGCGTCTGGGTGTGGGGCTTGAAGTCCAGTAGCGGAAAAATCGTTTGTTTGTGCGGTATCTTGTAGGGTCTGACGTAAGGCCGTGAGTAAATTCTCTTGCAGTTCTAATTTTTGACACAATTGCTGAAGCAGATCATCCTCACTAGGAGAATATATACCATCAGCGATCGCTACCATTACCGCTGTCCGTAAGAAATTTTCCGCTACAGGCGTACCTTTACCCAATATGGCCGCTAGTTCATCAGGTTCAATTATCTCTAAAGAATTCCAGTCAATAGCAGGGGCTAATTCATCTTTGGTAAGATTAGTAATTACTTCCTGTTCTTGAGTATCAAAATTACCATCAGCCCAAGCAATAGTCAGTAATCCCCGTAACCAAGCAATAATTTGTTCGCTACTGTAAGGAGTTTGAGTAGTAGTTGTCATAAAAACTCAGGCCTTGTAATTTTTATTAGTCAATATTAAGTTATCTTGAAAATAATTAAACTTCTGTATATTTAATCCATTCAGATCCCCAACTTATTCATATCCCCGACTTCTTTAAGAAGTCGGGGATCTAAACCTCATCCATTTTGAAACCTGAAGTAATGCGAGCATCTTGCTCGCTACTTAACAGCAGGGAGCTTAACAGCAGGGAGCTTAACAGCAGGGAGCAAGATGCTCCCACTACTTTCAATAACTATGGTTTTCATCTTAGACGGGGTTTATCTCTATCTCCAAGATTATTGAAAATAGATATAATTGATGATATTTATCATTAACTAAGGGATAAAGTATGTTTTGCTTTGGGATTGAACATGAAGTTGCTTTTCTCAATCATCAAGGAAAGTTTGCAGATTTCCATAATACAAAATTTGCCGATTTTCAGCAAATTATTGACAAATTACCTATCTATTCCACTGATTACCCACAATTAAGAGTTGGTGATGCTGGGATTAAAAAAAAGCGTTGGTATATTGAAGGATTTGAAAGATTTAACGAATCTGAAGAAGTAATTGACTGTGTAGCTAAAGGCATCGAAATTAGAACAACTATCCACTCTAGCATTCAAGGAGCAATTGATGAATTAACCGCAAGTTTTATTTTATTAAAAGAGGTTGCTGCTAGTTTTGGATTTTCGCCTGTTTTAGCCAGTTTTAACCCCTATACTTGCGTATTTAAACCACAACCTCCATTAAATAATTTTGAAATTAAGCAATTACAAGCTTATCCAGATGAACAAACTGCTCATATCTATATGGTTTCCTATGGCCCAGATTTAAATATTTCCCTAGCAAATTTGTCTACTGAAAAATTAATTGATATTGGTAAAAAGTTGACTTACTATAGCCCTTACATCATTCCTTTTAGTTATAGTTCTCCTTTTTATAATGGTGATTTATGGGAAGGTTTATCAGTAAGGACATTTATCAGAACCGGAAAAAGATCCGCAACATTAGTTTTTTTGGAAAAAACAGAAGAACTAATCAAAAGTGTGCCTTCATTAACTAAAATTGCCCGCATTCCCTCGGAAGTAGGACGAATAGAATTTAAAGCTTGTGATAGTTGTGATAATTTCTCTATTTATGCAGGTTTATTAGCTTTACTAAAAGGTTTAGTGTTAGATGAAACCTTACCAGGTAGAGCAATTATACCTGATGCTGATTTACACCAAGTTTCTGCAAAATACGGTTTTGAAAATGAAGATATTTTTGTTAATACAACCAAAATTTTCCAATCTGCTGAAATCGCCCTGAAAGATGATCCTGATATTGAATTTTTAACCCCATTAAAAGTTATTTTATCAGAGCAAAAAACCAAATCTCATGAATTAATTAAGTTGTTCCAAAATTTAGGTTCAATTGAAGCCACACTCAAACAAACTTATAATAGGGAATAGGGAATAGGGAATAGGGAATAGGGAATAGGGAATAGGGAATAGGGAATAGGTAATAGGTAATAGGTAATAGGTAATAGGTAATAGGTAATAGGTAATAGGTAATAGGTAATAGGTAATAGGTAATAGGTAATGTAATAGGTAATAGGTAATAGGTAATAGGTAATAGGTAATAGGTAATAGGTAATAGGTAATAGGTAATAGGTAATAGGTAATAGGTAATAGGTAATAGGTAATAGGTAATAGGTAATAGGTAATAGGTAATAGGTAATAGGTGACAATTGACCAATGACTACTGACCAATGACCAATGACTACTCCTTTTCCTTATTTACAGTTGGTGGAATTTGTTCAATAGGAATGAGTGCTTCCATGACAGTCTTAACAATTGGTGCAGCTACTGTAGAACCATAGGCATTTTCTCCCTTTGGTTCATCGACAACTGCAAAAACTACATAACGGGGAGATTCCACTGGCAAAATAGCAACAAAACTGGTAATTCTTGCACCTTTAATATATCCACCATTAGGACTAGCTTTTTGGGCTGTTCCTGTTTTCCCACCAATTCGATATCCAGAAATTCTAGCCGCTTTCCCAGTACCTTGACTTACCACTGTTTCCATCATTTCCACAACTTTTTGGGTGGTTGTAGCTGAGAAAATTTGCCGTGGTTCTGGGAGAGTAATTGAATAATGCATTCCCCCTTCACTATCAATTAGTCCTCGGACTACGTGAGGTGTAACTAATTTGCCCCCATTGGCTAATGCACCATGTAGTTGTACCAGTTGTAATGGAGTCAGAGAGAACCCTTGTCCAAAAGATGTAGTAGCTGGTTCAATAGCTGAAGAGATAAATTGTTCTTGACTTTTGAGTTGACCTCTGACTTCAAAGGGTAAATCCGTCTCAACTTTTTGTCCTAGCCCTAAACGTTCTAGCCAGTTGTAATATATGGATGGTTTTAATCGTTGAATGATTCTCACCATACCAATGTTACTAGAAGTTTGTAAAATCTCAGGAATAGTTAACTGGCGATAACCTGTTTTTTCCGCATTTTTGATAGTATGTGTACCGATTTTAATAGAACCAGGATCTGTAAATGTATCATCTGGTTTAATTGCACCATTTTCTAGAGCGATCGCCACATTCACAGGTTTAAAAGTGGATCCCGGCTCATACAAATCAGCTACAGTCCAGTTTTTAAACAGGGAAATATCAGATTTAGAATATTGATTCGGGTTATAAGTAGGTTGAGAAACCAAAGCCAATAAAGAACCATCAACTGCATCCATGACAATCACTGCGCCCCGTTTGGCACTAAATTTAGTCATCTGTTCTTTTAACGCCGCACGAGCAATCCGTTGCACACGGCTATCAATAGTTAATTGCAGTTTTAAATCATCAAAATGCAGAAATCCCTCAGTCGCATAATCCGGCATTAACGACCCATTACCAGATTTACTCATCCGAACTGTTTGTCCAGAACGTTCTAGCAACTTCTCCTGACTATATTCCACACCAGCTTGGCCACGACGGTCAAGATTAACATAGCCCACCACATCAGCCACCAAATCATCTTGGGGATAGAATCGGGAGTATTTTTGGATAAACTCGAACCCATTCAAGCGGAGTGATATCAACTTATCAGTAATATCTTCAGAGATACCCGAAGCTAGTAAAATTCCACTCCGTTTACTTTGGAATATTTTGACTAGATCAGCCTTTTCTTTGCCGATAATTGGACCAATTGTCTCGGCAATTTCCTCTTGAGAATGATCAAACAACTTGGGATGGCTATATACATTATAAACAGGACGGTCAATAGCCAAGACATTATTACCCCGATCTACTACCGGACGACGAGGCATATAAGGGCGTAAATTGACCATTTGCTGGTTTCGCGCCCTCTGAGTCAGCTTTTTTCCCTGAACAATTTGTAACTGATATAAATTAAATGCCAACCCTACCATAGCAATCATTAGCACACCCCACACAGCAAACAGTCGTAATCGAATGTTGGGTGAGTTTTCTGGTGTTTTTGAATCAATGCTTCCTGGTTCAGCTTGTCTAGAAAACTTGCGTTGTCGTTTGAATTCTAAATTACGTAAATTTCTGAGTTTTGTTTTAATTGATGACTTCAGCATGAGAGCAACATATAGTTAGGGTTTGCATCAAAGAAAGCAAAAGCGTTGATAAACAAAGGTTTACAGAGTTTTATCAGCAAACAAGTGCCAGATTATTGACAATAGATGTTAAAAACCCTTGCATTCTAACTAAAAATAACCGCGCAAATTCGAGGGCTAATTGCCCAACTCTTCTCTTCCTTCCTTCTTCTTCCTTCCTTCTTCTTCCTTTCTTCTTCTTGCTTCTTGCTTCTTGCTTCTTCCTTCTTCTTTCTTTCTCCTGACTCGGTGACTCGGTGACTCCTTTAATATCCCAGTGGAGAAGGTGGTTCTGGTTGCGATTCTGGTTGAGAAGTTGAGAATGACGACTTGGGATAATTATTAGATGTTGGTGGTAAGAAAATTGTCCCCTTAGAAGTCGGTGATACCAATTCAGTACCAGGCTGTTCTGCTTCCTGTGCCATTTTGCTAGTCAGTGTCGCATTGGCAGTATTTAACTGTCGCTCATGACGTTGCAGGCTTTGTAGTTTGCGGTAAGAATCACTCCAAAGCTCTTGCGAATATACTGTCCAACCATAAACTATTAATGTCGCTGCTACTAATAAAAATACTAAAATTGACGAATAGCGATTGAGTATATACATACGTAGCAACCATACAGGCATGATTGAAGTATCGTTCATTCTATGTATAGAAGTATTTAATTGTCTATTAATATCAGTAGTTTGTTTTTTACCTGCTTCTAAGTTTGAGGTACGAACTGCTGTCTTATTTCTGCGAGAACCTAAAAAATTTAGCCAAGCATTCCGGGGACTAGGCGATTTAACTGCTATCGGTTCACTATGCAGTCGGGAGGAACTCTGTGTTTTTTTATTCAGACTTCGAGAACGTCGTCTAGTGAATGAGAAGGGAGACTTGCCCCCAAACCAAGTATTTTTTGCGGAAAATGCTGATTTACGTTCAAAAACCATGATTTTATTGATAATAAATACTGTATTTTTGACTTGATAAGATCTTGCCTCAAGTTACATTTTCAGATCAAGAATTGAAGCCATTCTAACCCTTAATCATGATCTATTCGTATTACATATAATCTACAAAAATGTTACAAGTGGACATGGGTTGAAATAAGTAATCAGAAAACCCTAAAAAAAAATCAATAAATAAGGTATCTTATTCAACAGGTGAAAGATTTTATTACCACAATTGGTGAAAGAGGAGTTATGAAGACAAAAATTTTTGGTTTGGCTCTAATGTTAAGTTTGGCTACCATGCTTGGAGCTTGTGATGGTGGTAGTGAACCAGCGGGTACTACAAGTTCTCCAGCCGCAACAACAGGTGGCGAACCAGCAGATACTGGTGCTACCCCTGCGGCTACAACCTCCCCTAAAGCGACAACCTCTCCTGCGGCGACAACCTCTCCTGCGGCGACAACCTCTCCCGCAGCGACTCCCAAAAAGCCATAGTATAGGGCTATATATCTCCCCTCATGGGTAATTGACATCTTTGAAAATTATTTTCTACAAAACTCTACTGAGAAAGTTAGGATAATTTGTAGCTAAAGACTAAAGATTCAACTACCTAATGTTGTCAAGTTGGGTAAAAACAGGAACATTCATCAAGTTTTGCTTCTGGGCTAGATTCAGTTCTCGCCCAGCTTGATTTTTTAATTCTTGTCCTTAGAATCTGAGTGACTTGGTTTCCTGAAAGTGTCAAGTTGGTTTTGTCAGTAACCAAATTAATATCAATGTATGTTGTTACTGCAATTTAGTACATCTCATTATTGTCGCAAAGCCAGATTAGCCTTGGGTTATAAGGGAATTAGTTATCAAACTGAAAATCTAACTCCAGGGTT
The DNA here is from genome assembly GCA_017355425.1 of Dolichospermum sp. DET69. NCBI lineage: Bacteria > Bacillati > Cyanobacteriota > Cyanophyceae > Nostocales > Aphanizomenonaceae > Dolichospermum > Dolichospermum sp. DET69. The sequence goes on from CP070233.1 coordinate 4,973,465, forward strand.
ACATATTTTGAAGGTAAAGCCCTTAACTGGGTTAACAACATTACCTGTTCTATTACCCCAAATTGTCGGACAACCTCAATCTGTTGCTGATTCTACGGAAATTTTTAAATTTTTAGAAAGCTATCAACCCGAACCTGCTTTATTTTTACCCAATTTAGAGCAGCAAACTCAAGCGGCGATGTTAGAAGATTGGTTAGATGAAAGTATAGGGACTGCTACCAGGTTTGTATATTATCAATTTCGCGCTCATGAGGGTAAAGTAATTGACCCCTCATTCCCAAGCCAAATGGTGATTAAAGTAGTCAGACAACAATATGGAATTAATGATACTACCGTTGAATTAGCGCGAAAGAGACTCGCCAATGCTTTGTTAATATTATCAGCATATTGGCAAAAAAGTGACTATTTAGTGGGTAGTCGCTTGAGTATAGCTGATATTACCGCAGCGGCTTTGTTGAGTCCTTTAGCACTGATTCCTGATTATCGTCAGCAATATCCACAGGTTTTTGAACGGATTATCAATATTCATCAGCTATGCGCTGAAACATTACCACCAGGACTTTAGACTTTAGAATTTAGAATTTAGAATTTAGAATAAAAAAACAGGACTGATAACTTCAACAGAAATTAATGAAACGGATACTGCTGATTATTTTGAGTGTTACCACTAGTATTTTAGTGGGGTTAAGTGGTCAAAGTGGTAAAGCAGTGATAGCATTACCACCACAAGCAGATATACCAGAGGAGATATTGCGGACAGAGATTATTCTAACAGCGCGATCGCCTATTGATGGTAAAGTCCTTACACCCGCAGAATATGCCGAATTGCAAGCACAAATACAAATAAGTCCACCTCCACGCCTAAGCTCTGGTATCCGCGATAAAATATTCTTGCTGCAACTACGCAAAACGTTATTACAACTTTTCCCCTTTTTAAACATTTAGTCAGTTATCCGTTGTTCAAGAAAAGGAAATGACTATTAGACATCTGGTGGAATGAATGTAGAGACGTTCCAGGTCACGTCTCTACAAGGGTTTCCAATCACGCATATTTAATTTTCACCAGATGACCAATGACCAATGACTAATGACCAATGACCAACGACTAATAACTAATATAGGATAACGGTGGCGACAAAGATGCAAGAATATAACATAGATAAAAAGTAGATTTAGTCAATCATCATATATCACATAGGTAGCTTCATGTCCATAACCACGGTCGCCCCTGAACAGGTTAATCGCATCATTCACAATCAACATCACGATCCGTTTGAAATCCTGGGTTCTCATCTCATCGAGCAAAATGGCAAAACGGTTTGGGCAGTGCGAGCCTATCTACCAAATGCAAGTGCTGCATGGGTAGTAGTGCCAGAGGAACGGAAAGAATATCCAATGGACACAGTGCATGATCCTCATTTTTTTGAATGTACTATTGAAACCGCAGAACTGCAAAACTATCAGTTACGCATTAAAGAAGGGGAACATGAGCGGGTAGTCAATGATCCCTACGCTTTCCGCTCTGCCCACTTAACAGAATTTGATCTACATTTATTTAGTGAAGGCAACCATCACCGCATTTATGAGAAATTAGGAGCGCACACCACAGAAGTTGATGGTGTCAAAGGAGTTTATTTTGCCGTTTGGGCGCCTAATGCCCGCAACGTTTCCTTATTGGGAGATTTTAACCTGTGGGATGGACGCAAGCACCAAATGCGGAAAGGACACACAGGAGTTTGGGAATTATTTATTCCGGAGATAGGTGTAGGAGAACATTACAAATACGAAATCAAAAATATTGAAGGGCATATTTATGAAAAATCTGATCCTTATGGTTTCCAGCAAGAACCACGTCCCAAAACAGCATCTATAGTTACTGACTTAAATTCCTATACTTGGAATGACGCAGACTGGATGGAAAAGCGGAGACATAGTGATCCTCTCAGCCAACCTATCTCCGTATATGAAGTGCATTTAGGATCTTGGTTGCACACTGCTAGTGCTGAACCTGCCAAATTACCCAATGGAGAAACTGAAGCTGTAGTTGTGGTTTCCGAACTCAAAACCGGCGCACGATTTCTGACTTACCGGGAACTAGCAGATAAACTCATTCCCTATGTCAAGAAATTAGGATATACCCATTTAGAACTTTTACCAATTGCGGAACATCCCTATGATGGTTCTTGGGGTTATCAAGTAACTGGTTACTATGCTCCTACTTCCCGTTTTGGCACTCCCGAAGACTTCATGTATTTTGTGGACGAATGCCATAAAAACGATATTGGCGTAATTGTAGACTGGGTTCCTGGTCATTTCCCTAAAGATGGTCACGGTTTAGCCTTCTTTGATGGTAGTCACTTATACGAACACTCTGACTCCCGCAAAGGTGAACATAAGGAATGGGGGACTTTAGTATTTAACTACAATCGCCATGAAGTCCGTAATTTCTTGGTAGCCAATGCCCTGTTCTGGTTCGATAAATACCACATTGACGGAATTCGCGTTGATGCGGTTGCTTCCATGATCTACCTTGACTATTGCCGAGAAGCAGGAGAATGGTTGCCTAATGAATACGGTGGTAGAGAAAATTTAGAAGCTGCGGATTTTTTACGTCAAGTTAATAGCTTGCTGTTTAGTTATTATCCTGGTGCGCTTTCCATTGCGGAAGAGTCCACATCTTGGCCAATGGTATCTTGGCCTACCTATACAGGTGGATTAGGTTTTAACTTAAAATGGAATATGGGCTGGATGCACGATATGCTGGACTACTTCAGCATGGATCCTTGGTTTCGTCAGTTCCATCAAAATAATATTACCTTTAGTATGTGGTACAACCACAGCGAGAATTTCATGTTAGCTCTGTCCCATGATGAAATAGTCCATGGTAAGAGTAATATGATTGGTAAGATGCCGGGTGATGAATGGCAGAAGTTAGCTAATATTCGTTGTTTGTTCGCTTATATGTTTGCCCACCCAGGCAAAAAAACCATGTTTATGAGCATGGAATTTGGCCAGTGGAGTGAGTGGAATGCTTGGGCTGATTTGGAATGGCATCTATTACAGTTTGAACCACACCGACAGTTAAAGGATTTTTTCCAGTCTCTTAACCATTTTTACCGTTCTGAACCAGCTTTATATACTCAAGATTTTGACCAAGCCGGGTTTGAGTGGATTGACTGTACTGATAACCGCCATAGCGTAGTTTCTTTTGTCCGTCGTGACAAGAATTCTGATGAGTTTATTGTCGTGGTTTGTAACTTTACCCCTCAACCCCATTCTCATTATCGCATTGGTGTGCCAGAAAAGGGCTTTTATACTGAGATATTCAACAGTGATGCCCGTCAGTATGGCGGTAGCAACATGGGCAATTTAGGTGGTAAGTGGACTGATGATTGGTCTTTACACAATCGTCCTTATTCTTTGGATTTGTGTTTACCTCCTTTGGGTGTGTTAATGCTCAAGTTGGATAAACAAAAGTCTGCACAGGTGATGGAATAGGCTAAAACGCACCTACAGCGATTTCCAATCATATAAGGTACATCTTAGCCCCCTCATCGCTTGCGGGGAGGGGGTTGCTGACAGGTGTAGGTTTTTAATATTCTCTGTAAAGGCAAGACCAGGAAGACAAGGAGGGATAGTAGACAAGGAAGATTTTATCCATAAAATACCCAATTTATGGTTTGTTTTATGACCAATCATCCATTTCTTGTCCGGTTTTCCTCCCTTGTCACCTTGTCTGCCTTGTCTTCCAAGTCCTGTCCTCACCCAATTGTAAAAAACCTACACCTGTCAGGGAGGGGGTTGGGGGTGGGGTTCTTGTTCCAGGTTTGATGACAATTTGCTGTAATTTAAATATTCGGGCGGGCAAGATGCCCACCCCACAATATTTAGACTCCTAACGGGTTATACAATTTAAATGCCCAATAGCTTAATAGTTTAGGGTAGGCATCGCTTACCTGTATTGGACTAGACTTGTAGTGAGATTGTCCTTGGTATGGCGTTATACCAATTGACGAAAATTGTGATACTTATAGATTTATCCTAGGGGTAAAGCAAGAGCTTCATTGGTGTCAACTTAACGTAAAACCCATGGACCCCCTGGAAATGATAGCGAAGCGTGGCGTAAGCCATAATTCATTTCTGGGCGGGTGTGGAAGCTAACAGATAAGTAGGGGCGTATTGTAATACGCCCCTACTTAAGTTGACACCAATGAGCATTGCTAAACCCCTACCTAAATATTTGTATCATCATTAAAGTAAATCAGTATTATCTATTAAATTCATTACTAAAAATTACTATGGTTGCAAATACAGAAAATTCTCAAAATCAAGACTTAATTGGTTTTATTTGGAGTGTTGCTGACAAACTCCGAGGTCCCTACCGTCCTCCTCAATATCGTCGGGTAATGTTGCCTTTGATTGTATTGCGTCGTTTGGATGCTGTTTTAGAACCGACTAAGAAGGCTGTACTTGAGGCGAGAACGAAATATGAGGCCATGGGTTTAAAGGGTGATGCCTTTGAGAAAGCGATCGCTAAAGTTGCTATTGGCGGAGAGCGCACACAGCCGTTATATAATTTGAGTGAGTTTACTTTTCCCAAATTATTAGATGATGCTGATGGTATCGCTAGTAATTTAATCAAGTATATCAATAGTTTCTCGCCTAAAGCCAGGGATATTTTTGAGAAGTTTGAATTTGAAAGCGAGATTCAAAAACTTGATGAAAATAATCGTTTATATCTAATTATCAAAGAATTTTGTAAACCAGAATTAGATTTATCTCCTGCCAAAATTTCTAACCTCCAAATGGGTTATCTATTTGAGGAGTTAGTCAGAAAATTTAATGAACAGGCTAACGAAGAAGCCGGAGATCACTTTACACCCCGTGAGGTAATTAAACTCATGGTAAATCTGGTTTTTTGCGAAAAAAAAGATATCTTTAAACAAGGGATTTACCGGACCGTATATGACCCCACAGCCGGAACAGGGGGAATGTTATCAGTAGCAGAGGAATATATTAAAAAGCAAAATCCTGAAGCCAATTTAGGGTTATTTGGTCAAGAATATAATTCCGAATCCTATGCTATTTGTTGTTCTGATTTATTGATTAAAGATGAACCGATTAACAATCTTGTTTATGGTGATACTTTAGGAGTTAAAAACGCCAAAAGTAAAAGTAATAATTTTTTACCCTATGATGGTCATCCTGGTAAACAATTTCATTATATGTTTGCAAATCCGCCTTTTGGGGTGGAGTGGAAACCGGAAGAAGATTTTGTTAAAGATGAGTATGAAAGTTTAGGATTTAATGGCAGATTTGGCGCAGGTTTACCACGTATTAATGATGGTTCATTGTTGTTTCTCCAACATAAGATATCAAAAATGCACCCTTCCCCAGAAAATGGTGGTGATGGTTCACGTATTGCGATAGTGTTTGGTAGAGTCGAAGGCGGGTATTATCCCGCGCTCCTCTCTGTTAAATCTGGGCGTGCGACTTTCACCGCACCCAGCTTCCGACGTTCTTAGCTTACGCTTTTGCTCTTATGGATATAATCGTGGCAGCTTTCATGAATTGCTAGAAGGTTTTTTGGTTTCCAATTGTTATGATTGGCATCAACATGATGAAGATGTACCTTCTCATCATTGAGCAATTTCAGTCCACAATGACCACATTTATGGTTTTGCCGTTTAAGGGCTTTAGAGGTGATATCGTCATATAACTTACTGTTGCGTTCGCTCCAATAAGTTAAATCTCCGTCGTAGGGTGATTTCTCACCTTTGACATTGATGTGTTTGTTTTCGGAGTAAGGAACTGCTGGGAACGCCTTATCTAGTAATTGCTTGCTAGTATAGCGATTTTGCTTTGTTTCCTTGTTGAATACCCTGAAAGCTCTTGTTCTGATGTGGAATAACGAGTTTCTTGACCCGTCCATCTTGCAGAAGCGGTGGTAATTCCTCCAGCCTCTAACTACAGGAGCTAATTTCATAGCCTTTGTGGTAGAACCATAATTCGAGTTGTTGACGATGTGTTTTACTTTCTTGCGAAAAGATTTATAATTGTCCACTGATGGAACGCATCTAAACTTCCCGTTTTTCTGGACTTTGAAGTGCCAGCCGAGGAAATCAAACCCATCTGTCGTGGCGGTTAGCTTTGTCTTTTTCTCACTGACTTTCATTCCCCGCTCTGCTAGGAACTGGCTGATTTTGTCGAGTATTTCTGTGGCATCGTCTTGAGGTCTGAGTATTATTACCATGTCATCCGCGTAACGGATTGATGGTTCTCTTATTGACCCTCCGGCATCTTTATATGTATGGATACTTTCGATACCGTTTAAGGCGATGTTGGCTAATAGTGGACTTACCACCCCACCTTGAGGTGTCCCTTGTTCGGGAAACTCTGGATTAACTCCGGCTTTGAGACAGCGGAATATTCCCTGTCTTATGCTGTAAGGAGCTATGAGTTTATCCATAATGGCGGTGTGGTTTATCCTATCGAAGCATTTTTCGATATCGAGTTCTATAACTCGTTTATCTATTCCGTTGGCTTGAGAACTTAGGTTAAGAAACAGGATTTTCTGAGCGTCATGCGCCGAGCGTCCCGTCCTAAACCCAAAGCTGTAGGCGTGGAAAGTTGCCTCGTGGGCTGGTTCTAATGCGTATTTGATAAGGCATTGGTAAGCCCTATCAGCAATAGTGGGGATTTTCAACATCCTGGTAGTGCCGTCCTTTTTGGGGATGGGTATTTCTCTTAGTCCCTGGTGTTTCCAGTTGCTAACGGATGCTTTTAGCAGTTCATTAAGCTCAAAGCGTTCCTTATAGTTAAGGGACTTTTTGCCGTCAATTCCTGCGGTCTAATTCCTGTGCGTTTAGCTGTGATACTTGACGGATAGCCAGTAATCTCGCTGCGGTAGACTTCAGAATCAGCTTTTGTAGTGACTTCGCTTTGTGCTTGTCTCCAACTTGAACCGCTTTATACACTCGTTTTTGTAGGCGGAATGAGCTACGGCGGAATTTCTTCCAGGGCAACGTCTTCCAAGATTCACTAGAGTTTTCTCTGTGTCCAATCATGCTCTGCTCCGATTTGTGTATTCTGAACACCTCAGACCAATTACGGTCTGTCCTACCCGAATTGAAGGAGTTCCGCTGCTCGTCCAGCCTACTTATGGGATTCGACCGCCCCTAGACCTTCAATCCGTTTTTATTCGTTCCCTCGGTTGATTGTTCGTTCCGTTAGGTGTAGCCAATTCAACTACTGGATTCCCTAGACTCTTGCCGCTATTTCCAACAGAATGCGGCGGGAATTAATTCCAGTGGAGTCAGGTTTTATTGTTGTGTCCTACTCTGGAGTGAGTTGCTTTTCTAGGCTCTGATTTCACCGTGGGAACTCCCCATTAGCACCAGTGTCACCTCACAACGGATGTCTGATTGCGCCTTCTAGCTTCGACCTCCCGAAACCGAGTCGGGTCATCGTAGGCAGATAGGGAGTCATACCTGAGTCTGGTAGATGGGACTTACACCCATATCAGACCGAGAGTTCAACCTTTCCTCTATTACTAGAATTGGGTTGGTTAGCTTATGTACGGGCTGGATACCGTGATTCAACTAACAACGAATCGCACAATGGTTCTCCATTGTTTACAGGAGATGCTGGGAGTGGTGAAAGTAATATTCGCCGTTGGATTATTGAAAATGACTGGTTAGATGCGGTGGTAGCATTACCAGACCAGATGTTTTATAACACGGGAATTTTTACTTATATTTGGTTGGTAACGAATAAAAAAGCAGATCATCGCAAAGGTAAAGTACAGCTTATTGATGCTACTCATCATTATCAGAAAATGAAAAAAAGTCTCGGTAATAAACGTAATGAATTATCAGATGCACATATTACCGAACTGGTGCGACTTTATGGAGATTGTGAGCAAAATGGTATTAGTGAAGTGCAAAGGGATGGACAGACCCAAAAGCCGATTTGTTCTAAGATTTTTAATAATCGGGAATTTGGGTTTTTAAAGATTACTATAGAACGTCCATTAAGGTTGAATTTTCAAGGGAATGAAGAGCGTTTGGCGCGGTTGTGGGAACAAACAGCATTTCAGAATTTAGCAACTACTAAAAAGCGGAAGGATGAAAAAGTTCAACAATTAGAAATTTTAGCAGGTGAAAATATTCAAAGTCTGATTTTAGATGCTTTGCAGAAATTAGATGCAAATAAACTTTATTTGTGCCGGAATGAGTTTGAAAAGGACTTGAATCGGGTTTTAAAAAATGCGGGATTAAATTTAAAAGCACCTGTAAAAAAAGCGATTTTAGCCGCATTGGGAGAAGCAGATCCAGACGCGGAAATTTGTAAAGATAGTAAGGGGAATCCTGAACCAGATAGTAATTTACGAGATACTGAAATTGTCCCTTTACCAGATGATATTGCTTTACCTTTACCCTTGGGATATGACAAGGATGGGAGTGCAGATGAGTTGATTAAGTTGGTAAAGAGGCATTGCGAAGAGTATTTAAAAAAGGAAGTTTTGCCTCATGTACCAGATGCTTGGATTGATTTTGATAAGACTAAGGTAGGATATGAAATTCCGTTAAATCGGCATTTTTATATTTATCAGCCTCCTCGGGCTTTGGATGCAATTGAGAATGATATTAAGACTCTGGAATCCGATATTATGGAGATGTTGGGGGAAGTTGTTTAATGATAGTATGTTGATTTTTTGGACTTAGGGTTGCAGAGCAATAAGTAGATGAGATGAAATAATATCAAAATAATATTGTTGACTCTGGGGAGACCAGAATCCCACCCCACAATAAGTATAATATTCTTGTGGGGTGGGCAACATGAGCGCCCATATTATATTTAATTGTGCCTACTTAGCATGAAAGTCAACACCCCTAGATTAAAAACAAAATGAGAAAATTAACAACAAAATGAGTGAAGTAACAGCCAACTATGATGAATCATGGAAAGAAGCATTAAACGAATATTTTGAGAGTTTTTTATCTTTCTTCTTTCCGACAGTCTACGGATTAATTGACTGGGAAAAACCACCCGAACCACTAGATAAAGAACTGCAAGAAATTACAGCTTCATCAGAAACAGAAAACCGATTTGCAGATAAACTTTATAAAGTTTGGTTGCTAGATAAACAACAAATATGGATCTTGATTCATATTGAGATTCAAAGTCAATATGATGCGGACTTTCCTGAACGAATATTTATTTACAACTACCGGGCTTTTGATCTTTATCATAACAACGTACTTAGCCTAGCAATTTTAGGTGATGATAGACCAAATTGGCGACCTGATCGTTATCATTATGCTATTGGTGGTGGTGAAATTTTGCTTAAATTTCCCACTGTCAAACTTCTTGATTATGAATCTCGGCTGCATGAGTTAGAATTGAGTAACAACCCTTTTGCTATCATTACGACTGCACACCTAAAAACTAAGGCCACAACCAGTAATCTTACTGAACGGGAGCAATGGAAATGGAAGTTAATTAGAGAACTTTACGAACGGGGTTTAACAAAAGAACAAATAGTTAAACTGTTCAAAATCATTGATACAATGATGGCATTACCTAAGCATTTACAAACAGCATTAATTACTAAGGTTAAAAATTTCGAGGAGGAAAGAAAAATGCCTTTAGTTAGCCCAACAGAACAACTAGCAATGGAACGTGGTGAACAACGATTAGTTATCAGACAACTTAATCGGCGATTTGGTGTAATTTCAGTTTCTCTAACTGAGAAAATACATCAATTATCTATTGAACAATTGGAGTTATTGGGTGAAGCTCTTTTGGATTTTTCTACTATAACTGAGTTGGAACAATGGTTAGAAAATACGATGTAGTTTGTTAGCTTTTAGCCTACCAGGGAATTAATTCCCTGGTTTTATAAAGTTAAAATCATAGAGTTAGGAGATTTTGAAATTATGCAAATTACAATTAATTTACCAGATAATTTAACAGATAAAATACCTGATGAATGGGGTAATTTATCCCAAAAAATCTTGGCTAATCTTGTATTGGATGCTTTTAAAGATGGCTTGATTGATTTTGATGAGATGAAAGATATGCTCAACTTTTTTTCTGATACTGATTTCCAGGAATTTTTAAAGCAAAAAAATATGCTTCATTCTCAGGGGATACTTAATTTATATGGTGCTTGTGCTGATATTGAGTTTAAGGAAGATGATCTAGGAATTTCTGATGATATGGATGATGAATTAATTGGGGTATTTGATGAGTAATAATTCTTTAATTTATTTACTAGATACAAATGTATGTATCATGTATCTCAAGGGTAAATCTCTTAGTATTAATCGTTATATTGACAATCTAGAGGTTGATAAAATTGCAGTCTGTTCTGTGGTGAAAGCTGAGTTATTTTTTGGATCAATGAGGAGTAATAACCCTCAAAAAAGTTTGAAGATTCAAAAATCATTTTTACAGCAGTTTGTATCTTTACCCTTTGATGATTCCTGTATAGAAATCTATGGTAAGATTCGGGCTGATTTAGCAAATACTGGAACTCCTATTGGTTCAAATGATATCCAAATTGCTGCTATTGCTTTAGCGAATAATTTAATATTAGTGACTCATAATGTGAGAGAGTTTAGCAGAGTTAAAGGGTTAAAAATTGAAGATTGGGAAGGGGAATAATGGGTAATTATCAGGGTTATCAAAAGTATAAAGATTCTGGTGTTGAGTGGTTGGGTGATATTCCTGAACATTGGAAAGCATCAAAAGCAAAGTTTGTATCTGAGATTTTTATCCCTCAAAGAAATAAGCCAGAATTGAATTTAGATGATGGATTACCTTGGCTCACTATGGATGATATGTTAGGAGATAGAGTTAGTCAAACTAAGTTTAAGGTCACAAAAGAAGCATCTATAAAAGCTGGTTCTAAAAGTTTGAAGAAAGGTTCTATTATAGCTAGTTGTATTGGTAATTTCAGTGTATGTGCAATCAATGATATTGATGTGATAATAAATCAACAATTACAAGCATTTATTCCCAATACTCATATAATTCCTGAATATTTGCGCGAACTTGTCAAAATTTCTAGTGATTATTTTCAAATGATTGCAACAGCAGCAACAGTAGTTTATGTAAATCAAGCTGGCTTTGCTAATATGCCTATATCATTACCTCCACTAGATGAACAAGAAAAGATCGCTCAATTTCTCGACTATAAAACCAAACAAATAGACGAACTCATCAAAAAGAAAGAAACCCTCATTGAAAAACTCGACGAAAAACGCACCGCGCTTATTAGTCACGCTGTCACCAAAGGACTAGATTCAAGCGTACCAATGAAAGATTCTGGTATTGAGTGGTTAGGTGAAATACCGAAACATTGGGAAGTTATTTCTATAAAGAGATGTTTTGATATTAGAGATGGAACACATGATACACCTCAATATGTCCAAGAAATTGAAGGAGCAGTTCCATTGATAACACATTGGTGACAAGTTAAGGCTGTAAGTCTTTTGTCAAGAGACTTTTGGATAATTATTGAAAAAAAACTCGTCAGACCCCCGCTGGAGATCAGGAAAAGGCGCGACAATTAACTTAACATTTGGTTTTCGTTTCTGTTTGATAATACCTAAATCTCGATTTTGAGGGTCAGCAAAATACTTAACAGGATCTGTTGCCTTACCTTTTTGATGAGCCATAGTAAAATGATAAAGACCACGATAAATCATTTCTAATGAAATATCATCAAAGGGGAGAGAAAGTTCGTCAGCTACAGCATCACCTAAATCGACTAAAACCGCATAAAATATCCAAGTTGCCCAAATCTGTAATTTAATTCCATTAATTGAACCTGTCCATAAATAACTTAACCCCAAGAGTCTTTTTACTATATTAAAAGCATCTTCAATCCGCCAACGTCGCCGATATAAATCCGCTACCACATAAGGAGGTAAAACATTAGGATCTAACACGCTGGTTAAATAAGAATGCCATGTTTTTCCTGACCGCACTTCAATCAAACGTAAAGTGATAAATGGAGTCTTTTTAGTGCCAGAACCCAGACTTATCTTTCGGTCTCGCAATCCATAACTATCTGTAAATATTTGTTCTACCTTGATTGCTGCTCCTTTTTTTATTCTCGTAATAAAGTCCACTTTTTTATCAATTAATTGTAACCAAAAATTAAAGTGATAAAACCCTCTATCTAACAACAATAGGGTACTCTCTGTCACTAAATTCAAAATATTTTCTTCAAGTTTAGTATCAGAAGCTTTGGGATTCTCTGCAAACCAAATCTCTACAGGTAATCTGGTCATTAAATCAATGACTGTACTCATCTTGCCTGCTAATTGTCCATAATGAGCTTCTTCCAAACTTTGTAATTTCCTAAACAATGCCTCCAATGTTGATCCGTCTACTATCCAAATTTTCTCAAATCTTGATAAGGTAAATTGAATACTTTCTGGCAAGGGACGTTTATTTCTACTGTGCCAAGCTGTTCTCAAACTAGGCAATAAATCTTTAAATACTTTTTCAAATAATTCCGATGGAAATGTCAAAAATCTCTGTGATACGGCTTGTTGACTAACTTTTGTGGGATTACACCACAGAAAACCATCTCTGGCTAACATTCTTGTCACTTCTCTCACTCCTGCTACATCTCTCCACAGCAGGGTTAACACCGCCGCCATCATCAACGGCAAATTCAGTATCCTTTCTCTGAGTCCTAGTTTTCGGTAGTAATTTTCTTGATTTGTAATCGCTGGTGTCAGTAATCTTTCCAATTGCTTGGCTATTACTTCGTCTTCCACCATTGGTCGCTGTTTCTTTTTTGCGTGGTCTCTGTTGGTTTTTTTACTGGTTGTCATGGCTGGACTCAATCGCTCAATTACCTGTCTAGACTGAGTTTCCCATGTTTTGACCACTACAAATACCACCCTTGACAATTTCCCCTTTTCCTTAACTTGTCACCAATGTTGATAACATCAAAAGATTTTGAAAATGGAACAATCAATTTTCAACAAGCTAAATATATTTCCATCATAGATCATCAAGAAATAAATAAAAGATCGAAGGTAGACTATGGGGATGTTTTAATGTCAATGATTGGTGGGAATATTGGAAAATCGTTAATTATCAAAACTTACCAAAAATTCTCAATAAAAAACGTGGCATTGTTTAAAGCAAATAATGACTTAGAACTTAGCAGCCTTCTATTATATTATTTGTCAAGTGGGCTATTAGACATCCAAATATCTTTAAAGAATAGAGGTGGAGCACAAGGATTTTTGTCATTGAATGACATTAGAAATCTTGTTTTCTTTAAAATACCAGACTTTGAGCGCAAAAAAAATGTTGATTACTTGGATCGTAAAACATCTGATATTGACCAACAAAAAGCCAAAATTAAAGAAGCCATAGAACTATTAAAAGAATATCGCACCTCCCTAATTACCAACGCCGTCACAGGTAAAATAGATGTAAGACAAGTTGCTATTCCCTAACACCAGAAACCACCATGACACAAATAACCCTTGCAGAACTTCCTCAAAACCTACAAACCCTACTCAACCAAGCCCAAAAAACAGGAGAACCCCTTACCATCATCCAAAATGGTATCCCCTTCGCCATTATATCCCCCATCCATAAAAAATCCCTCCTGCAAACCTTTTCCACCCTTGAACCACTGGACGAAGACTTTGCAGATGTTGACGCAGGATTATTACCCTTAGATGATATTGAATTGTAAAAATGACTTATTTATACTTGTTAGATACAAACATCATTTCCGAACTAATTAAAAAACCTAACCCCAAAAAACAACCATGATACAAAAAACCTATCCACTCCCCCTAACCTTCAATCAAATTCTTAATCTTGTTCTACAACTTCCAGAACAAGAACAGGAACAACTCATTCAAGAAATCAAGAAAACATCTCATAAAAATAAAGATGAAGATTTACTAAATGTTTTTGACAAAATCGGTAGAAATGCTCAAGCTAAAGGACTAACAGCAGACATCCTAGAAGAATTATTAGCGAATGAATCATAAACTAATTGTCATTGACACAAATATATTAATTAGTGCTGCCCTAAGTCCACATGGAACAGCACGTAAAGCCCTAAATAAAGTCTATAAAGAGTTTAAAATTGCTCAAAGTGAGGAAACTTATCAAGAATTAAGTACACGAATTTACAAACATAAGAGAACTACACAAAAAAGATGAACTGCTTGCAGCAGCGCTTCGCTATCCATTGTGGGATGGGCATCTTGCCCGTCCTTGTATTATTAGGGGACCAGATGCCCGCACCACAAAAAATTTTGGGCTATTTTTTTAATTGTAAGTCTCTAAATTTGATAAATATATCTCAGACGCAGAACGACAAGAATTTTTGGATGTAGTCAATAAATACAGTCAATTCATAGAAATTACATCTCAAATAAATATCTGTAGAGATGCAGATGATAACAAATTTTTAGACCTTACTCAAGATACCAATGCCGAATTTTTAATTACAGGAGATCAAGACCTTTTATCACTCAAGGTTTTGCCCGAATATCAAAACAAAATTATTACTCCTAGAGAATTTATAACTCTCGATTGATTCACATTAATACTTTATAATCATGCACACAGAAATAAACTTTGAAAACATCATAGAAAAAGAACTCATTCAATACAGTGGCTATGAAAAAGGCAACGTCACCAACTACGACCCAGAAACCGCCCTTTTTCCCACAGAAATCATTAAATTTATCCAAGAAACTCAACCCAAACAATGGCAAAATTTAGCCAAAACCAGCCCCAATGATGCCGAAAAAATCATCATAGATAGTCTTACCAAAGAACTCAAAAGCCGGGGAATGTTAGATGTTTTGAGAAATGGTTTTAAATGCTATGGTAAAACCTTTAAAATCGCCTATTTCCAGCCTAACACCGGCATGAACTCAGATACCTTGGAACTGTACCAAAAAAATCGCCTTACTGTTACCCGTCAAGTCACCATCAAAACCGGACGTATTCCTGATATTCTCCTTAGTATCAACGGTTTACCCATTGCTACCATTGAATTAAAAAACCCCTTCACAGAACAAACTTACCAAAACGCCATCCATCAATATCAAAACGATAGAGACCCCAAAGATCCCCTATTTGTCTTTAAACAACGGTGCTTAGTCCATTTCGCAGTAGATACAGAACAAGTCTGGATGACCACCAAATTAGCTGGAGAAAGTACCTATTTTTTACCATTTAATCAGGGAAATAATCACGGTTCTGGTAATTCATTAGGAGACAATGAAGAATATCGCACCAGTTATTTGTGGTTAGAAGTATTACAAAAAGATAGCCTTTTAGACATCTTAGCCAGATTCCTACACATCAAAATTGAAGAAACCAAAATTACCACCGACACAGGTATTAAACATCAGAAAAAAGAAACCCTAATTTTCCCCCGTTATCATCAACTTGATGTGGTGCGAAAACTAATAAATCATACTAAAGAATATAAAGCCGGACATAATTATTTAATTCAACATTCCGCCGGTTCAGGAAAATCTAACTCTATTGCTTGGTTAGCACATCGGTTAGCAAATCTCCATGATCACCAAGATGAAAAAATATTTCATAGCGTTATTGTGATCACAGACCGCACTGTATTAGATCAACAATTACAAAATACTATTTATCAATTTGACCATAAAGCCGGAGTCGTGCAAAAAATTGATGAAAATACCCAACAATTAGCCACAGCTTTAAATGATGGTGTCCAAATTATTATTTCTACTATTCAAAAATTCCCTTTTATTACTAAAGCTATCGAGACTTTAGCTAAAAAAGGTAAAACCATAGATATTAATACTAAAAATAAACGTTTTGCTATTATTGTTGATGAGGCACATAGTTCACAAACGGGAGAAACCGCCACAGAATTGCGGAAGATTCTCAATAAAGAAGGTATTGAATCTGCGATCGCTTCCCAACTTTTAGAAGATGAAGAAGAGGATATAAGTGATGCAGCTAAAGCAGAATTATTAACAAAACAATTGACCCGTACAAAACAACCAAACTTGAGTTATTTCGCTTTTACCGCTACTCCCAAACATAAAACCCTCCTCCTATTTGATGAACCTGGAGAAAATGGTCAATCTCCTTTTCATCTTTACACCATGCGTCAAGCTATTGAAGAAAATTATATTAAAGATGTTTTGGCAAATTACACCTGCTATGAACGATATTATGAACTTGTTCGCACCTCAGAAGATGACCCAAATTTACCCCGTCGTCAAACAGCCAAAGCGATCGCTAGATTTGTAGAACTCCATCCCCACAACATCGCCCAAAAGGTAGAAATTATTATTGAACATTTTCGCAACCATACCCGCCATAAAATCGGCGGTAGAGCTAAAGCAATGGTTGTTACTCGTAGTCGTGAACACGCTGTAAAATATAAACTTGCTTTTGATAAATACATCAAAGACAAAGGTTATCAAGATATAAAATCTCTAGTAGCTTTTTCTGGTTCAATTACCCTTGATGAATTTCCTGATGAAACATTTACAGAAGCCAATATGAACGGCATCAAAACATCAGAAATTCCCGAAAAATTTGCCACAGAAGCCTATCAAGTCCTATTAGTTGCTAACAAATTTCAAACCGGATTTGACCAACCATTATTACATACAATGTTTGTAGACAACAGACTGGATGGAGTCCAAGCCGTGCAAACCTTATCCCGACTCAACCGCACCACCACAGGGAAAGATGACACCTTTGTCCTCGATTTTGTCAATAAATCAGAGGACATTTACAAAGCCTTTAAACCCTACTATGAAGAAACTCCCATTGGCGAAAATGCCGACCCACAACAGTTAAATGATTTATCCTATCAACTTTATCAATGGCAACTTTTTAGCCAGGATCATATTAACCAATGGTGTGAAATTTGGTTTCGTCCCAAAACTTCTTTAACTGGTAGTGAACACAAAAAATTAAATACTTTATTAGATCCTGTAGTTGATAGTTATTTGAAACTAGCAGAAACAGAAAAAGAAGAATTTAAAAACCAACTTACCAGCTTCCGTAATTTGTATTTATTTCTGTCCCAAATTATTCCTTATCAAGATTCAGAACTAGAAAAACTTTATGCTTATGGACGTTTTTTACTGAAAAAATTACCCCGCAATCTGCAAACACCAAAAGTAGATTTATCTGGAGATATAGAACTAAAATTTTATCGTTTAGAAAAAATCAGTGCCGGGAAAATTGATTTAAACTCAGGACAAGCAGAACCATTATCAGGATCTACCGCAGTGGGAACTCGCAAGCCTGATCAAGAAGTACCCCTATCTCAACTGATTAATGCTCTCAATGAAAGGTTTAGTACAGATTTTACCTTAGCAGATCAACTATTTTTTGAACAAATCACTGAAACAGCGATCGCTAATGATGCCATCAAACAAGCAGCCCAGGTAAACACAAAAGAAAACTTTGCCCCTGTTCTAGATCAACATCTGGAAGACCTCTTTCTTGAACGCATGGATGGCAACGAAAAAATATTTATGGAATTCATGAATAACGAAGAATTTAGAGCAATGGTATTTGAAAAATTATTATCTAATATTTATGAAACTATTAAAAGGGAAAAGTTGTGATCATAGCCCCCTCTCGAAGAGCCTACGGTGTACACACAAGTCTTCTAGAGTTGCCCCACAACGTTTAGATCCCCCCAACCCCCCTTAAAAAGGGGGGCTAAATTCTTCAAAGTCCCCCTTTTTAAGGGGGATTTAGGGGGATCGGATCACGTTTAGCATCCTGTCTAGAGATGTGTGTACACCGTAGCTCGAAGAGCGGGGAGGGGGTTGGGGGTGCTGACAAGTGTAGGTTTTTTACATTGAGATTGATAATAGGGGCCAGACTTGGCAGACAAGGAGGGAAAGTGGACAAGGAGGAAGGAGAAAGAAGAATTAAAACCTATGAAGATAGGGAACATATCGGGCAGAATTTTCCGGTTCTTTTTCTTCATACTCCCTTGTCTACTTTCCTTCCTTGTCTTCTTTCGTCCAGCATAAAACCCAATTGTAAAAAACCTACACCTGTCAGGGTTGGGGGTGGGGTTCTTCTCACTCAAGAAAAGAACCTCCATAAGGATATTTTTAATTAAAGGTTGTGGTTT
This sequence comes from Dolichospermum sp. DET69, assembly GCA_017355425.1. Taxonomy (NCBI): domain Bacteria; kingdom Bacillati; phylum Cyanobacteriota; class Cyanophyceae; order Nostocales; family Aphanizomenonaceae; genus Dolichospermum; species Dolichospermum sp. DET69. The sequence goes on from CP070233.1 coordinate 4,991,631, forward strand.
TTCCCTTGGATTTGACCAAATGTACAGCTTAATACTTAGTAGTTTAATTGACTTTAGCACTACATAGCCTGAGAATATCAGCTACCAAAGTTTTTAAACATAAGCACCCGCTACTAGATATAATTTCCTATAAGTTGAAAAAACTCTTAAGATTAGCGTAAAAATTACATTAAAATAAAGATTACGCTGCGATTAAACTGATTAGCTAAATACCCAAATTAGGAGGAATATATATGGCTCTTGTCCCACTGCGGTTGCTTTTGGATCACGCTGCTGAACACGGTTATGGCATCCCCGCTTTTAACGTCAATAACTTAGAGCAGATTCAAGCCATCATGAAAGCGGCTGTTGACACAGATAGCCCTGTAATTTTACAAGCTTCTCGCGGCGCTCGTAATTATGCTGGAGAAAACTTCCTGCGCCACCTGATTTTGGCAGCGGTAGAAACCTATCCTCAGATTCCCATTGTCATGCACCAAGATCATGGTAATGCTCCTTCTACTTGCTATTCAGCCATTAAGAACAACTTCACCAGTGTGATGATGGATGGTTCTTTGGAAGCTGATGCTAAAACCCCTGCCAGCTTTGAGTATAACGTTAGAGTTACCAGCGAAGTTGTCAACGTAGCTCACTCTTTGGGTGTCAGCGTTGAAGGTGAATTAGGCTGTTTAGGTTCTCTGGAAACTGGTGCTGGTGAAGCTGAAGATGGTCACGGTTTTGAAGGTACACTAGACCATTCTCAACTGTTAACTGACCCTGACGAAGCTGTTGACTTCGTAGAAGCTACTCAAGTAGATGCTTTGGCTGTGGCTATCGGTACAAGTCATGGTGCTTACAAGTTTACTCGTAAGCCTACAGGTGAAATTTTGGCTATTAGCCGCATTGAAGAAATTCACCGCCGTTTACCTAACACCCATTTGGTAATGCACGGTTCTTCTTCTGTTCCTGAAGATTTATTAGCAATCATTAACCAATATGGTGGCGCTATTCCTGAAACCTACGGTGTACCTGTAGAAGAAATTCAAAAGGGTATCAAGAGTGGTGTTCGTAAGGTAAATATTGACACCGACAACCGTTTGGCGATTACTGCGGCTGTGCGTGAAGCTCTGGCTAAAAATCCCAAGGAATTCGATCCCCGTCACTTCCTCAAGCCTTCTATTGTTTATATGCAAAAGGTTTGTGCTGACCGTTATGTACAGTTTGGTACTGCTGGTAATGCAAGCAAAATTAAGCAAGTTTCTTTAGAAGATTTTGCTGCTAAGTATGCTAAGGGCGAATTAGTAATGAGAGCTGCTGCTAAAGTTTAATTTAGCACAATCATAATTAAGTATAGCTAGGCTATATTCTTAATAAGCCGGGGATCTTAAAGTTTCCCGGTTTTTTTATTTTTTTATAGTGACAATAGGGTAGAAAAGGCCAAAAAATAGGGGGAAGTTGAACTTTCCCCCTGGTTATTGTTGTGATGATCATTTGGCTTTTGATTTTCTTTGAGTTTCTGTCTGAGCATCTGTCTTTGTTTTTTCAGTTGTCGTTTTCTAGCAGAACCACCTCGGCCTTTATCGTTTCTGCCTTCTCGACGTGGGGATTCCCAGCGTTTAAGCTGCATAGTTTTTAGTGGTAAATTTCATGGTGTAATTTTACAGTAGCATAGTTTTTCCTCAATGGCTACTGTATTTTTGATCAATGAGAAAATATTTCAATCTGGAGGTAATTTTTTACCCTTGTTGAATATGACTATGTAACATCACCAAGGTTTCTGCTAATTGACTTAACCGATTTTCTAGGTCTTGTTTGCGTGCTAAGAGTTGCCGTAATCTTTGGTGACGAGCGATCGCTATACTCACACTAGGAACTTGTTCAACTGGACAGGGACGAGACCAAACCTGACCGGCTGTATCTACGCCACACAATCGGTAGTCAGTGTGTAGTGGTTTGTAAGATTCTTTTTCATCACCAGCGCAAATTTCCTCTACATAGTCCATAAGCCTGTCTACTTCAGCATGGCGGAGAGTAGCTGTTCCACCTATTTCTGGTTCTTGGGCATTGGATTCTAACCAACCATTAATAATTGAACCTTCTAAGTAAATATCTTGAATATTCTGGACTATTCTTTGCAATTCTATTTGCCAACTCGCAACTTTTTCTTGAATTTCTTGGAGCATATTCATGGCCAGGGCTGGGTTAGCACCGTGACGATGATTGCTAAAGGCAGGAGTTTTAAATTTAGGGAGAGTTGGTGTTTTTTCTCCATTCTCTTGGGCTGGAAAAGCTTGGACCCAATCATGGTGAGGAAATAAATTTGCCTCTGGAGTTTCCTGACTAAATGTATCTACTTCTAAGTTATTATCAGTTTCTGCTGTAGTTTGGGAATTTGCCGGAAATTCTTGGGGACGGATACTAATGCGAAAGGAAAAAGGACGTTTTGTTTCATCACCCATTTCTGTAGTGACATCATGATTGCGATTCCCTAAATCATGTAATGTAGCCTCGATCCGTTTTAACCCTGGTTTCATAAAAATATTCTAAAATTTATGGTCTTTATCAAGAAAGAATTGGGGAGTACAGAATGAATTTTTTCTCAGACTGGCAAATGTAGCTAGTTTACTTTATTTAGCTCGTATATTCTTCCTGCTGAAACATTATATGATCAAATGATGAATAAAGCGATTTTGGTAACAGGTGCAGCCCGATCTGGTAAAAGTGAATGGGCGGAAGATTTGGCGATAAATTCAGGCAAAGCTGTTGTGTATGTTGCTACTGCTACACAAAATCCAGATGATCCAGAATGGCAACAGCGCATTGAAAAACATCAAAAACGTCGTCCTCAAGATTGGATTACTCTATCTGTCCCTGTGGAACTGACTGCTACTTTAGCTCAGTCCCAGTCTAATACTTGCTTGTTGGTTGATTCTTTGGGAACTTGGGTGGCTAATTTTCTGGAAGATGATGATTTAGTCTGGGAAAATACTGTGACGGAGTTGCTGGAAACCTTGCCGTTAGTTGGGGCTGATGTGATATTTGTGGCGGAGGAAACAGGTTGGGGTGTAGTTCCAGCTTATCCTATGGGGCGCAAATTCCGTGATCGCCTGGGTGCTTTAATGCGACAATTAGGGGGAATTTGTGAACCTGTCTATTTGGTTACAGGTGGCCATGCTCTTAATTTGAGTTTACTGGGTGTACCATTACCTAAATCTTAATGCAACTTACAAATTGAATTAATAAACAATACTGCCATTCATCTCTAAAACTAGGTGCATGACCACCAAAAATTCTGACTTAGTTGATCTTTTCGCTAAAAATTAGAGAAAATAGGGTAGAGAAGTAGACAAAATAAATGCCCAGAAAAATTCGGGAGTTAAAAGCTCAAATTATCCGTTCAGGGTTTGTATATCTACCTAAACGGGGTAAAGGTAGTCATGAAAGATGGCGACATCCTTTACTAAGGAAAACATTAACTATTCCTGGTAAAGATGGTGATGATGTTCCACAATACTTAGAAAAGCAGTTAACAAAGTTATTAGCTGAATTAGAACAGTTAGGGGAGGATGAGGATTAATGAGTCAATATAGTATGATTGTGCAATGGTCAGAGGAAGATGGGCTTTTCTTAGTCACAATTCCAGAATTTAGCGATCGCGTAATTATGCCATGTACTCACGGTAAAACTCGTGAAGAAGCCATTCGTCATGGAGAAGAAGTTATTGAAATGTATTTAGAATCTTGGGAAGCAGAAGGTGAATCCATTCCTGAACCGAGGTTACTAAAAATTGCCTAATGTTTTAATTTTTATATAGGAGAAAATTGGATGTCAAATCATAGCGGTAGCTATATGTTAAATGAATTGATTACAATCTTGATACGTGAGCATTGTTTTGATCATTTAGCAAAGGAAAAGAAGCAAAATCTCATTGAAGAAATTGTCAAACTAGCTCGTGACGAAGATGATTGTAATTCGGGAGAAATTTTAGAAGGACATACAGACTATTTTGAGATATGTTATTGCTGTTTGGCAAAAACTAATGATCTTGAATCAGGTCTTTGTGTAAAATGCAGGTAATTACCTTGTTTTTTCTATCATGATATGTGTTCACCAAAATACCTTATTTCAGGGTGCAAGGAATTATATTGTTACCGATAAATCAACCGTGGGGTAGGGGTTTAGCAGTGCTAAACCCCTACTACTACGATAAATGTAATTTTTACAGCATATATATTTGATATTTTTTGTCAATGCGTAAGTGCTATGAATATTGATTAATACATCTATTCTGGCAACCGGGTTTCATCTAAAATTAACTCTAAAGAATAAAGACATTCTTCGGGAAAGATAGAAATATCCATTCCTGCTTGTTTAGCTGCTTGACGACGTGCTTTTTCATAGCTTTCCTCCAATTGTTCTTGAGGATAGTTTTTAAGACTGGGACTATCTTTAATAGTTAATTCAATTTGAGTCCGAGCATCTGTGATAGAATCTAGCCAACTGTCTGAACGTCTTTGAGGTTGATATTGCCATTTAAGTAAGTGTAAAAGTAGACGAATTAATTGACTAGAGATAGCGCGTCTTTCACTTTTACCCAAGTCGGAAATCTCCTCAATTAAATGTTCTTTATCAATTTCCTGCCAGCGATTTTCTAGTAATAGTTGGGCTGTTTTTTCTATCCACAAATTGAAGTCTGTTTGATAGGTTACAGTCATTTTTAGTTTACCTCATTTTTTACATTTCTATCAGCCCCATAGCCTCCTCATTACCCCAATACTGGTAATTTTTTTACCTTTTTATTATCTATAAACTAGGATTATTCAATTCAGCGATAGCTACTTTAACACAAGTACGAACACCAAGCCAATCACGTTCTGACAAGTGACCAATTAAAATCAAATTAGCAGAAAGTGGAAGCGTAACAAAAAGATGTGAGTTCAAGTTGGTCTTGTTCTGTCCAAGTATCATTATCATCAATAATAAATAAATTTCTCTCCACTAAATTAGTTTCTAACGCTTTGAGGATAAGTTGAGCAATTATATCTTGTTCGGTTTCAGGAAGTTGTTTTATTTGTGCGTTAGCGAAGCTTACCGGAGGTATCGCTTGTTCAAGTAACTGAGTCATAACCGTTAAGCTCCTGTGAATAAGACTTGTCAACTATTGTACTGTTCTACGAGAGAATATCGTCTATGTTACCTTTAAACTCATATTTATCTGTAGTGTAATTTCGTAGCAAAACAGTATTTTTACTGTTGCGGGTTTTGACTAGACTATGTTATTTTTGTGTTTATTTGAATTTTGAACAGTTAAGGGGAAGATACTTATGGAAGCTGGAAAGATATCTGTAACACAGGCCAGGTTGAAAATGACCCTTTGGAATGCAGACGCAGAAGCCACTGCGAGTAGTGATTTTTACTTATTGTTGCAAGAGATGGGTTTACCTGAAGAAGTTGTAACGAGATTACACCAACTGATTAGTAATACTATAAAAGTTGGGGAAAAAGTCGTTTCCATAGGTAAGGTCGTACTGAAAAAAATTTTTGAGTTTGTTAAAGCACACCCTTTTCTAGTCACAAGTGTTGGAATATCTGCTGTTGTAGCATCTGCTATCTACAGCTTAATAGTTTCGATTCCATTTTTAGGTCAATTTTTAGAACCTGTAGCTAGAGCTTTAGGAATTGGCATTGTAGTGACTGGAGCAGTTATAGGACATACACTTGATAAAAAATATGCAGATGTAGGACAAAATATTGTTGAAGTTGCAAACGAGTTTTTCAAACTTCTAATTGATGTTTTTAGTGCGGTTTCCTATCAAGTAGCTTTTAGCTAAATTTACTCAAACATTTAAACTGGGAGATTTTATGACAAAGAAGAAACCTAATAAAGAAGAGTTGCTGAAAGCAATTGAGCAGCTAGAAAAGAATCCTCATGATAGAATCAATTTCTTAACAGATATTGGTGTTATTGGTGTTGGTGCTGTAGGAGCAGGTGCAGCAGCATTTGCATTTGGAGGAACAACAGCTTCTATTTTATTTGGGTTAGTTACTCTACCAGTTGCAGCCCCAGTTGCAGTAGTTGCTGGTGCTGCGGTATTAGGTGGAGCAGCGCTCTTTGGTGCGAAAAGGTTTCTAGTAGATGGAACATCTCAGCAAGGTAAACGAGAAGAAATGCTGAGACAGTGGAAAGATAAACTACGAGAAATAGAAACGGAAGAAAAAAAATCTACTATTAGTCACAAAGACAAAACTGATTTTTATAGTTTCTTAAAAGAGCCGTTAAAGCTTGATCTTATTACTGCTGAGGATGCTCAGAATTTAATGAAACTTGTAGAAGCAGGTGAACTTGCAATGAGTGATGCTTATAAACTTGTAATAGATATCTTATCTGAAGCAAGAGGATTACCACCATCTAAAAGTTAGGGATTTAATTTTTATCATTTACAAAGCCTGCTTTTGCAGGCTTTATTTATTGTATTTAACTTAGAGGGTGTTTGAAAAGTCTAATTTGTTACTCCGCCTGGCGACTGTAAGTCGCGGCTACACAGACAAAACCCACCTTCGTGGGTTCAGAAACCTTGATTTTTCATTAGTCCACGAAGGTGGACTTCGCTTGTGTAGTAGCGAATTATATTCGCCCAAAACTTTTCAAACATCCTCTAAGAGAAGTATGAATTGATATGTCAAATAATTGGATATCCAGAAAATAAATTCTAATATCTGACAATGCAATATACGATAATATAATGCAAGACAAATTACTCCCACAAAACCATGAGTAAAGAAAATATTACCTTTCGCATAGACAGCAGCAAAAAAGTCGCAATTGACGCATTAGCACAAGGAATAAACCGCGACAGAAGCTATATTCTTAATGAAGCAGTAAACGCTTATTTAGAAATGTACCAATGGCAAATAGAAGAAATCCAAAAAGGTATTGCTGAAGCGGATGCTGGAGATTTTGCTAGTGATGAAGAAGTAAAAGAGACATTTGCCAGACTTATCCATGCAGATTAAATGGCTACGTCAGGCGCTACGTAACTTAGAGCAAGCGCATAAATACATAACTAAAGATAATCCCACCGCAGCACAGGAACTAATATTAAAGATTCAAAATGCTGCAAATCAATTAGAAAATTATCCCTTGATTGGAAAGTCTGGACGAGTAGAAGGGACAAGAGAACTGATAATTTCTAATTCACCGTATATTATTATTTATCGAGTCAAGGAAGAATCAATAGAAATTCTCCGAATTCTTCACACCTCAAAACGCTATCCAGATTAAAGATCCCCGACTTCTTTGATAAAGAGAACTACACAAAAAAGATGAACTGCTTGCAGCAGCGCTTCGCTATCCAATATTGTGGGATGGGCATCCTGCCCGTCCTTGTATTATTAGGGGACCAGATGCCCGCGCCACAAAAAATTTTGGGACATTTTTTTAATTGGAAGTCTCAAAGATCATTATTTCTCAAATTGAAGTTGTAGAAGTCGGGGATCTAAAACCCACGAAATTATGTCCAACTTGATAAACGGGGAACTTGCATCAATTCTTGACTGAGGCTGTTGTGAACATAACCATTAGTAGCCAGAATTCTCCCCGAATCAATCTTCATGGGACTACCATCATAAGCGGTGACATTACCTCCCGCTTCCTGAACCAATATTATCCCAGCCACAACATCCCAAGGCGCAATTCCCCTTTCCCAATAACCATCAACTCGGCCACAGGCTACATAAGCTAAATCCAACGCTGCTGCACCATCACGGCGCACACCTTGGGTAAGATGGGTAAGATGGCAAAATTCCGCGTAATTATTATCAGCAGTTTCCCGGCGGTCATAAGCAAATCCACTTACTAATAGGCTTTTACTTAATTCCGCTGTTTGAGAAACCCGAATAGGACGACGGTTACGAGTTGCACCTAAACCAGCAGCAGCCCGAAATAATTCATCACGGAAAGGATCATAAATTACTCCCACCTTGGGTACACCGTTAATCAGCAAGCCAATAGAAACGGCAAAACAGGGATATTGATGGGCGTAATTAGTTGTCCCATCGAGAGGGTCAATAGCCCAGAGAAATTCATTATCTTGATTTCCCAGTTTTCCCGACTCTTCAGCCAGGATAGAATGTTGGGGAAAATGGCGACCCAGTATTTCTAAAATTACCTGTTCAGAAGCTTTATCAGCAATGGTAACTAAATCACCAGGACGGCCTTTTTCGGTGATTGCGTCTTCTAATTTACCTAAATAATCTTGTAAAACTACACCTGCGGCTAAAGCGGCTTCTGTAGCAATATCTAGAAAAATTTGCATATTTGTTAGTTGTCAGTGGTCAGTTGTTAGTTGTTGTTCTTCAACAGATGATATATTATGTACATTTAACGAGAGAGCCGGCGAAATTCTCCAGGAGTCATCCGCATAGGTTTATCAGCGTTCCAGATGCCTTTTCCCATAATTCTTGCCCATTGTTGGGCGCGTTCTAAACGTTGGTTGTATTTGTGATTAGGCGATCGCGCTACAAATAAAGCATATCCTTGTTTGACTATTTCTTCATTTAACAACAGTTTATCTTTCCATACATAAGCTAAGGTGCGGTTAAATTTATCCTTAGCTTCTAAGTCAAATTCCAGATTTACAGCTTGATTTGCACCACCAATTAAAGTTTCTACTAATTGTTTAGCATCCTCACCCCAAGGAAGTTGACGGATATCTGGTGCATCTAAACCAATTAACCGCACTTGGGAAATTAAATTTGCTTGTGCTTCCATTCCCAATACTTCCAAACTTTGTCCACTCACAACCCGTGCTACCTTGACACTAGCGGGAACAATAGCAGAATTGTTTTGGCTTTGACAACTCACCAACAATAACAAACTGCCTAATATAATTATTTTTCGCACAAAAATGCGAAGATGAACTACCATGGCAGCCATCCTCGCTGTTAAAGTCATGCACCTGAACACAAAAAAAATCTTAGTCCTCATCTAAAGGTAAACCCGCTTTAACTTTGCCCTTACCAAAAAAGCGCCCAAACTGAAGTTCATAAACTTCATCTTCATCTTGTGTTTCTACTTCCAAATCAGAACGAGCATAACTTACACATAATAAAGCGTAACCTTGACGACGTAAATCTGGAGAAAGTCCAATGGCTTCCGGTTGGTGAATTTCTCCCGATACAACTCTAACAGCGCAAGTTGTGCAAGCCCCATTGCGGCAAGAAAAGGGCAGTTCTGTGCCATTGTGTTCAGCAGTATGCAGGATATAACGGTCTTCAGGAACTTCGAGAGTATGTGATGTACCAGTTTGACGATTGTAAACTTTAATAGTGTGGGTTTGAACCATCTTAATTTTGAGATTTTCGGATTTGGGGTTTCACACTTTATTATAAGAATAGTCGTTGAAAACCCCGCACTTTCAGGTCAGGGAGTTGTGAAAAAATATCTTTTCTGGAAAGGTTGCTTTTTTTTGAATTCTATTGTACTATAACAAAGCGAGACACCTGGAGAGATGGCCGAGTGGTTGAAGGCGCAGACCTGGAAAGTCTGTAATGGGGTGACTTATTCGGGGGTTCGAATCCCCCTCTCTCCATTTTCCCTTGCTGGGTAAGGGTTCTAAACCTTTAGGATTATAAGCAAGTTTTAAAAGTTGGTTTAATGAATTGGTTTAAATAATTTTTTCTGTGATAATTTACACTCATTTACTTACTGACTTCAATTTTTGATGACATCTGGTAAGTTTATCTTTTCTATATCTAGTTTAACATATCGCGGAAGTCCCCACATTCAATGTATAAGGTGGGGATTGTGATAACTTGTTCTCCATACACCATTTAACGCCTGTTGAGACATTGGCAAACCTTTCTTATTAAGGAATACAAAACTTTTGTTACTTGTATTTCTGTCTCGACATATAACTAATAAGTTATGCAGAAATGTATACGAGGGTTTGAATCCCTCTCTCTCCATTACCCAGTAATAATCAAGTTCGATTTAACAATCCTGATTTGCCAGTACAACTTAAATCCAATTTCTGGATATAAATAGTGGATTTTGCTCAAGAGTGAGCATTTTGTGTACAGTATATGCAGGTAAACGGCAAAATATCAGATTCACCTACAAGAAATTGGCTAAAATCTACCTGATAGGTATTAATCCAACTAGTGCAGCATCAGGAAATTAGTTAAAATTTAGCTATTGTCAATTTACCTACAACAACATCCCCACTTTAATATTTAGAGGTATCAATGCAGTTTGACAATTTTAACAAAAAAACAAACGAATATAAAGAACTGAAAGAAAAACCTCATTGGCAAGGTTCAGCAACTAAAGGCAGCCTTAAAGCTAAAGAACCCAATCCAGCTAATCATATCGGCTTGAATGAGGATGACAATCGTGGTAGAGTCGCAATTTTTATTGATGGTTTAAATCTATTTCATGCCGCATTACAACTGGGAATTGAAATTGATTATGTTAAATTGCTGTGTCGGTTAACGAAAACCTCTCGGTTATTACGTGCTTTCTTTTACACGGGAATTGATAGTGGCAACGAAAAGCAACAGGGATTTCTGTTATGGATGCGTCGTAATGGTTATCGTGTAGTTACTAAAGATATGAGTGTAGTTGTCGATAATTACAAAAAACCAAATCTGAATGTAGAAATTGCCGTAGATATGATTACTTTAGCACCCTATTATGATACCGCTATTTTGGTCAGTGGAGATGGCGATCTATCCTATGCTATCCATGCAGTTAGTAATTTGGGTGCTAGAGTAGAAGTAATTGGGTTACAAACAACAACTAGCGATAGTGAAACCCGATCTAGAAATCATCTAATTGATGTAGCTGATGAATTTATAGATTTTGACAGTATTAAACAATACATTCAAAAAGATGCTTCTATTGGCTATAGTGATCGAACTTCTGCAAATTACCATCTGCAAATTCCCAATATATAAATTTTTCTCGCTTTTTTGCAATTTATAGTAACCACAAAAATGGTTATGATACCAATTAATAATGAAAATCCGCTCTGAAAACAGAGTGTCAATCCTGACCTATGACATATTATACCAATCTCAAATTATTTTAAATTTGAGGGCTTTTAGTGTTGCATTTTATTTGGCATTTTTCTAATATCTATGCTATACCAGTGTAGAAACAGCTAATCGGCATTAACAAGTATAATTACCATCATTTAAAATCAAATTTTAAATCAAGGATGATTGCTGATTAATGTGTTTTTAGCATTTACTTAAAATATATCTTTTTAAGATATATTTATGAGAAACTATATTGTTAAGGGAGTAAATGCTGTGAATCAAATCCAGTTAACTTTATTTATTAGCTATGTCCTCATGACTGGCTATTTTTTTACAAATTGGTTAACTTTTTCCCTTCGTCACCCAACGTCTTCTCCAGAGGATAAATTTTTATCCTTTATTATGTTTATCATTACCACTATTTTGTGGCCTGTAGTTATCATGATCTCTTGCTTAGAAACTTTAAAGAAAGGCAAGTTAGAATTCACTACCGTAGTTCCTGTACTTTTAGCAATATTTGCTGTTGGTCTTTCCTACTATTTAAGTTCTGTCCATGAACATTGGCTGTGTTATTACGATCTATTTTGCCATATTTAAATTCATATCAGCAGCAGGTTTAAATTTTAGATTGGGTTTTTCAAAGTCTACATTCTGAAACTTGATTCCCTAAATTCAAACCTTAATCATCTTTACCTTCTGCCCGATAATTAGCAGCTTGGGAGATAACAACTTTAAGTTTTACTAATATTTAATTTTTGAGATATTACTTTTGGTGGGCATTGCCCACTCTACAATACTTTTTCCTTCTTCCTGTTGACCTTGGTTGTGGGGATATTTTGACTTTTTTGACCAACTTGGGAAAATTTGGATTTGTTGGTTACGGTTACAGATAATCTATTAGCTTTGACTAAGTTGATGAGAGTTTGATTCAGCAATATACAATAGGGCGAACGATGGGAATTGAACCCACGAATGGTGGTACCACAAACCACTGCCTTAACCACTTGGCTACGCTCGCCATTCATTTCTATGAGTATAGCACTACCTGAGAAAAATAATCAAGCTTTTTTTTCCAGAAATTAGATAATTTTCTTGGTAGTCTTTAAAAGAGTAAAAACTAGACCAGATAGAGCTAGAATTGACACTCTCAGGGAAGACAGCCACTGAGATTCTACTGACAGAATTAAATTAAGAGTTTAGCTCAATCTAATCTCGCTGCGACCGTCAAACGCCGCCTAAACGCTCAAAACAACTGCCAATCAAGGTGTCGAAATTGCGCTTACTTTTATGGTTTTCAGTGTTTTTAGAATCCATCACTAAGGCAAGACGCGGTACGCTCCACAACCTGCCATTACTCGCTCTTTCTTGTCAATACTGCCGTTAGGACTTAAACCTAACCGTTGTTTCTTATGAGCCGGAATTTCTCCGGACTAGGATGCTTCAACACGTAGATGTTTTTTGTTCTTACTCACAATTTAATTCTAACATACCACAGGGATTAAAATCCCTCGTGCCGTTTCCCTCTCAGGTCTAAAGACGCTGAGTTTCCCACTTACCGCGAGGTCTTATGAAACCTTTAACTTTCATTATATGCGTAGGAGCAGCGGGCGTTACTGTTCTAGGGGCAATTATGGCGAAAACCAACCCCAATCAGGATGAATATGAAAAGTATGCAGTCCAAAAGCTGACAACCTACTTGGAAACAGATGTATGTAAAAAGACACCAAGTTTTTTAGAAAAATTAATCAAGGTTAATTGTCAGCAAATGCTTCAGTCCGCTACACCGCATATCAAGGAACTGATTACTACTACCACTAACCGACAAGACTATATAATCTTTAGTATTTACCGAACGGAAATCAAACTTGATTCTTGGATACCAGGGTATAAATTTGAAACGGTGGGAGCATTAAATCAATTCTATACTTACAATGCTGAAGAAAAATAAATTGGCATCAATGAAGACCTAAGATACAAGTAGTTCCGAAAAATAACTACTACCGCAGGGCGGAATTTAGAATTTAGAATGAATACAGCATCAGCTTTTCACAGATTGGGAATGCTTCATTAACTTACGCCATACTGTACTACTATTTGATGAGTTTTTGTACTAACTGTTTGTATCCGCAAAATCCTAATAATGCGCTGTTTTGTCTCAAATGTGGTAAATCAATTTTACTTAAAGATCGTTATCGTCCTCTTTATCCTCTAGGTAAGGGTGGTTTTGGGAGAACATTACTAGGGGTGGATGAACATATCCCTTCCCAACCTCAATGCGCGATTAAACAATTCTGTTTTCCAGAAGAAGATCCAATCATTTTGATGAAAGCGGTGGACTTATTTCGGCAGGAGGCAGTGCGTTTAGATGAGTTGCGCCATCCCCAAATACCCCAACTACTGGCATATTTTGAACAAGAAAATAAGTTGTATTTAATACAAGAGTTAATTTCAGGACAGACTTTAGCGCAAGAACTATTACAACAAGGGGTTTTTAATCAGGAAAAAATCCAGAAACTACTGCAAGATTTATTACCTGTGTTGGAATTTGTTCATACTCATCATGTCATTCACAGGGATATTAAGCCGGAAAATATCATGAGGAAATCCCCAGGAGGAGATTTAGTATTGATTGATTTTGGTGTTGCTAAGTTTATTTCTGCCACTGGGGTGATGAAAACAGGAACAACTATTGGTAGTCCTGAATATATGGCTCCTGAACAAATGCGGGGTAAGGTTTTACCAGCTAGTGATCTTTATAGTTTGGGTGTCAGTTGTATTCAGTTATTAACGGGGATTTCTCCTTTTGATTTATATGATGACACAAGCGTTCGCTGGGTGTGGCGAGATTATTTACCTCCGGGAAATCAGGTTACACCGCATCTAAGTGAAATTCTGGATAAATTAATTCATAATGCTCTTGCCCAACGCTACAAATCTGCTCAGGAAGTCTTAGCAGCAATCGAAATTAAAACCCAAGCAGGGAAAAAACAGCCAATTACCACTCTTCGTTCTACTATTGGTTTAGATTACACAGATTTAAGTAATTTACTGACATGGAAACAGTGGCAAAAGGCAGATGAAAAAACTTGGGCGTTAATGTGTCAAGCTTTATCTAAACGGGTAGGTAGTTATTTATCTAATGATGATTTGGAAAGTTTACCTTGTCAGGATTTTCAAATAATTGACCAATTGTGGACAAAATCTAGTCAAGGACATTTTGGTTTTAGCATCCAAACTCAAATTTATAATAACTGTGATACGGACTATGCACAATTTTGCAGTACAGTAGGTTGGTATTTACCTAATGCTACTTCTGTCCGGCAACAATTATCTTTTAAGTTATCTGCACCAACAGGCCATTTACCTTCTCACTTTTGGGTTAGTGGTAATCAGTTTGGAAGACACATGAAAGCTTTAGCGGCAAAGGTAGCAAGCTGTTACAATAATTGAATTCGTTCTGATACTTTGTATGGGCATGACTTCTCGAAAGTGCTGCTTTTAATTGTATCCGAGGCTCTGCCTCTATGATAGCATTCCCAGTCAGAGACTGGGAACGAGATATTTTGGAAAAGGTCTAATTTTTAATTTTAATAAGATGATTCAACCCCGTAAACAGTTTGCTCAACATTGGTTAAAAAGTGATAAAGCTCTCAATGCAATTGTCCAAGCGGCTAATTGTCAAGAAACTGATCAAGTTCTAGAAATTGGCCCAGGTACGGGAATTTTGACTCGTCGATTATTACCATTAGTGAAATCTTTATTAGCGGTGGAAATTGATAGAGATTTATGTAAGTTACTGGTTGAGAGAATGAGAGAAAAAGAAAATTTCTTGTTGCTGCAAGGAGATTTTCTGACTCTTGATTTACCATCCCAACTAACAGGATTTACTAATTTCCAAAAGCAAAATAAAGTGGTTGCTAATATTCCTTATAATATTACTGGTCCAATTATTGAAAAGTTATTGGGGACGATTTCTCATCCCAACCCAGAACCTTTTGATTCTATTGTTTTGTTGGTACAGAAGGAAGTAGCAGAAAGATTATATGCTAAACCCGGTTCAAGAACTTTTGGGGCGTTGTCTGTGCGGGTGCAATATTTGGCAGATTGTGAGTTAATTTGTCCAGTTCCGGCTGCGGCATTTGTGCCACCACCCAAGGTAGATTCGGCTGTGGTGCGGTTGAGTCCCAAAAATATAAAAGTTCCGGCTAATGACCCTAAAAGGCTAGAAAATCTGGTGAAATTGGGTTTTGCGTCAAAGCGAAAAATGTTAAGAAATAATTTACAATCGGTAGTTGAACGCGATAGCTTGACTCAATTACTGGAACAATTAGAAATAAATCCCCAAGTTCGCGCTGAAGACCTCGGTGTGGCAGAATGGGTATCACTGGTAAATATGATCGGCATTAAAATTTAGCTTTTCTTTGTCATAATTGTATTTCTTGATTTTGAATTTTTAATTGCTTATGCGTTTTTATCGTTTAATTGCACCTGCAAAAATCAATTTGTATTTAGAAATTATCGGTAGTCGTATTGACGGGTATCATGAATTAGCAATGATCCTCCAAAGTATAGATTTGTCTGATGAAATTGATATCCATGCTGCCAGCACGGAGAATATCCGCGTTTATTGTGATCATCCTCAAGTACCCACAGATCAAACTAATTTAGTTTACAAAGCAGCGGCATTAATGGCTCAGGAATTTCCTAAAGCTTATAGTAATTTTGGTGGTGTTGATATTACTATCAAAAAGCATATTCCTGTTGCTGCTGGTTTAGCCGGAGGTTCTACCAATGCCGCAGCGGTGTTAGTGGGAATAGATTTACTTTGGAACTTAGGATTAACTCAATCAGAATTAGAAGAGTTTGGCGCAAGTCTCGGTTCTGATGTACCATTTTGTATTGCTGGAGGAACGGCAATTGCTACTGGTAGAGGTGAAGAACTTTCTCCTTTACAAAGTTTGGATAATTTACATCTAGTCTTAGGTAAATATCGTAGTTTAGAAGTTTCCACACCTTGGGCTTATAAAACCTATCGGCAACAATTTGGGATTAATTATATTCAAGATTCAGAAGGTTTAGCAGCTCGTACCAGTGCTTTTCATTCAGAAGGGATGGTAAAAGCTATCTTAAATCAGAATACCGGAAAAATTGTCCAAGAATTACATAATGATTTAGAGAAAGTTGTCTTACCAGCTTATCCCCAAGTATTGCAACTGCGGGAATTATTTGCTAGTCAGGCAGGAGTTTTAGGGACAATGATGTCAGGTTCTGGACCTTCAGTATTTGCCATTGTTGAATCTCAAACTCAAGCAGAAATAGTCAAGCAGCAAATACGTGAGGCCATTCCTAACGATGATTTAGAATTGTTTGTCACGCACACGATTAAACATGGAATTAAAATCGCCTAATTTATGTAATAATTTGTCAGAATCAGGATGTCCACCGATTTAATGATTAACAGGACTAAAACTGGAATTTTATGACCATTCTACTTAATTAACATGAAATTCAAATTGTCTAATTCATGTGATAATTTGTCAGAATCAGGATGTCCACCGATTTAAAGATTAACAGGATTAAAATGGGGATTTTATGACCATTCTACTTAATTAATATTGTGATGAATCAACCAAAAGAACCGCCATTAGCAGATAGTTCTACTACAGTAAAAGCAACTCCTTTACGTTGTATAATTGGCTCAACAATTTCGGGAGGATTTGCATTTGCTACCTATTCTCTAATGATAGCGATCGCCACCACTTTTGCCAATAAAACTACCCATTCTGATAACCAAACTGTAATCAACATCGCTGCCGCTGTCCGGACTTTAGTGGTAGGTATAGTAGCCTTGGGAGCAGGAATATTTGGGTTAGTTGCATTAGGTTTATTCGCTTTATCAATACAACTTCTTATCCAGCAATTCAGCAATCCTAAAAGTAGTTAATTAGTCATTGGTCATTGGTCATTGGTCATTGGTCATTGGTCATTGGTCATTGGTCATTGGTCATTGGTCATTGGTCATTGGTCATTGGTCATTGGTCATTGGTCATTAGTTATTAGTCATTGGTCATTGGTCATTAGTCATTGGTCATTGGGGAGAGGCAGAAGTTTTTTTTAATTTTTAATTAATTTGTACTCCCTACAGGTATAGGTTTGACTAATTGTGAGCGATTTTTGATAAATTGCAATTTAGTATTTGTTGAGCCTGAATTTAACTGATGTTTTTTTCGCCAATTTGCCGGAGATAAACCATGATGTTGGCGAAACTGTCGGGAGAAATAACAAGTGTGTTGATAACCAATATTAGTAGCAATTTCCTCAATTGTTTGGGTAGTATTTTTTAGTAAAGTCAGGGCTGCTACCATTCTTCGTTTCACAATCCAAACATTTATTGGCTCTCCTGTTTGTTTAGCAACTTGGTTAGTTAAATAAGCAGAAGAATAACCCACAGCTTCCGCAACATCAGATGCAGTGATTCCTTCTTGATAATTCTCTTCAATATAATCAAAAATCTTTTTTAAATGGGGAATAGTCGGAAAAATTGATTGAGAATTTACTTCTGTATTCGGTAATTCTGGTTTTGCTAATTGATGGGTATTTGTCGTATACCAATATCTAAAAAGAGCTTGTTTTTGTAGTCTAATAGTAATAGCTCGCAATAACTCATCCGTTGTTGCCGGTTTAGTTAAATAATCATCTGCTCCCAATTCCATTGCTTTTCGTAAAGATTCTTTTGTATTAATAGCGGTCAGAAAAATAAAAGGAATAATTGCTGTTAATGAATATTCCCGCAGATTACTTAATACAGTATAACCATCCATGTCTGGCATTACCAGATCACAAATTACCAAATCAGGTAAATATTTTTTGATTAATTGCAGTCCAATAATACCATTTTCTGCACCTATAGCATGATAGCCCTCGGACTCAAGATAATCTATAACAAAATTGCGGTTCACAACGTCATTATCAATGACGATAATTTGTTTTGTTTCGTACATAATTATGCCAATCATTAAATTTTGGTATTTTTAGCCACTACTAAGTTCTGTACCGATTTACGGACAAATCTAGATATAAACAAAAGCAATAGGAAACACAGAATTCGAGTAAAGAGTTAATAAAATCTTGATAATTGCTATTATCTGAATTAGTAATTCATCTTTCACCGATTTATATTTAAGCTTGAATAAATCTAATTTTATCAATAAAAAGTAAATACTTTCAACTTAGTTGCATGAAAAAAATAATGGTTGTTTTTATTACTTTTGACTTGAGTCACCCTGAAAATTGAACTTAAAAACATAAGATTGCAATATTGTCAATTAATATTTGTTTGAATCTGGGGATTGTCAGATTTGATAAATAGGTAAATTGTGAGTTATTTACCTGATTTCACTAAATTTAGTGCTTTTTTCATTCAACTACGAAAGAATATACAAAGTCATCCGTCTCCGGGAATATCTTTTTGCCTCAAATTGGCGATTAATAATTTAGCATCCTCCCTAGGGAGGATAAAAGACTGGTTAAAGTTATATATAACTGTCATCAAAGAATCCTTTAACAACAAAATTAGGAAATCTGGAATAAGTAGGTTGGCGTTAAAAATTGTCGTTGGGGCAAGGGAACAGGGAACAGGGAACAGGGAACAGGAAGAGAGTCTTGGGCGATTTTACTTTTCTTCACATACATTTAAATTTTTCGGTTCACCTACTTAGATAAAAGTTAAGAGCTTGCAGCGGGCACTAGTTCCCTCCGGGACGCTCTCGCGTTCGCTATTCAATCTTGGGATGGGCATCCTCCCCGTCCTGATATTATTAGCAGGGCCAGATACCTGCACCACAAGAAATTTTGGGATATTCTTTTTATTTGGAAGTCTCCAATTAGTAAATTAAGCTAAATAACTCGTAACTTGATGATACAAAAAAATTAACCTAAAAAGAGATAAAAATACTATATAATTGCTGCTACTAAATTTATGCTTGAAAATCCAATATTCTGACAGTTAATTAAATGTAAAAAAATAAGAGCGAAAAAATCATCAAGTTAATCAAAAAATAATTCATGCCTTGAAAGGGTAACTTTGGGTAGTCTTAAAAAAGGGTCTTTGGCTGATGAATATCAGGAAAATTCTCAAACCCATTAGATGATTCTTATTCTAAAGAGGAGTGCATATTATGAGTCAAAATTTTAGCGGTTATCATTCATCTGTTAACAAAAAAATTAAGACTGAACAAATAGAACAAATAATCAAAGCAATTATGGCAGGAAAATATTCTTGGGCTTGTGTTCTAGTTTTACAATTTGCTGGTTATAATCCTATGGACTATATACCCTATCGTACTTATATCAGATTACTTAAAACTAACTGCTTACTTGGTAATTCTCAGCAAAATTAACCACCTATCAGAAAAGTGGACAGATTTGATTGAAAATCACAGTAGTTGGGGTTTTAAACCTGGATTTGTGAGAATTTTTTCTAAAAAATAAAGAAAAATAAAAAGGAAGGTGAAGATACATCAAAAAATTGATTACTAATATGCAGATTTTATGAGCTACCCAACCACAATTTATAATCATCAAATGCAAGCAATTATTAAAGAAATTGTGTGGCATAAAAAACTAGAAGTTGCCCAAATGCAACAAGATATGTCTTGGGCTTCCTTGCAACGTCAGTTAACTGCTGCTCCTACTGTCCGGGACTTTTTGACGGCTTTGCAGTTGAGTATTTATAAACCTAGTTTAATTGCAGAAGTGAAAAAAGCATCACTTTATCATAGTGTAATTAGACCAGATTTTGACCCAGTTACTATTGCTCAAGCCTATAAACGAGGCGGAGCATCTTGTGTAGCTGTTGTCACTGATCAAAAGTTTTTTCATGGTGGTTTCGATCATCTCCGGGCTATTAGATGTCGGGTAGGAATACCTCTACTTTGCAAAGATTTTATCATTGATCCTTGCCAAATTTATTTAGCCCGTTCGGCTGGTGCAGATGCGATATCATTAATTGCTGCTATTCTTACAGACAGGCAATTACAAAACTTTTTACGAGTGATTCATTACTTAGGCATGAATGCTGTAATCGAAGTTCATAACTTAAATGATTTGGACAGAGTTCTCGCATTAGCAGATGTCAGGATAGTTTCCATTAATAACCAAAATTTAGGTGATTTTAGCATCAATATTCACACAACTGAGGAATTATTGGCAACCAGGCGATCGCAACTGCAAAAATTAGGAATTTTAGTGATCAGTGAATCGGGAATAGAAACTGCTGATGATTTATCTCTAATGGCTGAAGCTGGTGTTCAAACAGTGATCATCGGAGAATCTTTACTCAAAGAACATGATTTAGAACTAGCTGTAAAAAATTTACTCCAATCCAAATTTCCCATTCATTACTCAGAGAAATTAGAGATTGGGTAGTAATTTATAATTACGAATTCCTTATAGCAAAGGTTTCCACCAATCAGGATGACTGAGATACCATTCTACAGTTAAACGTAAACCTTCAGTAATTGTCACCGATGGAGTCCAACCAAATTCTGTTTTTAGCTTATTGGCATTAATTGCATATCTTCGATCATGTCCAGGTCTATCCTGAACAAAAGTAATTAATTTTTCCGCTGGATATACTGGTAAATTTGGTGCTAACTCATTCATAATTTCACATAAATTTTGTACCAGGCTGATATTTTCAACTTCGTTATTACCACCAATGTTATAATTTTCTCCTGGTTTTCCTTGATGGATTACCACATCTAAAGCCCGACAGTGATCAACTACATATAACCAATCTCGAACATTTTTACCATCACCATAAATAGGTAATTCTTTACCTGTCAAAATATGAATACACATTAGAGGAATGAGCTTTTCTGGAAATTGAAAAGCGCCATAATTGTTAGAGCAATTTGTGATAATTGTCGGTAATTTATAAGTATGATAATAAGCCCGAACTAAATGATCACTCCCAGCTTTTGAGGCTGAATAAGGACTATTGGGACTATAGGCTGTAGTTTCTGAAAATGCTGGTTCATCTGAAGTGAGACTACCATAAACTTCATCTGTAGAAACATGAAGAAATAGGTAATTACTAGGTTGTGTATTTGCTTGCCAATGTTGACGAAAAGCTTCTAAAAGGGTAAAAGTTCCCACCACATTAGTTTGAACAAATGCAGCAGGTCCAGTAATTGAACGATCAACGTGAGACTCGGCAGCAAAATGGGCTATAGTATCTATATTTTCTTCTAACAGTAGTTTATCAACTAAAGAGCGATCGCTTATGTCTCCTTGCACAAATCGGAAATTCTCTTTTTCGGCAACCGAGGCTAAATTATGGAGATTTCCAGCGTAGGTAAGAGCATCCAACACGACTAGTCTATCATTTGGATAAGATTGACACCAATGATGGACAAAATTTGCACCAATAAACCCAGCACCCCCTGTAACCAATAATCGTCTATTCATCAAATTTCCTAATGACCTTGTAAATATTTCTTCTTGATTTTAGCAAATATTCTCTGTGTCAATAACTTTGCTAACCGGATTTTTGTAAAATCGGGGATTTTAGCTGAGTAATTATTTTTATAGTCAAAGAAATCATTAATTTCCGTCAAAATTACCCGCAAGCGGTGGACAATATTCTCAGTTCTATATTCTGATAACACAGTCTCTGATAAAGTCAATGATGCTGAAGATTCTAAAACTTTCAAAATCTTAGCTACATCATATTCTAAGGCATGACCAGCAATTTTATGACAATTAAATCCTGGGTCTAAATAATCAGATAATCCACCATTAACACTAGAAAAAACTTGACAACCACAGGCTAATGCTTCCATTGGTTGTAAACCAAATCCTTCGCTGACTCCTTGTAATTTCCAGTATTCCGCTGAATCATAGAGATAGACTTTAGCGCGGTTAAATAAAGCTGGTAAATTGTCTACATAACTATCAATAACTAAGACTTGACATTTTTTTTCTAAAGCCGGAATTAAGGATTTAATTAAATATTCCGAAGATTTCCGTGTTTGGACTAAAACATCAATATCTCGACTTTGATGTAAATTAATAAATTCTGCACTAATTTGATTTGGTAAATAATAAAGTAGAGAATTTGGGGCTTGTTGTCCCCAATAGCCTAAAGTATTTCTGCTAACAGTAATTATAGGAATACTAGATGGTAAATTAATTTGATAACCTGAACTGTGAGCATGATAAATTACATGATATTTTTGTAATTTAGCCGCCAACTTACCAACATCAAATCCCCAACTAATCACAAAAATTACATCATCTAAATTTTTCTCTTTTAATAAATCATCTAAAAATAATTTACCTGATTCCCGCTGACGATAAGTTACCACTTCAGCATCACAAATCTGTTGAGCTAAAGCAACTGTTTTCAACTCCGCCCAAAGACCACCACAAGCAAACTTACCATCTGTTCCCGGAACTAAAAAATAAAGTTTTCTCATAATATTAAATATCTAAAAAATTAATTGTGAACCCTTAACCCATCATAGAACTTGAAAAAAACCTTCTTCCTTCTTCCTTCTTCCTTCGTGTCCTTCGTTCCTTCGTGGTTCATTAACTCCTGATTGGGCGCAGACCCTGCGCCCCTACAAAGTTAATTGTAAACCTTTAGCCCATCCTCAAACTTGAAAAAAACCTACTTCCTACTTCCTTCTTCCTACTTCCTTCTTCCTTCTTCCTTCTTCCTTCTTCCTTCTTACTTCGTGTCCTTCGTTCCTTCGTGGTTCATTAACTCCTGATTGGGCGCAGACCCTGCGCCCCTACGTTTAATCTTCCCAACATACTTTGACAAAATGACTTTCCTTACCCCAAAAATCGCGGGCAATAATAATATTTTCAACAGCTAAATTAAAAGGAATAGAAGTTGTAAGATAACGCTGAGTGAGCATTCCTAAATCCGGTGCAATTTCTGCTGCTGCTGTTGCTGCTAAACCGAAACCAATAAGTTGTTCAACTGGTCGAAATGGGAGGATAAAAGACAAAGTTGCTGCTAGTCCTGCTGTTAATAGCACAGACACAGATACATTTGTGCCACAGCGGGGATGTACAGCTAAATCCCATTCTCCACTGATAAGACGATGTTTAGCTAATGTTACTGCTCGTCGCAAATCACTAATATTCACATCACCATAGAGAAAAAATCCCTGTTCGGTAGACAAACCACCTAATAATTCATCATCTAACGGCATCTTAGTGGTTGTTTCTGGTGGTGAATAGGATTTTTTATTTTCTCCTAGCACCCAAACGGTAGCGTGTTCTAGAGCATGAACTTGACGTAACAGGAGGAACTCTTTCAATCCAGGGATAAAAGATAGCTGTTGGAGTAAATCAGCATCTTGACTGGGTTGAGGTGGGATAAACTCAAAGTTAAAAGGAGACGAGTCACGATAATCAGAAGTATTCATAAAACCTCGCGGTAAGTGGGAAACTCAGTTACGAAGCGTGTTGAGAGGGAAAATATACGAACAAGATTCTGAAGAGTGCGGTTTTGATCGCCTAAAAGTATTTGGCAAAAACATAATAGTTTCGCTATAATTTTAAACAAAGTAAGCACAATGCAATGCTTTAAGCGGAGTGTCTAGTGGTTGTTTGGCTCAACCTTTACGAGTGAAAATCTCTTAAGAATCTCAATTTCTAAAGACGGTGAGAGTGTCAAATCACACTCAATTGATGAAGTGCTGTATATTTTTTAACTAGAATCATGGCAGGCTAGAAGCCCACCCCACAATAAATATATAATTTTTATATAGCTTTTGTGGGGTGGGCATCCTGCTTGCCCATTTTATATTTAGCTATCGCTATTTAACGCCTAACAATTCTACGTCAAAAATTAAAGTAGCGTTGGCAGGAATAACACCACCAGCACCACGCGCACCATAACCTAAGTCTGGAGGGATAGTTAATATCCGACGGCCACCTACTTTCATTGTGCTTAGTCCTTCGTCCCAACCTTTAATTACTTGTCCTTTGCCGATTGTAAAGCTAAAGGGCTGACCGCGATCGCGTGAACTATCAAATTTAGTGCCATTTTCTAAAGTGCCAATGTAGTGAACATTAACGGTTTGTCCAGTTTTGGGAGTTTCGCCTGTTCCCTCTACTAGTTCTACATATTTCAATCCAGAGGGGGTAGTAACAGTTTTGGCTTCAGACATAGTATTGCTCGGTATTAGAGTATTGTTTTCTTGAGTAACAGTGGTGGTTGGTTGTGTTGGGGATGATTGAGTACCTATAACAGTATCTTTGTTACCGCTAATTTGCGTAAATACTAAAACGCCAACACACACTAGCATCAACACCACGCTGAGGAAAATTCCTTTCAAAATCAGCCCTCTTGAGTTTTAATTACTGATGATCAGATTACTGACAGAATACAAATTAGTTTAAATCAGAAATGATCTTTTAGCGCCACAGCTTATTTTCCAAATCCCGAACTTGACGCTCTAAACGGTCAATTCTCCCCCGTAATTCGTCTACTTCTGACTGACGGGCCACTCCCAAGTCCTGCATCATATTCCGCATTTGTCGTTGCATTTGCTCATCCCAATTGCCTTGTTCAGACTGTAACTGATGGACAAGATCATCCATTACTGCCTTAGCTTGCTCAGGATTGAGTTTACCGTCTTTTACCAGTTCATCACTAACCTCTTTCAGTTTGTCAGCAACTAAGGAAGTTGTCCCAATACCCAACATCATTAGCTGTTGCAACCAATTGTTACTATCCATACTCCCTTCCTCTCACTTGTTGCTAAATGAACTAACCGGACTGATTCAGACTATGCTAAAAGCTTAGTAATTCTAACCTACACATTTATTTTGGCAAATTTAGTCCGTGACTCCTGGTTAATTCCCAATCTCTATCCATCCGTGCATTGGTGCTATGGCTTTAGTGACTGACTCAATGATGTTTGGGGGTGCTTCCGAAAGCATAACACTAGGATAAACAGCAGTTCCCCATTGGGGATGCACAAGGACATGGCATTTATTTTCAATGGCGGGATATTTAAGTAAGGCTTGTGCTACTGCTGTATCATCATGGGGTACTAACCCGGAATGAGATAGTAATGGATAACCTGTACGGGGATCTATCAGGTCTGTTAAGTATCCGCGATCGCGCAAATTAAATGCCAGATCGCAACCAAAACGCATAAATTTTTCCCGCAGCTTTTCTTTTTCTTGCTCAGTTTCTGTGGTCATTTCTTCAAGAGAATATTGTGATTGCTGTAAGACAACCATTACCCACAAAACCTGTTGCTGTTTCCAATCTGGTAATATCTGTTCGCAGTTGGCACAGATATATGGACTAGGAGTATGAATAGAAATCTCTACTGCTTGTCCGGTTTTGCCAACTAAATAAATAGGACAGCTAGGCTCGGAAATACAAACTTTGGGATAATACACCACATTTAATCGGTTTATAAAGGTTTTTAAATTTATCTTTGTTAAAAATAATAACCCTTAAATCTACAAATAAATCATCAAATTTTGGCAATATGTAGATTGGTACAATTATTTATAGTATAACTAGAGTGATAGCTCAATCCATCAATTTTCGGTTAAAAAAGACCACTTCGTAGCTTAAGAGCCATTTTATGAAGTAAGCAAAGCCAACAATATATTTTATTAAAATGGGACATCAATCAGCATTGTTTGCCATTCACAATTATTGTGGGGATTTTCTGCGTCATGTTCCCAGTTTTGAGGATTATCATAGATATATTGTCTAATATTACTTAAATGTTGTTCATCCCTAATCACCGATTCATAATAATTACGTTGCCAAAAAGGAATATCAGAATTATTACGAATCCGATTAATACATCGAGTTACAGAACATTTAAACCCATTAATAAATGAACCAAGAGAACGAGACTTCAGACATATTTTTTCAATCCGTAGGGGCTTACGGTGTAAGCCCCCTGAATGTAAGCCCCCTGAATGTAAGCCCCCTGAATGTAAGCCCCCTGAATGTAAGCCCTCTGAATGTAAGCCCCCTGAATGTAAGCCCTCTGAATGTAAGCCCCCTGAATGTAAGCCCTCTGAATGTAAGCCCCCTGAATGTAAGCCCTCTGAATGTAAGCCCTTTTTTTGATCCTCAGCCTGATTTTTAATCCAGACAATTCCATGTAAATGATTAGGCATTAAAACCCATTCATCCAATTCAATTTCTTGACGAATTTCTGAAGATTTCAACCATTCTTGCATAACTATTTGACCAATTTGATTTATTTGCATTTTGCCCTGCTTAATATCACCAAACCAACATTGTTTCTGATGAGTACATATCGTTACAAAATAAGCTCCAGATTGAGCATAATTATAATCAGGAAGCCGAATTGATCGCCGGTGATGTTTTTCAGGGTCGAATTTCATAACCAAATCAAGAATTGTTAATGTTGTAGGGGCTTACGGTGTAAGCCAAATAACGCTGTAACGCAAACAATGTAAGCCCAATAACGCTGCAAACGCAAACGATGCAATCTCAATAACGCTGCAATGCAAACGATGCAAGCCCAATAACGCTGCAAACGCAAACAGTATAAGCCCAATAACGTTTTATTATTATAGTGGGCTGGGGTTTACACCGTAAACCCCTACAATAACCGGATTTGATTTCAGGGCGATAATAATCCTTTAATCGCTGGTTAGTTGTTTGATATGAGCCGGAAATTTGGCGGTTTGTAGTGCTTGTACTGCTGTTCCCGAATCTTGTACCCAGAACTGTCTGCCAAAACGGACAATTTCCCGGTGATTTCCGGCTTGAATAATGCCAATTACAGGTATTCTTGATTTATCTTTATCCCCTGCTTGGGCTTTGAGAATTGTATTCAGACGATGTTGTTCTTCAATTGTCCCTGCTTGTTGTGGACTAAGTTCCACTAAAATCATTTTTACTGTTTCTACAGTTTCGGCATCTTCGAGAATAAATTGAGTTTGATCATCACGGCGATCTACTTTACCCCAAATAATCAATCTCGCATCAATTTCTAGTATAGAACTAATGCGTTCATAGGTTTTAGGAAAAACGACAACTTCCGAGGCAGCAGATAAATCTTCAACTTGCAAAATTGCCATAGAGTCACCTTTTTTTGTAACTACCTTTTTGACATTGTTCAACATTACCACTGCACAAAGAATGGAATCTTCTTTTTGTTCTCCTAATTGTGCAAGGTTAATGGGTGCAAGGACTGAGGATGATTGTCTGATAGATTTAAGAGGATGATCTGAGAGATAAAATCCTAATAATTCTTTTTCCATTCGTAATTTTTCTTGAGGTGGTAAATCATTGACAGGTGGAGCTTTAGGTGCAGATTCAAAACCATTCTTTTGGGGTTGATTATTATTTCCTGCAAATCCACCTCCTAATAAATCAAAGATGTTTCCCTGTCCACTAGCTTTGTCTCTAGCGCGGGATTGCGCCCATTCATAAACTAATTCTGAATCATGAATTAATTGATTGCGATTAGGTTGAATTTTATCAAAAGCACCGCAGTTAATTAATGATTCTAAAGTTCGGCGGTTCATAGCTCGTAAATCAACGCGATCGCAAAAATCAGCCAAAGACTTAAATGGGATTAATTCTCCTGATTCTTCTCTGGCTTCTAAAATTGAGGCGATCGCATTTTGTCCCACATTCCGCACCGCCGAAAATCCAAATAAAATCTTCCCATCTATGGGAGTAAAATCTAAACCAGAGCGGTTAACATCTGGTGCATCAATCACAATACCCATATTAGAACAGTTATCAAGATATTTCCGCACTTTGTCTGTATCTCCACTGTTAGCGGTTAACAGTGCCGCCATATACTCTAATGGGTAATTTGCTTTTAAGTATGATGTTTGATAAGTTACGTAAGCGTAAGCTGTCGAGTGGGATTTATTAAAACAATTAGAAGCGACAAAACCATTTTTAATCACAAAATTATGGTCATTTTCCACACCAATATCATAAACATTGGCTTGACCTACATAAGTACGAGAAATTATTTTAACCATGTTATTTAGCCTTGATATAATTTATTGATTTACACTTTAATAGTCATTATCAGCCACACAAATACCTTTACATTTAATACCGTTGGTGGCAGTGCGTTGACAATGAGGACATAAAACTTCTTCTTCTGTTTTTTGATTTCTCTCTATATTAGTGCTGTTTTGTGGCTTGTTTTTTTCAGTTTGGCGTTTTTCATTCATAGGAAGGGAGGAATTTTTTTGCTATAATTTGTTATACTTCTTCAAAGTCAGACCACTCAATTCCTAGTTGTTTTATGGCTGCGCGTAACGTTCCTAATTTTAAATCCCGGCCACTCCAATCAGGAATTACAGTTGCTTTTGTGAGTAATTGGATTAAACCACTTTCTATGTGAACCTCCACCACGTCTGGGGATTTCTTCACATCCAAGCCTAGATAATTTCTTAGCAACTTCTCTATAGTTCATCTGATGGAGATAATTGTTTCTATTAAAGCTGGTGAGTTTTGGTCTACAGATTGTAGGTTAAGCGGAAGCTCTTTACCTAAATCTTGATATGTTTCCAGAACCGCTTCAAAAGCATCTCTAACATTGACTAAAACTTCATCCATAGAATCTCCCTCGGTTATTAATTCTGGCAATAGTGGAGAAGTTACGGTGAACCCTCCTTCTGGTTGAGGTGTAAGCAGTAATGGAATTTTGTAGAACATAAAAATTTGTTTCTTTGCTTATTTTAGGTTAACAATTTAGGTAGCGAACTTACTCAGCCTCCTCTGCATACTCATCTAAAACACTATCTGATAGATGTGATAAATGCTTTTGCAGTGCCAATTCTTGAACACTTTCATAGGAAAGATATGTACATCTTTCTGACAAAGGTGCTACATCAAGTAATGAGAATACAGGCCGTCGAATCTCTTGAAAAACTTTGTCTCGTCGCTCAGGAGGTGCAACTATATGCAACTTTATATTCATGTTTGGTTGCAGTGCAAGCAAATCTGCCATTCTGAGAATACCTGAATAAATTGAAGTAGTAGTTTCTGGGGAGAAAATATTTAAGTAGTATGCCAATTTTTAATACTCCTTTTAGTCTGATGCTCTTAACTAATTGTATGGAACGAAATAGAACCAGTCATATTACAGATAACTCAATCTACTTATACTATTGGTAATGAGTTATACCTCAAATCACAGCATAGCCTGTATGTTGCCTAACATTTTGCGGGTGAAAACCTAAAACAATTTTATCTTTAGGAATTCCCGCTGCTTCTAATTCATAAGTAACACCATCTTCTGTATCATCTCTTTGTACCCAGACTTTACTATCAATAATGTCAAGATGAACTAAGCAACCGTGAATTCTTTTCGCCCCTTCCCAACCAAGAGTTATTAGTAAATAGCTATCATTTTCATCATCAAAAACTGTTTTACATTCAATCACTCCATAGGAATAAGGAATTTGTGTATAAGGTATTAACACTTCTTTAATAATCAGGCGATAGTTATCTAAGGTATCCATTGGGTAATCCTCTCAGTATCAGAATTAAAAACAAGTAAATTTAGATTTTCGCTTTCTCTTAAAAGTTTACCAATTGGTTCTTCAAATAAATCTGTGAATACAGTGTCACGCACTCCTAAATATAATATTCTATCAGGTTCTAGACGATTCATAACAGCACGATACAAAACAAATCCACCAATAGCATCTTTAAGATCAGCCATTTCCGAAGGACTGACAAAACTCTTAATTTCTACGGCAATTTTTCTAGTTCCTTGTTCTGCCGCTAAAAGTTGTTTTGCTCCTAAATCTACATACATATCTTTTTGACCCCATTTTAAATGTAGAGGGTCATTTGTAATTATCCAGCCTTCTTGAATTAAGGCATTTTTAACAGCATTGTGATAGATGTCCTTTGCCGGCATATTAAAATTGGCTTTTCCCAATGAACTATAAACTGATTATCCAACCATAACTAATATTTTTATTATAACTAAACTCTCTCCGTGCCTCTGTGCCTCTGCGTGAGAAAAAAATTCGCTGTAACTTCAAACGAAAATTCCCCAATCCCCACACCTGTAAATGCTAAAATCAATGACTTGATTCATTAAAAAGAGCAATTATGGCATCCATCCGCGAGTTACATGAACAGCTAATTAAAAAAGAACGTTCTGCCGTTGAAATTACTCAAGAAGCATTAAATCGGATTCAAGAGTTAGAACCGAAATTACGCAGTTTTCTCACTGTGACGACGGAACAAGCCTTAAAACAAGCTCAGGCTGTGGATGCAAAAATCGCAGCGGGAGAAGAGATAGGCATCTTGGCGGGCATTCCCATCGGGATTAAGGACAATTTGTGTACCAAGGGGATTGTCACAACTTGCGCTTCCCGAATTTTAGAAAATTTTATCCCACCTTACGAATCAACCGTCACCCAAAAACTAGCTGACGCTGGGGGTGTAATGGTCGGTAAAACCAACTTAGATGAGTTTGCAATGGGGAGTTCGACAGAAAACTCCGCTTACCAAGTTACCGCTAATCCTTGGGATTTATCCCGTGTTCCTGGTGGTTCTTCCGGTGGTTCAGCAGCAGCCGTAGCCGCAGATGAATGTGTGGTTTCTCTGGGTTCTGATACCGGGGGTTCAATTCGTCAACCGGCTTCCTTCTGCGGTGTGGTAGGGATGAAACCGACTTATGGATTAGTTTCCCGCTATGGTTTAGTAGCTTATGCTTCGTCTCTCGATCAAATTGGACCCTTTGGACGCAGTGTGGAAGATGCGGCTATATTGTTAAGTGCGATCGCAGGTTATGATCCTCAAGACTCCACCAGTCTCAAAGTTGCAATTCCTAACTATGCAGCTAATTTAAAACCCGATCTTAAAGTTAGGAAAAAATTGAGAATTGGTGTAATTACAGAAACCTTTGGTCAAGGTTTAGATCCAGAAGTAGAAGCTGCTGTCACCAAAGCCATAGATCAATTACAAGAATTAGGTGCAGAAATTCATCCTATTTCCTGTCCCAGTTTCCGCTATGGTTTACCAACTTACTACATTATCGCCCCCTCGGAAGCATCAGCTAACTTAGCGCGTTATGATGGCGTTAAATATGGTTTGCGTTCTCCTGATGCGGATAATCTTCTATCAATGTATACCCGGACTCGTTCTCAAGGTTTTGGGGCGGAAGTTAAACGCCGGATTATGATTGGTACTTATGCCCTTTCTGCTGGTTATTATGATGCCTATTATTTGCAAGCGCAAAAAGTCCGCACTCTCATTAAACAAGACTTTGAAAAAGCTTTTACAACAGTAGATGTTTTAATTTCTCCCACTGCACCAACTACCGCATTTCAAGCCGGAGAAAAAACCAAAGATCCTTTGAGTATGTATTTAAATGATTTAATGACTATTCCGGCTAATTTAGCTGGTTTACCAGGAATTAGTTTACCTTGTGGTTTTGATAGTAAAGGTTTACCAATTGGACTACAAATAGTGGGAAAAGTGCTAGGAGAAGAACAAATTTTCCAAGTAGCGTATGCCTATGAACAATCAACTAATTGGCATTTACAAAAACCAAAAATTGCTTAGTTTGTCAGTTGTTTTGATTAGACATCTGGTGAAAATTAAATATGCGTCTTTCCGAACCCTTGTAGAGCCGTTCCAGGTCACGTCTCTACATTCTTTTCCGGAGATGTTTATTAACCGGAAATAATGGGATACAAGCTAGGATGTTGATTTTGTGCCTTTTGAGTAGGTAAAAATTCATGCAAAATTTTTGGGATCTATTTTGGGCCATTGGTGTCAACTTAACGTGAAATCCTTGTAATGACGTTATATCAAACTTTATCATTTACCAATCAATCCCGAAGAACCCCACCCCCGTTTTTGCTAACGCAAAACCTCCCCTCCCCTCTTGAGGGGAGGGGATTGAGGGGTGGGGTAGAACGGTTGTGGGACAATGATTTGAGCCTAAGTTGACACCTATGATTTTGGGTAAACGCATACGTTACATGGACTTTGCGTTCATATAAATACAAAATTTGTATGAACTTACACTGGGGAAATTTCATCAAAATCAACAACCTAGTACAGTGCGGCGTAAGTAAATGAACCATTTTCAATCGCCAAAAAGCTTACTCCATGTTACTTTTGACTTTTGACTTTTGACTTTTGACTTCCGCCCTGCGGTACTAGCCTCATGCTTCCTGCTGTTGTGCGGGTGCGTGAGGTAGAGCTGATTATTGCCAAAGTCACCAAAGATGAATTATATCTTTCCAAAGCAGGTTAAATATTGATGCTATATTTTCTGTTTTGGGCGCTTTAGCAATAAATTTTTATGATGCAGACGAGTGGAGTAATTATCTGTCTTAGTTATATTTTGGGTTTGCTGTTTACCGCAATTCCCTGGGGTGGTATATGGATTTTGCTATTGGGTATAGTGGGAGCGGTTTTGTTTCGCCGAATATATGCTAATTTGCGGAAATTTGCTCTCAGAAAAGAAAATGCCGTTACGAAACAGAAGGCAGTAGTTAATAACTGGGCAGGTGTTCCCCATCCTAGAATATGGTTAATAGCTGGTGTTGTGGGTTTATTGGCAACTGTTTATTTTCAATTTCGAGTCCCTCAACCGGGAATCAAGGATATTAGTCAATTTGCGGCTGGGGATAATAGTAATCTTGAACAATTGGTGATTGTCCGGGGGTTGGTGGATAGTAATCCCCGCGTAACTCGTAGTCAACGAGGACAATTTTGGTTAGCAGCGACTCAGTTAGATGAGGTGAAAAATGATCAGGGCCCTGCGGGAATCCCTAAGGGGGTGACGGGTAGGTTATATGTAACTGTGCCGATTCTGCAATCTACTGGTTTATATCCTGGTCAACAAATTGCGGTGACTGGATTTTTGTATAAACCCACAGCAGCTTCAAATCCTGGTGCTTTTGATTTTCAGAAATATCTGCGGGGGGAGGGGACTTTTGCAGGTTTAATTGGTAGACAGATTAATATTTTAGATGATGAACGTCCTTGGGGATGGTGGCAAGTTCGTGAGAAAATTGGGCGATCGCAAGCTAGTGTTTTAGGTATTCCTGAAGGTCCCCTTGTCAGTGCTATGGTTTTAGGTGGTAAGGCTGTTGATTTACCTTATGATATCCGCGATTTATTTGTGAAGGCGGGTTTAGCTCACGCTTTAGCTGCGTCTGGGTTTCAAACTTCTTTAATTTTAGGTGTGATTTTACAGCTCACAAAACGGGCAAATAAAGCGACGCAGATTACTCTTGGTAGTTTGGGTTTAATTACTTTTTTGTTTTTATCAGGTTTTCAACCTCCGGTATTAAGAGCCGTAATTATGGGTTTTGCGGCTTTGCTAGGTTTGGCTTTGGAAAGAAATGTTAAGCAATTGGGGTCTTTATTAATAGCAGCAACGTTATTATTGTTGTTTAATCCTCTGTGGATTTGGGATTTAGGTTTTCAACTGAGTTTTTTAGCGACGTTGGGGTTAATTGTCACGGCATCATCAATCACACAACGTTTAGATTGGCTACCACCTGCGATCGCTTCTTTAATTTCCATCCCTTTAGCAGCAACGATTTGGACTTTACCGCGATTGCTGGAGTTTTCTAGTGTGATTCCCATTTATAGTGTGCCGTTAAATATTCTGACGACACCATTTATTTCTATCATTAGTATCGGGGGAATGATTAGCGGGTTAGCAAGTTTAATCTCACCAAATTTAGGGGGAACTTTAGCTGGTTTTTTATATTATCCCACCCATTGGTTAATTCAAATGGTGGAATTTTTTGCTAATTTGCCAGGAAGTTTAATAGCAGTTGGGAGTATATCAATTTGGCAAATGTTGATTATCTATATTTTAATTATTTTAGCTTGGTTAGTTCGGTGGTGGCAACAGCGTTGGTGGTTTGCGGGTTTAATGGCTTTTGGGTTGGTAGTTATTCCCGTTTGGCATTCTGCTAATAATTTGGTGAGCATTACTTTGTTAGAAACTAGAACAGAACCTGTTTTAGTGATTCAAGATAAAGGAAATATTTCCATAATTAATAGTGGGAATGAAGGGACGGGTAGATTCACGATTTTACCATTTTTAAGACAGCAAGGGATAAATCAAATTAATTGGGCGATCGCTAGTAAGTTTCCCGGTTATACCCATGATGCTTGGTTGGAAATTCTGCAAAATTTACCAATTAAAAATTTGTATGAATATACCTCTAATGTAGAAAACAATATTGAAACTCAGGTACTGCAACAGGAATTGCAAAAACAGCAAGGAATCTATCAAAATTTGGCACTTAGACAACCAATAAATACTCCAACAATGATGGCACAATTAATTAATGATCAAGTACCGAT
Organism: Dolichospermum sp. DET69; assembly: GCA_017355425.1. Classification (NCBI taxonomy): domain Bacteria; kingdom Bacillati; phylum Cyanobacteriota; class Cyanophyceae; order Nostocales; family Aphanizomenonaceae; genus Dolichospermum; species Dolichospermum sp. DET69. The sequence continues at coordinate 5,026,012 of CP070233.1, forward strand.
TTTAAAATTGCAAGTTTTGAATCAAAATTGGTTATTAGTCGGTAATATTAAGTCTCAACAAATTCAAGAATTGATTAAAAGTGGGGATTTGTCTTCTCCCCAGGTGTTGTGGTGTCCATCAGAATCTTTACAAGATTTAGTTTTAGCACTCAAACCACAAATAGCAATTTCTTCTGCAAATAATTTAGATAATAAAACCTTATCTTCGTTGAGTAAAGGAGGAACAAAACTTTTCTTTACTGGGAAAGATGGTGCAATTCAATGGACACCTAATGGGGATTTTCAAACTTTCATTCAGACAACAGAAAATAAATCTTCTGCGTTATAATTCATCTGTAGTTACTCAACTCTAGTTTTGATAATTCAACATTGAATATTAACAAATTAAACATCATCATCTAATGGATAAAATGTTAAAATTTAACTGATAATTTAGGATAAAAACAGTGAAAAAAACGGATATTATCAAAATACTCATTCCATCACTCAGTTGTTTAAGTATATTCGTCTCCAACCAAGCTGAGGCTCAAATTTTACCGCAACCCTGGGTATCAGTTGGGGGAAAGAATGACGAAGTTACTTATGGTGTGGGTGCTAGAGTTTTGAATTTTGGCGTTGAAGTAGGAAAAAGCACTGAAGGTGCTATAGGAGCGGATGTTTTAAAATTTATCAGTTTACCCGTTATTTCACCTTATGTCGGACTGGGTTGGTATTCAGAAAATAAGGGTGTTGCCGTTTCTGGTGGTGTCCAGATAGGCGCTACCGATCATGTTTTTGTCGGTGCTGGTTACAATTCCGTGCGAGGATTTAACGGTCAAATTGGAGTCAAATTTTAAGTTTTTTATATCTAGCCTCACAATAAGCCTATATTACGCACTTCATTTTGTAGCATATACACTTACATTAAGCCTTGTCATGTCTTTATCTATGATTCATCTTGATGAGTATTTAAGCATCCTGAGGATTAAGACGGCTCATTTGCCATGTGGTGTATGTACCTATGGGACTCCAAATTAAATAGGGCAATAATAGTAATGCTGCCCAGAAAGATACTGGTAAGACTGCCAGGGTGATTAACATACAAATAAGTAGTCCTGTACCACCGAGGATTGTACCAACGATGAGACTACGAAAACGTAACATGACAGGGCTGTAAGCTATAGTAAATATCTCTAAGAGTAGGTACAAACCCATCATTAAGCGAGTTATTTCAGTATTTGGATTGTGTTCCCAAATGATGTAAGCTGACCAAGCACCACAGATAAATATTATTGTCCAAATCAGGGGAATTACTGATTCAAAAGTTAACCATTTAGGTCTTTGTAATTGTCTAAACCATTGACTCTGATTTGGTGTAATCCAGTTACCAGCAAAGCCTACAAAGAATGCTATACTACCAATTATCATCCAAGATTTAATCATCGTTGCCTTGGTACTGACTTGCAAAAAGTCTGACGCATCAATACTACTATAAAATAGTTCCTAGAAGTCAATACCTTCGCCATTTTTTTTGTAGGTTGGTTTGAGCAAAGGGAAACCCAACATATTTGTTGGGTAACATCCTTATTGAGAATGTTGGGTTAAGAGTCGCTCAACCCAACCTACATTACAGTATTGCAATAATTTGGCTAACTATTATCTTGCTGTTAATAATGCTTTAGTTGCGGATTCTCCCAAAACTTTGACTTGACGATTTAATTGGAAGTTTAACAAGGCTACAACAGTCAACTCGGCTAAAAGTGCCATAAAAATTGTTGTCGTCTGAGTGTACTCTATAGCTGCCCAAGGACAGGTAGAGAATAACCACAAAATGGGATGTTGTGAGGGACTAACACCCAAGACTGAGAGAATAATTGATGGTAAAAACATAGCTACACCAATAATTCCCACTGTCCACACATAACGCTTGGGGTTTTTCATGAGTAGCATCAGTTGGGCAATTGTAGCATACATCAGCATCAAACTCAAAGCTAAAACCATCGCTAATATGACTTTATGCTTATCAACACTACCATTATAAAAATTAGTAGGTGAGAACAAAATCCAGATTATTATCGGGGTAGTAGCAATTAATAGATTAATGACGATAGCAATAATTGCTGGGCTTTTTTCACCAAATACTAAATCTTGGAATACAGATTTATCTCGATGATTTTGGTGTCTATATCTTGCCCAATCTTGGATAATTTGACGATGAGGTGAAAGGACAATTGTTAAGGTCAAAACTAAGGCAAAATTAAGTAAAGCGATCAGGAATATTATCCCTAAATCACTTTTTTCATTAACTGCACCTACAGTTAATCCCCAAAACATCACCTGACTAAAAGCTAGAAATAAATAACTTTGTCCTTTACTCAATATTGTACTATCTGCATTCCGAAAGCAGCGTTTCATTGCTTGCCAAATGCCGTAGGAACAAATGCCGTAATTAAATAAATGAAAGCTAACTAAGGTAATGAAATTTTCACCTATTGGTAAATAGAAGAATTGTAGTTGCTGTATTGATGAATCTCTATATGAACGGAACAGATTAGGGAATAGATAATTGGTAATATCCCAAGGGCTGAAGAATCTTATCCAAGTTAGAGGATTATTGAAGTGTCCATAAGACGATACCATCGTCATTGTCATAAACAAAAATATGAGTACAGCACCACTTCCCAACCAAGGTTGAAAGTTGCTAAACCAACGACTAACTAAACCAAAGATTAGGGCTGCACTGTAGAAGAAAACACAACTAGCTGCAATCACAGCATAATAACTAAAAATGTAACTTAAAGCGATTTTAGCAGAATGTCCAGCCCATAAATGTAAAGGAATTGCTGTGAGAACAAAGAGATAAATTAGACTGGGGACTCCAAGAATTTTTCCAGTTAAGATGCTTGTTTCCGACTGAGGACTAAGCCGAATAAAGTTCAATGTTCCTCGTTGTTCTTCTTTGGCTAAATCACTGATTAATAAATAAGTTCCCCCAACTAAAAGTGTAAAAATGAAAATTACACTTAATGTTAAAAATGTATATTCCCAATGATCTCTCCACCATAATTGCCAGTCTATTTTATCTAAAGGACAAATATTTTTAGATAAATAATTTTGTAAGTTAGATAAATCTGTTTTAACTTGCTGAAGTTGGGCTTCCAAATTAGGGATTATGGTACTATCTGATAGTTGAATTTGTTGATAATTAGTTATTTTCTGGCTAAGTAAGCTTTGTTGTTTATAGAGTTCTTGTTCTTGGTTTGCGTATACTTTTCCTAAAGTACAGTAAGTTGCTCTGAGATAGTAGTTTTCATCGGGAAATTCTTTTAATTGAAACAGAAAAACTATGAGTTGTAATAGTAAAGAAGAACCCATAGCTATAATGATATTAAAAGGCTTGAATCTGCCTTTTAACTCTCGAAATAGTTGGGGATTTAATTCTCCCACTCTATCTATAAAATTCATGAGCATGATTAATCACTCCAAAATTTTTAATTCTTAATTTTTAGCTGTTTACGATGCTTGTTTATGACCTAATTTGAGGAAAATAGTTTCTAAGTCTTCTTGGGTACAATGAAACTCTGTTAAAGGAATTCCTGCACTCACAAGCGATCGCAATAAATCAGCAGAATCTTCTGGTTTACCGGAAAAATTCACTCGCACATTATTTGTACTCGGTATTACCTCCCATTCTTCCACTAAAGGATTATTTTTGAGTTCACCCACTAATATATCTATATTGCCCAAAGTCGAGATTAAAATCTGCTGTCGGGAAAGACGTTGATAAAGATGTTTGAGTGAAGAACTTTCTACTAAAAAACCTAGTTCCATAATTCCCACGGAGGTACACAACTCCGCTAAATCGCTGAGAACATGAGAAGAAATTAAAATTGTCATTCCCGCTTCTTGCAAAGCTTTAATAATTTCCCGAAACTGCATCCGCGCAATGGGATCAAGTCCAGAAACAGGTTCATCTAAAAGTAGTAAAATTGGTTCATGAATAATGGTGCGGGCTAAACTTAAACGCTGTTTCATCCCCCGTGAGAGGGTAGAAATCATGCTATGGCGTTTATTACCCAGTTGAATGAGTTCTAAAACTTCGTGTAAGCGTTGAGTCCGGTGCTTTCCTTGCAAGCGATACAACCGCGCAAAATAATCGAGATAATCCCAAACTGTCAAATCTTCATATAGTGGGTAGTCATCGGGTAAATAACCAAGACGACGTTTAAGTTTGAGGTTGCTTTGATCTCGCTGGAGGCGATCTCCGTTAATATAAATCTCACCTGTAGTCGGTTCTTCCGCAGTTGCTAACATCCGAATTAGGGTGGTTTTACCTGCACCATTCGGACCAATTAATCCGTAAACTTCACCGGTTTGGATTTCTAAGTCAACATCATTAACAGCAACGTGTCTTTCAAATTGCTTAGTTAGTCCAGTGGTGCGAATCGCTATTTCTTTTACCATCGCGGCTGGGGTGCGGCTTGTGTGCAATAGTTAACTTAACTCGGTTATACAGTAGAATTTACCTTTGTTTCGGAAATGGAAACAAAAGAATTAAAAATTAAGAATTAAAAATTAAAAAAAATATTTGTCCCTTACCTGTGGCTTAACTCAAACCTCCACAAATCAGTTAAATTAGGAGTATGCTTCAATTAAGCAACCATAGAGACGAATATGCCAAGAACACAGAAAAACGATAACTTTGTTGACAAATCTTTTACCGTGATGGCAGATATCATCCTCAAGATATTGCCAACTAACAAAAAAGCTAAGGAAGCATTTGTTTATTACCGAGATGGGATGTCCGCACAGGCAGAAGGTGAATATGCTGAAGCACTAGACTACTATGCAGAAGCCTTAGAAATGGAAGAAGACTCCAATGATCGGAGTTATATTCTCTATAATATGGGCTTAATTTATGCCAGTAACGGCGATCATAATAAGGCTTTAGAGTATTATCATCAGTCTATTGAGTTAAATCCACAATTACCCCAGGCATTGAATAACATTGCCGTGATTTATCATTTTCAAGGTGAAAGGGCTAAGGAAGCCGGAGATAATGACGGTGGTGAAGCATTGCTTGATCAAGCTTCGGATTATTGGATTAGAGCAATTCGCATGGCTCCCAATAATTATATTGAAGCTCAAAACTGGATAAAAACCACTGGGCGATCGCAAGTTGACATATTCTTTTAAATTAGTCATTAGTTATTAGTCATTAGTTATTAGTCATTTGGTAGGAATAAATGTAGAGACGTTCCATGGGTAGGGATTCTCTGCTCTACAAAGGTTTCAAATCACGCATATTTAATTTCTGCCAGATGTCTATTAGTAAAGGAAAACCAACTGACAACTGACAACTGACAACTGACAACTGACAACTGACAACTGACAACTAACAACTGACAACTGACAACTGACAAATTATGATTGATAGTGAACAAGTTCGTAAAGTTGCTAATCTTGCTCGTTTAGAATTGACAGCAGATGAAGAAGCACAATTTACTACTCAACTGGGTAGTATTCTGGATTATATAGAACAACTAAATCAACTGGATGTCACCAATGTAGCACCGACAACCAGAGCTATTGATGTTAGTAATGTCACCAGAGAAGATATTCTTCAACCATATCCTGACAGAGAAGCGATTCTCAACAGTGCGCCTCAGCAGGAAGGTGATTTTTTCCGAGTTCCCAAAATTCTTAATGCTGATTAGGTAGAAACTGACTGAATATATAGGGAGATAGAGAAAAATTTTTTCTTTCTCCTCAACTTCGACTGCAATATGAATACAAAAGAGTAGAGACGCTCCGAGGAACGTCTCTACATCCCCGTAGGGACAGGGGATTAGGGGATTAGGTTTTTGGGTATGAGTTTAATATAGCAGATGATTTTTTATTTGCCAAGTAGTTGAGAATTATTTGCCGTATATTAGTGTCAAAAATAAGCAGTATTTTTGGAAGCCGATGACAATAATAACTTAATGATCTAGGACTTACGCAACAAATATTTCAGTTACATAAAATGAAAAAGTCAAATATTACAGTTAGAAAAGCCACCATAAATGATCATCAAGGCGTGATTAAATACGCGCTCAAACTTGTTCATCAACACCATAATTTTAATCCTTTAAGGTTTGTTGAATTTGAAAATCATGAAAAACAAATTTTTGATTTTTTTGCCGAAGAGATTGTCAATCCCAAAGCAGTTATCTTAGTTGTAGAAGTAGAAAATGAAATTGTTGGTTACTCATTTACACGATTAGAAGAAAGCAGTTTAGTTGATATGGCACCAGCTTCAGTATGGCTTCATGACATTTATATTGATGAATCGGTGCGGGGATTGGGAGCAGGAAAATTGCTATTAAATGCTTCAATATATGCGGCAAAACAGTTAGGTTCACAAATATTGATCCTTGAAGTTGCAGCTCAAAACGAATTTGCTAAAAAGCTATTTGAAGCCAATGGATTTAAGGTTGCAAGTTACAAGATGATCATGAACTTAAATGAAGGCTGAAAAAATGGTAAATATTTTATGAGAGCATTAGGAATAAACGTCACCATAACAAGTGATGATAAGTTGTTAGTCAATAAACTGGTAAGATATAATTTGAGTACCACAAAATATGGATTTATCTATGAAATTCAAAATAATTGATATTCAAGAAGATACAAATCTTAATTGCTACTCTGTTCTTACAGTAGTTAGCATTCCTGATTTTATAGAATTTGTTAAACCTATTCATGAAGAAAAAGGCAATCTTGATGAGCAGAGAGAAGTTTTGCAAAGCAGGTCTGCTAAAATTATTCGTAATCAAATGGTCGAAGATTTGCGAAAAGGGGGAATACTACCTCCTATTGTATTAGGAATTATTTGTGACACCGAAATAATAAATGAAGATAATTTTTTTAGGTTGATTCAAAATCAAGAAAAGATTAGCATTTTAGATGGTATGCAAAGAATACAAGCCTTAGAAGATACTATGTATCTTTATCATAATATTCGTGTTGAATTTTGGTTTACTCAAGATGAATCAGCTTTATTATATAGAATGCTAATACTTAATTCTGGTCAAATTCCTTGGGGACTTGATAAACAATTAGAGGTAGTTTTTAAACCAATTCTCAAAAAATGGAGATATAATATTCCTCATTTAGATTATTTGATTGACAGAAATTTATATAAACAGTCTGAAATTGTGGAACTATTTTTAGCATTTACTTCGAGAAAACTTAGAATTGATAAAAAGCAACAATTAGCAGAATATCATGCTGCTTTAGACATCATGAGTTTAATTAGAGAAAAATCAGGACGCACAATTTATAAATTTGAAGAAGTTTTTACAATCATGATTGAAATTGATCAGCTACTTTCAGGAATTGAAAATCGCTATGTTTTCACTAATAAAAAGGTAAATGTAAGAGTTAGTTTTATGGTAGCTTGTGCAGAAAAAATATTTGGTTTATTAGGAAGTAATATGGAAAAAGAACATGAAAAAGTAGAACATAATTTTCAAGATTTAATTATTAAATTAAATCAATTACGAAATAAGATTAAATCTCAAAATCGTCAGGAAAATCTTAACTTTTTAGCCTTGGATATTTTGATAGAGAAAATACGTTTCTTACCTAAAGATAAATACGGACAAGCTTTTTTGGATGGATTTAAAGTGATTTTTTCTGAACCTGAAATCAACTCTTTTGCTGTTTGCTGGAATAAAATGTACTAAAACTATGAACAGAAATATTATAAAATCAATCAAAAGAGTCGTAGAAAAAATTAAAGCTGTCATTAATACAGAAGAAAATTACAGCATTTATGGTGATGATACTTCTGAAGATTGGTTAACACATCTAAAAATTGACAATAAAATACGTTTATTTCCTGATTTTTATAGCACTTGGTTGACTTATGAAAAATCTCATTATTTGGTATTAGTCAATCGTGGATTTTCATCTCAATTTCCCAGTTTTTTGCAAGAAGAAACTCTTAATTCAGGCACTTGGGTAGTCATTATTGATGAATTAGACTTATTTATTAAAAAAGATGCAGATATATCAATATTAGAAGAAATTTTAGACAACGAATGGAAAACTGAGAAAACTAAAAATGGAGAAGAATTTAAATCAGTCAAGATTGACGAAGAAATTAATGGATATACGCTAAAAGATTTCTTCCCAAATATTTATTTGTATAAAATAATTGACAGATTTACTCAAAAAGAAGAACTAAATCAAATTACAGGTATTGCGTTAACCGAAAGCAATAGTTATTGTTTGCTACCATATAGTGCAGAGGTGTTGCAAGAGTTTAAAAATACCTTTGAAAATGGGAATAAATATATTCCTTTTGAAAATATTTTAGCGAGTTATGTAGCTTCTGATTTTAAATTCGCTTATTTAGATTTGTACAGGTGCATAGAAGGATTACAGCCACTTTATTTTTTAAAAGCTTTTTATGATAAATTGGAATTGAAAGACAAATCTGTCCAAGATTTCTATAGTAATTTTTATGAAACTACAAGATTAGAACCTAAATTAGAGGATTCCTTAAATAAACTACTCGGGTCAATAAGTATAAATTATCAATATGCCGATAAGCAAAATTATAGTGCTAGTTATTATTTGTATAAGCTAAGAAATGAAATTGTTCATTTGCGTCCAAAGCAAATCAATGATTTAATACCCAAATCTATTAATGACTGGAATTTTTTGATATTAGATATGCTAACAATAGTTCAAGAACTTTATAAAAGTAATCAAGACTTATTAACTTGATTAGGAAATCGGTATTTTACTTTATTCTTGCTCCCCTAAATAATCAGGATCAAGAATTTGAGAAATATTATAGGGATTTTCAGCAAGAAAAGTTGTATCAGGTAAATTAGTTTCCTGAACTGCTAAATCTACACCATCTTGGTAAGCAGAAATCATTGCTTCCGATAGATAGGACTTTAGACTAGGGTTTTCTTCTAGAAGTTCTTTAATGCGACGACGTTGTTCTCTAATTGTAGCTTTCCAACTATTACTACGTTTATCGCTTTGATATTCCCACTTTAGTAAATGTCCAATTAAAATCCCTAATCGGTTTCTTAATTCTTGCTTTTCTCGTTTACCCAAAGATTCAATTTCCTCTATTAAATTTAAAATATCAAGTTGATTTAGTTGTCCTTGCTTTAATAGTTTTGCTTGTTCCAATGTCCAAGCATAAAAATCAGTTTCATACAGTTGTGATGTCATATTTTCTATCTCCAATTGTACAAATGATTAATTTCACAATTATTTTATCCTGATTCACATATTTTTACTATCAAAATCAGGATTTAGAGAACTCCACAAAAAAGATGAACTGCTTGCAGCAGCGCCTCGCTATCCAATTTTGTGGGATGGGCATCTGGTCCCTCCCTGTATTATTAGGGGACTTTTCGGCCCGCACCACAAGAAATTTTGGATATTTCTTTAATTGGAAGTCTCTTACTAGATTTGAGGATTAACAACATTGAGTATAAATAATTCCTTAATCCTGTACATCCTTAAATCCTGGATATCCTGATTCAGACAATTACCTACCAAACACAGTAGTTAGAGAACGAGCAATATTTTTCGGTTGCATTGCATCCATTGCTGCTGTCGGTTCATAACCACAATGCACCATACAATCAGCACATTTAGGATTACCACTAGCGCCGCCATATTTACTCCAATCAGTCTTATCCAACAACTCCTGAAAGGTTGTATAGTAACCCTCATTCAACAGATAACAAGGTTTTTGCCAACCGAGAACACTGTAACTAGGACTACCCCAAGGAGTACATTCATAGTCTTTCTCACCAATGAGAAAATCTAAGAACAAAGGGTTGTGATTAAAGTTCCAGTTTTTCTTTCCAGAGGTGTAAGGTGAGAGAATTTCCCGGAATAAAGCGCGGGTTTGTTCTTTTTGCAGGAAATGATCTTGATCTGGGGCCCATTCATAACTGTAACCAGGAGAAATCATCATCCCGTCAGTACCCAATGTTTCCAGAAAGTCGAAAAACCCCTGCATTTCTTGGATATCACAACCTTCAAAAATAGTCGTGTTAGTAGCAACACGAAAACCCTTGGCTTTAGCAGCACGAATAGCTTGGATAGCAGTATCAAATACGCCTTTTCTGTCTACACATTTATCATGCCATTCCCGCATTCCATCCAAATGAACGCTAAAAGTTAGATAGGGAGAAGGTTTAAACTTATCGAGACTTTTTTCTAGTAATAAACCATTAGTACACAAGTAAATATATTTCTTGCGTTTAATTAAACCTTCAACAATTTCACCTATCTGTGGATGTAATAGGGGTTCTCCACCGGGAATAGACACAACTGGTGCGCCACATTCTTCTACCGCCGCAAAACACTGTTCTGGCGTGAGATTTTGCTTGAGGATCTCTACGGGATGCTGGATTTTTCCACAACCTGTACAAGCTAAGTTGCATCGGAATAGGGGTTCTAACATTAAGACGAGGGGAAAGCGTTTCCGTCCTAATAGACGTTGTGTAACTAAATACTTGCCGATATCTATTGCTTGTTGTAAATTAATTGCCATTTAACTAAAAACTCCTCTGTTAATAACACCACATTGTTAGTAGTAAGCACTTAAGTGCTTACTACTAACTTATTTGACATAACCATTCGACATAAACCAATCTACAGCATCCTTGAGGGCTATATTCAGAGGGGACTGAGGTAAACCTAATTCGCGGATAGCCTTAGAAGCATCATAATACATTGGTTGCTGTGCCATGCGAACACCATCTATGGGAACTGTGGGGGTTTTCCCTAAAGGTGAGAGGATTTTTTCATCTATCCAGGCTACAGTTAGGGGTATCCACGAGGGTACAGATATTTGCGGTGCTGGTAAATTTGTGATTTGGGACAGTTGCTCTAGGAGTTGTTTGAGGCTAAGATTTTGATTACCGAGAATATAGCGATCGCCTGATTTGCCTTTTTCTAAAGCTAATAAATGTCCCCAGGCCACATCTCGCACATCAATAAAATTTAACCCCGTATCCACATAAGCTGGCATTTGTCGCCGTAAAAACCGCAGAATAATATCCCCTGTGGGTGTAGGTTTAATATCCAAAGCACCAATGGGACTACTAGGATTAACTATCACAATATCCTGACCTTTTTTTGCAGCCGACCTTGCGACTTGTTCAGCCAAAAATTTAGATTTTTTGTAGTCTCCTACTAATTTTTCTACCGGACTTTGATAGGTTTCATCGACGATTTCGCCAGATTTTCCCACACCAATCGCAGCAACGGAACTTGTATAAACTGTGCGTTTAATTCCTGCTTTTTGGGCTGCGGCTAAAATATTGCGTGTCCCTTCTACATTATCAAAATAAAGCAATTCTCGGTCTTTTTGCCACAAAGAATAATGAGCAGCGACATGAAAAAGATCATCACAACCCCGCATCTGTTCCCAGATATTTGGGTTATTTAAATCACCTTTAACAATATCCACAGCCAAACCCTGTAAATTACCCAGATTACTACTAGGACGTACCAAAGCTGTAACTTGGTATCCTTGTTGTAAAAGTAATCGCACTACATGAGAACCAATAAACCCCGTACCACCAGTCACAAAAGCCCGCATTTAATCACCTCACACTTATTAAGATTTTATTATCAGGCAATTTTTAAGCGATTGCTCCCAAATGGCTATTTTTTTGTGAAAATAAATAGGAAATAACAGATAAATATAACATTATGCTTCAACAATTACCCAATTGTATTCCCGCTCCCCCCTGGTTGCAACTTATCAACTGGATTGGAGATCCCATTGGATTCCAAGAAAAATATCGTCAACAATATGGGGACATTTTCACCATGCGGCTAAGTGGTGTTGGTACTGCTGTAATTATTGGTAATCCCCAAACTATACAGGAGATTCTTACCCAAGATTCTAAATTTGATATTGGCCGGGCTAACAAACTAGCAGAACCGCTCATCGGCAAAAATTCTATCATGTTAATGGATGGCGATCGCCATCGGCGAGAACGAAAATTATTAATGCCACCTTTTCATGGAGAACGGTTACAAACTTACGCTCAACAAATCTGCTCAATTACCCAAGAGATCGCTAGTCAATTACCAATTAATCAGCCTTTTGTAGCTCGATCTATCATGCAAAAAATTAGTCTAGAAGTTATTTTACAAATTGTCTTTGGATTAAGTGAAGGAGAACGTTATCAACAACTAAAACCCCTGCTTACTTCTTGGATAGATATGATTGATTCTCCTTTACGGTCTAGTATGTTATTTTTGAAATTCTTACAAAAAGATTGGGGAGAATGGACACCTTGGGGGCAGATGAAAAGCAAACAAAAAAAGGTTCATGAATTACTTCAAGCAGAAATAGAAGAAAGAAGAAATAATCACAATCATCAACAAAGTGATATTCTCAGCTTAATGATGGCTGCAAAAGATGAAAATGGCCAAGCAATGACTGACGAAGAATTAAGAGATGAATTGCTATCACTTTTATTTGCTGGACATGAAACCACTGCCACAATCCTAGCCTGGGCTTTTTATCAAATTTATCAAAATACAGATATCCTGGCAAAATTGCTGCAAGAAATCAACAGTTTAGGAGAAAATCCTCAACCAATGGAAATTGCCCAACTTCCTTATTTAACCGCAGTTTGTAACGAAACTCTGCGGATGTATCCAGTCTTACCAATTATCTTCCCCCGCATTACTAAATCATCTATAAATATTGCCGGATACGAGTTTGAACCAGAAATAAAGTTAATGCCAAGTATCTACCTTTTACATTATCACGAAGACATATATCCTCAACCCCACCAATTTAAGCCTGAACGCTTTCTAGAAAGACAATATTCCCCTTCAGAATATATGCCCTTTGGTGGTGGTAGTCGGCGCTGTTTGGGTTATACTCTAGCTTTGTTAGAAATAAAATTAGTTTTGGCAACAGTTTTATACGAACAGCCGGTAAGCGTAAAACTCAGCGGCTTGGTTCCCTGAGATATAAGCGGCTCGTGTGACTTTAGTCACAGTCATCTTTCTTGATATTGCCATACATATTTCTACCTACTCTTTCAATTAACTCACTGACGCTGATCTCCAGTGAATTAGAAGCCTTGATTAAATTTTCCCAAGCAGTATTAGTCACCATTATATTTCGGTGCTTCTTCAGTTCTTCATAAAAGACTGGCTGATTTTTTGTTCTTTTAATTCCTTTACCTGTTGACTTCATTAGAATATATGTATATACTAAGTTAAGTCTAGCATATCAAGGTGGTGATTGTAAATTGCTAACAAATTATGTATATAAAATCCGCCCCAATATTAGCCAGTCCAATAAAATGGATAACTGGCTAGATATGCTCCGGTCTACTTACAATTGGAGTTTGGCTGACAGAATAGCTCAATACAACCAGCAGTTTATTCAAGGGATCATTCTAAAACGTAGTAATACGGATTAGATGTGAACCAGACCACCCTGAGCGTAATCAAAGGGTAACTGTTATTTAAGTCAAGACACCTTGGGATTCGCTAGTTCCATGCTCTGTCGGTACTGATTAAACATTCCGAAAGGAAAGTGTCTTTACCTTAACAAGCTTAGATAACCAGGTTGAAGCAAACTTTACTTAGAAATAAGGATTGGTCAAACAGACCAAATTTAACAATGTCAAATTTCGTTTTTCTAATTGATGCTAACAAAACGCCGATGAATCCTATTCATCCAGCACAAGCTAAAAAGCTTTTGAATAGCGGTAAAGCAGCAGTATTTCGCCGCTTCCCGTTTGTCTTAATCATGAATCGTGTAGTCGAAAATATCGTTACTTGTCCCATTGATTTAAAGATAGATCCCGGCTCTAAATTTACAGGTATTTCCTTGGTAAATAACCGAGATGAGGTTATTTGGGGAATGGAATTACAGCATCGTGGTGATGTAATCAAAGGTGAGTTGGAAACACGCAGAGGAATTAGGCGTAGTAGAAGAAACCGCCATACTCGCTATAGAAAGCCACGGTTTTTGAATAGAACCCGCACAAGAAGTTGGTTAGCTCCAAGTTTAAAACATCGGGTATTGACTACTAACACTTGGGTCAAAAGATTAATAAAATATGCCCCAATTGCAGCTATTACTCAAGAGTTAGTTAGATTTGATTTACAACAATTAGAGAACCCTGAGATATCGGGAATAGAGTATCAGCAAGGGGAGTTACAAGGTTACGAAGTTAGAGAGTATTTACTAGAGAAATGGGAGAGAAAATGTAGCTACTGTGATGCAAAAGATATCCCGCTTCAAATAGAACATATTCAACCTAAAGCGAAAGAAGGAAGTAACAGAATAAGTAATTTATGCTTATCCTGTGAAAAATGCAATCAAAAAAAAGGAACACAGGACATTGAAAAGTTTTTGGCTAAAAAACCAGAACTCTTAACAAAAATTAAGTTTCAGTCAAAAAGACCTTTAAAGGATGCGGCTGCTGTTAACTCTACAAGATGGGATTTATTCCACACTTTAAAAGAAACTGGATTACCAATTACGACAGCTTCTGGTGGAAGGACAAAATTTAATAGGAGAAAATTAAATCTCCCCAAGGAACACTGGATAGATGCGGCTTGTGTTGGAGTAGTAGAAAACTTAAATATATTAACAACAAATATATTAAAAGTGAAATCTACTGGACAGGGAACAAGAAGATTGTGCCGTATAAACAAGTTCGGTTTCCCTTGCTCTAACCCCCGACAAAAGTATGAACACAAATGGAACACAGGTGATATCGCCTGTTGTCAAGGTGTCTCAGGTCGAGTTGTAGTGCAATCTGCGACTAGGCTAGAGATAAGGGTAGACGGGAAAAGAATTGGCGGTAAACTTACTGATTTCAAAAAACTCCACAGCAAAGATGCTTATTCCTACTTTTGACTACGAAACACTACATTATTCTGGGATTAGGACGTAAGGCTAGAACTCACTGGTAACTTAAACCTCGGTACAAAGGTCAGTTCAACTAGGCGAGTATGGATTCCCAAGCCTGGAACGGAAGAGAAACGACCTTTGGGCATACCTACAATGAAAGACCGAGCCTTGCAAGCACTTGTCAAACTGGCATTAGAGCCAGAATGGGAAGCGCGATTTGAACCTAACTCATACGGGTTCAGAGCCGGACGCTCAGGCCATGATGCGGTAGAAGCAATATTTAACGCTATCAACGGGAAACCAAAATATGTTCTCGATGCCGATATTGCCAAATGTTTTGACCGCATCAACCAGGAAAAACTGCTAATAAAATTGAATACATCCCCCACCATCCGCCGACAAATTCGCGCATGGTTAAAAGCGGGAGTGATGGACAGTAAGCAGTTGTTTCCAACATCTGAGGGTACGCCACAGGGCGGGGTAATTTCCCCATTACTGGCAAACATTGCCCTTCACGGGATGGAAGAACGGATTAAACAATACGCCGATACCTTCCCTCGCAAAAGTGGTCTGGGTAAACGGGATAACCGTAGAAGCCTAAGTTTAATTCGTTATGCCGATGATTTCGTGATTCTCCATGAAAACTTAACCGTTGTCCAAAGATGTAAAGAGATTATCTCTGAATGGTTACAAGGCATGGGTTTGGAATTAAAGCCTAGTAAAACGAGACTCGCTCACACCCTCATACAGTATGAGCAAGAAAAACCAGGGTTCGACTTCCTTGGTTTTACGATACAACAATTTCCAGTAGGAAAGTATCACTCGAAGCAGGGATTTAAGACAATCATCACCCCAAGCAAGCAGAAGCAAAAGGTACATTACGAACAAATCGCCAGGGTTATCGAGGCTCACAAGGCAGCACCACAAGCGGCACTAATTAGCCGTTTAAACCCAATCATTAGGGGATGGGCTAACTACTACGAGACCGTGGTAAGTAAGGAGGTTTTCTCAGATATAGATGACCTCACGTACCAAAAGTTAAGCTCTTGGGCAAAACGCCGCCACCCCAAAAAGAACGGGGAATGGGTGTCAAAAAGGTATTGGCAATCCATAGACGGTGATAACTGGGTATTCGCAACCAGGAAGGAAGGTTTGACCCCACTTCGGTTAATAAACCATGCCGACACGCCAATAGTGCGTCATGTGAAAGTCAAAGGCGAATCGTCACCATACGACGGAAATCTGGTTTACTGGAGTACAAGAATGGGTAATAACCCAGAAATGCCAACCAGAGTATCAAAACTCCTGAAAAAGCAAAAGGGGAAATGTACCCACTGTGAAATGTTTTTCCGTGAAGACGATGTGATGGAAGTTGACCATATCATCCCAAAATCGAAAGGTGGAAAGGACGAGTATAAGAATCTTCAACTTTTACACAGACATTGCCACGATACAAAGACAGCCAATAATGGCAGTCCTGGCACAAAATCCGGCTGCAATAGTGCCGAGCCTAAGCCCACCAGAAAAATTGAAAAAGTCGAAGGAAAATGGGTAATGAGGTGTGCATGACAAGCACTAAATCATTGAGGAGCCGTGTGAGGTGAAAGTCTCAAGCACGGTTTTGAAGACCAACGGGGTTGGTGACAACCTCGTTGAGTTTACTAAACTTGTCCATCTCTCCGACAGATATCAAATTGATAATCCTAAATTCTCAACTAATAAAAAAGTTAGACGCACCTTGAAAATTAGGCAGCGACGGGTTAATCGTAAAGTCAAAGGCAGCAAGAATCGTAAAAAAGCAGCTAATAATGTAGGACGTTTTCACAAAAAGATTACAGATAAACGAACAGCTTATCAATGGAATGTTGCTAATACAATAGTTTCTAGAAAGGTTGATGCTATTGCCTTAGAAGATTTAAACATCTCTGGAATGTTAACACGTTGCCAGGTGAAAACTGATGAAAAAACTGGGAGATTTTTAAAGAATGGGCAATCAAGAAAGAAGGGGTTAAACCGTTCTATCTCTGACGCAAGTTGGAGTGATTTGATTTTAAAAATTGAGTATCTCGCTGTAAAGCAAGGAAAAGTTGTCATTAAAATCAATCCTAAATACTCCAGTCAAGAATGCAGAAATTGTGGGCATACTGATAAGTCAAACCGTGATGGTGAGAAATTCATAGGAATACCCGGTAAGTGGGAAACTCAGCGGCTTTAGCCCTGAGAGGGAAACGGCACGGGCGGTAATAAAGGCTTTGAATCTTTTTTCATTACCGCCTTGGAGTTAAGAAATTTGGGGTACTTTTGTGATGTACTTTCAACGGGACAATTACCGATTCAAATTTCTCGACTCTGTACGCATAATGTGTTGCACGCGATGTGCCTCCCTTTCGGGGTGATGTTAGCAACGACTGCGTTATAAGAGCTTTTTATACTTGCAACACTGTTTCAGTGACCTTAAAACTGTTTAATTGCAAATGACAGAGCAGGGAACTAGCTTCGCATTCGGTGGGTGTCGTGACTCAAATAACGGCTACCCTTCGACTTACGTTTAGGGTGGTCTGGTCAGTACAGCTTGTTTGATTACTCTTGCAAGCTCAGTCCCTTTAGGGCTGGGTTACTGACCTATAAATGATTCACGTTCATCTTCAGACATAGTATCCCAACTTAGGGACTTCCAAATAAAAAAATGTCCCAAAACTGACGCAAAAATTCTCTCTCTGTGTTCTCTGTGCCTCTGTGGTTCGTTTATTGGGATAATTTATTTCTTGGAAGTCCCTTAAACCACGTCCAGTACATAAGTTATGTAGTTGAGTTTCAGCATACTCCATGCGAGACTCACGCCCATTTTCGCTTTCCTTAGCTAGTGCTAATAAGACTACCCGTTTACTTTCTGGGGGTAGTTGCTTGACTAATTCAATAATTTGCGATTCGCTCAATGTTAATATTGGCATGATAATTACCTCCATTTCTATTTTACATAACTTAGCAGAGTACAATCATGTGATTACTTATTAACATCTATATTAATGTCAGAATCAGGATTTAAAAAGAGGTAAATCAAAATCATCAGTCATTGTTACTTGTCCCTTAGCACTACCAAATTTAGGACGAATTTTAACTGGTAATACAGGAATTAACTTCACCACAGGTTGATTATCCTTCATGATGATAATTTCATCACCACTAATTGCTGCTTCAATTAAATCAGACAAGTGTTGAGATGCTTCATTCACAGTAATTTGTTGCATAATTACTACCTTATTATAAAAAATAACCTCGTATCGCTATCATAACTTTGAATTGTAGATTAAGTTAGAGAAAACCAATTTAACCAAGCTTCCCAATTTTCCACAATTTGAGCAAATTCTGCATAATTGTTATTATTTACTAACAGAATACTCAACTGAGCAAGGATTGTCTATACGTTTAGAAGCATCTATGATTTCAATTCCTATAATATTTCCAGCTTCGTCATAATCTAAAATCATTCCTGGTTTTTCTTCATCACTTTCTTCAATTTGTACATCAGTGAAGATAATTCTTAAAACGTCAACTTCTGGGTCGTAGGTAATTTTCATGATTCGCTCCAGTATTTCTCAATTTTGCTAGTTCTGTAAACAGTGATTACAACTTTGGGGTCAACATCATCTACGATAATAATACGTAGTAAAAATATTTTACTATTACTAAATTCAACTTTGGATTGATATACTTTTAGTCCTTCTCTTTCGAGTAAAATTTGTTGGGGATTGTCTAAAACAGATTCAACTTGAGAAAGAGTAATATTTCGTCTTTGCATTTCTGTTTGTGCGTGACGAGAAATTGTATATTCCATTTCAAATCTATATTAATGTGAAAATCAGGATTTAAAAAGAGGTGCATCAAAATCATCAGTCATTGTGACTTGTCCCTTAGCACTACCAGGTTGACGACGGTGTTTAACTGGTAATACAGGAATTAACTTCACCACAGGCCTGATTATCTTTCATGATGATAATTTCATCACCACCAAGTGCTGCTTCAATGAAATCAGATAAATGTTGAGATGCTTCATTCACAGTAATTTGTTGCATAATTACCACCTTTAGTTTTATATGTGCTACTCAACCAACAATTCTATTCTCCATTAAAAACAAAAAAAGAGAGATAGAAAACTCTACCCCTCTTTTTAATTTATCAAACTACTATTAGCTAATCAGCTTTTAGTATCTGCTGGGTTTGTGAACAAGGAAGCTCATAACTTGACACTGCTTGATGTTGTCAAAACCAACAACACGGATATAGCAGTTGCTATACTGAGAACGGCAACCTTGAACTTCGCTTAATACTTCTTGAGTAGTTTTAGCGCCGAACAAAGGCAATTTCCACATTGTCCAATAAAGTTCTGTAGGTTCAGAAGTTTCGTTGAATTCAATTGCAGGAATGAAACCTTGTGTGATAATGTACTGAACTTGCTTGGCAATTTGCGCGTCAGATAAAGGGGGAAGATAAGAAAGGGTTTCGTAACGACGCTCTTTAGGTAAAGTTTGCATAGTTTTTGGTAAGTGGGGGAGATTTTTTATTATTTGGTTGACAGACTAATTGGATAAATTATCCAAATTAGAATTAGATATTATCTGTCTTTGGTGTTTCTGGGCTAGGACTTGATAAGTCTAGTTGCGTAATGCGTTCGAGGTGCTGGCGACGTTGTTCCATATTGGCTTGCTGAATGCCACTACAAACCATTTCTGGTAAGAATTCTGCCACTTCTGCCGCTATATGTTCCCTAACAGTCATAATCCGCAAAGCTAAATCTGACTTTTCCAGAAACAGTTCCTCTATATATGCTTCTCCGTCTTGGATTTTTCCAGCGGAGAAGTTTTGCAACCAATGTGCTAGAGGAGGATTTGTTTCGCCTAACTGTGCCAATACAGTCCTTAACGCCTGATAAGTCAGGTAGCTTTGGAGAGTGTTGGCTGTGTCTTTCGCAATTTGCTTAAAATCCATACTTGACCCAGCCCATAAACAGTAAAAAGTCAAAAGTCAAAAGAAAGAATAATTATTTTTCTTACCTTTTAACTTTTTACTTGTTACTTGAAGATCAGACGGTATCCATAGCTTCAAACTCGAACTTGATTTCTTTCCACAGTTCGCAAGCAACAGCCAACTCAGGAGACCACTTAGCAGCTTCGCGGATAATATCATTACCTTCACGAGCCAAGTTACGACCTTCGTTACGAGCTTGAACAACTGCTTCCAAAGCTACGCGGTTAGCAGTAGCACCAGGAGCGTTACCCCAAGGATGTCCGAGAGTACCACCACCGAATTGTAGTACGGAGTCGTCGCCGAAGATTTCTACCAACGCGGGCATATGCCATACGTGGATACCACCGGAAGCAACTGCCATTACACCAGGTAGAGAAGCCCAGTCTTGGGTAAAGTAAATACCGCGAGACTTGTCTTGCTCAATGTAGTTTTCACGCAATAGGTCAACGAAGCCCATTGTGATTCCGCGTTCACCTTCTAACTTACCAACTACTGTACCGGTGTGAATGTGATCACCACCAGACAAGCGGAGAGCTTTAGCCAATACGCGGAAGTGAATACCGTGGTTCTTCTGACGGTCAATTACAGCGTGCATAGCACGGTGAATGTGCAACAGAATACCGTTATCACGACACCAGCGAGATAATGTGGTGTTAGCAGTGAAACCTGCGGTCAGGTAATCGTGCATGATGATGGGCTGTTTGAGTTCTTTAGCGTACTCAGCCCGTTGGATCATTTGTTCGCAGGTAGGAGCGGTAACGTTCAGGTAGTGACCCTTGATTTCGCCGGTTTCTGCTTGTGCCTTGTTGATAGCTTCAGATACAAACAAGAAGCGATCGCGCCATCTTTGGAAAGGAGCGGAGTTGATGTTTTCGTCGTCTTTGGTGAAGTCCAAACCACCACGTAAACATTCGTAAACTGCGCGTCCGTAGTTTTTAGCGGAAAGACCTAATTTGGGCTTAATTGTACAACCCAACAGAGGACGACCATACTTATTCAATTTGTCGCGTTCAACTTGAATACCGTGAGGAGGTCCTTGGAAAGTCTTGATGTAAGCTACAGGGAAACGAATGTCTTCCAAACGTAACGCCCGCAAAGCTTTAAAACCAAATACGTTACCTACGATGGAGGTTAGTACGTTGGTGATAGAACCTTCTTCAAACAAGTCCAAAGGATAAGCAACATAACAAATATATTGGTTATCTTCACCAGGAACTGGTTCGATATCATAACAACGACCTTTGTAGCGATCTAGGTCGGTCAACAAGTCTGTCCATACTGTTGTCCAAGTACCAGTAGAAGACTCAGCAGCTACAGCCGCACCAGCTTCTTCTGGGGGAACTCCGGGTTGGGGAGTCATCCGGAAAGCTGCTAAAAGATCTGTATCTTTAGGTGTGTAGTCAGGTGTGTAATAAGTTAATCTGTAATCTTTAACCCCAGCTTGATACCCAGACTTAGCCTGAGTCTTAGTTTGCGCGTAAGACATATTTTTCTTCCAAGAAGTCTTTCTTTTTACTATCAAATCACGTTATGTGCCACTTCTTCCCATTCTTACTCTTAATTCATTCTTAATGAAGTCATAAGTTTTGCTTATAGTTTGGGGCGATAGGACTCTATGGTGGCAGTATGACTCCTGCACAAACTAAGTTGCGGTAACTGCTACTGCAACAAGTTATTTACCATATTTTCAGACGTACTATTTGACGCTGTTATTTGTCGTCCCAGGAATACAAAATCTTTTCATCTTGAGTTTGCATACCCTACTAAATCTACTAAGACGGGTTTAGTTAGGGGATGAGCAAGAAAAGAAGAAACTGCACATCACGGAATTTGTAGCTTACCCCACACTATATCAATAATTCAATAAGTTATTTGACGAATTTTTTTCAGTGATCTATTTAAATTTGTTATTACAGAAAAATTTAACATTTTGTTAAGATTGCTTTACAAATTTGTATATCTCAAGTAAATTTTCATTCATAAATTCGGCAATACCTGTAAATGTATTATCTATTACTTAAAAGGCTTTGTATTATAAATCTGGTAAGCCCAAATGCAATTATTTCGCTTCAACAAACCACATAGACACAGAGAAAGATAGAAAAGATATCTCTACATCTTATCGAGGATTTATTCATATTTTAACAGGGCGTAAGTATATATTCTGTGCTATTTCTAGTCTCAAGTAAATTATTCATTTTTACATCAGATGTTGATGACTAAAAAATTTTTGAGGCGTTTGTGGAATAGATCATTTGCGTGTAGTAGTTAAATTGGGAGATTACACGAGCTTATCTCCACTTGAGGGTAAATTTTGAGTTTTGTATCATAAGAGAGTCAAGAAATGATTACACCCAAACAAATTATTGAAGATATCCGTAAAAACACTTATGGAATTGGCTTACAGACTGACCAAGCTGCTCAAGCAGTTATTGACAGCATCAGAAAAAGTCTGAACAGCGCACTCGAACGACTTTCAATAGACCTTTATTCTAAAGAAACTCATTTTGTATTAGAACTTATTCAAAATGCAGACGATAACCAATATCAAAATGAAGTTATTCCTACATTAAGTTTAACGATAGAAGCAGAAAAAATTATTGTTCAAAACAATGAAATTGGATTTAGTGAGGATAATGTCAGAGCTATTTGTAATGTAGGACGTAGTACAAAAACTAAGGTAGAAGGATACATTGGTGAAAAAGGAATAGGATTTAAATCAGTATTTCGTATTAGTGATGAACCTCAAATCTTTTCCAATGAATTTCAGTTCCATTTTCAGACCCAAGATGATGAAAATAAATTAGGGTTTGTGACTCCTTATTGGATTGAAACAGTTCCTGACTATGTTGATTCTAATTTAACTAATATTATTTTACCACTTCGAGAATCAGCTAAAGATGATTTAGGAAAATTAGGTGAAATTGAACATACATTGATTCTCTTTTTGCGCCAACTTAAAACCGTTAAAATAGATAATATAGTTGACGATAAATTTCACCAAATTACACGTTTAGATAAGGATGAAAAGATAGAAATACAAGAAACAACAGAATCGGGATTAAAAACACATTGCTATAAATTAGTTAAAAAAGGTTTAATTGTACCCGAATCTATTCAAGAATCAAAAAGAGAAAATATCAAATCTACTGAGCTAATTCTTGGCTTTAGCTTGCAAGAAGATGGTTCAGCAGATACCAGATTAGAACAAAAAGTTTTTGCTTTTCTTCCTACCCGCAGTTATGGATTTAAGTTTTTGATTCAAGCTGATTTTCTAGTTCCAGCTAACCGGGAAGATATTCACAAAGATACACAATGGAATAAATGGATTAGAGATAATATTGCAAGTACATTTTTGTTCGCTATAGAGAAATTTAAACAAGATAGTAATTTGCAAAAAACCTATTATGATTATATCCCACTTCATAGCGAAGTTAAAGATGAGTTTTTTGCTTCTGTAGTTAGCGAAATTCATAATCAACTAAAAGTCAGTAAATGTATTTTAAGTGAATCAGGAAAATGGCAAATTCCCGCTCATGTTGTGCAGGTAGATGAGCAGGTTAGGAAATTAATTTCTAATACTGATTTACAAGAATTACTCAACAAAGAGTATATCCATCCTCAAGTTAAAGCTAAATTCGATCTTCTTGAATCTCTTGGGGTTAAAGAATTTAGCTTTGATGATTTATTGCAGTTTTTACAGAATAATGAATGGTTACAGAAACAAAGCGATAATTGGTTTATAAAGCTCTATACTTACCTAAACAATCGTAACTCAACTGATTACTCAGAGTTACCCAGAATTAAGAAATTAAAGATTATTCCCTTAGAAAATAACGAATTAGCTTCAACTGCTGAGACATCAATATTTTTTCCATTTAATAATGCTGGAGAATATAGTTTTGAACTGCAATTTATTAAGAGAACGCTTTTAGAGCCAATTCCTAAGTCTGCTGTAACAGAATTTCTCAAAAAATTGGGTGTTCAGAATGCTTCGTGTTATGAAATTATCGAAAATCATATCTTACCCCTTTATAAAGGAGATAGTTGGAAAAGTAAAGCTAATCAGCTTTTAGGATATATTTGTTATATAAAAGACAACTTATTGGAATATGAAAAAGAGTTTAACAGAAGAAAAAATCCTTATCCTTACTCATATCTCAAAGAAGAGCCTCTAAAAACTTTGAAAGAATTGCTATTGATAAAAACCGATAAAAATAGCTATTCTCGTCCAGCAAATGTTTATCTTTCTGCTAGTTATGGGAATCCAAACGAATTGGAAACATTATTCTTAGGAATACAAGATGTCTGGTTTGTATCACCAGAGTATATTCAATATTTAATGCAAATTGAAAATCCTAGCGAAAAAGCAGAAAAAACTAGAGAGTGGAGAGAGTTTTTTATTAAGTTAGGAGTACATACTGTACCAAAAATAGATGTCAAAATACAAACTGCACGTGGACGGTCTAATCAAAAAATAGATTATTCCCGAGAATACCCTATTTATAGTTCACCTCACATAATAAGAATTTTAGAAACCAAAAATGTAGATAAAAATCAGAAATTGGCTAAACTTTTAGATAGTAATTGGGACTATTACAAGCAGTATAAATCTTGGCGAAATTATGCTTATGCTAATGGTGGTTTTTCTCCCTACAGTTCTAATGATGCAGATTGGTTTACCAAAATTAAAACAGCAGTTTGGCTTCCTACGACAAAAGGCAAGTTAGCTAATCCTTCTGAAATTTTTCTGGATAAAACAGAAACAGGTGCAATACTAGGAGATAGTGTTTCATACTTAGCTATTACTTTCAATAATCCAGATTTTATTAAAGACTTGGGAATAAAAGATAAAATAACTGATCCCAAAGATTATGCTGATTGGTTGCTGGTATTATCCCGTAAAAAAGAACTTGATGAAAAAGATGAGGAATTAGTTCTCAAAATTTATCAGGAATTAAATAAACCGGATATTACATCAAAAAAATGGTGGAAAAGCTTTATCGGTGAAAAAATATTTTGGACAAATAAAAAAATATTCTACACAGCTAGTAAAGTTTTGATAAATGATCATGATGAGGTTTATGAATTGTTTAAAGATAATCCTCAGATAGCTTTTCTCAAACTCCCCTCAAATTATTATCCTAAACTTCAACACTTTATCAAAGCGACTGGTATTCGCTATCTTTCACAGATTATTAAGACTGAATTAGCAATTGGAGAAGTACCAAAAGTTGAGGAAGAAAACCTGACTAAGCAAATTAAAGCTTTGACACCTTACATTTTACGTTATCTTTACCAAGAAGAACAGGAAATTTACCAACAGCTTAAAACCAATCACACCCTAATACAACTCAAAGATTTAGTGTGTTATCGGTTGGAAAAGCTGCAAATTAAATATCTTCTTGATCAGCAATCAGCATATACTCAAAGAAGTGCTTTTTTGGATAATGGAAATCTCTACATCCAATCAGATAGTTTATCAAATACAGATGATTTAGCTTTAGAAATTTCTCAATTATTTGGTAATCCCAAGGGATTAGATAATTTCTTGAGTTTGCTATTTGAGAAAGGAACACCAGAAAAAATTGATAGCTTCATGAAAGCAAAAAAGATCCAATTACTACCTAATGAAGAAAAGGATTGGTTTGAGAACTCAAATATTTATCTAGGAGAAACTAACTTTATAGAAATAACAGCAGAAAATAATCAAAGCATTGAGTTTACAGCGAACAAACATCAAAAAATAGAGCAAGATAACTGTTTAGCTCAATCAGAATTAACAACTATATCTCTCAAAGATGAAGTATTTGATGATGCTCAATGGCAACCTGAGTGTGAACCTAGAGAAATTCTAGACATTGAGGTTGTTCAATGGACAAATGTACCTAATTCAGATACTATTTCTTTGAGTAGTAGCCAATCTGAATTACCGTCAAGTCCACCAATGATTCAATTAATCAGAGAACTACGAACAATAGATAGAGATGAGCCGATTGAAAAGCCTAAACTAAGTGGTATTTGGGGTGAGAAATTTGCTGTTGAATATTTAAAGCGCAAGTTTATTGGTAAGTATTTCCAAGGAAATTTTGAAGAAAATAAAGACGGATTTTTTATCAAAATCAATAGTCAAATAGTAGTTGAAGTTCAGTGGTTAAACAAAACTCAAGAAACAACAGGATACGATATTAAATTAATTGAAAATGGTCGAGAAGATTACATAGAGGTTAAGTCTAGTCAACCTGGAGCAAAAAAATTGATCAAGCTATCAGGTACTCAATGGAAATTAGCTGATGATTTGGGAGAAAACTTTCATATATATCGAGTTTATGATGCTGGAACTCAACAAGCTACACTTATTGATATTTGTAATCCCACACAACTTTTTTCTGAAGGTAGTCTCCGTATAGATTCTATTTGTTTGCGGATTTAGAGATTAAAATAGCCCTAACAACAGATGATAGATTACTCAAAAAAGCTATTGAAAGTTTGTTTTTAATCAGCAATTAAAGGTATATTAATTGCCTGCGCTATTCTGCCCACACTGTAAAACATTTCCGTAGCAGTGAGAAAACCATAGTCAGGTAAACCCAAAGTAGAAGCAGCAATCCCAAAACCACTGGTAGCAGCCACATCAAAACCCGTCTTTTCCACCATTTTTGCACTCAAGCAGTCATAAACACCAGGAATAACGATAATTTCAGGACGTGCCAATAATTCGCGCAGTTTTTGAGCAGCAGACATACAACTAACTATAAATGGACTATTTTGAGAATACAATAAATATTGTCAAAACGTTTTAGGAAACTCACATAAATTTTTCTGTATTTCCTCCTTGATATCTTGGCGCGAAATAAAATTAAATCTTTTTCATTTCATATTTAAATTAATCACAAATGAGTAAACCAATAGAAGTCCGCAACCCTCGCACAGGTAAATTTGATTATGTCATCGTTCCTCCACCACCAAAATTACTTTCCCAACAATGTCACAGGCTGCGGAGAGGACAAGTTATCTGGCAAAAATTAGGAGTTGAAGGCAGAATTGCCGCGTTAAAAGCCTGGAAACAAGCTATATTAGCAGAACGAACTTTATTAACCGAAGCTTTAGTTAGTGATACAGGGAGATTATCAACATCAATTTTAGAAGTAGATTCATTTATTTCTAGTATTGATAAATGGTGTAATTTAGCTCCACAATTACTGCAAGGGACAGCTAAAAATACATCTATTCCTTTTATCGCTTTACAACAAACTGCTGTTCCTTATGCTCTTGTCGGAGTAATTAGTCCTTGGAATTTCCCCCTATTGTTATCTACAATTGATACAATTCCGGCTTTACTAGCGGGTTGTGCAGTAATAGTTAAACCCAGTGAAATTACCCCCCGTTTTGTTGCTCCTTTGATGACCATATTAAATACTATTCCGCAATTACGTGATGTCTTAAACTTTGTCGAAGGAGCAGGACAAACAGGAGCAGATTTAATAGAAGATGTAGATTTAATTTGTTTTACAGGTAGTATAGAAACTGGGCATTTAGTTGCAGAAGCAGCAGCGCAAAAATTTATTCCTGCCTTTTTAGAATTAGGTGGAAAAGACCCAGCGATTGTTTTAGAGTCAGCAGATTTAGATTTAGCAACTTCAGCAATTTTGTGGGCTTCTGTAGCTAATACGGGACAATCATGTTCAGCGATTGAAAGAATATATGTTGCTGAATCTATATTTGAAGAATTTTATCATCAATTAGTTACTAAAGCTCATCAATTAAAACTGGCATACCCGACTATGGAAAGTGGAGAACTTGGTCCGATTATTTCCGAGAAACAAGCAGCTATTATTAATGATCATCTACAAGATGCCATTTCTAAAGGGGCAGTAATTCACTGTGGTGGTAAAGTAGAAGAATTAGGTGGTGGTTGGTGGTGTCGTCCCACAGTTATGACTGAAGTGAATCATTCTATGAAAATTATGACTGAAGAAACATTTGGGCCAATCATGCCAGTTATGCCTTTTTCTACCATTGAAGAAGCGATAAATTTAGCTAATGATTGCATCTATGGACTTAGTGCTGCTGTATTTACAGAATCTGAAGAACTAGCTATAGAAGTTGCTGATAAAATAGAAGCGGGTGTTATTAGTATTAATGATGCCGGATTAACTTCATTAATTAACGAAGGAGAAAGAAATGCATATAAATTTTCTGGACTGGGAGGTTCACGGATCGGTACAATAGGATTAAAACGCTTTTTGCGAAAAAAAGCATTGTTAATTAAAACTAACTCTAATAAAGACCCTTGGTGGTTTAATGATGAGGTTTAGTAAGCATTTTCCAGCCTTATACAAAGATCAGAAAATTTGGTTTGATACTGAACGGATTGCAGGTAAAGCTTGGGAAGTTGATGATTCTACAGTAATGTTGTATTTTAGTTATAAATCATTTCCAGGGATGTATTTATATGAAATTATCCATATTAGTGCAGATAATAACTATCGCGCTCGGACTTGGCATTGGTTTAAAGATCATCAAATTTACCAACGCACTTTAGTGCAAGAAGAAAGGGTAAAATAGGAATTCTATTATCCCAAAATTTCTTGTGGTGCGGGCCGAAAAGTTCCCTAATAATACAAGGACGGGCAAGATGCCCATCCCACAGGATTGGATAGCGACGCGCTGCTGCCCGCAGTTCATTTCTTTTGTGTAGTTCTTTTGTTCATGATGACGAAAGGTTGCAAATTTAGTATACTAGGTTGCCACTACCACGTAATTGTCGCAAAGAATTGATACAAAATGGACAGTCGCACTTAAATATCCTAATTGCAGCCTCGCTTTCTTCATCAGTAAAATTCAGTTCTTTAACTTTACTATCAGATGGTTGCGCTGAGAGTACCATAGATTTGGGTGCAGGAGCAGCTTTTGGATCTCTCTCAGAATCTCGAATACACACAAAATTTTTAAGCCCGTGGGGATTAGTGATACAAGTACGACCGTCATCAGTGTGCATTAATTGCTGAGTTAGATTAACACTAGCATGGGCAGGGTTAATTATTCCCAGTGTAGAAATTAACGATTTGACACTCTCACTGTCTTTAGACGCGCTCGATTCTTTAATCAATGAGCCAACTTACAATTGCTGGATTACTCCAACAAAAACAGAGGTCGATTCTCCTAAAGCGTTAATGACCGTATCCCTACCGGACTCGTTTTTTGCATTTCATTTTTCACCAAATTTAGCTTTCCTAAACAGCAATACCGTTAGGTATGACTACGCACTCAACCAAATAAGTTAAGTTTTTACGTCGTTTAGTTATACTTAAATTCTAGAATTGTTTACATTGTATCACATCTACTGTTATCAAGTCAATGAGTTAGGCTAAATATTTTCGCCCGTGTCGCTTATATCTCAGCACTAAAGTGACTGAGCTTTACGCTTACCGGGTAATACTGTAAAAATAGAAGAACTAGCAAACAAATTAAGTATGAGTTTTTTGTTCATAAACTTTCTCAAAGAAGATAACTACTTGTCTAGGCTATGCTATTTACTATCAAAGATCAAGTGAATTTTGGCATAACTATTAATAATGCCTGTGCAAAGCAAGTTAACATTCACTCAGTTAAATTAAATTCCAGAGCTTTGCTTGTCTATGCTGAAAATAAGCTGATTAGAAATAATTTTCACCTAATTTCTAGCCTGAATATGATTCACTGCTGAATTAGCTCAAAAAGAGCTTGTGTTTGCTAACAACTTGAGGTATTTTCTTATTGACCTGTTATGTGCTGTAAATAAAAGATAAGATAATAGTCTGTAGTTAATTTCCCATTTAGTAAGGTAAAAACATGACTAAAAGTGACAAAATCAACTTTTCAACTCCTAGCGGATTTCCAGAATTTTTGCCTAGCGAAAAGCGTCTAGAAGTATATTTAATGGATATTATTCGTCAAGTTTTTGAAAGTTATGGTTTTACACCCATTGAAACCCCAGCAGTAGAAAGGTTAGAAGTCCTGCAAGCCAAAGGTAATCAAGGTGATAATATTATCTATGGTATCGAACCAATTTTACCGCCAAATCGCCAAGCAGAAAAGGATAAATCTGGAGAAACTGGTTCAGAATCCAGGGCTTTAAAATTTGATCAAACTGTGCCTTTGGCTGCTTATATTGCTCGTCATTTAAATGAATTAACTTTTCCTTTTGCTCGTTATCAAATGGATATGGTATTTCGGGGTGAACGGGCAAAAGATGGAAGATTTCGGCAATTTCGCCAATGTGATATAGATGTGGTTGCTCGTGGTAAACTCAGTTTACTTTATGATGCCCAAATGCCAGCAATTATCACAGAAATATTTGAAAAGATTAATATTGGTGATTTTGTTATTCGCATTAATAACCGAAAAATTCTTACAGGTTTTTTCCAGTCAGTGGGAGTTGCCCAACAGCAAATTAAAACCTGCATTAGTATTATTGATAACCTAGAAAAAATTGGCGAAACTAAAGTTAAACAAGAGTTAGAAAAAGAAGGAATTTCCTCAGAACAAACAGACAAAATTATTGAGTTTGTTAAAATTGATGGCAGCATTGATGATGTTTTAGATAAACTAAAACACCTAGCCGCAAATCTTCCTGAAGCTGAACAATTTAATTTAGGAGTAACTGAATTAGAAACAGTAATTAATGGAGTGAGAAATTTAGGAGTTGCTGATAAACGTTTCTGTATAGATTTGTCTATTGCTCGCGGTTTAAATTACTATACAGGCACCGTTTATGAAACTACATTATTAGGACACGAAGCTTTAGGTAGTATTTGTTCTGGTGGTAGATATGAAGAATTAGTGGGAATGTTTATCGGTGAAACAATGCCTGGTGTGGGTATTTCTATTGGTTTAACTCGGTTAATTAGTCGGTTGTTAAAAGCCGGGATTTTAAATACTTTATCTGCTACACCAACTCAGGTGATAGTAGTGAATATGCAAGAGGATTTAATGCCTATTTATTTACAAGTATCACAACAGTTACGTCAAGCCGGAATTAATGTTGTGACTAACTTTGAAAAACGTTCTCTAGGTAAACAATTTCAAGCCGCTGATAAACAAGGAATCAGATTTTGTGTAATTATTGGTGCAGAAGAAGCAGCAGCACAAAAATCATCATTGAAAGATTTAAAATCAGGTGAACAAATAGAAGTGGCTGTGGTAGATTTAGCTGAGGAAATTAAACGGAGACTGGCGTAATTTTTATTACCACGCTGTTAGAGGATGTTTGATAGTTTGCGTGGCGTTAGCCATAAAGTCCTCTTGTCGGTATCAAAAATTTTAGATCCCTCTAAATCTCCCTTAAAAAGGGAGACTTTGATTCCGCTTCCCCCTTTTTTAAGGGGGGTTAAGGGGGATCTAAAAGTTTCAGAAATCAGCAGTTTTCAATAATTCATCTACTGCCATACAAGCTTTTTGCCAGCGTTGTTCCCAGTCGCCGTTAATGATAATATAGGGTCTATGACGTGATTCTAAGGCTTGAATACAGTGATCGCGGAATTCTTCTCGATAGTTAGGCAAACAACGCTGTGTATCATCTACCCAAGGCACATCTACATCCAACAGTAGATACAAATTATACTCTCGTAAATTACCTTCATCCTCAATCCACTGGGGACATTTACCAAAGAGGACATGACTCCAAATCGTAGTTGTAATCAAGTCCGTATCACAAAATATTACCTTATTTGCCTGTCGCACCAAAGCATCTTCAGCAGCCATTTGTCCCCTAGCAATTACAGGAATATCTGTAAAATCACAATTTCCACCTTTAAAATCTAACAATCCCCGTGCATACTCGCTCACATAAACAGTATTGTAATGATTAGCTAAATTTTGCGTCAGTGTTGATTTACCAGTAGATTCAGGTCCAAAAATGCAAACACGACACGCAAAATAAGGACGCACACAGGGTGGGATATAATGCCAATTAGCAAAGGGATTTTGCCGCACTTGTGTACCAGAAATAGTTACTAAACTCCTAGCATGATCTACAGGAATATAACTTGCTTCCAAAATTTCTGCCAACTGCCAACCATAATTTTCCGAAGCAAAAACGTAATCTGGCCCTTTAGGTAATACCCGACGAATACTGTCATACCAAATTTGCCAAAAATCAGGATGGTCTTTTGGTTCTTGGGGATTTTCATCGGTAACATGAACAACATTGACATCAGGAAACATTTCCCTCATCCAACGGTAGCGCAAATCTCCAGGAATCGGTTCTGATTGAATAGAACAAACCAAAACTGTCAAATTATCAACGTAATTGCGAGCAAAATCTACAAGATATTGGTGTCCTAAATGTGGGGGCATAAACTTGCCCAAAATCATTCCAGTCGTAGCTTTTTGTAAGCCTTTTCCCATTCTCTATATCCTAGTACAGCTAAAACTAAAAACACTAGATAGAGTCCTGTGGTTGGGTAAAGATGTTTAACTCCATAAACTCCCACTGCTATCACATCTACCGTTATCCAAATTATCCAACACTCTAATATTTTTTTAGCCATTAACCACTGGGCAATTAGACTGAAAATAGTAATACTAGCATCAGGGTAAGGCAATGACGCAGTAGTGTAACTACGCATAACATAACCTAAACCGAAAGTACCAATCAATGCTACACTAGACCAAATAACTATTCCCTGTTTGGAGATACGAGTTACAGCAACAGGAGTGTTATCTTTACCTCCATTTAACCAAATATACCAGCCATAAATTTGCAAAAATATATAGATTACCTGGAGAATGACATCTGAGTAAAGACGTGCTTCATAGAAAACGAAGATATAGAAAAATACCATTACCAATCCTGTCGGCCAACACCAGATATTTTCTTTAACAGTCAACCAAACACTTATAAGACCGAAGATAGCAGCAATAATTTCAATAGCACTCATGTAATTTAATTGGGATTTGTAGGGGCGCAGGGCCTGCGCCCTCAATAGTATTGCATCAAGAGCGATAACTGCTATAGGACTCCTATTTGATTTTTGAACATATACTATTGGTGGGCAATGCCCACCAAAACCCGGATATTGTGGGCATTGCCCACCCTACAATACTTAGATATTGTTCAGAAATAATTTAGGATTCCTATATATAGGACTAATATTTGATTTTTAAAATGCACGTAGGGTGAGTTAGCTCGTCTCGTAACGCACCGTTTATCAAGCTTAAGGTGCGTTACGGCTATGCCTAACGCACCCTACAAATACTTGGATTTTTCAAAATTCAAATATTATTGCTATATTGTAAATCCAAATAGCCGCGAATTTAAAATTTGATATTAATGATGACAACAAAATTAGAGAATACTTTAAGCGTTGCTCAACAAGCATTTGGATATTTTACACAAGGCTTGGAAACTGGTGATTGGCAAGCATTTTTAGATATACTCACCGATGATTTTACCTTTTGGTTTCCTACGGGAAAATTTCACGGTTTAAATCAAGGCAAAGCCCGGGCAAAAGAGTTTTTTGAATATGTTTCACAAGCCTTTCAATCAGGAATAAAACTTACCTCACTAGATAGTATTACCAGCAATGAAAAAACCGTAATTTTTGAATTTCGAGACGAAGGATTATTATTAGGAAAACCTTATAAAAATCGGGTTGCCATCGCCTTTGATATTCGTGATAATCAAATTTGTGCCTATCGAGAATACTTTGGTAGTGATGGTAAATCTTATTAAGAATGATGGATTTATCTATGTGAACCAAATAAAATAATCACTGTTCCCAGAAGAGAAATGAACACACCGAATAAATCCCATCTATCCGGCTTGACACCTTCAAATAACCATAACCACAGTAAAGATGAAAATATATAGATTCCTCCATAAGCGGCATAAACTCTCCCAGCATTATCAGCATCTACCTTAGTTAGAGCAATAGCGAAGATGATCAAAGCAAAGATTCCCGGAATAATCCAAAAGATGCTTTTTCCTAATCTTAACCATGCCCAAAAACTGTAGCACCCAGAAATTTCTCCGAGCGCTGCAATTAAGAAAAAAATCAAACTTGATCTGTTCACACTGGAACTACAAATTTTTCACTTCCAGCCAAATTAAAAGCTGAGTGAATTACTTGTAAAGCCTTCACACCGTCATCTTCTCCCACAACACAACTAATCTTAATTTCTGAAGTCGCAATCATTTGAATATTGATATGATTTTGTGCTAAAGCTGTAAACATTTTGGCAGCAATCCCTGGTTGTCCTACCATACCAGAACCAACTATACTAACTTTAGCGATCGCTTTATCCAATACCACCTCACCCCAATCAAATGCTTTTGCAACTGCAATTAATTTTTGTTGGGCGTTTTCTGCATCCATTCTCGCTACAGTAAAAGCAATATCCCGACGGGGAACACCATCTACTATCCGACAACGTTGGGATTGAATAATCATATCTACACTGACGTTATATTCTGCCAGTAATCCAAACAATTTTGCGGCCATACCCGGACGATTTGGTAATTGTCGAATCGCAATCCTGGCTTGATTCACGTCTAAAGCAACACCACGTACAGCAGGGGATTTAGTTCTAGGAGAGGTTAGGGAAGTAGAGGAAAAATTTATTTCAAATGTGTTACAAAGGGCAGCTATAGCGCGATCGCAGTCTGAAGCATCAACTACACAACTCACCTTGACTTCACTGGTAGAAATCATCTGAATATTTACACCAGCGCCAGCCAAACTATTAAACATCTGCGCTGCTACCCCAGGACGACCAATCATCCCTGCGCCCACAATACTTACTTTTGCAGTATCTTTCTCTACCATAACTTCCGCTTCATCAGAAATACGCTGATTTCTCAAAGCTGGGGCTATAGCTAATGATACTGCTTCTGCTCGGTTTAATATTGAGTTATTTACCGTAAATGAAATGTCGTTACTATTACCTTCATTAATAGATTGAATAATTAAGTCCACATCAACATTTTGCTGGGAAATTTCCCCAAATAACTGAGCTGCTACCCCTGGTCTGTCAGGAACACGCAATAAAGACACCTTTGCCTGTTGAATATCAAATTCTACAGTGTCTACAGGATGGGCTAATTCTAAATTTACCAAAGCCCGATTTTGTCTTGGTGGTGTTGTTACCCAAGTTCCTGGTTGATCTGTCCAACTCGAACGCACAACCAAGGGAATGCCATAATTTCGGGCAATCTCCACAGCCCTGGGATGTAATACCTTTGCCCCCAAACTAGCCAATTCCAGCATTTCATCACTGGTAATTTCGGTCAATAATTGGGCTTCGGGAACAATGCGAGGATCTGTAGTCAAAATCCCCGGTACATCTGTATAAATTTCACAAAAATCTGCGCCGATAGCTGCGGCTATTGCCACTGCGGAAGTATCAGAACCACCACGCCCTAAAGTAGTAATTTCTAATTCGTCTGTACTGCTAATCCCTTGGAAACCTGCAACAACAACAACTTTACCTGCATTGATTTGCCGCATTAAGCGTTCTGTTTCAATATGTAAAATCCGAGCGCGGGTATGTTCGGCTTCAGTAACAATGCCTACCTGAGCGCCCGTCATCGAAATTGCTGGTTGGCCAATTTCCTGCAATGCCATACTGAGTAAAGCAATGGTAACTTGCTCTCCCGTAGACAGCAGCATATCCATTTCCCGACGATTAGGAGTTTTAGAGATATCATTAGCGAGTTTAACTAATCCATCAGTAGTTTTTCCCATTGCTGAAACTACTACTACGACAGAGTTTCCAGCTTTGACAGTTTTTTTAACCCTAGTCGCAACAGCTTGAATACGTTCGACTGAACCAACAGATGTACCACCGTATTTTTGAACTATGAGCGCCATAAAATTCTCTTTAATCGCTTGTTATGCCACAATTAAGGCTTCTATAAAAATAAAAAACCCTGGAAGTGCCAGTTTAGATTACCAAAAAAAATACATTAGTTAGCAACTTTAGACTCTAATTTTAATCACAAGTTAACCAGTCATACAAACTATCTTAACCAATTTATACACCTTTTTTATTTATTGTAGTTAAGGATCAGGAAGTATTTATATTTGCGTAAATCTATACCAATCCATTCAAACATGGCAAAAAATATTACCTATTCCTAGTAGGCTATCTCATTGATATAACCCTGCTAGGATATTTTATTCTAGTGTAGGGTGGGCATTGCCCACCAAAACCTGTTTATGGTGAACAACGCCTACGTGTAGTATGGCTACCGTAAGCTATCAAAAAATCAAATAGGAATACTATAGAATTTTTAAATGGATTTTAAACTATTTACCGCATTTCCTTAATCTCTTCTTAACTATTCCATATCAAATTAATACAAGGATGTAATTCCCTAAGTAAGTATTCCTTAAAAGTTTAGAGGCAGTATGGCTTTTTTATCCACTATTTTGAATCGTGTTGTTGCCACTTCAGTGATAACCGGGGCTGTTGTATTGAGTCCAGTCTTGAGTGCGATCGCTCTTGCTGAAACCTTAAACGGCGCTGGAGCAACCTTTCCCGCTCCTCTTTACGAAAAATATGCTCGTGAAGTTAAAAAGAAATTCCCCGATTTGAAAGTCAACTATCAAGCAATTGGTAGTGGTGGTGGTATTCGTCAAACCATTGCGGGAACTGTTGACTTTGGTGGTAGTGATGCAGCGATGAAAGATGATGAAATCGCTAAAGTTAAGAATGGTGTAATCTTAGTACCCACTGCTGGTGGCGCTGTTTCCGTTGTTTATAATTTGCCTGGTGTCAGCAAATTGAGATTATCTCGCGCGACATTACCAGCGATTTTCTCTGGACAAATTAAAAACTGGGACGACGCGAAAATTAAAGCGGACAACCCTGGTGTAAATCTACCAAATCAACCCATTAAATTTGTAGTCCGCGCTGATGGTAGTGGCACAACCTTCATTTTTACTAATCACTTAAGTGCTATTAGTGGTTATTTCAAAGGCAGAATTGGAGCAAACACCGCTCCCAAATGGACCTTACCAAACGCTCTCAAAGGGAAAGGTAATCCTGGAGTAGCTGCTTTAGTTAAAAGCACTCCTGGTTCAATTGGTTATGTTGAATATGACTACGCTACCAAAAACAAACTCAACTCAGCGGAAGTACAAAATAAAAAGGGAGAATTTGTTGCTCCTTCTTTAGCATCTGCTAACTCAGCTTTATCAACTGTCAAGTTTCCTGATAACTACCGCGTGTTTGTAGGAGATCCAGGACAAGGGTATCCTATTGTCGGTTTAACTTGGATGATGGTTTATCAGAAGTATTCTAATCCTGCAAAAGCTGAAGCTGTGAAGAAATGGATTAACTGGGTACTCAAAGACGGTCAACAGTATAATGATGACCTCAACTATACTAAAATTCCTGGTGATGTTGTTAACCGTGTATTACAAACAGTGAATAGCACCGTTAAGTAATTTTCTCTCTTCTTATGTAATTAATTTTGGTTGGGGGTTGGTAATTTCCACTCTTAGCCAAAATATCTAATAGTAAGTAGATGGGCTGAAATAAATATAAAATAATATTGTTGATTAGGGCAGGCTAGAAGCCCACCCCACAAGAATATTATCCTGATTGTGGGGTGGGCTTCTAGCCTGCCCATGTCATATTTAATTATGCCTACTTACTTAAGAAACAGGGAATTCAGATTCTATTTGTATAAAATTTTTATTAATCATGGCTAATTTATTTGGACCACAGGATGATAATTCACTAAATTTAAGTGATGGAAATATTGATTTAACATCTACTGGTGGGATTAATTTCTGGTTTGATAAAGGATTTACATGGCTGGTGTATATCTTCTCAGGTATTACCGTAGCTATTCTATTTGTAATGACTTGGGTAATTTTTAGGGAAGCACAACCAGCTATCAGTAAATTTGGACTCGGCTTTTTATGGGGTCAAGATTGGGATACAGGTAATCAAATTTTTGGGGCATTACCTTATATTTATGGAACTTTGGTAAGTAGCGCGATCGCTATTTTATTAACTATACCTGTAGGCATATCCATCGCCTTAGTCACAAGTGAGGACTTTTTACCAAACCCAATCAAAACAACCCTCGCTTTTGTCATTGAATTAATTGCCGCTATACCCAGCGTTATTATTGGTTTATGGGGAATTTTTGTATTTATTCCCATCATAACACCCTTGCAAAAGTGGTTGGGTAACACTCTTGGCTTCATCCCGCTATTTAACACCCAAGACGCAGCCGGCAACAATATGTTAACAGCCGGAATTATCCTTGCCATTATGATTTTACCCGCAATGGCAGCTATTTCTCGTGATGTATTATTGGTGATCCCCAAAGAGTTACGTAGTTCATCTATGGCTTTAGGGGGAACTCGCTGGGAAACAATTTTTCGGGTTTTATTACCAGCAGGATTTTCTGGGATGGTAAGTGCAGCAATGTTATCTCTGGGTAGGGCATTAGGAGAAACAATGGCTGTGACAATGGTAATAGGTAACTCTGCTCAAATAAGCCTATCTTTACTGGATCCAGCCTATACTATTCCCGCTATTCTAGCTAATGAATTTGCTGAATCTGAACCGGGCTTGCATATTGGTTCATTAAGTTATTTAGGACTAATTCTATTTGCATTAACTCTAGTAATAAATATCGCGGCAGTATTCATCGTGGAATGGGTTGGCAAAAAGAATAGATAATTAGGGAAAAGGAGTCAGGAAAAAGGAGTCACCGAGTCAGGAAAAAGGAGAAAGAAGGAAGAAGAAGAAGGAAGAAGAAGAAGGAGGAAGGAAGAAGGAGGAAGGAAGAAGGAAGGAACGTCTCTTGCCTTTATGGATACAGAATTAATTGCACAAATTGTTTTTCTGTTCCCTGTTCCCAATTCCCTGTTCCCAATTCCCTGTTTCCTACCAACGAATTTAAATTTGTCCGACTACTTATTGCTATAAACAATTTAAAATCCAAAATCTAAAATCCAAAATTAATATGCGCGATTATCCAAATTCAGAAATAGATCAATCTATAGCGGCTGAACTATATCAGCCTCTACCCAGAGGCAGACAAGTATTTACATATCTAATGAATGGGATTGCCTTCAGTTTGACTGGTTTAGCACTTCTGCCATTATTTTCGATATTGTGGGAAATTCTCCGCAAAGGACTTTTTGGCTTCAAACTAGATATGTTATTCCGGCCATTAATTGAAAATGGGTTTGCGAATGCTATTATTGGTACTATACTTATGGTAGGTATCGGTGCATTACTCAGTATTCCTGTGGGAATAATGACGGGGATCTTTTTAGCAGAATTTAGTCAAACCAACCCAATTACTAAGTATGTTCGGTTTATTACTAGCATTCTTACAGGTGTTCCTTCCATCGTCGTCGGGATGTTTGCTTATGGTACGGTTGTTTTGTTAACCAAGGGATTTAGTGCCTTGGCTGGGGGCTTTGCCTTAGCTGTGATCATGCTACCAGTGATAGTATTGACAACAGAAGAGGCTTTAAAGCTAATTCCTGTTCCCCAACGTCTTGCATCCGCAGCTTTGGGCGGAACTCGCTTTCAAACCACCTTTCGGGTTATTGTTAGTTCTGCTATCCCAGGAATAACTACTGGTATTTCCTTAGCTATAGCTCGTGCTTCTGGTGAAACTGCACCACTAATTTTTACTGCTTTATTTAGTCAGAATTGGTCAGATAATTTATTAAGTCCTACTGCTTCCTTACCAGTATTAATTTTTAATCTTTATAATAATCCTGACCCAGAAGTAAACCAATTAGTATGGACTACTTCTATCATTCTTCTGACTTTAGTTTTGTTTTTCAGTCTGTTGTCTCGCGTAATTGCTAAGAAAAGTAAGCTCAAGTGAACTACCTACACTTCCCTGGCGGGTAAGTATAGGCTTCCTACCCAGTTAACAGCTTTTTGCTCTTCGAGAACAACAAGACTGATGTTAAGGCGATAGGCTGACCCCTCGTTCCAAAGGCAAAATCAAGGTTAA
Organism: Dolichospermum sp. DET69; assembly: GCA_017355425.1. NCBI lineage: Bacteria > Bacillati > Cyanobacteriota > Cyanophyceae > Nostocales > Aphanizomenonaceae > Dolichospermum > Dolichospermum sp. DET69. The sequence continues at coordinate 5,065,932 of CP070233.1, forward strand.
TCAACAAAAATGATCATGTATCTAGCTTGGTTATCGCTAATCTGATTCGCCTTGCCAAGATATTCAGTTCATAACACAAAATTTGTGAATTGTCTCCATGTTTTCCTTCCTTGCTGTCGCGTTGGTCGAAAAACCGTCGTCAATTCACGCGCCATTCATACCCCGATGCCCTATCGGGTCAGACGTGGAGCTTCTGTCGGTTAAGCTAAAAAATTTTCTGTCCTATCTTTAGTTAATCATGAGTAATCTAACCACTGCCATTCAAGTCAAAAATCTTAGCTTTTATTATGGAACCTATAAAGCTATTGAGGGGATATCATTAGATATCTACAAGAACCAAGTTACTGCATTAATTGGTCCTAGTGGTTGTGGTAAATCTACATTCATCAAAACTATTAATCGGATTAGTGAATTAGAAGGAAAAGTCAAAGTTGAAGGCCGGATAGAATTTTTCGGTCAAAATATCTATGATCCTAAAATTAATATCAATCGTCTCCGTCGAGAAATTGGCATGGTATTCCAAAAGCCCAATCCTTTTCCGATGAGTATTTATGAAAATGTGGCTTACGGTGTGAAAATTGCCGGGAAACAGCCAAAAGTAGCATTAGATGAAATGGTTGAATCTGCGCTTAAGGATGCAGCTTTGTGGGATGAAGTCAAAGATAAACTGAATCAATCTGCTTCAGGGCTTTCTGGTGGACAACAACAACGTCTCTGTATTGCCAGGGCTTTAGCTGTTAAACCTAAGGTACTGCTTATGGATGAACCCTGTTCAGCCCTTGATCCTATTGCTACTATGAAAGTAGAAGAATTAATTCACAAGTTGCGAACAGAATTTACAATTGTGATTGTTACCCATAATATGCAGCAAGCGACTCGCGTTTCTGATTTTACTGCCTTTTTTAGCACCGATGAAAGTCGCATTGGTCAAATGGTGGAATTCGGGGAGACAGGTCAAATTTTTCGTAATCCCTTAGATACTCGGACTCATGACTATGTGTCTGGACGATTTGGTTAACTTTCAGGAGTTACTGAGTCAAAATATTTGTAAAATTACCAAATCAAGGGTCATCAGGATTTAAAATCAAAAGCGTTGCTCATGCAAAATCCAAAATTGGTATGACTCATTCTACAGATATTACTACCTTAGCTAGGTGGATGGCGGCTGATTTTAGTAATCAAGCCCAGGTTTTTGAGAATCCGGCTTTTTTTGCCCATATTCGTGTATGTATGCGTCCCCTTGATTTTGGGGTATTATCAGGGGTAAGTTTGTTTGTGGAACAAGCTTATGACTATATGCTGAATAAGCCCTATCGGGTGCGGGTGTTAAATTTGCTGACAGTAGGGGATAAAATCCACATTGAAAATTACACTGTCAAAGAAGAAAAAGATTTTTATGGTGCTTCCCGCGATTTACCACGGTTGCAAAGTTTAACGGGCGATCGCCTAGATAAGCTTTCTGGTTGTAACATGATTGTAGAGTGGACTGGTAGCAAGTTTAAAGGCACAGTCGAACCGGGAAAAGGCTGTATTGTCATGCGTGACGGGCAAAGAACCTATTTAGATAGTGATTTTGAACTTGATGATAAACAGTTCATCAGCCGCGACAGAGGCCGAAATCCTGACACAGATGAGCATATTTGGGGTTCTGTCGCTGGTCCATTTTACTTTGTCCGCTGGGGTAACTTTGCTGATGAAGTGAAAATAATTCCCTAATCTCCAGTGGAGGACAGGCTTTGCGTCTGTCCAGTTCGTGAAAAAGAATGAATAGCCTAAAAATTTTCGCCTAAATGGTGCAAATTTGGAAAAATGGTGCTAACATTAGTAACTATAGGCGCGGCGACATAGCCAAGTGGTAAGGCAAGGGTCTGCAAAACCTTCACCCCCGGTTCAAATCCGGGTGTCGCCTTTAAGAAAGAACAGCCAAAAATAAGCAATATAAGCATTTTGGCAATCAATGAAGGGACGAGCGCAATGCCCGTCCCTAATTTTTTGGGGCAAGTTTGGGGTAAATTCGGCTAGTTTGGCATAGCTATTGGGGTAAAAGTAAAGAAAAGGTATCTACCCCAATATAGCGGTTCTTAGTCGGATGAAATACAATCGAGGGCGAGAGAAAAAAACTTCAACAACTTCAAGAAAAACTTACAAATTTATTAGAAGAACGAAAAGCTTGTTATCAACAATATTGTGCAACAATTGACTAAGCTCAAAGAGTTCGTTTAAAACGAAATCTTGATAATTTTGATAAAGAAATAGCTGAAGTAGAAAGTCAAATAGCTAAAAGGTAACTATCGTCAACAAACAACTGATGTCGGTAGTTTTCAAGTAGCCAATGAATTTGGGTTGTGTGATATGCACGGTAATGTCTGGGAATGGTATCAAGATGGTTGGCATGATGACTATAAAGGTGCGCCTATAAATGGTAGTGCTTGGTCAAGTCAAAGCGACAATAATCATCTCCTGCGTGGTGGTTCTTGGGACTACATTCCTGAAGCTTGCCGTTCTGCGTGTCGCAACATTAATCATGCGGGCTTCGACTTCAACAACGTCGGTTTTCGTGTTGTGTGTGGTGCTGCGTGGACTTAGTAGTCCTTTATACTCTTGCTCTTTTGCCCTTTACCCTTACGAGCGTAGTGACCTCTTAAAAATTTTTTTGTCTGAATCAGGATTTACAGGATTTGAGGATTTACATGATTTTTTGGTGATTTGTCAGTTTAGGTTTTGTATATTAAAATGATTGGTATGATTCGTGTAATTTGAAGAACAAATATAAACAATAAATAAAGGAAAATTACCTCAAGAATGAATTTTGTTTATCGAAATCAGGGAATTGAATTTGAATGGGATATAAATAAAGCTGAGAGTAATTTTTTTAAACATGGTGTGAGATTTGAAGAAGCAGTAGAAGTATTTTTTGATCCTTTCTATCAAGAAGGAGATGCTAGTACCGCAAGGCGAAAGTCAAAAGTCAAAAGTCAAAAGTCAAAAATAATATGGCGTAAGCTTTTTGGCGATTGAGAATGGTTGTTTTATTTACGCCGTGCTGTACTAGTGCTAATAATGAAGAACGAGATTTTATTTTGGGTTATTCATTATCACAACGTTTATTGTTAGTTGTTTATGTAGAACGACAAACTCGAAACAGAATTATTTCGGCTCGTCTAGCAACAAAAACCGAAAGGAGATTATATGAGCAATAATGAAGAAGTAAAATTGCAACTGCGTCCCCGTGTCACAGAAGTTGTGTCTATCAAAATACCCACAGATACTTTAGCCTCTCTAGAAGAAGTAGCTGTTAATAGAGATATGTCTATAGAAGCCTTGCTGAAATTTTATATTGGACAAGGTTTACGAGCAGATATAGCCAAGTTATTTAATGAACGATTATTAAATACAACTTTACAAGTTTTGTCACGTCATATTCAATCTGAAGAAGAAGTTTCTCAAATTATGCAAGAAATTAAGACGGAAACAATTAGATAAATTAATTTAACTGACCGTGAAATACTATCAACAACAACCTAACGCCTTTCCTGTTCAATATCTCCAGGACTTGTGGGGAGAAATCCAAGCTTGTCCATACTTTGCGATCAATAACCTGAACCGAGATTTTATTAATACTAAAGGCTTTTCTGTAGTATTTCAGCGTCAAGGTTTAGCGGAAGTTTGCCAAAAGTTCCCCTATTTCAAACCTTATTTAGATAAGGCACTTTTATCTAATTGTAATGCCTTTTATTTGAATCCTCTACTACTCAAGGCAGGTTCTCGCGTTGACCCACATATTGATCGGTCTTTGCGTTCCTATTGTAAAACCGTTGAACCACCTGCATCTGTGAGCGTTCTTTATGTGCGTGTACCGGAGGATATGGAGGGGGGAGAATTGGTGTTAAAATTGCAAAAACGCCAAGTTGGACAAATTAAACCTCAAACCAATTCTTTAATTTACTTTCAGGGTGATTTAACTCATGCTGTGAATGCAGTTACAACTCCTGGAAATCGGTTAAGTCTTGTGTGTGAACAGTATTGTTTGAGTGCAGCTGAACTTGAGGAAATACCACAGTTTACATTAGAGTCTAGGGCTAATCAAGGGAATGGGAAAAAGCAAAGGAAGTAAGTAAACTTTGCAACTACTTACCATGTTCCCACTTATGCAAAAGTGGCATTGCAAATAAACCCCAGGCCAAACCAGTAATCAAACCGAAAGGAGTAACAAGATAATTATTAAAATCCCACAAACCGAAAATCTGCGCTGCTAACTCCAAAGGATAAGCCATCATTAATACACTAGCAACAGCCGCACCATTCCAACCGTATTGACTTAACCAATAAATGCCTTTACCAGCAGTTACACTATATAAAATCCGAGTAATTAACAACCCTGTTACTGTCCCATAGCAGCGCATACATACTGCCATGATAAAGGGTGGCGCTAACTCTAAACCCATTGTCGGTTGCGGACAAACGTGATTACCCATAAAGTAAATAATGTCCGCAATACCTGGAAGCAAAAACACGCCAGACGCAGCCAGAAAAGGAGCAAGAGGGGGACCAAAAACCATCCCTGCTAACAGGAAATCAGCAAAAAAACTTACCCAATTAACCTGTTTAATCTGTAAATCTCTTGACAAAATAACCCTTTGCATCTTCCTTTTCTCTACGCGAAACATTTCTTAATCTATTGTATCTGGATCTATCCCCATTGCTCGTAAACGTTCGGCTAATTGTACAGCTTTAAGTTCTGCTTGTTCAGCCCTTTGCTGTTGCTGTTCAGCCCTTTGTTTTTGTTGTTCAGCCCTTAATTTTTGTAATTGGGCTTCTTCTTTACAAGATTACTCGGTAAGCGTAAAGCTCAGTCACTTTAGTGCTGAGATATAAGCGACACGGGCGAAAATATTTAGCCTAACTCGTTGACTAGTAACAGTAGGTGTGATATACTTTTAAAAGTTCCATAGTTTAAGTATAACTAAACAACGTAAAAACTTAACTAATTTGGTTTAGTGCGTAGTCATACCTAACAGTATTGCAGTTTAGGAAAGCTAAATTTGGTGAAAAATGAAATACAAAAATCGAGTACGGTAGGGCATACCGGAATTAACGCTTTAGGAGAATCGACCTCTGTTTTTGTTGGAGTAATCCAGCAATTGTAAGTTGGCTCATTGATTAAAGAATCTCAGTGTCTTTAGACCTGAGAGTGTCAACTACCAATAATAAATTACCATCTAAATCCCACCAGCGTAGCCAAAGTTGTTCAGGATTATTTAAGTAACTTCCTTGCCATAATCCTAATTCTACACCTAAAGGGGGAATGGGATAATGTCCGCGTTCGTTAGGCTGCATTTTTTGGTAAGAAAAATCAACCAAATGATAAACTTCTAATTTGCCATTATTAATTTCATAAATAGCATAGTAGGGAACGCGGATAATGCGCTCGTATACCCAGAATTTACCAGGTTTTTCACCTTCTTTTAAACCCGGTAGAGGTGTTGTGTCTCTTTCTTCTTCACCATTACCACTAGCTAATTCTATAGCAATTAATGGAGGAATATATTCCCGCCATAAAACATAAGAACGGCGAATTTTACCTGCTAATTGTGGTGCTACATCAGGGATATAAAACCAGTCTGGTGCTACTGTACCTTTTTCTGGTGGTTCTGTTTTGCGCCAATAAATCCCACAATCTTGACCTATACAAAATTGTCCGTCGGGATGTAACTTTTGTAAAGTTTGAATTATTGAATCTGTGATAATTATACTTTGAGGATGTTCTTGAAAGTTTTTCACGAAAGTACCATCAGACTCTGGTAGTTGAGTATGATCAGGAAACTGCGGTGGTATAGCAATATCAGCCAGGGTTTCACTCATACTGTTTAAGAAATTGCAGTTGTTAGTTTAGTATTATATCAGAGAACAGGAATCGCGGAATTACTGAATATTGTATTATAAAGGTTATACAGTCATCTATCACAGTTTATGATTTGCTGCTTAAACCCAGATTGTTCCCAACCTATCAACCCTGATGATAACGAGTTTTGTCAAAGTTGCAGAACCCCATTGATACCATTATTAATCAATCGCTTTCGAGTATTGCGGTTGCTTTCTGCTGAAGGTGGTTTTGGGAGAACCTATTTAGCGGAAGATAGCCAGAAACTCAATGAAACTTGTGTAATCAAGCAACTTGCACCTAAACAGTCAGGAACTTACGCTTTAAAAAAAGCCACAGAGTTATTTATTGAAGAAGCTAAACGTTTACAAGATTTAGGAGAACACCCGCAAATACCAACGCTGTTTGCTTATTTTGAAGATAATGGGTTTCTCTATTTGGTACAACAGTTTATTGAAGGGGAAAATTTATTAGATGAATTAGCACAAAAGGGAAAATACAAGGAAACCCAAATTCGGGAATTATTACTAGATTTATTACCATCTTTAAAGTTTATTCATGAGCGCCAGGTTATTCATCGGGATATTAAACTACAGAATATCATGCGCCGAGCCAGTGATGGTAAGTTGGTATTAATTGATTTTGGGGCTTCTAAACAATTAACTACCACAGTTCACACCCAAATAGGAACACGAATAGGTACTCATGGTTATAGTCCACTGGAACAAATTCAGCTTGGTGAAGCTTATCCAGCCAGTGATTTATTTGCTTTAGGTGCAACTTGTTTTCATCTTTTAACAGGGGTTCATCCTTTGAATTTATGGAAAAGAAATGGTTTTAGTTGGGTGAATAATTGGCGACAACATTTACCTAGTCCTGTAAGTCAGGAATTAGGTAAAGTTTTAGATAAGTTGTTGAAAATTGAGATTCTAGAACGGTATCAATCTGCGGATGAAGTCATCAAAGATTTACAAATTCCTTCTACCGGTTATGTACCTCCAAGCACAAACAAAAATTCATCTTCGGGAAATTCTACAATTATAATAAATGGTAAAATAGATCGTCGCGTTTTTATCTATGGAGCATTATCTTTAAGTGCTGTAACTATCCCATTTGTGGGACAAAATTTATTTTCTGGGAAGCAAAATCCAACCTCAATTTCAAATAACCTGAAAACCTTTAGTTTTGAAGTGGTCAGCACTAACGCAACCGGAAACATCATTAACCGACGTAATGAAAGTGCAAAATATTTCACAGAAGATTTGGGAAGTGGTGTGACATTGGAAATGGTGGAAATCCCAGGAGGAACATTTATCATGGGTTCACCGGAAAACGAAGCAGGAAGGGATTCAGACGAAAGTCCCCAACATCAAGTTACTGTTCCTAGTTTCTTCATGGGAAAATATGAATTGACACAGGCACAATATCAAGCTATCGTGGGTAGTAACCCTTCTCGATTCAAAAGCAATAATCGCCCAGTTGAACGAGTCAGTTGGAATGATGCAGTTAAATTCTGTGAAAAGTTAAGTCAAAAAACAGGAAAAAACTATAAATTACCCAGTGAAGCTGAATGGGAGTATGCTTGTAGAGCCGGAACTACTACACCATTTTATTTTGGTGAAAGTATTACCCCAGAATTGGTAAACTATAATGGTAATTACACTTATGCTTCTGCACCAAAAGGCCAGTATCGTCAACAAACCACAGATGTAGGTTCTTTTCCCCCTAACGCTTTTGGTTTGTATGATATGCACGGTAATGTGTGGGAGTGGTGTTTGGATGATTATATAAATAATTATAGTGATGCTCCTAGAGACGGTAGTGCTTTGACAAGTCAAAGTGTATCAATCAAGCTGCTGCGCGGTGGTTCGTGGACCTTCATTCCTGGCTATTGCCGTTCTGCTTCTCGCAGCGACCTCAACCTCCTCGACGACTACTACTACTTTATTGGTTTTCGGGTTGTATGTAGTGGTGCGGCGAGGACTTAGTAGCCCTTTACGCTCTTGCTCTTTTGCCCTTTTCCCTTCTTTCTCTTTCCCCTTCTTAACCCCCGCCGCTAGGCGGAAAAATAAAATTTTTTCTTTCGACAGTAAAGCCGATTGTGGTGTCTTTGCTTAGGATAGCACACATTTTTTAAATTGTCTGAATCAGGATATCCAGGATTTAAGGATTTACAGGATGTTATTGATAAATTTCTGGTTTTCCTTTGCGTCTTTGCTACTTTGCGTCTACCCTGCGGGATCTCTAAGAGAGATTGCGCGAAACTGAATATTAAATGTTCTCAGAATCAGGATTTTCAGTATTTTTGTCATGTCCATATTCCTAAATTATTTTAAATAAATTGAGTATTTGTAATTTGTATTTTGAAAATTTTATGTTTAACAATGTTGAATGACTTAAATTCTGTTCGTATATATTAACCTTAATCATAAATTCTTAAATCCTAAAAATAACAACTTAAACCCACATCCTATAAATCCTAAAATCCTGGACATCCTGATTCTGACAATTTTTAAGATTCTCCTGCTTAATGGGGTTGTATCAGAAACAATAATCATAAATTATTTGCTTTTAACCCCATTCTCGCTTGATTGATTTCTGACTGAAATTCCTCTAAACTCATACTATCGTCAAAAAGAGATATATCATATTTAGACATTAACTCAATCATATCTAATCGAGAAATTCCTAATAATTGACTAGCTTTACCACTACTAATTTCTCCGTGTTTTAGTAGTGTCATTACATAAGCTTCTTTAGCTTTATTTTCTGCTTCTTTTCTGATAGTGTCTGTGACGCTATGGATGGGAATGGTAAACTCTACTTTAGTCATACAATCACATTTGTTTATTTTGATGATGCTTATATTATAAACCCACAGAGGTAGTTATATCTTCAAAATATTGGATTTTACCACGGAGGGAAATAAATAATTCTGCTGTTGAACTTTTTACAACAATATTTTCTGGTCAAAAGAAAGTGATTTTAATTGTCAGAATCAGGATATCCAGGATTTTAGGATTTACAGGATGTTATTGATAAATTTCTGGTTTTTCTTTACATTTTTGTGTGAAACTGATTAAATATTGTCAGAAATGGCTAACGCCACGCTGCGCGAACAGGATTTTTATGATTTTTGTAATGTCCATATTCCTAAATTATTTAAATAAATTGAGTATTTGTAATTTGTATTTTGAGAATTTTATGTTTGAAAATCGTATATATTAACATTAATCATAAATTTCTAAACCCTAAAAACACAACTCAAATAAACATCCTGTAAATCCTGAAATCCTGGATATCCTGATATGGCTAACGCCACGCTTCGCTATCAGACAATTTGACAATTTAATTTTACAACCCTATGAGTTTTGACAACGTTTGCAAACTATTAGCAGAAAAATATCCCTTTGATTTTGCTAAATGGTTGCTTCCCCAAGCACCAAAAACCATCAAAGTCTTAAAAACCGAATTGAGTATAGAACCAATTCGCGCTGATTTTGTCACCTTCTTACAAACAGAAAATCGGATTTTACATATTGAATTTCAAACCAACCCACAATCTAAACCTCCAATTCCTTTTAGAGAGTTAGACTATTCGGTGAGATTAATCCGTACATATCAAGTTCCTGTAACCCAAGTTGTGATTTTCTTACAAGAAACAAATGATCCAATTGTTTTTACTGAAGAATATGTTAACGAAACAACCAGACACCGTTATCGTGTAATCAGAATGTGGGAACAAGAACCAGAATTATTTCTCAATAATCTGGCATTATTACCGTTAGCACCATTAACACAGACAAACTCACCTCAAGGCTTATTATCCCAGATTGCCAATAATGTTGCTAAAATTGCAGATAGGGAGACTAAACAGGATATTGCAGCTTACACAGAGATTTTAGCAGGTTTGCGGTTTGAGAAAGACTTTATTCGTCAATTGTTAAGTGAGGATATTATGCAAGAATCAGTCATTTATCAGGATATTTTGCAGAAGGGAGAAAGAATTGGAGAACAAAGAGGAGAACTGAAAGGAGAACTGAAAGGAGAACTGAAAGGAGAACTGAAATTTTGCTTATTTTTACTTAATCAACGGTTTGGAGAAATTGACTCTTTAATAGTTGAAAAAGTCAAAGGTTTACCTGTTGAACAGTTAGAAAATTTAGGTGCTGCGTTGTTTAATATTTCTGAAGTTGCTGATTTAGTAACTTGGTTAAATCAACAAGATCATCAGAACTAATAATTTGTGGTGTTGGGTTTTGCAACCCAACCTACTTTATAGTTACAAATTTTTCATTAAAGCTACTAAAATTTTCATTAAAATTTCTAAATCATTGGGGACACGATAAAGGTTTAAATCTTGAGTAATTTCTTTTGATTCCCGATGTAAAATTACAAATTGCCAAATATTACCAATAGAAACTGCACCATACAGGATAGGATTATCAATAGGAGACCAATTATCAAAGGCAATTAATTCTACGGCTAATTGGACAATTCCCCTTTCTAAATCGGCATTTTTAGCTTCAATAACTAATAATTGATTATCAGCTTTAATGTAATAATCAATAACTCCTTTTAATTGATTATTGATATTTAACCCATACTCTACTCTAACTTTAGCATGGGTATAGTGAATTAGTTCCATAATTACAGGAGCAATTAAAAATTCTCTCCTGGCGGTTTCACTGGTTAAACTAATATAGGGTAAACTTTCTTCAATACGATTTTTTAGGTCTGTTAATCTTTCTAAATTTTGTTGAGTTGTTGGTAAAGTTAGAGATTGTGATTGAAATTTATAGCCAAAATATCCTATAATTTCATCTGGTTCATAATTCAATTTGAAATAATCAGCAAATGTGTAGGATTGATTAGAGTCAATTATTTGTATTTTTACCATAATTCCTACCTCACTCAATAACAATTATATTGAAATGTTAGCGGGCAAGATGCCCGCACCACAAGATTGAGAATCTTAAAGGATGTATTCCTTATCCTACATTAGCAACATAAGGACTCGTCAACTTATCTAATTGCTGAGTTAACAGACTGAGGAATAAACCCACATCAGTCACCACACCTACAGATTCTATGGAACCGCGATCGCTCAATTTTGTCACTACTGCCGGATTAATATCCACACAGACCATCTTCACACCCGCAGGAGTCATATTCCCCACCCCGATAGAATGCAGCATAGAAGACAGCATCAAAATCATATCTGCACCTTCAATGATTTTAGAATATTCCTGTTGTGCTAAAATCAAATTCATTTGGGTATCGGGTAAAGGTCCATCATCCCGAATCGAACCAGCGAGGGAAAAGGGGATGTTATTTTTCACACATTCATACATCACCCCACTTTTCACCACTCCCGCTTCTACAGCGTTAGCAATGCTACCAAAACGGCGAACAGTGTTAATTATCTTTAAATGATGTCGGTGGCCACCCCGCACAGCTACACCCCGCTTCATATCCACACCCAGGGATGTACCCAAGATATTTTGTTCCATGTCATGAACAGCGATCGCATTTCCGCCCAAAAGACCCTGTACGTAACCTTCTCGAACTAAGCGACAGAGATGTTCACCACCACCTGTATGAATCACCACGGGACCTGCTGTGACAACTACTTTACCACCGCTATCCTTAATTTTACGTAATTCCCAAGCCACTTGTTCCACAACTATTTCCACTCGTCTTTCGCTGGAAACACCGGAAGACATAAAGCTGAATTCTTGAGAATTGCGTTGTTCGCGTGATTCGGCTTTGCGGACAGTGCGGATACCAAAGACATCAACAACTACTTTATCGCCGATTTCTAAATCACGGAGGAGTTTACATTTTGCTACTATACCATTGGCAGTTTGAGAAATTGCGATCGCTCCATCCATGCGTTGATTCTGTACCTTCAGCCATTCCCTATTTACCCGTACTTCTGTGGGATAAATCGTACTGACATAGAAATCATCAGGAGCTACACCCGCTTGGATCACAGGTTCTAACTTAGAATCTCGTTCATCTTGGGGTAAATCAACCGCACCCAAATCAATCAACTGGGAGATGATTTCTTCCATCACGTCGTGAGATGGTGCAGATACCCTCACCTCAGCCGCAGATGTACTTTGACGTTGTTCTCCCAAATTGAATTTGAGAACTTGGAAACTTCCCCCCATTTCCACAATCAAATCTAAAGCGCGGTTAATCAAACCTGCATCTAGTAAGTGTCCTTCCATGCGGATGACACGACTTTCTACAGATGCGTTAGCGTAAATTTCCTCGCCAATAGGTTCTGTTACTCGCAAAGTCAAGCATTTAGCCGCACCACCAGCTTTGAGAAATTCTGTTAAAGGAGTTTCAATGACTTGGAAACCAACTTCTGCTAACCGTGATTTTAAACTTTCACTGGCTTTGTTCATAATCACGATGCTTTCCACATTCACCGCATTACAAGCAAAGTTAACAGCATCAGCTTCTACAATAGCAATCCGCTTTTCAGGTGCAACGCGCATTTCAATCACGCGGTTAGAGTAAGAATCAAACGCACCGGGATAATACAGCAAATAACCATTTGCCAAAGGACAAAAACAGGTATCAAGATGATAAAACCGCTCATCCATTAAGCGTAGGGAAATCACCTCAATGTCCAGCCATTTAGCCAGGTAGGGGTGAGAATCCAATTCTGACCGGAAACCATATCCAGCCCATAACCACCGCCCTTCTCGGTCTAGGAGTGCATCACCAGCACCTTCAAAGGGGAGGTCTTTGGGAAGAGTGTAAACATTAAAACCATTTTGTTCAAACCACTGTTGAAAATACGGTTCTTCACCTTGACGTTCCTTATGCAAAAAGCGGCTGAGAACGACATTTTCACCGAGGACTAAACCCGCGTTAGCACTGAATACCATATCAGGCCAGCCTTTTTCAGGGGCAACTAAATCAACAATGGCATGATCTTTAATTACATGGTATAATTTATTCCATTGCTCCACGGCGCGATCGCGGGAGGATTTATGAATATTCCCTTCCATCCAAGGATTAATCACATAATCCACATCATAATGGTCAGGAGCGCACATCAAAAAACGAATTTGGGAAACCATAAAAATTTTACAAACTTCTAAAATGCTACTAATGTCTTCTGGATACAGAGTTTGGGTGATCCAATTCTGTCAAATCTGCTACTTAACCTCTACCTTTTGCTCTTGGTAGGCTTTACAAGGATATCGCTATTATTCTATTACTGCTAGGGACAATGTGAGGGGAAAAATAAAGAAGTTTGGATGCTAATGCAATATTAACTTGTTAATTGATGGGTTATTGTGATTGTGTGCTTAATTTAATCTATAATAATCAAAATGTGGAGTTAGCTATTATGTTCAATACCCTAAAAGCAGTTTATCGCAATGGCGCGTTCATTTTGGAAACAGCCTGTAATCTACCTGAAGGTTCTGAGGTTGAATTAGTCGTCCAATCAAGTTCTGTTGTTTTACCAACCAGTTCAGATTTAGAGAGTAAACAACTTTTTCTCAAATCTCTAATTTCCCGAATGCAGCAAAATCCAATTCCACTAAACGCACCTTATTTTACACGAGAGATGCTGCATGAACGCCGTTGATACTAATATCTTAATTAATTTATTTTATGAACCACTATAGTCAACTAGCTGATCTTGAATCTCTTCTGTTAGATATTGATGATGAAAATATTAGAGCATATGCAGCAGAGGCTATAGTTGCTTATTCTGGGGGAGCTTATCGATCTGCTATTGTCTCTATTTGGATCGCTGTGGTATATGACCTTTATCAAAAGTGGCTCTTCGGTAGTTATTATGCTAAACGATTAGCTACACTCACTAAATAATATTATTGAAGAAGGAGTCAGGAGTCAGTAGCCGATCGCATCCCCACATCCCAAAAGCGATTCCTAGGTCGCGCTTCGCTATCGCATTCCCTTCATCCCCAAAACAGCGATTCCTAGGTCGCGCTTCGCTATCGCACTCCCAACATCCCCAAAAGCATCAATTAAGCAGATATTAAACGCTGTGTAGGTTCAGGAATTTTTCGACCTAACTCTTGAGCAGTTTCTATCCATTCCTGCATAATAATTTCTATATTTTGCAGTGCTTTTTGATAAGTTTCTCCATCAGCAGCACATCCCGGTAAATCTGGAACTTCTGCGATAAATGATTGGTCTTGTTCACTCCAATAGAGATTAATTTCATAGCGCATAGTCATCTTAACCTCCTAGCTGATATTTAAGTAACATTTCACGAACTTGTTTAACTTGATATGCTTTGGCTTTTGCTTGTTTGGGTTGAAGGTTCAAGATTTCTTCAACTCCTTCTTTTGTAAAAATGTGGTGACTACCACGAATTCTTGCATCAAATCCTAAGCTGATATTTAAGTAACATTTCACGAACTTGTTTAACTTGATATGCTTTGGCTTTTGCTTGTTTGAGTTGAAGGTTCAAGATTTCTTCAACTCCTTCTTTTGTAAAAATGTGGTGACTACCACGAATTCTTTCATCAAATCCTAATCTGATTAAGAGTTGACACAATTGCTCAAAGTTTAATTTTTTGATTCCTAGGTCGCGCTTCGCTACATCCTCAAAGAGAATATTAGTAAGTCAAATCATCCCTAAATTCAAAACAAAACCCTTTAAAATATCTTCCCCCAAAACCGTAGCAGGAGAATCCAAAACCTCAACATCCTTACCTGGTCTATAAATTTCTACTTGACGAAATTTACGATTAATTAATAAACCTAAACGCACACCATTATCTATATATTCTTTCATCTTTTTCTGTGTAGTTTTCAAACTATCACTGGGAGAAAGTAACTCAATTACAAAATCTGGACAAATAGGAGGAAACTTTTCCTTTTCTTCCTCTGTTAAATTATTCCATTTTTCTAATTTTATCCAAGCAGCACTAGGAGAACGAATAGCACCATTGGGTAAAATAAAACCGACATCAGAACCAAAAACTACACCTTGTGATTTGTCATCGTTCCAATTTGCTAATTGAGCAGTTAAACCAGCATTAATATTGCTAGATATACCACCCGATAAAGTCTTTAATATCAGACTACGATCAGCATTACGTTCAATTTTGATTAACTCATTAATTTGACATAATTCAAAAAATTGATTATCTGTTATTTGAATTGATGAAGGTAGATAGAGCGTGATAAAATCCATATTTCTTCTAAACCAAAGTCATAACTTGCTCATATTCTTCTTTGTGACTTTGCAAAGCATCCCAAATATCAACTTTTTGCTGAAGATTTGACCAAAGTCTAGGTCCATTACCTAAAGCTTTACCAAGACGAATTGCAATATCTACAGTAATGGATTCTTCACCATTAATAATTTCCTGAATTGTTTGATTAGATATTCCTAAAATTTCTGCAAAATTGCTAGGATTAATATCTAAATCATCTAAAATATCTGCAATTACTTCACCAGGATGTATTGGTCTTACTAATCTATCTTGAGTAATATCTTGCAAATTATTCATAATCCTTAAATATTTTAACTAACAGCATATTCTGTAAATTGCCTCATAAAAGGAGACTGAAACCCTAACACAATATCCTGCTTACTCACTCCCGCAGCCACTAAATCAGCAGCAATATCATCCTCTGTACCATTCCATTGCAGCCAAATTTTGCTACCTTTAATATCAATATGAATGATACAACTATGTACCCAATCTTGACCTTCCCAACCGACATGAACTATTTGATAATGGTCACGTTCTGTATCAAAAATTGTCTCAACTTCTATATTGCCGTAAGCTGGTTTTTGATCACTATATTCCTGCAATATTTGCTGTATAAGCTGGCGATATCTGGTTAATGTATCCATTTAAAAATTACCTCTTGCTCTACATCATAAACAAGCATTTTTAACTGATTCTCTAATATCATATCTTTGGGAAAATCAAGTTGAAAAAATGTTTTGTAAGTCGTTAAAGGAACTGCTAAATATAAAACACGCTCCGGTTGTAACCTTCTCAATGCACCCCGATAATTAATAAATTGCCCTAATGCTGTATGAAATTCGGAAATAGCAGACGATCTTTCTAAAAAACTTTTGACTTCGACTGCAATTTTTTGTCCTTCCCGTTCTGCGGCCAAATCAATGGAAAGATTAACTCCTCCTACACTAATTGTAAGTGGATCATTAGTAACTTGCCAACCATCTTTTTGTAAAGCTATTTTGACAACTCCATGAAAAATATCTGGCTCTTCGGGACTTACTACCTATCTTCCGCACCCTCAACTGTCACAATCGGTTTTTACTGTTTTTTATGATAAAATGAAGATGTATTATATACCGAATCTCAATTGATTAACGGATGCATGATGCCGACAAGGCATAATTTATATCCAAAAATCAAGAGAAAATCAAGTTATAATACTATGTGACACCCCAGGGTGCGGAATGTGGGTTACTATGCTAAATTAGCCCATCGAATTGTAAAATCCTGACTATATAAGGAATGTAGGTTGATCCATCGGTTGATTTAACATAAGTTTGGCATCAAAAACCATAAAGTCCTTTAATTATAGGGGTTTTGGGGTAAATAAATTCATATTTGGCATAATATGATGTCAACTTATTTAATCTCTTGTAATTTATAAATTTGCGTTATAATTTTGATTGGAATCCAGCAAAAGAAAAACAGAATATTCGTAAACATCAAATCAATTTTCGTTTAGCATCAACTGTTTTTCGTGATCAATATCAATTAAGTTTATATGATGAAGAACATAGTGATTATGAAGACAGATGGATTACTATAGGTTTAGATGAAACGGGTATTTTAAGGGTTGTTATTCATACTTTTGAACAAACAGATGAAGACTCGTGTTTGATTCGTATTATTTCAGTACGGAAAGCAACTTTTAATGAACAGCAGTATTATCAAGGAAGAAAGCTATGAAAGCAGAATATGATTTTTCACAAGCTGAACAAGGTAAATTTTATCATTCTGATGCAACTTTTTATTATCCTATTTACCTTGAACCAGATGTTGATAATTTTTTTAAAAAAATTGCTCAGGAAAAAAACATAGATGTGCAAATTTTAGTCAATGAATGGTTGAGAAATAATATTAAATTAATTGAAAGCATTAAGTAAAAGCGATTCCTAGGTCGCGCTTCGCTATCGCACTCCCAACATCCCCAAAAGATATCACTTAAGCAATTATACAGTAACTCTTTCCTGTGTTAGTTTTAGTTGAGGATTTGATTCAGTAAATTTTTCTTGATTCATCTCCTCTCTTGTAGCATTTTCACTATTACAAAATTGCTCAAATAATTCAAAAAAGTTATTTAGTGCATCTCTTTCATCAGCAGAATAAAAAAGAATAATACTATCCCATCCATGTGAAGAACTAATTTTAAATCTTGTCTGTACCCATTCTTGGAATTGATTAAATTCTAGCTCTTGTTGAGTTGGTGGTAAACCTAAATCTGATCTAGAACCCATATATCCATCTAAAAAAGCTCTTAGTCGAGTAATCGAACATTGACCTAAAAACATTCCTGGTCTTTGTTTAATTCTTTGGAGCATTTCATAGAAATATTCATCGGGAATTATAGTAATACTATGATGATTTTTTTCCATAATCTTTAACTCCTAAAAAGTTTCTTCTGTGATTTGGAACTGCTTGCCGTTATACAGTTTATTATAAAACAGTAAGTTGGCTAACCATTGATTTCTGATGATTCCATCAGGATGATGATTATCAAATATCATTTCTACTCCATCTATTATAATCATAATGCCTTGATGACGACCATTGATAGAGATTGCATCGCCAGAAACACTTTCATCATAGATATAACTATCGCGTCCTATTGCTGAACCTGTATAAAGTTTTAGCCGCTTTCCCGAAATTCTCTGTGATACCAAGTAATCTTGGATAGCTTGAGCGCATTCAACACATTCCAGATTCTTATATTTGGTTATAATTTCTTTAAGTTTGTAGATTTGCTCAATACTAATTGAAATCAAGTTTTCTCCTATAAAGTCAAAGATAAGTGGTTATTTTATCACTAAAGCGATTCCTAGGTCGCGCTTCGCTATCGCACTCCCACACCCTCAATAAGCGATTCCTAGGTCGCGCTTCGCTATCGCATTCCCCACATCCCCGAACAGCGATATCTTCCCTTGACAAAATATTTTCATACAATTAACATGAAATTAGCAAATAATTTATTGAAATTATGATGTTTAGCCTAAGCGATATTCACCCCTTATCAGAATTTCAGCGCGGAGCAAAGATGTTTCTGGATAAGTTAAAAGAAACTCAATCTCCCATTGTGTTGACTGTGAATGGTAAAGCTGCTGCTGTGGTTCAGGATGCTGAAAGTTATCAAAAACTTATTGATAGACTGGAATTATTAGAATCTGTTGCTAAGATACGTCAAAGTATAAATGAGTTTGAACAAGGTGAGGGTATGCCTTTAAATCAAGCATTTGCAGAATTTAAGGAAACATAAGGCATACCGGATTGAGATTTCACCTAGTGCTATTGCTGATATTGAGAGTATTTTCCTGTGGATAAAAGAGGATTCGCACAGAAAGAGCTTTTCGTTGGGTGCGGGGATGTTATGAAATTATGCTGACGTTGGAAAATTTTCCACAACGTTGTTCTTTAGCTATAGAAAGTAAGTATATGGGAATTGATGTTCGACAACTTCTTTATCAAAAACAATTTTTAATTTTATTTACGGTTAAAAATCTTGGGGAAGAGGAAGGAGTTGTATATATTCATCGTGTTCGTCATGGTTCTCAGCAGAGATTGGAAAATATACAGGATTTATTAGGAGATGACTTATAAAATTTGAGACTGAATAGCGATTCCTGCGGAGCGCTTCGCTATCGCACTCCCACATCCCCAAACAGCGATTCCTAGGTCGCGCTTCGCTATCGCTTATCTATAGTGTATAGTTAAAGTAACAACATCAGCCAAAATTACTCATCGTCAAAAATATGTTGCAAGCAATAGAAGGAATTTACAAAGATGGTAAAGTAGAACTTAAAGAATTACCATCTGATATTTCAGAAAGTCTGGTTATTGTCACTTTTTTAAAGTGGGAAAAAAATCACCCAAAAAATAAAATAATGAAGTTTGGTATGTTTTCTGGTAATAACCAGTCAATAGAAGCAGATTTTGAAATTGCTGAATTTCATGGGGATAGTGAAGACAGTTTAGACTGGTCATAATAAATTATGAAATATGTCCTAGATACTCATGCTTTAATCTGGTTTCTTGAAGGTAATTTAAAGTTAGGTGCAAATGCTAAAGCCATTCTATCTAATCCCAAAATAATGTAGTATTTTGGATTCAATAGTAGGAAAACATTTCCTACTATTGACGTTTGTGGTCGGTTTGACCAATCCTTATTTCTAAGTAAAGTTTGCTTCAACCATGTTATTTAAGCTTGTTATCGTAAAGACACTTTCCTTTCGGAATGTTTAATCAGTACAGACAGAGCATGGGACTAGCGAATCCCAAGGTGTCATGACTTAAATAACGTTTACCCTTCGACTCGATTCGCTGACGCGAATGACTACGATTAGGGTGGTTTGGTTCACATCTAATCCGTATTACTACTTTTTAGAATGATCCCATCCTTTGTGATCCTAATTCACAGTTAGTTATTCCTGCGACTACTCTAGCTGAGGCTGTTTGGATTGTAGAAAGAGGTAGAACATCTATTCCTGCCCCTAAAGATGTAATTTTAGCAGTAGAAGCTGATCCTCGTGTGGTAATTTATCCCCTTGATCAAGATGTTATTCAAATGACTATGAGATTATATTCTATTAATGAAATGCACGATAGACAAATTGCGGCAACTGCGTTAGTTTTAGCCAGTAAAGGTGAAATTGTACGGTTATTGACGTGCGATAGCGAAGCGCGACCTAGGAATCAAAATATAACTGCTTCAGGTTTAGTTGCTATTGTTTGGTAGTTTGTAAATGAAGTCTATTTTAGCGATAGCACTACCTCCACATCTCTAAAACAGCGATCGCTCTCCCACCTCCCCAAAACAGCGATCTGCTGAAAGCAGCAGCGCTAGTTCCCTCCGGGACGCAATGCGTTCGCTATCGCCTAAATTCATCACCAGAATAAAAAATGATAGGATACTAATAAGATTTTATTCATATTAGAAACTTATGAATGTGAGTTTTCCGATACCAAAAGAACTTGAGTCTTATCTTGAGGTTCAGCTTCAATCTGGCAATTATGATACTGTAGCGGACTATTTTTTGATGTTGTTGCAGCAAGATCAACGGCGTAAGGATGCTCAAGCAAAATTAGCTAGTTTGTTGCAAGAAGGTTTGGAATCAGAAGCAGAACCTGTAACTCCTGAATATTGGCAGGATTTGCGCCGATCAATCTTTGGTAAGGCGCAGTAGTGAGTATGGCTTTCCAGGTAATTGTTCGCAATCGTGCTACTCAAGATATCAGACAACAAGCAAATTATATTTTGGTGAATGGTAATCGGGAATTAGGGGAGAAGTTTTTGGAGTTTGTTGAGTATGCTTTTACTCAATTGGCGATAACTCCCAATATGGGTAAGGTTGTGTCGTCTTTGTCGGATATGGGAACAATTCGTCAGTGGCGGATTAAGAATTTTAAGGACTATTTGATTTTTTATAAAGTTCAAGAGAAAGTGGAGGTTCTACGGGTTTTGCATGGAGCGAGAGATTTAGAGGATCTCTTGCCATTCTTAGATGAGGAAGTTTAATTTTTTGATTACTAGGTCGCGCTTCGCTATCGCACTCCTCCCCAACATCCCCCAAAAGCGATCGCATCCCCACATCCCAAACAGCGTAAAATTAGGCTTAAAACTATAAGCAAGCAAAAAATGTATGTCTAATTATCAAGAATTGTTACAACAAGCTAAAAGTCTGACTCCAGAAGAACAACTTAAATTAGTTGAGGATTTATCTATCTTAATTCGTCAACAATTGAAAATGACATCAAACCCAAAGCGTAGTATTTTAGAATTGCGTGGTTTAGGTAAGGAAATTTGGGGAAATATTGACGCTCAGAAATATGTTAATCAGGAGCGTGATTCATGGAATGGCTAAACAAATTACAAGGTAAAATTATAGGTTTAGATACTGCACCGCTAATTTATTTTATAGAAGAAAATCCTATTTATTTAGAAGTTACAGATGCTTTTTTTACAGCCATGTATAGAGGTGAGTTTAGTGTTGTCACGTCGGTTTTAACTATATCAGAAGTTTTAGTTTATCCTTTACGTGCAGGAAATACGATATTAGCTCAACAATATCGTGATATTCTTTTCAATTCTCAAGGTTTAACAACTATTGAAGTTTTACCAGATATTGCTGAAAATGCAGCTAAATTAAGAGCAGATTACAATTTAAGAACACCAGATGCTATTCAAATGGCTACTGCTGTTTATGGTGGTGCGTCTTTTTTCTTGACAAATGATATACGTTTACCTTCTTTACCAGGGTTAACAGTGTTGGTTTTAAATCAGTTGATGAGTTAAGTGCTTTGAAATACAGCGATCGCACTCCCACATCCCCAAAACAGCGATCGCATCCCTCACATCCCCCATGAGCGATCGCACATCCCCAAAAGCATCAATTAAGCAGACATTAACCGCTGTGTAGGTTCAGGAATTTTTCGACCTAACTCTTGAGCAGTTTCTATCCATTCCTGCATAATAATTTCTATATTTTGCAGTGCTTCTTGATAAGTTTCTCCATCAGCAGCACATCCCGGTAAATCTGGAACTTCTGCGATAAATGATTGGTCTTCTTCACTCCAATAGAGATTAATTTCATAGCGCAGAGTCATCTTAACCTCCTAGCTGATATTTAAGTAACATTTCACGGACTTGTTTAACTTGATATGCTTTGGCTTTTCCTTGTTTGGGTTGAAGGTTCAAGATTTCTTCAACTCCTTCTTTTGTAAAAATGTGGTGACTACCACGAATTCTTTCATCAAATCCTAATCTGATTAAGAGTTGACACAATTGCTCAAAGGATATATTTGTGTCAGATGCGCCTGATAGAATTTTAGCTAATAGCTTGTCTTGTTGACTCACAAGTTATGATTTTGTTAACTCAAATGTTTATAATAACCGATTTTAGCGGTCGCACTCCCTCCAAAACCCAAACAGCGATTCCTACGGAGCGCTTCGCTATCGCACTCCCAACATTCCTAAATCAACCCTTGTGGGTAGTTGAAAATACTGATAAGATAAAACTTGAATTATTGTTTAATTTTTTAAAAAATAACTATGTCTAGTCAGTTTTCCCAAGAACACCAGAATTTTTCTAAGTCCTGCGTATGTCCTCTGTGTAAATACGCTCCTAGTATCCCAAAATATTTTACAGGTAATGGAGAGAAAATTAATGCAAAAGAATTACTCATAAAAAATGATCTTGCCTCATATGCCAAGTGTAACAAATGTGAAAAAACGTGGAATATTTTTTTTCAATTACAGTCTTCATCAATAATTATTCCAAATTCAGACAACAATACACCAGTAAATGATTCAACAATATCAACAATAATTGAAGCTGATAATTTTATAGAAAATGTACGTACAGACCAGAGCCTAATTGCTAATCCGACCCGTGCTAAAATTACGAGAAAAATTACAAGTTCACTAGAATGGTCTCAAACTTACACAGTTGAATATGAAAAAACAAGAACCATAGGTGGTGAGTTAGCATTTGAAATATTTAAATTTATTCATTTACCTAACTTTAAATTAAAAGTTGATTATGCAATTAAAGATAAATACTCTTTTGCTGAAAATAGTAAACAAACCCATAGCAATGAGGTTATTATAGAAGTACCTGAATATACCAGCATTAGAGTATATTTATACTGGAAACTTTTATTGCGGAAAGGTTTAATACAATTCAGAGATAGCAATGGTGGAGAATTTAAAGTACCATTTCAAGCTGTTATTGGTAGCTGTGTTGATTGTGTACAGTCTGTAGAAAAATAGATATAAGATTAGAAATCTCCAAAAAAGAAGATGAAAGCCTTGTACAATCAGGGTCAATACCTCATTTCTGGAGATGTCTATTAGAAAAATATATAAGATTAGAGGCGTTGCTGAAATCAAGTATGAATTTAGCGGTAGAGACGAGAATACTTACCCATGGAATGTGTCTAAAAGGTTTATAAAATTATCAAAAATTATTTTCATACCTCAAATCAGCAACGCCAGGAAAACAAGCTACAAATTATTGTTGTTGTTGGTTGTCTTTATACAAAGAGTTTAATCTGAAAAATAAAAATACATAGTAGGTTGCAATAATTGGATTCACAATCAAACTGTAGGACGCACTTACTAAGCTATTCAACATTTCTGCATCCGCAGGTATGAAATTATAGATTATCAGTTCTGGTATAAATAATACAATACACCACAAAGAAGCCCTAACTATCACCCACCAGCGCCCCTTGGTTAAATTCCAACTTAGCTGAAAAGCGCCAAGTACAGAACTGTTTTCAATCATTACTGCATAATAAATAAAAGACCATCGAAAACTTAGATAGATAGCAGGGATAACTAGTAGAAGAAATGCAGGTATTAAAAAAACAATTAGTAAAATTGTTATCAACGCTAATTTTATGAATTTTTCTCCAGATGCTTGTAAAGACTGAGGGACAGTAACTTTACTTACAATACTCTGATGCACATAATAAATTGAACACCCAGCAGTGAATGGGATAACACAAAAATAAACAATGAGCATTATTATAATTTCACTGCTGGGTGGTAACTCTGGAGGTATTGATGGTGATGGGAAATTCTTAAAAAATTTGTCATATTCAGGGGTAAGAAAATAAAATACAAATTGTGGTATAAAAAAAAGTAACATTGAAAAGTAAATTTTTTTAACAATAGATAATGAGTCTTTTAAAAGACTACTTGTTGATACATTAAAATTCTTCATAATTTATTACCTTGTTTGCTAATGTCTAGTAGATTTAACTAAATATACAAGAAACACTACCATATAATATGTACATTTAGTAGTTTAATACAGCACTTTGCGGAACGGTTAGGTACAAGAATTTAGCACATCAAATGAAAAATAAGATATAACCTGTGTCAGATAGACGCGCAAAGTGCTGTATCTATAAGCATTTATTATCGTAAGCCTTGATTTTTAAACATAAAATAATTTCACTCTTATCATTTTTACCTTTGTAGGAAGCTAATTCGTAATTTAGATCAGTATCTCCAATATTTAAAGGTGGGCAACAATTACCCACCTTTTTTATTCACACTTACTCAATTCCCTCAATCCGGTTTTCCACCTCCTGATACAACTCTCTCAACTTGTCTAAATTCTCCTCGCTAGTCTCCCAATAACCGCGTCCATTCATTTCCAACAAAGTAGAAACAATCTTGCGGAAAGAATGAGGATTAAGATTCATCAAACGCTTTTGCATTTCCTCATCTTTGATGAAAGTCTCATTCGTGTCCTCATAAATCCAGTTATCCACAGCGCCAGCAGTCGCACTCCAACCAGTAGTATTTACCAACCGCTTCGAGAGTTCCCGCACACCTTCATAACCGTGAGACAACATCCCCTCATACCATTTGGGATTTAACAACTTCGTCCGCGCATCCAAACGCACAGTTTCCGATAAAGTTCTGACCTGTGCATTCGCAGTAGTTGTATCTGCAATATAAGAAGATGGTTTTTTACCATCAGCACGCAGACTTGCCACTAACTTAGTAGGATCAGAGTCAAAATAATGGGAAACATCTGTTAAACTGATTTCCGAAGAATCGAGATTTTGGAAAGTTGCATCAGCAGTTTTCAAAGTAGTTTCAAAAATCGCCCGTGACTCATCCATTACCCCAGGATTATCAGAATTGAAAGAGAAAGATTTGCGTTTCAAATACATTTCTTGCAATTCAGCTTCACTATCCCAAGTGCTATTTTCTACCGCAAGGTTAATGTTAGAAGAATAAGAACCAGAAGCATTAGAGAAAACGCGAGTTGCAGCTTGACGTAGATTTATGCCCATGTCCTCTGCTTGTTTCAAAGCGTGCATCCGCACAAAGTTCATTTCCAAAGGTTCATCAGCTTCAGCAGCCATTTTCACACCTTGGTCAAGCAGGTTCATTTGGTTAATGAACAAATCGCGGAATACACCAGAACAGTTAATGACAACATCAATTCTGGGTCTTCCCAACTCTTCTAAAGGTATCAATTCCAGCTTGTTAACCCGTCCCAAAGCATCGGCAACTGGACGCACACCAATCATCCACATAATTTGGGCGAGGGATTCACCGTAGGTTTTGATGTTATCTGTACCCCAGAGGACACAGGCAATGGTTTCTGGCCATTTTCCATCATTTTCTGACTTGTTGCGTTCCAACAACCTATCAACGACGATTTTCGCAGATTGGACTGCGGCAGAAGTGGGGATAGATTGGGGATCTAAAGCGTGGATATTTTTACCTGTGGGTAATACGTCAGGATTACGGATAGGATCACCACCGGGACCAGGAAGAATATATTCACCGGCTAAACCTTGGAGAAGTCCACCGAGTTCGTTATCTGCACAAACTTGTTTTAAGCAGAATTCCAAATACTCGAATAATGGTTTTAACGCAGAGGTGTCAACTTTGGAATAACCTGATTGATGAAGAGATTCTACCCAAGGTTCTTTTCTGCCCATGTTGAAGAAGTTCAACTTGGAAACTTGAACAACTCTACCTTCAGCGTCAATTTGTTCTTGGACTAAAGCTGTGACAGCCGCACGGGTAGCGAGGGTGATATCTTGGAGTAATTGCACATCTTCCAAAATTCCCGCGTCGTTGTTCTTGTAGATATCTTCAATGGTGCGTCCCAGACTTCTGGCAATAATTCCGGGTAAACCGAGAAGTTCTTCCTCTTGGCGATCTAAACTAGCAATATTGACTAAAGTTGCGATCGCTTCTTCGGCACTAGGAGGCTTACCAATCACGTGCAGTCCACAAGGTAACAAGCGTGATTCAATTTCCATCAACCGACGATAAACGCTACCAACGATATTATCCCGTTCTTCGGAGGACATATCCTTAGAATCGGTTTCTGGTAAGTGAATATCCTTATCCAGATTGACAATTCGGCATTTATCCATGATGGAATTGACAATGGAAACACCGCGTCCAGTATCTTTCAAAGTTTGGTAAGAAGCAATTAACTCACTGAGTTCTTTCAAACCTTTGTATAAACCAGCATTTTCCGCAGGTGGTGTCAGGTAAGAAATTGTTTCTGCATAACTGCGACGTTTGGCAATTGTGGCTTCACTGGGGTTATTGGCTGCGTAATAATACAGGTTAGGAATTGAGCCAATTAGTTGATCTGGGTAACAATCACCAGACATCCCCATTTGCTTACCAGGCATGAATTCCAATGAGCCATGGGTACCAAAGTGTAATACAGCATCAGCGCCCCAAATCCGTTCTAAATAGGTGTAGTAAGCGGCAAAACCGTGGTGAGGACTAGCAGACCGGGAGAATAACAACCGCATGGGGTCGCCTTCATAACCAAATGTGGGTTGGACACCGATGAAAACGTTACCAAACTGTTTTCCGTAGATTAACAGATTTTGACCGTCGCTGTTGAGGTTTCCGGGAGGTGGTCCCCAGTTTTCTTCTAAGCGGTGGGAGTAGGGTGTCAGTGCTTCATATTCTGGCACAGACATTTTGTAAGCAATGTTGAGTTCGGGACTGTTGTATTGTGCTTGCGCGTCGTGGATGACTTGTTCTAGTAACTCTTGAGGAGTTTCGGGAATGTCTTGTACGTCGTAACCGTTGTTTCTCAGTCCTTTCAAGACTTCGTGGATAGAACCGAATACATCTAAATATGCGGCTGTACCGACGTTACCTTTATCGGGAGGGAAGCTGAAAACGGTGATGGCGACTTTTTTGATTAATTTGGGCTTACGGCGAAGATTTGCCCATTTTAATACCCGTTGAGCAACAATTTCGACTCTATCTTGTAATGCGATCGCTTTGCCAGTTGCCCCATCTTTACCTGATAAGATAATCGGCTCAATTGCGCCGTCAAGTTCGGGGATAGCAATCTGTAAAGCCACTTGAATGGGATGTAAGCCTAAATCACTATCTAGCCATTCTTCGGTGGTTTGGAAGACCAAAGGCAACGCCACCATGTAGGGACGGTTGAGGCGTTTTAATGCTTCAATAGCTTTAGGATGATCCTGTCTAGCAGGTCCACCCACTAAAGCGAAACCAGTTAAGGATACTACTGCATCTACTAATTGTAATTTGGTTACTGGTTCATAGAAGTAAGCTTCTATTGGTTTGGAGAAATCTAAACCACCAGCAAACACAGGGAGAACTTTTGCCCCTAATGATTCTAATTCCTGGACAATTGCTACATAATGGGCATCATCGCCAGTCACTAGGTGTGTGCGTTGTAAAACCAATCCTATACATGGTGCTAGGGGATCTTTAATATTTCTGGAAATATCTCTGCGGGTAGCATACCAATTCAGATATTCTCGCACATCCTCAAACATATTTGGCGCTAAGGGATGCCAAATACCCATGTCAGGATAAACAACTGGTGCTTGATATTCAGCAGCAGCTAATTTTTGTTTATCTTCGCCTTTCAAGACGTATTTATCAGCCAGCATGAGGATGAAGTTTTCCAGGTTTTCGGCTGAACCACCTAGCCAATACTGAAAACTTAGCATGAAGTTTCTCGCGTCTTGTGCTTTTTCCATGGGTAGGAATTTCAGCACTTGGGGAAGTGTCCGCAACAGCTTCAACATTCCGTCTTGGAAGCCAGCGCCAGATTTCTCTTTACGCTTCTTCATGAACTGAGCAATTACGCTCTTGGATTGTCCTAATTGCGCTAATGAGAAAGTACCCATTTTATTAAGGCGCATTACCTCTGGCATAGAGGGGAAGACAACGGAAACATCTAGGTTATCCCGGTGCGGTTCAACGGCTGCAACTACTTTCTGTGCTAAGTCTTCAATAAAAATCAGAGAAGCAATGAATATATTCGCACTCGCTATATCGCGTTTTAACTCTTCGTAGTTTTCCGGGTTACGGAGTTCTTCAATCATGTAACCACTGATTTCAATCGCTACGCTGGGATGATTAGCGTTAATTGTCCTTACCGCTTGAGACAATGAACTCTGGTATTGGGACTCAAGCACGACATAGACAACCTTGATTAACTTACGTCCCCGTAAATCATCAGGTGTAATATGTCTAATAGTGGACTTGACTTGGGTAAACATTCAAATAAGTTCCTTTAAAGCGTGTTTGTTTGAAGTTCATCACGGTTAATATTTCCGTTTGTAACTTCAATTAATTTCGGCAATAAGAGTTTTTTAACAGAAAACTCTGATTTTGTGGGGGTTTTGTCCTATATCTGAAACAAAATGATATAGAAAACAACATATTTATTAATTAATCTTAACAAAGAATGCAGGTTTTCTCACTTGTTTTTAAATTTTGTTTACATAGCTAAATAATTACTTAGTTATAAACTAACGGAATTGTTCAGCAAATTTAACATTTTATGGTTTTATTTGACACTAAAAGCTCCAAAATTATGACAAAATAAAGCTATTAATTGGTAACTAATAATATAGAATAGGATATGAGATAGTTAAATTTTCTCCCTGAACATTCAATGAGGATATGACAATGAATGCTTTAACTGTCAATTTAGATTCAGTAATAAAAATGACTGATGACCAGTTTTTTAAACTATGTCAAGCAAACTGTGATTTAAGATTTGAACGTACTGCAAATGGAGAGTTAATAATTATGCCACCAACGGGAGGAGAAACGGGAAATCGTAATGCGGGTATTACCGCTCAAGTTTGGATTTGGAATGAGCAAAATAAGAAGGGTATAGTTTTTGATTCTTCTACTTGTTTTAAGTTACCAAATGGTGCAGATCGTTCTCCTGATGCTTCTTGGATTAAATTAGAAAGATGGGATGCTTTAACTGATGAGGAAAAACAAAAGTTTCCTCCTATTTTTCCTGATTTTGTAATTGAGTTACTTTCTCCTAGTGATAGTTTGAAGACTACACAGGAAAAGATGAAGGAATATATAGATAATGGTGTGCGTTTGGGGATATTAATTAATCGGAAATCTCGTCAAGTGGAGATTTATAGACAAGGTAAGGAGGTTGAGGTTTTGGAATCTCCTGCTACGGTTTCGGGGGAAGATGTTTTAAAGGGTTTTGTTTTGAATTTGGGGATGGTTTGGTAATAGAGAGTAATAATTTATTGTATTATTTAGGAATGAGTACACATACCTCATCGTCAATTTTTTAATCGTTTAACAAGAATATCTCAAATGAATCGCCAAAATTTACTAGAATCAATAGCCATCACTATTAGCGATTATCGCTTCAGTGAAATTCCTCCTATGACCACTGATCACGTTGATAGGTGGGTATCTCAGTTTGATAATCATGAACAATTAATTATTCTGGCGGAAATGAATTATCTGCTGAGTAAATATTATATATCTAAATCTAAAGCTGAATCTTTTCTAACTGAGATTTTAACATCTGAGATAATTTTTGGTAAAACTCCTTCAGGGGTAATTCCCTACTTCCAGTTCCTAGATATTCAGCGCAAAGGAAGTAGTCAAAAAGATTTACTGAAATTAGCTAATGAAATTACGATGCGTGAATATGGAATTACCATTAATCAACCATCTTCACAACCTCTTGGTTATATATATTTAGATGATTGTCTATTTTCTGGAAGTACAGTTTACTATGATATTGAAAGATGGTTTAATCAAGCTATTCCTAATACAACTATTTATTTGATTTTTTTAGGTCGTCATATTTCTGGTGTAAATTATTATATTGATCGGAAATTAATACCACTAGCGCAACGAAGATCGGTATCTGTCAAGACTGGATCTTTTTTAAAATTTGATAATAATATATCCAGAAATCAGGAAATATATGAATGCTTGTGGTCAAAAGAAATTTTTGATGATGAGTTAGTAAATAATTTTGTTAAGATAGTTAATGAAAACTCTGCAAAAAAATCTGTTAATCCAAGATTATTTCGTCCTGATAGAGTACCTAACACAGAGACATTATTCTCTACTCCTGAAGCTAGGAATATTGTAGAATCAGCTTTTTTAAGAAAAGGAGCTTACATAGCGTCTTTACCAGAAAACCGTAAACCTTCTATGCGACCTATGGGTTATGAGTATTTAGAATCTCTTGGTTTTGGTTCAGTATTTATTACCTACAGAAATATTGCTAATAACTGTCCGTTGGTTCTTTGGTGGGGTGACACAACTTATTCTCCTAATCATCCTTTTAGTAAATGGTATCCTTTATTCCCTCGAAAAGTAAATGAATCAACAAATTATGTCATACCGTATTAACTGATTTTTAGAGGTAAAATCATGAAATCTTCCCAAATAAGAATATACAACAGAAATGAATGTATAACCTTTCGTAAAACCAAAGAAGCATTTGGTGGATTATCAAATATGGCTGGAGGTTATAACTTAAAAGTTAATGGTGTCAATATACTCACATCAGAAGCATTATATCAGGCTTGCCGTTTTCCACATCTTCCCAAAGTGCAACAATTAATTATTGCTCAAAATAGTCCCATGACAGCTAAGATGAAAAGTAAACCTTATCGAGATCAATCTCGACAAGATTGGGATAAGGTAAGAGTTAATATAATGCGCTGGTGTTTACGAGTTAAGTTGGTACAAAATTGGGAAAAATTTGGACAATTATTATTACAAACGGGTGATAAACCTATAGTAGAAGATTCCAGTAAAGATGATTTTTGGGGTGCAATACCAACTGAAAATAATCAATTAGTTGGTGCAAATGTTTTAGGTCGTCTTTTAATGGAATTAAGAGAACATTTAAAACAAGGTGCTAATTTTTTAGAACTTGTCAAAATTCCAAATATCCCTAATTTTTATCTTTTTAATCAACCTATTGAAAATATTTTAGTAAATAAAAATGTAGTCAATTCATTTAATGTGCAAGAATCTGAATTAATCACTCCAGATTTGCCATGTATTGACGATCAAAATATTGAATATCCACAAGAAGACATTATGATTTCCCATGAACATGAAATTAATGGAGATATAGTAGAACATCAACAAGAACAATTCAATATTCTTCAAGAAGAAATTAATGAAAATACTTTAACTATCAACACAGAAATAAATCAAAATTTGGATAAAGAAGATAAAGAGAAAGAAGATAATATTTTTGAAAATTGGGTATTACCTAAATTAGAGAAAATATTACAAACTCCCTTAGCTGTTGAAAATATTTTAGAGCATTCTAATTTTAAAACAGTTCATAAGAAACAGTTGCAAGATTGGCTAAAACTAGCGGTAGAATCAGGTAAAGTTATAAAATTAGAAAAACCAGTGAGATATATTTGGTATTCTACTTCTGAGTATAAATATGTTTGTCACAAACCTAGAGCAAACAAACCTAGAACCACTCAAAAAACATTATCTCAGTCTGTAACGAAAAGCAAATTAAATGTCAATGAAGAAATTACACAACTTTCTTTAATCTAATGTGATCGCCATTTAGGGATAAATTGGAATAGCGATCGTTTAAAATTGAGGTGGTTGTGTGCGATAGCGAAGCGCTCCGCAGGAATCGCTGTTTGGGGATGTTGGGGTGCGATTATGATTTTTTGTCAGAATCAGGATAACCAGGATTAAAGGATTTACAGGATGTTATTTAATAATTGTTGGTGAAAATTTGGGGATTATTTCATTTATTCTGATATGGCTAACGCCACGCTATGCTATCAGACAATTACAACATTAACCACCAACAAACAAATGAGCAATTACATCCTGTACATCCTCAAATCCTGGACATCCTGATTCTGACAAAAAATCCGTGTTAATCTGCGTTCACCTCTGAATCAAGAAAAATAGGCGATCGCATTTAAATCAATCATAATGATATTTACATGAAATGATAATTAATAAATCTTCTTCAGCTTTATAAACCAACCTATGTTCATCAGTAATTCTCCTAGACCAGTAACCTTGTAATTCATATTTTAATGGTTCTGGTTTTCCTATACCTGAAAATGGTTCTCTTTGGATATCTTTAATAAGTGACAAGATTTTTTTAAAGACTTTTTTATTTTCTGTTCCCCATTGTCCTAATTCTTCAAAGGCTTCTGGTTCAAATGCTACTTTTTTCATATTCATCTAAATCAACATAAATTAAATTTCCTTTTTCAACATTTTCTATAGCTTTTAGTAAATGTTCTTTATTAGATTTTGATTTTAAAAGATATGTAGTTTCATCTTCAATCACTTGGTCAACTAACACAATTACCTCTACAATTGTTCCCTCTGGTAACTCAGTTGTAGGTAATTCAATCTTGCCATTTTTACCAACAGTTGCTTTTTGTTTAATTTTAGTAATCATGGTTTATATTGATTTCCTTGTTTATTCTCATAATAACATCTATAATAGTATTATAGCGGTTATAGCTAGGATGCAATGCTATTGAAGGCGCAGTCCCTGATCGCCTAAAGGCTTTGCGATTTACTGGCTGTATCTCACTCAAATAAAAACCGCTATAGTAGTGTTTGGATATTATAGCTTATTTTACAAATAGTTGCTTTTTGTTTAATTAAGTACAAATAACCATCAATGCTGTAAAACAATTGGCTGAATTTCATATCTTTTTTCAAAAATATCAAATATTATTTTTAGATGATTTAGAAATTATTGAAAAATCTTGTTAAATTCATGCAAGATTAAAAGCCAAAGGTACACCTATTCAAGATGCTGATATTTTAATAGCAGCTACAGCAATTGTCCGGGATTTAATTCTATTTTCTAATGATTCTGACTTGTTAAGAGTTGAAGACGTTAATTTAGAAAATTGGTTATTATTATAAAACAATGGTCAAAAAAATTTGCTCTTTACCTGAAAAATCAAATGGAATTATCCATATATCTACAAGGATAATTCCATTAATCTGTTAAAAGCTAAAAGCCTAGAACCCTTTTCATACCCTACAAGAAATTCTCATGAAGTTGTCTTTTCTTACTTGCCTAAACCATCATATCTGTTTGGGTCTTTTTTCTCTTTTTTGTCCTTGGCATCTTTCTTAGGCTTTTTAGTTTCTTTGTTACCTTTTTTTTCCTTAGACATCAGTTTTACCCAACTAGGTTTACTTGTCAATACTTATACATTCTGCTATTAGTAAATCAGGGCGTAGCTTACCTGATATCCTTTGAAGACAGCAAGGAAAGTATTGCACATTTACACTACTAACTACTATGATACATTGTTATTTAATTTTGTTATGAATTTTATTAACTATGATACAAAACTTTAGATACCCTGTCACTGGGTCTAATTCAGATTTTAACTTCTATATTCTGTTTTATTGCCTTCGTTCATTATATCAGTATAATCGTATTTGATAACTTATTAGGTAATAATTAAATGACTTCACCAGTAGATATTCTTATTCTTTCCAATGGACCAGGGGAAGTTACAACCTGGGTGCGTCCTGTTGTTAAAGCATTGAGAGCAGAATTAGGAAATGATCGTTCACAAGTGAGAATTTCTGTAATATTATCACCTTGTCCCCATGCTAGTGGTAAAGAAGCTGCGATAGCGTTGGGTTATCTAGAGGTTGATAGAGTGCAAGCACCTGAGCATTTTTGGCAATTTTTAATATGGGGAAAAACCGCAGAAAATTGGGAATGGAGAAATAAAGGTGTAGTCGTATTTTTAGGTGGTGATCAAGTTTTTTCGGTGATTATTGGTAAGAAGTTAAAATATAAAACTGTAGTTTATGCGGAATGGGAAGCACGTTGGCATAATTTTATAGATAAATTTGCCATTATGAAAGCTCAAGTTGCAAAAAATGTCTCTGCTAAATATGCTGGTAAATTTGCTGTTGTTGGTGATTTAATGTTAGAAGCCGCAGAGGATGAAATAACATCTGCAAGTGAAAATTCAAAATCTAAAATTAACATTATTGGCATATTACCAGGTTCAAAAACAGCAAAATTAACTCAAGGTGTACCTTTAACTTTAGCTATTGCTGAATATGTTCACAGTAAATTACCCCAAACAAAGTTTTTTATTCCTGTTGCACCAACGTTAGATTTACCGACTTTAGCCAGTTTTGCTAATCCTGAAAATAACCCATTTACAAAAGCTTTTAATTTTCAAGGTGCATCTTTAAAGGATAATTATTTAATAACTTCCACAGGTTTAAAAGTGGAATTAATCCAAGAAAATCCTGCTTATCATTTATTATCCCAATGTTCTCTTTGTTTAACTACAGTTGGTGCAAATACCGCCGAATTAGGGGCGTTAGCTGTACCCATGATTGTCTTATTACCCCTACAACAATTAGATGCTATGCGTTCTTGGGATGGTTTACCAGGAATATTAGCAAATTTACCGGGAGTAGGTTCTAGTTTTGCTAAACTAATTAATTGGTGGATGGCAAAAAACAAGGGTTTATTCGCTTGGCCAAATATTTGGGCGCAGGAAGAAATTGTACCAGAATTAGTAGGAAATTTACAACCAGAAGCAGTAGGAGAAATGGTTTTAGATTTGTTAGAAAATCCAGGCAAATTAGATGCCATGGGAGATAAATTACGCAGTGTTCGGGGTGAAAGTGGTGCTGCGAAAAAGTTGGCAATTTTGGTGAGAGAAGAGTTATACTAGATTCATGAAAAATGAGGATTTAAAAAAATATGAAAGCACCCGATCAAATTATTCAATTAGTTGAAAGTTTCCATCAACAAATAGACTTATATCGCTCTGGAGGAATGAATGAAACGCAAACCCGGATTCAATTTATTGATCCATTTTTTGAAGCATTAGGATGGGATGTGAGAAATCAAAAACAAATTATTGGTATTTATCAAGATGTTATTCATGAAGATTCTTTAAAAATTAGTGACGCAAATAAAGCTAAAGCACCTGATTATAGTTTTCGTGTTGCTGGAGTCAGAAAATTCTTTGTTGAAGCTAAAAAACCTGCTGTCAATGTTGGTAAAAGTATTAGTGCTGCTTTTCAAGTTAGACGTTATGGATGGTCTGCAAAATTAGCTGTCAGTATTTTAACAGATTTTGAGGAATTTGCAGTTTATGATTGTCGAATTATGCCTAATAAAAATGATCCAGCATCTCAAGCTAGAATCAAACATTTTAATTATACAGAATATGTGGATAAATGGGAAGAGATTTATAATCTTTTTTCTAAGGAAGGTGTATTAAATGGTTGTTTAGAAAGGTTTGCAGAAACTAAAGTTAAAGCCGGAATTACTGTTGACAAAGCATTTCTCCAAGAAATAGAAATTTGGCGAGAAAATTTAGCTACTAATATAGCTTGGCGTAATTTACAAATTCAACAACGAGAATTAAATTTTGCGGTACAAATGACAATTAATAGAATAGTCTTTTTACGCATTTGTGAAGATAGAGGCATGGAAATTTATGAACAGTTAGGGAATTTATTAAAATTACATAATATTTATCAAGAATTAGGACGTTTATTTGTTAATGCTGATTATCGTTATAATTCAGGGTTATTTAATTTTCAGAATCAAAAAGGAAGAGAACAAGCTGATGATTTCACACTAAATTTAACCATTGATGATTCTATTTTAAAAGAAATTATTAGAAAACTTTATCCTCCAGAAAGTCCCTATGAATTTTCTGTAATTCCTGTGGAAATCTTAGGACAAGTTTATGAGCAGTTTTTAGGTAAAATTATTAAAATATCTGCAAGTCGTCAAGCAGTTATTGAAGATAAACCAGAAGTGAGAAAAGCTGGAGGTGTTTATTATACTCCCAGTTATATTGTTGATTATATTATTAAACATACCATTGGTAAAATTTTATCAGGTAAAACTCCAGAACAAGTTCAAGAAATTACAATTCTTGATCCTGCTTGTGGTTCCGGTTCTTTTTTAATTGTGGCTTATCAATTTCTACTAGATTGGTATTTACAACGATATCTGCAAAAGCCTAAGAAATATAAAAATCTATTTTATCAAATCTCTGATCAGAATTGGCGGTTAACTTCTAGCGAAAGAAAACGGATTGTATTAACTCATATCTATGGTGTAGATATTGATCAACAAGCGGTAGAAACCACTAAGTTATCTTTATTATTAAAGGTGTTAGAAGGTGAATCTGGAGAAGCTATTACTAGACAATTACAGCTATTTAAAGAACGGGCTTTACCTGATTTAGATAATAATATACTTTGTGGTAATTCTTTAATAGATGGAGAATTTTATCATAAAAGTCAAATGAATTTATTAGACGAAGATACAGCTTATCGAGTTAATATTTTTGATTGGAAATCAGCCTTTTCTGCAATCATGAAACGTGGTGGTTTTGATGTGATCATTGGTAATCCTCCTTATATTCGGATTCAAGCTTTAAAAGAATGGGCTGCTTTAGAAGTAGATTTTTATAAACAACAATATGTTTCTGCTAGTAAAGGAAATTATGATATTTATGTTGTCTTTGTCGAAAAGGGATTGGAGTTATTAAGAAAAGATGGGCATTTAGGTTTTATTTTACCTCATAAGTTTTTTAATGCTCAATATGGAGAATCTGTGAGAAAGTTAATTACTGACGGTAAATATCTCGAAAAAATAGTTCATTTTGGAGATCAACAAATCTTTCCCAAAGTTTCAACTTATACTTGTTTATTTTTCCTGTCTAAGACGAAAAAATCAGAATTAACTTTTATTCAAGTTAAGGATTTATTTCAATGGATTACTGATGGTAGTACGGAAGAAACATTGATTATCAATGAATCTATTACAGATAAAAATTGGGACTTTGGTAAAATTAGAAATTCTGTATTTTTTGATAAATTTAAAACTTCTAAATTTATTCATTTAAGTCAGCTAAAAAATAATATTTCTCAAGGTATTAGAACAAGTGCTAATGAAATATATGTTTTAGATTGGATTTCTGAAGAAGATAATTTATTACAAGTATATTCTCAAGCTTTAGGTAAAAGACTCACAATCGAATCTAATTTGACTTCTCTTTTTTTACAAGGTAAAGAAATAAAACCATATCAACTTCTATATTCTGGGAAGTTATTAATTATTCCTTATGAAGTAAATAACGGAAATGTTAATCTTATTCATGAGGATAAACTACGTAATCACTTTCCTTTAACTTTTAATTATCTAATGCAAAATAAAGAAGTATTAGAAAATAGAGAAAAAGGAAAAATGCTTGGTTCAAGTTGGTATGCTTATATTTATCCTAAAAATATTGAACTCATGAAAAGTCCTAAAATATTAGTTCCTGATATTGCCAATCGAGCTTCTTTTGCTTGGGACGATCAAGGAGATTATGCTTTTACCAGTGGTTATGGAATTACATTGAAGAGTAACGTAAAAGAATCAATTAAATATATTTTAGGATTACTCAATAGTAACCTATTAGATTTCTATCTCAAAAACATTAGTACCACAATGCGAGGAGGATTTTTCCGTTATTTTACTCAATTTATTGAACAAT
Source organism: Dolichospermum sp. DET69 (assembly GCA_017355425.1). NCBI lineage: Bacteria > Bacillati > Cyanobacteriota > Cyanophyceae > Nostocales > Aphanizomenonaceae > Dolichospermum > Dolichospermum sp. DET69. The sequence goes on from CP070233.1 coordinate 5,103,417, forward strand.
TACCAATTCGATTGATTGATTTTTCTAATACCAAAGAAAAAAATATTCATAATCAAATAGTTAAACTTGTTGAACAAATGCTTTCTCTCCATGAAAAATTACATGAGGTAAATACACCCCCAGCCAAAAGAATGGTTCAGCAACAAATACAAGCTACTGATAGACAAATAAATCAATTAGTTTATGAACTCTATGAATTAACTAATGAGGAAATAGCTATTGTAGAAGGTATATGAATTTATTCTTCTTCTTCACCCTGTCTGCGTCCTAATTCATACACACCAGCGCCCATACAAGCCAGAATACCAAAACTAATTCCCCAGCTATTACCTAAACTAATATCTAAAATCCAGTTAGATAAACCACCAAATATCAAAAACGGAAAAATGCTAAATAGTGAAGCGTAGAAGGAATTTTGAGATTCCCTAGCAGGACGAGTCTTTTCAAATTCTGACTCACTGGTATAGAGGGAACGTTCAGCAAAATTGAACCAACGGTTAAGTTGTGTAGTTACCCATTCTCTAAATTGGGAAAAACTCACATATAACGCTAAAGCCCATAAACAAGCTCCTGCAATCGCAACTTTATCTAACTCAAAGCTAAAAGGCAATATCTCAAACATGACATAATTTAACTCTCCAATTGTTAATTTTAGCTTTTATTTGGCGATAAATCTCACTATAGGCAAATTTTTATTTAAAGGTTAAGTGTAGAGACGTTCCAGGTCACGTCTCTACAAGGAATCCGAAAAATGCACATTTGACTCTAAACTAATGAGGTACGGCTACCTGCTCATTAGTGACTTTGATTGCAGTATTATCGGCAACAATTTTACGGAATACATCACCCTCAATAGTTTCCTGTTCTATCAATAAATCAACTACCCGTTCCAAAATTAAACGGTTTTCTTCAATAATTTCCTTAGCCTGAATATAGCATTTGTTCACAATTTCCCGGACTGCGGCATCAATTTTAGCAGCAATGTCTTCAGAGTATTCGGATTTATTTCCCCAGTCACGCCCTAAAAATACATCATTATTTTGATTTTCTAAGGAAACTGGACCCAAATCAGACATTCCAAATTTTGTTACCATTTGTCGGGCCAGACTAGTAACTTGTTGTAAGTCATTTCCTGCACCTGTAGTCACTTCTGCTTTCCCAAACACGATTTCCTCAGCAGCGCGACCGCCTAAAGTGGCAGCAATTCGGGCTAAAATTTGAGAACGGGAAATTAAACCCTGTTCTTCATTGGGAGTAAACCACGTTAAACCTAGTGCTTGTCCTCTGGGAATAAGAGTAACTTTTTGTACAGGATCATGTCCATTAACTAACGTACCTACCAAAGCGTGTCCGACTTCATGATAAGCAATTAGGCGTTTACTTTTGCTGTCTACTAAAGCAGTTCCTTCCATACCTGCAACTACTCTATCTATCGCATTATCAATTTCTAAATCTGTAACAGCTTCTTTGCGTCTTCTCGCAGTCAGAATGGCGGCTTCGTTGAGTAAATTGGCTAAGTCTGCACCTGTAAAACCAGGAGTGCGGCGAGCGATCGCTTCTAATGATACAGTGGGATCAATTTTCTTATTCTGGGCGTGAACTGTCAAAATTTCCTGTCTTCCCTTCAAATCAGGAACATCTACAATTACCTGCCTATCAAAGCGTCCTGGACGTAACAGAGCCGAATCTAGAACATCTGGGCGGTTAGTAGCAGCAATAATAATAATGCCGGTATTCCCTTCAAAACCATCCATTTCCGTTAATAGCTGGTTGAGAGTTTGTTCCCGTTCATCATTTCCCCCACCAATACCCGCACCCCGTTGTCTACCTACCGCGTCAATTTCATCAATAAAGATCAAACAAGGAGCATTATCTTTGGCTTTTTTGAACAAATCACGGACACGGGAAGCACCCACACCCACAAACATTTCCACAAATTCCGAACCAGACATACTGAAAAATGGTACACCTGCTTCACCAGCAATGGCTTTTGCGAGTAAAGTTTTCCCAGTTCCTGGAGGTCCAACTAACAGCACACCCTTGGGAATTTTTGCACCCACAGCCGTAAATTTTTCTGGTAGTTTTAGGAAAGTTACAACTTCCTCTAATTCTTCTTTTGCTTCCTTAACTCCCGCAACATCATCAAATTTTACCCCGGTTTTCGCTTCCATTTGAAACCGAGCGCGAGATTTACCAAAACTCATGGCTTGGTTAGAAGCATTTGCAGAACGACGCAGGAATAATAACATTAAAGCTACTAGGGGCAAAATCCACATTAAATTGATTAACAACCCCACAGCGGCTCTATTTCCAGCGGAGGAAACCTCCCCAAAATCAACGTTTTTTTCTTTAAGTTTATTAATTAACTCCGCATTTTGATCTAAAAGGCGCACCTGTAAAGGTTGAGTATCGGGCTTTTGTCCAACTAAATAAACCCTAGCTGTTTGTTCACTTTGATCTAACTCGACCTTTTTAATTTCTCCTTTATCTGCTTTGCGAATTAACTCCCCATAGGTTAAAGAATTCCGCTCAGGTTTTTGTTGCGCTAGAACGGAACTACCACCAACCATTCCCGGTAACATCATCAACCCAGCAGCCATGACTCCCGTTAAAAGATGACGCGGAGACGAACCGATTAAACGCTGTTTCATCAAAGCCTTTTTGTGGAAATTTTTCATAATACTTACCCTTTATGGCTGTTTTTCTGAGAAATTGTCAAATCTAGAAATTACAGTTTTCTCATCTAGTTTAACTGTCAGTCCCAACTATTGACAGGTGACAGTGGAGAAGCTAAGAGTCTTTAATATACTTTAATATCAATACTGCTCGGTTCAAGCTAAAAAGTTTTGATATCGGAGGTTGAGTTGAACGACAGCAAAATAAGGATGCTGTGGGGTTTCCTTGCGTTAAACCAACCTACATTTAGTATACATATGTTAGGTCAGTAGCCATTAGTCCAGATGGGAGGACTTTAGCTAGTGGTAGTATGGACAACACTATCAAAATCTGGTGGGTATCTTGACGTTAATGGTCAGAATCAGGATTTCCAGGATTTAAGGATTTACAGGATGATGATATTACAACAACCAATTTTCTAAACTCAAACCTTCAACTCTAGTTAAATCACTATCATTAGAAACAACTGTTAAACCTTTAATCATTGCAGTCGCAGCAATTAAAACATCTTCACTTTGAATTGGTAAACCTTTTAATCTTAAACTAGCGTGAATTTCCGCCGCTTTTTCTAAAATTGCCAAATCATCTAAAAAAATAATCGGATACTTTTGGCAAATTTTGTTAAATCTTTCTCTTTTCTTAGGAGCATCAACTGCTAAAAATCCTCTTCTAATTTCAAAATAAGTAATGCAGCTAATGTAAATACCTACCTCCTCAAATTTCAGTATTTCTAACTTTCTCCGGATCTTAAAATCGTTTTTAATATCTAAAGAAACAATATTAGTATCTAACAAATAACTCATGAAATTACCTATTTTCGTTTAATTGCCTCATCAAAAATTGCCATTTGTTCAGGTGTGAACTTTTCTCCAATTTTGGATAAAATTTCTGACGACATGACAAAACTGCAATTTTCTTTTAACTTGTCGTCAGACATATTATTAAATCTCTCCAGTGTTAAATTGTCTTGAACAATTTGAAGTATATGTTTGACTGTTTCTGCATAATTAAGATCCTCTTTAAATATAGAGTCTTCTTCCATTAACATAGATACCACGCTTTCAATTCTGTTAATGATTGATTCTGGCTTAATATTTGTTGATAACATAATAGACCTCTCATTTTAACTATCTTGCAATTATATCATATAATTGTCATTATTCAGTTATAATCAACTTGATTTTAACATTCTGTAAATTCTGATTAAAAAATAACTTTTGTAGAGAACAATATAGGTTTATCTGGTGAAAAATTATGAATCAACATCTTTAAATTAACTTGCTGAAATTGAGGAATTTTTAATTTTCCGCCAAACTTGGCACAATTCCTGGTAGAATACATATTCCAGTCTGTATTTTCTCAACATCATGGGCAGCACTTTTGGTCATCTTTTCCGTATCACTACTTTTGGCGAATCTCACGGCGGCGGTGTGGGGGTTATTATTGATGGTTGTCCCCCACAACTGGAAATTTCTGCCGAGGAGATTCAATTTGAGTTAGATAGAAGACGGCCAGGACAAAGTAAAATTACCACTCCTCGCAAAGAAGCAGACACCTGTGAGATATTATCTGGGGTGTTTGAGGGGAAAACTTTGGGAACACCAATTGCCATTTTAGTCAGAAATAAAAATACTCGTCCTGAAGATTATGATGAGATGGCGCAAAAATACCGCCCTTCCCATGCAGATGCTACCTATGATGCTAAATATGGTTTCAGAAATTGGCAAGGTGGTGGCAGGTCGTCAGCGCGTGAGACAATAGGTAGAGTAGCAGCAGGTGCGATCGCTAAAAAGATTTTACATCAAGTTGCCAATGTTGAAGTTATTGCTTATGTTAAGCGCATTCAGAATTTAGAAGGCGTAGTGGATACCAATACCGTAACTTTAGCAGATGTAGAAAGCAATATCGTCCGTTGTCCAGATGGCGAAATTGCTAACACGATGATTTCATTAATAGAACAAACTGGAAGAGATGGTAATTCCATCGGTGGTGTCGTTGAATGTGTGGTGCGGAATGTTCCCAAGGGTTTAGGTGAACCAGTTTTTGATAAATTAGAAGCAGATTTAGCAAAAGCGGTAATGTCATTACCAGCAAGTAAAGGGTTTGAAATTGGTTCAGGTTTTGATGGAACTTTATTAACAGGTTTTGAACATAACGACGAATTTTATATTGATGAAAATGGCGAAATTAGAACTGTAACTAACCGTTCTGGAGGAATCCAAGGGGGAATTTCCAACGGTGAAAATATTATTATCCGAGTGGCTTTTAAACCAACTGCAACTATTAGAAAAGAACAAAAAACCGTCACTAAAGAAGGTGAAGAAACCCTTTTGAGTGGGAAAGGAAGACATGATCCTTGTGTTTTACCTCGCGCTGTACCTATGGTTGATGCGATGGTAGCTTTGGTTTTATGCGATCATCTTTTACGTCATTATGGACAATGCAAGGTTTTGTCATAGATCATCAATATTCCCAATTCCCCAATTATAAAGTATTGCAAAGTTATCTAAAAAAATGTTGTGTTTAATATAGATATATGAAGAATATGAGCAAGTAGATAGTAACAGTATTAAAGTACAAATATCGCCAATTAAAAGATTTAAAAAAGGGGCTATAGTATTATGGCTATCTCCAAAATGTTTGCTAATATGGCTCAGTTTATTTCTGAAGCCTTCATGCGGATTTTTACCCCTGCCAATGATGCCTATCCTGTGACTGGAGTGCAACCTTTTACAGGTAATATACATAAAAAAGGTAAAGCAATTTGGTAGGTATTAATTTAGTAACACTGAAGAAGATTTTTCTACATAATAAAAGTAGGGATAAGGTAAAAATTCTGATACCATGTCCCTATTTTTAATTGCTAATCTACTCTAACCACCTATTTCTTGTAGCATTGCTTGTATGCGCTCTGCACTTTCTGTGTCATTTCCCCGCTGATATAAATTCAATGCTTTTTTGAGAACTTTGTTTGCTTGTGTCATTTGTCGTCGTTGTTTAAACATAGAACCGATTAACTCATAGGTGCGAGGATTATTTTTATCTAAATTAATTGCTTGTTCATAAGCCCACAAAGCTGATTGATAATCACCCAAACTAACTTGAGAAACTCCTAATCCTAAATAAGCGTTGACATTATTCCGATTTAACTGGATAGCCCGTCGGTAAGCCTCCTTTGCTCCTTTGTTATCGCTTTTACTACTTTTGATATAACCAACAGCATAGTAAAAATCACTATTATTAGGATTAATGGCAATAGCTCGACGATAAGCATCTAAGGCTGAGGAAAGATTGCCTTGTTGAGTATATAAGTAACCGATAGTAGCATGAATTCTGTCATTTTTACGATCTAATTGTGCTGCTTGTTGATAAACTGCGATCGCTCCATTATAATCTTTAGAATCTACCAGTTTTTTCCCCTCTTCTATCAGATTTTTCAACTCTGCATTATCAGCTTGTACCACTAATACATCAGTTGTTGCTACTACAGGTGTGCTAGTAAATAAACATCCTAATAAGATAGCAGTTAATACGAATGATGTTTTTTTGTACATAGTAAATTTTCCTAGATTTTCTGTAACCGTTTTTATGCGGATATTAAACCAAAAATATTTATCTTTATAATCTATATTATTCACATTTACATAATACAGTATTAATATTTTCTTAAATCACTTAACATCTTTGAGGATTATAGCAATAAATTAATACTTTCGCCCATCGGTACTGATAAATTGCAGGTAAATGAAGTATCAAGCAAGTTTTATTCCTGAATTTTGGTATAATTCCCTAATTTATCTTCTCAATAAATGTATGCTTTTAACTACTACTGATGTGATTCAAGGGGCTGTAATTCAATCATACTTGGGCATTGTGACAGCAGAAGTTGTCTATGGTAGCAATTTTCTTCGAGATTTTTTAGCAAGTATTCGGGATATTGTTGGTGGCCGCACTGGTAGCTATGAGCGTCTCTTTGAAGAAGGACAACGGAAAGCAATGGAAGAATTAGAACAGAGAGCGCAACGCTTAGGTGCTGATGCTGTTATTGGTATTGCAGTTGATACGGGAACAATTAACGTTGATCAATCTGGTGTTTTATTAGTAATTACAGCCACAGGTACAGCCGTAAAAATTCGTTGATATTTTCCTGATTTTGTAATTTTCAACCATTTACTGACCTAACTAATTTATAACTATAGAAAGAGTCAATAACTCTTTCTATTGATAGAGATTTGAAATTATAATTAGCGATTTAATATTAGATATAAGCTTAAATAATTCAAAATTCCAAGCAGTGTTGAAAAGAAAGAATTCCCTTCTTAGAGTTTTTTCTTGTGAAAATATACAATATATAAACGAGCAACTTTGTTGCAATAACAAGGGAGAAAAATAGCTATGGCATACGTAAATCGAGTAGGCGAAGAAATTGGTTCTTCTGAGTCCTTGTCAGCTAATAGAGTCACTGAATACCGAGACCGTGTCCGCTGGGGTCCAATAATTTCCGGTGTGTTAGTTGCTTTAGCAACTCAATTAATATTGAGTTCCTTTTTTAGTGCCCTCGGTGCCGGAAGAATTGCCGAATCCTTAGAGCCAAGAAGCATTACCCCTACTACTATTAGTAATGTCGGAATTTGGTCAACTATTGCCTTATTACTGTCCTTGTTTATCGGTGCTTGGATAACAACCCGTGCTTGTGGACCCATGCACCGAGATACAGCCATACTCAACGGTGCAATTCTTTGGGCAACAACTATCGCACTTAGCTCTTTTCTCTTAGCTAATGGAGTTTTTGGAGTTTTTGGAGTAGCCGCTTATAATGCCACCCAAGTTATTAATCAATTACAGCAACAGGGGAATGTTGTCACGTCGAATATACCCGTCTTGACTGCTGAACAAACTCGCAATATTGCTGCTGCAACCTCAAGAACTTTGTGGTGGTTTGTGTTTGGTTCTTTGTTAGGTTTACTTGCTTCCTTGGTAGGAGCAGTATCAGGTGCGCGTAGTACCTCTAACTCTAGTACATCTAGAACTAATAATTATAATTCCTGATTGAAAAGTTATGGAAGTGTTGGTAAAATTTGTTGAAATTCTGCCGAGTTGAGAGTTGCAAAATACAGTTCAATTTCCATCTGAGGATAGCGACTACGAATTGATGAATAAGCTTGATTTAAATAATCTGTATGTACTTGCAACTCTCGTTCTTTATCTTTACTTAAATTAGAGTCAATCATCATGGCATAAGCTCCACAATCTTGATGATCAATAATTATCACTTTGTGAATATGGTGCAGTCTATAGGAAATATCTAATTGATCCCAAAATGCTTCAGCATCAGATTGATGAGGAAATCCAGTTACAGCTAGAGAAGCTCCTGCTAAGGCTGTCCAATCATATTTACCACCTAAATTTTTATTCATTAAAAAATATTGCTCTGCTGTCATGAACCGAAAGTCAATACAACTTAGAACTAAAGCTTGAGCTTGATTAACTTCAGCTTTCACTGGTGTCGCTGATTGGAGAACAGTAAAAGCGACTGCTGCGGGAAGAAACGATTTCAGAAAATGACGACGACTAGCTAAGGGATGACAACAAAGACATTGATTGATAGTTTTATTCATATTTTATCAGTCATTTAATTCCATCAATTCTTTTGATTTTAAATCAGTGACTCCACGTGGCAAACATCCTATAATTTGAGGAGAGATAGAGCAAATAGCATCTGTAGTTGTTTCAAAACAATTTGATAAACCAATTGTTTCTAATAATCCCGAACGTTCTAGTAGTTGTTTAACTTCCAGTTGTAGACCTGTGAGAATTAAACGGCAATTGTGGCGTTGCAAATCGTGATAAATGTCTTCTAATGCTACTAACCCAGTCGTATCCATATTTGGCACAAACCGTAACCGCAAAATTAAATATTTTACTTCTGGTTCATCTCTAAGAAAGGTAGCAAACCTTTCCGCAGCCCCAAAAAATACCGGACCATCTACCCGATAAACAGCAATTTCTTTCCCTAATTCCAGAGGAGTACCGGGGGGAAATACTTCAGTTTCGGGAATTTTCACCAAACTTAAATCACTCATCCGTTTGATGAACAAAGCACCAGCCGCAATTAATCCTACTTCTACAGCGAGAACTAAGTCAAACAAGATTGTTACCAACCAAGTTAAAATCATCACCGCAAAGTCAGAATAGGTAGCCCGCATTAATAAACCAATGGCTTCCCACTCAATCATCCGCCAGCTAACTACCATGAGAATTCCCGCCAATGCGGCTAGGGGAATCTGTGCTGCTAAGGGCGCTAAAGTGAGAACAATAATGGCTAAAGCAACGCCGTGAATTACTCCTGATAGTCGAGTTTTACCGCCAGAACGGACATTAACAGCAGTCCGAGCAATTGCCCCTGTGGCTGGGATACCGCCAAAAAATGGGACAATCATATTTGCTAATCCTTGACCAATTAATTCGCGATCGCTATTATGTTTCTCACTAACAGTCATACCATCAGCCACAACTGCCGATAATAAAGATTCAATACTACCCAAAGCAGCTAAAGCCAAAGCTGGATTAATCAATTCTCGAATCACACTAACATCATTCCAGTGGGGAATCCCTTGGGGCATCGGTAAAGATTGGGGAATCGCCCCAATTGTGGGAACATTTAGATGAAAACAAGTAGCTATTCCCGTTGCTAATACCAACCCCACTAAAGAACCTGGTATTGTATTATTAATCCTCGGCCACAAAACTGTAGTCGCAATTACCACAATTGCCAGTCCCACTGCTGCCAAATTTACAGTTTCTACATGAGTTAAAGTTTGCCAAACTCCCGGCAAAAAATGTTCACTCCGTGGTAGTTTTAAACCAAATAAATTATTTAATTGACCACAAAAAATAATAACAGCAATCCCATTAGTAAAACCTGCTGTGACTGGATAGGGAATAAACTTCACTAGCTGTCCGAGTTTGGCTACTCCCAAAGCAATTTGGATAATTCCCGCCATTACCCCAGCAATCCAAACTTTCTCAATCCCGTACTTGGCGACAATTCCCACCAAAATCACGGCCATTGCTCCCGTGGGTCCGGTAATCTGGACTGGAGAACCGCCAAAGATAGCCGCCACAATTCCTGCGACAATAGCAGTATAAAGCCCCGCCTTTGGTTCGACTCCACTAGCTACAGCAAAAGCCAAAGCCAAAGGCAATGCTACTACTGCTGCGGTTAATCCTCCCGTCAAATCCCCACGCCAGCTACTAAACCAACGACCTAGACGGAAAAGCTTTGATTCTTGGAGAGTATCAGAGATGGCCATATTGTTATTCTCAACTCTTATACAATTTGCTGCTATTTTACTGCAATTATAAAAATAAGATTTTTTAACCTCAACTTAGTAATAGGATGTCCTCGCCCAATATGCTTAGTTTGGGTGAGAATTTTTGCGTTTGCATTCAGCAAGCTCTAATTATTACAAATATTAACACTTCACTCAAACATAGAATATATCTAGTTTTCACTTAAATGCAGATCTCAATTTGAGGAACTCTCAATATCTACTGATGGCATATTGGTTTAAAATCTTCGTGTCAAGTCCGTTCTTTAGTTCTAATGATCAAATTGTGTAAATTCTGTAATTATCCCCCATCAGACTTTCATTAAAAATGTCAATTTATCCTCTAATTCGACAAGTGTATGTTTAGATATCCTAAATATTCAACTGTTCCTCTATTATGCAGTTTATTTTTGATTTCTCTGATCTTGGTTGCTTGTGTAAACGGTAAAAATGACGATCGCATTTTGGATGTTTGGGTTCATGCTGGCCAAGAAGCAGAACGCCAGACCATCGCTGCACAGGTGGAACGGTTCAACCAGTCAGAAAATGACATTAAGGTGCAATTGACCTTTATTCCCGAAGGTTCTTACAATTCTCAAATTCAAGCTGCGGCACTTTCTAGAGATTTACCAGATATTTTAGAATTTGATGGCCCTTTTGTTTATAACTACGTTTGGCAAAAGAATCTAATTCCCATTGATAATATAATTTCCCCAGAGGTAAAAGATGATTTGCTACCTTCTATTATTGAACAGGGAACTTATCATCATCACCTTTATTCAGTTGGTACATTTGACTCTGGTTTAGGACTCTATGGCAACCGTAAACAGTTAGAAACCGCAGGAGTTTCCATTCCTAAAAATAATACTAATGCTTGGACAGTGGCAGAGTTTAACCAAGTATTGGCTAAGTTAACCGAGAAAGACCCTAATAAAGATGGGCAAGTGCTTGATCTAAAATTAAACTATGGTGGTGAATGGTTTACCTATGGTTTCGCTCCCATTATCCATTCTGCTGGGGGTTCTTTACTCCGTCAAAAGGGTGAAACATTGGAAGCTGAGGGAGCAATTAATGGAGAAAAAGCAATTCAAGCGATCGCACACTTGCAATCTTGGTTACAAAATAACTATGTTGATCCTAACCTGGATGATGCTGCCTTTACCAGTGGTAGAGTAGCTCTTTCTTGGGTTGGTCATTGGGCTTATGCTGGTTATGCTAAAGCATTGGGGAATGATTTAGTTTTATTACCCTTACCTAATTTTGGCACAGGCTCAAAAACTGGACAAGGTTCTTGGAATTGGGGAATTACTAGTAATTGCAAAAACCCCAAAGCCGCGATGAAATTCTTAGAATTTTTGTTAAAACCCCAGGAAGTATTAGCCATGACTAATGCTAATGGTGCAGTTCCAGCTACCAAAAGTGCGATCGCTCAATCTCCACTTTATCAAGAAGGTGGTCCCCTACGTTTATTTTCTGCCCAACTCTTAAACGGAAACACTGTACCCCGTCCTCGTACTCCTGGATATGCGGTAGTAACTTCAGCATTTCAACAAGCATTTAATAATATTCGCAATGGTGTGGATGTGGAAAAAGCTTTAAAAAAAGCCGCTATTAACATTGACATTGATATTGAAGATAATCAAGGTTATCCCCAAGTGAGTTAGTGAACCATTCACAAATTAATCAACCATGAATTACTTATTGTCCCAATTAAAAAATGAACGAAATACACCTGCTTTATTTGTCTCTCCGGCTTTAATTGGACTCTTTTTATTTTTGGGATTGCCATTTTTATCAGCAATCATCTTATCCTTTACAAATTTGCGTCTTGGTTCTCCACTGCCTTTAGAATTTTTAGGTTTAGAACAATATCACCGCATTCTTAAAGATCCAGCATTTTTACGAGCATTATTGAATAATGGCATTTTTGCCCTAGTGATAGTACCTTTACAAACAGCGATTGCTTTAGGACTAGCCATATTATTAAATCAACCATTAAAAGGCATGGCAATTTTCAGAACATTCTTTTTCATGCCCGTTGTCTTTCCCATGTCTTTAGTTTCAGTGGTTTGGATATTAATTTATGCCCCCAATGCTGATGGAATGATGAACTCTTTTATGGAGTTATTAACATGGGGATTTTGGGAAGCAAAGGACTTTCTGCGTGATTCTTGGTTAGCTTTACCCTCCATTATCCTGTTATCTATGTGGCAGGGTGTCGGCTTTCAAATGGTGATTATTCTCGCGGGTTTACAGTCAATTCCTGAAAATTTATATGAAGCTGCGGCTATTGATGGTAGTAATAAATTGAATCAATTTATTTATATCACCTTACCTCAATTACGAAATACTTTGATTTTTGTGATGTTAGTGACTTCAATTTTGGCTTTTAGACTATTTGATCAAATTAAAATTATGACTCAAGGCGGTCCAAATGAGGCAACCACAACGGTAATGTATGAAGCGGTAAAAGCTGCTTTTGAACAGCAAAAAATGGCTAAGGGTGCAGCAATGACTGTGGTATTTTTTGTGGTGGTCTTGGCAATTACTATTATTCAAAGAATTGTGGTGAAACAGGAAAGAGCTATTGATTAAGAGATGATGGGAACGCAGATAAACGCGGATAAACGCAGATAAATTTAATGGTTTAGATAATATGTCTATTTCTCAATCACAAGTACAAAAAATAATTGGCAAAGTCGTTATATATTTGATCTTGACTTTGTTAGCTTTTTTATTTGTTGCCCCAATTTTATTTATGATTGTGGGTAGTTTGAAACCTGATGATTTAGTATTGATAGAATCTGGAAGTATTAAGGCATTTATTCCTGATCAAATATCTTTTCAAAACTATCAAAATGTTTTTGAACGGGTTAATTTTACGAGATTTTTCTTTAACTCCCTGTTCATTACCAGTATGATTGTATTGGTGGGTTTATTGGTCAATTCAATGGCAGCTTATGCTTTTGCCAGAATGCAATGGCAAGGTAGAGATATATTATTTGCTGTAGTTTTAGCTTTAATGATTATTCCCTTTGAAGCTATAGCTGTACCCTTGTTTTTTCAAATTACTTTAGTTGGGTTGCGTAATACTTATATTGCCCAAATTGTCCCATTTATTGCTAATTCTTTGGCGATTTATTTGTTTTACACCTTTTTTATTGGCTTACCCAAAGAATTAGAAGAAGCAGCAAAAGTAGATGGAGCAAGTACATTTCAGACCTTTTTTGCCATAATTGTCCCCGTTTCTAAACCTGTATTTGCTACCGTAGCAATTCTCACCTTCTTAACACAATGGGGTTCATTTTTATGGCCTGTAATGGTGACAGTGGGGGAAAATGTCCGTCCTTTACCAGTAGCAATAGCCGAATTTCAAACCCTACCACCATTACAATGGGGCGATATTATGGCCTTTGGAGTTATGATGGTAGCACCAGTTTTAATTATCTTTTTAATCTTCCAAAAATGGTTTGTAAAAGGAGTTGCATCTTCAGGAGTCAAAGGCTAAAAATCCCAACCTTCCAAAAACAACATCACCCAAACAAGATATCTCTCACCACCTCTTACCTTTGTGTCCTTCGCTCCTTCGTGGTTCATTAAATAAATATCTAAACACAAAACAAATAAACTAAAGTAACAATGGCAACAATAGAATTTAAACAAATTTTCAAAGTCTACTCCAACGGTTACACAGCCCTAAAAAACCTATCCTTAAACATCAAAGATGGAGAATTTTTAGTATTCGTTGGTCCCTCCGGTTGTGGTAAATCAACAGCTTTAAGAATCCTAGCCGGTTTAGAAGAAATTAGTGGCGGTAAACTAATGATTGGTGGAGAAATTGTCAACAACAAAACCCCCCAAGAACGTAACATAGCAATGGTATTTCAAAACTATGCTCTTTACCCTCACATGACAGTTAGGGAGAATATAGAATTTCCTTTAAAAATGCTGAAAATGCCCAAACAAGAACGACAACAACGGGTAATGGCAGCAGCCGAAAAATTAGGTTTAACCAACTTATTAGATAATAAACCCAAACAAATGTCAGGAGGACAACGCCAAAGAGTAGCAATGGGTAGAGCAATTGTGCGTAATCCTTCCGTATTTTTAATGGACGAACCATTATCTAATTTGGATGCCAAAATGCGGGTACAAATTAGAACGGAAATTTCCCAATTACAGCGCAGTATGGGCATCACTATGGTATATGTCACCCATGATCAGGTAGAAGCGATGACAATGGGCGATCGCGTTGCAGTTATGCGCGGTGGTGAACTCCAGCAAATTGCTCCACCCCAGGAACTTTATGACTCTCCTGCAAATACCTTTGTAGCGGCTTTTATTGGTTCTCCAGCTATGAATATTTTCCACAGTCAACTAGGTAAAAATGAAAGAGGTGAGTTTACCTTTGATTTCGCTGGACAACCATTTATCATAGATCCAGAAGCTCTTGATCACTATCAAGAATTAGAAAATTACCTCAATCAGAAAATATTAATTGGTTTGCGTCCAGAAGCCTTTGCTTATCAAAAAACTTCGATAAACCAAGGTCACAAGATAGAGGTAGATGTAGAAACAGTTGAATCCCTTGGTCATGAAATGATCATTTATTTCTATGCTGGGGTAGATAAAATTGAAGTGGAAGAAAACCGCGATGGATCTGCACAAGCAGGGATGAATAAGGAAGAAAATCGGAAAAAATCCTCAATTTTAATTGCTAGAGTCGCAACTTCTCCCGAAATTCAAGGTAAACCGAAATTAACTTTGAAAGTAGATACAAAAAAATTGTATTTCTTTACTAAAGATGGTCAAGCCATTGTCTAATATATCAGAATGTAAGTAAACTGCGGCTAAAAAACTTCTGCCTGAAGTTATATAATATTTAATTAAATCTACCACTTGAGAAATGCTTCTTCAATCCCTTTCTCTCTTCTAACTTTGGCATCTATTTCAAACCAAGTTATAATTTGCTTTGTTGTCAATTCCTCAATAGAAACATCATATTCTTTGGCAATATGTTGTAAAATCCTCAAAGAAGAAATAGTCAGTCTTGTTAAAAACTTTTCAGGAGAAGATAACAAAGCTGCGTCAACTTGAGCAGATTCTTCTGAAGATAAAAATTGGGTTGATGATTGATTAGGTGAAATATCCATAAAATTCAAAAAATTGTCTTTCTACTATTAAATCATATTATTGTCACTCCTGAGCAATAAAAGCAGATCAATAGCGAGGATGTGCAAAGGGAAATTCTGCTTTTGATTTTTGGATGTGATTATGTTTACGTTTAGACTTAGATATTCCTGTGATTGAGGATATTAATGTAAATCAAACTACACAACCTGTCTAAAATGCCTAATAACTAATGTAAAAGTTCTATCAGTTCATCTTTAGTTAAATCTGCATCTCGAATTATTTTTACTAATAAACCTTTTCCGATAGTTTTACCACTATGGGAAGGAATAGAAACAACTCGATTATCTTCATGTTTCATTCTTACATGACTTCCCTTTTGTCTGACTATATAAAAACCTGCTTTTTCTAATGCAGCAATCAGTTCTTCTCCTGTAATTGTTGGTAATTTAGTCATGATAATACTACTTTTTGCACACCAATAAATTCTGTGGTTAATTCCTCTTCTAGTTCTTCTAAACACATTTCAATAACTTCTTTAATATTTTTTATTAGTTCATCAATAGTTTCTCCTTGACTATAACAGGCTTTTAGTTGAGGAACTTCACCAATATACATACCATCTTCATCTCTTTCAATTACTACATAAAATTCTTTGTTTTTCATGGTTTTATTTGTCATGGCGATAGTTTACTAATAAAGTTAGCAATATTCGGTTTTTATTATAACACAAAGGAAAGTTCTATAGATCCTTCCATGCTTCGTCTTCCTCTGGATCAAGCCAAACTTTGTTTAAAGATGATTCACTCATTTCTAAAAATTCTTTAACCAATATTTTATCATCATCTGTATCAACAGCTTGTAAATTTTTAACCGCTGCTAATGGTAATCCAGTTAGTTTGACGATAAAATCTAATTCAATACCTTCTCGTAACATATTTATAGCAACCTTGGTTAAACCTTGCTGTAAACCTTTTTCCCATGCTTCCTGTAATGTTTGCGCTGGAATTGATAGGTTGTTCATATTTTTTATATTTATGTAGTTGTATTTTTGTAACTCGATTATATTGTATCATAAAATGATTGATAACCCTGAGTTGATAAGAAAAGGTTATCAATTTTTAACTTTGACTTATGAACATTCAAATAAAAATTTATCGAAAGCGATCGCAGAAGTTTTAATACAGTTATCAGGTGGGGTAAGTTGGTTTAATAAGCATTTTGCAATCTTAAAAAATAACCATCTGAAAATCTAAAATAGAGCCAAAGGCATAAATTTATATCTGCTGTTATTTTAAGTCTACCTGTAATATTTCCTTGAATAGTAGGATAAGTTAAATCTAAATTAACAGCTAAAGTATTTTCGCTGATATCTAATTCTTCTAAAAATTCATATTTTAAAACTTTACCAGGATGGGGATTATGTAGTAAGTTGTTTTCCATGACATTTTCTCCTAATGGTAATCCACTATTTCTACATTATAACCATTTCCATTTTCCCAAAAGAAACAGATCCGCTTAAAACCTTTAAAACTCTTGCCTCCAAGATTCTACCAAGTTTCTATCTACCAGTTGATCTCCCTCATCCCAACTATATTGTCTGATAGGTTCTCCTACAGATACAACTTGATAATGAAGCAACTTCTCTTTTGAAACTACAAGTAACCCAACATTCAGTTGCCATTTTTCTTTTATTTCATTCTCTTTTTGACCCCATAGATAGAATGTATCATTGAGTAGGAGATGTACTCCAATTCCTTTTTCGGTTGCATTTTGTGCCACATCACTCACAAGGGAATGTAAGTCACAGGTAATTGATGTAGTCACAATACCTAAAACTACTACTTTGGCGTTTACAAGGACTGCTGTTTCAATTACTTTTTCAAGATGCTTGATTATATCGTTTGCCTTTGATTCATCTATTACACGCCAAGACTTACATTCAGCAAGCATTAGAACATCTTTAACAAGGATAAATAAATCAATTTCTGCGAACGACTGATTTTCACCTAAGTGTGAAATGTCTCCTCCTAGTTGAATATGTCCAGAAGAAGCAAGCCAGGACAAAAAAACTGCTGTTGAAAGTACAGCCTGTCCACCAGTTTTGAGAAAACGGGTTGCTAATTCGTTGGGTTTATATGAAAATTCTAAACTAGTCAAACTTTCTAACTGGAAATTTTCTGCACAACCATTACATTCAACAAATTCGTTAACTTTTTCAAGCTTGTACCAGTCTTCTAATCCACAGGTCGGGCATTTTAGAGGGTGTCCTCGGTATAATAACCCTGCTTCCAATAATGCCGGAAGATTTTGCTTAACTATCTTCCTTGCATCTGCCTGACTTAGATTTAATTTTTGTTTTAAAAAACCCTCTATTTGTGAATACTTTAATCCACTTTGTTCTGATTTATGTGAAAGTTTTGATCCCTTGATATCGGATTCATTGGTATCAAAAGCCAAAAATATTTTCGCTCCACCTGACATAATTAAATCTCTAGTTCTATCAAAACCTCCAAAAAGTTTAATAAACCCTTTAGCATACCGAGTATGATCATTTAATTCAAAAAATAGACATTTACTTTTTAACCATCTTGCAATAATTTCTTCGCTTTCAGGTAAATATATACAGCATTCTGCGTTAGAGTAAACTAACCCTGCAACACCCTTTTCAGCAGGTCGTACAGGTTGTGTTTTCCTCTGTTGCCAATCTTTTAATAGAGAATTTTCTGAATATTTAATTTGTTGTATGTGATTAGATAGGAGTACAGCAGAAGTTTGTGTAAAAGGTGCAGAAAATGATTCACCAGAGGCAAACTCAATTTCTGCATCATACCCAAAAAGATAATTAGAATTTTCGTGTCCAGAAGGTACGACAGGACTAAACCGTATGGATTTATCTAATAATGAAATTTCTCGTGTTGTAACAATAGGTTTGCTAGAGTAAACGCTTCCTGGCTCAAAGTCAAAACCGGAATTTTGATAAAATACTCTTACAAAAATATCTCGTTTAAATTTGTTAAAAATAGTATTAATTTGGTTGGCTAAATCTATCGCTTCCTCATGTGGTAATTTTACATAAATTCTCAATTCTTGCATCGAAAGAAAAAATTTGTCCAAAATTGAAATACATTCTTCTAATTTTTCAATGAAGTCTTTTTTAGGCAAAAGAAATTTATTACTATAACCTATATCTAAACGGCGGTAGTTCCAAAAAATAGCTGCAATATTAATATCATTAGATTCATAAAGGAATAAATTGCAAACTTTTTCATGATCTCCAATACCCCCAAAAACTGAATATTCTGTATAGATAATCTCCATTTTCGTCATAGAGAGTGAGTTTCTGAATATTCTTGTTACTGTTAGTAAGCTTGCCTTTAGTAAAGCTTCAATAGAATTGATGGAAATTAAACGAGCATTGAGATAATTGCTTAGGTATCCTTGATATTGGTTCGATGGTTTACCAAATTGCAAAAATATCTCATGTTCAAATATAGAATTATCTGAAATTAAACAAATATTAGTATCAGACATGGGATTCCTGTATACAGAATTTAGCATATAAATAATATGTGGAAATCCTGCAATTTTAGAACCATTTACTGTCAGTAATGGAAGCCCGATAAGATGATCGTTAACATTAGCTATGTCCTCAATTCTCTTAGATGGAAGTTTTAAGCAGCAACTTGGAAACTGATCTAAGATTTCAGTAACATTTTCTGGAATATTTTGTTCTGGCAAGAAAATATAATCAGGATTAATTGAGCGTAAAGCATACTCCAAGAGGATAAGTTTATCAGTATCATCGGGTACTGGAAAGATTGTATTTGAGAAGCCCCCCATAAATGTGTGTAAAGTGTCACCGCATTTTTCAGGTCTGTTGTTGTATTCACTAAGTAAACTAAGCGGAGAGGGCGCGGTTTGAGTTTCAGTATTGCCTCATGCTGCATAATAAAGTAATGCCTGTAAATTTTTTGAGTAATTCATATTACTTAATTATCATACTAAATTGCATAGTTTTCAGTTTCCGATCAGAAATTAATTTAGTAACACTTTGCTTTTTTTAACATTTTGAGACAACACCGTAAACCATAATATCAGCAGTTAGAGAGTAGGAAAGAGATAAGAGCGATCGCTATCAGCCAATACAGTTACATTAAGAGACTTCCAAATAAAAAATATCCCATATTTATCACAAGGGTAGGTGCGTATTGCAATACGCACCTACACAAATTGGATCATCTTTTTTGTGGAGTTCTCTTAGTAAAAGTAATTCCTCATAGGCAAATAGGTGTTACAACAGTGGGAGAGGTTCTGGAAGAGGTTATCATGCAACACTAAGTGGTTTAACTCCAGAAGAAATTAGTAATCTGCTTACACCTACAATTACTAAACCAAAACCATAATATTTATATAGATTACCTATGAACACACCAGCTATTTTTTTCAACTCTCAGGACAATAATAACCAACAGAATTTGAATAAACAATTAAGAGTTTTTGCAGACTTTAATAATGCTGATGAAGAAAGTCGGTTGCGTTTAAATTGTATTGGCACAATTGAAGATTTAGCACGTCAAAAAATTGAATTACAAGATGGTCAAACACTGACTTTTTATAGCGAAGATTTAGAAATAGAGGGAATGGTTAAACATTCTCCAGAAGAGAATATTTGGGTTGCAGTTATTGATTGGGATAATATTAGACAAGTGGAATATTTACCTAAATTGATGGAAAAATTGCGTGCAGATAATCCCAATAGAAGATCAAAAACAAGAAGAACAGTAATAGTAGAAAAACCTAAAAAAATGCAAAATCCTACTGTGGAAGCGGCTAAGGGTTTAAAAGCATTAAAAGAAATATTTAAAGAGGGAATTATCACAGAAGAAGAATATCAAAGTAAACGTCAATCTCTAGTTGATAAACTTTAGATAAATTTTGTTGGTAATTTGTCGCTGAAATTTTCATAAAATCACACCCTTTCAATTCCTAAACTGTAGGAGTTTAACACCGCAAAACCCCAATCAATTCATTGTCAAATCATCTATTTTCATCCCACATCCACAACAAAAATAACCGACTTCCTCATCTGCGTCTATCTGCGTTCAAATAGTTCTAACTTTTTTCCACCAAATAACCACAACGATGTTCACCATGAATCAACCAATGAGTCCGCTCCACAGTACAATCTGGTAGAATAGCCGCAAACATTTCTAACTCATGGCCACACACACTAGGAAACGATTCCGCTACATTAGAAATAGCGCAAGTGTGTTCAATAAAAACGTATTTTTCATCATCATTAATATTAGAATCAACAGCGTGAAACTCCGCCATGAAACCTTCTGCTTTTCGCAATTCTACCAAATTTGCTACCCGTTCTTTCAAAGAACCATGTCCTACCCTTTCCCAATATTCCTGCGCTTTGCGTTCCCACTGCTTTCTTAAAATCGTTTTAACTTGCTCACTCCCTACAGTTTCCGCTAAAGTATCCAAAAGCGAAACCGCAAACTCTCCATAACCATTAATTAAACTGGTTGAATTTCGTTGTAATTGTTCCCGTCCCCGTTGACTGAGTTGATAAAGATGCTGGGGACGACCCATACCTGAATTTTCAGGTATAAAATATATAACTAAATTATCAGCCTCCAAATCTTTCAGATGACGGCGAATAGCTTGGGGACTGACATCTAATACTTCTGCAAGCTTCAAGGATGTAGCTTGTACTTGTTTTAATAGATACTCTAAAATATCTTGCTTAGTTGTGGACTGCTGGGTAGTGGCCATTTTAGTCCCAAAAAATTTTCTAAAAATTTGACTTAAACAACATTGTTGTTGTTAATCTATCGTACAATGAAAATAGATTAAACAACAGCCGAATTGTTTTAGTCCTTAAACCTATTCTAGCAGTCCTGTTAGGAATCAGTAACACAGAACGGGAATTAGCTTTATTTAGCCCGTCGCCAGTCCTTTAAAGAGAGAACAAGAGAACCGATGAGCGCATCCGTCACCACCTTAGTCAACCAACCTTACAAGTACGGCTTTGTTACTGATATTGAAGCCGATACTATCCCCCGTGGGTTAAGTGAAGACGTTGTTCGCCTGATTTCCGCCAAAAAGAATGAGCCGGAATTCATGTTGGAGTATCGTCTCCGCGCCTACCACCAATGGCTGAAAATGACAGAACCAACTTGGTCTCATGTCCAATATCCGCCTATTAATTATCAGGATATTATTTATTATTCCGCACCGAAACAAAAGAAAGCCAAACTCAACAGTTTAGATGAAGTTGATCCGACTTTACTGGAAACCTTTGCAAAATTAGGTATTCCTTTAAATGAACAAAAGCGATTATCTAACGTTGCTGTTGATGCGATTTTTGATAGTGTTTCTGTCGCTACTACATATAAAGAAAAACTCGCCAAAGATGGTGTAATATTCTGTTCTTTTTCGGAAGCTCTCCAAGAACACCCAGAACTGATTAAAAAATATTTGGGTAGCGTTGTTCCCATTGCTGATAATTATTTTGCAGCCTTAAATGCGGCGGTATTCAGTGATGGCTCTTTCGTTTATATTCCTAAAGGCTTAAAATGTCCCATGGAATTGTCTACATATTTCCGCATTAACAACGGAGATACAGGACAATTTGAAAGAACATTAATTGTCGCCGAAGAAGGCAGTTATGTTTCTTATTTAGAAGGTTGTACAGCCCCCATGTACGACAGCAACCAATTACACGCTGCGGTTGTCGAATTGGTAGCTTTAGATAATGCCGAAATTAAATATTCTACCGTACAAAACTGGTACGCTGGTGATGTCAATGGTAAAGGCGGAATTTACAACTTTGTGACTAAACGTGGTTTGTGTCAAGGTGTCAATTCTAAGATCTCTTGGACTCAAGTAGAAACAGGTTCAGCTATTACTTGGAAGTATCCTAGTTGTGTGTTGATTGGTGATAATTCTGTCGGTGAATTTTACTCAGTTGCATTAACCAATAATATGCAGCAAGCTGACACTGGTAGTAAGATGATTCACGTTGGTAAAAACACCCGCAGTACCATTATTTCTAAAGGCATTTCTGCTGGTAAATCTAGCAATAGTTACCGGGGTTTGGTGAAGATTAATCCTACTGCTAAGGGCGCAAGAAATTATTCTCAATGTGATTCGATGTTAATTGGGGATAATGCTCAAGCTAATACTTTTCCTTATATTCAAGTTCAGAATAATACGGGTAAGGTTGAGCATGAAGCTTCTACTTCTAAAATTGGTGAAGATCAATTATTCTTTTTTGCTCAACGCGGTATTTCTTCAGAAGATGCTATCTCGATGATGATTAGCGGTTTCTGTAAGGATGTTTTTAATCAGCTTCCTATGGAGTTTGCTGTTGAGGCTGATAAGTTGTTGAGTCTGAAACTAGAAGGTAGTGTTGGTTGATCTGTTTTCTTTGAGGTTTTTTTGGAAACGAACCGCAGAGACGCAGAGGACGCAGAGGCAGAGAAATAAAGAGAGAAGAAAAGATGATTATTGAGAATAGTGATTTGATTTTGTCGGTTAAGGGTTTGACGGCTAATGTTGATGAAACTCCTATTTTGAAGGGGTTGGATTTGGAGGTTCGTGCTGGGGAAGTTCACGCGATTATGGGACCTAATGGTTCGGGGAAAAGTACGTTTTCTAAGGTTTTGGCGGGACATCCAGCTTATACTGTTACTGGTGGTGAGGTGGTTTTTCAAGGAAAAAATCTTTTGGAAATGGGTGCGGAGGAAAGAGCTAGAGGTGGTGTGTTTTTAGCTTTTCAATATCCTCTGGAAATTCCTGGTGTTAGTAATTTGGATTTTTTACGGGTTGCTTATAATTCTCGTCGCAAAGCTCAGGGTTTGGAAGAGGTTGATGCTTTCGATTTTGATGATTTGGTTGAGGAAAAGTTGGATATTGTGAAGATGAATTCTTCTTTTCTTAACCGCAGTGTGAATGAGGGTTTTTCTGGTGGGGAAAAGAAGCGGAATGAAATTCTGCAAATGGCAATTTTAGAACCAAAGTTGGCGATTTTAGATGAAACTGATTCTGGTTTGGATATTGACGCTCTGAAAATTGTCGCTAATGGGGTTAATCGCCTAACCAATTCCGAAAATGCCACAATTATGATTACTCACTATCAGCGTCTTCTTGATTATATTGTCCCTGATTTTGTTCACGTTATGGCGCAGGGACGGATTATTAGAAGTGGTGGTAAGGAATTAGCTCTTGAGTTAGAATCTCGCGGTTATGATTGGGTATTGGAAGAAGCTTTAGGGGTGGGTGTGTAATGACAATTCCAATGAATGTAGAAGTGTTAAATGAGGCTGCTTTATTATTAGATAGAGATGCTTTTTTGACTGGTTTGTTAAATCAGGTAATTACCAATAAATCAGATGGTTGGTTACAAGATTTACGTAACGGTGCTACTAAGTGGGTTCGTCATTCTGTTATCCCTAATACCCGTGATGAAGAATGGCGTTTTACTGATTTATCACCTTTAAAAGAGGTAAAATTCAATAATATAGGGATAATTCATGAATTGTCCTTACAAAATGAGTTTGTTTTACCTGAAGTGTCTCAGCGTTTGGTATTTGTAAATGGTGTTTATTCACCTAGTTTATCTAATACTGAAAATTTACCTTCTGGGTTAATTATTGGTAATTTAGATGCTTTACCTAGTGAAGTTGCAAAGGAATATTTAGCACAATCTGAGGGAACAAGAGAAGTTTTTGCTGCTCTAAATACTGCGGCTTTAAATGATGTCGCAGTAGTATGGGTTGGTAAAAATGTGGTGGTTGAAAATCCCATTCATTTGTTGTTCATTTCTATTGCTGGTGAGTTTGCGGTTATTTCTCAACCTCGTTGTTTAGTAGTAGCTGAAAGTAACTCCCAAGTAACTTTAATTGAAGAATATATACCATCTTCTTCAGAGCAAGTTTATTTTAATAATAGTGTGACAGAAATTTGGGTTAATGAAAATGCTCAGGTTAGTCACAATAGAATTGTCACCGAAGGTAACGCTGCTTTTCATATTGGCAAAACTGCGGTGACTCAGGCGCGGTATAGTCGTTATAGTTGTAATGCTGTGACTGTTGGTGGGAAAATCTCTCGTCATAATTTGGAGATTTTGCAAACTGGTGAGCAAACAGAAACGACGCTCAATGGTTTAACTGTGATTGCTGATAATCAATTAGGTGATACTCATAGTGCGTTATCTTTAAATCATCCTCATGGTGTGAGCAAACAGTTACATAAGTGCATTATAGGCGATCGCGCTCATGGTGTCTTCAATGGTAAAGTTTTTGTTCCTAAACTGGCGCAATTAACTAACGCATCTCAATTAAACCGGAATTTGCTGTTATCATCTAAATCGAGAATTGACACCAAACCTCAATTAGAAATCACGGCTGATAATGTTAAATGCGCTCACGGTGCTACTGTCAGTCAATTGGAAGATGATCAAATATTCTACCTGCAAAGTCGCGGTATTGATGAAAATGATGCTCGCAAGTTATTAGTTAATGCTTTCGCAACTGAAGTTATTAACTTTATCCCTGTTCCTTCTTTACGTGAGAGTTTGTTGAAAACTGTTACAAGTCTCACGAATAAATAGCCCTGGCGATTAGAAATCGCGGCTATACAAACAAAGTCCGCCTTCGCGGACTAACAACAAATTAAAGATTATAACCCACGAAGGTGGGTTTCGCCTGTGTAGCCGCGATTTCCAATCACTAATAAATAGCCCTGGCGATTAGAAATCGCGGCTATACAAACAAAGTCCGCCTTCGCGGACTAACAACAGATTAAAGATTATAACCCACGAAGGTGGGTTTCGCCTGTGTAGCCGCGATTTCCAATCGCCTGGTGTAATTAAAATTTCCCTAAACTTTTTATTAAAAATGGTCATCACTTCTACCAAATCTCTCGCTGATAAAGTTCGCTCTGACTTCCCGATTTTGCATCAGGAAGTTCACGGTAAACCCCTGGTTTATCTGGATAATGCGGCTACTTCTCAAAAGCCTTTAGCTGTATTAAATGCTTGGCGTGATTATTACGAACAATATAACTCAAACGTTCATCGTGGCGCACATTTTTTGAGCGGAAAAGCTACTGATGCTTATGAGGGTGCGCGTGATAAAATTGCTAAATTCATTAATGCCAAATCACGCCAAGAAATTGTTTACACCCGCAACGCAACTGAGGCTATTAACCTCGTAGCTTACAGTTGGGGAATGCACAATTTACAGCCAGGAGATGAAATTATTCTCTCGGTAATGGAACATCATAGTAATATTGTTCCTTGGCAATTTGTCGCCCAAAAAACAGGCGCAGTATTGAAATTTGTCGAATTGACACCAGAAGAAACTTTTAATTTAGAACAGTTTAAAACACTGATTTCTGATAAAACAAAACTGGTTTCTATAGTTCACATTTCTAATACTTTGGGTTGTATTAATCCAGTTAAAGAAATCGCTGAAATTGCTCACAGATACGGCGCGAAATTCTTACTTGATGCTTGTCAAAGTGTTCCCCATACTCCTATTGATGTTCAAGAACTCGACTGTGATTGGTTGGTAGCTTCTGGACATAAAATGTGCGCTCCCACTGGCATTGGTTTTTTGTATGGTAAATTGGAATTACTAGAAGCAATGCCGCCATTTTTTGGTGGGGGTGAGATGATTGCAGAGGTGTATTTAGACCATTCCACCTATGCAGAATTACCCCATAAATTTGAAGCTGGTACTCCGGCTATTGGGGAAGCGATCGCACTTGGTGCAGCCATAGATTATCTTACTAGTATCGGTATGGATAAAATCCATGCTTATGAAGCTGAATTAACGGCTTATTTATTTGAGCAATTAGCACAAATACACCAAATTAGAATCTACGGACCAAAACCCGATGCTCATGGCGAAGGTAGAGCCGCATTAGCAGCTTTTACCGCCGAGGGTGTCCACGCTAATGATTTAGCAACTTTGTTAGATCAAGAGGGTGTAGCTATACGTTCTGGACATCATTGTACACAACCGTTACACCGTTATTTAGGTTTATCAGGAACTGCACGGGCAAGTTTATCTTTCTACAATACCCGCGAAGAAATTGATATTTTCATCAAGGCTTTAAAGGAAACATTGGACTTTTTTGCTGGTGTATTTGCTGAATAAATGTAGGGTGGGCAATGCCCACTTTTTTTAATTTATAATTATTTTTTGACAATAAATTCGCCCGTGTCGCTTATATCTCAGCACGCTTTGTGACTGAGCTTTACGCTTACCGGGTAATCTTGTCAAAAACTCTGGACTCCAATCAGGGTTTTTTACTTGGATAAAATATAGTTATAATTTACACATTGCAAGATACAGCGCAAAGTGGTAAATTTTGCAATCTTCCATCTCTAACTAGTTGACGTTATAGTCTTAATTTGTAAGTCAGCAACAAAACTTTATTATGGTTCAAGAACTGGAACGTAAACGTCAGAGTGCATCTTTTCCTAAAACTGCGACCGCAGCCAATCCTGTGTTTTTTAGAACCTACAGTCGTCGAACAGACGCAGGTTTACGAGAAACATGGGACGAGGTATGCGATCGCACATTACGCGGTTTAGTCGAATTAGGCAAACTTACCCGTCAAGAAGCCGCCATTTTAGACAAAATGCAGCGGAATATGAAAGCCCTCCCTAGTGGGCGCTGGATGTGGGTTGGTGGCACAGATTGGTTAAACAAATCCAAAAACTTCTCTGGTGCTTATAACTGCACATCCACAAACCTTATAGACTGGAAAGCCTTCGGTTTAATGATGGATTTGGCCATGATGGGCTGTGGTACAGGTACTATTATCGAACCGCAGTATATTAATCAATTGCCATCTATCCGTAATCGCCTTCGTATCACCGTTACAGGTGAAATTGGTAGTACACCCCAAGCACAACGTCGTGAATTTACACAAACCCATATAGAAGCTAATACCGCTACTATTTACGTTGGAGACAGCCGAGAAGGTTGGGTAAAATCCTATCAAACCCTTTTAGAACTTTCTACTGATGAACGCTTTACAGGTGAAGTTGAAGTAATTGTAGATATTAGCGATGTGCGCCAATCTGGGGAAACCCTCAAAGGCTTTGGGGGTATGGCTAATCCTGTAAAATTACCTGGATTGTACCAGCGTTGCGCCTCAATTCTCAATAAGGCTTTAGGTAGACAATTAAACTCAGTTGAATGCTGTTTGTTAATTGATGAAGCTGCTGTCACAATTGTTGCTGGAAATATTCGGCGCTGTCTTCCTGAAGAGGCCTTAGTTCATACAGAATCAGGCTTAGTTCCCATTGCTAAGGTGCGTGTAGGTGATCGCGTTCTTACCAGTAAGGGTTTCTATCCTGTTACTAACTTCTTTGTTCAAGGTGAACAATCTCTTTGCCGTATTCAAACTCAAGATGGCAGCTTTGAATGTACAGCCGATCATAAAGTTGCCGTTTTCACAGATGTGTACGGCAATTATCAAATGGTGAAGGCTCAGGATTTGCAATCAGGCGATCGCTTGATTTTCGTACCACGAACTATACCCGGTACACCTACTGAACTGCCTGAGTTTCGAGGTAAAGTCGAAGGTAAAACCAAAAAAATTACTATTCCTGCCTTAACTCCCGATGCTGCTTACTTCATCGGCTATTTACAGGGTGATGGTTCAGTTAGTTCTGATGGTTCAAGAGTCAGATTCCGCGTTCATGAAGATGACCCCAATATTTTAGACCGTTTAATTGCCGTTGGGAATGAATTTGGTTTAAAAACTCACACCATAAGAACCCCAGAACAATGCAAAACCAAAGCCTACGAGTTACAATTTAACTCAGCAGCTTTAAACCAATATCTGGGATTATTCAAACAACCATTTCAACCATTAAATATCCCTGATTGCATATTATTAGGTACAGCAGACATTCGCCAAGCTTACCTAGCTGGTCTTGCTGATGCAGATGGTTGTCATTCTCAAGGCGTTTTAGTTGCTTCAATTCACGAGAGATTTTTACAGCAAATTCAAGCACTTTACGCATCCCTGGGAATTACAACCCGGATGTGTAGTTCAATTCGCAAGCGGACTAGTAAATGGGAAGGTGAATTAGTCACAGTTGGTGAAGCGGCATATCAATCTGTTGAAAACTGCTTTGAAAAATATTCCCTGCAATTTTCTAGCCAAAAACGTCAAACCCCAAAATCATTTAAAGATCATGGTTTCCCGAAAACTATGGTACGTCCGATTATTAACTCCTATCAGTATGGATGGAGTAATAATCAGGAGCAAATGATACTCCCTACCTTGAAAAAATATCTTCCTGAAGCGACTGAATTAGTTCCAGTCAAGGTTTTAGGAGTAGAAATGAATGTACGGACTGCACAAACCTATGATATTGAAGTTGCCAGTATCCATGAATTTGTTTGTGAAGGCATTTTAGTTTCTAACAGTGCCGGTATGCGTCAATTCGTTTCTGAAGATGAACAAGGCGCAACTGCTAAAGATAACCTCTGGCAACAGGATGCAGAAGGTAGCTGGCGCATAGATCCAGAGCGTGATTCTTTGCGGATGTCCAACCATACACGAGTCTTTCACCGCAAACCAACCTTAGAAGAATCCATTGCTGCTGTACGTAAACAATACTATAGCGGTGAAGGGGCAATTCAATGGGCTGGTGAAGCAGTTGCTAGAGCTAATGCTGATTTATTAAATACACCAGAAATCAAAAAAGACTTTTTGCAAGCTTACGAGCAAGGAAAAGCTAAAGCATGGATACAAGAAAGTTACCCAAATATTGATGATCAAGAATTAGAACATCGTTTGGGTAGATATGGTTTAAACCCGTGTGGTATTTTATAATACTTGCCTCACGTAAAAAACCTCGCAAATACGGGGAAAGCTGAGAAGCTAATCCCGTGGTAATCAATAGAACTAAAAAGCTATTGACACCGTACAGCGTAGAGAGTGAAACTAGATGGCAATGTAAATCCTTTTCTAGAATATAAACTCTCCAAGAGTGTGGGGATACGTAATTCATACGTATAAAAGGTACGCGGAGCTACAGGGAATGTAGAACCTGTAGAACTAGAGGATAAAAAGCCTTTAGGATAACAAAACTGGAGATAATAGGTGCTAATTTCCACTGTAATCTTTCGGAGGTGCATCTAAACCAACTAGATCCTGACAACTATAAAGAACAAGAAGAAGCATTTACCGCTGGGGCGCTTTCTGTCGTCGCCCTCTTAAATCATCAATTCCTAGAACCCCGCTATCAATACAGCCGGGAATTAGATCCCATTGTCGGTGTATCCTTCACTGGTTTATTTGACTTCTTTGTTCATGCTTTTGGTTCAGAGTGGTTACGCTGGTGGGAAGCAGGAAGACCAGAAACCCCCCAAGGACTGATATTTAAAAGTGGTGAGCAAAAATATCTCAACCGCTGGAAAGATGTAGTTCATAAAGTAGTGTGGGAATATTGCGATCGCCATCACATCAAACGCCCTAACCGTTGTACTACGGTCCAACCAGCCGGCACAAAATCCCTTTTAACAGGAGCATCTCCCGGTTGGCATCCCCCCAAGGCACAAAGATTCATCCGTCGCATTACCTTCCGTAAAAATGACCCCGTAGCCCTAGCTTGTATAGACTATGGTTACAACATCATCCCCTCCCAATCTGACAAAGACGAAACCGGCAACCTACTCAACGATCCTTTTGATCCTCGGTGTACAGAATGGTTAGTAGAAATCCCCGTTGCTGTATCTTGGGCAGATTTACCCGGTGCTGACGTAATTGATGTATCTCAGTTTTCTGCCTTAGCGCAGTTAGACTTCATTATGCAAGTACAAAATCACTATGTCACTCATAACACCTCAGCTACTTTGGAACTACGTTCTGAAGAAGTTGAAATTTTGGGAACGCGTATCTATGAAGCCATCCAAAATGATGAAGGCTATATTTCTGCTGCATTGTTAGCCCGATTTGACGATTTGCAATCCTTTCCCCGTTTACCCTTTGAACCAATAGACAAAGCCACATATCAAAGTTTGTCTCAAGAAGTTAAAGCCAGACGGAAAACAGATGATTTCTGTGGGGCGCTAAGTCGTTACGATTTAGGGGAATTATCAGAAGCTGGCCCTAGTGGTTGTGATTCTGATAAATGTATGTTCCCAGAACAGCCACCCACATCATAAAACAAATCCGTTTGAGCTATACCATTTCTCAAAGCCCCCTCCTCGCAAGCGGGGTGGGGGTTGGGGGTGGGGTTTTATACCTGACTCCTGTTATATGTTCTCAATTTTATATTCAATAATATGAGTTGAGCTAATCCATTCCCCTTTTTCGCTATAGCTACGAATTAAGCGTTGACGTTCATTTTCTCTAACTAACCAACCAGCTTCCAGAAAAAAAGGTTTTCTCAGTTCCAGTTGCAAAGGAACATTACTAGAAGTTCCATCTGGTAATAACAAAATTTGTCGCGGAATTCCTTCCGTCTCCGAAATGATTTTATTTCCTTCTATTCTGGCTTTTGCAGTAATAATTTGGGATTGAAAAGATAACTTTTGTTCTAAATAGCCATCACCTATTTTTTGAACTTCTAAATAAGTAGGGAATATTTCCGATTGTCTCAAGTCCGAGTAAACTGTATGAGCTTGTCCTTGCCAAGTACCAATTAACTGTTCTCCGGTCAGTTGAGGACGTTCGTAAGCATCTGTAGAACTGCGAAATTCTCTAATCAGCGTTAAATTAATGAAATTGCCTTGTTGATCATATAATTGTACTAAACGCGATCGCCGATTATCATCCACAAAGCCATATTCAGCCCCAAATTCAGAAAAAGGCGCTAATTGCAACGTTCCTTTAGAAAAAGCTCCTGTGGCAAAAAAGATATTCTCTTTTCCTAAATAACGATATTCCTGTTGATAATCCTGAATAGGAGGACTATCATAATTACTAGAATCAAAACGACGCAATCTAAAAAGTACAGCTTGATTATTATCAAACCCTTCTAAATTTAAAATACTCGGAGTAGAATCTAATATTTCACCGTCGCGGGAAATTTTAGTAAATGAACCACGCCATTCACCTAAATTTTTGAGGAAATTTTCCCAATTGCTTGCCATAATTTAATGTTTAATTTAAATAGTTTATTTTAATTAAATACTGGCTGAAAGTCAAGGTTAATGATGTCAGTGATAATTTGACCAATGATAAATATCATCCAGCTAAATATTATCTGCTCTGTTGCTAGTTGCTTATTAGCCAGTATCTGTTAAGATTAATGAAGAATTAATAATTTTTTACAGCAATACTTGGAGAGTGTAATGTTTATTAGTGAATTATCGCCCCTATTTCAAGAACTTGCCCAACATCCAGTTTCATTTTTGGGTGGATTCGTTTCTGGTGTCCTCCGACTCAACCTCACCGAAGATCCTGTCAAAAGTTGGCTAAATAAAAAGGGTTGTGGAAATAGCTCTAACAACCTGAGTACAGGGGTGCAAAACGGCAAAGCCAATGGACCGCAACAAATTACAATTGACTAAATAACGCAAGTTATTAGTTATTTACAATTTATGCTGGTAATGGGTAAAATTCTTACCTGTTACCTATTACTTACGCAGTAAATTAACTAAAATTTACCAAAAAATCAAGATTTAATTGGCGGTATGTCATAGAATAGTGACAAACTCAGAAGTGCCTGTAAACTTCAGCAGTTATAAAGAAATAATTAAGAGTCCGATTATCTATCGTCGTGATCATTCTGAAGTTAGAACAAAGGAACAGAATGGAATTAAAGTGATTCAGATAAGTTTATCAGATTAGCTCATCCGAAAGTTTGATATTTAGGCAATCACAAACTATATTCTGTGATAAAACTGCACGATAAACCGTGAAATCTGCCCTTGTGTCAGTTAATATTGTAGTCTGTGGGTGCAACTAGCCAAAGTGACCAAAAACTTGTTGAGCAAGGATATTGCCAGAGACTTGTTTTGATGATAGGGTAGGTTGAGTTGCTATTTTCAAGAAAAAACCCCCAGTGGAAGTTAGCCAGCTAGGGGAGTTTAGTTATCAGGGTGCATCTACCAATTAAATGTTCTCAAGTGCATAACGATCCTCCGGATAAATTTATTTTTAACAAGTTTGTTTTGAGTTCGGGAGTCAACTACCCAGAGGTTTTTGGCAACATTGGGAAAAGAAAAAAACCCCCAGTGGAAGTTAGCCAGCTAGGGGAGTTTAATTATCAGGGTGCATCTACCAATTTAGTATTCTGGCATTAACTTGTAAATTCCGGATAGGCAGTAGATATTTTCTCTAAAATCTCTAACCATAAGGATACTAGAAACAAAAAAATCCCCAACTGGAAGTTAGCCAGCTAGGGAAGTTAGTTATCAGGGTGCATCTACTTATTAACTGTTCTGGTGTTCTATGTAATGCTCCGGGAAAAAATGGGTAGATGGCAATAATTGTGTTGTCCTAACCATAAACAAAAAAACCCCCAGAGGTGTTAGCCAGCTAGGGGAAGTTAGTTATCAGGGTGCATCTACTTATTAACTGTTCTAGGGTTCTATGTGATATTCCGGAAAAAAATGGGTGGATGGCAATAATTGTGTTGTCCTAACCATAAACAAAAAAACCCCCAGAGGTGTTAGCCAGCTAGGGGAAGTTAGTTATCAGGGTGCATCTACTTATTAACTGTTCTAGGGTTCTATGTGATATTCCGGAAAAAAATGGATGTATAGCAATAATTATGTTGTGCTAACCATAAACAAGAAAAAACCCCCAGAGGTGTTAGCCAGCTAGGGGAAGTTAGTTATCAGGGTGCATCTACTTATTAAATGTTCAATGTTTTTAACTTATGCTCCGGAAAAAATTACCCGCTTATTGTTGTTTGTCACATACGGAAAAAATTCCTGTGGCTGGTAGCTGGGTAGGGGAGTTAATTGTTAGGATCTCATCTACTTAATAGTTTATATACAAATAATTGTAAACGTTCTTGGCAACCAAGAGCGTTTTTTATTTGCCAGAATAAAAAAAGAAAACCCCTAGTGAGTTTTAACCAACTAGGGGAATTGAAGATCAAGGTGCATCTACCAATAAACAGTTCTCCACGGGGATCAAGCAATCCGGATAAAGTAGTAGCAGCGGAACAGGCACAAAACCGTTCTATAAAACTAGATTAAGATCAATAGCAATGCACATCTGAAACATTAGAATGACAAAATACATCTAAGGTATTAGCAGGATTAGCCACTTGTGACGTGATTCCCAAAAGTAATACTGCTAATTTTTCATGTTTCCTTGTGTAAATTAAACAGGATCATGTTTACCGATGCCAGAACAGTTAATGTTTAAGGCATATAATCACAATGGATAGAAATTGTGCGATTCGTTGTTAGCTGAATCACGGTATCCAGCCCGTACATAAGCTAACCAACCCAATCTAATCATGGAAAAAGGCTGAACTCTCGGTCTGATATGGGTGAAAGTCCCATCTGCCAGACTCAGGTATGACTCCCTATCTGCCTACGATGACCCGACTCGGTTTCGGGAGGTCGAAGCTAGGAACAGGGCGCAATCAGACATCCGTTGTGGGTTGACACTGGTGCTAACGGGGAGTTCCCACGGTGAAACAGAGCCTAGAAAAGCGACCTACCCATAAGCAGGACACAACACCAAGAACCTGACTTCATTGGAGCTAATCCCCGCCGCATCTCGGTTTCAATAGCGGCAAGAGTCCAGGGAATCCAATGGTTGAAATGGCTACACCTAACGGAACTAACAATCAACCGAGGGAACGAATAAAAACGGGTTGAGGGTCTAAGGGCGGTCGAACCCTAAGTAGGCTGGACGAGCAGCGGAACTCCTTTAATTCGGGTAGGACAGACCGTAATTGGTCTGAGGTGTTCAGAATACACAAATTGGAACAGAGCATGATTAGACACAGAGACAACTCTAGTGAATCCTGGAAGACGTTGCCTTGGAAGAAATTCCGCCGTAACT
This sequence comes from Dolichospermum sp. DET69, assembly GCA_017355425.1. Taxonomy (NCBI): domain Bacteria; kingdom Bacillati; phylum Cyanobacteriota; class Cyanophyceae; order Nostocales; family Aphanizomenonaceae; genus Dolichospermum; species Dolichospermum sp. DET69. The sequence continues at coordinate 5,137,577 of CP070233.1, forward strand.
TATTCCGCCTACAAAAACGAGTGTACAAAGCGGTTCAAGTTGGAGACAAGCGTAAAGCTAAGTCCCTACAAAAGCTGATTCTGAAATCTACCGCAGCAAGATTACTGGCTATCCGTCAAGTATCACAGCTAAACGCCGGGAAAAAGACCGCAGGAATTGATGGCAAAAAGTCCCTTACCTTTAAGGAACGCTTTGAGCTTAATGAACTGCTAAAAGCATCCGTTAGCAACTGGAAACACCAGGGGCTAAGAGAAATACCTATCCCTAAAAAGGACGGCACTATCAGGATGTTGAAAATCCCTACTATTGCTGATAGGGCGTATCAATGCCTTATCAAATACGCATTAGAACCAGCACACGAGGCAACTTTCCACGCTAGGAGCTACGGGTTTAGGACGGGACGCTCGGCACATGACGCGCAAAAAGCCCTGTTTGACAATTTACGCTCATCAAGCAATGGAATAGACAAACGAGTTATAGAACTCGATATCGAAAAATGCTTTGACAGGATAAACCACACCGCCATAATGGACAGACTCATCGCTCCTTATAGCATAAGACAGGGAATTTTTCGCTGTCTCAAAGCCGGAGTCAATCCAGAATTTCCCGAACAAGGAACACCACAAGGCGGAGTGGTAAGTCCACTTTTAGCTAACATCGCCTTAAATGGGATTGAAAGTATTCATAGATATCACAGGACATCTAGCTTCAGAATTACAGACAAGACCTCAAGGGAACATATTATTGAGCCAACAATCCGGTACGCGGATGATATGGTAATAATACTTAGACCCCAAGACGATGCCACAGAAATACTTGACAAAATCAGTCAGTTCCTAGCAGAGCGGGGAATGAAAGTCAGTGAGAAAAAGACAAAGCTAACCGCCACGACAGATGGGTTTGATTTCCTCGGCTGGCACTTCAAAGTCCAGAAAAACGGGAAGTTTAGATGCGTTCCATCAGTGGACAACTTTAAATCTTTTCGCAAGAAAGTAAAACACATCGTTAACAACTCGAATTATGGAGCTACCACAAAGGCTGAGAAATTAGCCCCAGTAGTTAGAGGTTGGAGAAATTACCACCGCTTCTGCAAGATGGATGGGTCTAGAAACTCTTTATCCCATATCAAAACAAGAGCTTTCAGGGTATTCAATAAGGAAACTAAACAGAACCGCCATACCTGTAAGCAATTAATAGATAAGGCATTCCCATCAGTTCCTTACTCCGAAAACAAACACATCAATGTTAAAGGTGAGAAATCACCCTACGACGGAGATTTGAGTTATTGGAGCGAACGTAACAGCAAGCTCTATAACAACGATACCTCTAAAGCCCTTAAACGGCAAAGCCATAAATGCGGTCATTGTGGTCTAAAAATGCTTAGTGATGAGAAGGTACATTTACATCATGTTGATGGAAACCACCAAAACTGGAAAACTAAAAACCTTCTAGCCATTCACTTTCATCTGCCACGATTACATACACATGAGCAAAAGCGAAAGCTAAGAACATCGGAAGCTGGGTGCGGTGAAAGTCGCACGCCCAGATTTAACAGAGAGGGGCGGGAAATAATATTCCCCCTCGACTCTACCTAAATGTGGCTTATAAACTGCTGAATGTACGAAAGCAATTTGTACGGTTGGCTCATCGGCAAGTTACACCCGTGGACAAAAAGTAGTCTTTTACCTTAGTGGAAGCGGGAAATAAACAGCAATGTATGGCTTGCGCCACGCTGTGCTATCAGCATTGTCTAAGTTTTATGGAGCAGAAATTGTGACCCAGGAATTTCACCTTTCCGCAACGCCTGTGGGGCAAAATGACTATCTAGTGCGGACGGAACAAGTTGCACCTGGGGTACCGGTGGCAGAAGAACTGGTGCATTGGCCTGTGGCTGAGTGGTTAGCGGCGGCAGGAGATTTAATGGATGATCCTTTGCAGTTAGTATTGCAGGGGAATATGGCAGCCAGAAACTCTGTTAACTTGGTGGCCTTGGGTCAGGAGTTGTATAATGCGCTGTTTCAAGGATCTCTTAGAGATAGTTGGATTACTGCCCAAGGGATTGCCCAAAATCACCAACAGGTACTACGGCTAAGATTAGGACTCAAGGATACGAGGTTGGCGCGGTTGCCTTGGGAAGTCATGCACGCAGGTGATAATGGCGGGCGCTGCCTACGTCCCTTAGTTACTGGTCCTGATATTACCTTTGCCCGTTACCAAACTGGTCTAGCCCCAGCATCGCGGTTGCTAACTCATAATATCCCCACGTCGTCGGAAGCACGGGGGGTAAGAGTGCTAATGGTAATTTCCTCGCCTACTGACTTAGCACGGCTGGATTTGCTCAAACAAGAAGCCATCAACCTGAAAGCAGAACTGCACCGCCAAGCATTAAGAGTGGCTGATGGTAATCATTATCTACCAGAAATTGAATTGACTGTTCTTGACGGGCCGGGTAGGGAAGAACTCACTCAATCTTTGGAACAGGGAAATTACCATATTTTCCACTATTCTGGTCATAGCAACTTGGGGGCAAATGGTGGGCAAATTTATTTGGTAAGTAAAAAAACTGGTTTAACAGAAACTCTGAATGGGGATGATTTAGCTGGGTTACTAGTTAATAATAATATTCAAATGGCAGTGTTTAACTCCTGCTTGGGGGCATATCGGGCTAAGTCCGAGACGGGGGAAGACTCAGGAGAACGGAATTTAACTGAAAGTTTGGTAAAACGGGGAATTAGAAGTATTTTGGCGATGTCAGAACGGATACCTGATGAGGTGGCTCTGACGTTGACACAATTGTTTTACCGCAATTTGAGTCAAGGCTATGCTTTAGATTTATGTATAAGTCGGGTCCGTCAAGGGTTAATTTCTGCCTATGGTTCTCAACAGATGTACTGGGCTTTACCGATTTTGTATCTTCAGCGAGAATTTGATGGTTATTTAACTCCACAAGTTAATTTATCTAGACATATAGCTACGCCACGCGGGCTATCGGAGTTACTGAACCAATATCAGCCTCCCCAGGAAACAAATAATTATAACTATTCTGATTTGGGAACTAATCCAGAGATTTCTTTAGCTATTGATGATATTCTCAATCCTAATTTTGGCGAGGAAATAACGGAGGTAGACTGGCTAGGGGAAGATACTTGGGGTGATCTGGTTGATGAAATTGAGTATGATGACCCCAGCTATAATGAAGATTCGGCTATAGTTTCGGATTTGTTTCGTCAACTTGGTAATCCGATTGCTAAAACAGAAGAACCAAGGATGAAGGCGGAATTAATCGCAGATAATCATCATTATCTGTCGGAAATGCAGGTTTCCCAGCCGCAACAAAATTTAGATTGGGGAAATGTCCCCACTCAGATTACTCCAACTCCGTTGAATCTGGAGCAGCGTGAGGTAAATCCTCAGTTATCACCTTCACTGGTGCCTCAACAGGGTAATCGCTTTCATCGGCAAAAATGGGCAGCCAGAGGCGGACTGCCCTTACTGTTGTTATATGGTTTGGTGGGAGCAAGTGCAATTACTATTATCCTTGGTATTGGTTGGTGGTGGCATCAACGACAAGCTCAGAAGTCTTCTGATATTCCGCCGATTCCTGGACAAAATTTTGCCAATAATCAGTATCCAAGGATTAATTTAGCTAATTCAGCTACGGGAATTGTGACGGCTATGGCTACGACGCAGTTGAGTCAAGGTAATTTAAAGGCTGGGTTGGATGCTATTAATGAATTACTGAATCGTGGTGCTTTTACGGGTGCGGAAACGGCTTTAAATTTGATTCCTGCTCAGGATACTGATAATCCATCTGTGAACTTTTTCCGTGGGCGTTTAGCTTGGCAGTCAGTACAAACGAAAAATAATAAATATAGTATTGATGATGCTCGTCGTTATTGGGCTAGGGCTGTAGAAAAGCAGCCAGATTCTCTTTTGTATAGTAATTCGTTAGGATTTGCCTATTATGCGGAGAATAATCTTAATTATGCCAATGATGCTTGGTTCAAATCACTGAACTTAGCCTTAAAACCCCAGGAGAATAAAAATTCTAGCCCCATGAAATATCCACAAATAGCTGGAGAACCGGAAGCTTTGACGGCTTATGCTGGGTTAGCTTTGGGTTTATATAAATCTGCTAAAAGTCAACCCGCTGATAAACGCCAGCAATATTTACAGGAAGCGATTAAACTCCGGCAAATGGTCATTCAAAATGCGCCCGCAGACTTTACTATTGAGAGGTTATCACAAAATTGGCTATGGACTGAACAGGCGATCGCAGATTGGCGATTGCTTTTGCAAGAAAATAGTCCATAATTAGAAACGTAAAAAAGTGGTAAATTCCATATATCAAGCTGAAATGTCATAACTATGGCTATATTTACAGTGTGAGACAGTCAGTAACTCAGCCCGAAAGGGACTGAGCTTGTAAGAAATTGCCAGCTGTACTGACCAGTCTAAGTCTTCACTGACTACGTTTTTTGAGTCACGACACCATGGGATGCGTAGCTAGTTCCCTGCTCTGTCATTTGCAATTAAACAGTTTTAAAGTCACTGAAACAGTGTTGCAAGTCTAAAGAGCTTCTTAAAACATTGACGTTCGCGCCAGCGTGCCGGAGGCATTCAGCTAACATCACCCCGAAAGGGAGGCACATCGCGTGCAACACATTATGCGTACAGAGTTGGGAAATTTGAATCGGTAATTGTCCCGTTGAAAGTACACCACAAAAGTACCCCGAATTTCTTAACTCCAAGGCGGTAATGAAAAAAGATTCAAAGCGGTTAAAACCGCCCTTGTCGTTTTCCTCTCACCGGCTAAAGCCGCTGAGTTTCCCTCTTACCGGGTATTCTTATGAATCTGGTATATATAAACAACGCTATTGGAAGTCAGGAATCAAAAAAAATGAAAAAAGTAGAAGCCATTATCCGTCCATTTAAGCTGGATGAAGTTAAAATTGCCCTAGTTAATGCGGGTATTGTCGGGATGACAGTTTCTGAAGTTCGAGGTTTCGGGCGGCAAAAAGGGCAAACTGAACGCTATCGAGGTTCGGAATACACCGTAGAATTTCTCCAAAAACTGAAGGTGGAAATCGTTGTTGAAGATGCCCAAGTTGATATGGTTGTAGATAAGATTATCTCCGCAGCCCGTACTGGTGAAATTGGTGATGGTAAAATTTTCATCTCCTCTGTTGAACAAATTGTCCGCATTCGCACAGGAGAAAAGAATACAGAAGCCGTATAAGTAGTAAATATTGGGTGAAAAATGGGCGTTGCTGAGTCTGTAAATATGAAAACAGGAAATCAGCAGCACCTTTTTTAATGTTTAACTAGGGCTTGCCAAATGTGGGTTTGAGTTGTGTTTGGTCTGTACCATAACCTAATTGCCAATTGTTTACTTGTGTGAGGTCATTTATTTGACCTTCAAGAATCAATTTGATGGTAATTCGTGTTTGCAAATATCCTTTAACTAAATAATGTCCTGGTTGAGCATTAATTTCATCTATAGTTTGACTGGGATTGGTCATAATTCCACAGAAGGTTTTATTAACTGGCAAATTAATTGTCATAAACCGATCATATACATAATTATTTGGCAGCATAAATATAGCGTATACATTATGCTCACCTAACCAAGGATGAACTACAACTTTTTCAGGATGAATATAAGATTTTGTAATTTGGCTGACCATAAATCCTTCTTGCTTACAGGAAAAGGTTGGTAATTTATCCAAAAACTTATCACAGCCAATAATCGCAACTAAAATTAAGGAAAAGCAGAAATAAGTGAGTTGACGGTTTCGCACTGCTATTATTAATGATTATGTTTTTGCTTATAGTCTCTATTTTACTCAGACATTTAAAATAATTGTATTGAATTTTGCCAGAAGTTGGGCATAATACTGTTTATGTTTGCACTTTTTGGCTGAATGTAACTAATGAAAAGGGTATTTTTTCAAAAACTTAGATTGTGGTGGTTATTCCTGATCTATTGCGGCCTTGTCTGGTGTATTGTCATCCTATTGCCAGTATCGGCAAATTCTATTAATACCCTTCAACAACAACAGCAACAAGTTCAGCAACAACGTCAGAATATTATTCAGGAACAAAATCGTTTAACTAATTTGCAAACAGAAGCGCAAAAACATCTCGGCGGTTTGAGCCAAAATCTGCAAGTGACTAATAATTACATTCAAGATAGCGAAATAAAATTACAACAAGCTAACCAATTTCTTCAACAGTTAGAAGCTGATTTATCTATTGCTAAACGTGATTATCAAAATCGCCAAATAGCCACAGTGGCAAGATTGCGGTTTCTCCAACGTTCACCAACTTCTCAAGGTTGGGCAGTTTTATTGCAAAGTCAAAATATTAACGATTTTATCAGTCGTCGTTATCGCCTCAAGTTAGTTTATCAGGCAGATAAAGGAATTTTAGCCAAACTATCTCAACAGGCAAATTTATTAATTCAACAAAGAACAAAAGTAGCCGGACAGAAAAATCAAATTGCTTTAATTAGAGAGCAATTATTCGCCCAAAAAGCCGATTATCAAACTCAAGCACAATCACAAACGGAATTAGTGCAACGTTTAAATAATGATCGATTGTCCTTAGAAGCCGCCCAAAATCAACTAGAACAAGATTCCCAAAATCTCACTGTTTTAATTCAACAAAAAATTGCCGAACAAAAAGCGAGAGAAGCAGCTAGGGCGAAAACCGCTAGTAAAAATGTCATTATTCCCGGTACAGGTATCTTTGCGTTTCCCAGCGATGCACCCACCAGTAGCCCCTTTGGTTGGCGTGTACATCCTATTTTGGGTTATCGGCGTTTTCATGCCGGTTTGGACTTTGCAGCCAGCTATGGGAGTACAATTCGCGCCGCAGATTCAGGTACGGTGATTTTTGCGGGTTGGTATGGGGGTTACGGTAAAGCTGTAATTATCAGTCACAGCAAGGGAATCACCACTCTCTATGGACACACCAGCGAATTATATGTAAGTGAAGGACAAACTGTACAAAAAGGACAAGTGATCGCTGCTGTCGGTTCTACAGGCTTCTCCACAGGGCCTCACCTCCATTTTGAAGTCCGCCGTGATGGTACACCTGTTGACCCAGCAAATTATTTATAATTAAATTTTGTTTAAATTTAAAAAGTATGTTATACTGCGAAATGTGTAAGGGCGCGTGGCTCAGTGGATAGAGCAACAGGTTCCGGTCCTGTCGATCGGGGGTTCGAATCCCTCCGCGCTCATTTTTTGATTTTTATTACAATGACATACCAGTTCCGAGCCTTGTAGAAAAAGTTTTGGTTGGAATTTGTGCCGGAAGAAGCGAAAACAAAACAATCAAACAAATAAGAGACGATTTAAACGCAATCGGATACAAAATAAGTAAAAGAGATGTGAGTGGAGTTTTGAGCGCACATGAAGAACATACGGGAGATGACATGAAATTAAATGGGATCGGTGAATAAAAATGCTGCTTAACTATCAGTACCGTACATATCCAGATACCAATCAAAAACTACAATTAAATAGTTGGTTAAGAATTTGTCGTTACTGGTACAACAAGCAATTAGGAGACAGGTTCGACTGGTATCAGCAGAATCGCACGTCAATTAATTCTTGTCCGTTAATTTGCTCAATACCAATACTGCGAGATAAACCCAGCTATTACTTACAGAAAAAACAATTACCCTTTATTAAAAAAGATTTAATAAAGGTAAGCTACTCTGGTGAACTACTTGACTTTACAAGTGTTCCATCTCAGACTTTACAGGATGTATCAAAACGTGTAGAGTTGTCCTTTTCTCGCTTTCTCGAAGGTGATTGTAAAGGGAATCACAGTGGTAAACCACGTTTTAAAAATGCTGCACGTTATCGCACAATAAAGATTGAAGGACAAGCTATTACTATTGAGCGTATTGAAAAAGATTGGTTGTTTTTATCTTTTTCAAAATTAAAAGGTTGGGTAAAAATTCGATTACACCGCCCATTGCCCAATGGATTTACGCTAAAAAATGCACTTTTAACAAATAAGTCTGATGGTTGGTATATTACCATCTGCTTGGAAGATCCGAATGTGCCGATTTTTATTCCAGAAGAATCAATCCCTACTTGGGATAATACTCTTGGACTGGATGCGGTATTGCATGAAGATGATTATTTGGCAACATCGGAGAATACTAAATTACCTTCTTTGAAGTCTTTCAGAAAATCAGAGAAGCGATTGGCTAAGGTTTCTAATCGCAAGTCTGCTAAAAAGAAAGGTAGCAAACAACGTCGTAAGCTCGCTAAACGAGAAGGTCGTGAACATCAACGTATTGCTAGGGCAAGGAAAGACCACTCGTTCAAAACTGCTCATGGGTTAGTACGTATTGGTAAAAAAGTCATTGTTCACGAAGATTTAAATTTAAAGGCTTTATCGAAACGGAATAAAGCTAAAAAAGACGAAGATGGTAAATATTTACCAAACGGACAATCAGCTAAGTCTGGGCTAAACAAGTCCTGGAATGATGCTGCATTTGGACAATTTTTCACAATCCTAGAATACATAGCTGAAAAAGCTGGGACTAGGGTAATAGCAGTAAAACCTGCATATACTTCTCAATTACTCGCATATCGAGATGAATTTATCTTCACTGATTGTAGTATCCGCGAGTATTGGGATGCAAAAGAATTGCTTTGGGTTGACCGAGATGTCAATGCTTCTATCAACGTAAAGCGCGTTGGGCTGGGACTGTTCCCAACGATAAAACGCCGTAAAGGGAATCCGGTAGTGGGTGAATCTACTACTAATAGTACCTCTAAGGAAGTTCTGGTAATATTAAGAATGTGCCAGAAGCCTACACCGACCTGTACTCAGGCGGTGTAGGTAGTTCACTAGCCTACACTGACTCTTTGAGTACAGTGTAGAAATATTTCACACATTCTGGGGAGCAGGAATATGATCGGGAGCAACTTCTGAACGAGGAAAAGTAGGTAAATCAATACCGCCATGATTTGTGTAGCGGTTCTTGAGTGCTAAACGATAACTCACACTTTGCAATTCGGCTTGCAATTGGCGATTTTCTCGTTGTAGGATTGTAACTTTGTCTCGTACTGGTGTCATGCGTTCCTCAAACTTCCGACGGTAAATTTGAGGTAATTCCTGTACTACCTGCTCCAACATTCGACTACGATCAGTTAGTTCTTGTACAGACTGGCGTAATTGGTGAATCTCAGTATCACGATTCGTAATTTGCTCTTGGTAGAACGTTACCTGCTCTTCCACAGCTTGGATTTGTTCTCTTAAAGCCTGTAATTGGCCTAAATCTACTTCTGGCTCGGATTTTGGCGGTGTAAAGTTTGTATTACCCTTGACTAGCCGGAATAGTTCTTGAGACAACTGTTGGACTAATTGATCTCGCAGTTGCAAGTCTTGACGCAACTGGGATATTTCCGTAGACAGTTCTTGGATGTTTGGTATATCAGATTGGCTCACAGTTACTTAAAGCTCTTACTTAATATATATACAGTTATACTTGATTTTTGACTTGCGCCGATTTTATCACATCCGGGGCAATCTGAGGAAAATAATTTAAAGATTTTTATTGTTCAAGTTGCGTTGCTGAACTTGAAACATGAATTAGTAGGGGTAAAGTATTGGTCATTGCTGTCAACTTAACGTAAAACCTATTACCCGACTAGGAATGATAGCGTAGCGTAAGCCATATTCCCAGTCTCATAGCAAAAGTCATCTAAAGATGACTGAATAACCGGAAAATTGTTTAAATTGTTCAGTAAGAGACTTCCAATTAAAAAAATATCCCAAAATTTCTTGTGGTGCGGGCATCTGGTCCCCTAATAATATAAGGAGGGCCCAGATGCCCATCCCACAAAATTGGATAGCGAAGCGCTGCTGCAAGCAGTTCATCTTTTTTGTGTAGTTCTCTAAACTAAAGTTTACTTTGGTTATTAGCCCTGAAATATGGCTTACGCCACGCTACGCTATTATTTCTGGGCGGGTGTGGAAGCTAACAGATAAGTAGGGGCGTATTGCAATACGCCCCTACTTAAGTTGACACCTATGAAGCTCTTGCTTTACCCCTACGATAGATGTAGTTTTTCTCACTACATATACTTAATATTGAGAATGTTAATGGGTAAGTCTGTTGACACTCTCACTGGCTTTAGCCGCTGAGATTCTTGGTTCAACGAGTCCACTTAACTTAGAACCCTTGCGGTATCTAAGCCAGAGGTGGTTCTCTCCCCAAGCGTTAACTTTCCCTCTGCCCGAAGGTAGTTGCATTACTGCAAATTTTGCTTGCTAGGGGCGTATTGCAATACGCCCGTACAATTCTGTGTTGTCTAGCTCCCATGAAGATTTTACCTATTCGGAGGGTAGTCACTAAAACTATGGAATAGAACCCTATATCCTCAATTGTCAAGGACCAGAAAAGCCGTTAGGCAGTTAGGTTTTTATACAGGTTGATTACCATTCCTGTTGTGAATAGTATAACATCATCAAATACAAAGGCGATAAACCTTTGCTCATTTTAACCAATCTTTATAAAAAGAAAAACTCTATGCGCTTTATTACCGCACGAGTCGCTTATATCTCAGGTCTAAAGACACTGAGTTTTACGCTTACCGGATATCTCTATAAATCACGAATTTCCTGATATCGCAGCATGACGCAAGCCATACTGCTGAAATCCTAACTAATCACTTCGGAAAATGTGGTTATTAAGCTGCTACAACAACTTCTTCTGCTGCTTTTTCTTGGTGAACTTCTTGTTTGACGGTCATATAACGAATTACGTCTTCGCTCAATCGCATTGCCCGTTCCATGATAGCAATTATAGTTCCAGGACCGGTGTAATTCATTTGGATATAAATGCCATCACGATGTCTTTGAATTTCATAAGCGAGACGACGCTTACCACGGGTTTGAATTTCAATATTCTCAGCGCCGTGTTCACGAATTAAGTTTTCGTATTTGGCAATTTGTTGTACTACCTGTTCATCTCCCAAGTCAGGACGCAGGATGTACATGGTTTCGTAAACTGTGGTCATGTTCTTTAATTTACCTTTTGGACAAAATGGCTGAAGAGGTGTTAATTCATACAAATATTGCTGTGAGCGACACTTTTATTGATCAACATCTCAAGCAACAAGGAATTTTAACAATTTTTTAGCCATTCTACACTAACACAATTTTGAGCAAGATTTGTCCACTGTTTAATAGTTGATCAATTAAATTTATCAGATTTTCCATATTTATCTTATAATCTTACCAGTTTTCAATGGCAATCATTAACCACATTCTGCAAAAAAGAAAGCATATTTAAGGATATTTGTCAAACTTATGGCGCAGCGATATGTGCGAGTTCAAAGTCAAGAAGGGAAGATTTACTATGGTTTGCTCCAGCTTTCTATGAATGTAGAAGTGCTAGATGCTCCACCCTGGTTGGATGGTCAACCTACGGATTTAATCCTACCATCCAACTCCTATACAATTTTAGCCCCTTGTTCACCTTCCAAAATTGTGGGAGTAGGCAAGAATTATGCGGATCATGCAGCGGAAATGGGAACACCTGTACCTGCTGAACCGCTGATTTTTTTCAAACCTTCTACATCTGTGATTGCATCGGCAGGAGAAATTAAGTATCCCTATCAGTCCCAAAGGGTAGACTATGAAGGAGAATTGGCGTTAGTGATTGGCGATCGCACAAATGATTGTACCCCAGCCCAAGCCCAAAGTAAAATTTGGGGTTATACCATTGCCAATGATGTCACAGCCAGAGATTTACAAAAAAAAGATCCCCAATGGACAAGAGCCAAAGGTTTTGATACTTTTTGTCCAATAGGTCCTTGGATTGTCCGTGAATTAAACCCAGGGGCTAGATTACAGACATTTTTGAATGATAGTTCCTACCCAGTTCAGTCTGCTTGTATTGATCAAATGGTCTTTCCCCCAGATTTTTTGGTGTCTTATATTAGTCAAGTGATGACTTTATTACCTGGGGATATAGTATTAACTGGTACACCTATGGGGGTAGGAGCTTTGCAAATAGGCGATCGCATCCGTGTGGAAATTGAGGGAATTGGTCGCCTAGAAAACACAGTTATCCGTCGTTAGCTGTTAGCGTACCTGCATATGCACTGCATCGGAAATCGCGGGAATTTCTGCATATTTCCCCATTAATGACTGAGCAACGGAATAAACAACCGCTGCTACTATCCCCATAAAAATGGTTGTATAAAGTGTTTGCATAGCAAATCCACTACCAGGAACTAATTTGACAATATCGGTCAAAATGCTACATAAAAAGATCACAATATCTAAAATGATGGCTTGCATCGTGTTAAAACGAATAAAATGGGAAATTTTCTCGTTTCTGACCACTAGCAGCCATAAAGCAAAGAAAATAATCATTCCCGCATAGCGGACACCATAATAAATTCTTAACAGTGGTAACAGAGGTAAAAATATCAGTCCTAAAAGTGGAAAATCATTCAGCAAAAACTGACCGAAAGCAAACACCTCAATTAAAGGCAGTAAATAAGGTAAACAAGCCAAAGCTCGATCTGGAAAAGTTGTAGACCCGCGCAAAGACATTTTGTGTTCTCCTGTGGCTAAATTTCAACAGCTATTGAGCTTAGGATAACGCAGATACTCTACCTTGCTGGCAAATCCAATGTTTCAACTGCGCTCAACAACCATTATTCTATATTGGCGACACGAAAACCCATTACACATTCGTATTGATCTGGTTGTTGTTCAGTAAATTTATTAATTGCTTGACCACAGCGCAGTTTACCCCCACCCCAGCGTGGTTGTCCGCTACCATTTGCCAGTAAACAAGACTGACAAACTTTTTCCGGGCTAAGGATTTGATTTTCCATTAAAATAACTAACATCTAAACCCCTCCTTTTCTGAAATGGAGCAACCTATATTAATGGTTTAGGAAAAAATTTTGTTAATTGGATTTACTTTTATTGTATCTTATATATCCGAGACTTTTGTTCCTTTTAGTACAAATTAATACATAAATTCAGATAACCAGGTTTATTAAATTCAAAGATTCCGATATGATGACACTTCCAGTTATCACAGGTTTTCAGCTTAAATTCTTATAATAAACAAATTGCCTGATTTATAACTTTGGTAATAGGTCTAAACTCAATCTCCATTTTTGTCAACCTCCATAAGGATAATAAACGTGACTAAAACGAACTCAGACATTCTCAAAAACTCAGATCCTGCCATTAATGAACTAATTAACCAAGAATTACAGCGTCAACGTGACCACTTGGAATTAATTGCTAGTGAAAACTTTACCTCTGCTGCCGTATTAGCTGCCCAAGGGTCGGCATTAACCAATAAATACGCCGAAGGATTACCTGGTAAACGCTACTATGGCGGTTGCGAGTTTGTTGATAAAATCGAACAAATAGCCATTGACCGAGCTAAACAGTTATTTGGTGCGGCTCATGCCAATGTTCAACCTCATTCTGGCGCACAAGCTAATTTTGCTGTTTTCCTGACTCTGCTGCAACCAGGAGACAAAATTATGGGTATGGATTTATCTCACGGGGGACACCTTACCCACGGTTCACCGGTGAACGTCTCTGGTAAATGGTTTCAAGTCTGTCATTATGGAGTAAGTAAAGAAACTGAACAGTTAGACTATGACCAAATTCGGGATTTAGCTATTAAAGAACGGCCTAAACTGTTAATTTGTGGTTATTCAGCCTATCCTCGGATTATTGACTTTGAAAAGTTCCGCAGTATTGCTGATGAAGTTGGTGCTTACTTACTCGCAGATATTGCTCACATTGCTGGTTTAGTCGCTACAGGTCATCATCCTAACCCGCTGCCTTATTGTGATGTTGTCACCACTACAACTCACAAAACCTTACGCGGACCTCGCGGGGGCTTGATTTTAACCCGTGATGCTGAATTGGGTAAAAAGCTGGATAAATCAGTTTTCCCAGGTACTCAAGGTGGACCACTAGAACACGTAATTGCTGGTAAAGCTGTAGCTTTTGGTGAAGCTCTCAAACCTGAGTTTACCAACTATTCTGGACAAGTAATTGCCAATGCTCGCGCTTTAGCTACTCAATTACAAGATAGAGGCTTTAAGTTAGTATCGGGTGGTACGGATAATCACCTCATGCTAGTAGATTTACGTTCTGTTGGCATGACTGGAAAGAAAGGAGATCAGTTAGTCAGCACTGTTAATATTACTGCCAATAAAAATACAGTTCCTTTTGATACGGAATCACCTTTTGTTACCAGTGGTTTAAGATTGGGTTCACCTGCTATGACTACCAGAGGTTTAGGTGTGGCAGAATTTACGGAAATTGGCAATATTATTGCTGACCGTTTACTCTCTCCAGAGTCGGATACAGTAACTAAGGATTGTTTACAAAGAGTGGCAGCATTGTGCGATCGCTTCCCATTATATCCTCATCTGGAAATTCCTGTACCAGCCATAGTTTAAACAACTTTGGATTAGTAGGGTGGGCAATGCCCACCTTCCATCCTCTCTATACCTCAGTTTTCATTATAAATTTGTGCTTGACAAAGTTCTGAGTTTTGACTATGCTTATGTTATGAGTGGAGAATCGTGCGCCCATATATTTAGGGTGTTTATTTGTCTGAATCAGGATGTCCAGGATTTAAGGATTTTCAGGATGATTTTGTTTATCTGTGATTTATTGATAAGATTATTTGTCTGCATCAGGATGTCCACCGATTTAAGGATTTTCAGGATGATGTTTTTTGATTATCTGTGATTTATTGATAAGATTATTTGTCTGCATCAGGATTTCCACCGATTTCAGGATTTTCAGGATGATTTTGTTTGATTATCTGTGATTTATTGATAAGATTATTTGTCTGAATCAGGATGTCCAGGATTTAAGGATTTTCAGGATGATGTTGTTTGTTTATCTGTGATTTATTGCAATACCTTAGCCAAATTACGAGGGTGAGATGATAATGCTTTAACCATGACCTCCCGTTTCTCGCTCTTGCTTGGCAAAAACAATCAGCCTTAAAAATTCCTTAAAGGTTTCCGACAAGGATTTTTTAAATGTATTGACGGGGTAGATAAGGGTTTTAGATTCTAAATTACCTTTTCCTAGAAACGCTTATGTATGCTTATTTTTGCCGTTTTTGCCAAAAATTATCAAGGCTCTTATTTTGGCAATAGTATTGTTATTGATAAGATTATTTGTCTGCATCAGGATGTCCAGGATTTAAGGATTTTCAGGATGATGTTGTTTGTTTATCTGTGATTTATTGATAAGATTATTTGTCTGCATCAGGATGTCCAGGATTTAAGGATTTTCAGGATGATGTTGTTTGTTTATCTGTGATTTATTGATAAGATTATTTGTCTGCATCAGGATGTCCAGGATTTAAGGATTTTCAGGATGATGTTGTTTGTTTATCTGTGATTTATTGATAAGATTATTTGTCTGCATCAGGATGTCCAGGATTTAAGGATTTTCAAGATGATGTTGTTTGTTTATCTGTGATTTATTGATAAGATTATTTGTCTGCATCAGGATGTCCAGGATTTAAGGATTTTCAGGATGATGTTGTTTGTTTGATGTTAGATTTTTTGAGAATATTTATTTTATAGTTTACCAAGAATCCACAATAACAATCCTGTAAATCCTTAAATCGGTGTAAATCCTGATTCAGACAATATTTTTATTGATTGCTGACTATTAACTTTAACATCTTTCCCATGACCAAGAATCCACAATAACAATCCTGAAAATCCTTAAATCCTGAAAATCCTGATTCAGACAATTCCCATGACCAAGAATCCACAAATAACAATCCTGAAAATCCTTAAATCCTGAAAATCCTGATTCAGACAATTCCCATTACAAAGAATCCACAAATAACAATCCTAAAAATCCTTAAATCCTGAAAATCCTGATTCAGACAATTCCCATGACCAAGAATCCACAATAACAATCCTGAAAATCCTTAAATCCTGGACATCCTGATTCAGACAATATTGTGTTTAAAAGCTACTGCAAAACGTTCAATTCCTGCTAAATCAGCATGAATGGAAATATTGCCATAATTACCATTATTTTCTAACAATTCTCGCACCGTTTCCGCCTGTCCTGCCATCATTTCAATTAACCACACCCCTCCAGGACGCAAATAACCAGGGGAAACATTAATTAAATGACGAATATAGTCTAAACCATCTGCACCACCATCTAAAGCTAAATGGGGTTCATGTTTCACCACTTCTGGCTGTAAACTGAGGACAGTATCACTAGGGATATAGGGCGGATTTGATATCATACCGCTAAATTGACCTTTGAGAGATTCTAGGGGTTGCCACCAAGAACCTTGATAAAATTGAATCCGTTTCCCAAAACCCAAATTTTCCGCGTTGGTTTGAGCAACAGCTAAAGCGGCTGGACTAATATCTACAGCATGAATAGTGGCATTTATGAATACTTCAGCTAGTCCCAGCGCGATCGCACCGCTACCAGTCCCCAAATCTGCCCAGTGACCTGCTTGTATTTGATTATTAGCAGCAGATATAGCCAAATCAATCAATATTTCTGTTTCTGGTCTAGGAATTAAGACCGCAGGGGAAACTGTGAGTTGAAACTTTCGCCAAGCTGTCGTCCCCGCAATATACTGAACTGGTAAATGATCATGTAATCGTCTTTGCCACAATTGCTCTAATTCGGTTAAAGACAATTGTAGGGGGATTTGATGCCATGTTTTGAAAGACTCTAAACGCAGTGCCAAACGGTCTAAATTAGCTATTGTTAATAATAACCAATCTACCTCCATTGGGGATATATCCGCGGCTGTAGCTGCTTGAATTGCAGTTTTTCGCCACTGCCAAAGTTCTAATCCAGAAACTATTTGATTTGGCTTTAACATATCAGGAGGTAAAGATTATTTTCTATTTTTTGGGTTGAGCGGGAGCTAGAGAACGAATAAATTCTATTGATTCCTGTGAGGGAAACAATAAAATCTTATTAGTGTTGGGATCATTACTACTATTGAGTGTTTCAATCACGTTATACAAATCTAAGACTTGAATTTCCGTATTAGTTGATTCTTGTGGTTTGGCCTTTTTAAAGGCTTCTAAAAGAGCCACTGCTTGTTCTTTTTCAAAATAGAAAGGAATGAACCGCTCTTTTCCTTGAGGAATTGTCAGATAGCTGTTTTCTTTCTTGAATTTTGGCACAAACAAAGGAATACCATTAAATTTTTTGTCTGTTTTATCAGTGGTATTCAACATAGTTGTTGCCTGCTTAACTTGTTGTTGAGTAGGAACTAAAGTAAAAACTAAATTAGAGTCTTTTTTCTTGTTATTTTCTACTACTAATTTATAGTAATCTGCTAAAGAAACAGGCTTAATTTGGATAGTGCTTGCTAACTGAGAATTTTCCTTTTTAAGCCGATTTTCTAGGAAAGTTTGAGCATCTTTCTTACTAAGAAAAAAGCCTATTTGGGAAATAGTTTTGGATTGGTTTTTTCTGGAGATGACTACAAATTCTCCTTGGGAATTAGTCAGGGTAAAAACGGGTACTTCTCGTAAAGTTTTTACCACCTGCTCCTCTGGTAGAGCTAGGGCTTGTAGATTATTTATTCCCAATATGCCGGCAAACATCACACTACTAGCCAAACCTAATGTTAAGCCCCAACGTACGAATAATTTCATGATCACTCATCCCCCTCAATAATTTTATTAATGCCAGCAACTAGACAAATTGTGAGATTTATGTACCAATAACCAGTTTTAGTTATATAGCAAGCCATGTAATTTACAAAAAACTTATGGTCGCTATTTGGTATCAATTCTCAATTCTCAAAATAGGATTTTGTCAAACCTTTTGGTGATGATGATATTATTACCTCTAGAAATTGAATATAGGCACTAAAGTTATCTTATTTTTATTTTTGCTTGGCTATTCATTTCCATTATCCCACCCAAAAGCCTGAAAACCCTATTATATGTCTTCTCTAAAAAGAAGGAAGATCCTGGTGTTTTACCATTGCATCCTATATTTCAGTGCCGCTCTGATTCTATCTAACGTTCCAAAAACTACCAAACAGGAGTTTAGGGAAGTTTCAAAAATAAACAGTATCAAAACAACTTTTCCTCTCCCCGCTCTCTGTTATGTGTTATACTTGACTAAGTAAAAGGTAACTATATGGTTCTTCTAGGGATTGCACGGTACTGGATTTAATGGCATCTAAATAACGCAATAATAACTGGACTTGTGGAAAATTGGGACGATAGGAGAGATTACCTTGTTTTTCAAATAGGGGTGGAGAGTTTATGCCTGCTGTGAGGGAAGCAATCTCTTTGTAGTCGGGATTTTCCTGGGAATTATGGGTCAGCCAAAGGTGATCTGAAGCCGCAGGAATTAAGCCTGGTGGTAGTTCACCCTCCAAGAAAGCTAGTAATCGCTGTTGACAGATGCGGGTATTAATACCACGACTTTCAAATAACTGCAAGACTTCACCAAAGGATAAAGAACGGTTGGGTAATAGTTTTAGCAATTCAGAAAATAAGAAATAATCTGTGTATTGCTGTTTAGGTATGTCTAAAACTTGGGGATGTAAAGGTAACATGGTTAAACCTAGTGCAACTCGACTACAATTGGGAGCGCCGTTTTCACCTAGATATAAGTCTTGAATAATCTTGGCATTAGGCAGTTTTTGCCGTAACCATCGGTTAATAGTGCCGACAGAAGCCACACCACCGCTGAGGACAGCTTGATTAATAGCTTCGGTGGGAATACCACGGGCTACTAATAATTTGTTCAGCTCTCGATTGAGACGACGGACAAAGGGAACAAAGACTTGACTTTCTAAATCTCGGCGCTGTAATACCCAGCGTTGATCGGCAAATTCTAGGGTAAAGGTTTCTTGGTGTTGTAAAATCAATTTCAAGGCCAAAGCTGCATCTAATAAAGCTTGTCCTAGGAGAGAACTTTCTAAACGTTGCTGGAGACGAATTCGCGCTTCTGTATCTGGTTCTCCAACTTTAGGTAGTGTTAAAGCTTCTAAACCTAAATTAGAAAATTGCATTTGGTCTAAGCCAGGAATGGAAGGTTGCCAATGCCAAGGATTAGCATTTGCAGGTTCATGATTAGATTGTCCAAGTTGACGGGGTTCGCGGGATTTTGGTGGGAGTAGTAACTGACAAATAATATCCTGTTCAATGCCTTTGCCAGAGTAGGCAAAATTGTGCAGCATGAAGTCTTTATATGTCAAGTTTTCCAGATTTGCTGGTATAGCTACTAAGGTCATTTCTACCTGCGTTGCCCCAATATTAATTGCTAAGGTGTTACCTAATAAGGGATAATCGCTAGTTTTTAAAGCCCGTAAACCCTGATTTTCACTAATTCGGATAGATTGACCATTAGCACTGTCTAATTCTGGTAGTAAACTAGCGATCGCTTCTTCTACAAAAAAGATTTGTTGGGGATGAGAAACAAGTTCACTAGTGACAACCGCTTCCCGAACATTAAAGCGATATTGTTCAGTCCAACTAGAAGGACAAGTACAAATGACACCAGCGATATTCTTAATTACTTGGGAAAAAGTTGGTGTATTCATCCCCACTGCATTAGCAATTAAAGCTGGGGTGGTACTAGTTTGACTAGACCTAAGAGTTGATAGTAGCTTAGAAAGCGATCGCACAACCCAAATTAATGGCCCTGCGGAAAACTCATTTAATTGCAACATTGGTTCCCATTTTTGTCGTTCTTGCTGGTAGGGAACTGCTATTTGTAAATAAGGCTTTAACTGTGCTGAATAAAGATGAGAGGAAAAATCTGATTCTCCACTTTTCCCTGGATGAGAACCTGAATTAGTCGGTAAATAAACTTCTGCTGGTAAACGGAATGATTGCTGAAAAGCCGAACCATCAACTTGACTTTCTGCTGACCAATAAATCGGATAAACTACCAATTTAGAGCGATTCAATAAAGCAGCAGAAATTCCCGTCGTCCCAATATCAATTCCTAAATACCAAGTTGCATCTAAAGTATCTGCTGGAAGATGATTATTTTCATCATTGGGAATTGAAGTTTGCGGAATAGTAATTGGAGATTGCTGACTAGTGATTGAAGATGGGGGAAAATCTTCTTTTTCATCTTTTATATATGTCTGAGTTATTAAACTTAAATCTACTTCCTGACTGGGAACTATATTTACATTATCAACCTGACTTTCAGAATCTAACTTAGTTATAGATTCCCCAGAATAATTTAATGGTTGATCAAAATTATCTAAATCTTGATCTAATTGTTGCAACTGATTGGCATCTAAAGTAATTTGTGGAATACCAGGATCATCATTATCTAACAAAGACAGTAAATTTTCTTCAGAATCAGCCGCAACAAAGTTATCCAAAGGTAGATATTTATTTTCCGGTTCTGTTCCTGAATTATCTAATTGATTGACGACTTCTAATGGTGCTTGTTCATTACCAGTATCTACCAACAAATCAGTCAAAACTATAATTGTATCAACAGGATTTGCTGCTTCTGGAAGTTGCTCTAATTCTGTTTCTTCTGGTGAAAATGTGAGATCAGGCTCTGGAGGAATAGGAGAAATTATTGCTTGCGGCTCCGAGTTCTCATTATCATCTTTTAGTAATAATAGTAACTCTTCTCTTGGTTCTGCTAATATAGTGCTATCAGCTATATTAGCAACTGTTAAATTATTAATTTCTACTGTTGAGAAATCATTAATGACAACTTCGGAATCAATAGATAAAATTTGATCTTCTTTAAGTAGAATATCATGAGAAAATGAAAGATTCAGCGGTGAAGAAATTTCAGTATTAAAGAAACTTGCATAAAGTTTATCTACTTCATCAGTATTTGTTAACTGTAAATTTTTTGCAGATTGTGATTGATCTTGTAAAAACTCTGTATCCAGATGAATTGGCACTATTTCCGCAGTAGGAATTTCGATAGATACATCTTTTGAAGGTATTAATTCTGCAACTTCAAGTCCAGGAGATTCAGCTAATAATGGTGATGCCGAGACTA
The DNA here is from genome assembly GCA_017355425.1 of Dolichospermum sp. DET69. NCBI lineage: Bacteria > Bacillati > Cyanobacteriota > Cyanophyceae > Nostocales > Aphanizomenonaceae > Dolichospermum > Dolichospermum sp. DET69. The sequence goes on from CP070233.1 coordinate 5,158,631, forward strand.
TTTCAGTATTTACATGAGAAATAGAAGGTTCATTAATCAAAACTTGCTGTTGTAAATATTGAGTCAAATTATTGAGGAAATCTGCCATCAATTGTTCACCTTGCATCCCCTTATCGTGCATTTTAGCTAGTGCTTGGGACAAGGAATGATAGTAGGTATTAATATTACGTTCTAGGGCTTCAAAAATAGTATTGACAGTTCCATCTAGAGACAGTAACCGTTGGTCTAAATTACGAGCTAAATTTGCTAACTGCTCTACCCGTTCTGCTGATTCTAAAATAGGTTGAATAGCCGAGGTCATTGCTTCTAAATTCTGCAAATCAGGGTTAATTATTAGCTCAGAATTTGATTTTAAATGTGGTACTAAACGACCCATGAGGACTTCTAAAAATTCAGAAATCATCTCCTCTTGGTTGGCTAACTGCTGGCTTAATGAAGAGTTTTGCAGTCGCTTTTGCTCTAGTTGTCTAATTTCTTGAATCAAATCTGCTCTTTCTGCCAACAGCCTGGACAATTCCGCTTGTAAAGGCTGAAATAAAACAGTTAATTCTTGTTTGGTTTGTACTGTTTCAATACTACTTAACTCTGGTGAATCCGAGGAAGGTTCTAAAATAGATGAGACATTACTCTGTTGATTAAATTGTGTCAACAGAGATGAAAATGCTGGTGTGGGTGATGGGTTGGTGGTTTCTGGGAGGACATTATCTTTTGATCCTTCATCCTCGCCCAGTTGTACCAAAAAGTTACGCACTCGTTCTAAAACCTCTTTTTCCTGTTGTCCCTGCTTAGGCAGGAATTTAGAAAGACCTTTGGCACTATTAGACAGTAAGTGATCAATATCTGCAATTAGTTGGTGAATTTCATCAGTATGGTAAGTCACGTTAAATTACCTTAGTTAAAAATGTAGGTTGATTTGCAAGGGAATGACAATTACAGAAGTTTCGAGTATCAAAATTTGTTACTGGCACTTCTAAGGCTAATTATGTTATTACTAGTAGGTTGTAGGATGTAGCCATATTTACTCATGGAGACAGTGAATAAGATTTTAGAAGATTAAGGTTTAACTAGTTTTTAACCGCAGAGCGCGGTCTACGAGATTGCGTGGTGTTGGTCATACACTCCCGTTAGGGATACACGAAAATTAAATAATACTTCTATATTAGTCAATATTGTCAATCAGTATTTACGAGAACAACAGGCAAGAATAAAAGAGGAAAAGGTTATGGTGTCAAATTTTGCGTCCTTTTTACAGATATATACTAAATTAAAAATTAAAAAAGCAGATAATACAGGCTTTTAAGTATTTTTAATGATTGGTTGACTAACACAGTCCTGTATTAGTACAAATTGGCGTAAATAAACTAACCGTGACAAATCTCCCAAAAGCTGATTCCATATTCATTTTGACTTTTGACTTCTAACTTTTGACTTATGGCGGTATACACTTGAATGAGGTACAAAATTGACAAATCCTATTTTTACTTTTTTATATAACATAGTTGGTCTGATCTGAGACAATCTCTGTTAAAGGCGGTTATATTTTAATGACTTAGGTTTAAAATAACTATCTTAGTGTTGTGATAATAGCAGCTTTAATAATCAAAATGCCCTGATGGAAGAACGATATAATACACACAATACATCTCATACATGGATGATTTCAGCCCCATTTTTTCAAGCCTTGCCAGAACCAGGCGTGGAAAAAGCTCTGATTCATCTTGTTACACGAACTCACCCAGCTAACCAAGTAATTTTACTGGAAAATGACTGGGGGGGTTCAGTATACTTCATTATGAGTGGATGGGTTAAAATCCGTACCTACAATTTAGATGGGAAAGAGGTAACACTAAATATTATTGGCAGTGGGGAATTATTTGGGGAAATGGCAGCACTAGATGAGGTTCCTCGTTCTACTGATGTCATTACTCTGGTACCGACGATGATTGCGAGTATACCTGCTCAGGATTTTGTGCATTTGCTGCAAACAGAACCTTTAGCAGGAATGAGATTGGCGCAATTAATGGCTAAAAGGTTGCGACAAGTCAACAGAAGATTGCGTTTGCGGGAATCAGATAGTCAGTCACGAGTGGCTGATACCTTGCTGTTTTTGGCCGAGGGGCAAAGAAAAGAAGACAATACAGGTAAGGAAATTCCTAATTTACCCCACCGCGAGTTAAGTAGTTTAAGTGGATTAGCACGGGAAACTGTGACAAGAGTGCTGACAAAATTAGAGAAAAAGGGTTTGATTGTCAGGGAGCAAGATAGAATTCGGATTCCTGATTGGTCAGCTTTGGAAAAAACCATAGTTTAATTTAGTAGCCCAGCATGAGTATTGTTGATTCCCTACCAGAAGAACCAGAGAAGGATTCATCTTCTGAATCTCTTTCCCAACCTCGATTACAGTACCAACCTCTCAAAGTTGAGAGTACCTTGAGGATGGTGGAAACGGCTTTTTTAGCCAGTACAGCAAGTTTAATTTGGTTTATTAATTTTTATTTTCCTTTGGGTCCAGTATTACGGGTGTTTTTTCCTATTCCTATTGCTTTGGTTTATTTACGTTGGGGTAAACGGGCAGCTTGGATGGCAGCCCTGACTTCTGGGTTGTTGTTGTCTGTGTTGATGGGTCCGGTTCGCAGTTTGTTATTTGTCATGCCTTTTGGCTTGATGGGTGTGCTATTGGGGGCGACTTGGTATCGTCGTGTTCCCTGGATTGTTTCGATGACTTTAGGGACGTTGTTGGGGACGTTGGGGGTATTTTTTAGACTGTGGTTTCTGTCTGTGTTATCCGGGGAAGATTTATGGGTTTATGTGATTAATCAGGTAACAGAAATTATTGAATGGATTTTTTTAAAGTTGGAATTGTTAATGACTCCCAATTTATTATTAATTCAATTAGGAGCGATCGCTCTCATTCTTTTTAATAATTTTATTTACTTGTTTATAGTTCATCTGACTGCTTGGTTACTTTTGGATCGCTTAGGAAATTCTATTCCCCGTCCACCTCATTGGGTGCAAGTTTTGATGGATTATGAATAAGTCTGAACTATGATTTTTTTGATTAAGTAGGTGAACAAAATAAAAACAAGGGATATTGCGTTTTGTAAAATGGCTGAAACTCAATCAGAATCTCGCATTGGGACAACTTTATATATCGTTACATACCCTTAAATTTTTCTGTTCACCTACTTAATTTGATTTAGATGATAGTCTGAACTATGATTTTTGTGATTAACTTGATTTAGATGATAGTCTGAACTATAATTTTTGTGATTAATTTGATTTAGATGATTCATCATACGAATCATAAAAATCATACAAATCACAGTTCGGAATGATTATTGTCTGAACTATGATTTTTGTGATTAATTTGATTTAGATGATTCATCATACGAATCATAAAAATCATACAAATCACAGTTCGGAATGATTATTGTCTGAACTATGATTTTTGTGATTAATTTGATTTAGATGATTCATCATACAAATCATAAAAATCATACAAATCACAGTTCAGAATGATTATTGTCTGAACTATGATTTCTGTGATTAATTTGATTTAGATGATTCATCATACGAATCATAAAAATCATACAAATCACAGTTCGGAATGATTATTGTCTGAACTATGATTTTTGTGATTAATTTGATTTAGATGATTCATCATACAAATCATAAAAATCATACAAATCACAGTTCAGAATGATTATTGTCTGAACTATGATTTCTGTGATTAATTTGATTTAGATGATTCATCATACGAATCATAAAAATCATACAAATCACAGTTCGGAATGATTATTGTCTGAACTATGATTTCTGTGATTAATTTGATTTAGATGATTCATCATACGAATCATAAAAATCATACAAATCACAGTTCGGAATGATTATTGTCTGAACTATGATTTTTGTGATTAACTTGATTTAGATGATTCATCATACGAATCATAAAAATCATACAAATCACAGTTCGGAATGATTATTGTCTGAACTATGATTTCTGTGATTAATTTGATTTAGATGATTCATCATACGAATCATAAAAATCATACAAATCACAGTTCGGAATGATTATTGTCTGAACTATGATTTCTGTGATTAATTTGATTTAGATGATTCATCATACGAATCATAAAAATCATACAAATCACAGTTCAGAATGATTATTGTCTGAACTATGATTTCTGTGATTAATTTGATTTAGATGATTCATCATACGAATCATAAAAATCATACAAATCACAGTTCAGAATGATTATTGTCTGAACTATGATTTTTGTGATTAATTTGATTTAGATGATTCATCATACGAATCATAAAAATCATACAAATCATACAAATCACAGTTCGGAATGATTATTGTCTGAACTATGATTTCTGTGATTAATTTGATTTAGATGATTCATCATACGAATCATAAAAATCATACAAATCACAGTTCAGAATGATTATTGTCTGAACTATGATTTTTGTGATTAATTTGATTTAGATGATTCATCATACAAATCATAAAAATCATACAAATCACAGTTCGGAATGATTATTGTCTGAACTATGATTTTTGTGATTAACTTGATTTAGATGATTCATCATACGAATCATAAAAATCATACAAATCACAGTTCGGAATGATTATTGTCTGAACTATGATTTTTGTGATTAATTTGATTTAGATGATTCATCATACAAATCATAAAAATCATACAAATCACAGTTCGGAATGATTATTGTCTGAACTATGATTTTTGTGATTAACTTGATTTAGATGATTCATCATACGAATCATAAAAATCATACAAATCACAGTTCGGAATGATTATTGTCTGAACTATGATTTCTGTGATTAATTTGATTTAGATGATTCATCATACGAATCATAAAAATCATACAAATCACAGTTCGGAATGATTATTGTCTGAACTATGATTTCTGTGATTAATTTGATTTAGATGATTCATCATACGAATCATAAAAATCATACAAATCACAGTTCGGAATGATTATTGTCTGAACTATGATTTCTGTGATTAATTTGATTTAGATGATTCATCATACGAATCATAAAAATCATACAAATCACAGTTCAGAATGATTATTGTCTGAACTATGATTTCTGTGATTAATTTGATTTAGATGATTCATCATACGAATCATAAAAATCATAAAAATCACAGTTCGGAATGATTATTGTCTGAACTATGATTTCTGTGATTAATTTGATTTAGATGATTCATCATACGAATCATAAAAATCATACAAATCACAGTTCAGAATGATTATTGTCTGAACTATGATTTTTGTGATTAATTTGATTTAGATGATTCATCATACGAATCATAAAAATCATAAAAATCACAGTTCGGAATGATTATTGTCTGAACTATGATTTTTGTGATTAATTTGATTTAGATGATTCATCATACAAATCATAAAAATCATACAAATCACAGTTCAGAATGATTATTGTCTGAACTATGATTTCTGTGATTAATTTGATTTAGATGATTCATCATACGAATCATAAAAATCATACAAATCACAGTTCGGAATGATTATTGTCTGAACTATGATTTTTGTGATTAATTTGATTTAGATGATTCATCATACGAATCATACAAATCATACAAATCATACAAATCACAGTTCGGAATGATTATTGTCTGAACTATGATTTCTGTGATTAATTTGATTTAGATGATTCATCATACGAATCATAAAAATCATACAAATCACAGTTCGGAATGATTATTGTCTGAACTATGATTTTTGTGATTAACTTGATTTAGATGATTCATCATACGAATCATAAAAATCATACAAATCACAGTTCGGAATGATTATTGTCTGAACTATGATTTTTGTGATTAACTTGATTTAGATGATTCATCATACGAATCATAAAAATCATACAAATCACAGTTCGGAATGATTATTGTCTGAACTATGATTTTTGTGATTAACTTGATTTAGATGATTCATCATACGAATCATAAAAATCATACAAATCACAGTTCAGAATGATTATTGTCTGAACTATGATTTCTGTGATTAATTTGATTTAGATGATTCATCATACGAATCATACAAATCATAAAAATCATACAAATCACAGTTCGGAATGATTATTGTCTGAACTATGATTTTTGTGATTAACTTGATTTAGATGATTCATCATACGAATCATAAAAATCATACAAATCACAGTTCGGAATGATTATTGTCTGAACTATGATTTTTGTGATTAACTTGATTTAGATGATTCATCATACGAATCATAAAAATCATACAAATCACAGTTCGGAATGATTATTGTCTGAACTATGATTTTTGTGATTAACTTGATTTAGATGATTCATCATACGAATCATAAAAATCATACAAATCACAGTTCAGAATGATTATTGTCTGAACTATGATTTTTGTGATTAATTTGATTTAGATGATTCATCATACGAATCATAAAAATCATACAAATCACAGTTCAGAATGATTATTGTCTGAACTATGATTTTTGTGATTAATTTGATTTAGATGATTCATCATACGAATCATAAAAATCATACAAATCACAGTTCGGAATGATTATTGTCTGAACTATGATTTCTGTGATTAATTTGATTTAGATGATTCATCATACGAATCATAAAAATCATACAAATCACAGTTCAGAATGATTATTGTCTGAACTATGATTTCTGTGATTAATTTGATTTAGATGATTCATCATACGAATCATAAAAATCATACAAATCACAGTTCAGAATGATTATTGTCTGAACTATGATTTCTGTGATTAATTTGATTTAGATGATTCATCATACGAATCATAAAAATCATACAAATCACAGTTCAGAATGATTATTGTCTGAACTATGATTTTTGTGATTAATTTGATTTAGATGATTCATCATACAAATCATACAAATCATACAAATCACAGTTCAGAATGATTATTGTCTGAACTATGATTTTTGTGATTAATTTGATTTAGATGATTCATCATACAAATCATACAAATCATACAAATCATACAAATCATACAAATCATACAAATCATACAAATCATACAAATCATACAAATCATACAAATCACAGTTCAGAATGATTAATATTTACACACAAGTTCCCCAAGGGGAAGTATGGCTCAATCGTTATCGGGGTAAATTACCGCTATTTGCTTGTGTTTTAGGATTTACAGAAACTGGTCTAATTCCTGGTATTTCTGCGGCTGGGTTGACTCCAGATGATCGTCAATATACGGCTTGTGCTGATGCGGAATTTCTCTATTACGGTGGTGAACATCAACCCAAGTACCCTCTGCCACCTTTGACTTCGGGGGCTTCTCCTGTGCTGATTTCGCGGGCAGTGGTGGCTAATTTAAATATCCCTGTTTACTTGTTTAATGCGGGATTACCACATACTCCACCTGTACCATTAATTGATTTGGGTGGTGCGCCGGCTAGGTGTTTAAGTCAAGGTGCGGCTATGGATATAGATATTGTTAAACATTTACTGGCACAAGGTTTACTTTGGGGTTCTCAATTAAGTTCTCAATTGAGTTCTCATGGGTATTTAATTCTCAGCGAGTGCGTTGTTGGTGGCACAACAACCGCTTTGGCAGTTTTAACTGGTTTGGGGATTGATGCTGTCGGTAAAGTTAACAGTAGCCATCCTGTCTGTAATCATGGGCAAAAATGGGATTTAGTGCAAGCTGGATTGGCAAAAATGCCCCATTCCGGTGATCCTTTAGCACTGGTGGCAGCGGTAGGTGATCCTATGCAGGTGGTAGTAGCCGGAATGGCGATCGCTGGTAGTCGGAGTTGTGGGGTATTATTGGGTGGAGGTACACAAATGTTAGCAGTTTATGCTTTAATTCAAGCGATCGCCCACAAGTATTCTTTATTTTGGCAACCCAGAGAAATTGTCATCGGTACAACCCGTTGGGTAGCAGAAGATCCTACAGGTGCAACAGTTGATTTAGCCCAGAGTTTAAACAAAGATAGTATTCCTCCCTTGTTAGCTACACAATTAAGTTTTGCTAATTCTCGATACCCCCAACTTCAAGCTTATGAACGGGGTTTTGTCAAAGAAGGTATTGGTGCGGGTGCAGCTTGTATCGCTGCTTCTTTAACTCAAAATTGGCAACAAAATCAACTATTAGCAGCTATTGAAGCCCAACTTGAGCAACTTAGCACCAATCAATCAACTTAATAAATTTGACTAGAAAGTGAGCTACGCTTAAAAATATCTGACCCTCTATCCTTATTCCCCATCTTATGGACTAACGCCATGATTACCAACCTTATCCCACAACTGGATGATAGCATTGAAGAACAACGCATCATCATCAATAATGTGACTTGGCAACAATATGAAACCCTCAGAGCTACCCTAGATAATATTCCAGGGTTACGCATGACTTACCTAGAAGGCACTTTAGAACTAATGAATCCATCTAAAAAACACGAATTAGACAAAAAAACAATTGCGCGTTTAGTCGAAATCTACGTCTTAGAGATGGATATTGATTTAACAGGCTATGGTTCTACCACATTTCGCAAACAAATCAAAGCCAGAGGATTAGAACCAGATGAATGTTACTGTTTTGGACAAATCAAAGAAGTTCCCGATATTGCCATAGAAGTTGTTTTATCTAGTGGAGGAATTGATAAATTATCTGTTTATCAAGGTTTAGCAATTCCCGAAGTTTGGTTTTGGCAAAATAATCAATTTGCTGTATATCATTTACGTCAGGAAGGCTATGAATTAATTAACCGCAGTGAATTTCTCCCTGAATTAGATTTAACTATTTTAGCTCAATATGTCCAATTGCCCCATCAAACTCAAGCTGTAAAAGCCTATCGAGATAGTTTACGGTAAAAATGATTGAGGATAGCTATATTCACCCACTGTAAAATCCATGGACCGACGATCTTTTTTATTGGGTACAAGTACCTTAGCACTTGCTCAAGTCATCACAGGATGCGGAACAAACCAGCAACCGCTCTTAAATGTACAATTATTAAAAGACTCTATACCTGGTCAGGTAGTTAATCAGTTTCGGAAAACTGTAACTGAAGGGGGAAAATTAAAATTTACCCCAATTAATCAACTTCAGGATCTATTTAAATTATTACAAACTTGGCAACATCCACAAATCAATAATCAGCAAGGATTGACTCGTTATATCCCATTTAGTCAAAATCAAAAATCACCGACCGCCAATTTAGTCACATTGGGAGATTATTGGTTACAAGCAGCCATTAATCAAAAACTAATTCAACCATTGGAAACAGCAAATATCAAAAATTTAGCTAACTTAAATGAAAAATGGCAACAAATAGTTAAGCGTGATGCCCAAGGTAATATTTGGGCTGTTCCTTATAGTTGGGGGAATACAGTAATTATTTATAATCAAGAAAAGTTTCAACAGTTGGGTTGGAAACCACCAACAGATTGGAGTGATTTATGGCGGAGTGAATTGCAAAATCGGATTTCTTTACTGAATCATCCTCGAGAAGTAATTGGTTTGGTTCTGAAGAAATTAGGAAAATCTTATAATACAGAAAATCTTCATCAAATCTCTTCTTTAAAATCAGAATTAAAAACATTAAATCAACAAGTAAAATTTTATGACTCTAAAAACTATTTAGAACCATTAATTACTGGAGATACTTGGTTAGCAGTTGGTTGGTCTGGTGACATTATCCCAGTAATCAGTCGTTATCAAAAATTTGCCGCAGTTGTTCCCCAATCAGGAACAGCAATTTGGGCTAATTTATGGGTAAGTCCCACAGGTGTTAGTAATAATAATTTAGCATATCAATGGCTAGACTTTTGTTTACAACCCAAGACATCTAAACAAATTGCCTTACTAACTAAAAGCAATTCTCCTATTGACAATACTATGGTCGCAGGGGATATTGATCAGCGGTTACAGAACTTATTATTGACTGATTCAGAAATTTTTGCCAAAAGTGAATTTTTACTTCCCTTATCTTCAGCAGCTATGAAAGAGTACGAAGATTTATTTATCAAGATGAAAAAATCATGATTTTATAAGGAATAACTAAAACTAACTTTGCTTTGACTATTCATCTGAAGCCGACAGGAAGAAGGGCTTTGAGGGAAATTACAGGTGTAAGTTGCTAAAGGTTCTTTTTCGTAATTAAAAATTCGGATATTGTAACCAGATTGACTGGCTAGGCTACCTAAACGATTCACAAAAACATACTTTTGTACATAGTCTAATAAACCAGGCGCAGAGACGCGAAGAGTATTTTGAGTATTTTTGTGTTTGGGACTGAAGCCAAAACGATTAAAAAAGCCAGAAGAACAACCTGATTTTTCTGGTATTTTTTTATTATCCCAAACAAAAGTATTTAATTAGGAAATATTAGTTTTAAGGACTTCGTAATCCTTAAATTCCTTTAAAAATTGATGTGGATTAACTATTTGTATTTGTTGGTAATTTTTTAAAGGTAATAGGTGTTCTCTGTCTAAACTTATGATGTAATCAGCTTTACTTTCTAAAGCTGCGGCCAATATCATATTGTCTTTTATATCTATATCATCTAATTTGTAGCAAGTGTAATCACCCGATATGATAATTATATTTGATTTTATGCCACTAAAAAAATTCCGAACATAATTTTCGGTGAAACCATGTTTTAGTCTAGTAGCAACATCTTGAATTTCTAAAAATATTTGAGGGCTTAAAATAGCCAAAAAATTGCCCTCGCGTAAGTTATCTATAACTTTTACGGGGGCGCTTGTTGTACTTCTTGATTTAAAAGATGCTAAATAAACAGAGGTATCAATTACAGCCCTAACCTTGGTTTCCATTGGAAGTAGAATATTTTACGGTTTTTATCGCTATCTAACCTCCTGTCAGAATGAAAGAACTTAATACGTTTTATTCTGAACACTAAAGGAAAGACAAAATTTCTTTTGCTTCCTTAATTCTACTAATTTCCAAAGGTTTTGACCGTAATTCTCTCACTTCATCTGTTATATCCGCAGATTCTACTGTGTCAATAATTACATCTTGATAATGTTTAAGAGCTTCTGTCAACGCATTTAAGCCTTTTTGAAGAGTCAGGTTTACAAATTGCTGTTTTTCTTTGATAGTTGACTCTATTGAAGTTAATTGTTTTGTCAATTCTTCAATGTTACTTAATTCATTTTCCAGATTCTCTGATGACACAGTGTTGGTATAATAATCCCAGTCAGTTTCAATTTGATTTGCTCTTTCTTGGAACTTTTGGCTAATTTGCAGAAATAAATTTCCGAAATCAAGATATATTTTTGTTGCGTGAGCTTGGGGTTTGCAGTCTATCTGCTTTGGTAAATCTGCGATTAATTGAGAAACGTCGCGCTCTAGTGTCAGCATTTTTTTATGCTCTTAGCTTGACAATGGGATATAAAGATGTTGTTTGTATTTTACCCCACTTTACCCAACTTACCCAACCTTTTGATTTAAAATATTTAGAATTGATTATCAAGAATTATTCCCTGTTCTCAACAAGAGTGCTAGGCTTGACGGTATTCGGGGCAATGGCACGATAAAATTCTATAACGATAAATTGCAATAAAGGTCTAAATGGCAGAAACACTATTTTTCAACGCCCTGCGGGAAGCTATTGACGAAGAAATGGCACGCGATTCCAGCGTATTCATTATGGGTGAGGACGTAGGACACTACGGCGGTTCTTATAAGGTTACTAAAGATCTACACAAAAAATATGGTGATCTGCGAGTTTTAGATACCCCCATTGCTGAAAATAGCTTTACAGGGATGGCTGTAGGGGCAGCTATGACGGGATTAAGACCAATCATTGAAGGGATGAATATGGGCTTTCTGCTCCTGGCCTTCAACCAAATTTCTAATAATGCGGGTATGTTACGCTACACTTCCGGTGGTAACTTTACAATCCCTATGGTGATTCGTGGTCCTGGGGGTGTGGGTAGACAATTAGGTGCGGAACATTCCCAACGTCTAGAAGCTTATTTTCAAGCTGTTCCTGGTTTAAAAATTGTGGCTTGTTCCACACCTTATAACGCTAAAGGATTGCTCAAAGCAGCTATCCGCGATCATAACCCAGTGTTATTTTTTGAACACGTTTTACTTTATAACTTAAAAGAAGACCTACCAGAAACAGAATATGTCCTCCCGTTAGATAAGGCTGAGGTTGTCCGTCAAGGTAAAGATGTAACAATTCTCACTTATTCGCGGATGCGGTATCATGTCCTGCAAGCTGTGAAATCTTTGGAAAAAGAAGGTTATGATCCAGAAGTTATTGACTTAATTTCCTTAAAACCTCTTGATTTTGAGACTATTGGCGCATCAATTCGGAAAACCCACCGGGTGATTGTTGTCGAAGAGTGCATGAGAACTGGGGGTATTGGTGCAGAATTAGTCGCATCTATTAATGACCGCTTATTTGATGAATTAGATGCACCTGTTCTGCGGCTTTCTTCTCAAGATATTCCTACACCTTACAACGGTAATCTTGAGCGCTTAACTATTATCCAACCAGAACAAATCGTGGAAGCGGTTCAAAAAATGGTGGCTTTGCGAGTTTAGAAAATTGTCAGTAGTCAGTTGTTCGTTGTCAGTTGCTATGAACCACTGACAAATGACCACTGACAACTGACCAAACTTCTCTCACAACTGGCAAAAAGAACGTTATTATAACCTTTGTCAGTTGTGAGTGATGGTATGCAAAAACAGCGATCGCTATTAGCATTAATTATAGTATTGGTAATCGCCGCTATTACGGTGATTGTGACAATTCCTGTCCCCTTGGGATTAGACTTACGGGGGGGTTCACAGCTCACCATTCAGGTGAAACCAACGGCGGAAATTCCGCAAATCACCGAAAGAGAATTGGAAGCTGTAAAAAAAGTAGTCGAAGGGCGGATTAATGGTCTTGGTGTTTCCGAACCATTAATTCAAACTATAGGTACAGATAAGATTTCCGTGCAATTACCTGGTGTCAATGACCCAGAACAAGCTGAACGGGTATTAGGCGGTACAGCGCAGTTAGAGTTCCGGATCCAAAAACCGAATACAGAAACTCAACTTTTTGCTTTTCAGGTGACACGGAACGACCTAAAAACCAAGCGGGAAGAGTTGAAAAAGACGAAAGATCAAACTGCAATTGATAAAAATAAGGAAGAGTTACAAAAAAGTAATCAAGCAGTTGCTGAATTGTTTGAAAGTACCAACCCACCCCTAACGGGTAAATATCTCAAGGATGCCTACGGTGAACCCAATCAAGGGACAAACTGGAATGTGGCTATCCGTTTTGATCCAAAGGGTGGTGAACTCTTTGCTGGACTGACAAAAGACCTGGCTGGTACGGGTCGGAGTATTGGTATTTTCCTAGATAATGAAATGATCAGTTCACCCACCGTCGGGGTAGAACACGCTGCTACTGGGATTACTGGTGGTGCTGCTATCATTACAGGTAATTTTAAAGCCCAAGAAGCCAATGATTTAGGAGTACAGTTACGCGGGGGTGCATTACCTGTTCCTGTGGAAATTGTCGAAAGAAGAACAGTAGGAGCTACTTTAGGGAAAGATAGTATTCAAAGAAGCGTATATGCTGGTATTGGTGGTCTGACCTTAGTATTAATATTCATGGTGTTGTACTATCGCCTACCAGGAATGATAGCAAATGTGTCACTATTGATTTACTCACTACTGACTTGGGCAGCATTTTGTTTACTAAGTGTCACCCTCACCTTACCAGGAATTGCTGGTTTTATTCTCAGTATTGGTATGGCTGTTGATGCTAACGTCTTGATTTTTGAACGCACTAGAGAAGAATTACAAGCAGGTAAATCTTTGTATCGTTCTGTAGAATCTGGTTTTTACCGAGCCTTTTCTAGTATTTTAGATAGTAACGTAACTACCTGGATTGCTTGTGCTGCATTATTTTGGTTAGGTTCAGGGTTAGTAAAAGGCTTTGCCCTTACATTAGCTTTAGGCGTAGGGGTGAGTATGTTCACCGCAATTACTTGTAGTCGCACTTTGATGTTTTTAGTTATTTCTATTCCCTCTTTGCGGAAAACAGAATTTTATGCTCCTAATGTGCCAACAGCGAATAAGACAGGAGTGGCACAATGAGATTAGATATTAACAAAGCCAGGGGTACTTGGTGGACTATTTCCGCTACTATTATTCTGGTCGGTATCATCTCTATGGTGATATCTTCATTGAATCCCAATATCAAAGCACCTCTGCGTCCCAGCTTAGACTTTATTGGGGGAACAAGGTTGCAACTTGTCCGAGACTGTGGCAAACCTGGTAACTGTGACCAACCAATAGATATCAATGTTGTGCGAGAAGTGGCTAAATCCCAGGGACTGGGAGATAGTAGCATTCAGTTAATTTCTGAAAATGGCCAAGAAAATGGCATCACTATTCGCAGCAAAAAACTCGAAGCCGAACAAAAATCAAATTTGCAAAATGCGTTAAGTGAAAAAATTGGGGCTTTTGACCCGAAAAAAAATCTAGATGACTCTGTTGGTGCGACATTAGGAAAAGAGTTATTTACTTCTGGGGTCTTAGCTTTAATAGTTTCCTTTGTCGGGATTACTGTTTACATGGCTTTCCGGTTTCAATTGGATTATGCCTTGTTAGCTATTGTGGCGTTGTTTCACGATATTCTGATTACAACTGGGGTTTTCTCAATTTTAGGCTTAGTTTTTGGTGTTGAAGTAGATAGCCTTTTTATTGTAGCTTTGCTGACTATTACAGGGTTTTCAGTTAATGATACTGTCGTAATTTATGACCGGATTCGGGAAACTATTAAACTTCATCCCGAACAACCAATTGCTCAGGTTGTTGATGATGCCGTTAACCAAACTTTATCTAGGTCAATCAACACAACTTTAACAGTTCTATTGACATTATCTGCTATTTTCTTTTTTGGTGGAGAAACTCTCCATTATTTCTCTCTAGCCTTAATTGTGGGCTTTGTAATGGGGGCTTATTCTAGTATTTTCATCGCTAGTACACTCCTAATTTGGTGGAGAGAACGGAGTGAAAATTATCCAGTTGAAACCCCTATAAGTTCCCCAGAAATTTAAATTTATGAATGGGTGATTGGTGATTGGTAATTATTAATTACTACCCAATTCCCAGAATTTAAAAAAGTTGAAAATCCAAGAAAGATTTTTGAATTTGGAATTAATTTCTTATCTATGGATAACCCTGAAGAATCACAAATTGAGCCAGAAGCATTAGTATTAGATCCTCTTTTTGCTGAACAAATACAAAAACTACATAGACTGACAGTATATGGCAGATGGTTATTTTCTCTCTGTTTATGGTTAATAATTGCCCCTTTGTGCTTGTGGGATTTACGAGTTGAAATTTCTTTACTGCAACAATATTTTACTTGGGTAGGATTACGATATGCACTAATTTTTCATCCTCTATCCACTCTTGGTTTAAGTTTATGTATTGCCATGACAACTTCTGTTTTAGTCTGGCAAAGTCGCAATATTCTTTGGGGATTACCATTAGAAGAACAGGAAAATTTAAAAAAGCAAGTTTATCGAATTCGTCAACAAGGATCTTCTCACCCTCTATGGAAGTGGGTATGCGAAAATAATCTACCAAAATAATCAATTACCGTGATTAATGACTATAGTAGGGAACAGGGAACAGGGAATAGAGTTAAAAGTCTTTTTCTGTATGGTTTTTTAGGAAAATTTTGTATCTCATTCAACTGCATACCGCTATATAATTAATCACTATTAAAAATAATTAAAATATGATAACTTTATGTTGAAAGCAGAAGCACAATGGCTGGGAAAAATGATTTATTCCCTAGATGAAAATACCGTATTTCCTTTGTTAAACCTTGGTAGTTCTAGTGAGAAATTTCGAGAACAGGAGCAACCCTGGATACATGAATTTCTATTTAAACCTGCTAAAATTAATGGTAATTTAGTGATTCATGCTGATTTAAAACAGGATACTGGTATTAACTTAATAGGAGATTTAAATGATCCAGTCTTTTTAAAGAGTATTTCTGAATTAAATATTAAATCGGTTATTTGTTCTAATTTACTAGAACATCTTCTTAATAAAGAAGAAATTTGTCAAAATATTAGTTCTATTATTCCTGTCAATGGTTATTTATTTCTCACAGTTCCTTATCAATTTCCTTTACATTTAGATCCCATTGATACTTTGTTTCGTCCTAATATTGAGCAATTGTGTGAGCTTTTCCCTGAGTTGGAAATAGTCAATGCAGAAATTATTGCTGGGGGAAAATTATATAAATGCACATCTATTCCACCTGTTTTATATGTAATGCTGATGATGATAAGATTACTGTTACCCATGTATCAACCACTACAATGGCTAAATTCGTTACGCTATAGTTTATGGTTATTTAGAAATATTTCTGTTACTTGTGTGGTTTTGAAAAAAACTGAGAAACCCAACCCCCAAACTCCCTCCCCACCAAGAATGCCAGGGTAATCTACTCTTAGGGATAACTAATTATGACTGCATAAAATGCTTTGGAATTAGCTAAACAAGGTGATACTCAAACTATTACTACCGTAATGAGCGATCGCTAACGAAGGAGAGATAGGGTTTTATTGCGTGATGGTATTCGTACTGTTAGGTTTGATGCTAGTGAGTGCTGTAATCGTCCTATGGATGTTGTTACAGAGTTTTTAAATTTGTTTTAATCGCCAGGATTTTATGCTTTTAAACAACTATATAAAATCTCTTTCCATCTTGGTATATCAATTTCCCAAACCACAGTTATATTTGGTTGTTTGTCAAGAACACCTAATTGATCAACCACTGTCATCCCACGAGTTAAATCACTTATTGTTTCTACATCCACAAAATATTTTCCTTGACGGGTAACAATGGCTGGATCAAGAGCAACTGCCATTGCTACTGGATCTGCTAGTGTTAATCCCATAGCTCCTTGCAGATTGATAGAAGCTTCAATAGCAACTCGATTGCTATTCACTGCTAAAAGTGACTTCTGTGTTCCGAAAGCCGCAATCATATCAATTTCAGTTGAGGTTAACGCAGCAGCATATCGGCTAAGTTCCCAACCAACCATTTCCATCGGCATTCCGCTATGAAAAACTACCTTTGCTGCTTCTGGATCTACCCAAATATTGTACTCGGCAGCAGGTGTAACATTGCCCACCGTATTGGCAGCCCCACCCATGACTACACAGCGATGAACGAGAGAAGCTATTTCAGGAGCGCGACTTAATGCGATAGCGATATTTGTCAGAGGTCCTAAAGTGACGAGGGTAATTTCACCAGGATAAGTTTTTAGTAAATCTATGATTGCATCAGTTGCATCTGACAGTTGAGGTTTGAGATGTGAATCAGGATAATACATATTTCCCATGCCATCTTTGCCATGAAACCATTCAGCATAATTACTTTCTCTGAGAATTGGTTTTTTGCATCCAACATACACAGGTGTATTGGCTTTACAAGTTTCTAAAGTGTGAAGTGCATTTTTCAACCCCTGTTCAACAGGCACATTTCCATTAACAATTGTGATGCCAACAACTTCCACATCTGTCCACGAATGAGCCATCATAATTGCCACCGCATCATCAGAAGCAGTATCTGTATCAATTAGTAGTTTACGCATAAAAAATGTAACTTTCCTTATAGTTAAGAAGACAATCAATTTATCGAATATACCAAGTTAGTGGCACAGAGTAGAGCTACAGTAAGTAGAAAGCGATAGCGAACGCATTGCGTCCCGGAGGGAACTAGCGCGACCTAGGAATCGCTTCCCCCTTCGTAGACATTGCCCCTACCAATATTTCCCCCAATAAAATTATCAATTACTACCCCAAACAAATATAATAAGGTCAAAATATGGAATTTCTTTTTGTTTACGTCACTTGTAAAGTTGGAACGCAGCGCGTAACATATTAGAAAAAGGATTGAGTACGGCGGGTCACGTCGGAACTAACGCCTCGGGAGAGACTGATCAATACTTGAGTGGGGAAACTCCTTCAAGCAAATCAACTCGTGGAAAGAGGAAGCCCAAAGAGTGATCTTTGGAATCCCCACCTTCAACGAAGTAAGGTGGGGAGGATGTCAATTGCAGAATTAACAGCTAAAGTAAAATCAGTACACTCTTATCAAGTACCTTGTGTGGTGGCTTTACCAATTGAGGCAGGAAATGAGGATTATCTGAATTGGCTAATGGCAGAAACCAAGGCTACAGATATCACCAAATAGTTGCAAATTTTACGTTACCCCATTATTGAGGGAAACTAGAGAGCGATTCCTACGGAGCGCTTCGCTATCGCTACCCTAATGAACAAAGCCTTAGAACCTAAAGGAATTGCAGTACAAGTAAACATCACAGGTGAAAGTATAATAGTAATCGGGGAAGGACTTGTATAGTTTAAAGTGACAGTTCCAGGACATGAAACCTTATTAGGTAGTCTTCTATCTAATACTTCCAATGCTTTTCCTAGTTATCCTGAACCTGAATTAAAGCGTATTTGAAACTCTATTTTAATAACATCAAGCTGACAGGTAATAAACATGACTCCGGTAACTCATCGTTTTATTAAAACCAACAACATTGAGATGCACATTGCCGAACAAGGGCAGGGTAAACTAGTCATCTTATGTCATGGTTTTCCCGAAAGTTGGTACTCTTGGCGACATCAGTTATCTGCATTAGCTGAAGCAGGATTTCATGTGGTAGCACCAGATCAACGCGGCTATGGGCAGACAGACAGACCAGCAGCCATTGAAGATTACAATATTTTTGAGTTGGTGGGTGATATCGTTGGTCTAGTTAATGCTTTAGGTGAAGAACAAGCATTTATCGTTGGACATGATTGGGGTGCAGTTGTGGCCTGGTATTGTGCCTTGCTCCGTCCAGATATTTTCCGTTCTCTCACCCTGCTTAGTGTGCCTTATCAACCCCGTACCTGGGATAATATAAGACCGACAGAAGCGATGAAACTGATGGCAGGTGAGCAAGAATTTTATCAACTAAACTTTCAAGAACCAGGTAAAGCAGAAGCAGAACTAGAATCAGATGTGCGGACAAATATACTTTCAATGCTTTACTCTGCATCAGGAGATCCACCACCTGCTAAACGTTGGCGTTTTCTCTACAACAAGTCAGAAAAATTAACAAATAGGTCTTTACCAGATCAACTTCCTACTTGGTTAACAGAGCAGGATATTGACTTTTTCACCTCTGAGTTTGAACGAACTGGTTTCCGGGGAGGACTGAATTGGTATCGCAATATAGATAGAAATTGGGAACTAACACATTTTCTCAGTGGGGCAAAGATTTACCAACCAGTACTGTTTGTGGCAGGAGAAGTAGATGCAGTAATTACGATGTACCATGAAGCATTTGATAACTTAGAACACAATGTACCTAATTTAAAGCAGAAGGTATTGCTACCGGGGGTTGGTCACTGGATTCAACAAGAACGCTCAATTGAAGTTAACAAACTGCTGATTCAGTTTTTGACAGATCAAATGGGTAATTAGAAAATAATTGTAACTTTTCTCTTTTAGAAAATTATTATAGCGATTCCTATGATCGCTGAAGGCATTGCTTTAATAATTTTCAGCATTGACGGAAATAGGCGATAGCGAAGCGCTCCGTAGGAATCGCTTTACTTTGAATAGTAGGAACGATTTGCGTTCAATTGGTCAAAACTGTTGAATTGCGTAGCATTGTGGATAGATAGGTATACTTGTAAAAAGTCGCTAAATCTTCCAAAAAAATGATTTTATCTGGCAATTTCTATACTAAAAGCTATTTAACTTATTATTAATGTTACTAAATATACTTTTAAGTATTGGTTTCTATGCAATACTCTATACCTAAATCAAAGTTTTAACCATATTCTGTCATCTTACAAACTAAGGTTTTGTAATACTTGTTTCTGATGGTACATTCGCTAGATTTACTAAAATAACGAGGTACAAAAATGACTGGCAGTAAAAGAATTAAAATTCGCAAATTAGATTCAATAACAGTGGGAATGGTTTCATTCTACTCTCTAGCTAATAGTAATCAAACTACATTGGTTCATATTTCTAGTAATTTTATAGATGATATGTTTGTCCATAGGCATCAAACAGATCAACTATTAGTAGTGAAGGGACAAATTTTAATAACTAGTCTACACAACCGTGAATATCAATATACATTTTTAAGTGAAAAAGAACCAACAATTATTACAATTCCTCCAGGAGTATTACATGGTGCAATTAATTTGAGTGAAGAACCCTGTATAGTCGTTAATGCTATTTTACACGACGGACAAACCCATGAGAAAGATTATCGTCCAATCAAGCCTCCTTTACCTTATGATATAGATTGGGCGCAAAAATTATTTAGAGATTATGCTTCTACAAATCGAGAGATATAGGAATATTGTTGTGCAAAAGTTGTAGATTTTGGCCCCATTTCCTTGTTCATCAATTTCGATATAAGCCTGTACTTCCATATTAAAATATTCTTCATCCCAATTCGACATTTCATAAATATGCCAAGTTCCAGTAAATTCCATGATTTGATGCTCCAGAAAATAAATTAAATAAAAAAGCCAATCAAGAATTATATTACATCACTTTTTACTAAAAATCTCCTCTAGGGTTAGGGGTTTACCCGCAAGTTCAGAAGCTAAATCTCTGAGTTTAAACAAACTTTCAAAATGTCCTTCCTAAGAGGGTGTTTGATAGCGTTCACGAAGTGTGCCGTATCCCTGCGGGAGCCGGAGGCATCAGGCATAGCGTGGCGTTAGCCATAAAGTATTAAATAAAACCAATAATCTCCAAAAACCTAACCCCCCTACCCCCATTCCCTTGTAGGGAATGGGGATTTTAAAGCCTCTCTCCTTATAGGGGAGAGGTTTACAAGAGGGGTTAATTTATACCTTGAAAACTTTTAAAACATCCTCTAACGCACCCTCCAAATACTAGAATTTTAAAATAGGATCTTGAATG
The DNA here is from genome assembly GCA_017355425.1 of Dolichospermum sp. DET69. Lineage (NCBI taxonomy): Bacteria > Bacillati > Cyanobacteriota > Cyanophyceae > Nostocales > Aphanizomenonaceae > Dolichospermum > Dolichospermum sp. DET69. Next base: position 5,179,644 of record CP070233.1, read on the forward strand.
TTGCATATCTATATACATAATTACTATTTTTGGGGAAAATATGCCATAACAGAAACGAAGATACTCCGATCATTGGGTGTTTATAGATGATGAAATATTCTCAGATTCAATTTAGCCAAAGCCTTGCGGATATTGATCTTTACCAAGTCCAAGAACTGTTTAATCTGGCTGCTTTTTGGGCAAAAGGACGCAGTATTAAGGATTGGGGTATAGCTATTGCTAACAGTGAACCTGTTATTTCTATCTGGGATAGGGAATTATTAATTGGTTTTGCCAGAGCCACTTCTGATGGCATCTATCGCGCTACGATTTGGGATGTTGTCATTCATCCAGAATATCAAGGTAAGGGACTGGGCATCAAGTTGGTAGAAACGGTTTTAAGTCATCCCCGGATGCAAAAGGTAGAGCGTGTATACTTGATGACAACTCACCAACAGGAATTTTATGAAAAGATTGGTTTTCAAGCAAATAACACGACGACAATGGTTTTAAACAATCAGTCTAATTTTGATGCTTTTATGACTGAGGAGATTTGTTTGCAACAGTCTCTATAGGCATGGATATTTGCAGTCTAGTTAACTGTGGTGTATCTTCTTTGTTAGTGGGGAAAGACAAAATTTCTAACTTTCCTCCCATTAATTCTACTAAACTTTGATTAATTGCCAGTTTCATTCCTGCTGACAAAACTATATTTTTCTGATTTGTTTGATGTTCCGATTTCATTAAATCTATAGATTCACTTATAATTACTGTCTCAGTCGGTACGTCTAACCAAATATTTGCATAATTACCTGTTAATGATAAATTGCTAGAAAGATAAATATTGCCTTCTTCCATTTTATCAATTGTGGTATTTATCAAATTTATTAATACTTGTTTGAGCCAATGGTAATCTGCTAAAATGTGAATTTCTGAATCTGACGGTGAAAGAACGAAAGGATAATTACGGTTGACTGCTAATAGATAGGTTAAGTTATAAATTTCTTCTAAAAATTCACTTAATTGTAAAGTCTGAATATCTAATTTATTTCTACCAGATTCGATTTTAGAAACATTCAGAATCTCATCAATTAGTTTTAATAATTTTAGTGATTTTTGGTGAGCTTGGCCGATAAATTCCCGCTCTTCTTCGGGATTTTCACATAAATCTGCCAAAATCAATTGATGTAATCCTATGATACTACTTAATGGCGATCGCAATTCATGACTAATTCTAGCTAAAAACCCCGCTTGAAACTGACTCATTTCCCGCGCTTGATGATATGCGAGTTGAGTTTGCTGCAATTCTTGTAAAAGTGGGTTTTCTTGCTGTTGTGGCGCATTTTGAATGGAAATGGATGGAGATTTAACGGACTGTAGGAATAATTTACAAATACCTATTCCTAATCCTACTCCTGTTCCTAAATATAGCCAGTTACTAAAGTTCATAATTATCTAATTTAATACTACCTTGTCTTAAAATCTGCCAGTTATTTTCTGTCCATTTAGCAACGGTGGAAGGTATTCCCAAACCCTGATATTCTATAGCTTCTAATGTTAAAACCTCTGGAAATTGAGCTTCTATTTCGGCTTTGGTTTCTAAAGCTGGTTGACCTGATAAATTAGCGCTAGTTGTAGCCATTGGACCTGTTTGCGCTAAAATAGTTTGGGCAATTGGATTATTTGGGACTCTAATACCAATAGTGCTAGGATCATGGGGATTCATGACTTGGGGAATTTTATCACTAGCTGGTAATACTAAGGTTAATGCACCTGGCCAGTATTGATTCACAATTTTTTGCCAAATTTGATATTCTATCTCGCTACCTTGAACATAATCCCATAAATCTTCGGCTTTGGCTGCCATTAAAATCAAGGGTTTATCGAAACTGCGTTGTTTTGCCGCATAAATTAATTCTGCTTGTGTGGGTATAGTGGCTAATGCAGGGACGGTATCTGTGGGAAAACTGATGAGTTTTCCAGTTTTTGCAGCTTCTATAAGTCCTGATAATGAAAGGTTCATAAGTAGGGTTTTTCTGTTGGTGTTTTGAACTGGGGATGATTTTTTTGATATTATTATAATAGTAGAAATGGGGTTTAAAAACATGACTCAACTAACACCAAAACAACCAGCAAGCACGAGAGAAACACCCTCATGCTGTACATTGTATGTTTCGGTTGAATGAAATTGGAGCAGTTGGGAGAATATGATCGAGGGTTATTTTTGTTATTATTAATTTAATATAGTCATAAAATTGGAGTTTAAACCCATGACACAACTAACACCAAAAACAGCAAGAAGAAGAGGAAGGATTTTTCCTGAACTGACTTTATCACCGGAAGAATTAGCTAGACGTAAAGCAGAAGATGAACAATTTTATCAACGTTGTTGGGCAATTTTTGAAAAATTGCTTCCTGAGTTGATAAAAGATCATTATGGTTGGTATATTGCCATAGAACCCGATAGTGGTGATTATTTCGTTAATCAAAATAAGGAAGTTGCTAGTAAGAAAGCAAGGGAGAAACATCCTAATCTGATACATTTTTTATTTGGCATCAATGAAACTGGAGTAACTGGGAGAATATGATCGAGGGTTATTTTGGTGATGGGGGGCGGTTATTTTTTGAGGTTGAATTAATTACTACTGATGGCTTAAATCTGCCTGTGGATACTTTGTTTGATACTGGTTTCACAGGCTTTATGGCTATTAATAAACAAGATTTACAAGGTCTAAATTGGCCATTTATATCTAAGGAAAAGTTAAGAACTGCACAGGGAGAGTCGAGATTTGATCTTTATTCTGGTAAGGTGATTTTGGATAATCAAGAGTATAAAATTCCTGTTTATGCTGGAGATGAATTAACGGAAATTTTATTGGGTTCAGCGTGGTTGGAGTTTTTGCCTTTGGTGGTGAATTTTCAACAGAGTATTTTGACTTTGGGATGATTTTTTTGATAAAATTAAAATTAGTTGATAGTTAACCGTTAATCTTGCCAGTAGAGGTAATTTTATGCAATTGGAAATTCAGCTTGATGATGACTGTGTTCAAAAACTTGCGTATATTCAGGAACAGACTAATCAAGATTTTAGTGAAGCTATTAAACAAGCTATTGAAAAATACTATAACCAAGTTCAAACTAATAATAAACCGCCTTTAGCAATATTTAAAGAACTTGGTTTAGTCGGATGTTTTAATGGTGATTCTGATCTGTCTGTTACTTATAAAACAAAAATGGCTGACTATCTTCAGGATAAACAAAAAGAAGAGCGATTATGATTATTGTTGATACTGGTGCTTTATTAGCGTTGTTTAACCAAAGAGATACTTATCATTTTCAAGCACAAATTGCATTTAATAATATTTCAGAACCACTAATTTCAACTTATCCAGTAGTTACTGAAACTTGTTATATGTTAACACAATTTGCTAGTGATACAGCCTCATTCAATTTTTTAAAAAGTTTTTGTTTAGGTGCTTTTGAGATTTTTTATCTTGAAAAGTATCATGTTGAAAGGATAATTGAATTAATGGAAAATTACGCAAATTTACCAATGGATTTAGCAGATGCTTCGCTGGTTGTACTTGCTGAACATCTGCAAAATGGGCGGATTTTTACAAAAGAAGGGAACAGGGAACAGGGAACAGGGAACAGGGAACAGGGAACAGATAAGAAACACTCATTTGCACCAGTTTAAAGCTCAGTCAAAAAAAAGATGTTTTTACAAGATGCGTAGCACGAAAAAAAACAGTGTCATTATCTCAATCTCATGTTTTTAAACATGAGTTTTTCCTGTTAGAAAGTTGCCCGTTCCCTGTTCCCTCTGAATGTTGATAGAAGAGATTTTAATACTTACCGATGGAATAAAACTAATTCATTTGAAAATTTGTTTTTTTGACAAGCATAAAAGATGCAAAGAAGAGGGTTATTTTTAATTAATTGGTAAATCTCGTAGGTAGTAAAATTTATCTGTTTTCCCATCGTTTGCTTTTTCTCTTCCTAAGTAACCTGTTAATGGTGATGATAGTTCTATTAAAATTTCGTGCATTTCTCCTGGTTTTAATGGTTGTGGTGGGTTTGAACCGAAATATGCACCATCTAAAGTATCAACTCCAGCAGATTCTATTCCTGAGTTTTGTAGATAGTTTTTGACAAGTTGGATAATGTGCGATCGCAATTTAATCTCTTTTTCTATTTTATCTATATATTCATTAATTTTATCATCAATTTGCCCCGGTTCTAAGTATTTCTGTAATTCAATTAAGTTTATTGCACCTGGATATTTTGCTTTGAGTTCTACTAATTTTTGTAATGTCATAGCTTTGATAATACTGACTTTCCATTGTTGTGATGATTTTTGAGTATCTGAGGTAGCGTTACCTGGTCCTATTACCAATTTGGCCGAGTTGATAAATTGTTCTCTACCTAAGTGCATTCCACCAAGTTTAATTAATTCCTCAACTGTACGGCTAGGAATACTTTTACCTGCTTTACATTCACAAACTAAAGCATAAGGTTGTGAACAATATAAGTCTAAACCTCCTGCACCTCCTTTATAAGCAGTTTCAACTTTAAATCCTAAAAAATCAAGGCTATCCCGTGCGATATTTTCAAAGTCTGTACCCGCTTGATAGTTGCTTTTTTTCTCTTCTAGTTCTATGCTTCTATCTCCTAATGTTGTAATTGTTTTTATCCAATCCAGACTTTGATCTAATTTTGTAATAGGTGGAACACTATACCAGCCTAGAAATTGCTTAATGTCGTGATTAAGTTTTTCAATATCTGGATTGGTTGCTGAAATATTTTGACATTGAAACTGTAAGGTTTCTATATTTTGGTATGGAGAAATATTTCCAGACAAAATTAAGCTTTTTCGGTTGCTAAAACTAGAATCAGAAACCACAGAAATATCATTTTCACTTGCATGATTTACTATATCTTCAGATTTAGTCCAATAAAATGAACCTGTATCAGTTGGTATATTAACTATGCAATGTTTGGAAAGATAGTAAACTCGCAATATCAATAATTTGAGAAATTTCTGCTGTTCAAATATCTTTTCTAAAGCAGTCAAATTCCAAATTGTTGATTGTGCAATTTTCGGTAAAAGATCCTTTTGCTCAGGATTAATACGCCATTGATATTCACAACGCGCCCAAAATTTAAGATGAATAGGATATGTTGAATATTTAGCTAAGGCATTTTTAGCTTTTGCTAAATATTCAGGTTGATAGTATTCCTCTAAGCTGAGATTATCTGGAAGTTTTTGAGATGGATATAACCAAAATGATTTACCTTCATTTTGAAACTGCTTAAAAGGTACTACAATCAATTTCCCCAAAGCCAGCATTTCTATATCAAAAGCTGGTAATTGAATTCCATTCATTATTTGAATATTCATATCACACCGGCGCACTCAAAATTTCACAAATTAATAGATTATCAGCAGCAAGACTTAAATCTTTCACAAATTGAGTTACCTCTTCTTTGGTAAATCCATAGTCTTCAGCTTGTTCATAAATTTTTTGAATCGCTACTAGAGGTTTAATATCATTTTTTTTCAAAACGACTACTTCACCACCTTGCTGTTTTTCCAGTTTTTCTTTAAGCTCATATCCAGTTTTCCAATTGCGAGGAACATCAGTAGAACGTACTAAACAACCACGAGTAATTCCATATTTATGATAATCTAATAATCTCCTAATTACTGCATTAAATGTATTTCCATTTGTTGTTTCACATATTCTTACACCAATTTTTACCTCGCATATATTTAAGCAGTCATAACCAGAGATAATAAAATGTAAATCATGTGTTGCATCAGCAATTTTTTTAACTTCTTGAATTACTACATCTGCTGTACCACCATTAGGAATCATAGTCATAGCACAGAGAATTATTGCTGCTAACTGATCATCCTCTTTCATTGGTACACGAATTTGTTTAAGTAACTCTTGATAGGTTTCTAAAAATTGTTTATTTTTATCTAGTGGTAATGGGGGATCTACTGGTTCGTTACCTTTTGTTCCCAGTGGTTGAATAATTACCTTTTCAAACTCGTCAGCGCACCAGATCATCAAAGAACGCGCACCAGCAGATTCACTAGCAATATGTCTAATTTTGCTTTCCTCAAAAGGATATAAATGAGGATAATCTTGAGAATTGAGGCTATTATTTTTATAAAACCAATCTAGTCTGAGCTTAACCAATTCTATAGTTTCTTCAGTAGTAGGTGGTTTGGCTCTAACTGCTCTTTGACCAACTCGATCTGGAATACCACTTCCCATTTGCTCAATTTCTCGCCATGTGTCACTAATAACGCAGCAAATCAGAATTACATTACTACATTGAAAGTAGATTTGATCGATACATTTAGCAATTGTTTGAGCAGGACTATCTCCAGAATCATTATCAGTACCAGCACTATCAAGTTGATCAAAACAAATTACCACTGGTAATGATGCTACTTCAGCTAATTTGCAAATTTGCTGTATCATCCAGATAGATTTATCTTCTTGTATATCAAGTGAAAATTCTGGTAATCCTATTGTTTTAAGCTCTGAATTATCCTCTCCTTTAATCCAAGCTAAAGAAATTTGAGCAATTTTTACATTTTTCAAAAGTAGAAATAATAGTGCTTTTAAAAAGTTGAAATCAATTCCAGTTTGATTTTCTAAAATTGCTTCAACTAATTCATCAAAAAAGCTTAATAGAGTGGTTTTAGTTTGACTTGCTACAATATATTTTCGTAATTCATCAGGTGAATTACATTTTTCAATATATGAGCGATATTTATCCTCAAACTCTGTTCCTTTTAAAGTATTAATTGCTGCTGCTGCTAATTTTTGCCATTGAGTGATTCCTTTACTATTTTGATATGTAAAACTATCAGCTAAGTATAAACGTACATGAGAGTTAATTCGTTTGGGATTAGCACAAGGACCAATATAGGCAAAAATAGAATCTCCTTCTTGTGTTATTTTTTTCCATACCCTATGTATAATATGACTTTTGCCAGTACCTCGATCACCTTTAATTGTAATTCCAATTTTACTAGAATACTTTTTACGTACCTCAGAAATTGCATCAAATATTCTTTCGTCAATATGTTGATTCAGTCCAGATAAATCAGTAATAACATCACCCCAAACTTCATTAGCTGTTATTACTGATTTCAGTCGAAAAGGATTTGCAGATTCTTTACGTGCCTTATCAAGTAAGGCATATTTATCTGTATTTGACATTTTAATTATTTTCCTATTTGACAATTACAATGGTTTACTAACGAAAAATAGAAGCCCTCTTATTTCACTATTAATAGAGTCTTTTTTCTGTTCTTCAGTCGCTCCTCGTGCTTCTCCACTTTGGAGATATAATAATTTCTCTGCTTGCATATCCATGATCCAAGTATTAAATTGATCGCGTTGTAAACGATTTTCTACCTCTTTGCGTATCTGCCAAATAGGAACTAACCCAGCATGACTATAGCTTTTATCTAGCTTGTTAAATAAATCAATAATCTCTGACTTAAACTCCTCATAAGAACCAATCACCCCACCAACAGAAACAACCGACGCAGCTATCACAACTGTATCCTTACCTATCCACCGTAACAACGCATTAGCTGCCCAAGTCCCAACAATAGTTCCCTCAAACTTAAACTCACCACTACGCAAACCCGCACCCAACACATCTAAACCGATTGGTGACTTGAGAGTATAACCAGTCCTAGAAATAGTAACAGCCCCCTGTCCCTGCAAATCCTCTAAAATATCCTTATAGTCCGCCATTTTCTGACCCTTAGCTACTATCCGCTTCGTCAGCAAACCTTTTTGCACTTCTTGTTGACTTGCTCCTAAATCCCATAAGGCAAGCAACAAGCGTGTTTGAGCATACAAAGTCTGTGAATTCTTTTGTTCAGCGTTCATATTTGGTATCCTACTTAACTAAAAGATATTATATGTATTTTATTTGTTACTTGGATAAACTTCAAACAATAAAGTTCAAACAATATTGACTATTTTGATATAAATAAGACAAAAATCAATATTTTTTTAGAGCCAATTATCATATTTTTATATTCTTACTTAACAAAAAATTACTGATGATAAAAATAATAAATCAATATTCATAATTTATACCGCAAATACCCTGAGCCAAAAAACTGAATTGCATATTTCCTCAGAGGTAAATAAGTAATCTTCGCTTATATCAGCAGCAAGATGGAAGACTAACAAAAATAGTTCATGATTACATACAAATACTAGACCCATATTTTTCTAGGTACAAAAAAACAACCAAAAGCCCAACTCTATCTTTGCATTAGTACGGAGATTAAAAAGTCGTAAATAATGGGAATAAAAAATGCAGATTATATATAAAGAGCGTAAATTCGGATTACGCGTGCAAGCAATACTGTTGTCAACATTACTCTCAGTGCTTTTATTAACAGGCTGTGGCGGTGGTTCTCGAAACGCATCAGTACCACCACCTGTTGATGATACAGCAGGAAGAAACATGAGCGATCGCTCTTTAGTTAATCAACCCGAAGCTAAAAAAGGTTTATCCACAGGTCAGACGTTTGCACTTTTAGGAGGAGCAGCGGCTCTTTACTATCTCTATAACAAACAAAAAAACGCTCAAGGAACAGGAGAGAAAGGCAAATATTACCTTTCTAAAAATGGGCGCGTATATTACCGCGACGAGCAAAACCGCGCTCACTGGGTAACTCCCCCCCCTGGTGGTATTCGTGTTCCCGAATCAGAAGCACAACGGTATCAAGATTTTCAAGGCTATAACGGACGCACCACAGGTCGGGATCTCACTCAAGTCCCAGATGCACGACAATAAGGAGACAGATCATGGTTAACGAATTTTTGCAAAAAGCGAAAGATTTTTTCGTAGGGTTGGGCGATAAACGAGAAGAAGAAGATACACGTCCACCTCGTGAAAATCCCTACAGCGACCCCGCAAACCAAGGCAACTTTGGCAATGTCCGTCCCGCTAGTGAAGACCCCTATGGCGACCCCGCCGACCAAGGCAACTTTGGCAATGTTCGCCCCGCTAGTGAAGACCCCTATGGCGACCCCGCCGACCAAGGCAATTTTGGTAATGTTCGTCCCGCTAGTGAAGACCCCTATGGCGACCCCGCTGACGAGGAAAATTAACTTTTGACATTTGGTGGCAAAGAATGTAGAGACGCTATCCAATCTTGTGGGATGGGCATCCTGCCCGTCCTGATATTATTAGCAGGCAAGACTTGTACTGAGCTTGTCGAAGTATGCCTGCACCACAAGAAATTTTGGGATATTTTTTTATTTGGAAGTCTCCAAAATCTCCAACGCCCTAGTAATATTTCCCCTCACCGACTCCGCCGAAGTCTGCAAAGCTGCTCTTTCTTGATCATTAATATTCACTTCCACAATTTTTCTAATGCCCTCATTGCCTAAGAAACAAGGAACACCAATTACCACATCATTTAAACCATATTCCCCTTGCACATAAGCCGCCATTGGTAACAACCGCGATTCATTTAATAATATTGACTGCACCATCATACAAGTTGCTGAAGCCGGCGCAAAAAATGCCCCCCCAGTTTGCATTAACTCCACAATTTCTGCTCCACTATTGCGAGTTCTAGCGACTAAATTATCAATGGTTTCTTGACTTAATAATTCTGTAATGGGAATCCCATTTACTGTGGCATAGCGAGATAAAGGAACCATTAAATCTCCATGACTTCCTAATACCATTGCTTTCACATCTGCGGGTAAAACTCCTAATTCTAAAGCCACAAAAGTTGCAAATCTAGCAGAATCTAAAACCCCAGCCATACCCATAACTCGACTTTTTGGTAAACCCGTAGTTTGCCAAGTTAAATAAGTCATCACATCCAAAGGATTTGTGACTACTATAAAAATAGCATTGGGAGAATGAGCGATAGCATTTTTAGCCGCATTTACCACAATTTTGGCATTGACTTTCAGCAAATCATCCCGACTCATACCTGGTTTGCGGGGAAAACCTGCCGTAATCACCACAATATTTGAATTAGCCGTATCTGCATAATTAATAGTCCCGCTAATTTGCCGATTATGGGACTCAATTCCCCGCGCTTCCAGCAAATCTAACGCCAAACCTTGAGGCATTCCGTCCACAATATCCAACAATACCACATCAGCCAGATTTTTCTGGGCAATGCGTTGGGCTAAAGTGCTTCCAACTCTACCCGCACCCACAATAGTCACACGAGGAGAATTATAAACAATTGGGGAAGAGGGAGAATAAGACATAATTTCTGAAGTGATTGCAATTATTCCATCATTGTAGGGTGGGTTAGTGACCACGTAACCCACCATGCTACTGACTTTTTCCCTAATATAGCGGTTTCTAAACGTATCAGGTATATCATAGCCCCCTCCTCGCTTGCGGGGAGGGGGTTGGGGGGTGGGGTTCTTGTATATTAAACAAACTCTTCTAACTGTTCTAACTTTAACCAAATATTTGGCGTTGGCACTTGTCCAAACTTGACCAAAGCATAATCACCCTTGATATCCACAATTTCCCCTTGAGTTTCAAACAAATAACTAGGAAAGCGGGAATCACTAGCTTTAGCTTCTAAACTATTTTCCAACTTCTCCCGAATAGCCCGCACCATATTTCCTTTTTTAACAGCCATAATTTCCCCTCGTTCTCAAATAAATGCTTGTAATCAGAATTTTATCTTAGTACCCAAAGATAAAAGCATAATTTCTTTCCTGAAAACAAATAACCGTCTACCTTGCTGGTAAGCGGTTTCAAAGAAAAATCTTATATTATTTTTACCTAGTTCTTCCTTATCAGTTTCATCATAACAAATCCCGAAGCAATTGTCAACCCCCCAATACTCTATTTTCGCGCGTGATTTATTTGCAAATTCTGTGAGAGGTTGCTGATTTTTCTATCCATTAGAGACTTCCAATTAAAAAAATATCCCAAAATTTCTTGTGGTGCGGGCATCTTGCCCGCTAATAATACAAGGACGGGCAAGATGCCCATCCCACAAAATTGGATAATCTTTTTTGTGGAGTTCTCTTACTAGACAAACCTAGCTATTGACATTACCAGATGCTCTTATAAATGTTGGGTTTCCTCACGTCAACCCAACCTACGATTAGATAAACGGTGTTAAGTCTAAATGTTCTTCAATTTGGGTAGCTAAAGCATCTAAAATTTGTTCTCGCTGTTCTCGATAGTTAGCTACACCTGTGGGTAAAGATTTCAAACCCCGTTGTTGACGCAGACGATTTACCCAAGCCCGTCTCCAAGGGCCATTATCAAAAATTCCATGTAGATAAGTTCCCCAAATTGATTGACAACTATCTACTAACCCTAAATTAGCATCATCAAATAAGGGTTGACAAGATTTTTGTTCACCTGGGTTTTCTACGCGTGATAGCGAAGCAATGTTGCTAACAGTTCGCCCTTGGTGGATTTCAAACCCACTGACAGGTAAGCCCGCTTGGGGATAATTGGAAGTAACTTGACGCTGACGGGCAATTTTTTGACCTGTAATTACGGTTTTTACTGGTAATAAATTTAGCCCTTGATATTTACCCGCTTGTCCTTCCATTCCTTCAGGATCAGCAATAGTTTGCCCCAGCATTTGGAAACCGCCACAAATACCTAAAACTGTGCCACCAGAAGCTGCATAGTTTTGAATTGCTTCTGCCATACCGCTTTTTTGCAAGGTAATTAAATCGGCAATTGTGGTTTTTGTTCCTGGAATAATTACTGCATCTGGATGTCCTAAATCTTGCTTAGGATGCAAATATTTTACCGTAACAGATGGTTCTGATTCCAAGGGGTCAAAATCGGTAAAATTGGCAATTCTGGGTAACCGAATGACAGCAATATTTAATTCAGAGTTGGCTTTTGCTGGTTTCCGTTCTAATAAGTCCAAGGAATCTTCCGCTGGGAAAACTTGGTCTAAATAGGGAATCACCCCGACAACAGGTATACCTGTGCGTTCTTCTAACCATTTGATTCCCGGTTCGAGAATTGATCTCTGTCCTCGGAATTTGTTAATCACAACTCCTTTAATTAATGCGCGTTCATCTTCATCTAATAGTTCTAATGTTCCGACCACATGAGCAAATGCTCCACCTCGATCAATATCAACTACTAATAGTGTGGGTGCATTCAAATGTTTCGCAACCCGCATATTAGTTAAATCACGGTGTTTGAGATTAATTTCGGCAGGACTACCAGCACCCTCACAAACGAGAGCATCAAACTCTGTTGATAGGTGTTGTAGACATTCTTTGATGGTTTGCCAACCTAGTTCAAAATATTTTTCATAGTAGTCTGTGGCACTGACTGTACCTATGGCTTTACCTTTGAGGATGATTTGGGATGTCATATCCCCTTGGGGTTTAAGTAAAATGGGATTCATTTCTACTGACGGTGCTATTCCCGCAGCCCAAGCTTGCACTGCTTGAGCATAGCCAATTTCGCCCCCACTGGCTGTCACATAGGCATTTAAAGCCATATTTTGACCTTTAAAGGGAGATACTCGCCAGCCGCGTCGGGAAAGAATCCGACAAATGGCTGTGGTTATCAGTGATTTCCCTGCGTGGGATGTTGTTCCCACTACCATGATTGATTTCATTTTTAACTACAATTTAGTATGTTGAGATTCGTATAACTATGGGGGACAGATGCCCACCCCACAAGAGTTGTAATCAAAACCAATGATCAACATCGGTCAAAAGGGTAAACGTAACCAACGAGTTATAAAATCATTGTAGCGATCGCTCAGGGAAGGACTACCCCGCTTGTGATCTTTTAACTTAGTGATCAATTGATGACCCATAGGAGTTAGACGAAAACTATCTGTAATTCCCTGTCCATCAACTTCTCTCCGCAATACTCCGACATCAATTAACCAGGCTAAAGCGTTTTCACAGGTCAATTCTGATAATGGGCGGTTGGTGTAATTCTGCTTAACTCCTTTATCCATTGCTATAGCACCTAACTGGATGCTTTGGCTAGTCATGGCTACAAACAAATTCAGGTTAAAGGGTGAACAGATTAGCGATCGCTCGGCTCTGTCTAGGGCTTTACTAGTATAAACTAAGGGCTTGAAGTTGGGAAAATCCACGGTCGGCATTTTTTTAATCACTCTAAGTTGGGCTTTTTCTCAATAATTGGAAAATAAATACTTCTAATTGAGGATATTTAATCAACTATTTATTTAAATATTGTAAATTATTGTAAAATTTTTATTGCATAAAGATTTTAAACAGGACAAGGTGAATCATGGCTCTAGCAATTGGTACAGATGCACCTGCATTTACCACTAAAGACACTAACGGCAACACAGTTTCATTATCTGATTTTAAAGGTAAGACCGTTGTTCTCTACTTTTACCCTAAAGATGACACACCTGGCTGCACCAAACAAGCTCAAAGCTTCCGGGATGCCCAACCTGATTATCAAGTTAAAGATATTGTCGTGTTGGGAGTAAGTGCTGATGATGAATCTTCTCACCAAGCATTCACAGCTAAATATAATTTGAATTTCCCCTTACTAGCTGATACCAACAAATCTCTAATTACCGCTTATAATGTTGATGGTGGTGGTTATGCCAAGCGGGTTACCTACGTAATTGATAGTAGCGGCAAAATCATCCATGTTGATGCTACCGTTAATACACCCACCCACGCAAGTGATATTTTAACAGCACTTGGTTTGTAAGCATTAAGGAATCCGTAGGGGCGCAGGGCCTGCGCCCCAACCTACGCAGATCCTGCGCCCCAAATTATCCAAAGCAGGTGTTATTTACCTGCTGATGGTAAAATTTGTAAAGGGAATAAATTTTGACCAGATGTAATTCCTAATGCACCTGAGTTTTGTTGGATCTGAGGCTGAAGAAGTTTCTGTTGTGCAGATCTAAATGCGGTTGCGGCTAGGTCTAACTGTTGACTTTGTTGATCAGCATTCCATTGCACAGTCCCGATTTGTGCTTGATGAATCATGTTCATCATATCGAAACCTGACCCATTACCAGACAAAGCATTGCTATTCCGGTCACTCTCTAAACTACCAAAGGGTTGATTTGTATCAGCTAAGGTGGGTTCTGTAACTAACATAGAAGCAAAGCTAATACCAGCGATAGTGGCAAGAATAATTTTGTGAACTGGTAAAAATGATTTTCTCATGAAATTTCTCCTTATAATCTTACGCGAGAGTCCGACGGAGTTGGGGTTGAATAGTGAGTAAAGCCACGATTGCGAAACCCAGTAACACTAACAACGCTCCCCCAAAGGTAACATCACCCCAAAAAGCGTGCATTACTATATCATTTAATCCCCAACTGCTGTGTAGATACAAATAGCGAATTGGTTCAATGGCATAGCTGAGAGGATTAAGGGTAGCAATAACCTGTAACCAACCAGGCATAAAAGATAAAGGTGCTAAGGCTGTACTGGCAAATAATAGCGGTAGGTTAGTGACAAAAATTACGGCGATAAGTTCAATGTGTCCTGGTAATGCAAAAGCCAAACCGAGAGAAATGGCAGTTACGCCTAAAGCCAGGAGCAGGACAATGAGAGCGATCGCACACAATCCTGTAAAATTAGGTAAACCAGCCCCTATAAATGCCGCTGCTGCTACAATTACTGCTGCTTGGAGTAAACTTTGGCTAATAATAAAAATAGCAGACGCAAAAACAATTGAAAAGCGCGAGGCTAAGGGTGCAACCAGCAAGCGATTTAGAAAGCCAAATTCCCTGTCAAACATCACAGGTAAACCGGCATTTAAAGCCCCAGCAAAGGCGGTAAATACTATTACACCCGCTGCTAGAAATTGCCCGTAATTTGTCGTAGTCCCAAATAATCCTTTAGGCGCATTTTGGAATAATGCCCCAAATAAAACTAACCACATGACGGGCTGAATAATCCCGGCTATCAGGCTAGAAGGACGGCGTTGGAGTTGAATAAACAGACGACGGGTTAAGGCAAAAGTTTCTTGAACAATTTCTCCCAGGAAACTGGAATTGGTATCGGCAACTACAGTAGATGCGGTTAATTGTTGCCAATTCATCACTACTTTATCATTATTCATAGAGAAAACTAAAATTAAACGGTATCAATTATAAACATCTCTGCAATTCTTAATTAGCAAAGAATATTTATAATTCTTAATACTATATTATAGCGAAAATCATTACAGTATATTGCAGGTATATCAAATCCAGATTTTATTATTTTCTGGTTTCGGCAAAGGGTCTGAAGGCGAGGATGCCAATTTTGCTAAAATCTTAAAATATATTGCGATAGTTCTTCCTCATCAACTTTATGATAACAGATTTAAAATCATCTGTCAAGTGTTTTATGCTCTTATTTTGGCGACGCGATAAAAGTAGATTATGCAAATATTTTTCTGGATTGTTATCTGATGCTTTTGAAATAATTGTCTGAATCAGGATTTCCAGGATTTGAGGATGTACAGGATGATATGTTTGACACTCTCACTGGCTAAAGCCGCTGAGATTCTTGGTTCAACGAGTCCACTTAACTTAGAACCCTTGCGGTATCTAAGCCAGAGGTGGTTCTCTCCCCAAGCGTTAACTTTCCCTCTGCCCGAAGGTAGTTGCATTACTGCAAATTTTGCTTGAGTTTAAATTCTGTGTTGTCTAGCTCCCATGAAGATTTTACCTATTCGGAGGGTAGTCACTAAAACTATGGAATAGAACCCTATATCCTCAATTGTCAAGGTACAGAAAAGCCGTTAGGCAGTTAGGTTTTTATACAGGTTGATTACCATTCCTGTTGTGAACAGTATAACACCATTGAGAGCAAAGATAACAAAACTTCGCGCACCTCAACCAATCTTCATGAAAAGAAAGACTCTATGCGCTTTATTACCGCAGGATTCGCTTATATCTCACGTATAAAGACACTGAGCTTTACGCTTAACGGATGCTCTTGTAATTGTTGTGGATGATTTATGAGTTTTACTTTAATTATTGCGTCATTTTGCATCTACGCAGGTTTCTATCTAGGGTTTTAGTAATTGTTATTAATGGGTTTTTGTAAGTTAATGATAAATTACGCAAATCACAATTGGTTTTGTGAGAATTTCCCATAAAATCGCAGTATATTAAACTCAAGCATGATTTTATTCAGGATTTTAGTGATTTATCAAGTATTTTTCTACTTGTAATCCTGTAAATCCTTAAATCCTGGACATCCTGATATGGCTTACGCTACGCTTCGCTATCAGACAATTTTATTATTATGTATTGTTATCTGATGCTTCTGCTTGCTGTTGCAAAAATTCTTGAATAGATGACAATAGCTCAGGATTGGTTTCTATTTGTTCTAGCATTGCTAATGCTGTTTCTGGATTAAGTTCGGGAAGGTTTTCTTGTTGTGCGAGTGCTTGGAGAATAATAAACAATGTTTGTTTATCGCAATCAAAAAGCTATAGTATGCCTATTTAATCATAATTACTTAAAACTTTCAATACCATTTTCTGTACTATGTATCACAATTATAACTGTTTTCGGTCGGATGAAATACAATTGAGGGCGGGGAAACCCCGCCTCATTCTATTGCATACCTCTATAATTAATTATGAGTGAAACCTTATTTAGTGTTGAAAATCTCCGTGTAGCTTATCCTCAACGCAGTGGAGAAGAAGAAAGCTGGGCTGTTGATGATGTATCTTTTACACTTCAACCAGGTGAAAGAATGGGCTTGGTGGGTGAGTCTGGTTGTGGTAAATCTACGATTGGCAGGGCAATCATGCGTTTGTTGCCTGCCTCAAGCCGCACTGAGGGATTAGTAAATTTTCAGGGGCAATCTGTATTGTATTTGACACCAATTCAAATGCGGAAGTTTCGGGGTGAAGCGATAGCTTTAATTTTCCAAGACCCGATGACGCGCCTTGATCCGTTGATGACAATTGGCAATCATTGTATTGAAACTCTACAAGCCCATTTACCGGAATTATCCAAACAGCAAGCGAAGGAAAAGGCTTTAGCTACTTTGGAAAAGGTAAAAATTCCTGCTAGTCGTTGGAGTCAGTATCCCCATGAGTTTAGCGGAGGAATGCGTCAACGGGTAGCTATTGCTTTGGCTTTGTTGTTGAGTCCTAAGTTAATTATTGCGGATGAACCAACAACGAGTTTAGATGTGACTGTTTCTGCTCAAATTCTCCAAGAACTAACGCGATTGTGTGGGGAGGAAAATATGGGATTATTGTTAATTTCCCATGATTTAGCCATGGTGGGGGAATATTGCGATCGCATTGGAGTCATGTATCAGGGTAAAATGGTAGAAATGGGGAAAACGGAAACTGTTTTTGCTCATCCTCAGCATGAATATACTCAATCTTTATTAAAAGCAGCTTTACATATTCAAGCGGTAGAAGGTAATGGGGAATTGGTAATTGGTAATGGGAAAGAAAGTCAATCACCCATTTTAAAAATTACAGAACTCAAGCAGCATTATACGATAGAACCGAATTTTATTGAACGCATATTTAAGGGAGAAGGACAAACAATTAAAGCTGTAGATGGAATTAACTTAGAATTGTATTCTGGGGAAATTTTAGGATTGGTCGGAGAGTCCGGTTGTGGAAAAAGTACGCTTTCAAGAACTATTTTACAATTGATTAGTCCGACATCTGGAAAAGTCGAATTTTTAGGACAGGAATTAACAAGTTTATCCCGGCAAGAAATCCGTTCTTCTCGCAGACAAATCCAAATGATCTTTCAAGATCCTCATGCTTGTTTAAATCCAGCTATGACGGTAGGACAAAGTATTGCAGACCCTTTATTAATTCATAATTTAGCTAATACCGCAAAAGCTAAAGAACAAGTTTTATGGATGTTGGAAAAAGTGGGTTTAACACCCGCAGAATTATATTATCAACGTTATCCCTCCGATTTATCTGGGGGACAACAACAACGGGTCGCTATAGCAAGGGCTTTAATTACTCGTCCAAAACTGATAATATGTGATGAACCGGTGAGTATGCTAGATGCTAGTGTGCAAACCCAAGTTCTTGATTTGATGTTACAACTAAAGGCAGAATTTGATTTAACCTATTTGTTTATTACCCATGATTTATGGTTAGCGCGGTTTTTGTGCGATCGCATCGCCGTGATGAATGGTGGTAAAATAGTTGAATTAGGACAGACTAAACAAATTTTTGCTCACCCTCAACATCCCTACACCCAAACCCTCTTAGCTGCTGCACCTCTCCTAGCAAAAGCTTGAAATTAGGAGTAGGGGCAATCCCCCCGTGGTTGCCCCTCTTGTGAAGTCAGGAGAAGGAAGAATAAAGAAAATTACCCATTACCCATTACCAAACTAATTAATGTCTAAAAATATTCCTGCCAATACTTACAAAAATAGGATTCATGCCGCAGATAAATGGCAAGAGAGAATATCACAAATAGCATATCGCTTTAATCGCCAATATGAAAATCAAAAGTTTGATGTCCCTGACGAAGTGGAAGCAATGCCAATTTTTCGGGAATGGATTAATGGCAGATTAAATGAGAGAATAGTTTCACCATTTTGGGAAGTTGCTCAACCTCAAAAAAACGAACATTGTTTGGATATTGGTTGCGGTGTCAGTTTTTTAATCTATCCTTGGAGAGATTGGCAAGCATTCTTTTATGGGCAAGAAATTAGTAGTATAGCTAGAGATACTCTCAACTCCCGTGGTTCACAATTAAACTCGAAGTTGTTCAAAGGTGTTGAGTTGGGACCATCTCATCATCTAAACTATGATGACAGTCAATTTGATTTAGTAATTGCCACAGGGTTTAGTTGTTATTTTCCCCTAGAATATTGGCAAGCCGTTTTAGTGGAAGTCAAACGAGTATTAAAACCAGGAGGGCATTTTATTTTTGATATTCTGAATTCAGAACAACCTTTAGCAGAAGATTGGGCTGTGCTGGAAACTTATTTGGGTGCAGAGGTGTTTCTTGAACCCGTCGCGGAGTGGGAAAAAACCATTAAAGCTGGGGATGCTAAGATAGTTAAGCGGCAATTAGGCGAATTGTTCGAGTTGTACAAAGTGCGGTTTTGAGAGAACATTATCAATAAATAGTCTCTTAACGCTGTATTATTTTTAAATATTTTATCAATAATTTTGCCCAAATACCAGCAATGATCATCCGCCATGCCTCAGAAACTGACTTACCCGCTATTGTCGCCATTTATAACGCTTCTGTTCCTGGCCGCATGGCCACTGCTGATTTAGAACCTGTGACTGTGGAAAGCCGTTTGACTTGGTTTAATGGACGAGTTCCCTCAAAATTCCCTTTGTGGGTAATAGAAACCGAGGGGGTAATTGCTGGCTGGTTAAGTTTTCAATCATTCTACGGTAGACCAGCTTACTATTCTACAGCGGAAATTAGTATTTACATTTCTCCAGATTTTCAAGGACGTGGTTTGGGAAAACAACTTTTAGAAAAAGCAATTCAGGAAAGTCCCAATTTAGGTTTAAAGACTTTAGTTAGTTTTATTTTCGCTCACAATCAACCCAGTTTAAAGTTATTTGCTTGGTTCGGTTTTCAAGCTTGGGGAAATTTACCGAAAATTGCTGATTTGGACGGTGTGGAACGGGATTTGATGATTTTGGGTTTGCGTGTGATGTAGGGAATATGGAAAATGCTTATTTATTGGGAATTTTTCTCAATTTGTTGGTAATCTTCAGGTGTATCAATATCAATTGCACCCAAAGGAAAGGGAATACTAAAAACTTCGTGATAGTGGTTTTTAATTAATTTTTTTGCGCCTACATCCTCACTCAAAATTGCTAATTCCGAGAAAAAAATCTGACTAAATAAAACAGGCACACCTAATGTATCTGCGTATTCACAAGCAATGATGGGTTTCTTTGTAGAATGGTATGTTGCGACTAAATGATTGATAATTTCCGCAGAAAGAAACGGTTGATCAAAAACAGTAATAACTACTGCATCTATGGTAGGATAACAATTTGCAAGTGAGATAATTCCGCAGCGAATTGATGAACTCATTCCCAAATGCCAATCTGGATTTTCAACTATTCTCACACTAGCTTCCCTAATTTCAGAACGGATATTTTCTGCATTTGCTCCTAATACTACTATTATAGGGTTGCACACCGAAGCGATCGCATTTTTAATTGTATGATTAACTAAACTTTCTCCCTGATAGGATAAAAGTTGTTTTGGTGAACCCATGCGGGTTGATGCCCCTGCGGCTAGAATAATAATAGCAATATTTGATTCAGTCATTTTTCTGATAACACTGGACTTTGATTAATTTTAATTTCTCCGGCTTGATTTCGGTAGTGAATTGGTTCAGTCCGGTCTTTTAAAAACCCACCATTACGGTTTTTAAGTATAGCTTGAATTTCTGCAACAATGGATAATGCTATTGCTTCTGGTGTTTCTGCACCAATATCCATACCCACAGGAGCATATAACTTTTGTAATTGTTTAGAAGTAAATTCTTCACCATCTTTCTGTAAATCTGTGAGTAATCTTTCAGTTCGCTGCTTTGAACCCAAACAACCTAAATATTTGAGATTAGATGGTATTAGTAATTTCAAAATTTCTAAATCATCAAAGTAATTATGAGTCATTATTACCGCAAAAGTATATTCATTAATAGATATTTGTTGATATAAAATTTCTCGACGTGTGAGCATAACTTCATCAGCCATAATAAACCGTTCTTTACTTGTTTCTATGGCTCGACAATCAATAATTTTTACCTGCCAACCTAATGCTTTTGCAAAGTTGGCTACTGGAATAGCGTCACGTCCAGCACCAAAAATAATTAAGTTTGGTGGTGGTTTAATCAACTCCATAAAAACATTAACTTCACCTGATAAAAGTTGATATTTATGAAAACTTGAATTTTGATTTTTTAATGCTAATTGTGCATCTTTAATTAAGACTTGAGTTAAAGCAGATTCAACAATATTACTATTTACAGCACCATCATAATTGAGGATTAACCGCGCTCCTACCTGAACATTTATTGTCCCTGCAACAGCGAAAACAGTAGCAATAATTCCTGGTTGCTGATTGCAAAAACATTGATGAATAAAAGTTAAGGGATTAACTAGATCATCTTCAACAAGATGCTCAATCAGAACATCTACCACACCATTACAACCCAAACCAAAACCCCAAATAATATCTTCATCAGCACTAGTGTCATAAGTAACAACTTTTATCTGTCCATCTGCCATTAAGCGAGTATGCTCACATACATCGTTTTCTAGACAGCCACCGCTAATTGTTCCTACTATTTTACCTGATGATGTCATCAGCATCCGCGCCCCTGGTTGACGATAGGTAGAACCTTGAACATTGACAACTGTTGCTAAAAATACCTTTTCACTATTGTGTTGACTATTTACAAATTCTGTAATAATAGAATTTATCTCTTTCATCTTTACAGCCTGACAGGTATAGGTTTTTTACAATTGGGTTTTATGCAGGACGAAAGAAGACAAGGAAGGAAAGTAGACAAGGGAGTGTGAAGTGAAAGAACCGGAAAATTCTGCCCGCTATGTTCGCTGTGGGAGCAATCATCACTTATTACCAATTAGCCAACTTTCTGGATGATTAATCAGTTTTAATTCTTCTTTGTTCTTCTTCCTTGTCCACTTTCCCTCTTTGTCTGCCAAGTCTGGCCCCTATTATAAATCTCAATGTCAAAAACCTACACCTGTCAGGGGTGGGGTTCATGTACCTCATTCAATCAAGAACCGCTGTAATTTTCATTATTTTATAAAAACAAGTTGTTCGCCTTTATTGACTAAAAAAACACCGGATTTTCCAAAGTCAACCATAAAAATCTTATTATTAAGAGAGTAAAATAGATTCTCATAAATGCCAGTAGCTAATATTTGTTGTGTTTGCTCTGGATTTAAATCACATAATAATCTCTCATCTTCAATAGTTTGTAAATCAGAAATTATGATTGTGGACATTATTTTATTTCCTTTAAATTAACTGAAATAATTAACCGTAAATCCAAGTATTTGTTGTCCGAGAATAATCTACTTATATTTATTTACCTTGACTATTACATTTTTACATTATTCTCTTATCAAGAACCTAAAAGTTGTATAGGAATATCTTTTTTCTTAGACATAAGTTCATGAATTTTGTCTTTTATTTCAATTAGTCTAAACTCCAGTAAGTTAGAGGCAGAGCTTTCTACTATTCATTCCCATACAGAGCATGGGAACGAGGAAATAATGTTGTTGATTAAAAACCCGTTAGAGGGTGTTTGAAAAGTATTAAATAAAACCAATAATCTCCAAAAACCTAACCCCCCTGCCCCCCTTCCCTTGTAGGGAAGGGGGGTTTCAAAGCCTCTCTCCGCTTCGGGGAGAGGTTTACAAGAGGGGTTAATTTATACCTTGAAAACTTTTAAAACATCCTCTTATATATGGGCGCACTATTTTCCACCCATAACATATAGGATAAAACAATTTTCACGTCTTGTCAAGTCTTAACGATAAAATTCTGCAAAAATCCTTTTCTGTTTCTTTGCGCCTTTACGTGAGAAAAAGAATTTAATTTCCCACAGAGACGCAAAAACACAATCAAATAAACTTATCCGGCGTAATTGGTAAATCACGGATGCGTTTACCTGTAGCATGATAAACAGCATTAGCAATAGCAGCGGAAACACCTGTAATCCCAATTTCACCGACACCACGAACCCCAGCCCGGTTAAAATTCAAATCAGGTTCACCCACAAAACTCACATCAATGCGGGGAATATCTGCATGAGTTGGGTAATGGTAAGTACCCAGATCATAAACCACCGGATAACCGATATGAGGATCAAAGCGGCAATCTTCCATCAAAGCTTGACCGATACCCATAATTACAGCCCCTCGGACTTGAGAAGCTGCGGTTTTAGCATTCATCACCTTGCCAATATTCATCACAGACACCCACCGCGTCACCTGTAAGCGGCTGATTTCTTCATCAAGGCTGATTTCGCAAAAATGTGCGCCCCAGGACTGGAAAGCCCATTTTTTGCCCTCTGAGCCGGGAGCAGAAGCGCCTGTAGCTTCAAAAGCAGCCCGTTGGGACTGACGCAAAGTTGCAAAGGCTTCTGGGGCGGTTTTAGCTTGGGCAGTTTTCAAAACTTCCTCACAGGCTACCATTACTGCTGGAATCAGGGTGGCTGTCATTTGCGAACCACCAGCGATACTACCGTTAGGGAATAAAGAATCACCCAGTTCCACTTGCACCTTTTCCACAGGTAGTCCTAATCCTGCGGCTGCTGTACTGGCAATAATGGTATATGCACCTGTACCCATGTCATTACCGCTGGTGAGAATATGAGCTGTACCATCTGCTAATAGCCTGATTTTAACTGAGGCTGCACCCCGTAAACCGGGAAAAGTGGAAGCAGCCATACCCCAACCAATGAGTTTACCATCGCGGGATAGAGAACGGGGTTTTTTAGTTCTATTTTCCCAACCAAATTGTTTTGCACCCACCCGCAAACATTCCCCAAAATGTTTAGCAGAGAAAGGTAAACCTTGGCTTTGATGTTCTTTCGTTTCGTTCTTTAGCCGTAATTCTACTGGGTCTATTCCCAAATCCCAAGCCAGTTCATCCATTGCTGACTCTAAAGCATACAAACCGGGATTTTCTCCAGGCGCTCGCATAAAGGTAGGTGTACCAATATTCATGACTCCTAATTCTTGCAGAGTTCGCAAATTTGGAGCAGCATACATTACCGGGGTAATCCCTGTACATGGTTCAGTAAAAACATCCACAGGAGAAGTATAAGATTTTGCTGTATGTTCAATTCCCCGCAAACTACCATCAGCATTTGCCGCTAAACTAATGGTTTGCTCAGTTGCGGAACGGTGTCCAGCATTTGCCGTCATTTGTCTGCGGCTGAGAACCACTTTCAATGGCCGCTGAAGTTTACGAGCTGCTGCTGCACAGAGAATAGCGTGTGGCCAGGGAAAGGCTTTAGAACCAAATCCCCCGCCTAAAAATGGTGTAATAATTCTTACTTGTTCTGGGGCAAGTCCAAATAATTCTGAATATGTATTTTGGCTACCTTTTACCCACTGAGTCGGTTCATAGATGGTGAGAGAGTGGGAATTTTGCCACTGGGCAATAATGGCATGAGGTTCCATTGGTGCGTGTAGTTCCGTAGCTGTTTTGTAGGTGGCGGTAATTTTCGCTGCTGCACCTGCCATTATATCGGTCGAATTACCCGTGGCAAAACTACCTTTGGCAAATTTCATGTCTTCTCCAAACATGGATGGAGCATTTTTTAAGGTGACTTGTTGGGGATCTAAAATTGGCTTTTGGCTGGTATATTCAACTTTGACTAAATGGGCTGCTTCTTTTGCTTGTTCAAAGGTATCTGCTACTACTAAACCAATAATTTGCCCTGCGTAGTGAATTTGGTCATCTGCTAATGGTAGTCGCGCTTCGTAAATTTTAGAATTGACAAAGTTGTTACTAGGCTTAAAAATCTGAGGGGCATTTTTATGAGTGAAAACCGCAATTACCCCCGGTACTGTTTCTGCTGCTTGGGTGTTGATACTTTGAATATTCCCATTGGCAATACTAGCAGTGACGAGATAACCATGAACTAAATTCGGTATTTGGTGTTCAGCGGCATAGGTGGCTGTACCTGTTACTTTTGCCTGTCCAT
Organism: Dolichospermum sp. DET69; assembly: GCA_017355425.1. NCBI lineage: Bacteria > Bacillati > Cyanobacteriota > Cyanophyceae > Nostocales > Aphanizomenonaceae > Dolichospermum > Dolichospermum sp. DET69. The sequence continues at coordinate 5,204,333 of CP070233.1, forward strand.
CTTTACGGTTAATGCCAGTCCCAATTACTTGATTCATGCTATCCCTCCTCCTTGAGCAGAAACCGTGAGAGCGCGACGAATTGCCCGTTTTGTCAGTTCAACTTTATAACCATTGTCAGCTAGGGGTTGCGCTGCTTCTAAGGCGATATTTGCAGCTTGGGTAAATGTGGAAATATCGGCAGATTTACCAATTAAAAACTTTTCGGCTGCTGTGGCTCGCCAAGGCTTATGTGCAACTCCGCCCATGGCTAAACGGACATCTTTAATTTTATCATCAACAATTTCCACAGCAGCAGCTACAGATATTAAAGCAAAAGAATAGGAAGTGCGATCGCGCAGTTTTAAATAAACTCCTGACTTGGCAAAAGCTAGAGGAGGTAAAATCACAGAAGTAATTAATTCTCCTGGTGCTAAATTACTATCTTTTTGTGGTGTATTTTCTGGTAAACGGTGGAAATCTACAAAGGGAATTTGCCTTTTATCTTGTGGTCCTGCTACTTCTACCACCGCATCTAAAGCCGTCAGAGCCACACACATATCAGAAGGATGAACTGCCACACATTGATCACTAGCACCGAGAATAGCGTGCATTCTGTTAATTCCCGTAGCTGCCGGACAACCAGTTCCCGGCTGGCGTTTGTTGCAAGGGAAAGCAGGATCGTAGTAATAGGGACAACGAGTTTTTTGTAAGAGATTACCGCCAACTGTGGCTATGTTGCGAATTTGTTGAGATGCACCAGAGAGAATCGCCCTGGTTAACATGGGGTAATTACGGCGAATATCAGTATTATCAGCTACAGCCGTATTTGTCACCAAAGCTCCCAACCGCAGACTACCATTAGCCATTTTTTCGATCTTCTGCATCTGTAAGCGGGAGATATCAATCAGTTGTGATGGCTCTTTGACGAAGGCTTTAAGAAGATCAACTAAATTTGTCCCCCCACCAATAAACATAGCATTTTGATCAGCAACGGCTCGGTTGACGGCATCTTTTACCGTGGTAGCCCGAACATAAGTAAAGTTATTCATGATCCTTGTATTCCCTGGGATTCACTGACCATTACATTTGCCATAGGAGAGGGGGGTTTTTGGCCAATTGCTTGCTGGACTGCGGCAACAATGCCGTTGTAAGCACTACACCGACAGAGATTCCCACTCAATCGCTCCTTGATTTCTGCGTCTGAAAGTTCAACTAATTGGGGAGGAGTATTCAAATCTGAAGTTACAGCACTGGCACAACCGCGTTTAACTTCCTCTAGTAGTGCCACAGAGGCGCAAATTTGCCCTGGTGTGCAGTAACCACATTGAAAGCCATCATTTTCAATAAAGGCTGTCTGCATGGGATGGAGAGTATCCCCTGTTGCCAGTCCTTCAATGGTGACAATTTTTTTATCTTCCTGCATGACCGCCAAAGAAAGACAAGAATATACTCGTTGTCCATCAATCAGCACTGTACAAGCTCCACACTGACCATGATCACATCCTTTTTTGCTGCCTACTAATCCCAAACGTTCCCGTAGGGCATCGAGGAGAGTCACACGCGGCTCAATACTTAGGGGGCGTTGTTCACCATTAACATTGAGTATTATATTCATTTCACCATTGCCTTACGTCCTAATCCCAGAATAATGTAGTGTTTCGTAGTCAAAAGTAGGAATAAGCATCTTTGCTGTGGAGTTTTTTGAAATCAGTAAGTTTACCGCCAATTCTTTTCCCGTCTACCCTTATCTCTAGCCTAGTCGCAGATTGCACTACAACTCGACCTGAGACACCTTGACAACAGGCTCCTAGAGTAGTTTCTTTGGCTACACTTTCTTGATTCAGCAATGCAGGAACATTTTTTGGTTAGCTTATTGAGAATAGGACTTACCCATTGACAAAAAATATCAAATATGTATTGCTGTGAAAATCAACGGATAAGTAGGGGCGTATTGCAATACGCCCCTACCCCACCTTAACTAATTCTCAAGTTACGGTATTGATGACACCTTCACTTTCATTCCCTAATCTATCCACAGCGCATACTGCATAAGTTCCGGGGGTGACTGTAGCAAAGGTAGTTCCAGCAGATAAAATTCGGTGAATTATCCAATTATTACTATTTTGCACATACAGTGTCCAAGAACGCACGGGTTGATCATTTCCCGGTTCCCAGTTTAATTTACCATCAATAAACTTGAGGTTTTGGGGAGGTGGTGGCGTTGTCGGATTTTGCCATAACAGACTAGGAACTAAAGCAGGTTTGGAATAATCGCTTTTGAATTGGTCAGCTATGCTTTGGCGATTTTCTTGAATACTACTCATACTAAAAAAGATATTACCCAAGGAAAGATTACCCGCTAAATTTCGAGAAATCTGTATTTGCTTGGCAATTTCGCTATTTTTCCAGTCTTTACCATCTAGTTGTCCCAGATTGTTGCCTGCATAAACGTGACGCTGCTTAATGTTAATTTCAGTCCACCACTTTAGCAATACTTCGTAGCTTTGTTTGGTTTGGTCGGTACGCCAGTAGAGTTGAGGAGCAATATAATCTATCCAGCCTTGTTGTAACCATTTTTTAGAATCTGCATAAAGGACATTATAGGCATCTAAACCGACAATTCCCGCAGGTTCTCCTGAACGATAAATCCCAAAGGGACTAATTCCAAATTTAACATGAGACTTGGTGGCTTTAATTCCTTGAGCAAGTCGCATTACCATTTGATTGACGTTTTCCCGTCTCCAATTTTCTAAACTCAGTTTACCTCCACTAGCTTGATAAGCTGCGTAAGTTTTATGGTCAGGGAAAGATTGACCAGATATGGGATAGGGATAAAAATAATCATCTAGATGAATGGCATCTAAATCATAACGCCGGACAACATCAATAATGACATCATAAGCTCTGTCTTGAACGATTTTTGCACCGGGGTCCATCCATTGTTGAGTACCCCATTGATAAACTAGTTCTGGGTTGGTAACTGCGATGTGGGGATAAACAGGGGAAATTTTACTGTTGGCTCTAGCGCGGTAGGGATTGAACCAAGCGTGTAATTCAATATTGCGTTTATGACATTCAGCGATCGCAAACTCCAAAGGATCATAAAATGGTATTGGTGCTTTTCCCTGAGTTCCTGTGAGCCAAGCACTCCAAGGTTCTAACTCGGAAGCATATAAAGCATCACCTTCTGGTCTAACCTGCAAAACTAAAGCATTGAAATTCAAAGCTTGTAACTGTTTAATAATCTCTAGCAATTCCGCTTTTTGCTGTTCTACACTTAGTCCTGATTTAGAAGGCCAATCACTATTCCACACAGACGCAACCCAAGCCCCCCGAAATTCCCGACGATGACTCACTTTAACAGTCTCAGACGTTTTAGATGGGGGAATAACAATATAATCAGAGGGGATTTTTGCGGCTTTTCCCAAATATACTAAAACCTGATAAACCATTACTGCTACATCTGCACGGGTAGCGGCTGTTTTATAATTCAGGATTTTTCTGTTGGGATAACTCACCACCCAACCAGCGCGAGTTGCTAAAGCTATTTGATTAATTCCATAGTAGGGAATTAAAGATCCATCTTGATAAATTTCTGCCAGTTGATTTACTAAGTCCAGGTCAACTTTACCAGCAATTTCTAAGCCATTGACCATTGCTACCAAGGCATCACCTCTAGCAATACTGTCATCTAAGCCGAAACGCCTATTCGGATAACCTGTCAAAAATCCAGTTTCATAAACTTTTTTAATCGCGTTTATTGCCCAATGAGTCTGAGGAACATCCACAAAAGGCACATATTCCCGTTTGACTGGTTGAGAAAAAACTGAAGCGATAATGGCCGCAAACTCAGCCCGTGTTACAGGACTATTGGGGCGACAAGTTCCATCAGGATAACCACTGAGAATTCGCCTGGCTGCTAAAGCTTCAATAAATGGTTTAGACCAATGACTTTGAATATCGGAGAATGTTATAGGAGTAGATACCATATTTAATTAGATAAGTAGGTTAGCATTGAAAATTGTTGTTATGGCAAGGCAAGAGGCAAGAGGCAAAAGGCAAGATTGAAGAGGTTTTAGGAGATTTTACTTTTCTTTACATACCTTTAAATTTTTATGTTCACCTACTTAGTTGCATCTTCTCTTAATTTAACAATATTTCCGCTATAATTGCTAATTTTCTCCTCATTCACTTCGATATATAAGTTTTTTTTATCATCCGTTTGCGAAAAAAGTTCCTGACCATGTTTATTGATAATATCTGGGGTTCATTCTCAAGATTATTGAGAATCTAGTCAATAAGCCAACGATTTTACTAGGGTATTGACATCTGTAAATTTTGTGCTATTGTCAAGGTATACGATCTGAAAGTATTCATATCTAAAATTCAATATTCTCTAGAATCATCCTGTTGTCGTTGAGAGTTGAAGCGACACAAAGTTTACATATTAACACTAAATAGCCTAATAAAAAAGAATTCACCGAGTCAGAATCAATGAGTGAGGGTATTAAACCCGCTTATTCATCTACTAGTCGTGCGGAATTCATTCTGACTCGGTGACTCGGTGATTCCTGAATTCTCTTTGATAAAATAATGATATTTGTTATCTGTAATTTTAGTGAGTGAGTATAATTCGTGATAAATTAATTACGAATTGGCAAGTAATACCAGTTAACATGAATAATCGTCGGTTGCTAGAAGTAAGCGAATACGTATGCTTAGGGTTGTCAATATCGGGAACAATAGTAGCTACAGTGACGCAACAAGTGGTTTATGCGGTTATTCCCCTAAATTTAAGCATGGCTTTTAATTTAGTCAATCGTTATAAGTTTAATTATTCCCAATTACAATTACAAATTGACCAATTACAGACAAATTTGCAAAATATTACTGAAGAATTTCATCAAATCACTAAAACCATGAATACATCTAATCAACGTTTAGAACAAATCGTAGCTTGGAGACAACAACTAAGCCAAATTATTGACCAAACAATTGAGATTGCAATTAATGACCGTTTAGGGGAAATCGAGACTTATAAACAACAAATTAGTCAAGCCGTTGATCAGAAATTTCAAGCATTAGCTCAAAAATTAAATAGAGAATTTAACGGACTTAATCAACAACTTAGAACTGTTAATAATCGGTTGCAGGAGTTAGATAGTTCTCTGGTAAATTTGAATTCCACTGTTGAAAAAGACGAATATTTAAACAATATTTCCGAATTAAAAGCTGAATTATCACAAATTAATCAAGAGATACAGGTCGTTAATTCTCGATTTGCAGAATTTGAGATCTCTATCAAAAATGGTTATCAAAGCACTCAGCAGCAATTAGCAGAATTACGCGATAATCAACAAAATCAAAATCTGGAATTTACCCAGATTTATGAAAAAATTGAAATTGTAAATTCTCGATTTGAACAAATTGATAATTCAACACATAAATTACAGCAAATAATTCTAGAACAAAGCCAAGAAATCAGTGAAATTAAAGAAAAGCAGAAAAGTGAAAGCTCTAAAATTAATGATATCCTGGATGCTATTAACCACCGATTGACAAAATTAGATGGATTAACAGAATTAGATAGTTTATTTACAGCTTTAATACAACCGTTACAGATAGAAAATAAATCAAATTTGCTCACAAATCAAATCACAGCAGAACCAAGCGAAGAAGTAGGGGAAATATTCACAATTAATAACTTGGATTCTCTGAGCGATTCTCTTGATGAATCTTTCGATGCATTGACAGAATTAAATACTTGGTTAAACCCGTCACAGGTAGCAAATCCATCAAATTTGCAAAAATCAGATAACTATCCAGAAAAATCAGAAATACCGAACATAATTCCTACCACATCTATATTAGATGACAAAACCGGAAAATTAGTAACTGTTGGGACTCTTAAAGGACATCAAAGTAAAGTTCTCTCTGTCGCTTTTAGTCCCAATGGTAGGTTTTTAGCAAGTGGCAGTGATGATAAGATAATTAAATTGTGGGATTTAGCCAAAGAGGAACACCTGACTCTGAAAGGACATGGAGAGTCTTCTGGGTCTAGAGGGATTAATTCATTAGCTTTTAGTCCAGATAGTAGAATTTTAGCCAGTGGAAGTGATGACAAAACTATTAAATTGTGGGATGTAAGTATAGGAATAGAAATTTTCACTTTTCCAGAACAAGAAGAAAGAATTTATGCTATCTCATTTAATCCGTCGGGAAAAATATTAGCCAGTGGTAGTAAAGATAAGACTGTGAAAATATGGTCACTAGAAACAGGAAAAGAAACTTACTCTTTCAAAGGTCATACAGATGATGTTTTGTGTGTGGCTTTTAGTCCTGACGGTAAACTATTAGCTAGTGGTGCAGGTGGTAATGATAAAACTATCAAAATTTTACAATTAGCTGAAAATAAAGTGAAAACTTTAACAGGACATTCTGATTGGTTTGGAGGGATTACTTCTTTGGCCTTTAGTCCAGACGGAAAAATTTTAATGAGTGGTAGTCAAGATAATACTATCAAACTTTGGAATGTAGAAACTAGTCAAGAAATTAGAACTTTATTAGGACATTCTGATACTATTTGTGCTGTTGCATATAGTCCAAATGGACAGATTTTAGCTAGTGCGAGTAAAGATAAGATGGTGAAATTATGGTCAGTTGCTAATGGTGAAGAAATTTCTAGCGTAAAATGCAATGATTCAGTGATTTATTCCATTGCCTTCAGTCCAGATGGTAAAATGTTAGCTGCTGGGAATGGAGATACAACTATTACGCTCTTTCCTGTAGCATAATTTGTGATCACAGGGAACAGGGAACAGGGAACAGGGAACAGGGAACAGGGAACACCGAAACAGGGAAGAGAATTGAAAGTCTTTTGCTGTATGTTTCTTTAGGTAAATTTTGTATTTCATGCAACCGCATACCGCTATATTAATCAGCGGAAACGAGGAAGTCTGCAATAGTGGAGATTATTTAAATGCTGTTATATTTAAGAATTGAAAATTTTGCTTTAGTTGATCATCTGGAATTGGATTTTGGTGCAGGTTTGAATGTTTTAACAGGGGAAACTGGCGCTGGAAAATCAATTATCTTAGATGCCATTGATGCGGTTTTAGGTGGTAAAGTCTCTAGTCGGGTGATTCGGACTGGCACAAATCGTGCTATTGTGGAAGCAACTTTTAGTGTGACTCCGCCTCTAGCTGCTTGGTTAAATGAACAAGAAATTGATTTAACAGATGATAATGCTGTGATCATTAGTCGAGAAATTACTACCACTACCACTAATATTCGCAGTCGGTCACGAGTGAATGGGGTACTGGTAAATCGTCCCTTAATGGGAGGACTACGGAACTTCTTAGTAGAAATTACGGCACAAGGACAAACAGTACAAGTGGGACAATCTGCCCAAGTTCGAGATTGGGTAGATTTATATGGTGGTGATACTTTATGGCAAAAACGCCAAAATGTCGCTGCTGCTTTTATTGTCTATCAACAAGCCCGTCAAGCCCTGGAAAAACGCCGGACATCGGAACGGGAACGACTGCAACAATTGGATTTACTCACCTATCAAGTGCAAGAATTGGGTGGGGCTAATCTTGATGATGCCCAGGAAATGGAACAGTTAAATCAAGAACGGGACCGCCTGAATCATGTTGTGGATTTACAACAAATGAGTTATAAGGTTTATCAGGCTTTGTATCAAGATGATCAGGAAACTCGCACTGCGGCTGATTTATTAGCCGATGGGGAGATGACATTAACTCACATGGTGGCGTATGATTCTCAATTACAATCTATGCTAGAATTGGTGCGAGATGCGATCGCAGCAGTCATGGAAGTTGGTAAACAAATTAATATTTATGGGGAAAGTTTAGAAGCAGACCCTCAACGGTTGGAGGAGGTGGAGGAACGAGTCCGGGAATTAAAACAAATTTGTCGCAAATATGGACCAACTCTGACGGAAGCTATTGCTTATTATGAAAAAATTCAAAGTGAGTTAGCCCAATTAAATAATAGTGAACAATCTATAGAAACCTTAGAACAACAAGAAAAATTATATTTACAAGAACTCCAGCAAGTTAGTTACCAATTAACCCAATTACGTCAGCAAAGTGCGGCTAATTTAGAATCTCGGTTACTAGCGGAACTCAAACCATTAGCTATGGATAAGGTGAAATTTCAAGTGGAAATTGTCCCCGTCTCTCCCACAGCTACAGGTGCAGATAAAATTACTTTTATGTTTAGTCCTAATCCTGGTGAACCTATTCAACCATTAACAGAAATTGCTTCTGGTGGGGAAATGAGCCGATTTTTACTAGCGTTAAAAGCTTGTTTTCACCGAGGGAATGAAGTCGGAACGATGATCTTTGATGAAATTGATGTAGGGGTTTCTGGTAGAGTTGCCCAAGCTATAGCGGAAAAATTGCACCAACTTAGTCAAGGACATCAAGTATTATGTGTCACCCATCAACCTCTAATTGCCGCCATGGCAGATCGTCATTTTCGTGTTGATAAACTAGTAATTAATAAAACCCGAAATAGTAATGATGAACAGCGGACTGTGGTGAGAGTCACCAGTTTAGATAATTTAACTACCCGCAGAGAAGAATTAGCGCAGTTAGCCGGTGGTAAATCTGCCAACGAAGCTATCTCCTTTGCAGAATCCTTATTATTACAAGCTGCGAATCATCGGGAAACTCAGCAACCAAAATAACCGATACAAACAGTTTTTTGAAAACCACAGAATCCATTGATGGATACATCTTTATCAGCGTTCATCAGCGTTTATCCGCGTTCACTTATTCTTAATATTATCGGGTAGCGACCGTAGTTAATCGCTACCCTACAAAAGTGTTATTTATCGAATCGCTGTAAGACCCCCGTCTCAAGGTCTCCTAGGCGGGGGATGTAAAGCGGTTCAAAACGCAGCACTAGGCAGATCAATATTGAGCGTTAGCGAAATAGAATCTGCATAGTAGCTAAGTTTTTAACAAATCATGATATACTATTTATGTACCATAGTTAGACATAAATGATCGTATTTGAGGCAAAACTTGAAGGACTTGACGAGCAGTATCGAGCGCTTGATGAAGCGATTAGAACTGCTCGTTTTGTGCGGAATAGTTGCCTAAGATACTGGATGGACAATAAGGGCATTGGACGCTATGACCTGAATAAGTTCTGCGCTGTACTTGCTGCTAATATTGAGTTTCCTTGGGTATGCAAATTAAACTCAATGGCCAGACAAGCCAGTGCAGAAAGAGCGTGGTCTGCTATTGCTAGGTTTTTTGATAACTGCAAGAAATGCAAACCAGGGAAGAAAGGTTTTCCAAAGTTTAAGAAAGAACAAACACACGGTTCTGTTGAATACAAAACCTGTGGTTGGAAACTTTCTGACGACCGCAGGTACATCACTTTTACCGATGGATTTGAAGCAGGAACATTTAAACTTTGGGGAACTCGTGACCTACATTTCTACCAACTCAAACAGTTTAAAAGAGTGCGGGTTGTGCGTCGTGCTGATGGGTATTATGCCCAGTTTTGCATTGACCAAGAACGAGTAGAAAGGCGTGAACCAACGGGTAAGACTATTGGTATTGATGTGGGATTGAACCATTTCTACACCGATAGTAACGGTGAAACAATCGCCAATCCTAGACATCTTCGCCAGAGTGAGAAGTCTTTAAAACGATTGCAACGCCGGATGTCCAAGACTAAAAAGGGTTCTCAAAATAGAGTCAAGTTGAGAAATAAACTGGCGCGTAAGCACCTGAAAGTAAGTCGCCAACGTAAAGACTTTGCTGTAAAAACAGCAAGGTGCGTAGTGAAGTCTAACGACCTTGTGGCGTATGAAGATTTGATGGTGCGGAATATGGTCAAGAATCACCGATTGGCGAAATCAATTAATGATGCGTCATGGTCGTTGTTCCGTGAATGGGTTGAGTATTTTGGTAAAGTGTTTGGTGTGGTAACTGTTGCCGTGCCGCCCCACTTCACCTCACAAAACTGCTCAAATTGTGGGCAAGTGGTTAAGAAAACCCTTAGCACTAGAACCCATATATGCCCGCATTGTGGACATACACAAGATCGCGATGGGAACGCAGCGCGGAACATACTAGAAAAAGGTCTAAGTACGGTGGGTCACACCGGAACTAACGCCTCTGGAGAGACTGACCAATACTTGAGTGAGGTAACTCCTTCAAGCAAGTCAACTCGTGGAAAGAGGAAACCCAAAGAGCGATCTTTGGAATCCCCACCCTCTACGGAGTAGGGTGGGGAGGATGTCAACTAAACACTTACTTATGCAGGAATCAAGACTGTATCAATGACATGAATAACGCCATTATCAGCAGCAATATCTGGTGTTGCTACAGTAGCATTATTTATCTTCACACCATGAGAAGCGTCAATTTTTACATCTGAACCCTCTACAGTAGTAGCTGATTTAAGTTTAGCTACATCAGCAGCTAATACTTTACCAGAAACAACATGATAAGTCAGGATTTTCTGGAGCTTGGGAATATCCTTCAGTAAAGAATCTACCGTGCCTTTTGGCAGTTTAGCAAACGCCTCATCAGTAGGTGCAAAAAGAGTAAATGGTCCATCACCTTTGAGAGTATCAACTAACCCAGCGGCTTTAACCGCAGCAATTAAGGTACTGAAAGAGCCAGCTTTTACAGCAGTATCAACAATGTCAGCCATGTTTTTTCACTAATTTCTCAACATTTCCTGACTAATGTAAACATTTCTATAGTGGATTTAATCTATCTTTGGATATGTACTTAAGCTCAAGGCAGAATTTAGAATTTAGAATTTAGAATTTAGAATTTAGAATTTAGAATTTAGAATTTAGAATTTAGAATGAATACAGCCCACATTCCGCACTTCATTTTGTAATACATCAAGATTACCAATATCGGGCTAATAATGGTCAGATAGGGATCACATAACCACCAGGAAAAACCAGGATTAATACTTAATAAAACTACCCCAATTTAGTAACATTTTTTGAAGTATTAGTATGTGACATTTTGAAGTGCGGAATGCCGGCTGTAGGGGAAAGTATAGATTACACAAAAAGCGATAAAGGAGGAGTTGGCATCATCTTTAAGTTTTTGCTCTATTTATGTTAAAATTTTAGGACTATAGGTTTTCTAGCTCTGGTAAGGTACGTATTCAGTAAACCACAAACCTTTAAAAACCAACGTAAAACCAATAGTTTCAGCCATTAAAAATACTCCTTATTCATGATTAGTAATAGAGCGTTGATAAAATGAAAGACATATTTTTTGATGCCTTTAAAATAATACGGAACTCTTTAACAAGTCCTTTAGAGAACTCCATAATTACCCGAAGCAATAGTGATACTGGTAGGACTCTTTATTCTCGTGGATCTTATGAATCATCAGAACTAGATACAGAAAATAGAAGGTTAAAAAATGAAATTACCATTAGCCCTATGTTCAAGTTGGGGTTTTGGGCAGCATTAGTTTTAACAAGTGCTTCTTTGGTTTTATCGTTTTTCCTTCTGCCTAAAGACGCGCAAACTATATTATCTGAGCAGCAAAAGCAACTTTTTGAAACCTGTAATACTACTTGGAAAATGGGATTTGGAGCGATTATTGGTTTGATAGGAGGTAAGGCAACTTAGCTTAAGCGTTACCTCTTTTTGTCAATTTTCGTGGATTCACATCTTGCATAAATAAAAATTGATATTGATGTGGTTCAATTACATAGTATTAAGCCTTTTCTCCTGACCTGTCTCCTACTTCACGAATTCGGCTCTTCGGTACTTGCTATGCTAAACTATTAAACAAAATGCCAGTTTAATAAGCATCTAATTCGGAAATTCTCAAAGTTTTTAAATCCATATCCGTGTCACTTGAACATCCTCCCACATATCGAATAAATCCCCTTGTCAATAGGGTTTGAGATGCGCTAACCCTGCATTCCATAAGGGTTTGTTTGATTATTTCTTGTGTTCGTCCACTTAAAATTGCATTTAGTTTACTTTGATCTAAATCTACTAATACCGCACAGTAATTTCCATGTCCTTTCTTCAAAGCTATTTCATCAATTCCTAGTCTTTTCAGATTTATAGGTTTTAAATTTGGTAGTTCTGACGATGCGTCTTTTAACATTCTTTCTATTTCGTCTTCTGTTACTATACCTTTTGCTGCTACACTATGAATATCATTTTCTGAAACTTCTTGTATCGTCTTATGTGCAAGACGGTTTGTATAGGTTCTTTTCTTTTTTACAAAATCTAAATCTTCACTAAACGGTTTTTTACATTTTTCACATTTAAACTGTCGGCGATTAATTTCTAAAAATACTTCTTTTTCTCCAAACGGGAGATCCTTAATAATATGTCTATGATTTTGATGTAATTTATGGCTGGTTGTGCCACACTTAGGACAGGTAGCAAATGACTTTTCTTGTTCAATTTGTAAAATCATCCCAATTCCAGTGTGAAGACGATGTGATATAACTTTTACATCGCTTAAATCAAGAATCTCTGTTAGAACTTTAATATCTCTTTTACCAGTCATAGCACTAATTTCATCTAAAAATAATCTGCATTGTATTTATAGTTAATAACAAATATTCTTTATATGTCAACCTTTACAGCACTTTTAGATATTTATTGATACATTTTGTAATATTTTTTAGTGAGCGTAGCTAATAGTTTGGCATAACAACTACCGAAGAGCCACGAATTCTATGTTTTTAACATCTATACACTTTCTAAGTGAGTTTCAAGAAGAGATAAAGTCAAGACTGCTAGGGGTCTTGCGAAAAATTATTCCATTATCTGTGAACTATGAGTATGAAGGCTTGATTTTACGGATTGTGAATCATAGTGAAATTCTATCAAAAAGTGACCTTATTGAGCTAGGAAATTTCATTACTCAAGAACTTGATCTTTTTAGTATCGAGGAGTTCTCTTTGCTTGAAAGTATAATAATAGACACGAAAAAAGATTTAAATGTAGAAGGCTTTTGGAGGGCTAAATTTTCTAAAAATAAGAATAATCCAAAGGAAACTACTGGTGTCTATGCCTGGATTTTTTTAAATGCTGCTTACCTAACTACACTTAAAGATTTCAAAACAACTTTAGCGCATGAATATGGACACCATTGGACAATACTATACTTTATTAAGAATCATGGGTTTCAACTAGAACAAAGGCTATCGGATCAATACTATCAACTTCGAGGACTAAACAACAAAGATTATGCTCCCGATTATACTAAAGGTTGGCTGAGGTGTGATAGAGAAATTATAGCGGAGGATTATCGTGTAATTTCTGCTTATTCACCTCACAATCAAGAACATAGAATGGCTAGTGATTCAGGCATCGAACTAACGTTTCCTAATGAAGAAATCAAGTTATATATAAAAGGGCTAAAACAACAACAGTAAATCTATGTAACCTGAATCCATACTAACTAGTATTTTGATCCAAAGCAGGCATAATCTATGCTACTGGTATTTGTAGTTATCAAAACCAGTAAATTCATTTGTTGGCAAATAGGTTAGAAATCTTTTAGATTTTTTACGCTGTTGTGCCAACACAAAGCCTTAAGATTTGATAATAGCTCTGAATGGTCTGTAATAAATACCCTTTGCCTTGGGACGAACTTCGGATATACAACCATCTGTACTAATGTTAATGCTTGTTTCATCCTCTTTTTCCAGGTCTTCTTTGGCTACACTAAAAAATATTCCATTCTTTGCGTCCTGCAATTTCTCCTCTAGATACCTAATTTTTCTTCTAGGAGCGCCTGCCTCCTTAGCATTTTCAAGGAGTTGTTTAAGTCTATCGATTGTTACACGCATAATTTTGTTCCTCAAATAGTTCAAAGGCTTTAGGTATAAAAACCTTCACAGCTTTCCATACATTGGAACCGTTAATAGAAAGACTGAGTTTTTGAGCGTTTTAATGATTCTTTCACATCCTTAATTAAACCGTGGATTTTGTTTACAATGGTCTGTTGTATGTATAACTTATATGTAAATTTTATGTAAAAGTTGTGTTAGAGTTAGATCCGACATTCCGTACTTCATAATGTAGTATGAGCCTTTTCAAGAATTATTCTTAATAAGGGTCAAAGGCTTACGTATTAAAACTTGAAATATTTGGCTCTTCGGTGCTTACTATGCTAAATTAACCAATAAAATCTTAAAATCCTTGCCATATAAGGATTATAGGTTGATTGGACATAAATTTGGCATCAAAAACAATAAAGTCCTTTATTTATAAGGGTTCTGGGGTAAATAAACTCATATTTGGCATAACAAATACCGAAGAGCCAAATATTTGATAAAATATGTATTTTTAAGGACAATAAAAAATAAAATTAAGGAAACATTCGCATATTACAAAATAAAGTGCGGAATATGGGTTAGATAATGTAAAACTTTTACAAAAGTCATTGTGAGTGAGTAATGAGCCGATCACATCGAGCATCAAAAGAAGGAATTCAAAAGCTTTATCAAACATTTTATATTTATGGTAGAACGCAGGATTACCTAGCTGGAACAGTAGGGTGTACTCGACAAACTGTAAACAAATTTTTAGCAGGACGACCTATTGATAAGCGATTATTTCAAGCTCTGTGTGATGAGTTACGGTTGAACTGGCAAGATATTGCTGAACTAGAGATGGAAGAATATGAAAATTCCAGGACTGTTGGTAGTATTAATAGAACCAGGAATACTTTTGCATTCGCAACTGAAGAAACTATATCAATACCTCTAAAAGAAGGACAAGACAGTAACCAAACTATTGTTACATATATTACCAATGGCGGGGAATTTGTTATTAAAATCCCAGGTGATATTAATAGCTTTTTACAAAATGTTGAAGAACAAAATATTTGGCTGGAAGCTGTAAAGAGAACTTCAGGTGATCAAAATGTAAAAATAGTTAAAATTGAAAGAGGTAGTATCAAAATAATCTTTAATGTTTCTCAAGATGGGATTAAAAACCTAGCGAAACTAATTAACTCAGGCAAACTTGAGGACAACCTAGACTGCGATCGCCTCATTACCGTAGACGATCGCTCTCATCATTAGTATCATTCCCCACTCAAAACAGACTCAACTGCTTTCCCACATCACCTTGAGGCTCAACAACCGAAAGTAACTCATCTCGTTTTTTAGCCATCAACTCCAAATAATACCCACTGGAATAGGCTTCAGAATTAGTCAATCCCGTAATTCCTTGATAAAACGTGACAACATCCCCAGTATTACCCAGAACCAAAAGAGCCTTTTCACCTTTCTTAATTTTCCGAGTAACCTGTAACTGCCTATCTTTTCCTTTGACTTTGAACTCGTAAATTATCATGGCTGCGACCTAAACACCACGAAGCTGTGCTAACTCACAGAGCATAATCTTGTCAATAGGACAAACTTTCAGTGGAGGCTAAAGCCTCTGGCTGGCTTTCATCCCTTGCCTAAAGGACAGTTAAGTTTTTCCGCCACGCTCCAAAACTTAACTTCAAGGGTTTTCAGCCTAGTCTCTTATAAGATTTTAGCTCTAGATTATCCTGTAATAAAATCTATATGTGCAGCTACAAGCATTTGTGCTTGTCTTAAAATGTTGCCAAATAAATAAGTAGGAATTTGCCAAGCTACTACTGTCCTTTCTTTAATAACATCCTGGATGCTAATTGATATTAATTCATACTCTGACGGCTCTCCTTCAACTGCACCAGACCAAGTAAAAGCTAATAAGAAATCATCATGTCCTGGTAAAGATGCAACCAAGCACTCTTCTGGGACTGCGTGGCAATTAATCCCGTGTTCATTTACAAGCGCTACTAATTTCTGAAAATTATTTGAATTCATTATTTATATATTGCATTGCATTAACAGCAGCTACTATCAAATTTCTAGGTGACGTGAGTAAAAATTTCCGTGTCTGTTTAAAGTTGGAAGTTTTTACTCCAGTTCATCCAAAAATATGATTACTAATATTACTCGGCATTAGCAATAATGGCTACAGTTATGAATAAAAATTTAGGGGTAATCTCCCTCTGGTTGTTTTCATTAACAAAAAAACAATCACAGGGCTGTTACCCCTATATATTCTGAGAAAAGTTAATATTTCTCAACTACTCAGCAGTTACCAATTCAGTGCTGCCTTTGGCACGTTTCCGGGTTAAGGTGTTGTAAACCATGATACCAATGGCTTTAATTAAGTTACCTTCTAATTCTTGGAACATTTTCATGTTGATTGTAAAAGCAGCATTTGCTTCTTCTGTAATGCGATCGCCTGTAGTATCATCAATGGGCATAGCATCTAAATTTTGCCGATACTGGGCTTTAAATGCCTTTTCATCGGTAATATCTGCAAACTCATAAAAGGCAGTCCCTTCACCTTCTCCCAGTTTCATCGCAGTTTGAGCAATACCTTTAAGGATTTGTCCCCCAGATAAGTCACCTAAATAACGGGTATAAGAATGAGCAATTAATAATTCTGGTTCGGTAGCGGAAATTTCCCGAATCCGCTTTACATAAGCCGCACCCGCAGCAGATAATTTGATTTCCTCCCGCCAGTTATAACCAAAGTAGTAATGAAGATCCTGCTCTAAGGTATGCTTACGGTTAAGTTCAGGAAAATAGATTTTACTCAAAATTGGGTGATGCTTGTGTTTCTCCATTTCCTCTTCCATAGCTGAGTAAATGAAGTAAAAGTTAGCAACCAACTTGCGGTAAGAGTTTTTTTCCACAACCCCTTTTAAAAAACACTTGACAAAACCTACGTTTTCTGCCATAGTGTGTGCTTTCTTTGTACCTATACGTAATTTGCTGGCTAAATTGCTGCTCATATTAAAAATTATCAACTGTAAAAAAATTAACTGTTGGCGTTTTTTGGAGATAATGGTGAAAAAACCCCATTAAAACCTTAGACTAAAACTATTTGATGAGAATTTATATTAAAAATCATTAAGCAATCAGTCTATTTGGCGTTTCATTAACGTCAACAATAATGGCGGAAGGTGCTATTCTCCTGTGTGATTGTGTGTGGAGTTTCTAAATTTATGGTTTCATCAATGGCTCGGACTCAAGGCTATGTTTCAGAATTGGTGACAAGTGTGGAAAATAGTTGGATGTTAAATTCTATCGCACTACCCACCAATGCTTTATTCGGTACAGATGGGATTCGCAGTAAGGTGGGGGAGTTGCTCAATGCACCTTTGGCTTTACAAGTGGGTTTTTGGGCAGGGATTGTTTTGCGTAGTCATGCTCCTCATTCAGGACCAATTATTCTGGGACAAGACTCCAGAAACTCCAGTGATATGTTAGCTATGGCTTTAAGTGCTGGGTTAACTGCTGCTGGTGTGGAAGTCTGGTATTTGGGATTATGTCCTACTCCTTGCGTAGCCTATCTGGCTAGTATTACTAATGCCATTGGTGGAATCATGATTTCCGCCAGCCACAATCCCCCAGAAGACAACGGAATTAAAATCTTTGATGGCGATGGTGGTAAGTTACCCAAAGCTCTCCAAGGCGAAATTGAGGCAGGATTACGAGGTCAATTATCCCCAGATTTGCGGACGAATAATTGCGGTAGACATTATGCCCGGACAGAGTTAATTAAAACCTATAGCCAATCTATTACAACACCGTTAGCATCTGGACTCAATCTCCAGGGGATGAAGATTGTTTTGGATTTGGCTTGGGGTGCGGCTGTGGGTTTAGCTCCAGCAGTATTTACGGAAATGGGTGCTGAGGTTATTTGTTTACATAATGAGGCAGATGGCGATCGCATTAATGTTAATTGCGGTTCTACACATTTGGATATTCTCCAAGCCGCTGTCAAGGAACATCAAGCCGACATGGGTTTTGCTTTTGATGGTGATGCAGATCGGGTTTTAGCTGTGGATAATACGGGCAGATCAGTTAATGGTGATTACATTCTTTACCTGTGGGGTCGCCATTTACAACAAAGGCAACAATTACCAGATAATCTGATAGTTTCCACTGTTATGGCGAATTTAGGCTTTGAAAAGGCTTGGCAACAATTAGGTGGTAAACTAATTCGTACCGCGGTGGGTGATCAATATGTGCAAGCCGAAATGCGGAAAACTGGGGGGATGTTGGGAGGAGAACAATCAGGACATATCCTTTGTAGTCATTATGCCATGACTGGAGATGGTTTATTAACAGCTTTACACATTGCGGCTGTGGTAAAGGAGGCTAATCTGTCTCTGGGAGAAATGGTAGATCAAAGTTTCCAAACCTATCCGCAAATATTAAAAAATGTGCGCGTCTTAGATCGGGAACGACGCTTAGGATGGGAAAGTTGTCAACCTCTCCAACAAGCGATCGCAAAAGCTGAAGTCGCAATGGGTGATCATGGTAGAATCCTGGTGCGAGCTTCGGGAACAGAACCGGTAATTAGAGTTATGGTAGAAGCAGCAAATGCTGAAATTGTCCACCATTGGACAAATGAATTAGTCTCACAAGTTGAACAACACCTGGCGTGACGTACTCCACACACTCCTAAGAGTGAGACGTGGGACTTCTGCTGTTTGTGTTAAAATTTTGTTGCCAACCGCGACAGTCCGATAGGATAATCGGTCTTTTGTGTCATACTGTCACAGTAGAATATAGATGTCTTTTTAGAATACAGGGAATCTTACATGACTCTTCGTCTTGGTGATACAGTACCTAACTTTACTCAAGCCTCCACCCATGGGGAAATTGATTTTTACGCCTGGGCTGGTGATAGCTGGGTGGTACTATTTTCTCATCCTGCTGACTTTACACCAGTTTGCACGACCGAACTCGGCACAGTTGCCAAACTCAAACCAGAATTTGACAAACGCAATGTGAAAGCGATCGCATTGAGTGTTGATGATGTAGACTCTCATAATGGTTGGGTAGGTGATATTGAAGAAACCCAAAGCACCACTCTCAATTACCCAATTTTGGCAGATCCAGATCGTAAGGTTTCTGAACTTTATGACATGATTCACCCCAACGCAGCGGCTACTGTTACCGTGCGTTCAGTTTTCGTAATTGACAACAATAAAAAACTCCGTCTAACCTTTACCTATCCTCCCAGCACTGGACGCAATTTTGATGAAATTTTGCGCGTCATTGATTCTCTGCAATTAACTGATAATTACAGTGTTGCTACTCCCGCAGACTGGAAAGATGGTGAAGATGTGGTGATTGTGCCATCTTTGAAAGATCCTGAAGTCCTCAAAGCTAAGTTTCCTAAAGGTTATGCAGAAATTAAACCTTATTTGCGGATGACTCCTCAACCTAACAAGTAAGTTTTCAATGTCGGGTGGGTTATGCTGTTGTTAACCCACCAGGGGATTGCGGGAAGGCTGGGAGCCGCGTCTCTTTAGAGCGCGGGGGAAAGCCTACCCGTGCGGTTTTAACCGCTTCCAATATTCTCAACCATGATGCGGGTCATTAATATATCTTTCTATAGTATCAGCAGCAACGTTTCCAGCAGTTGAAAAGAAATAGCTACTAGTCCAAAGTGACGGTAGCTTTTTTAATTCTGGGAACTCTTTTCTTAGATAATTAGATGAGCGTCCTTTAAATGCTTTAACTACCTGAAATATTGCATCAGTTGGATGAATCTCTACAAATAAATGAATATGATCTGGCGCAACTTCTAACGCACGAATATTCCAATCTTTTTCAATAGCTAATAATGATCATCAATGGAAAGCAGCCAATAAAGTTGTTAACACCGCTGAGGCAATTGTCCAAGAGGATTTAAATGTCACGGCTATGAAGTCCCGTTGCAAACCCAAAAGGCAGCAAGGACGATTTATGGCTAATGGTCAGGCTGCAAAACGTGGGTTAAATCGCTCTATTTCTGATGCTAGTTGGGGTGAATTATTTTCTAAAATCGCTTGGTTAGCATTGAAGTCTGGTAAACCAGTATTATCCGTTAATCAATCATTTACTTCTCAAGAATGTTCAGCTTGTCATCATATTAGTCAAGCTAATAGAAATGGCGAAAAGTTTATTTGTGAAAACTGCGGTCATATTGACCATGCTGATACTCAAGCCTCTCGGACAATTTTACAAAGAGCTAATTTAAAATTCGTCAGTATAAGACGTAAAAACCTATCGGGGGACTCTCGAAAAGTTACGCTTGTCAGAGATGATTCTGCCAGTAATGGCAAACAGGATCAGGGCAAGAACCGTACATCTAAGGTAATACCTGAAAAGCGGATATTATTCGAGCAGTTGTCTTTACAATTGTTTGATTAAGAATCCCCGCGTCTTTAGACCGGGGAGTGTCAACATTACTTGTATTATTGGTGTGGTGATTGAAAGTAGGAATTTTTTTCACGCAGAGGCACAGAGAGTAAGAGTTTGACGGCTATTTAAATCATCTCAAAGGATAAATTATGACTTTTGAGAAAATCATGGCTGAAATGATCTACCACATTGGTATCACTCAATTCTAAATTGTAGAAATCTGCAAACTCATGATCAATATATGGTCCTGCGTGCCAAGTTCCTACCTCTAATTTAATAAAACAATTTCCCGGAATCCGAAAAGCTGCAATTTCTGATAACACAGGTTCATTCATATCATTATTAGGTGGACAAACTGCAATTAACCATTCTTTACCATCCAAAGAACCTAAACATTGAGTGCATTTACTATGACGAGTAATTTGATGAAATTTTCGGCCATTTTCCTGCAACCGCATAATATAAAAATGGGGAATACCATTTTTTAAATTTAACTGTGCATCTTCTTGATCGAAATTTTCTCCATCTTTACTTGCATATATCACTTGTCCATAAAGTTGAAAATTTGCTGGTGTAATTAATTGAGACTGCAATTTTTGAATTGTTGGTAATGCACTCATAACTTCTTTCCTCAATATTTTATTTACATACAATCTAACAACGCCTGTTTAAATTCTGCTGCTGTTTGAAAATAAATTTGCGGTTTTTCCTGCAAAGCTAAATCTATCACCTTTGCTAACTTTTGGGGAATACCTTGATGACGTTGAAGAATAGGAACAGGATTATTTTGCAAAACCGATAACCAAGGATCACCTGTAAAATCACGGGGAAAATATCCCGTCAACATATTATACAAACAAGCTGCCGTTGCCCATACATCAATTTCTGGTAATTCATCTTTGAAATTTAGCACCTGTTGACGGGGCATAAATGCAGGTGTTCCCATCTTTGTCCCTGTTAAAGTTTGTCCACTTAACCCAGCTAAATCAAACGCTTTAGATAAACCATAATCGCCTATTTTTACCACTATCTTATCGTTTATTTTACTAATAAAAATATTATTTGGTTTTAAATCTTGATGAACTAAACCCTGACCTTTAGTTATTATGCCATCAACTGATTTAATATCGGGAATTTCGACTTCATGGGCATATATTAAACCGTCGAGAACTTGCAAAGTTACATCTACGGCAATATCCACAGGTAAACGCCACCCGGATCTTTGCATTAAGTCCCAAACATTACCCCCTGAAAAATATTCCATTGTAAAAAAGAAAGTATTTTCCACAAAGCCATAATCTAACAATTGCACAATATGAGGATGTTGTAAAATCTTGATATTTTCTGTTTCTCTCAAAAACATTTCTATCCCCTGTTTTTGAGTCGCAACCGCAGGTAACATGATCTTAATAGCGATGGATCTCTTAGTTTGGGTATGCTTGGCTAAAAATACTTCTCCAAAGTCACCTTTACCTAATGACTTGATTAAATTATAGCCAGATATACTTTGAAGACTGACATTACCACTTTGAGCTAAATTTAGAAGCTTTTTAGTAATGTTTAAAAATTTTATTTTATCATTTTCTTCTTGAACAGGTAAATCTGGGATTTTGTTTAATTCTTCTTCTACTTGTACACCAATCTTAAAAAGAATATCACCCAATTTAATTTCATCACCATCTTGTAAATTATATTCGGGAAAGGTTAATTTTACAGCTTCCTTTGCTAGTTGTTGTTTTTGTCTTTGTCCAATATTTTTGCCGTTTACAAAAGTACCATTTAAACTTCCTAAATCTCGCACACGAATATCTGGAGGATTAATATCAAGTAAACAGTGGTAGCGGGAAATAGTCATATCAACCTTATCCGCTATTTGCAGGTTGCAATCATCGTTTCTGCCAACAATACAAGTGCTGCGAGATTCAAAAGTATATTGTTGTCCAGACAGTTTACCCTGTGTGATGGTAAGTGTAATTTTAGATGGCATTTTTAATAATTAATAATTTAACTTTTAACTAGTGCTTATGCAAAGTTAATTTATATAGCATAACAGATTCATGAATACTTGAGTTTTTACGGAAAATATTTTTTATTATATGCCTAAAAAGCTCTGCGTATGCTCTTGGGAGCTAAATAATAAAAAAGGGAGAAGAAAAATATATTCCTTTCCCTAATTTTTAATTCAGTAAAATTTAGATTTTACCAATACTGTGTAGTCCTAAAATAATCCCTGCTCCTAAAATATGCCCAAAGGAAGCAGTTGCTAGTACCGCAGGTAAACCAAAACCACCAAAAAATTGAGGTGCTGGTAATTCTGGTTTAGCGTTAGGTTGCTGGATAGTAAATTTACCTACAGCAATCGCAAAAATATTGGCAATAATCATAATTATGCCAATATTAGGACTCCATTCTAGAGATGTGGTAACTGTAGCTAGTAAGCTTGAAGTCAACATCTAATTTACTCCTGATATGCTTGGATGCTTGACAATATCATCTAAATATTAAGTAATAAAAATCTATATCATTGCTTACTTTGTAGCTAATTTTAACATTTGTTTTCACTTCACAATAGAAACAGTTGCTGTACTTAATAGAAATTTTTGATCTTTGTTGTCATGGGATGGTATCTGGAAAGCCTAGTAGTTGCTAAGATAAGAGTAATTATTTCCTGGATTGATCATGTCCTCAACTCTTGATTCCTTACCACCTGCACTAAATAAAATCGTCCACCGCTTTCAACGTGCTACAGAACCTAAACGACGCTATGAACAGTTAATATGGTATGCTCAAAGGTTACCAGAGTTCCCTGAAACTGCGAAACTTCCAGAAAATAAAGTTCCGGGTTGTGTTTCTCAGGTGTATGTTACGGCATCATTAGAAGATGATAAAGTCATGTTTCAGGGTGATTCTGATTCCCAATTAACTAAGGGATTGTTAGCATTATTAATAGAAGGATTAAATGGATCAACACCTACAGAAATAGTCCAACTTACTCCTGATTTTATTCAAGAAACTGGCTTAAATGTGAGTTTGACACCTTCCCGTGCTAATGGGTTTTACAATATTTTCAAAACAATGCAAAAAAAAGCTTTGGAATCTAAATTAGTAAATTAGGACTTGGGGAAAAAATAAAGTTTTTTTAAAGTTTTAGTTGAAGAAGGAGTCACCGAGTCAGTAGCCACCGAGTCAGAATCAATCAGTCGAGGATTCAGACCTGCGACTGATTAAAGACCACCAAATCGCAGATTTGGTGGGGGTGCAAAAACGCCGGTTATTCATCCGCCACTCGCACAGAATACCCAACTGAATTCTGACTCCTGAATTCTGTTTGATAAAGTTTAACTCGTTCCCATACAGAGTATGGGAACGAGATATTATCTATAGCGTTCCGTATCTGGGAATTGATAAATTATGCTCCTTCTGAGCGGTCAATTTTCTGACCAGGAGAAGATTCATAAAGAGCATCTAACTGTTCCCGCGCATCATCAAGATTAATTGAACGCATGACCAACAGTGGTTCTTTAATCATATTACCTGCACTATCTAACAATTCAGGATGGGGGACATACTGCTTTCTAGCTGCATAATAACCAAAGCCACCTTGTGATGATTGGTTAGTTGGATAAGTTCGTTCCCTATCGAAACTGAACATGATCAGATTCCGAATTAAATTACCAACAGCCATGAATGCCAAAACGGTGAAAGCTAAAATATAAAGTAGGTGTAGCATTAGATTTTCCTCCAGAACAGCAAAGGTTCAAATGTTATTTGGTAAAACTTAAAACTCCGCAAAGAAATAATTTACGGTAAAAGAAAATGTAAAATTCTTTACTTGTGCGCTTATGTTATATGATGCAATCCTTATATTCATATTAAGGTAACATGAGATACATTATTTTTTATGAAAAGAATGTTAAGAATTGTCTAGTATCTTTACAATTTTCACTTTATTTAGATTTCGTCAAGGGGGTGATTATTCCTTGGACTGACCTAAACGCATTCCCACACTCCAACATTCTGTAACTAATTGATGCCAAGGCATTACAGTTGCCATATCAATTCCCACTTCTTGATCAGTTGCGTTGAACAACATCTTTGCCGTGTTGAGTTCATGTTGTGCATCCTTAACTCGCTTTAGTAAGTTTAGTTGCTCTTGTTCACTCATGAATTGAATTCTCTCATTTTCCAGAATTTGACGATATCGCTCAAACCAATATTGAAAATCGTCTAACAGTGGTTCTAAGACTGATTTGAGTAAATCAGCATTTGATAGACTCGAGTCCCCCATATATGAGAAGCATATTTCCTAATTCTTTTTTTATATTAACATTCTTTACGACTCTTAACAATCAGTTCAGAATTGCTCACATCAAAAAAGCTTGTAACTTGGTATCTGAAGCACAATTATATAAATTTGGCAATAAGTTTGTAAAGCTCCTTGGGGGTAAATCTAGATACCTCTGAAGGAATAAATCAGTCAGGAGTCAGGAGCGTCCCGGAGGGATATAGGGACGAAGAACACGAAGGAAGAAGAAAGAAGGGAGGAAGGAGGACATATTGTTTTTTTGTTTCCTGTCCCATACTCGTAGTTGGGCTAAATTAGGAAAAACTATAGCCAGTGGACTATTATTTAGTTTGTAAAGATATTTTTTGTCAAGTTTATTTTTATCACTTCGTTAAAAGTTTAACAGCCGATGTCGCCAAATCAAGAAACCCAACCAGCCGAAAAAATCTATTTACCCCGTACCAGCGAATCAGAAACATTAAAAAAGATTCGTCACACAGCTTCG
Organism: Dolichospermum sp. DET69; assembly: GCA_017355425.1. Classification (NCBI taxonomy): domain Bacteria; kingdom Bacillati; phylum Cyanobacteriota; class Cyanophyceae; order Nostocales; family Aphanizomenonaceae; genus Dolichospermum; species Dolichospermum sp. DET69. The sequence goes on from CP070233.1 coordinate 5,229,356, forward strand.
CATATCATGGCAATGGCAGTGCAAAAGCTGTTTCCTAAAGCGCAAGTTACAATTGGACCTTGGATTGAAAATGGGTTTTATTATGACTTTGATAGTCCAGAACCCTTTAGCGATAAGGATTTGAAAACCATTCAAAAAGAAATGGTGAAGATTATTAATCGCAAATTGCCATTAGTTCGGGAAGAAGTTAGTAGAGAAGAAGCACAAAGCCGCATTGAAGCTATTAAAGAACCCTATAAGCTGGAAATTCTCGGAGATATTAAAGAAGAACCCATCACAATTTACCATTTAGGAGATCTATGGTGGGATTTGTGCGCTGGTCCCCACCTCGAAAATACTAGCGAAATTAATCCCAAAGCTATAGAATTAGAAAGCGTCGCTGGTGCTTATTGGCGGGGCAATGAGAATAATGCCCAATTACAGCGCATTTATGCCACTGCTTGGGAAACTCCCGAACAACTTGCAGAGTATAAACGCCGGAAAGAAGAAGCCCTGCGCCGTGACCATCGTAAACTAGGGAAAGAACTAGGATTGTTTATCTTTTCTGATTTAGTCGGTCCTGGTTTACCTTTGTGGACTCCTAAAGGGACTTTACTCAAAACGATTTTAGAAGACTTCCTCAAAAAAGAACAATTAAAACGGGGTTATTTACCTGTATCTACTCCTCACATTGCCAGAGTTGATTTGTTTAAAACATCTGGACACTGGCAGAAATACAAGGAAGATATGTTTCCTTTAATGGCTGAAGATGAGGAAGCAAGAGCCATAGAACAGGGTTTTGTCCTCAAGCCAATGAACTGTCCTTTCCATATCCAAATATACAAGAGTGAATTACGCTCTTATCGGGAATTACCGATGCGTTTGGCAGAATTTGGCACAGTTTACCGTTATGAACAATCGGGAGAATTGGGTGGTTTAACCAGAGTGCGCGGTTTTACTGTTGATGATTCTCACTTGTTTGTGACTCCTGAACAGCTAGACAGTGAATTTCTCAATGTTGTAGATTTGATTTTGAGCGTTTTCAAAAGTCTGCAATTAAAGAATTTTAAAGCTAGACTCAGTTTCCGTGATCCTACCAGTGATAAGTATATTGGTTCCGATGAAGCTTGGGATAAAGCTGAGGGGGCGATTCGTCGCGCTGTGGAACAGTTGGGAATGGATTATTTTGAAGGGATTGGGGAAGCGGCTTTTTATGGACCAAAGCTTGATTTTATCTTCAGTGATGCTTTAGAACGGGAATGGCAATTGGGAACTGTCCAGGTAGATTATAATTTGCCGGAACGTTTTGATTTAGAATACGTGGCTGAAGATGGTTCGCGCAAACGTCCGGTAATGATTCACCGCGCCCCTTTTGGATCTTTAGAACGGTTAATTGGGATTTTAATTGAAGAGTATGCGGGTGATTTTCCGTTATGGTTAGCACCTGTGCAAATTAGGCTTTTACCTGTCGGTGATGTTCAGTTAGATTTTACCAAAGAGGTGGCAGCAAAGATGGTGGCGTTGGGTATTCGGGCGGAAGTTGATTTAAGTGGCGATCGCTTGGGTAAGTTGATTCGCAACGCCGAAAAGGATAAAATACCTGTAATGGCCGTGGTTGGTGCCAAGGAAGTGGAAGCCAATAGTTTGAGTATTCGTACCCGTGCTTCTGGGGAATTGGGAGTAATCACCGTAGATGAAGTTGCGGGTAAAATTACAGAAGCGATTACTAACTTTAGTAACTTCTAAAACAACTACGAGGGTAAAGCCAGCGCTTCATTGGTGTCAACTTAAGTAAGGGCGTATTGCAATACGCCCCTACTTATCCGTTGGCTTCCACACCTGTCAGGGAATTTATTCCCTGTCTAATAGCTCAAGTCCACGCTTAGTGGATTTGTGGAATTTTCCAATTGTTTAGTTATCAAAAGACAACTTTGGCTATTAGCAAGGAACTTGAGTTCATTGCGGGATGTAGGTTTTACGTTAAGTTGACACCAATAAGCATTGCTAAAGCCCTACATAAATCGAAGAGGATTGCCATGACTATAAATATAATCTTGAAACCTTAAAATTTTCTGCGCTCCTGTGTGAAAAAATTATCTTTTTACCCAGCAAAATCCCAAAATTTTTACTTATCATCAAGCAGATTCATCTAGTCAATCATTAGCATAAGATTTACTTAGGTATATATTCTCTTATGCTAATCTAGGGAAGAAACTTATAAAGAAATTGTTACAAAGTTTAGTAGAATGACCTCATTACACAAATGAGTATTTTTTCTTATTGACATGATAGCGGATCAATTTCCTTGGCTTACCGCAATTGTCCTATTTCCCCTCCTGGCATCCTTTCTTATCCCTGTATTGCCTGATAAAGATGGCAAACTTGTCCGTTGGTATGCACTGGGCGTAGGTATTGCCGACTTTGTTTTGATGTGTTACGCCTTTTGGAAGCATTACGATGCCAGTAATACCAGTTTTCAACTCGTAGAAAATTATGCCTGGATGCCCCAGATAGGACTCCACTGGGCAGTTTCCGTTGATGGCATTTCCGCACCGTTGGTACTTTTAGCGGGCTTTGTTACCACATTGGCGATTTTTTCAGCTTGGCAAGTTGACCGCAGACCAAAGCTTTTCTATTTTCTCATGCTTGTGTTGTATTCTGCACAGGTTGGGGTATTTGTCGCCCAAGACTTACTGTTATTTTTCATCATGTGGGAAGTTGAACTAATTCCCGTATATTTACTAGTTTGTATTTGGGGTGGACAACGGCGACGCTACGCAGCTACAAAATTTTTACTTTATACCGCAGCAGCTTCTATATTTATCTTGGTAGCAGCCCTAGGATTGGGCTTCAATGGTGGCGGAAATGTCACTTTTGATGTTGCAGAACTGGCACAAAAACAATATCCCCTCACGCTGCAACTGTTACTATATGCAGGTTTGTTAATTGCCTTCGGCGTAAAATTGGCAATTTTCCCCTTCCATACTTGGCTACCTGATGCCCACGGTGAAGCATCTTCTCCCGTATCTATGATTTTGGCGGGCGTGTTGTTGAAAATGGGTGGATATGGACTAATTCGCCTGAATCTTGACCTGCTTGCCGATGCTCATGTTTACTTTGCCCCGGTTTTGGCTATTCTCGGTGTTGTCAATATTATCTATGGTGCTTTAAATTCTTTTGCCCAAACGAATATGAAACGGCGTTTGGCTAATTCATCAATTTCCCACATGGGTTTTGTATTACTAGGAATTGCATCTTTCACCGATTTGGGCATCAACGGCGCAATGTTGCAAATGATCTCCCATGGCTTAATTGCTTCCGTGTTGTTCTTTTTGGCTGGTGTAACTTATGACCGTTCCCGCACAATGGTAATGGCAGAAATGGGCGGTATTGGTCAAGCCATGCCAAAAGTATTTGCGCTCTTTACAATGGGAGCAATGGCATCTTTGGCGTTACCAGGAATGAGTGGCTTTGTGAGTGAACTGGCGATTTTTATCGGCATCACAACTAGCGATGTTTACACTTCCACATTCTGCACTGTCACGGTTTTTCTAGCCGCTGTGGGAGTTATTCTCACACCTATTTATCTACTTTCTATGCTGCGTCAAGTATTTTACGGTTCTGGAGCAGCCCTGATGTGCGATATTAACAATGTCGGCTTTGAAAATCTCGAAGATGAAGGAACGGCTTGTTTTGGTACAGATTGTCTCCTCCCTGGGGAAACTTTATATACTGATGCCAGACCCCGTGAAGTGTTTATTGCCACCTGTTTTCTGGTGTTGATTATTGGCATTGGTTTCTATCCGAAAGTGGCTATGCAGATGTATGACGCGAAAACTGTAGCTATCAATACTCATGTTCGCCAATCTTATACGATCATTTCCCAAACTAATCCTCGTGTTTATGCCAGTGGATTCTTAAATCCGCAAATTCCAGCAACCGAGTTAACACCTGTCTTGGGAACATTAAAATAGGCAACTAACGACTAAGAGAAGTATGGAGAACTTGACACTCTCCTACTCCTTGAATATTTATCAAATTACTTAACTTCATATTGAGGACAAAGAGAGTTAAGATACTCAAGGTTTCCTAACTTTTTCTATAAAATTATTGCCCTAATTAAACTCATGAATGCTGCTCCCTTAATTCGCTTTACATTTTTATCACTCATAACAGTTTTGGGGCTGCTATCACCTGCCTATGCTGAGGCAAAAAAGCCATTAAATCCTGTTAGTCAAACAAAACCCACTACTCCAACAAAACCCACTACTCAAACAAAACCCGCTACTCAAACAAAACCTGCTACTCCAGCAAAACCAACTACTCCAGTCAATCCCGTTAATACAGATCAGCCTAACACCCTCAGCCCAACTGGAATAAGTGGTAATATCTTAAGTATTGAGGGAGGCGATCGCTTAATCAAAGAGGCAGAGCAAGCAGTTACTAGTCAAAACTACACCCTAGCTATCAAAAAATTCCAAGAAGCTCGCCAAGTTTATAATCAATTATCCAGCATTTATCAAGACCTCAATGCTAGTTTTACAGGTATTGACATTCGTGCCGCTGATTCTCACCGCAAGAATGCCTTAGCAACTGCCCAAAAACGAGATGAAGCCACCTATCAATTAGCCCTAGTACATCGAGCGCAAAATCAGCCAGAATTAGCTATACCTTTGCTAGTGCAAATCATTAAAAGTCAAAACCCTACCAGAGAATTAGGTAAAAAAGCTTATCAACAATTATTAGAATTAGGTTTTGTAGATGTACCCTTTCCCCGTCAAGGTAATAAATAATTGGCAAAGGGTAACAGGCAACAGTCAACCGCAACATATCTGTTAATAATAGAGAAGTAAGTTTTTTCAGAAATTGCAATGATAAGTCCGCAGCAAGTCGAGGAAATGATCAAGGCAGGGCTGCCAGATGCCCAAGTGCAAGTACAAGACTTGACAGGTGGTGGTGATCACTATCAGGTAACAGTAGTTTCATCGCAGTTTGCAGATAAAAGACTGGTGCAACAACACCAACTAGTTTATGGCGCATTGCAACAAGCCCTGTCAAGCGAAGCCATTCATGCTTTAGCTCTTAAAACCTACAGTCCCGCAGATTGGCAAGCAGCAAACTAATTTGAGATTGAGGATTTTGCATTGAGAAAACAAAATCTAAAATTGTATCAACTATTGACTTTCACAAAATAAAGGAAATAACTAATCATGACCCCAGAAACCAAAGCAAAAATTGATAACTTAGTACAACAAAACAAAATTATGGTTTTCATGAAGGGCAACAAATTAATGCCCCAATGTGGTTTCTCTAATAATGTCGTGCAAATTCTCAATACCTTGGGAGTTCCCTTTGAAACCCTAGACGTACTTGCAGATTCTGAAGTTCGTCAAGGCATCAAAGAATATTCCAACTGGCCAACAATTCCCCAAGTATACGTTAATGGTGAATTCCTGGGCGGTTCTGATATTCTGATTGAAATGTACAACAAAGGTGAATTACAAGAAACAGTAGAAGTAGCTCTAGCTTCTTAATATCATTTTTTAGGTGTAGGTTGGGTTAAGAGGATGTTTTAAAAGTCTCTTGTGGTGTATCAAATATTTTTAGATCCCCCTAAATCCCCCTTAAAAAGGGGGACTTTGATTCTAGTTCCCCCCTCAGAAAGGGGGGTTAGGGGGGATCAGTAAATGCCTAAAATCACCACCCAAAACTTTTCAAACAACCTCTAAGGAACGCAACCCAACACCTGATTTTTATTAGCTACAATTGCAAATTTATTTTTAAATATTAAATTATTTATTACTAATATCTTTTACCAAAACTATGAATAATAAAACAAAGATAGAAGATTGTGGTTATACGTTTATAGGTTCAGCCGTTGATAATGTAGTTCGCCATTTTGAAGGCCAATCATCTCTACAATTATATCCTGACTTTCGAGAACGGCGAGAACGTGCTAATGAATTATTATTTGAGTTAGTTGGTAAACAACCTGGCTTATTTTATATTCGTCGTCAAGGAACTGGAAAAGAACCAGGAGAAGAAATTTGGGAGTTAATTATTGCCACAGACCAAGATAACTTTCAACTACCAAAAAGATTAAAAAAATTAGAAAAAACTTTAGGATTTAAAGCTGCTATTCGTCAAGATGGATATGGCGGATTTAAAATTTTATCAGCTTATTTACTACATGAATTGCGGGGAAATATTGACGGCTATGCTTTACCTTATTGGTTGCGGTTAATCCCCAATAATCAACATCGTCTAGATATTCCCAAACCATTATTGGCAAAAATTAAAAATATGCCAATTTGCGGAAATCATGTCCCCACAGAAGATCAACTTAAAGCCTGGAAAGCATTTTTAAAAGTTGAAGAACGCATTGCTAAATCACGGCAATTTTGTGTATCTTTCCGAATTTATCATAATGGCTCAAATTCTCGACAAATCGCTTTAGAAGTTAAAGTTAATTCAGCTACCCTTAACGGTTCTGACGAAAATATTTTAGGGATAGAGAACTTTTGGGAACGGGTAAGAAAAGCCAAAAATCAAGAAGTTAAATTTTTAGATTCTGTACCCACAGACAGAAATCGTCGTAACAGTCGTCAATTAGGAACTATTGAAAAAATTGATCAAAAAAATAATTTGATTCATGTTCGATTAGAACGGGAAATAATCGAATATATAGCCAAAGGTAATTATCAACTTCCCAATAAAGGCTATTTATTTTTTGATGCTGCTGGAGATATCAAACAAATTGAACGGAAAGAAAAAGCCTTAGAACAATTAAAACAAGGACGCACTCAAAATCCCTATTTAGGTAACTTTCTATTTGACGCTTCCCAAGCCAGACCGATTATCAAAAGGATTAAACTTCAATCAAAAGACTTATTATTATCTACCGCTAATGCTGGACAAAAAGCCGCAGTGGAAAAAGTCCTTTCCGCAGAGGATTTAGTGCTGATTCAAGGACCTCCAGGTACAGGTAAAACTACCGTAATTGCAGAGATTTGCTATCAGGTAGCATTGCGCGGTGGACGAACATTAATTACATCTCAAGCCAATTTAGCAGTTGATAACGCCCTCAGTCGCTTAGTTCACAATCCCGTTATTCGCGCTATCAGAAAAGGACGAGCCGAAAAAGTGGGAGAGGAAGGACAACCATTTTTAGAAGATCAAGTAATTGGTACATGGCTACAAAATACCGCGACTGACTGCGAAAATAATCTCAGTCAACGTCACGAAAATATTAAAATCTTAAATCAATTATTACCATTATCATCACGATTTACAGACTATTTTCTCGCGGAGGCAGAAGTAAATCACCAACAGAATGAACTCAAGAATGAAAAACTAAATTTAGAAGCATCTTATCAAAAACAAGAACTTGAATATAATCAAACTTTAGTAAATAAAAATGAAATTGCATCCTTAATTACTGGGTTAGAAAATATTCTCAAAAATCCCACTAATATAGATTGGGAATCTTCAGAAATTAACAATTTTTTACCACAAATTAAACCTTATACAGAAAATAACCAACAAGTAGAGGATTTTCGGGAAAATGTGCGTCAAGCTATTAAATGTATTGAGGAACTTGGTTTTGTCCGTCCGGGATTTGGTGCATTTGGGTTAGCAGTTTGGTTACAGGAAAATATCACAACTCATATTTCTCAATTTAAACCAGGATTAAAGGATGCTAATGATGTTGGTTTAGCTATTTCAGAAGTAGCAAAATTAGTTTATATTTGTCAACAGCATTCTGTATCTTTGGAGAAATTAGAAACAGATCATCAAAATTCTCATGACCAAAACGATTTACAGTCAACAATTCAAATTTGGGAAAATCGCAAACGAGAAATTGATTATATTGTTGAAGCCATTGTCGAATGGAAATCTACAGCTTACAATAACTTGTATCAAGCATTGAAAGAATGTCAAGAATCTGATTTTGAATTAACAGAAAGTATGGTGGGTTTACCATTAGGTCTATTAATGTTTGCTAAGACATTAAAATTAACTATTGTTCCTAAAAATTATCAAATCAGTTTACCAGATTGGGGAGTATTAACAAAAGCCATATCTTATGAAATAGCGGGTAACTTTACTGATAGAAAAGGGAAAAAACATGATTTTAGTTATTTTTTACAAGAAAGTTTTAGTCAAATTCCTATAGTATTATCAAAAATTGATCAAATTCAATGGCAAACAACCTATCAAAAACTCCAAAATTATCAACTCCTGCACCCAAAACAGCGAAAATTGCTAGTTGAAAATACTCAAGTCTTTTTAATTAGATTAGAAAAAACTTATGGTAAATCCTTTGAATGGAATAATATTGAAGCTACTCTTACCCGCATTACCCAAGAATTACTAGATATTATCTTAGTTTATGCCCGTCAATGTGTTTTAAGACTTAAAACTGAAGCTGAACAACAATTAGAAATTTTACAAGAACAATTTCAAGAACTTCCGCAAAATACAATTTCTTCAGAAGAAATATCTGAAGCTAAATCTCAGGTAAAGAAAACTAAAGAAGCTGCTAATTTAAAATTAGCAGAAGTTATTAATAAATTACAAGCACTTCATAAACAGCAAAATATCCCGCTGCCATTACGGATTTTAGCAGAAAAATATCTAACTAGACAAGCAAATATTTGGGAAAAACCCCGGGAATTTTGTCAACAAGTCAAGTTTTGGGAAAATCGCATCAATGAAATAGAACCTCTAATTTCATCATTAGCACCTTTTACTATTTTAGAAACAATTAAAGACTCTTTAAATCAGGAGTTTACAAATTCACAAGCAGAAGCTGATATTTATCAACAACAAGTTGCAGAATTACGAATCATAATATCTGATTTAGAACAGCAATTACAATTACAGTTATCAGATAGTTTGATTAGAGAACGGAATTGGTGGCAATCCATTTGGCAAACTATACCAGATAAATTAAAACCAGAATTATCTAATGATAATTTATGTGACCCAGACTCTTTAGTCAGTATTCAAAATAAATTTAAGTCATGGAAACGACAGCTAAAAAGTGAAGAAAATTATCTGCACAAATATCAAAATTTTGTGCAAGATTGGGTTGCAAAACTCCGTCAACCGTCAGAACGAGATAGTCAAGATCTCAGACGAATTTATTTAGATAATGCTAATGTAGTGGGGATTACTTGTGTTCAAGCTGCTAATTATAATTTCTCAGAAGAATTTCAATCTTTTGATGTTGTGATTATTGATGAAGTTAGTAAATGCACTCCTCCAGAGTTACTAATTCCGGCGTTGAAAGGTAAAAAATTAGTCATGGTAGGAGATCATCGGCAATTACCACCCATGCTTGATACTAGCACTGTGGAAGAAGTTGCTAAAGCAATGGGTAATACTAGAGAAGAATTGCAATTTTTAGAAGAATCATTATTTAAAAGTCAGTTTGAAACCGCTGATAAAAGCATTAAAAAAATGCTAAATACTCAATATCGAATGCACCCGATGATTATGGGTGCAATTAATCAATTTTATCATGGTAAATTGGAATGTGGGATTTTAGAACCTGATACCAAACGCGCTCATAATTTAGCAGGGGAAGTTATTCAATCTGATCATCATCTATGCTGGGTGAAAATGCCTAGAGAAAATGAGTTTCAAGAAGAACGAAATGGAACTTCATTTTTTAATACTAAAGAAATTGATGTGATTGAAAGTATTTGTCAGCAATTTGAAACTGTTTGGGTTCATAAAGTTGCGAATGGAGAACCAAAAAAAGAAATAGCTGTAATTACATTTTATGGCGCTCAATTAAGAAAAATTGATGAACGCTTACAATCTGAACTTTTTCCTTCTTTACAAATTAGAACGGGTACAGTTGACAGATTTCAAGGTATGGAAAGACCAGTGGTAATTGTGAGTATGGTAAGAAATAATCAACAAGGAGATGTGGGATTTGCCAATAAACCAGAACGGGTAAATGTGGCTTTTTCTCGCGCTCAAGAATTACTGGTAATTGTCGGTTGTCACGATTTATTTACAGCTAAACCCGGTACAGTAGGTAATATGTATTCTCAAGTTGCAAATACTGTTAATGATCATGGAGGGTTTATTGATGTTTCCTGCTTCTGTAGTTAAAAAAATTGATGAAAATCTGAAATATATAGTTGAGAAAATTGAAGCTGAAAGTTCTGGTTTGTCAGTTTTAGCAGCGCGTCAGTTTCGCTATACTGTGACTCAAAATTCTCTAGAATTGACTATTAAAGAACCTCGCAATTTTAATATCTTAGAAGAGTTTATTATTCGGGCTGGTATGGAGTTTAATCCTCCGCCTACAGCTAATGACTTAGCATCTATCTTAGGGCTGGATTCTGTCTTTGTTAAAAGTACCATTGCTAATTTGCAATCTTTACAAACTCTAGCAGATACACCTCAAATTACTGTCACAGCAGAAGGTAGTTTATTTTATGCCCAGGGTTCTGTGCCTAAGCCTCCATACACTGTGCAAATTTATGCAATTACTGATAATTTAGCCGGGAAAATTATATTTCAATATGAATCATTGGAAGATATTGCAATTAATCAGCCAGATTTATCAGAATTCGTGAATATTGAAGCAAAAAATCCAGCAATTTCTAGTTTAAAACTTGCAGATATTCAGGACATGGTGCAAGCTTCTAATTTACCTCTTCATGTCCCCACAGAAGGTAAATTTATTACTGATTTTAAAGTGCGAGGTATTACACAAACTATGGGGAAAAATATCTCCCTGTTTGTGATTTATGATAGTAATCAAGATAAATTAAATATCCAAATTAGAAGCGGTAAGGAAATTTTGGAAGTTGCGACAAAGAAGATTGCTCAATTGTACAGTGCAGAAAAACTATCTCTAGAAGAATTGTGTCAATTATCGGAAGAAACTAATTCTCCGTAGGTTGGGTTGACGCTCATGTTACCCAACATTTACTCGACTTGGTTGGGTTTGGTCTTCGTTCTACCCAACCTACAATTCAGTTTTAATCGTTTATATAAACTTAAGCATAAATATTTACAATAAATAAAAGGAAAATTCCCCTCAGCAGTATGAAACTGGAGGGGTTTGATCATATCAATTGCAGTATTTCCCAAATTCCATCCCCCTATACCCCATTGACCGCTGCAAAAATTGTGCTACAATCGTCTGCGGTAATAGGCTAATCAACAAAATCAGATCATCCTTTAGTAGTAGCCATGTTGTTTTTCAGGTTCCGGTTGAACCATGGCGAAGTTAGATACATCATGCAAGTAACGGCTGGCTTCCTCTTCTAAGCGATGAACCCAATATGGTTCCATGATGTTACTATGTCGAAGTGCGGCAAGGTATCCATCCAAATACATCCGCATATCATCCATACGATAACCACGGTTCCATAATTCGATGAAGGCATCGGTAAGTCTCTGGTAGTAACGGATTGCTTGTGTGTCTTGGAGCATAACTGCTGTATTAGTCTCTTTGGTATGAGAATTGTAGATGATGATTCACGCTCAATGAAGTATCACTTCATTCCTATGTATTAACTCATAAGTTAATATTTTCACCTTGGGTGAGACCCCCCAGCAGCTAACAACTTAATTAGATCCTACGCCAAAAAATTGGAACTATGGTAATTTTGTAAGGTATATTTACGATTTTTTTGTCAAAAGTTTGATCTGATATTATGGCGTTAGCCATATATTTACAATCACAAAGGGTAATTGATTTTTATCCAATTTTTGGCGCGGTTTCCTTTGGAAATACAAATCTAGCCATTAGGGCATAAATCTGTAAAATTAAGTTTGAGAATTTATTAGCTGTTTCCGGGACTAATAACAAACCATGTCTACCTTTGGTCGTAATCGGGTGTGATTTTTATGCTACTCCCTTTGGTAAATGATTGTTCTATTAAGTTTACCATATCTCTTAAGGAGTAGGACAGATAACCATAAATAAACTTTAATGATAGGGGTTAGGAGTCACCGAGTCAGGAGTCAGGGGTTAGGAGTCACCGAGTCAGGAGTCACCGAGTCAGGAGGAAGTAAGAATGGAGTCAGGAGGAAGTAAGAATGGAGTCAGGAGGAAGTAAGAATGGAGTCAGGAGGAAGTAAGAATGGAGGAAGTAATTGTGCTATTTAACTTTTTGAAGTAAATTTTGTACCTGATTCTAGTTCATAGTGCTACAAGTGATGGGGAAGTAATTTTATTTACCTATTACCGCTGCAAAATGGATTAATAGTAACTTGAGCTAATATAATATAAACGTAATAAAAATTTAATAAAGCTACTAGCATGGCTGCAAATAAAGTAAAAAATAAATTTTTTGCAAGGTTTTTTAAAGGAAATGTGAAGGCTGTGCCTATGGAAGTAACAAAAACTACAAAACCTTGAGCATGAGATTGTTAATTTGAGATTCATCAACGCTAAGGGGTCTTACCACTGTGGGTTCGGTTTGTATAGAAATTGTTGAGGGGAATCCCCATCTGAGGTCCTTGTTGGGTTGGCACTTGCAACAACTAGAATACCGAGTTCATCAAGCTGCCAGTATTTATCAAGCAAAAGAAGTATTTTTGGGACATCAACCCACTCTAGTCATTCTAGATGCGGATTTATCAGATGGTGATGGTGTGGAGTTTTGTCGCTGGTTGCATCGTCAACAACAGCCTCTAATTCTCATGTTATCTGCTCGAACTAATGAAGCTGATATTGTTGCGGGCTTAAAAGCGGGAGCAGATGACTATTTAAGCAAACCTTTTGGAATGCAAGAATTTTTGGCTCGGGTTGAGGCAATTATTCGCCGTAACCGGACACCGACCGCACCGGCTCATTTAGATTATGGTAGTTTGCAAATTGATTTAGTCCAGCGTCGTGTTCGTTTCCAAGGGGAGTTTATTGACTTAACACCCCAGGAATTCAGTTTATTGTATGTCTTGGCACAAGCTGGAGGAATGCCTTTAAGTAGATCGGAATTATTACGTCGTGCTTGGCCTGACGCTATTGATAACCCACGCACCATTGATACTCATGTTTTATCGCTGCGGAAGAAGGTGGAACTTGATCCGCGTCAACCCAGCTTAATCCAAACTATTCGCAATGTTGGATACCGATTTAACATGGAAATTTTGAACACCAATATTCCGCAAACGCCAGCAAAATTACCAAGAGAGAGATTTACTAATCAGTTACCTGTATTGACTACTCAAAGTTCTTAGCCTCTTTCTGGCGATTTTAAACTGTTAGCAAGAGGTGCTTCTAAGGAGATTTATTAAGTCCATTCTGCTACTGCTTGAGTTTCCGCTTGAGTTAAACTGGCTGCTAAGTTACCCCAATCTATTTCAGCGGCAGGTTGATTGATAACTAATTGACCTTGCTGAAGATGTAAGAGGTGAGTACAAAACTCTTGTGCTAGATCAATTTGACGATTTACCATCAAAATCGCCGAGGAAGGGGGTTGATTTAGGTTGGTGAGGATGTCCATTAAAGGACCAGATGTGGCATTGTCTAAGGCTGATGTAGGCTCATCTAAGAGTAAAATCTGGGGTTCGGTAACTAGGGCGCGAGCGATCGCAATTAACTGTTTTTGTCCGCTGGAAAGTTGTACTTCAGTCCGTCCTAACCATTGTTCAGGAATTTGGAGTTGTTCTTGCCAATAACTGACTTTTTCCTGAATAATTGGCTGCGGTAGACCCCGGAGAATTAAAGGATAAGCTAAAGCCTGTGCAACTGTCATCCCCAATAGTTTAGATTCTTGTTGTACCAGCATCACCTGTTGACGGAGTTGGATAACGGGAATTTGGCGATATTCCTGATTTTTCAGATAGATTTTTCCGCTGCTGGGTTCATTTAAGCGGTTAATGAGACGTAACAAAGAAGTTTTACCAGCACCAGATTCACCGACAATTACCAAGCGATCGCCAGGTGACACATTAAAGGAAATATCCTGTAGAATCGGGTATTGGTGTTGATGCTGTAACCGCCGATAAAAATTAACAGATTCTAGCCTGAGCATAGGGAATAAGTGATAATTAATAATTAACAAGTGCTATAACCCAATTAATTATCTGCTCATTTAAGACGAAAAAACCCTATGTTAGCAGGAACAACTTTGCAGAATGGAAAATATACCATCCTCCAGGAAATAGGGCGGGGCGGATTTGGTGTTACATTCAAAGCTATGCACCACTATTTAGGTCAAGAAGTGGTGATGAAAACAATGAATGAGAAATTGCGGAAACACCCCGATTTTTCCAAATTTCAGCGCCAATTTCAAGATGAAGCTAGGAGATTGGCCGCTTGTGTTCATCCTCATATTGTCCGAGTCAGCGACTTTTTTGAGGAAGATACTTTATCTTATATGGTGATGGAATACGTCCGTGGAGACACTTTAGGTGCAGCATTTGTGTTACCAGGAATACCTCTAGCAGAAGCCACAGCTATTCATTATATCCGCCAAATAGGTGCAGCATTGCAGGTGGTACATAATAATGGTTTATTGCACCGAGATGTTAAACCAGATAATATTATTTTGCGTCAAGGAACGCAGGAAGTAGTGCTAATTGATTTTGGCATTGCTAGAGAATTTAATAATGGGGTAAAACAGACACATACAGGTTTGGTTAGTGAAGGATATGCACCCATTGAACAGTATTTAACTCAAGCGAAGCGCACAGCAGCTACTGATGTTTATGGTTTAGCCGCAACTTTATATGCACTGTTAACAGCACAAGTTCCCATTCCTGCATTATTACGTGACCGGGAACAAATGCCCTCTCCTCGTGAACTACAACCCCATCTGAGTGGAGCTGTTAATCAAGCAGTTAATCGGGGAATGGCTGTAGAACCCCATTTTCGCCCTACTTCAGTAGCAGAATGGCTGCAACTACTACCAGGAAATGGGCTGAATGTCACATCACCAAGTTTACCTACCCAAGCAGTAGCTACTATTAATTTATCAGATTTAAAATCAGAAGATTTACTTAAAAAAGCTCCTTCCCATCCTATTGCGACACCATTAAAAGTTGCAAATATAGGAAAAAAAGCAGGTGTATCTAAGGGAGTTATTAGCATTAGTATCGCCTTAGTTGCAGCTACAGCAGGTTTTAGTATGACGCGGATATTATCAAAACCTAATTTGCAATCATCACCTAAACCAGTTTTTGAACAATCTACTTACGAGTCTAATCCACCCAAGCCTGTTATTGTCATACCACCAGCAGCTACAAATCAAAAAATTCAAAATTCCTCTTTGGGCGAATCTGCACCAGTACCTAGTGTGAGGAGAAAACGCAGAAATATTCGTGTTTCCCCAGAACCAATTCCTACTAGTAATTCTGAGGAAAAAGCACCTGAGAATAAGGACTCTCAACCCACACCAAAGCCAAAGACCACAATCAAGCAATCAACACCAGTTGTTACTTCTGCACCTTCCTTAATGGATACTTTGCGTGAGGCCAAAGAATCCCAGAAAGCTTCTCCTCCTTCGGAAAATACTGCACCAAAATCTCGTCCCGTAGTTACTCCACCCCAGGAATCTCAACCAGAAAATTCTTCTTCTGTGGTAGTTCCAACAGTAGAAACAAACCCCAATCAAGCGCCGGAAAGTCAGCAGCAAAAGGAAGAAAAGCCGCAATAATAATGGCAACAATAATGGCAACGGAGAGGGGGGGATTTGAACCCCCGTTGGGTTTCCCCAAAACGCATTTCGAGTGCGTCACCATCAACCACTCGGACACCTCTCCAAAAAAAAACTTGTGGCACTGGCCATTCTAACATATAGGAGTCAGGAGTTCAAGGAGGAAGAAAGATTTAAATTCAATAGATTAATATCAAGTTAAGTAGGTAGGGACAATTAAATATAATATGGGCAGGTAAGAAGCCCACCCCACAAGAAGCATGATATTTTTGTGGGGTGGGCTTCTAGTCTGCCCAAAGTCAACAATATTATTTTGATATTTATTTCAGCCTATTTTTGACACTCTCAGGTCTAAAGACACTGAGATTCTCCAGACAGAATTAGTTTAATCTAATTCTCGTTACGGTGGTCAAATATCGAAAGAGTGAGTTTACTTAAATTGAGTCTAAGTTTTCCCGTTACTTTTATCGTTTCTAATTGTCAACTTAAGCTCAAACCTTTGTCTTGCAAGGAACACAAGTTCAACTTGTTCCCATACTCTGTATGGGAATGAATTTTAGAAGGCTCTGCTTTCAATGAATAAAGAGGCACCAGCCTCTGTGATGGCATTCCCAGTCGGAGACTGGGAACGAGATATGGTAAGAGTTTGAGCTTAAGTTGACACCAATGGCTGAATGTGGGTTGTATTATTAGCAGGCAAGAATGCCTGCACCACAAGAGAATTTGGGATATTTTTTTATTTGGAAGTCTCGATAGTATTTTTTTAGGTAAGTAGCATAAATTATTGAATTTTGAGAAGGTGCGTTACAAGTTGTACCGCACCCTTTTTGTCTCATTTCTGGGCGATCATATTCATATCCCAAGTATACAAACCAATTTGGTGAGGAACTCTCACAAATCGGCCTGTACGATGCCCCCTAGATAGTTCATTGAGAACCTTATTTTTGACCTCTCTGACTTCCTCTGCATCTAGATGTCCATAAATACCATTAACTATCTCATTCACATTGAAAATTCGTCCCGCATTTTGTTCTAGAAACAAGGTCAGAGCATCAATTAAAAATTGACCATCAAATTGTGCCAACATGGGAACTACTTTCATCTGGGGTTTGACGAAATGTTTGTTGGTTTTGCTGGATTTAATGCTCCTAGATATTCCCTTACCCTGAATTGGTCCTAGTGCATTTAAATCTAAGGTATAACAACCAGGTTCATTAGGAATCGCTGACCAATAACCACTTTCTCTCCCCTGAGTTAGAGATGATTGGACTCTACCTTTGACAACTTTAAAAATAGTAGACTCTAAATCACCATAGAGCGATCGCACAACAAAATCTATGTGACAGACAGTCCCCACATATTCATGCAATAGCTTTTTCAGTGCTTCCATGCGAGTCATATTTTCATAGTGAGCAAGCATGGGAATTTCTTCCCCTTTACCGAGATAGTGACGACGCTGGAAGGAAAAATTTCCTGAGTCTCTAACTTCATTAAAGGAATGATCTACTTTGAAAGAGTCTAATTTAGGAATTTCTGACTCTATAGAATCCAAATATTCCAGATGAGAACCGTGATTAGGAGACAACAACAACAGTGAATCTTCTTCAACTGGCTCAACTTGGTTGTTGTCATCACTATAAGACCAAGTAGACAACAAAGATTCTACATTATCTAATTGCGATCGCGCCTCTATAAATAGACGTTGGTACTTTTGTGCGAGACTCCCATAGTAATCTCGCAATTCCAACAATGGCGTAATAAATACATCGGGTGGAGCTTGTAATTGTCCTGGAGAATTCATAGGGATTCACTCAACCTAAATCTATATTGCTGGTATAAGTCATGGCTCTAGGCTTGCTTGGTGTAGATACCTGGAGTGATTTTTTAGGAGGTTGGGGAGGACGACAACTTTCACAGTATAAAGGACGAGTTCCAAAAGTTTCCCGCTTTGTAGCCTGATTACATTCCTTACAAACAAAGTTGAAAACTCGCGTGTGAATCTGCCTTTTGTGCGCTCGGACAGTATATTCTCTAACATCAATTACTTTGGTTGCCATAATTAATAATTGCTAATCTCAATCCTCTTTATATAGCTATTCAAGCAAATGAAACTGTATCAGTGTGTGTTTTTAGAGAAGTTTTCCAATTTTTGGGAAAGTCCTATCTAAGTCAGGGATACAAACTGCTATTTCCGATATATTAACAGTGAATGAGATATATTTGCTCATCTCTTACATAAAAGCATGAAAAGGAATATAGGCTAAATTTGTTGCACTCATAACTCTTAAATACAAGAATGTCTTTTAGCATCTATCTTGAGAATTAACTATATAAACCATATTCCGCACTTCATTTTGTAATATGCGAATGTTTCCTTAATTTTATTTTTTATTGTCATTAAAAATACATAGTTTATCAAATATTTCCAGTTTTAATACGTAAGCCTTTGACCCTTATTAAGAATAATTCTTGAAAAGTCTCATACTATATTATGAAGTGCGGAATGTCGGATATAATTGGAAACATATTTTTAGGCCCATTTTAAACTCAGGGTAATTGATAGTGAGTTATTCTCTGCTCTAATCAGCACAAAAAAATGAAGGATGAAATGATTGTAAAATCCTTCATCCTTCCCAATTTAGTCTCCAAAAAGGCCATTAACCAAGACGAACCTTCACAGCTTTGTGTTTTTCCGACTCAGCTTTAGGAATAGTCAGATGGAGAATTCCATTCTTATATTCGGCCTCTACTTTTTCATTATCGACAACAGCAGGCAAGGTAATTAACCGTTGGAACTTGCCATAACGAAACTCAGAGCGAGTCATACCCTCGGCTTCCGTTGTCGTTTCCGATTTGCGCTCACCGCTAATAGAAACCGATTCGGGAGTGACTTCGACATCAAGATCCTTTGCGTCCAAGCCTGGTATTTCTACCCTCAACTGCAAATCACTATCAGTTTCTACAATTTCAGCAGGAGGAATGAAAGTTAATCCTATTTTCTCACTGGCATCAGGTGGTAATAATTGTTCAAACAACCGATCCATTTGTTGCCGGATAATACCCATTTCAGGGAATGGTTCCCAGCGTTCTATTTCCCGTAAAGGGTTCCAACGGACAAGTGTCATAACCATCTCCTCAAAAATCTATAATTTGATTTTCTGATTCGGCAAGACTAAATCTTCAGCTTCTGATCTGGTAAACAATAATACTACTAACAAAACTTCTAACTTTTAACTTCTTGAAGCCTAATCTCTTGCTTCCTAATTAAATGGTAGCACTAAACAATTAATTGATTACAGTTCGGTTTTATAGATATAATTGTCGTAATAACCGTATTATTTAGCTAATAATTCCATGTTTATATTTTAGAATGAAAATGGGGGTGTTACTACTATTTTTTAGACAAAATTATCTTAAATATGGAACTGTAAAGATTGAATTATACTATTAAGTAAAATGCTTTTATCTGTATTGATGAAAAAATGATCTCCATCTATCTGATGTAAACAAAAAGAGGCAAGAGTTTGCTCTTTCCATCCAAAAAGAGCAGTATAACTAACTGTTGGGTCTTGTAAACCACCAAAGGCAGTAATAGGAGAATCTAGCGGAGGTTGAGGAGTATACACATAGGATTCTAAAACTTTAAAATCAGCGCGGATAATCGGCAAAAACATCTGCATCAATTCGGCATTTTTCAGCACTGCGCTCGAAATTCCATTAAACTGGGATATTGCAGTTAAAAAATCCGGATCTGGTAATTGAGAAATTGGCGGTTTTTCAGCAGTAAACTGTGGTGCTTGACGGGCGGCAATAATAAGATGTAAAGGGTGAAAATTATATTCAGAACGCAGTAGCTTAGTTAACTCAAAACTAATTAATGAACCCATACTATAACCGAAAAAAGCAAAAGGTTTATCTAGATAGGGGATGATATTGATAGCTATTGCTCTAACTAAAGGTTGAATTTCTGTGTATGCAGGTGATTTGATTTGTCTTCCTCTACCGGGAATTTCGATAGGACATAATTCCATAGTTTTGGGTAAATAATTAGCCCAAGTCCGAAAAACTGTGGCACTACCACCAGCATAAGCAAAACAAAATAGGCGTAATTTGGCTTGAGGATTGGGTTGAGGGCAAGTTACCCAAAGGGTGAAGGTAGTTTTGATTGTCATCACGTAAAATAGGAGAAAATGATATAATTTAACAGGATTTTTGAGATATATTCATTTAATCAGCATCAAATAAATAAATAATTCTCACTCGATGAAAATTTACTCTTTTAATTACTGACTCAATTGGCAATATGCAAGCAACTGATAAAAAGTCACATAAAAAAGCATGGGCTGGGGCAATATCTCAACCTGCAACAGAATTTGCTGCTACTCAATTACCCATTCTCGCTGGCAGAATCCCCGATGGTTTACGGGGTACACTGTACCGCAATGGACCAGCACGACTAGAACGGAATGGTATGAGGGTGGGACATTGGTTTGATGGAGATGGGGCAATTCTCGCGGTTAATTTCACCAATGTAGAACCAGTTGGAGTTTATCGCTATGTGCAAACAACTGGTTATCAAGAAGAAACTACTGCGGGTAAATTGCTTTATGGTAATTATGGCATGACTGCACCAGGAATTATTTGGAATCAATGGATAAAACCCGTAAAAAATGCAGCTAATACTTCCGTTTTAGCGTTACCTGATAAACTTCTCGCATTGTGGGAAGGTGGTAAACCTCATGCTTTAGATTTGCAAACTTTAGAAAGTTGTGGTGAAGATGATTTAGGATATTTAACTAAAGGATTAAGCTATTCTGCACATTGTAAACAGGATGGAAATACAGGGGAAATTTTTAATTTTGGTGTGACTCCTGCCTTAAATGCCATACTTAATATTTATAAAAGTGACTCCACTGGCAAAATTATCAAAACAGCAACACATCAATTGAAAGGAGTACCAATAATACATGATTTTGTTTTAGCGGGACAGTATTTAATTTTTTTTATCAGCCCAGTCCGGTTAAATCTTTGGCCTGTTTTGCTAGGAACAAGTAATTATAGTGACTCTCTAGAATGGCTTCCCAAATTAGGAACTCAGATCATAGTCTTTAACAGAGAAAGTTTATCTTTAGTTAGTCAGGGAGAAACTGAATCTTGGTTTCAATGGCATTTTGCTAATGGTTATGTAGATGCTACTGGTGCAGTAATTGTAGATATTGCCCGTTATGAAGATTTTCAAACTAATCAATATTTACGAGAGGTAGCTACAGGGGAAACTCACACAATTGCTAAGAGTACATTTTCCCAAGTGCAACTTAATCCTCTCACGGGAAAAGTAATTAAAATTGAACAACTTTCGGATAAACATTGTGAGTTTCCTAGTGTTCCTCAACAAAATGTAGGTCAATTTTCTCGCTATACCTATATGTCTGGATTTCAACCAGGAACAGATATGGCTAAGGAGATTGTCAATACTATTGCTTGTTTTGATCATCAAACTGGAAATTTAATAGCAGCGAATATAGGAGAAAATCGCTATCCTTCTGAACCTATTTATGTGCAAGATTCGCAAAAATCTGATCAAGGTTGGTTGTTAACAGTGATTTATGACGGTAATACTCACAGTAGCGAAGTTTGGGTATTTGCCAGCGACGCGCTAAATCAAGAACCTGTTTGTAAATTGGGATTACCCAGCGTTATTCCTCATAGTTTTCATGGTACATGGAAACCTGCTAATACACCAGGCGACTAGAAGTCGCGGCTAAACAGACAAAACCCACCTTCGTGGGTTTCAAATTCCTGGAGTCCGCGTAGCGTGTTATGAGCTAAAAAACATCTAATTTACATAATCAAATTAAATATAACTCTTGTGGGGTGGGCATCTTGCCCGCCCAGAATTAAATATAACTCTTGTGGGGTAGGCATCTTGCCCGCAGCTTAATTTTTTTAATCATTGGGTATATTTGCTTTATTTTTTGATTGTAAAGTTTTGTAAAGATATAGATAATAAGACTCTGCTTTGACAGAAGAACTCATAGAAGCAAAAATTAATTACCCAATTCTATGAATCTTCAACAAGCAGAATTATATCAACGTCTTCAAGAATTTTCTTTAGATGAAAAAAATGTTTCTTTCTCTTTTAGTCAGAGGTTAGCAAGGGAGAATAACTGGACATTTGAATATACTCAACGTGTAATTGATGAATATAAAAAGTTTGCTGTTATTGCTGTTTTTGCTGGACACCCAGTTACACCTTCTGATCAAGTAGATCAAGTTTGGCATTTACATTTAACATATACTCAGTCTTATTGGGATGATTTTTGTGGAATATTAGGAATAGAACTAGATCATGGTCCGACTCGTGGTGGTAACAAAGAATATAATAAATTTAATAATTGGTATCTGAATACTGTAGATACTTATAAACAGTTTTTTGAAGAAACTCCACCCATAGATATTTGGCCAGCTTCTCATATTCGTTTTGATAAAGAAGCTAATTTTCAGCGTGTAGATACTCAGAGAAATTGGATTTTAGCCAAACCTAATTTGAAGTCTCTCAATATAAATATTTCTCGTTTTATTCCTCAGAAATTTTATCTATCATTCTTGTTTACCTTGACATTAATTTTCACAAATTCTCGGATTTTATTAGCATCTAATAACACTAATTCCCAAACTTCTCAAGGTTCCGAAAATACTATTGTAGTCGGGTTTTTAATAGCGATCGCTTGTTTTGTGATCTTTTTTGTTTGTAGTGGTGGTGGTGGTAGCAGTGGCGGTGGTGGTAGCAGTCGTGGTGGTGGTTGCGGTGGTGGAGGTTGCGGTGGTGGAGGTTGCGGTGGTGGAGGCTGCGGTGGTGGAGGCTGCGGTGGTGGAGGCTGCGGTGGTGGCGGTTAATCGTCTTATAGGCTATTGATTTTTATCTCATACAGAGAAAAGGAAAATATGAAGAAGGTTTTGATCAAAAGAATTGGGTTTTGTTTAATTGCTATCTTGGTAACAGTGCTGATTACATTTACTCATGCTGTTGCACAGGAAGTACCATTTTATTGGGACTATATCAACGTTAATATTGACGTACAAACTAACGGAGATATGTTAGTTACGGAAGAACAAAAGTATGTGTTTAAATCAGATTACTCTAATCAACGATATCGTTATATTCGTTTAGATAAAGTTGATGAAATTAAGGATGTAACAGTTCAAGAGAATAATAAAATCATTCCTAGTGAAACTGGAATTGAAAATAATCAATTTTGGATTCGTTGGCAACATCAATTAAAACCACCAGAATCACATATATTTGTTTTAAAATATCGTGTAATTGGGGGATTACATATCAACAATGAAAATACTCAAGTTTACTGGAAAGCCATTTTTGCTGACCGTAAAGCCCCAATTCAAGCAGCAAAGGTTCGGGTACAATTACCAGAAGCTTTATCTGGTAAAGTATTGGAATTTATGAAATTTGGGACTCCAGCTACAGCCCGTCAAGTAAATCCTAGAATATTTGAATTTGTTGCTAATCAGCCTATTTTACCAAAAGAAATTCTGGAAGTTCAAATTAAATTTCCTAGCGAAATTCTCAATATTAGTAAACCTCATTGGCAACAAAGCAACTTCTGGGGCAGTTGGAAAATTATACTTGCTGGGTTATTTGTGCTGGTCTTTTTTTAACAAAAATAGGTTTAGCAATTAATAATCGTCAATGTCCTCAATGCAAAAAAAATACTCTCAACTGGACTTATCAATTATTTGATGTTACAACCATTAAGGAATATGAATTAAATAAAGTGCAAAAGTAGGGTGTGTTAGCGACAGCGTAACGCACCATTTCAGGTTAAGTCAGAATTGTAGGTTATTAAATTTGCGTTCCTAAAGGAAAAATAAAAGTCATCAGATTCATCCAAGAGGGCAAAAATTGTTCTGACAACAACAAGGATTAAAAAGCGATTACATTAATTAGTGAAAGTAAAATCATAGCCCGCCTGGGAATGAATTCCCAGTCTAATAGCCAAAGTAAAATCATAGCCCGCCTGGGAATGAATTCCCAGTCTAATAGCTAAAGTTATCTTTAGATAACTAAATATCCCAAAAATCTTTAGTCCACTTCAGCAGACTTTGGTTATTAGCCCTGAAATATGGCTTACGCTGAGGGGATGTGAAAGCCAACGGATAAGTAAGGACGTATTGGAATACACCCTTATTTAAGTGGACACTTATGAGCAGTGCTAAACCCTTACCTGCTTAAATCAAATAATTAAGCCGTTTTGAGTATACATCAATAAAATGGATGAATTAGAACTAAAAATCCTCCAACTTATTCAAGAAACCTGTCAACATCCCAGTGGTAGTCTTGCCCGTCAAAAAGGACTCAATCAAATTATTTTATTGATTCAAAAAACAGGTAAATTATTGCGGGGTACAGGTATACCTGATGCCGAAGAAGCTTTACAGGAAACTTGGTGGTATTTTTGCCGCAATCTCTGTGAAGCAACTACCGCCAAAGAACCATATAATCCTGAAAAAGCTAGTGTAATAACTTGGATTAATAATTATTTAAGTTATCGCTTGCAAGATAAAAAGATTAGTTTTTATGAACAAAAAAAGAAATTTAATTTCCTGTTAGAAGACAATGAACAACAAATAGATCCTGCAAATTTAATTCCTGCACCACCAGAACCAAGACCAATATTAAATGAAATTCAAGAATGGTTGAAAAATGAATCTACCCAACTGCAACGTATTCATATTAGAGATCGTCCAGATGTTAATTGTTATGTTTTAATTACCCGTCGTTTACCACCAGAAACAGGTTGGATAGATTTATCTGTAGAGTTTGATATACCTGTAGCAACTCTCAGCAATTTCTATCAACGTCAATGCTTTCCCCGTCTTCTCAATTTTGGTAAATCCCAAGCTTATTTTGATAGCGAAGGTTACTTTGATATATAAATTATGAATTATTACACTGAACAACAAAGCATTTCTATTCCTATTTCCGCAAAGTTCCGAAATACGGCTTTGCAATTTGCCCAAGAACAACCAAATCAACAAAAAGCTAAACTCATATATCTGAATACTTTAGCCGTACAAGTTGTTAATAATTACTTGCAAATGTTAGATATTTCCACCACATTAGAAGCTAGTCAGAGTTGGGATGTTTGGGGAAGAATGGCTGGAGATGTTGCAGATTTAGTATTAACTGGAATTGGACATTTAGAATGTAGATATATCAGAACAGGAGAAGAAGTTTGTCCTATTCCTCCGGAAGTTTGGCATCATCGTTTTGGTTATGTAGTAGTAGAAATTAATCAAACCTGCCAAGAAGGAAAAATCAGAGGCTTTTTAGCACAAATTACCACAACAGAAATCAACCTAGAACAGTTACAACCATTAGAAACATTCATAGAATATTATCATCAATTTTCTGGTGTGCAGTTGCGACAATGGTTAGAAGGAATATATACATCTCAATGGCAAAGTGTAGAAGAATTAGCTTTACAAAAAAGCCCACAATTAGCTTTTCGTTCTCCACAAGTCAGAGGATTTGAAATAGATACATCCAAAAAAGTTTGGCAAGTTATTGAACAATTGTATCCCCAGCGAAGTTGGGAAAAAATCTTACCATCAAGATTATTATCAAATTTAGATAGAGAAGTAAACGATATTCTTGTTTATCTTTTACAAACTACCAATGATGAAGAAATTCGTTGGACTCTAGCAGAAGTTTTATGGACAATTACACCCAATCATCCTGTAATTACTGCTAGACGGATTATGGATTTAGGAATGCAGTTAGCAGGAAATTCTGTAGCTTTAATGGTGGCTATTTTACCCAAAATAGATAAAACT
Organism: Dolichospermum sp. DET69; assembly: GCA_017355425.1. Taxonomy (NCBI): domain Bacteria; kingdom Bacillati; phylum Cyanobacteriota; class Cyanophyceae; order Nostocales; family Aphanizomenonaceae; genus Dolichospermum; species Dolichospermum sp. DET69. The sequence goes on from CP070233.1 coordinate 5,254,825, forward strand.
TATGCTGTGCTTTTGCGGGTATATCCAATGGGAACTAAACCCTATTTACCAGCAGATTTACAATTAGCAGGATTATATGAAAATGGAGAGGCATTTTTAGAAGTAAAAGCCAGAGAACAACGAGATAATTACATTCAATTAAAATTTTGTGCTGAATTGGGTGAAAAATTCCAAATTCGGGTTACTCTAAATGATGCAACCATTACAGAAAAATTTGTCATTTAGTCAAGCAAATCAATTAGACATCTCCCAGATTGAATGTAGAGCCGAGAATCTCTACCCAGGTCACGTCTCTACAAGGGTTTCAGGTCACGCGTATTTAATTTTTACCAGATGTCTATTAGAGGATGAATGAACAAGTTTTTAATGTATAAACAAACCCCTCTTGTAAACCTCTCCCCGAAGCGCGGAGAGGCTTTGAAACCCCCCTTCCCTCCTAGGGAAGGGGGGCAGGGGGGTTAGGTTTTTGGAGATTATCGGTAAACACAATGGGTAAGCTGATCATATTCGAGATTGGAGAAGGTAGTTTTGAAACAGGATTTCCTGTCAAAATCAGAATTGGGGAAGACGGTAAACCCCATTTCGCAGAAATTTCTGGCAGGTTCCCCCCAGATTTAGAAATTCCTCGAACCTATTATGAATGGCAATCAGCTTATTATAAATTGCCTGGTAATTGGTTAATTACTGTTCCCCAAACCCAAATAACTAACGTATCTACCACAGAAGTTTGTCATATTGCTGCTCAAAAATTCCAATCTAGGTTTAATAATTGGTTAAATCAACCATCTGTGAGAAAATTAGAAAGGCAATTTTTACAAAAAATTGGTGAATGGGATCATGTTCGCTTTATTTTACAAACACAAGATTCACTACTAAGAAAACTGCCTTGGCATTTGTGGGAAATATTTCAAATAAGTCATATTCAACCAGAGGTTGTGATTAGTTCAGAGTATGAACCATCAAAAATTCAATTAAAAAGTCCGGTGAAAATTCTGGCTATTTTTGGAAATAGTCAAGGAATAGATATTCAACCAGATTTACAAGCATTGACGGCAAAATTACCAGGTGCAATTATTGAACCTTTGCTGCAACCATCACGCCAAGAAATTGTTAAAAAATTATGGAATCAACCTTGGGATATTTTATTTTTTGCTGGACATAGTTCTAGTGAAAAAGATGGTAGTTGGGGAGAAATTCAAATTAATGAAACTGAAATTTTATCACTTTTACAGTTACGGCATAGTTTAGGATATGCTGTTAAAAAAGGATTGAAATTAGCTATTTTTAATTCTTGTGATGGTTTAGGACTAGCGCGTAATTTAGCTGATTTACGCATACCTTATACAATTGTTATGAGAGAACCTATTCCTGATATTGTCGCTCAACATTTTCTAGAATATTTTCTCACAGTTTTTGCATCTGGAGAATCTTTATATACATCTGTACAACAAGCCCGTGTGCGGTTACAGGAAGAATTAGAAAGTCAATATCCTTGTGCTTCTTGGATACCTGTAATTTTTCAAAATCCAGCCGCAGCATTACTTAAATATCCCCAACCTCGCAATTTCCAAAAAATAGGTTTACAGTCAGTTATAGCTACGATGTTATTAGGAATTTTTGGGACTATTGTATGGCTAAGTTTCCAAGAAATAAAATTGCAAAATCGGTTTAGTTATGGTGAAAAAATATTATTTAATTCTCCAACTAATTTAGATAAAGAAGCAGCTATAAAAGCATTTTGGTGGAAAAATTACCATCAAGCTATTAAAAAATTCACTAAATATTTACAAGAATATCCCGATGATCCAGAAGCGAGCATATATTTAGAAAATGCCAAGATTGGTAATAAGAAAGTTATCAAAATTGGTGTAGCTGTACCGATAGGAAGTAATCGTCCCGTAGCACAAGAAATTCTGCGAGGGGTTGCACAAGCTCAACAAGAGATTAATCATGATAGTGGTGTAAATGGTAGGTTTTTACAAATCCAAATTGCTAATGATGATAATCACCCAGAAATAGCTCAAGAAATTGCTAAAAGATTTGTTGAAAGTGCGGATATTCTAGCTGTAATTGGTCATAATAGTAGTGATGCAAGTATACCCGCTTCTAATATATATCAAGCTGGAAAGTTGGTGATGATTTCTCCAACTAGTACCTCTATAATATTAACAGCTAAGACAGGTAAGCAGGATGATAATTATATTTATAGAACTGTCGTTAGTTCTGAGGTTATTGCCGAAGCTTTGGCTGAATATGCTGAAAATAATCAAAAAAGCAAGATAGTGATTTGTAATGATTTTCAAGCAACAGATCAATCTTTCTACCAGACTTTTATTAATGCTATTAATAAAAGAAAATTAGCGCTAATAAGTGATATTAGTTGTGATTTTGCGGCTGATAACTTCCAACCTGAGCAAATTATTCAAAGTGCAATTAAAGAAAATGTTAATACTATTATGATGAGTCCTCACGTTGATAAAATTCATCAAGCTATCAAACTAGCTGAAAGTAATCAAGGTAAGTTACTTTTATTAGGAAATCCCAGTTTACAAACACAAAAAACTCTAGCTGCTGGTAATATAGTTAATGGGATGATTATGGCAGTTCCTTGGCAAATTGGTATTGTAGATAATCAAGAATTTGTAAAAAATGCTAATCATCTTTGGGGTAAAAAAAAGTTAATTACTTGGCGTACGGCTATGGCTTTTGATGCTACTAAAATAGTGGTTAATGCTATACAAAAAAAGGGGAGTACGAGAACAGATATTCAACAAGCTTTAAGTAGTAATAAGTTTTCTTTTTTAGGTGTAACAGGAACAATTAAGTTTTCACAATGGGGCGATACCTTTGGTAGCCGAAGGCATCGCATCGGTAATGCTGTGTTAGTTCAAATACAACCAGATCCCCAAGCCCCCACAGGTTATAATTTTATGGAAAAATAGTATACAATAATTCAGTATAATAGTGTAAAAATATTGTGGGGTGGGCATCTTACCCACCATTGTCCACCAATTATAAAATGTTCTGTAAAAGTAAGTTGTAATTATTTGACTAATGACTCAACAAAACCGCATTGGTATTATTTTAGGGACTCGTCCCGAAGCAATTAAACTAGCTCCAGTAATTCAGGTTTTTCAAAATTCTCCAGATTTTGAATTGCAAGTAATTCTGACAGGACAACATCGAGAAATGGTTGAACAAGTGATGAAATTGTTCAAACTTAAAGCCGATTGGAATTTAGAGATTATGCAGCGTCAGCAATCTCTGAGTGATATTACTTGTCGAAGTTTACAAGGTTTAGAAGCATTATTTCAAGCGCAAAAGTTAGATTTTGTAATTGTTCAAGGAGATACAACAACAGCCTTTGCAGCAACCTTAGCAGCATTTTATCAGCAAATTCCTGTTGGTCATGTGGAAGCAGGTTTAAGAACTGATGATTTATTTAATCCCTTTCCAGAAGAAGCTAATAGAAGATTAATTTCCCAACTCACACAATTACATTTTGCTCCTACTACCTTAGCTGTAGAAAACTTACAACGTTCTGGAGTCTTAGGAGAAATTCATCTCACAGGTAATACAGTTATTGATGCCTTGTTAAATGTGGCTGCTAAAAAACCAGCTTGTGATATTCCGGGTTTAGATTGGCATCAATATAGGACAATATTGGCAACAGTTCATCGTCGAGAAAATTGGGGAGAACCTCTGCAAGATATTGCTCAAAGTTTCTTGCAAATTTTAGAGCAATTTCCTGATACAGCCTTATTACTACCATTACATAAAAATCCCACAGTTAGAGAACCATTACAAGAGTTGTTAGGGAATAATCCGCGAATTTTCTTAACAGAACCCTTAGATTATGCTGAATTAGTGGGGGCTATCGAGCGATCGCATTTAATATTAACAGATTCTGGTGGTTTACAAGAAGAAGCCCCCAGTCTTGGTAAACCAGTGTTAGTTCTCAGAGATACTACAGAAAGACCAGAAGCAGTTACCGCAGGGACAGCCAAACTCGTGGGTACACAAACCGCAAATATTGTCACAGCCGCTAGTGAACTACTCAGCAACCCCGACGCTTATACTAAAATGGCCACCGCCATTAATCCCTTTGGCGATGGCCATGCAGCAGAACGCATCCTACAACTGGTCAAAAATTATTTAGAGACTTCCAATTAAAAAAATATCCTCAAATTTCTTGTGGTGCGGGCCGAAAAGTTCCCTAATAATACAAGGACGGGCAAGATGCCCATCCCACAAGATTGGATAATTTATTTTTTGGAATTCTCTTAGAGGATATTTTAAAAGTCTCTCATGGTGTATCAAATATTGTTTTACCCCTCCCTAACCCTCCCCTTAGAAAGGTGAGGGGACTTGATTCTCCTTAGTTCCCCCTTGGAAAGGGGGGACTAAGGGGGGTAAGCAATCACACCTGATATCACTTTTCAACGTGTCGCTTATATCTCAGCACTAAAGTGATTGAGCTTTACGCTTACCAGGTAATACTGTAAGGCATCTCTTGTGGGGTGGGCATCTGGTTCCCCCATGTGTTTAAATACCTAAAGCTCTCCGAGTTTGATAACCAACAACGCCATCTACACGTAGTCCGTTACGTCTTTGGAAGTGACGAATTGAGTTAATGGTTCGTGAGCCGTAAACACCATCAACTCTAATACCTAAAGCTCTTTGGATTTCTCTGACTCGTTCACCTCTTGAGCCGTATCCTACTTTTACCCTACCACCAACACCGGATCCAGAACGATATCTGTGGTGAGAACGACCAGGAGTGTTACCAATCCATCTTTCAGCAGCATAGTATCCTCGGTAACGTCCCGAAGAAATTCTTGCAAATCCATTTCTCACACTACCAGTTTCACCAATGTACGCACCATTACGGACACAAGCTACAGATGAATTTTCAGTGCTAGGTCCTGTGCGAAGATAAAGACAACTTCCATTAGTGCTGACATATTCGGCAGAAGCAAACTGCATTTGAGCAACTGTAGCTAGTAATATAGTCACGCCGGTGAAGGTTAACCATGCAGAAGATTTAAAAATTTTCCGCCAATTAAATGACGATTTGGAAAGATTTAATGCGAAAATTTCATTTGGTAGTTCATCTTCTATATACATATATGAATAAGCCAAATATTCCATAATCACCTGCTCCTTTATATGAATTTTTGCGATACTTTTGTCTAGTTCTGATCTTCATTAATTTTATACTTCTTCAGGACAATATGTTGGCTACTATATTCCGCCATTTGAACTGTCACATCAGGTATTTGTAATGAAATCATCAATTACTCATGATGGTGAGTAGTTTTATTTCCCTAAACCATGAGAAGTGAGAAAACTATCAGCCCGAATTGGACTACCATTGCGCCAAATTTCTATTTTTTCTGGGCTGATTAAGTAGGAAAAAGTACCGTTATCTGCCTGATATTTGTTATTATCAACTTTCCAAGCTAGAAGTTTTAAAATTTGATTTGGTTCTTGTTTCAATTTCCCCAAATAAAATAACTGACCATTTTCTTCACAAACTTTGATACTGACTGTTGCTGTCTCTCCTGTCATAATTATAGTCCCCTTGCAATCAGTATTATTACTTATAGGTAAAACTTGTTTTGGAGTTGGGATAACTGGTTGATTTACTGGTGTTTTCGCAATGATGGCGGACTGTAATAAACTAATAGGATTAATAGCTAAACGACCATCTGCATAAAATTCAAAATGCAAATGAGGGGCGGTGCTATTGCCTGTTGAACCCATTTCGGCAATAATTTGACCTTGTTTGACCTGTTGACCTTTACTGACTAATAAACGGCTATTGTGTCCGTAAACCGTCACATTGCCATTAAAATGTTTAATTTCAATAAAATTGCCTAATCCCCAATCATCCCAACCAGCTTTCACGACTGTACCAGCAGCAGCAGCCAAAATTGGAGTCCCTTTTGCACCAGCAATATCAATTCCCTCATGTTTATACTTAATGAAACCTTGAGAAAGAACCCCTTGAGTAGGCCAAATTAAGTTAGTCGTAGCTGGGGGGTTAATTAGAGAAACTGTCTGAGTTAAAGCTGGGGAAACTATATTTAACACTAAAGAGCAGGAGATGACAGCCATCAAAGCATAATTACAAAAGCGGTAGATATTAACTTTTTTCATCTGTTTCTAGCCTAATGATTGCTATAGCAGCGAAAAGGAAATTAAAGCCGACTGCTTTAAATGGAGAAATGCTATAGTTAATTGCTATTTCAGTCTCAAATGTGTCACATCAGGACAATTAGCTGGTTAAATTGACAACTTGTACAAATTTACTATTTCCCAAACCTCTTTCCTTGTCATCAGGATAATTTTCAACGCCAACCTAACCTGATTAAGCTGAAACAATCAGATTTTCTAAAAAACCTATTTCTAATTCTGATGCAGGTTTACCACCACCATCTATATTGGGAGGTATAACTATAAAGATTTCATCAAAACGACCAGCACTAAACAATTTTGGGGGTAATTTTTCTCTAGGTCTTTTCTGGTATATTACTAATATTAATTCTATGAACTACCTCTAGTTAGCTTCGCTTGAACTAGAGGTTTCTGCATCCTCTAGTTTGTTATTAGCAGAGTTACTTTGAGATTTTTGACGCTTCTTTTCCCCTAGTTGCCTCATGCTTCCTGCTTGTTTGCGGGTACGTGAAGTAGAGCTAGAAAGATCAGCGTCTGCGAGGCTAGTTCCTAGCCCCGGCAGAGTACCTTTTGCCCAATAAAGCATCACCTCGGCAGCGGCAATATCCCTATCCTGAACATACCCACAGACACCGCACTCATGCACTCGGATGTCGAGTGTTTTCTTATGCTGATTTCCGCATTTCGGACAGGTTTGACTGGGTTTTACTTGACGGGTTGGGACTTCCACAAAGACACCACCAATTTGTTCGACTTTGTATTTAATAGATGCTCGAAGCATACCAAAACCTACGTCAAGGATTGACTTATTTAACCCAGCTTTTTGCTTTTTACGCTTACCTTTTTTCGCTTTACTGGTCATGTTCTTGACTTCTAGTTTTTCCGTTGCAATGAAGCTATTACTGCTGATTATTTCTACTGCAACTTGATGTACCCAATTTTGACGTTGGTTAGCAACTCGTGCGATTAGCAAACTAACTTTCGCTTGGGCTTTTTTATATCTTCTAGAAGCCTTGATTTTTTTGTTTCTATTTGGTGCGCGTTTGCGTCTCTTCTCTTTAGAAGCTTTTTTGATTTTCTGTTCAGCAATTCTATAAAACTTAGGAGCATCAATTTGTTGATGATTTTCCCCGTCGGTAATTGATAATGCTGATTTACAACCTAAGTCAATTCCCACCGCACCAATAGGTAAAATCTCTGGTTTTAGAACTTGCTCTAAAACATTAACTGTTATAGAGGCGTACCATTTACCATTGCGAAAAACGATAGTACAAGTAGTAGCCTTTCCCCAGTATTTAGCTTGACCCCGCATCTGAATCTTACCAATTTTGGATAGATTCAGATACCCATTCTCGCCATTAGATTCTACTTTAAATCCCGCAGGATCTGGATATGTCCACCCAGAATAATGCCTAATTGATTTGAATCTAGGGCGTTTACCTAATCCTTTGAACCAACGTTCAAAAGCAAAATCAACCCGCTTTAAAGTCGCCTGTAAAGCATGGCTAGGAAGCTCTTTGTATTCTACCCAGACTTCTTTAAACGCTGGCAAACAATTCTGTTGCTCAAAATAATCAACCTTGTGATTAAACTTTTGATATTGAGTGAATCTGTTATTGACTGCGGCGTTGTATAAGTCTTTGTGTAACTTTCGGTGATACCGCAGGATTTGTTCTGTTTGAGTATTTGGATATAAACGAAAAGTCATTCTTCTTGTAGCCACAGTTTAATCACCCCCTTGCTTTGTTTATCTGTATGTGTATACAATTAGGATAACACATATTTGAGAAAAATATATGGCTAGAACCGAGAAAGTTATTGTAAGACTCACTAAGCAAGAAAAAGAAAAAATAGAAAAATATGCTAAATATCTAGGGGTTTCTATGTCCGAGGTCATTCAAGATTACATAAAATCGCTACCAAATAAAGATTAGCTTATTAAATAAAGATTGGTTATTTTCGCTTTGCTGCAATAACCCGCTCTAATCCCTACCTTATGGGTACATTGAAGGTAGGGACTGCCGCGATGCGTTCAATTATCGACAAGCTCAGTACAAGTCTGGTCCCCTAATAATACAGGGACGGGCAAGATGCCCATCCCACAAAATTGGATAGCGAAGCGCTGCTGCAAGCAGTTCATCTTTTTTGTGGAGTTCTCTAAAGTATATTCAGACATCATGAAAACACTATTATTAATTATGGATTTTGTATGACGAGAGAAGCCCATGACCAATTTGCGAAAGAATATCTAGAGGAATTATTAAAACCTTTAGGTCAAGTAGACATTGGTAAAGACATAAAAAGCGAAGTTAGAGAAATAGATATTTGGTTTATTCCCAATCAATTAAAACCTGTAACTTCCGATTTAGGATTATTAGCAAAAATGGCGGTTACAAGCTGTCTATTTGAACCTTTTCGCAATCCTCCCAATGAAATGACAATTAGAAGTTGTATGTCAAAATTATACAGCCTTCATGAAGAATTGTTTAGACAAGCAAAAAGAGAAAATCGGCGGATAATGGAAACCGAGTTCCCTGTTTTATGGATTTTAACACCAACCTGCTCAAAAAATAAACTAGATGGATTTAGAGCTACACTCAAAGATGATTGGGAAACAGGAGTTTATTTTCTAGGAGAATCGCATAAAACCGCAATTGTCGCAATTAACCAATTACCCAAAAATCAGGATACACTATGGTTAAGGGTGTTAGGTAATGGGGAAACCCAAAAACAAGCAGTACAAGAACTAATCACAGTTTCCACAGAAAACCAGCGTAATTATCTACTGGAAATGTTAGCATCTTGGCGTAAAAATATAGAGATTAACACTAATATCAACGATGAAGATAGGGAGTTGATTATGACTTTATCACCAGCATATCTCAAACAACGCGAGGAATGGCGACAAGAGGGACTACAAACGGGACTGCAAACGGGACTGCAAACGGGACTACAAACGGGATTGCAAACGGGAAGACAAGAAGAATTGCGGTTAATAGTAGGAAGTTTACTAACAGCACGTTTTGGTAATTTAGATGAGCAATTATTAGCTGTTGTTACTCCTATTATGGAACTTTCTCTCACAGAAAGAACTGATTTATTCCTCAATTTATCTCAGTTGTCTCGTGAGGAATTATTAGCTAAATTCCCCATTAAATAACCCATTTTTGTAGGTTGGGTAGAACGAAGTGAAACCCAACAAGTTAGCCCAAATGTTGGGTTTCGTACCTCAATCCAACCTACCCTACACCGTTAATAATTGTTTGACAGCAGCATTGATGATTTTTTCGCTCTCTGTTTGAGTTTGTGTTAGTTTGGTTTCTAGTTCATCACATAGTTTCATTAATTTATCTACTTTTGTAACTATGCGTTTTTGTTCATTAAGAGCAGGGAGAGGAACTAAAATTAGTTTTAGTTTAGCTGCTTTTATTCCTTCAGCAGTCATTCCCGTTGCTTTATTACGAATAAAATCTTGCACGATAGAACTCATTAAAGCAAATTTTAAATAGGGTGAAAATAGGTCAGCAAAAATTTGAAAATCAATTTCGTTTAATTTATTAATTACTTGGCGGATAAGAGTGCCATTTTTCATATAATTATAGGCATCCTCAAATACCGCCCTAATAACAAACCCGCGAGGGTTTTTATCTTGATAGGTATTCGCGTCTTTTAGAGTTTTGAATAAAACATTATCCACAAAATCCAGTAAAGTATCCCCCGTCATTCCTTCCGAGTCTGTAGCCCAATTTCGCCACCTTAAAGCCTCTGGAATAGGAGAATGGTAATGATCATCTAACAATTCATATTCGGCTTCTCTGTCGTCAAAAATCTTGAGAAAAATCATCCATACTAATTGACTAATGCGTTGGGCATCACCATCCACACCAGCATCTTTACGCATGATGTCTTGGATAGTTTTAATTGTGGTACTAATTGACATTTTTTATAAACTATATTCCGCACTGCGATTAATATTACACCAAGTCGGGCAAATATAATTCACTATCAGGATATCCACCGATTATCAGGAATTAATATTTGTCTGAATCAGGATATCCAGGATTAGAGGATTATCAGGATTAATATTTGTCTGAATCAGGATATCTGGTTACTGAGCGACTTGTACTGAGCGAAGCCGAAGTAAGTCGAAGTACAGAATTAGAGGATTATCATGATTATTTTATTAATCTTAACAAACATCCTGTAAATCCGGAAATCCTGGACATCCTGATTCAGACAAAATTATGATGCCATGTAAAGTTGATTTTTTAACTCCTGTAATGCCTCTAAATACTTTTGTTTGCTGCCAAATATTTTATTGACAATTTCTGGAAGCGTACCTATTTTATCAAACGGTTGCACATTTAAAATATTTAGGTGTTCAATATTTTCAATCCCTTCATCTGCATATTTATCTAAAAGTGCATCTATAACCGCACGGGCTTTTTGACTATATTGATGAAAGTAATCACGCTCACGTACCTTTTTAGCCCGTTCCTTACGACTTAATGCAGGTTGGTCAAAAGCTACATGACAAATTAAATCAAAAGGATCAAAATCTTTCCCTACTTCCTCCGCTAAAGCTTCTAATAAAATTCCCTGTTCATTCAATTCTTGAATAATAGCTTGTTTCTGTGCTGCTGCACTCCAACGCCGCAGAAATTTATCTAAAGTCGTAAATTCTTGCTGGACAGTTTTGCGGGTATAGTCCTTAATAGATTCGGTGATTAATTTACCATCTTTACCATAATAAAGAGTCCTTTCAGAAATTATTGCAGCATCTACACCTACAGGTACAAATTTAACTCGCTTTTGTCCTGGTTTTTCAGGTAAATCATCAACATTATCTCCACTATCTGGACTACCATCATAATCATCTGGAGGTACGGGAGATTGCCCTGTTTTTGGTTCGTATATTTGTACAGGTTCACCATCAAAATCTGGATCATCAAACTTTTTAGTGGCTTTTTTGAAATCTATAATTGTGAAATATTTTTTATCAAATTCTTCATTAATTCGTGTTCCTCTACCAATAATTTGTTTAAACTCAGTCGGTGAATTAATATCTTTATCTAAAACAATTAATTTACAGGTTTGGGCATCTATTCCTGTAGTCATTAATTTAGATGTTGTCACAATCACAGGATAGGGACTTTCTGGTAAAATGAAATTATCTAATTCTGCTTTTCCCTGTTCATCATCTCCCGTAATTCGCATAATATATTTACGATTTTGGGAAACTAAATCACTATTTTCATTAATTAAGGCACAGCGCATTCTTTCTGCGTGGTCTATATCTTCACAAAAAACAATGGTTTTATCAAATCTGTTGGTAGCTTTAAGAAATTCGGTAATTTTCTTAGCTACTAAAATATCTCGGTTTTCTAATACCAATGTGCGGTTAATATCTTTTTGGGTGTAAAGTTTATCTTCAATTAATTGATTATATTTATCTAATTCTCCCGGTGCTGGTTGCCACCCTTCTAAATCTTTATCAATGTCAATTCTGACAACTTTATAGGGGGCTAAAAATCCATCTTCTATGCCTTGTTTGAGAGAATAAATATAAATTGGTTCGCCAAAATAATCTATGTTAGAAACTTCTTTAGTTTCTTTAGGTGTAGCTGTTAAACCGATTTGGGTTGCAGCAGTAAAGTATTCTAAAATTTCTCGCCATGCAGAATCATCAGCCGCGCTACCGCGATGACATTCATCAATGACAATTAAATCAAAAAATCCCCTAGAGAATTGTTTATAGATATTTTTAGATTCTTCTGTTCCTGATACACCTTGATAAAGGGCTAAATAAATTTCATAAGATTTATCTACCTGACGTTTAGTGATTTTCGTCATAGCAGAACCAAAGGGTTTAAAATCGTTGGTTTTAGTTTGGTCTATGAGAATATTTCTATCTGCTAAAAATAAGATTCTCGTCTTGATTTTAGATTTCCATAATCGCCAAATAATTTGAAAAGCCGTGAAGGTTTTACCCGTACCTGTAGCCATAACTAATAATATCCGATTTTCACCTTTAGCAATGGCTTCTACAGTTTTATTAATAGCAATTTCTTGATAATAACGGGGGAATTTACCACTACCATCATCATAATAACTTTGGGTAACAATAGGCTGCAATTGATCATCAATATTTTTCCATTGACAGTAACGTTGCCATAATTCTGCCGGTGTGGGAAAACTATCTAAAGGAATTTCTCTTGCCATTATTCCTGATGTCACAGTTCTATCATGTTCTAAAAATGCGTCACCATTGCAACTATAAACAAAGGGAATATCTAATATTTCTGCATAGTTGAGTGCTTGCTGCATTCCACTACCAAAACTGTGATTATTATCTTTAGCTTCAATGACAGCAATTTTGATATTAGGTTTGTAATAAAGAATATAATCAGCACGTTTACTTTCTCCTCGTGTGACTAATTTACCTCTTACATAGACCCGACCGGCGGTAAAAGTTACTTCTTCACGGATTTGGGTATGTAAATCCCATCCTGCTGTTTGCACTATGGCAGGGGTGATGTATTTGGTACAAATGTCACGTTCGCTGAGGGATTTTTTGTCAAATTCCATGTAGGTAAAGTGTATTAACTATAATTAATGGGGACAACGTAGCTATATTATTTAGTCTACCCAATACCTGGTGTAATTTACATTTGTGACTAATACACCCTACAATGAGTATTAACTTATATTCTGTAAGATATTTACGCATAATACCCTATAAAGTTATAATTAGACATAAACTTCTTAATCAGGGTAACTATGCGCTTTTTAATGAGAATTGCCGGCTTTGGTTTGCTGATTTTAGGTATTTACTTGGTTGGGAAAAATATATTCTTTACAACCAACGTCTATCCTTACTGGTGGCGAGGAATTTCCGCTGATATTTCAGTGTTATCACTAACATTAGGTGTACTCATGCTAGTTTTCTTCTCAGAAAGTATGAAAAATCTAGGATGGATTGCTATTTCTGTGGGTATTATGGCGGTATTTATTAGTAGTCGTGCAATTCTTAGTCCTACCAGTTTATGGCAATTTTTTCTCTCCTTAATTTGTATTACCTCTGGTTATAAAATGTTCACAACTGGATACTCACCTTTTTGATTTTGTTGCTCAGGAGTTAAAGGAGTATTGGCTTCTCAACTCCTATTTTATGTTTAATTTTCTATTTCCATAGGTGGACGGACACACAAATATATCAAAGGCCCGAACAAAGGAATTGTAAATAACCAAAATAACTGATTATTTTGCCAACCCCGTCGCGTCATATCATCTCCTAACAAAGTGGGAAATAATAAACTCAACATCACAAAATCTAAACTCATAACATGAATAAATCGGCTATTTTGCCACTGTTGCCCAAAATTACCCCAATCTCCTTGTAAACCAGATGCTAATAAAATCGCCGCACCTATAGTTAATAAAAGTCCAAAAATACGGGAATCTAGTATTTTGAGAAATAAATTTTTTTCACCTACAAACTTTTGATTAGGTGATCTTAAAGCCAAATATGGTAAAAGCATAAAAGCACCAAGAGCAAAAGAACCAATAGCAAACGGCCAAGCAGGTATTTTTTGACCTCTGCCATCAAAAAAAACTACGGCACTATAGATCAAAGGCCAAATCCCCATGATATTAAATAAAGATATAATCAGAGGATTAATTCCTTGCCAATTTCCTGTAGAGAGATTTTTAATCAACTCAAAAGTATCAGGTTGTTCAGGAGGAGCAAAGAAAAAGGCATAGGAAATAAATCCTAGCCATAATAGACCAAAAATGATTTTTCTAATCATGAATTTAGGGAAATTAACTAAAAGCTTCCGAGAGATAATCTGCCGCTGCTGCAACTACAGCGATCGCACTCTCATAGTTTAACCGAGTTGGACCCAAAACCCCCACACTTCCCACAGGTACAGAACCTCGACGATAAATAGCAGAAATTAAAGTACAAGTCCGAATAGGTTCGAGAGGATTTTCTGTACCAATCCGCACCGTTACCTTAGACTTATTTGGATCGTCCATTCCCGCTTCTTCACAAATTAAATGCCAAAGTTGGTCTTGTTCCTCTTCCAATAAGTGGATAATAGTCTGTACCTGCTGTACCTGAGAAAACTCTGGTTGGCGTAAAACCTCTCCAATCCCTCGTACCATAATTTGTGTAGTTGTCGGTGCCAGAGCGCGATGAGTCAATTCTACCAAAGAACTTTTTAATAATTCGCCATAACTTTGAAACTCTTGATCCAATTCACTCCAATCCAGATAGCCTAATTCTAATAAACTCCGTCCTCGTAAGTGAGTATTTAAAAAGTTAGAAACAATCTGCAATTGATGATCAATTACCTCAGCTTCCGGTTTATTTTCTGAAGTTGGTGGAAATAAATCCATCACCTTAGAATGGGTTTCATAACTATCTGTCACCACAATCAACATAATCTTCCCCGATTCAACTTGCACCAATTGCAAATGTCGTAACTTTGCTGTGGTGGTTTGGGGCATAGTAATCAAAGTAATGCAGCCGCTTAATGTTGCTAAAATTTGAGCAGCACCTTGTAATAACGCCTCCAAACTCCAATCTTCCCAATGCAGATGTTTTTGTAATGCTGTTTCTACTTCTTTACCTAAAGTTTCTGATGGTTTAATAAGTTGATCAACATAAATACGATAACCAGAATCAGAAGGAATTCTGCCCGCAGAAGTATGTGGTTGATAAAGTAACCCCGATTTTTCTAAAACACCCATCACACTGCGAATCGTAGCAGAGCTAACACCTAAATCAAAACCTTCAATTAAAGCCTTAGAACCCACAGGCTCTGCTGTAGCAATATACTGCCGGACAGTTGCCCAAAGTATATTCTGTTGCCGATTAGTCAGGTGAAGTTGCATAGGTGATATTTTTACTGAAGGCAAATCTTAATCAAAATTTGAGAAAATATGTGATTTTCACCACAAAACTGGAAAAAAATAATTAGTTATTAATTAACTTAAGATAGCAAATTATATACTTATATTGTATTAATTAAACACAAAATTTACCTTTAGCATTTATTTGCTGTATTTGTCATAAGACCTCGCGGTAAGTGGGAAACGAGCGCGTCTTTAGACCTGAGAGGGAAGCGACTCGTGCGGTTTTAACCGCCTTGAATGTTTTTTCATTACCGCCTTGGAGTTAAGAAATTCGGGGTACTTTTGTGGTGTACTTTCAACGGGACAATTACCGATTCAAATTTCCCAACTCTGTACGCATAATGTTTTGCTCACTCATAGCCTCCCATTTCTGGGGTAATGTTAGCTTCGACCAGTTATAAGAGCTTGTTAGACTTGCAACACTGTTTCAGTGACCTTAAAACTGTTTAATTGCAAATGACAGAGCAGGGAACTAGCTTCGCATTCCGGGGTGTCGTGACTCAAATAACGGCTACCTATTTCTAGGTGGTCTGGTCAGTACAGCTTGTTTGATTACTCTTGCAAGCTCAGTCCCTTTAGGGCTGGGTTACTGACTGCTACATAGCTGAAACCCAAAAAGAGGATAGATTTCTATGTCTTTCGGTATTATCTCATAGTCCGTTAACATAAGTTGTGGTTTTAACTACATAATCTCAAGAAGCAACGCGATTTTGTGAGGATTGATAAAAATCTTGGTATTCTCTTTCTTCTACTTTCAAATTTGTTCGTTTCGGCATATTTCGCCCCCTAAATCCCCCAATTTTGGGGCAAGACCAGGAAGACCAGGAAGACCAGGAAGGATAGTAGACAAGGAGGATTTTATCCACAGAATACTCGGTTTATGGGTTGTTTTGTTACCAATCATCCATTCGTTTGTCCGGTTTTCCTCCCTTGTCACCTTGTCTGCCTTCCCAAGTCTTGAATTTTGGGGGACTTTGAAAATTCTTGTTCCCCCAATTTTGGGGGTTAGGGGGCGATTCAATCACTTGTGTGTACACGGTAGCTTATCAAGGGGGTTAGGGAATATCTGAGAGTGTTTGATACACCATGAAGGACTTGTTCATTCATCCTCTCAGGCTTCTACAGCTATTTTTTTAACTTTTAATCAAGTAATTATGATATTTAGAACGACATGAAAAAAAAACGATAAATCCCTAAAATATGGACTTTGGGCGGGGAAACCCCGCCCCTACTGTTTTTTAATATTGGGGAACTGAAGGATCAACAAAAATTGAGTAAGCGGAAATACCACCCGTAATATTTTTAACTTGTGTAAATCCTTGAGTAACTAACCACTGACACATTTGAGCCGAGCGGATACCATGATGACAGAGAACAAGAGTTTCTGCGGATTGATCAAAGCGGATAGAAACTTGCCCACTCCATTGCTCATATTCACTCAGAGGAAGATTGACAAATCCATCTATCCGTGATAAAGCAAGTTCCTGGGGTTCACGCACATCTATTAACTGAAGCGTTTCTTCATCACTGGAAAGACGTTTTGCTAGTTCCTGGACAGTAATTTCGGAAAAAGGTTGATCAAATGATGTATCTGTCATGCAATTTTTCTAAAAAATCCTATACTATTCATGTTGGCAGAAAACCTAGAAAATATAAATAATTTTATGAACAGTCAATACTCAACAAAAAATATTAGACTTGGTTTCCTGGTTGCTGGTGTCATCACCCTGCTATTAATTGGTATAGCTGGTTTTTACTGGTTTTCGGGGAAAAATCCCGTTAATCTGCTGATTCAGAAGTCTCAACCCAGTGGTGCCATATTTGTTTCCAAGTCCTCACCCGCAATGGTTTCATTATTGGTAAATCCTGACGCTTTACAGACAATAGAACCAAAAGGAGAATTTTCTCAACTCAAAAATCGGTTACTAGCGCAAAGTAATATAGATTATCAAAATGATATTAAACCCTGGTTGAGTGATGAAGTTACCCTAGCTGTAACTACCATAGATATAGACCGTGACCCAGACAACGGACTCCAAACTGGGTATTTAATGGCACTCGCAACTGCAAAACCTCAGAAAAGCCGCGAGTTTTTAGAGTTGTTATTTTCTAATCGGGCTTTTAGTGGGGCTAATTTAGAGGTTGAACGGTACAAAGGTGTAAAGGTTATTCATGATCACCCAGAATATTTATCACAATCCAAAATCCAAAATAGTTTAGCTGGTGCAGTTGTTAATAATTTTGTTTTGCTGGCAAATCATCCCCAAGTTATCAAAGCAGCAATTAATAATTTACAAGCACCAGATTTAAACTTAATTAGTTCTCTTGAATATCAAAAAGCTACTCAACAAATTCCTAAAAATGCTGTAGCAGTAACTTTCTTGAATTTGCCCATAGTTGCCAAGTGGCAAGGTTTAGAATTGGCAAAATCAACTTATAATAGCCAAATTCTATCTTTAGTCTTAAATTCCCAAGGCTTGTTAGCAGAAAGCACATTTTTAACAACCTCAGAAATTGTCCCTCCATCTTTGCCACTATCTCAACCTGTAGCAGCATTACAATATATTCCAGAATCAACAGCTTTGGCGATCGCTGGCACAAATTTGAGTAATTTAGGTAATAGCAATTTAGCAAAACTGTGGCAACAAGGAACAGCAACTATCTACGGTGATAGTGAAGATACTATTTCTCGATTACTAAAACCTTGGGGAGATATCCAAAAAAACTGGGGTTTAAACTTTAATCAGGATATTTTCAATTGGGTAAAAGGAGAATATGCTTTAGCTTTATTGCCTAATTCAGAAAATCCAACTCCTCATTGGTTATTTGTCGTCGAAAAAACTCCAGAATTGGCATCAGGTATAGCACATTTAGATCATATTGCTAGGAAGGGCAGTTTAAATGTTAGTTCCTTAACTTTAGATGAACAGAAAGTATCTGCTTGGACAGAGATTACAGCTACAACTGAAAAGAATACATCTATTAATGTTGATGCAAAAATTAAAGGAGTGCATACAACTTTAGATAATTATGAAGTTTTTAGTTCTGACTTAAAGACACTCAAAGCAGCTTTGAGTCAAAAGCAAAAATCTCTCCTAGAAAATCCCCAATTTCAACATAGTATGGCTGTAATTCCCCAACCTAACCAAGGATATATTTATCTAGACTGGGAAAACAGTCAAGATATTCTCAAACGTCAACTACCTTTGCTTAAATTTGTAGAAGTTTTAGGTAAACCATTATTCAATAATTTAAAATCGCTGACAGTTAGCAGTTATAGCAGTGAACCAGGAACACTCAAAGGAGGTGTATTCTTGCAACTGCATTAAATAATCAAAGCGCAAGAATTTTTAATCACCAATTACCAATCTCTAATCCCCAAGTCACGATAATATAGGAAAGTAGCTTGTTGTGCTATCAAAGGGTACTATCTCAATGTTCTCTAGACTCCGTGCCGATTTTCGCATCATCTTTGAACGTGACCCCGCAGCCCGGAATTGGTTGGAGGTTCTGTTTTGCTATCCAGGTTTGCAGGCCCTAATTTTCCACCGCTTTGCCCACTGGTGGCATAGTATTGGTATTCCCTTCTTTCCCCGCTTGATTTCTCATATTGCCCGGTTTTTAACTGGTATTGAAATTCACCCAGGGGCTGTAATTGGTGAAGGAGTATTTATTGACCACGGAATGGGAGTAGTTATTGGAGAAACAGCTATTATCGGCAACTACGCGCTGATTTATCAAGGTGTCACCCTGGGGGGAACAGGTAAGGAAAGTGGTAAACGTCACCCCACATTGGGCGAAAATGTCGTGGTTGGCGCTGGTGCAAAAGTTTTAGGAAATATCGAAATTGGTAATAATGTTCGCATTGGTGCAGGTTCAGTGGTATTGAGAGATGTACCATCTAGTTGTACCGTTGTCGGTGTGCCTGGACGCATTATTTACCGTTCTGGCGTTCGCGTTGCACCTTTAGAACATAGTAATTTACCAGACTCGGAAGCTCAAGTAATTCGCACCTTAGTTGATCGCATTGAAGCATTAGAAGCACAAATTCAAGCTTTGCAAACTCCCGCAAAAACTCCGGTTTTAATTGGTCAATTCCTGCAAGCAGATGAATTACCAAAAGAACATAATTTTTGTAATCTTCGAGATAAACAGATTCAAGAATTTTTTGATGGTGCAGGAATTTAAAAAACCAAAAATTAAAATTATGGGTTTATTGCTTCAGTTAACCATTCCTGGTTTTCTGTATGGTGATAAACCCATCTATTTTGGGGTTCACCCCGCAATTCTAAATGATCTACTGTGATCGGTTCAAGTAATAATAAACAAAAATTTTCTACTGGTTGAATAGTGTCTGGTACTGGTGGTGTAAATGCTTCTGGTGTTGTCACTCTCGCTTTACCAGAATCAGGCCAAGCAAATTGTAATCTAGCTGCATCACTTAATTCTTGCCAAATTTTAATTCTCGCAGGTTGCAAATTGGGGTGAGAATTAGCAGTAATTAAAGTTAATTTTCCAGCAATCCGAAATTGTTCTCTGGTATGAGGAAAATACCAACAAATTTCCGCTGCTGGCTGTTTTGATATTTGTTCAGCTTTTTCACTACGGATATCGGTGATAAATTTTAGTTGGTTGCTATTGTCTAGAAAGCCACGAAAAACGACGGTACGATTCGCAGGAAAACCATTTTCTCGCACCGTTGCTAGTTGGACATAGCGGGAATAAACAAGACTGCGGTTTTTATGTAGTGCGCGAGTAATCAGACTGCGCCAAGGTGGAAGAGACATTTTAGATATAGTCATAATTTACACATCATAAGACATAGCGCAAAGTGATAAATTTTGCAATCTTCCATCCTTTAACTATTTTTAACTATAGCGGTATGCACTTGAATGAGATACATCATAGCCATAAAGTCAATAACTATTGATTATTATTAGAGATATAAGGATATACTAAATATCCAATAACCCATATCGTTTTTGTAAAGATAATAACTTCATCCTTGCTTCCCCAGCATTATCAGCCAAATCAGCAAACTCCACAAACCGCCGTAATTCCTTTTTTAATAAATTCCGTTCGACTTCAATAGTTTCTCTATCCAAATCTGGCGGTAAAACAATCATATCAAAAATAGTTGCCCGTTCCTTGCCAGGGTGAGGACGTAAAACCCTGCCCCGACGTTGGATAAATTGCCGGGGATTTCCTGAACTTGATAAAATCACTGCGGTTTGAATTGCGGGAATATCCACACCTTCATCTAAACAACGAATGGCTACTAAACCTTGTAATTCTCCACTCTCAAATTGACAACGTAAAGTTTCCCTTTCCTCCAAAGAAGTCTCTGCTGTATAGGTACTAATTTTATAACCTAATTCTCCTCCCAAAAGTTGAGAAACAGCTTTGAGTTGACGTAAAGAGTAACGTTGTCCAATTTCTTGAGAACCATCACTACAATAAAATAATGTATGGGTAGTTTCTCGACGACTTTCCATTAACTCTTGTAAGGCTATTAATTTATTTTCCGCAGTTCCAATTAACCGCGCCCTTTGCATTAATAATGATTTAATATCTTCGTTTTCTTCAAAATCTCCCGCTTCACCTATATCTCGTTCTCGATACAGTAAAGAACGCCCAATTTTTTTAGTTAATTTTAAATAGGCTATACTCTCAGTTTCTGTTAATTCTACTAATATGGGATGATAATTATAATGGACTAATGCACCTTGAGAAATTGCATCTTGTAAATTAAATTCAGGTTGGAGAACTGGACCAAAATAATCTAATAAAGATTGTGTTCCCCCGTCATCAAAATATCTTTCTGGTGTGGCTGATAAAGCTAGACGTAAACCAACTTTTCGCGGTAAACTTTCTTCTAACTTAGGCGCGCCTAAATTATGTGCCTCGTCGCCAATAATCAAAGTTTTTGGCGGAAAATATTTAAGTTGTGTTTGAAAACCATCACCTATTAAAGTCGAGTTAGTGGTAATTACTGTCACGAAATCTTGAGAACCAGAACACAGATTGTAGATTTGTGTAGAAAGTTGACCTTGCCAACTGCGTAAATTATCAAATGCTAAAATTGGCTGTAAGTTAAATTTCTCACATTCCCTAGCCCACTGGGTAACAAGATGACGATAAGGACACACCACCAACAAGACTTGTAAACCAATTTGCTGGTACAATTCACAAGCGATCGCTAATGCAGTAATAGT
This sequence comes from Dolichospermum sp. DET69, assembly GCA_017355425.1. Taxonomy (NCBI): domain Bacteria; kingdom Bacillati; phylum Cyanobacteriota; class Cyanophyceae; order Nostocales; family Aphanizomenonaceae; genus Dolichospermum; species Dolichospermum sp. DET69. Next base: position 5,276,142 of record CP070233.1, read on the forward strand.
CTTACCACTACCAGTAGCCATTTTTAAAGTCCCCCTACCATGATTAGCAAACCAGCTAGTCACAGCCTGATGTTGATATCCCCGTAATTGCAGAGATAAAGGCATTTTCGGACATCCCGGTAATGATTTATTAACTTGATAACTACCTTTTTTCTCCCCCACGTAAGGTAACTTGAGTTTAAAAGTAGGCAATTTCTGGACTGCATTTCGCGTTAAGTACATAGATTTGCAAATTGGTAATTGGTAATTATCGGTAGGGGTTTAGCACTGCTCATAGGTGTCAACTTAAGTAAGGGCGTATTGCAATACGCCCCTACTTATCCGTTGGCTTCCACACCCGCCCAGAAATGATAGCGTAGCGTGGCGTAAGCCATATTTCAGGGCTAATAGCCAAAGTCTACTAAAGTAGACTAAAGATTTTCGGAATATTTAGTCATCTTTAGATGACTTTAGCTATTAGACTGGGAATTCATTCCCAGTCGGGTAATAAGTTTTACGTTAAGTTGACACCTATGAGTTTTTGCTAAACCCCTACAGTCTATAACTGACATATTTTAGTTATAATTACGCCAAATCCCAACTAAAGAACCTTGCACTTCTACTTGCATTGCCGATACTTCTATCGGATGATAATTAGGATTTGCAGGTTTGAGAGTGACAAGATCATCATGGCGATAAAAACGTTTTAAAGTTGTTCCGTGGCCTTCCACCCTTGCAGCGACAATAGTTCCATTTTTTAACTGATTGGGTTCAGCGACAGGACGCAAAAATACTACATCACCATCTGCTATTAAATCTTCAATCATACTATCCCCAGCGACCCGTAAAGCGTAGCTTTGGGGAGGTAATGATAAATTAGCCAAATCCAAATGTTCCACCACATCTGTGAACGGTTCTATCAAACCACCTGCCGCAATAGTTCCTAAAATTGGTACACCTTGTTTAGGAGGATGAAGGATACGAAGAGTTCTAGCTCTCCCTTCATTCCAGCCAATATAACCCTTATTGCGTAAATGTTCCAACCGACTTTGAATGGGTGCAGGAGATTTCAAATTCATCCCTTGCATCATTTGGCGAATCGAGGGAGAATGTTGATTTAACCTGATATATTCAACCAACCATTCATATAGTTCTTTTTGAGGATCTGTGAGACGTTCCATAATTTTTTCACCGAAGTAAATAATAAATGCCCATAGAACATTGGTACTACAAAAATCTTCCCTTAACAAGCTTTAATTAAATATTCATGATAATTGGTAACTGATAATGAGTAACCTAAGTTGCTAAACAGATAACAGGTAAAAATTTCATCAATTACCAATTACCCATCACCAATTACCAATTACCAATCCGTCATTCTGCTCCTAAAACACTGGCAAGTAAAGCTTTTTGAGCGTGGAGGCGATTTTCTGCCTGATCCCAAACTCGTGATTGTGAACCTTCAATTACTTCTTGAGTAATTTCTTCACCACGATGGGCTGGTAAGCAGTGTAAAACAATTGCCTCTGGATCTGCAAGACTTAATAATTGTTCAGAAATTTGATAGGGTTGGAAAACAGGAAAACGATTATTAGCTTGGGTTTCTTGTCCCATACTTGCCCAAACATCAGTGTAAAGTACAGATGCACCTTTGGCTGCTGCTTCAGGATCATGAGTCAGAATAACTTCAGTTTTTTTATTCGCTATTTCTCGAGTTTTTTCCACAATTTCTGCATCTGGGGCATATCCTGACGGGAAAGCTATTCTCACATTCATTCCCACCAAAGCACAACCCAACATCAGGGAATTAGCAACATTATTCCCATCACCGACATAGGTTAATGTTAAACCAGCTAAAGTCCCAAACTTTTCTTGAATGGTCATTAAATCAGCCAATATTTGACAAGGGTGTTCTAAATCTGTGAGGGCATTGATCACAGGAATCTTCGCATATTTGGCAAATGTTTCCAATTCTTGTTGGGCAAAGGTGCGAATTGCCAAAACATCCAAATAACGATCTAACACTCTAGCAGTATCCTGGATAGGTTCTCCACGACTCACCTGAGTGACATTGGGATGAAGATCAATTACCTGTCCCCCCAGTTGGTACATTGCCACTGTGAAGCTGACTCTAGTGCGGGTTGAAGCTTTGGAAAACAATAAACCTAGAACCTTATTACAATGCAACTTGAGTTTTCCCGACTTGAGTTGAGTGGCTAATTCCAGAAGTTCTTGCAGTTCTCCAGAACTTAGATCCGCTAAACTTAATAAATCTCTGCCTATCAATGCTGTCATGCTTGATTATCTATAAAAAACTATACCAAATATTTTTGCATCAATCTACAACATGAGGGCTAGTTTTCCCGATTTTTGGCAACCAGAAAAATATTTGGTTTACCCTCTAGACAAATCATATCCCTATGCTATAATATGGAATCGGTGGGCAAATAAAAAGTTTCCCTAGCAAAATCGCCAGCATAGCACAGTGGTAGTGCATCCGACTTGTAATCGGAAGGTCGTAGGTTCAAATCCAACTGCTGGCCCTAACGAAACCCTTGAGAAATCAGGGGTTTTGTCGTTTCAATGCCCTGTTATATTAACCTTTTGATATTTCTCCATCGTGCCGCAACACTTTAGAATTTAATGGAAAATGACAGAATAATAGATCAACTTTAGATCCCACATTCCGCACTTCATTGTGTAGTACAGGCACGAGTGTAATAACCCACATTCCGCACTTCATTGTGTAGTACAGGCACGAGTGTAATAAGTAGCAGAAATAGGTTAAACATAAACACATAGTTTAGTTAGTAATAAATATAGACAGTAATATAAAGATTGCCAACGAATTCAAATTAATCAGGTATTGACAATAAATTCAGAAGAAAAAATGAGAAAATGAGTCTGGATGAAATCAAAATACCAAAAAATATGAATAACCAAAAAGAAGAGTTGGAAAGTAAAAACTTAGATCACTTAGGAATAATAGCAGGAATAATAGATGAAATAGGAATAGTAGAAAAAATCAATGAGATATTTTTGGTAGATAGCCTCAGAGAAAGTAAATACAGGAGAAGTAGTCAAAGCAATCATTCTCAATGGACTGGGTTTTGTATCAAGACCATTATATTTATTCCCTGATTTTTTTCAGGATAAACCCATAGAACATTTAATAAAAGAAGGCATAAAAGCATCAGATTTAAATGATGATAAAATAGGTAGAGTAATGGATAAGCTTTACAAATATGGATTAACAAAAATATTCCTAATCATTGCCTTAGAAGTAGTCAAGAAATTTGGGATAGAAACTAAATATTCCCATTTAGATTCAAGCTCATTACATTTACATGGAGAGTATAAAAATTGCCTAAATAATGGAGAAAAAGAACAAGTAATAAACAAAGAAAATCCGATTAATATCACACAGGGCTATTCCCGTGACCACCGCCCAGACTTAAAACAATGTATATTAGATTTAATAGTAAGTAGTGATGGAGATATACCTTTATTTTTTAGAGGGGCATCAGGAAACGAATCAGATAAAGCCGTATTCGCTCACATTTTAGTGGAATATTCTAAACAAATAGATTTTGATAGCATAATGGTCGCCGACAGTGCATTATACAGTGAAAATAATTTAAAGTTAATGGTGAATATGAACTGGATAAGTCGAGTCCCATTATCCATTAAAAAAGCTAAAAACTTGGGTTATAGCATCGATAAGTAAAGAACTGAAACCAAGTGATATCAAAGGATATAGCTATCAAGAAGAAAAAGTATCTTACGGGGGAATAGAGCAAAGATGGTTATTAATTGAAAGCACAGAAAGAAAAAAAGCGGATTTAAAGAAATTAACCAAAAAAATCGCAGAAGAGTTTCTGAAAACTAATAAACAGCTAGTCAAGTTAGAAAAAGAAGATTTTTGTTCAAGATCTTTAGCAGAATTAAAAATTAAAGACCTGGCGGCAAAATTAAAATATCATCAAATATCGGACATAGAAATTACCGAAAAATTAAATAAAGTACAAACAGTAGTTTATCAAGTCAAAGGTAAATTAATAGAAAATCAAGAATTAATTACAAAACATGAAAATTCTTGTGGTCGATTTATTTTATTCTTCGAATATTTTAGACACAACCAAATTAGCACCAACAGAAATATTGAGAATATATAAAGAACAGCAATCAACAGAGCGAGGATTTAGATTTATCAAAGACCCGTTATTTTTTGCCGATAGTCTTTTTGTGAAGAATCCAGAAAGAGTAGAGACAATGATGATGTTAATGGCATTGTGTCTTTTGGTTTATAATCTGGGACAAAGACAATTACGAATCGCATTAAAAGCACAAAAAGCTACTGTTAAAAATCAACTGAATAAACCCACAGAATCTCCCACATTAAGGTGGATATTTCAATGTTTTCAGGGGATTCATATTCTCATCACACAAGGAGTTGATAGGATTCTTAATTTAACGAATGAACATTGTAGGATATGACAATTCCTACCTAATTCTTGTCAAAAATATTATTTATTGTGTTAGTTGCCGAATCTATAATTCCCTATTGCATAGTTTATAGATCCAGGCAAAAAATGGATGAATCTTCAAAGTGTAGGAATGGTAGAATATATAAGAAAAGTCAATGGAAAAACAAAAGTTGAAACCCGTTATTATATTAGTAGTTTGACGGATAATGCGAAATTATTAGGAGAATCAGTGAGGAGTCATTGGGGTATAGAAAACTCATTACATTGGGTTTTGGATGTAGCTTTAAGAGAAGATGATTGTAGGATAAGAAAGGATAATGCACCGCAAAATTTTGCAGTTCTACGTCATATAGCAGTAAATGCCGTAGGAAAAGAAAAAAGCCAAAAACTAGGAATTAAAAATAAACAGGTTTGTGCAGGATGGGATAATGAATATTTAGAGAAAATTTTAGAATGGATCTGATAAAAGTCAGAATATTTAGATAAACATAAATAATTTATTCTCACCAGATTCTCAAAAGAATCTAGATTTATGATGTCAAAAATCTAGATATTCAGAGAATTAATATATAGAAATGAACAAAATCAATTCATTATTGAAAATAACTAATTACTCTAAATTTATTAAATTTTTAGGATATTAATAAAGGACTTAATAAGCATTTCAATTTCATTTTATGTTTTTCTTTGTCTAAATACACTAATATAACATTTTGTCAACATAATTTTAGATGCGTTTCCCCTGCCCGACTTCTTAATTAAATTTTTTGTAAATAATGAACATCATTCAAAGAAGTCGGGGATCTCAAAGTATTGAATACAACACCAAAAATTTTCAAACATCCTCTTACAGAAAATTCATAACTGCTATATAATAGAATTCCAAATTATTTCCCAGATTTTACTCAAAATTAAAATTTAATGACGCGCTTTATACATGATAAATTCGCCAAAGACTATCTAGAAGAATTATTAAAAGATTACGGAGAAGTCAAAGCATCAGAAAAAGTCTCAGGAGAAATTAAAGAAATAGATGTTTTATTCACACCTGCTAAACAACAAAGTTCTAAATTACAAATACTGGGGTTACTAGGAAGACTTGCCGAAAATCCTGCAATAATAGAACCATACCGCAATCCAGCTTCTAGCGATGAAATCTGCGACTGTATTCTCAAATTATTAGAAGTCAAGGCTTCATTGCGACGAGAAGCCAAAGCCAATAAAATCAAACTTCAGGAGTCAGAAATTCCTAAATTGTGGATTTTAACCCCCACCATATCTGAAACTCGTTTATCTAGCTTTGGAACTATCCAAAAAGAAGGTTGGTTATCGGGAGTACATTTTTTAGCAGATGCCATGCGTTCAGCAATTGTGGCAATACACCAACTACCACAAACACCAGATACTTTATGGTTGAGGCTTTTGGGTAGGGGAAGCGTACAATCACAAGCAATTATCGAGTTGCAAGCGTTACCATTAGATCACCCTTACCAAAAAGCCACCCTGGAATTAGTTTACAACTTGCGCGAAAATTTGAGAGTAAATCAAGAACTAGAAACAGATGATAGGGAGTTAATTATGCGACTAGAACCACTTTATCAAAGAAATAGAGAACAAGCTAAAGAAGAAGGAAGACAAGAAGGAAAGCAAGAAGGAAAGCAAGAAGGAGAAAAAAACTTAATACTGCGTCTGCTACATCGTCGGATTGGGGAAATTGATTTGTTATTAATCGAGCGAATTACAGGATTATCAATTGAACAGTTAGAAAATTTAGGAGAGGCGTTATTAGACTTTTCTAGTGTTGCTGATTTAGAAGCTTGGTTAACCCAACACTCAATCTAATTCATTTTGATTATTCGGGAGTTAATCATGCAATTAGAACCATTTTTCAAACAACCTATACTTGTCATAATCTAAAAACATTAAATCAGGTAGGTTGGGTTGACGTTAGGAAACCCAACATTTACAGACGTTTGTTGGGTTGCGCTGTCGCTTAACCCAACCTACAAAAACTCTTAACCAAACAGTATTGTAATCATTAATGGCTCTTCGGTATTTGTTATGCCAAATATGAGTTTATTTACCCCAGAACCCTTATAAATAAAGGACTTTATTGTTTTTGATGCCAAATTTATGTCGAATTAACCTATAATCCTTATATGGCAAGGATTTTAAGATTTTATTGGTTAATTTAGCATAGTAAGTACCGAAGAGCCTCATTAATAAGTTCCACTTGCTAAACTAAAAGGGTGTAATGCAATGGAAAAACCTATTTAAAATATCAAATCCTAAAAACATGAACAGCCTCAAAACTCTTTGTAAAACTCTAGCTATTAGTACAGGAATCTTTTTATTATCTGTGCCTACTACCTACGGGATACCACCAAAACCGTTGTTAACTGCCAAAACAACTTACAATCAAACAGGTTGTTGGGATGCAACTTATTATTTTACAATCAAATTACCAGAATCTCTGGCTAATTAATATATGTCCAGTCCGGCCAATTCCACCAGCACAATGCACAACTACTTTTTCATTTTGTTTATCTGCTGTGATTAAAAAAGGCAGGATTTTTTGTGTGAGTATTTCTAAATCGGATAAATGAAAATCTTCAATTGGTGACCAACAAACTTGTTGATTACCAAATTCTTGCTGATATATATCTAAAAGATGAGCATAATTAGCTAGTTGTTTTTCACTAAGTAAACAACAAACTCGCTGAATGTTTTGAGATTTCATAAACTCAATCCAATCATACACCTGATGAGCAGCATATCCAGGACGAGAAGCACCAAAAACTATTGTTTCTTGTTCCCAAGCAGGGGCAAATTTGTACATTTTCAACTAGCTAAATTTTGAATTTTTTTAATTGCTCATCATCTGATTCTTGTCTAAAAGAGACTACCATTTCATTCAATGCTTCCATATCAATTAAAAAAGCATCATGTCCGTGAGTTGATTTCAGTAATCCTAGTTGAGCATGAGGAATTAAATCTACTAATTCTTGTTGTTCTACTGGAGGATAAAGAACATCAGAATCAATGGAGATAATTAAAGTCCGTTGTTTGATACTTTGCAAAACAGATTGATAATCTTTTCTGTTCCAACTAACATCATGACTATCCATTGCATGAGTTAATGTAATATAAGTATTAGCATCAAAACGTTCTATTAGTTTTTGACCTTGATATTGTAAATAACTAGCGATCGCAAATTGATTAGATTCATCCTGCTGTCTGCCAAAACGATTTGTAAAACTCTCCCAATAACGATAGGTAATCATTGCCATCATCCGCGCTACCGCTAATCCTTGGACTGGTGGTGTATCAATTGTATAGTTCCCACCTTGCCAATTGCGATCGCTATAAATTGCCTGTCTTTGGGCTTCACTCAAGCCAATAGACCAAGCTGAATGTCTTCCAGGTGATGCCATTGGTGCGATCGCTCTCACCTTTTCTGGATATAATAAAGCCCATTCTAAAACTTGCATTCCACCCAATGAACCGCCAATTGCTAACCGTAGAGATTTAACTTCCAGATATTCTAATAGTGCAGCTTGGAGGTTAACCATATCCCTAATTGTAATTCTGGGAAAAGATCCACCATAAACCTCAGGGGAAACGCATCTAAATTATTTTGACAAAATGTAACTTATATGAATACAGAAAAAGGATGATATCAGTAGATTGGTATCAAGGTAATAAACATACGTAAAGAAAATTTGATGGTAAATTTCGTTTCTAGAAGAATCAATAAAATGGTATGAAGTGGTATTATCTTTTGAATTAAAAGAGATAATACCAGAAAATGAAGCTACCACCAAAAATCACAATAGTAGATCACTTTAAAGATTTAGAAGATAAGAGAGTAGAACGGACAAAAAGGCATGAATTAATTGATATAGTCACGATTGCCATTTGTGCAGTAATATGTGGAGCAGATAGTTGGGTATTGATGGAGACTTATGGAAAAAAGAAAGAAGAATGGCTAAAGCAATTAAAGGACTTAATAAGCATTTCAATTTCATTTTATGTTTTTCTTTGTCTAAATACACTAATATAACATTTTGTCAACATAATTTTAGATGCGTTTCCCCTGCATAAAACGATTTCCATATTTAGTAAAGATATCAGCGATCGCTTGATTGTGAGTTAATTTATGTGCTATATAACACAACACTCCCACTAATGAAATCTCACATTAGGAACTGTTGATTGGAGTCTAGTAATCCCGATTTGGATAGGTTCTGTTCCTGGAGTTCTTATTGGTGCTAAACTTTGTGAAATTACCCCTCAACGTCCACTAAGATTTATTATCTATAGCATTTTAATGATGGTAAGTTGGAAATTAGTTGCACAAGCATAATTAATTATCTCTACATTTGCATTTTAATTGACTTGCCCAAATAATAAATTAAATGTCCCTCGTTCATAAATAATAAATAACCCCAACCCAATTAATACAAAAGGGACAATAGCCTGACCATAACGACTTAAAATATAACTAATGTTAGGTTGACGAGTTAATAAATAAGCGATACCGCACCAAACTCCTACCATGCTGAAAAATACAGCTAAAATAATTCCTAACCTGGCAAAATCTTGACCAGCAAATAAGGGTATGTAAATACTAATATTATCACCCCCATTAGCAACTGTCACAGCCGCAACTTTATAAGTATTGGGATGTAAAATGCTTGATATAAAAGAAGATTGAGGGCTATACTGTTCAGTATTCACTGTCTGAACTTCTCCGCTTTCTTCTTCCCGATTTACTAATTGTTTAATTCCAATTGCAATTGGTAATATTCCTAATAATCCAATCCATTCTCGCTGGATGACTAAACCACCAAAAAACCCTGGTAAACTGAGGATAATAATAGCTGTAAAACCAAGATATTGACCGATAAAAATATGTCTACGCCGAAAAGTTCTATCTATTTGCGAAAAAAATAGTAGTAAAATAATGATATCGTCAATATTAGTGGCAGCAAAGGCAATTATGCCTTCTGTAAAAGCAGTAGCAAACTTATTCATGGTAAAATTGCATAATATAACACCCGGATTTCTCACAAAGAAAAGAAAAAAGGGGTCAAAAACTGCGAAAATGTATATGTAGAAAGCATTTGAGCAGTTATAAAGTATGACCCCAGTAAGAATAGATCGTATACCAAAACAGTTCACTTTTAAACAAGAAAAACTTCCTCCAGTAGTAGTTAATTTCCAGGGTGGACAAGTAACATCAGATGCACCTTCTTTGTTTAATTGCGGAAATAGATCGAAAGTTACAAATAATATCACGGTTAGCCAAGTGTTTCCAAGACTACAGAAATCCAAATAAGACATTGCATCCTGTAGAAAGTCTATTAGCACAACGAATCTATGGCTTAATTATGGGATATGAAGACTTAAACGACCATGAAGAATTACGCCATGATCCAATGTTTGCTCTGGCATTAGGAAAAAATATTAGTCAAGAGAATGAACCATTTATATTGGCAGGAAAAAGTACGTTAAACAGGATAGAACATTGTCCTGAAAATGTAGAACAAGGTGCGAAAAGTCGTTACCATAAAATTAGTCATTGTCAAGAAGAAATTGAAAAATTATTTGTAGACATATTTTTAGAATCTTATTCATCACCACCAAAACAAATAACCTTAGATTTGGACGTAACAGATGATTTAGTGCATGGAAATCAAGAACAAGCTTTTTTTAATACTTATTATGGAGGATATTGCTATGCACCACTTTATATTTTCTGTGGAAAACATTTATTAGCAGCGAAACTTAGGGCTTCAAATGTAGATCCAGCGGAGGGAGCATTATCAGAATTACAAAGAGTCATTCAACAAATACGTGCGAAATGGAATAAAAAACTCTATTTAGTATAAAACTATTGACTATCAAACCCATGAATCTTGGAGTCGTAGTCGTCGTGTAGTCACTAAAGTTGAGTATGGGGCAAAAGGAACTAATATCCGTTTTGTTGTCACCTCAATTCCTGCTAATAGAATGTCTCCAAGTGAAGTTTATACCAAAAAATATTGTCCTAGAGGTGAAATGGAAAATCGCTTTAAGGAACAAAAATTAGAATTATTTAGTGATAGAACCAGTACCCATACATTTGCAGGTAATCAACTACGTTTGTGGTTCTCTTCCATTGCTTATGTTTTGATGAATGCTTTGCGAAATAAATGTTTGGTTAAAACTGAATTACACAATGCTCAAGTTGGCACTATCCGTACCAAGTTATTGAAGTTAGGAGCTTTGATTACTGTGAGTACCCGGCGAGTTTTAATTGCGATTAATAGTTCTTGTCCCTACCAGCATATTTATGCTACTGCTTACCGTTATTTGCAGTTGTTACCAAATCCTGGTTAATTCTTTTGGAACGATTATTTCTGAATTTTTAAATTTTATTTAGGTTTGGGAGAAAAGTTTTTTTTCACTCTTTTTTGTCATGTCTGATTTTAATACTCAATTAGTTATATCAGTATATTTTGTCTGAATACTCTTTATATTTAACGAAAGTTCTTAAATATATACTGAAGAGATTTCCTTTTTTCATCTTTGCTACTTATGTATTAAATAAACTTCCTTTTTTTCGTTCTTTATCAATGATTTTTTTCACTTGTGAGAAATCCGGGTTAGCAGCACTGATCAGTTCTACCCGTGTAACTATCACTCGTCTGCTGGGACAATTGGAACAGGAGGGATTGATTGATAGACTTCCCCTGCATCGAATTATCGTGAAACAAGAGGATATTTGGTATTACGAAATTTAATTTGGAAAATACCAAAAAATAACTCTGTGAAGGGTAACCGTTCACGGGGGTACTTGGTGACTCAAATCCCGTAAAATCCAAGATGTGAAGTAGTTACAGCTATGAAAATCACTTGCTAATCCATCTGGAATACAAATGAATAACTACGCAAAACACAGCAGTATTTATAACTTATTTAGGGGCATGAACTTGTGGGAGTAGAGAAAGAGAAGGTTGACTCCCACGCGCAGATATAATAGCTGAGTTCATTACGAAGGATTCCAAATCGAAATTTATGAAAATCATCCTACCTGGATTGAACAACGATATGCTTCCGAAGTTAGTCTTTCTTCCGATCCTGATTTCTATATATATGATGGATTACATGGACATTATGAAAAGGTATTGATTCGGTACAAACACTTATGTTAAGCTATGTAGTAACAAATAGAATCTAGTTATATATTTTGCATCCCACCTTGATTAACCAGGAGTATCAAAAATGCCAGTATGTTTACCTGAATTTGTGGAAAACCCGGAAAATCGTTGTCCGGTAATTCTCTTGCTTGATACCTCTAGCTCAATGTCAGGACAACCTATCCAGGAGTTAAATAGAGGTTTGGCAGCTTTAAAAGAAGATGTGATGAAAGATGCTCAAGCTTCTTTAAGTGTAGAAGTTGCTATTGTCACCTTTGGACCGGTGAAACTAACGCAAGATTTTGTCACCATTGATAATTTTACACCGCCCAAGCTAGAAACAGAGGGTGTGACACCAATGGGTGAAGCCATAGAATACGCTTTGGATTTATTAGAAACCCGCAAACAGTCTTATAAGGATAACGGAGTTCTCTATTATCGTCCTTGGGTATTTTTAATTACCGATGGTGCGCCTACAGATGCTTGGGAGGGTGCAGCGCAAAGGGTGAGGGAAGAAGAAGCACAGCGCCGAATGTTGTTTTTTACTGTTGGTATTCAAGGTGCAGATATGAACAAACTTAGACAAATTGCCCCTCCAGAACGTCCTCCAGTGATGCTGAATGGCTTAGATTTTCGTTCTTTATTTGTTTGGCTTTCCACTTCCATGAAACGGGTTTCTAGTGGCAAAGTAGGGGAAGCTGTGGCATTACCGCCGGTGGGATGGGGTCAAATTACTACTTAGAGAGTGTTTTAAAAGTCTATCATGATAGTAGATCCCCCTAAATCCCCCTTGAAAAGGGGGACTTTGAAGAATTTAGCCCCCCTTTCTAAGGGGGGTTGGGGGGGATCAATCAGTGTGATACTACAACCAAAAACTTTTGAAACATACTCTTAAATTTAAAGATTAGATTTTGAGGATTTATTTATTGTGGGTTGGAAAGCTATAGCGCGTTCTGCTGTGGGAACGAGTCATCAAGAGCAAAAAATACCTTGTCAAGACTGCGGAAATTATCGCATTTTTAATGATGTGATTGTTGGCGCGGTTGCTGACGGTGCTGGGAGTGCTAAATATTCTCATTTTGGTTCTGAATTGGCGGTAGAGACTGTAATTAAATGCTTTGCTGATATTAATGAACTTCCTGATAAACAAGGTTTTTCTCAACCACTTTCGGAAATTGAAGCTAAGGAAGTTTTTACTAAGTTTGTCAAAGATGTTATTACTGCGTTAAACAAAAAAGCAGATAATAATGATTATTCTATTCATGATTTAGCTTGTACTCTTTTAGTTTTTGCAGCGACTTCTGAATGGGTTGCAGCTATGCAAATTGGGGATGGATTTATGGTGGTGCGTTTCCAAGATGCAGAATATCAATTGTTGTTTGAACCAGATAAGGGGGAATTTTTCAACGAAACAACTTTTGTGACTTCAGTTAATGCGCTGGAGGAAATGCAGGTAAAGGTGATTTTAGGAAAGCAAGAGTTTATTTGTGCTTCTACTGATGGATTAGAAAAAGTGGCGATTCGCTTGAGTGACTGGAAACCTCATGCGCCATTCTTTAAGCCTTTTGAGGAATATTTGCGAGAACCTGCTAAACCAGAAGATGATGAAAAATATGTAATTGATTTTCTCAATTCTGAAAGGTTAAATTCTCGCACTGATGATGATAAAACTTTGCTTTTGTGTCTTTTTGAAGAAGATATTTAGTAGATAAGAACCTCTCCCTAACCCTCTCCTAAGAGGAGAGGGGACATGAAAAGATAAGTTGTGAAAGGGGGCATTTTAAAGCCTCTCCCCTTGCAGGGGTATTTTATAAGAACCTCTCCCTAGCCTTCTCCTAAGAGGAGAGGGGACATGAAAAAATGAGTTTTCATACAGGGAGTTTTAAAGCCTCTCCCCTTGCAGGGGAGAGGTTTGGAGAGGGGTCTAAAATTGATTTTGCAACTTTTCAAATACCATTTGATATTTATTTCAACCCATCTAATTAAAATTATATGACAGTTCTTACCTGTGCCATTACAGGAAAATCAATTACTCTATTGGGTGAAGAGATTGCTAATAGTGGTGAAGCGAAAGTTTGGCGAACTAATCAAAAAGGTTATTTAGCGAAAATTTACCATTCTCCAACACCTGAACGGGTGCAGAAGTTAGCGGTAATGATAGCACATCCGCCCACAGAACCAAATTCCCATCTTAATCATGTTTCTTTTGCTTGGCCTAAGTCAGTTTTGAAAAATGCTCAGGGGGATTTTGTGGGCTTTTTGATGCCAGAAATTAAGGATGGAAAAGAACTTCTTGATGTTTATAATCCCCGTCGTCGTCAAGCTTTGAAACTTGAAATTGATTGGCGGTTTTTGCACACAACGGCGCTGAATATTGTCTCAATTATTGAAGCATTGCACGCTGCTGGTTATGTTTTGGGAGATATTAAACCACAAAATATTTTAGTTAATAATCGGGCTTTACCTTCAATTATTGATACAGATTCTTTTCAGGTGAAAAATCCAAAAAACGGTAAGGTTTATTATTGTTTAGTTGGTTCAGAGGGATATACACCACCGGAACTGATTGGAAAAGATTTTGATAGGATTGAGCAAACGGAAGTACATGATAGATTCCGGTTAGGAGTAATTATCTATCAATTATTATTTGGTGGTAATAATCCTTTTCAGGGAAAATGGACTGGTGCGGGGGAAACTCCAGATATAAATGAACTTATCTGTCAGGGTTTATGGGTTAATGGGTCAACTAATTTAATTGCAGCAGTAGCAAGAACAATTCCCCTGGAGATTGTTCATCCAGAGATTCAGCAATGTTTTCTGAAATGCTTTAATGATGGGTATAAAAATCCTAATTTCCGCCCTACGGCTAGGAAGTGGTTGGAGGCGTTAAAAGTAGGGAATGATAGGCTAACTATTTGCGGCACGGTAGATAATCATTACTATAGCCGAACTTATGGTAAATGCTATTGGTGCGATCGCTTTGCAAAACTTGGTATTGATATTTTTCCTGGTGTTGTGAAAGCAAAACCATCTGCTGTGGTTGAATCAATATCACAACCACGAGTTATTAGTAATCAATTCATAGGAAACCTACTGCAAACCTTCACTGGTCATTCTAACTGGGTTTTTTCAGTAGCATACAGCCCCGATGGTCAAACCCTGGCTAATGGGAGTGGTGACAACACTATCAAACTGTGGGATGTAAAAACGGGAAACCTACTGCAAACCCTCAAAGGTCATTCTCACCAGGTTAGGTCAGTAGCATACAGCCCCGATGGTCAAACCTTAGCTAGTGGGAGTGTTGACAGGACTATCAAACTGTGGGATGTAAAAACGGGAAACCTACTGCAAACCCTCAAAGGTCATTCTCACCAGGTTAGGTCAGTAGCATACAGCCCCGATGGTCAAACTCTAGCTAGTGGGAGTTATGACAACACTATCAAACTGTGGAATGTAAACACGGGAAACCTACTGCAAACCCTTGAAGGTCATTCTGACTGGGTTATTTCAGTAGCATACAGCCCCGATGGTCAAACCTTAGCTAGTGGGAGTATTGACAGGACTATCAAACTGTGGAATGTAAACACGGGAAACCTACTGCAAACCCTTGAAGGTCATTCTGACTGGGTTATTTCAGTAGCATACAGCCCCGATGGTCAAACGGTCGCTAGTGGGAGTAATGACAATACTATCAAACTGTGGAATGTAAACACGGGAAACCTACTGCAAACCTTCGCTGCTCATTCTAGATCGGTTATTTCAGTAGCATACAGCCCCGATGGTCAAACGGTCGCTAGTGGGAGTAATGACAATACTATCAAACTGTGGAATGTAAAAACGGGAAAGCTACTGCAAACCTTCACTGCTCATTCTAGCTCGGTTCTTTCAGTAGCATACAGCCCCGACGGTCAAACCCTGGCTAGTGGGAGTAGTGACAACACTATCAAGATTTGGCGGTTAAAGTAGTCATTGATAAGGTTTTATTAGCAATGGTCTATTTTAACATCCTGTAAATCCTAAAATCCTGGACATCCTGATTCAGACAATTTTACTAACCTATTTCCTCACCATAAATCTATGAATCATAATGATGATAATGATTTGGAGGAAAATATATTCTTGATTCTGGATAAGAGTTGTCTGAATCAGGATAACCAGGATTTAAGGATGTACACCGATTGTTATTTGTAGGTTTTCTGTGAATAGTTAATGGTTATAAATTCTGATTCAGAGAAAAATATATTTTCTATCATTCACAACAACCTATATTTTCTAAAAAACATCCTGTTAATCCTTTAATCGGTGGACATCCTGATTCAGACAATTAAAAAAGTTTCTTCCCCTGAATTACCTGCAAACTCCCACCAGCATATAAAATAGGTGACTGAACATCAAAACCATTTTCTCTTAACAAACCAGGTAAATCCGTTTTCAACAATTCCCAAGCCGTCTCGGTTTCAAACAACCAGAAAAATACCGCCAACCCCGGCCAAAATATCGGATTTGTGGGAGTGTGAAAATCCACCAAAGTAAACACTCCCCCCGGTTTTAACACCCGATAAACCTCTGCAATGATTTTTCGTAGTTGTTCCGGCTGCATTTCATGTAAAGCTGCGCTAGTATGGACAACATCAAATGAATTATCTGCAAAAGGCATATCCTCAGCAAACGCTTCTACATACATAGCATTTGTTACATTCTTCTTTGCTCGCTGTAGAGATAAGCTCGAAGCATCCAAGCCCGTGACATTTTCTGAAAGATTTACCAGAAATCTAGTAACTTGACCACTACCACAACATAAATCTAAAATATGAGGATCTGATTGTAGTTTTAAATTTTGTAAAGCCAATTGACGAAACCGGACTTCACCACCTACACTCACAGCCGCTAACCGAGAAATACCATCATATAGCCATTGATATCTGTAACTCAAATTTCTAAAAATTGTTGCCATTGTTTTTTTCCTGCCGATAAAGCTTTATATTTAATAAAGATATATTGTTAACAGTAGTAAAAAATCTGCAAAGATTGGGGGAAAGTAACTGCTATGGGTCGTATAGGGGTATTATTACTTAATCTAGGTGGTCCCGACAAACTCGAAGATGTCGGACCTTTCTTGTATAATCTGTTTTCTGATCCCGAAATTATCCGCTTACCATTTAGTTGGATGCAAAAACCTCTAGCTTGGTTTATTGCTAAACGTAGAGAAAAAACATCTCAAGCAAATTATAAAGAAATCGGTGGCGGTTCTCCATTGCGGCGCATGACAGAAGAGCAAGGAGAAGCCATTAAAGCCCAACTAGGTAAATTAGGACAAGAAGCTAATATCTATGTGGGAATGCGTTATTGGCATCCTTACACAGAAGAAGCGATCGCCCAACTGACTCAAGATAACATTGATAAGTTAGTAATTCTCCCACTTTACCCCCAGTTCTCTATCAGCACCAGTGGTTCTAGTTTCCGGTTATTAGAACAACTATGGAAAGAAAACCCCAAACTCCAAAATCTCGAATATACTGTCATTGCCTCCTGGTACAAAGAACCAGGTTATCTGCAAGCAATGGCAGAACTCATAATTGGGGAACTTGAGAAATTTCCTCATCCTGAGAACGTGCATATTTTCTTTAGCGCCCACGGTGTCCCCAGGAGCTACGTAGAAGAAGCTGGCGACCCCTATCAGCAAGAAATTGAGGAATGTACATACTTAATTATGCAAACCCTCGACCGTGCCAATCCCCACACCCTAGCCTATCAAAGTCGAGTTGGCCCTGTAGAATGGCTACAACCATATACAGAAGATGCGCTAAAAGAACTCGGTGCAAAAGGCGTGAAAGATTTGGTAGTTGTCCCCATTAGTTTTGTTTCTGAACACATCGAAACACTCCAAGAAATTGACATTGAATATCGAGAAATAGCTGAAGAAGCAGGAATACACAACTTCGGACGTGTCCCTGCTCCCAACACCAACCCAGTGTTTATTAAAGCCCTATCTGACTTGATAATTGATGCTCTTGAGCAACCTGATTTAAAACTCTCTCAAGTCACTCAAATGAAGAAAAGGGTAAAAATGTATCCCCAAGAACGTTGGGCATGGGGAATCACTACCAGCGCCGAAGTCTGGAATGGTCGGATAGCCATGCTAGGATTTATCGGGCTGATTATTGAGTTAGTCACTGGTAAAGGCTTACTGCACGTTGTTGGACTTTTACATTAGACATCTGGTAGAAATGAAATGTGCGGTTTTTAGAACCCTTGTAGAGACGTTCCATGGAACTTCTCTACAATCTTTTTCACAAGATGTTTACTAATCTTTCTCATTGATAATTGTCAATTATCAATTTTTAACTTTATACCAGCTATATCAGTATTTCGCGCTAAGAATAGCCACCCAGAGGAGGACTAAAGCAATTAATCCTCCTTTACGAGGAGCATCCACAGCAAAAAAAACCAGTGTAATACACAAGACATCTTGCTTATAAACCACCAATTAAGGCAACTAACCAGCTTGGTGTTTGAGTCGCTGAAGCAACAGCTAAACCCATTAAAGCTCCGACGAAGGGAGACAAAAATAAATGAACCTGCTGTACTATTCTCTGGCCAATCAGTTTTTTGGAAGCGAATAGTTCAAATAAAGACCAACTGGTTAACAACCCGATCAAAATATGGGGAGAAATACGTGATAATACTGGCATTTGTGACCAGAGTTCTTCACCTTGGAGGATGCCAATCATTAGTAAAGGTACACCTATTCTCATCCCAGCAGCAGCACCAGCAGATAGTATGGCGAGAATTTCAATCATGGGCATATATCCCTGACTTCACTAAATTAGCAAAGGTGCTTTGTTTATACCAACTCTTATTAATAAGGGCTGCTGATCAAGACTAATTAAAATTAACATAGTCATAGCAGATACAGATTTAATTTCTATATATACACTTTTGTAGCCTATGCCTTTCTGTTTTGAGTATAGTAATAAAGCGTATATTTTTTCTCACTTTGCAACACAAAAAAAAGTAAGTAGTTAGGCAATAGTCAAGAGGCAATAGGCTAATGACTAATGACTAATGACTAATGACTAATGACTAATTCTAAATACCCAGTCGTTGATAAACTTGTTCTAAATGCTTGAGATGATGTAGTGGATCAAAACAGGCTTCTATCTCTGCGGGTGACAAGCTTTGAGTGACGCGAGGGTCTTTGCTGATTAAATCACGAAAGTTGCCTTCCGGTTTGTTCCAAGCAATGTGGGCGCTTTCTTGGACTATGCTATAGGCTTCTTCCCGGTTAAGTCCTTTGTCAATTAAGGTGAGTAATACTCTTTGACTAAAGACTACTCCACCATAACAGTTGAGATTTCGGGCCATGTTTTCGGGATAAACCAACAGGTTATTTACCAAATTGGTGATTTCATGCAGCATGAAATGAGTCAAAATGCAAGCATCCGGTAAAACTACCCGTTCTACGGAACTGTGGGAAATATCCCGTTCGTGCCACAAAGCGACGTTTTCTAATACTGCACCAGCATGACTTCTTACCAGTCGCGCCATCCCTGTTAACCGTTCAGACCGGATAGGATTACGCTTGTGAGGCATAGCACTAGAGCCTTTTTGCCCTTTGGAGAAAAATTCCTCAACTTCTAAAACGTCTGTTTTTTGCAAGTTGCGAATTTCTACAGCAAAGCGTTCTATGGATGCAGCCAGTAATGCTAACTGTTGAACAAAATCAGCATGAATATCGCGGGAAATTACCTGAGTGGATGCAGTATCGGGTTTAAGTCCAAGTTTTGCACAAGCGATCGCTTCTACACGCGGTTCAATATGGGCGTAAGTTCCCACAGCACCGGATATTTTCCCTACAGCAATGGTTTTTTTGAGAATTTGCAGCCGTTCTTGGTGTCGTAACACTTCTGCTAACCAACCAGCTAATTTAAAACCAAAGGTAATTGGTTCAGCGTGAATACCATGCGATCGCCCAATCATGACCGTATTCCGATGTGCTGTGGCTTTTTTACGAATTGCCTCAATTACGTCTTCCAGGCGTTTTAACAACAGATCCAAACTAGCCACTAATTGTAGCGCTAAAGCAGTATCTAAGACATCAGAACTAGTTAAACCTAAGTGAATATAGCGTCCTGCCTCACCTACATATTCATTAACATTTGTTAAAAAAGCAATCACATCATGACGGACTTCCGCCTCAATTTCTAGCACCCGCTTCGGGTCAAAATTCGCCTTAGCCTTAATTTCCTCTACTGCTGCTGCTGGAATATAACCCAGTTCTGCCTGTGCTTCGCAAACTGCGATCTCTACATCTAGCCAGGTTTTCAGCTTATAGGTTTCACTCCACAAATCGCCCATTTCGGGCAAGGTATAACGCTCAATCACATTCGGGCATCTAATACAACTGTCATATTTTACATTGGAAATTACCTACTATAAAGCATATCGCTACCAGATAACCGTCATATTTCCATTGTGAAAATCTTTATTCATAAAACTTCGCGGGATGTGGGAAACTCAGTCACAAAGCGTGCTGAGAGGGAAACGGCACGAGCGGTTTTAACCGCAGTCAGTATTTTTGGAACAAATGAGTCGTCCCTATGGGTTAGGACTGGTCGCTGGCAGGCCTATTGAATATCTTTTTGACACTCTCAGGTCTAAAGACACTGAGATTCTACAGACAGAATTAGTTTAATCTAATTCTCGTTACGATGGTCAAACACCGTCTAGTGAGTTTACTTAAATTGAGTTTAAGTTTTCCCGTTACTTTTTTTAAGATATTCGCTGCTCCATTAAGATCAGCATTTACTAAAAACTTTTCACCTGTTAAGTAAAGTCCTCTCAAAATTCGTCTCCCAGATGCTTTCCACCCTTGGGGTTGTTCACCGTACTTGGGTAGGGAGTCTCCATCTAAAAAACTCGATTTTGAAGTATAACTCTCCTCTGTCAGATGAAAGTTGATCCCATATTGGCAACACAGTTGATTAAGTCGATCTTTCAACTTACCTAATGGCATTTGAACAAATTTTTGATTGTTCAAGTTACCCATATTGGAGTTCATTTTAAACCCATCGTTCCAACCTAAAACTAAGTTACCTATTTTATTTTTGAGGCAGTGATCAATAATCAACCTTGCACTTTTGTTGATCCCATCTCTCATTTGATGGTTTCGTTTTCTGGTAACTCGATCTAACCAACTGTCCCAGTAGTCACTTGACTTGCCTTCTTTTTTAGTAGAGACTTTTTTATTCCAGAGTTGATTGTCAGCTTTTAGTTTTCTTGAGTCAATTAAAAAAGAATTTCCTAAAGTATCTACACAGGCTGCTAAATTATCGGCAGTTCCCAAATCAATTGATAGGGCTTCACTAATATTTAAGTCAGTTATCTCTGGCTCAACCAAATAAGACAACTCCAGGTAAAAAGCCCCATTTTTGGGTAATATAGTCAACTCTTTGATCTTTGAGAAATCTAAGTTAATTGGCATCGGGAGAAAGAATTCAGATATTCCAAACCATCTTTTTACTGTCAACCCTAAAGGAAATCTAATTTGATTATTTTCAAGAGTTGGCTTACCCGCTCCAGTGTTGGGAAACGCAACTTTAAAAAGTTTAGATCCTTCGAGGTAACTAGGAGGCTTAGGTCTAAAAAGTAACTCACCTTTGTTGAACTTGTTTTTTAATTCTTTAAAGGATTTAAAAGCTTCGCTCACTGAAATTAGTGTTTGTTGAGCAACTACCGAAGGTAGTGAACTTGCTAATTTGGTCTTGCTCACAGTTGACTCATATATTAGGTCAAATTTACCAGTTAGTAACTTACCAGTTTTAAAAAGTGTTTGTCTAGCAAAATAGACCCCTGAGTTATAGAGTTTACCCGATTGTTGACAAAGATACTCTAATATTGCTTTAGTATCTTTATTAGGGGATAATAGGACTTGTTGAACTCCCATTAAGAGTTTATTTTTGACCATAATTTGGATTTTTACTATTATATTTATGATCTCACAAAATGATAAATTAATCAAGAAGAACGTAGGCGACTAAAGTCGCACGAGTCGCTTATATCTCAGGTCTGAAGACGCTGAGTTTTACGCTTACCGAGAGATTTATAATTTTTTGCAACCTCAAACATTTGTCTGCTCAGAGGATACTACAATTGTTGAAGCAACTCAAATAGCTTTAGGGCAATCGCACAAATACGTATATGAACCAATTGTAATTACAGATCAATCTTATCAGTATGGATTATTAGATTTTCATCATTTACTTTTAGCCAACTCCCAAATTCATGTTTTAACATTAAATCGCCTGCAAAAAGAAAAAGAAAAAGCTAGAGCAGCTAAAGCTGATTTTCGTGATCTTCAGCATAACTATAGCCGATTATTACAAAATGACAAAATGATCGCCTTGGGACAATTAGTAGCTGGTATCGCCCATGAAATCAATAATCCTATGAATTTTATTTATGGCAACCTTAATTATGCCATTGAATATGTGCAAGATCTACTTTTTATGATGGAATGTTATCAACAAAATAAACCGTATTCTGATGTATTATTTCAAGCCAAAGAAAAAGGAATTGAAATAGAATTTATCAGAGAAGATTTGCCAAAATTATTATCTTCTATGAAAGTTGGAGCTACAAGAGTAAATGAAATTGTCTTATCTTTACGTAACTTTTCTAGACTAGATCAAGCAGAAATTAAGAGTGTTGATATTCATGAAGGTATAGAGAATGCTTTAATAATTCTTAAACATAATTTAAAGGCTAAACCTGATCGTTTGGAAATTGAACTAATTAAAGAATATGATAATTTACCTCTAATATATTGCTATGCAGGGCAGCTAAATCAGGTATTTATGAATATTATTGCCAATGCAATTGATGCTCTTTCTGAAAGTAATAATTTGATTTTAAAAACCCGTAAAAAGCTGCAAATTCGGATTCAGACAGAACTAACTGATGATAATCATGTTGTTATTCGTATTAGCGATAATGGATCAGGTATTCCAGAGGAAGTCCAAAAGCGATTATTTGAACCATTTTTTACGACCAAGGCTGTTGGGAAAGGGACAGGATTGGGATTATCAATTAGCTATCAAATTGTAGTTGAACAACATGGTGGTGAACTTTACTGTATATCTACTTCTGAAGAAGGTTCTGAGTTTATTATCAAAATCCCAGTTGTCTCCCATAACTCAAAATAAATACAGCAAAATTCAAGAGTTGGGACTGCAATCTCGGCAAAATTCTCAGTAATCAGTTAGAAATTAGTAGTTTCGTAGCGAATGCATTCAGAAGTTACAATAATCGCCATAGCTTAAGGATGAATTTGACTTAAAATAAAACGTAGACGATCATAATCATCTTTGAGTAACATACTCAGATGTCGTCCAGCTTTAATCAACCATTCTCGGTCAGTTTTACGTAACTGATATATTCCTCGAATAGCGGCTGCGGCTAAAGAATCTACTGGCGCACCACTAATTAAAAGTAATGTTCGTAAAAAATCTAATTTTTCCGTAAACTGAATAATTTCTTCTGCTTGACAGTGATTAACAGCTTGATGAATTTGTGGCGGACGGGGTGGCAAATATTGATACATTTTGCTGTTATTACTATTTATAGATTTTTCCTTAAATCCCACAATCGCCGCTCGAAATTCAGTTTTGAGCATGGAAAATATTTGCGGTTGTTCCTCACGCAAAGCTTCTAAAGATAATCCTAGCGCAACTGCCCGATGTACAGAATCAATAGGCATAGTTGTAGCATGATAAACTACAGCATAAACTTGATTACCAGATTCTTCATCCACAGCGCAGACCCAACTCCCAAAAGGTGGCATTGGAGGAAAACTCAAGTCTTCTGGTTCTAAACACTGAGCTAAAAATTCTGTACTTGTGGTTTCAATAATCTCTGCAAAGTGATGAGAATGGCGATTTTCAGTGGCAAACTGTGGTAAAGGCAGACGCATAAGCAATTAAAAATTAAGAATTAAAAATGAAGAAATATATTAGTCAATAGTTTTAGATAACTCCAAAAAATAAATTATCCAATATTGTGGGATGGGCATCTTGCCCGTCCTGATATTATTAGCAGGCAAGATGGCTACACCACAAGAAATTCTGGGCTATTTTTTTACTTGCAAATCTCTTAGCAAAAAAACTAATAACCACTGACTAATGACTATTTCCCTTTTTTCTGGACTGTAATTTCAACCGGTTCTAATTCTGTGAGACGGAAAGTAATTATTTTATCCCAATTGCCACCTTCAAATAATACAGCTACTTTACCATCACTAACTCTTTGTACAAGTCCTTCAGACCGATAATATGTATCTGCGGGATTTTTGACGCGAACAGTTGCTCCAGGCAAGATCATCATATTTACCTTCATTTATTAGTTTCCTATTCATAGCTTAATGCTTATGGTAGGGAATAGGGAACAGGGAACAGGGAATAGGGAACAGGGAATAGGGAACAGGGAACAGGGAACAGGGAATAGTTGACCAATGACCAATGACCAATGACTAATGACTAATGACTAATGACTAATGACTAATGACTAATGACTAATGACCAATGACCAATGACCAATGACCAATGACCAATGACCAATGACTAATGACTAATGACTAATGACCAATGACCAATGACCAATGACTAATGACTAATAATACTTTTGCCGTTGACGATAATTAGCTACAGATTCTACTATGCCGATAGAAATAAAGTTAGTTAGCATAGCTGAACGCCCATAACTCATCCACGGCAAGGGAATTCCCGCTACAGGAGCTAAACCCACAGTCATACCAACATTAACAATCAGTTGAAACACAATCATGGATAAAACACCAATAGCCAAAAGTGAGCCAAAGTTATCTTTAGCTGTTTGTGCTACATGAAGCAAACGGAAGCAAATTAAGAAAAAGACAGATAATAGAATTAAGCAACCCACAAGACCAAATTCTTCAGCAACAGCCGAAAAAATAAAATCTGTATGCTGTTCAGGAACAAAATTCAGTTGAGTCATAGGACCTTTAAACAAACCCCAGCCCCAAACTTCACCGGCACCAATGGCAATGCGAGATTGAATCAAGTGATAACCAGCACCAAGAGGATCATGTTCAGGGTTAATAAATACACTAAGACGGTTTTTTTGATATGCCTTTAATACATGATTCCAGGCAAAAAGGCCTAATTCACCACCAAGCATATTCAGACAGAATGAAGTAATAGCTGCAATACCAAATCGCTTCCAGGGGAGACTAAACCAACCGACTATCCCCATCGCTACTGCCCATATTAAACCTAATACACTGAGTGATATATCTTTAGATAAAAATATTGGCGTTGATAATGGCCAAGAGATACTAAATAGGATTGCTGCTATTACCGGGGAAACCATAAGTATTAACCAGCAAGGGTTAGCATTTGCCCAGTACAACATTCCTAAAAATATTGCCCCAAAAACAAGAGATGTCGCTAAATCTGGCTGTAAAAATACCAATGCCCAAGGTACAGCAGTAATTGCCAAGACACGAAAAACACTCTCTAATGTAGAGGCTGTACGCCGATGTAGCAAGGCTGCTAAGGTGATGATTAATCCTATTTTGGCAAATTCTGAGGGTTGGACATTAAAACCAGCAATACTAATCCAACGCTGTGCGCCTTTGGCACTAGTACCAGCGATCATGACAATTATTAAACTAAAATTCGTTAGTCCGTAGGTGAACCAATGCCACTGCATGAGGTTTTCATAGCGGCAACGAGCTAAAAATAAGGCAATAGTTGAGCCAATAGCGGCTATCAACCAGTGCCACCACCAGTCAGTTACAGGTTGCTTCAGTTCTGTACTCAGAATCATCAGCCCACCGAACATACTAACAGCAACAGGTAGAACAAATAGTAGCCCATCCATTTGTTGCCAGGGCTTAAACCAAGATAGCCAACTAATTTTAGGGAACGAAGGTTTTGATAACATTGTGTGAGGAGGAGAGCTTTAAACGGTAATGGGTAATGGGTAATGGGTAATGGGTAATGGGTAATGGGTAATGGGTAATGGGTAATGGGTAATGGGTAATGGGTAATGGGTAATGGGTAATGGGTAATGGGTAATGGGTAATGGGTAATGGGTAATAAATTCTTCCCAATTACCAATTACCCATTACCAATCACCAGATTTTATGTCAAAGCATTAACTGATACTTTACCTGCTACAGTGAAAGCGATCGCTGTTAGTGCTTTGGCTGCGGCTGAGTTGGGTTCACCAATAACTATCGGTACACCAGTATCACCGCCAATTCGGGTGGAAATTTCTAATGGTACACATCCTAACAGAGGGACTCCTAATTCTGCGGCTGTTTTGGAACCACCACCAGAACCAAAAATGTCATATTGCTTATCGGGTTGATCTGGGGGGATAAAATAGCTCATATTTTCCACAATTCCCAAAACTGGGACATTTAGCTGCTGGAACATCCGCAACCCTTTTCGGGAATCCAACAAAGCTACAGTTTGTGGTGTGGTGACAATTACTACTCCTGCCATTGGCACAGATTGGGCTAAAGTTAACTGAGCATCTCCAGTTCCTGGGGGCATATCCACAATTAAATAGTCCAGTTCTCCCCATTCGACTTGATAGAGAAACTGACGAATCACACCATTGAGCATAGGACCACGCCAAATTACTGGCTGATCTCGGTCAATTAAAAAACCCATTGAAACCAGCTTTACACCATGATTAAATGCTGGTTCGAGGATGTCCCCTGCTGCCGTAGAACGGACATTAATTTCAGAATCGCTCAAACCCAACATTGTGGGATCATTGGGTCCATAAATATCAGCATCTAATAAACCAACTTTTGCCCCGGTTTGTGCTAGAGCAACTGCAATATTTACAGCCACTGTACTTTTACCAACACCACCTTTACCACTGGAAATAGCAATAATATTTTTTACCCCAGCAATACCAGTCCGGTCAGGTAGGCTTTTTTGTTGAGGTGTTTCTGCTGTTACTTCTACGCTGATATCTGTAACACCTGGTAGTTTTTGAACAGCTTTTTTACAATCTTCGACAATAAATTCCCGTAGGGGACAAGCAGGAGTAGTTAACACCAAAGTGAAACTAACCTTGCCACCGTCAATTTTGACGTTGCGAATCATATTCAGTTCTACCAGACTTTTGCGAAGTTCTGGATCTTCTACTGGTCGCAACACTTCTAGGACTGAGTGGGAATCTAAGACATCATACATATTGTGTTTACCGTTGCCGCTTACTATAAAGCTTAAAAAATTTTCATTGACAGATACTAGAATCTTAACTTTATTGGGGCAATTGTTCAGTTGTCAGTTGTCAGTTGTCAGTTGTCAGTTGTCAGTTGTCAGTGGTAAGGAATTTTCTGTTTAATTCCTCTAAAAATCAAAGCAACTACCATTTAGAGATTTTTTTTGGGACAATGCTGGGTTTTCTACGGATTCTATCAGCGCACGAGCTACCTGATCTACATAGGGACGAGATAAACACCAAATTAGCGGTGATAACCAACCACGTAAAGTTACAGAATAAGACAAGTAAGATCCACAGACGCTTGATTCTACTTGATATATGACTCTTTCCTCAATTCCTGGAATGGTTAGAATGCGGATACTTAGCATCTGTTTGGGATTGACTCGTTCCACAAAAATCTGGATGGGAATAGGCCAAAACCTTGTGAATGCTTGAAAAATCAAGCCCGGTTTGGGGACTAATCCTAATGGAACGTTGGTACTCTTGAGGAGGGGATGCCAGGAAACATCTGTTAAGTCCACCACTTTCTGCCATAGTTCGTCTACAGATGCAGAACTAATCTCCCGATATGTTCGCACCAAAGATGCACAAAATCGCCGCCGTTTATGGTGAATGAGTTTGGATAACCAACTGGGCATTGTTTTGATCTGTTCCATACTACTTTGACAATGCTTAACATTACTTTACATCTTGCCTGGTAACTATGAGATTTGAGAAAATTCTCCTCAAACTCTTCTTTGTGGAAAAAATATGCAGAAAAACTGTAACCAAAATAATAAGATTATTTCTATAACTGTCAAAACGGCTCTTCAGATATGATATGTGTAAGTTGGAATGAAAATTTGAAGACGTTTTGAACAGTTGTGTTTTGACGGATAATAAAAAACTGTTTTGGCAAAATTAAGCCGGATTTGTCAGTAACCCAGCCCTAAAGGGACTGAGCTTCCCGCATAACGTGAGGTTTTGTAAATCTCACTGCTGACAAGTTTTGACAACAAAAATTTGTAATTGTTTGGAAATTGTAATTTTAGGTTCGGGAATCTATGTTAACCAACGCGCAAACCCCCACTATCACAAAAGAATCATCTGATCTTCTCCCTGGTGTCAATGCTCAGGCTAGAGTTAGTCAGTTTATGCAGAATGTGCAGGATGAGATTACCCAA
Source organism: Dolichospermum sp. DET69 (assembly GCA_017355425.1). Lineage (NCBI taxonomy): Bacteria > Bacillati > Cyanobacteriota > Cyanophyceae > Nostocales > Aphanizomenonaceae > Dolichospermum > Dolichospermum sp. DET69. The sequence continues at coordinate 5,304,240 of CP070233.1, forward strand.
GGGTTAGAGAAATTAGATGGTCTTGGCAAGTTTCAAGAAGATAGTTGGCAGCGTCCAGAAGGGGGTGGTGGGCGATCGCGTGTACTCCGTGATGGGGCAATTTTTGAACAAGCAGGTGTGAATTTTTCTGAAGTTTGGGGTTCTCATTTACCTCCTTCGATTTTAGCCCAACGTCCTGAAGCCGCAGGACATGGTTTTTATGCAACGGGTACTTCTTTGGTGTTGCATCCACGGAATCCTTATGTGCCTACAGTTCATTTAAATTACCGCTATTTTGAAGCTGGCCCTGTTTGGTGGTTTGGTGGTGGTGCGGATTTAACACCTTATTACCCCTTTGCTGAGGACGCGAAACATTTTCATAACACTTTCAAACAAGCTTGTGATCAACACCATCCTGAATACTATCCAGTGTTTAAGCGTTGGTGCGATGAATATTTTTATTTGAAACATCGGGATGAAAACCGGGGAATTGGTGGTTTATTTTTAGATTACCAAGATGGTCAAGGTTCTATCTATCGCGGCCCAGATCCCCATGGAGAAGCGGCTATTTATAGTGATCAGGTAGGCACGTTACCGTCGCGGAGTTGGGAAGATATATTTGCTTTAGTTCAAGATTGTGCTGGAGCATTTTTACCTGCTTATGCTCCAATTGCAGAACGCCGACAGGGGATGGAATATGGCGATCGCCAACGGAATTTTCAATTATACCGTCGCGGTAGATATGTGGAATTTAACCTAGTTTATGACCGGGGAACAATTTTTGGACTCCAAACCAACGGACGCACAGAATCAATTCTCATGTCTCTACCACCGTTAGTGCGTTGGGAATATGGCTACCAACCAGAACCTAATTCTCCTGAAGCCGAGTTATACGAGACTTTCCTCAAGCCTCAAGATTGGATAAACTGGAAAAATGGGTAATGGGTAATGGGTAATGGGTAATCATCAATCATAAGACCTCGCGGTAAGTGGGAAGCTCAGTGGCTGTCTTCCCTGAGAGTGTCAATATCGTTAAACACCATGATGTTAAGGTACACTAGTAAGCAAGTGTCATTTTCTATAAATGGTTTGATACTTGCTGCATTTGTGAGTGTATTGATTAGCCAATATTAGTAAAAAAGTATCGGTTCAGTGATTAATATAGATCAAAAAATCTTTACAACTGAAGACGGTCATACCATTATGGTATTGGCACCTGCTGGTCGCTTAGATATTACTACTGCTTGGCAATTCCGTCTCAAACTACAGGAATGTATTTCTAAACACAGTCCTCATGTTGTTGTTAATCTAAGCCAAGTAAATTTTATTGATAGTTCTGGTCTGACTTCTTTGTTAGCTGGAATGCGTGAAGCTGATAAAGTTAATGGCAGTTTTCGGATTTGTAATGTTCATCCAGAAGCCAGACTGGTGTTTGAAGTAACAATGATGGATACCGTATTTGAAATCTTTGATACTGAAGAACAAGTTTTACAGACTCCGGTACGAAGTCTGGCTAGTTCTTGACATCCTCCCCACCTTACTTCGTTGAAGGTGGGGATTCCAAAGATCACTCTTTGGGCTTCCTCTTTCCACGAGTTGATTTGCATAAAATTTGTGAACTGCTTTTTTATCTGACCTTCACGAATTAGGTCTGATTAGTTCATACTAGATAATAGCAATAAGTCTTTACTAAAATTTTCTTTGTGAATAACGTCCGTACAGTATCTGATACAAAAAGAACCTTTTACACCCTCCATACCAGGCCAATTAACACTATTTACCGCCGGGTAGTGGAAGAATTGATGGTAGAAATGCACCTGCTATCAGTCAATGTTGATTTTAGCTACAATGCGATTTATGCCTTGGGCGTTGTCACAAGCTTTGACCGCTTCATGGACGGCTACCAACCAGAACAGGATCAAGAGTCAATTTTCCGAGCTATTTGTCAGGCTGTGGAACAAGACCCCCAGCGCTACCGACAGGATGCCTTAAGATTGCAAGCTTTAGCTGCTAGTTTACCAGCTAAGGACTTAATTGCTGGTTTGAGTCAAGCAACTTCTCTAAATCAGGATGTAGATTTGCAAAAGCAACTAGAGGTGGTTGCTGGAAATACCAACTTTAAATACAGTCGGTTATTTGGTATTGGTTTATTTGCATTATTAGTACAGTCAGATCCCGAACTTGTCAAAGATGATCAACGAAAGGCTGAAGCACTAAAAGCGATCGCTAACGGGTTACATCTCTCTGAAGATAAACTCATCAAAGATTTAGAACTGTACAGTTCTAACCTAGAAAAAATGGCGCAAGCACTCATAGTCATGGCCGATATAGTGTCAGCAGATCGCAAAAAGCGGGATGCTTTAAAGCAAGCTTAACTACCAGCACCATCTCGTACCAATGAATAATTTTTGAACGGGATCAGCTAAAACGCATTTAATTTAAATATTCGGGCGGGCAAGATGCCCACCCCACAATATTTAAACTCCTAATGGGTTGTCTAATTTAAATGCGGAACAGCTTATTCGCATCGAATAAACCCCTAGATAGCAAAAAGCCCGCTGACACATTGAAGTGTATAGCGGGCTTAAAAAATTATTGAAAATGGAGCTTATGGGAGTCGAACCCATGTCCAAATTGGATATTAACTCTCCACTCGTTCACAGGTTTAGCCTTTCTGACCCTCAAGGCGGGAATCGTTCATTATCCCGAACGTAGGATGCTCTGATTTAATCTTAACCATCAAGCCAACCAGAGAACGCTTGAATAGTGCATCCGTTGGGGGTTAGGTCTTTAATCCTTAACGGAGTCAAATTAAAGACGCTCGAACCTATTAGAGGTTTCTTAGGCAGCTACTAGAGCTTCCCGACGAGCAAATTTTACGATATTGTTCGCATTTACTTTTTTTTCGAGTCATTGATTTCCGAGAGGTAACTCGCTCTCGACCTGAATCACAGAGTAGCTTTCGCCAACCTGTCGAAACCGTTAAAGCCCCATGTACTTCACACCTTTATTATAGTACGCAATTTTGCCAATTGACAATTAAAAAAATAGTTATTTGATTTTTGGCATAGATTAAAGGTAGAGATAGATAATTTATAACTAATTCTAATAAGCCATGACTAGCCAAACACTGATTCAGCCGGCAGAAATCGTCCATTTATCAGGTATCAGTTGGCACACTTATGAAAGTTTGCTAAATGAACTTAGTTCCACTAACCATTTTCGCTTAACTTATTATCGGGGTAATTTGGAAATTATGGCTCCTTCACCTGAACGCGAACGTTATAAGAAAATTGTTGGTCGTTTTGTAGAAACTTTAGCGGAAGAATTGGAATTGGATATTGATCCTCTAGGTTCTACAACTTTCAAACGTCCAGAAATATCTGGTGGAGAACCTGATGAATGTTTCTATATCAAAAATGTTAAGTTCATTCAAGGTAAAACCAGAATTAATTTACAACAAGATCCACCACCTGATTTAGTTGTAGAGATTTATATTACTAGCAGTTCAAAAGATCGTTTTGCAGTTTATGCAGAAATGAGAGTACCAGAAATTTGGCGATATGATGGAAAGGTGTTTACTATCAATATTTTAGAAGATGGTAAATATATAGTTGTTGAAGAAAGTTTAGCTTTTCCTAATTTACCTTTAACAGAAATTTCTAATTTCTTAGAAAATGCTGGTAGTAAAAAATATTTAGATTTAGTTAGGGAATTTAGAGATTGGGTAAGGAGTCAAATTCATTTATGATCATGATCAAATTATGTGGTAAATCACAATGACTAAACGAAAAATTCTCCAGAAAGAACGTGAATATACCTTTCTTTAGTTCTTATTTTGAAATTTCCTATCCACTGGCAGAAATTTTAGCTTAATCAGCAGAAGCCCCACGTCTCACTATACCGGAGCGTGGGATGAATGCGCGTGAGTTGAGTTGCGTAGCTAGAATTGTATTTGAGCGTAGCGAAAACAAAGAAGGCTACAGCGACGAAACGTAGCTTGCTTCTCGCCCTGCGAGTACAAAATATTGATTTTATGTTATAAGACCTCGCGGTAAGCGTAAAACTCAGCGGCTTTAGCCCTGAGAGTGTCAATGGGTTATGCCTTAGAGGATGTTTGAAAAGTTTTGGGCGAATATAAAGATGCCTCCGGCACGCTTCGCGTAGCTTGCTTCCCGAAGGGTACGCTACTACACAAGCAAAGTCCAGATGGTGCGTGGACTAACGAAAAATTAAGGTTATTTAACCCACGAAGGTGGGTTTTGTCTGTGTAGCTGTGACTTCTAGTCGCCAGGTGGGTATAAATTAGACTTTTCAAACACCCTCTTAGAGGATATTTTAAAATTGTTTCTTGTTTCCTGCTATATCTAATTTATTACTGATTGGGCTTCCTGATACATAATTTCCTGGAAGTGAATCATATCTTTTTGAGGATCAGCCAAACTAACCTTCACTAATAAATTTTCTCCCAAATTGACAGAACGCCGGAAGGACATAGGCAACTGTAAACCCAAATCCTCTAATAAAATTAGTGCTAAATTGCTATCTTCTCGTAACCACATTAATACTGTTACCTGCCAAACTTGTTCAGGATGACGACGTAAATATTCTAAAGCGTAATATCTATTAGTTTGTCGTTCCACCATTGTCGCTTCTTGAGTGGTACTCAGAACTGTCATCATCACTTCTTTAAGTTGTTCAGCAGAGAAGGGTAAGCCTTCACCACGTAAATGCGCTTTTAGTTGGAAGTGGGTGAGTAAGTCACTATAACGGCGAATGGGGGAGGTAGCTTGTGTATAGGTATCCAAACCCAAGCCAGCGTGACGCACAGGTGTAATGCTCATTTCACTCTTAGGCATACAGCGGCGCATAGCGCAGGAACGCACAAAACCGGCGGGAAGTTGCAGTAATTCTTCGTCTGGGGGTAATTCTGGTTGGGGTTGTCCGCGAAAGGGGAGAGGGATATTATGGGTTTGACCATAACGCGCTGCGACTTCCCCAGCGAGAATCATCATTTCTGCGACTAATTGCCGAGAAGAGGAATCATCTAAAACATCAATATTGATATCATCGTCTTTGACTTTGATCATCGCTTCGGGCATATTGATACTGATAGCGCCTTGACCATAACGCCAAGTTTTGCGGATTTTTGCCCAATTAGCGATCGCTTCAATTTCTGGTTCTGCTTGTACTCCCAACTCCAACATCTCATTCACATCTTCATAGGTGAGACGATAGGTAGGCTTAATTAAACCAGTGTGGATACAATAATCTTCCACAGCCCCAAATTCATCTAAAATCACCCCAAAACTGAGGGCGCAACACACTTGCCCCTGTACCAAACTCATTGGCCCTGTAGCCAATACCTCTGGAAACATGGGAATCATCCCTGTGGGTAAATATACCGTACTACCCCGTTTTCTGGCTTCTAAATCTAACTCATCATCTGGGATTAATAATCTAGTAGGATCAGCGATATGTACCCATAACCGTTCTTTACCATCTGGTAATATTTCCCAACTCAAACCATCGTCTATTTCTGTCGTGCTTTCATCATCAATGGTATATACCTTGAGATGTGTGAGATCAAGACGGTTTGTATCTAAATCTGTAGGAGGGAAATCCAAACGTTCTTGCGCCACTTCTAATACCTGATGAGGAAATTGAACGGAAATTGATGAACGGCGCAGGAACAGGTTTTCATGGAGACTCCACAAACCCAAATCTATCAAGAGTTGAAAGGCCGCCTGGGGCGTAGCAGAACGTCCCAGCATATTCATAGTTTCTAACACTGCAACTGGGGGCGGACAAGCACGAGCTAAAGAGTCGTAATTTACCTTGAGCATTACAACATCTGCAAGTAGAGTTGCATACTTCTCTATTGCATCTAAACGCTGGCGATCCCATCGTTGCCATTCTACTGCTTCGCCCCGTAGTGCCTGTTCTACACGGGCTAAAAATTCCTGCTGTCCCTTTGCTTTTTGAGATTCTACTTCAATCTGGTGTTTGCGTTCAGCTATTTGTGCCGCGCTGCGGGGTTCGTAAGCGTCTCCTTTTTGTTTGAAATAGAGTTTATCTTCCGATAACAAACAATGGGCTGCATAACACTGGGGAGGTGTAGATTCCGAAAATAATATATTTGCCATTTGGCTGGGAGTGACAGTTTCCCCATCTTCAATGAGTAGTTCCCAAGCTACTTCCAGACTCGATGGGTCTAGATAAGGCTGGACTTGACTTAAAAACTCAGCAATTTCGCTAGGTTTATAGGTCTGTCCGTTAACTGTGTAGGTACATTGGCGCGGTGCAAGGCTGTGGGATTGACCCCTTTCATCTACTACAAACCAACGAGTCTTACCGTCTGGACGATCTACCACTCCTAGACGGCGATCGCTTTGAACCCTAAATTCAACTAACGTCCCCTTATCCACAACTGTCGCACTTTAATATTTTTAGATTTTTAAACTGGAGATTTTAGATTAAATAACGGGTATTTAATCCTTTATCTAATAATTTCCTATGAGGAATGCTATGACAATTGACAAATTCATCCCCAAATTTAGCGATATCGTACCATCTTTGAGTATGAATTTATTAAATGTTTTTGGCAATTTCCGATTATTAAATCTTAAATTTTAGATTTTGGACTCAAAGTAACCGGGCAATATCTCTACAACTGTTACTTTTTTTAGATAATAATCCAAAATCCAAAATCCAAAATATTCTTAACCTTCGGCGTTAATAAAAGGCAACAAAGCCACAATGCGAGAGCGTTTAATCGCTAGAGTTAGAGCGCGTTGTTGCTGACAGGTTAAACCAGTGATTCTCCGAGGCAGGATTTTACCACGTTCGGTAAGAAACTTCCGCAACAAGTCTACATCTTTGTAATCAATGGGGTCTCCGGGCTTAATGGGAGAAAGGCGACGACGATAGTAACTCATTCTTACTTAATTTCCTTGTGAACAGTGTGTTTGTTGCAGTGGGTACAGAACTTTTTCAGTTCTAAGCGGTTGGTTGTGTTCCGACGGTTTTTAGTGCTGGTATAACGGGATACACCACGGGAACGTTTATCTGGATTTGTTCGACACTCGGTGCATTCTAGTGTCACTATTATGCGCGCACCTTTACTCTTAGCCATAAATCTTACAAACTGTAAAGCCTGGAGATAATTAACACAAATGGTTATTATCTCACATTTCGCTGAATTTTTTCAACTAGTCTTTTAATTTTTATATCTAATGAATAACCACGTTGGGAAGAAACTATGATAGTTCTAAAAAAGCGGTCGTGGAAAGCCTGACGCATTTGAGTATCCGATAAAGCTGCACCTCCGTCTATGATTAGAGGCAGCAATAGCACGACAGCAGCAGGATTGAGAATAATATTCCCCAAGAAAATGGATAATAACAAGCTAGAAAAGCAAATAACCCCTTCTCTGAGCAATAATGTCTGAAATTGGGGGATTCTATTGACTATTTCCCCATTTGCGATTTCTAGCACCTTTAAATCAAATGCCCAACGTCCTAAACTTTGTCCTTGATTGTTGTAAACTATGATGACGCGGAAAATGATCCAAGCAAAAATAAAAATAAAGATTTGTCCAAATTGAATACCGATTTGGTTACTTCTGACGATAGAACTGAGAAACCATGCACCAAAGAAGTCAACTGCTAAGGCCATGCCTCGACGGGTAATATCCCCTCTTTGGTAGTGTCTTCGATTTACTTTAACAAGAGTCATAGCCTTTACCTCGCTGGTGGTAGGATAGCAATTTTATTTAAACTTGTATCAATATCTCTTAACAATTTAAAATCATCCTCTGATAAAGGATAACTATTACTACTAACTAAGAGGATGTTTGAAAAGTTTTGGGCGAATATAATTCGCTACTACACAAGCAAAGTCCAGATGGTGCGTGGACTAACGAAAAATTAAGGTTATTTAACCCACGAAGGTGGGTTTTGTCTGTGTAGCTGTGACTTCTAGTCGCCAGGTGGGTATAAATTAGACTTTTCAAACACCCTCTAAGGTCTAGATTTTCTATCAAACTATAATTTTGCCAGACAGAGTTAACTTTTTTAGTAAAATTGTACTAATTTGGTAATCCCAGATTATAATATTATATGAGGCTTGCTAAAGGTGCTTCTGGACAAATTAGATTGATGTATTTAGTCAATTCAGAAATTTGTGTAATTAAGCCTGTGTGGATTTATAGTCATGAACAGTTCACAAAACGCCCTGCTGACGCAGATTTAAAGAGCGTGACTAGGGAAATATTAGACTATTAATTTCGGCTATTTTACTTATTTATTAACAACTTCATTTAATGCTTCATGAATAACATCATCACTCACACCATGTCGTTTTAAACTAGCAATTAAAGCATTAACTGTATTATTTTCTAATTTTTCTAAATCTGCTCTCATTCCCTGTCCAATGTATGCTCGAATCAAAGGTTGATAACCAGAAAAACCAAGTATGGGTGCAAGTTGTTTCAATTCTTCTACTACATCTTCTGGTATTCTTAGAGTAACCGTAATCATGGGGCGATTTTTGTCTAAGCGTTGTTTTAATGTTTCAATCTTCATAATATTCTCGCTCCTTGCGTGTGGCTTTACGCGCTGAAATAATTCTAATTACATCATCTTCAAATTCGATATGGACTACAAATAAAAGATTCCAACGGGTATCTAAACCAATAATGGCATCTCTGGCTTCATCATTGCGACTAGCATCTACTATTTTGATGAATGGATCAAAAAATGCCTCTGCTGCTTGTTGAAAGGTTATTCCATTGTGTTTACTGGGGTTATTTCGACTTTTTTCCTCGTTCCAGACGAAGGTAATACCATTTAAAATAAAGTAGACATCCATAAAATAAATGATAGATTACTGTATTTACATTGTCAATATGGTATGTTATATATTGACAACTTTTAGAAAAATATTCTATGGTATACAGCTTGAGCTAAAATAAGCCTATGAGCAATTTAGAAAACGTCACAATTCATCAATTTAGAGGACTTCGAGATTTAGAACTAAAGGATATTGGACGGATTAACCTACTTGTTGGTATTAACAACTCAGGTAAAACCAGTGTTCTAGAAGCATTATCTGTTTACTGTCATCCATTAGATATTAAAGTATGGCTCAGTACAGCACGTCAACGAGAACAGGATATTAGAGTATCCCGTACTCAGTCAATTGATGCACTAAGATGGTTATTTACACATAATTCTGCGTCTATTGTAGAACCTGATAAACCTATTATTCTTATTTCTAGTACAGGTTTATTTTCCGTAGAAAAGTTAATAGCAAGATATGAAGAAATGGAGGGAATATGGTTATCTGAAGAAAGAGATATAATAAATCCCATTGATAGAAACGAAGAAGAAATTGAAAATGAGCAGGAAATTGAAAATGAATATAGCCCAGGAGTTAGGAAAGGAATAGATTTAAAAATAGAGGTATTTACAAATGATCATCATTTAAGTTTAATTGATCAATCACCTAACTTTACTGAAAATTTTTTGCTATGGGAGGATGAACCTTTATATAGATTATCTGGAACTAGAGAGCCTAGCTTAAATACTTCTATAGTTACTCCATCATCTCATCGTTCAACAATTGGTCAGTTTCGATTACTTACAGAAGCTAGATTTCAAAATTTTAAATCTGATGTAGTGAAATTATTACAACAGATGGATAAAAATATTTCTGACATAGAAATTTTGTTATCCCCAGAGTCTATGAATTCTCGATTTAATATATATATTCAACATGAAAGACTGGGACTTGCACCAGTTAGCACTTTTGGTGATGGTATCCGTCGCTTATTACATATAGCTCTTAAACTTGCCAGTGTCAAAGGTGGTATTCTCTTAATTGATGAATTGGAATCAACAATTCATACAGAAGCCTTGCAAAATTCTTTTCAATGGTTAGTTAAATGGTGTACAGAAATGGATGTTCAATTATTTGCAACTACCCATAGTCTTGAAGCTGTTGATGCTTTATTAGAAGTTACTGAATCAGATTCAGATTTAGTGCTTTATCGCTTAGAACCAAAGGAAGAAAAAACAAAAGTAGTTAGACATGATGGACATAGATTAAGACGTTTAAGAGAAGAATTAGGTCAGGAGGTTCGTTGGTGAATCGGCAATATGTTTTAATTGGTGTTGAGGGGAATCATGATCAGGCTTTTATATCTAAGATTTTGTGTAAATTATTAGGCTTCTCTAAATTTGATGGGAAGATATCAGAACTAGATCCTTTTTGGCGGAAATTTATCCCTAATTACCCTAAAGGGGGAAATTTATATGTAAGACTTGATATGCCTGCAATTTTGTATACAGAAACTTTATCAGTCGCTTTATATGCAGGTGAAGGAAGTAATTTAATTACTAATTTGAATGATAAATTATCTGATATTGATTATTCTACTCTTTTAGCTTTTGCAATTATAGCTGATGCTGATGACGATACACCTAACAAAGTTGCAGAAAAATATCATCATGGTTTTCAAAAATATTTTCCTAATTTTCCTATTACAGTCAATGCAACTGGTAATGTCATAGCAGGTTCACCAAAATTAGGAATTTACATATTACCAGATAATTCTCAACAAGGAGTTTTAGATACTTTGATATGTGACTGTGGAGATTTAGTTTATCCTGAATATATGCAAAGAGCGAGAGAGTATGTAGATAGATTTTCTGAAGAAGAGAGAAAGAAAAAGCCTTTAAAATGGAAACCTTTTGATCAAGAAAAGGCGATAATTGCTACAGTGGTAAGTGTTCTAAAACCTGGTAAAACTAATCAAACAAGTATTAGTGATAACGGTTGGATTAGTTCTGAAACAGAATCTCAAATTCCAGCAATTCAAAATTTAACTAATTTTTTCAGGGATTTGTTGAATTTAGAACCTTGAATAATACCCTATAATTCTATACCTTATCTCTCGCAGGTGGCACAATACCAAGCTTATTTAACCCGGCATCAATATCTCTCAACAACTTAAAATCATCCTCCGGTAAAGGATAACTATTACTACTAACTAAACCCCCAACAGGCTGTTTTTCTAAAAATGCAAATGCTTGGCGAAATTGTTGCGGTTCTGCCTTAATTGGGGCATCAAAATGACAGGGAATAATCCATTTAAAATCCCAATTAGCAACTTTATCAGCCCAATTTATTGTTTCCTGCGGTGCGCGATTTAAAATCAAACTTTGTAAAATTGGCGCAACAAATACACGCCCATTTCCTCGTAAAATATCAAATGAATCTTGCCAATTTTCCCGCCATTGGAAAGGGAAAAACCCGAAATAGGCTTTGCGCGAACGTTCTGGGGCTTTTTCGGCATCACGCCATACTTCACTCCATGTAGGTACTTCTAACACACTGGGGCTGAAATATAAGGCGAATAATGTTACCCGTTGCCACCCTTTAAGGCGATTTGCTGGGCTATCTGTAACCATGTCAAAGGCTTTATTCTTAGCGTGGTAGAGTAAGGGATAGGGGTCAAGTTGGACAATTGCTGGTGGCTCTGCTGGTACTGAAACTATAGTATCTGTAAGTAGGAGGGTGTGCGATCGCTTGTGAAAAAAAGCCACCTCTGCAAACTTACCCAAACCTAAATCAATGGGTCCTAGTATCGCATAATCAAAATCCTCAGCAAAAGGGGCTTCCTGGCTATTTTCAGGCAGTATCTGAGTGCGTTTACCTGGTAAACCCAACCAACTTAAAGGCAGATTGATCGGAAAACTCCATTGTCCGGGCGCAACAAAAACCTGTGCATTGGTAAAACGTCGCGCAAAAGGACCAACAAAAACTTTATGTTCTATTCCCGATATCGTGGGCAAAATAATATACTTAACATCGCCGTGTTTTACCACCAACTCATTCAGCAAACGGACACATTCTCCCGTGGGTGCGACGGGTGCATAAACCAGCAAACCGCCTTTTTCTAGCTTAACTACAGTCATGCGAATTGGCACAACTACGTAGAAAATTCCCTGTAATTGATCAAAGGTCCAAATGGTATCTTTGACAACTTCTTTACGGATAGTACGCCGTTGACCATAAGGATAAATTGGCACAACAGGCCAAAACCGCCACGAAAAATCCTGGGGATGAATTTTTTCTATGTCTTCACTTTCCACCACTTTGCGAACCTCTCTCAATTCCCAATACTCAAATTTTTGTTTGCTTTTCTAAATTTGGAGTTTAGCAAATTATGGGGGTAATCAACATAAGATTATTTATTTTTTAGAAAGATTGGGTTTTTCACCAGGAGTGATTTTCATATCCCAGCTTGAGTTAATACCTCACTCAAATCAGCAACTAAATCTAAATTTTCTGCCCATTCTGTTAAATAACCATAATCCAAATTATCTCCTTGTAACTTAATTATCCCCAAAACATCACGCCATTGTTTTTCTAATTTACTTCCTTTTCCCCCACGCAGTTTTTGTAAAATAATATCTTCGGCTGAAGCTATCCAAAAAGCAGGTATTCCATCTAAATCAATTAATATTATCCTATTCATTTGTGATCTACTATAAGGTGAATTATCCGTAATATATATATCAGCATTAGCAATAGTTTCTGTATGGGTAATATTTAACATATTACCATAACCATTTTGTAAATATTCTACCGCACTGGCTAGACAATAATATCCAGCGGCTTCTAAAGTTTTTACCAGCAAATCTATTTGATTTAGTTTAATTTCTATCACCAAATCTAAATCACGAGTAGAACGTGGTTCTCCATGAATAGAACTAGCAACACCTTCACTAACATAGTAATCAATATTAATTGATTCAAAAAGTTGATGTAATTCACCTGCTAAAGAAATTGAATCTTGAATCCACATATTTTCATTAATACCTTTTGGTTGAAAATCATTAGTAAATTTTTCTCCTAATACAGCACGGGTAAATTTATTTCTAATTTCTTCTATTGTTAAATTACGATGTCTAAATTTAATTCCAGTCAGACATAGTTTTTTTACTCCCTTATCATGGGAAATAAACATTTCTAGGCGTTGTTTTAAAGTTAATTCTCTCAACCTATTAAACAAACAAATATCAGCTTCTATGGCTGTATCTGGGCTTTGGGGTTGATAATTAGACTTGGGAAGTGTTGGAAAAGACAAGTTTGATTTTCTCAGCATAGTTTAGAGGTTGGAGATATTAGAAAATACTTATAAAAACTGATTACTATGTGTATTGATAGAAAAATCAATGGATATGAACAATAGTCAATGTTTATGCAAGTTATTCAATTAATTACTTAGAGGATGTTTGAAAAGTTTTGGGCGAATATAAAGATGCCTCCGGCACGCTTCGCGAACGCTACTACACAAGCAAAGTCCAGATGGTGCGTGGACTAACGAAAAATTAAGGTTCTTTAACCCACGAAGGTGGGTTTTGTCTGTGTAGCTGCGACTTCTAGTCGCCAGGTGGGTATAAATTAGACTTTTCAAACACCCTCTTATTTTTATTTAAACATTTTTTTAACTCTTCTGCCAATTCAAATAAAAAATCTGGCTGATGTTTAATTATCAAGTCTGTAATCCGAAGACAATATTTAGGTTTGTTGTCATTAAAATTTAATTGAGTTTCACACAATTCTTGAAACACACTTTGAATAACATCTGCACCATGAACCTTAAATAACCAATTATCATTTTCTACACCTTTAAGCAAATATTGTTTTTCTTGCTGAATTTTATCAAAACATTCTTGAACTTGAGTGCTAGTAATAGGTGATTTTAACCATTTAGAATCTGCATTTTCAACACCAATTTCAGTTAATATTTTCTCTCGTTCTTTATTAATTATCACTGATATTGCTTCTGGGTGAAGTATGTAATTTTCATACATAGGTCGTTCTAAGAAATTAAAACCGCTCCTCTCTAAGTCTTTAAGCTGAGTAATTGTCTTACCTTCTCTATCAAATATAAATATAGATTTCTCTGGTATTAAACTTATTCCTGATGTGAGTTGCTTATGAAGTCTAGCAACAAGAGATGTGTGTTTACCATCTAATAGACCAGATACACTATCTACAGGTAAAATTTTCATGCCTTTCAATGACATTTCTGCTAAAAATTTCTCTATGATTAGCGGAAAACATTTTTTCTCAGTCGGACCTTCCACCCAAAGAACACTATCAGCACCAAAAACGTCTGATAATCTAACCCCTAGTTCATCTAGAATTTCCTTTTGGGACTTTATATCTATTTCACGTATAACTGATGCAGTTGTTTCACAATTTTCATATTTCAGCTTGATAATCTTAGAAGGATCTGCCGTTGTGATAATATCTGGTGAATGAGTAGCAATAAAATATTGATGCTGGGGAAATTGTTTAATAGTCTCTATCATCTTTTTAGCTGCACCTGGATGTAAAAATGATTGTGGTTCATCAATAATTAATGTTCTAGGTTCTTCCGAACAAACTAGGATATATACAATTGCTAAAACTTGACTAACGCCACTTCCACATGAAGATAGAGGAAGTGATAAATCATCTCTGTTAAGTTGAGTATCTAGCGTCCAAACTATAATTTCAACATTTGAATTATCTCTTGGTACTACAGAAATCCATTTTATTTCCTCCATAATTTCTGAAACTAATTTATTGAATTTTGCAAACATCCCTGGATTTTTGCCTTGTAAAATACATATTACTTCAGCAAGATTAGAAGCATCTGATTTGAGTTGATCATTATTTTCAAATTTGCAAATATCTATATTAAGGCGTTCAGCTTTAAATTTATAGATACTACTTGAAAATGTCTTGAACATTTGATAGCCTATACTATCATAAAATTCTGCTTTATAGCTACGATGCCTATATATATCACCATCTTCTGTATCTTTAGTAATATCGTATGAAAAAGAAATTTTTTCATTATCTTTATATTCAATTCTATAGAAAGAATTGCCATCACTCTTAAATTCTGTTGGAAAAGACTCAAAATTAAGTAACTTTTCCAAATCTTTATTCTTCATTTTTCTACCAGCGAATAAAAAGAACTGTATTTCCAATGAATCATGTTCTAGTTTTTTATTAAATTGTTGCAATGCTTCAGACATATATCGATCAAATTTATCTTCAGGATGTTCTTGAGGTTCATATCCATCTTCATCTTCATACTGATATTGATCTTTAGAACCAATTGAAGATACTCCTTTGCGTGCAGGTATTCCAACATTGGGAGAGAACTGTTTGATAAAATTTCGGACTTCTTCTGTGCTAATCTCCCAAATAATTGCTATTTTCGATTCTTCTTCTAAAGTCACTCCCTTATTTGGTAATGTTTTTAAACTTCTATGCTGCTGATCTTTAAAATCCAGAGTCAGCACCTCAAGTAAAGATGTTTTGCCCGCATTATTTTTTCCAACAATAATATTGACCCCTGGCGTAAATTCCATTACCCCAGAGTCGAAATAAGACTTATAATTAAATACTTGAAGTTTCTTGATGTACATTTTGTGTTATTTATTTACTCGGTTAATCCTAATATTAGCAATTTTACTTAAATTTGACAAGTAAAATAGAATAAATACAGCACAGCATTGTATAAAATACTCGACAGATGTTAATGATAAAGAGCGTTAGCTTAACTAAGCGCTAAAATAATTAAAAATTAGGAGATCAACAAATGACATTAGGAAATTTAGCAATTGTTAGAAATGGAAAAATAGAATTACTAGATCCTCTATCTATCCCAGAAGGAACAAAAGTATTTATTATTCCTATTCTAGCAGAAGAAAATAATCCAGAAGAAACAGAAAACTGGGATAATTTCTCTTTAAATAACTTAAATAAATGTTATGCAGAGAATGAACCAGAATATACATTAGAATCAATCAAAGAATATAATCCTGATTATGAAAAATTATCTCACTTTGTCTGAAAAATATTCTGCACCATTTTCTTCTCCACCTTATCAGCAGCAATATCCAACTCTACAACCTCACCATCACTTAAAAACCACCCCAAAGCCCCAATATTATCTTTCACTTGTTCCACACTTTTAGCACCAGGAATGGGAATTGTCCCTTTACTAATACACCAATTAATCGCCACTTGAGACATAGTTTTATTTCTATTATTTGCTATTTCCTGCAAACAGCCTAAAAGCGGTTTCATTCCTGGTAATAACTGCTTACATAAAAAACCCCGAATACCTTTAGGAAAACTACTATTTTCGGAAAACTTCCCAGTTAATAAACCCAAGCCTAAAGGACTATAAGCAATTAATTTAATTCCCAAATCATCACAAACTTCTTTTAAACCTAATTCCGTGACTGGATAAGTAGATAAAAGTGAATATTGTACCTGCAAAGTTTTAATAGATATGCCTCTTTCCTGAAATCTTTGATGTACCCATAAAAGTCTTTTTGTGCCGTAATTAGATAAACCGACACCTTTCACCAAACCTTGCTTATATAAATCTGCTAAACCATCTAATAAACCCACCTCTTGCCAAGGTGCATAATTAGCGGTAGACCAGTGCATTTGCACCAAATCAACATTTTTACCTAATCTTTTTGCCGAAGCATTACAAGCTGATATAATTGAGTTTCTTGTCCATCTCCAAGGATAAGCAGCTAACTTAGTCGCAATGCAAATATTCTCTTTATCTATGCCTGGATATTCTTGGGCAAATTTTCCTAAAAGTAACTCACTGCGTCCCTTTAATCTGCCTGTCCCGTAGGAATCGCCCGTATCAAATAAAGTGATACCATTGCCAACACAGAGATTAAATACCTCTTGCAACTGGTTATCCATGCTTTCATTGTATCCCCAGAGCAGTTGGTTTCCCCAAGCCCAAGTTCCGCATCCCATCAGAGGTAGATTTAGTGATTGGTCAGTTTGCATACTCAAGAAGTAGTTTATGGTTTTATTTAATGATATTATGGATAGTATCCATTTTTTTCAGAATTAAGTAAATGAGGTAATTATGGAACAAACAATTACTATTACCTTTACCCCAGAAGGAAACCTAGAACTTCCTCCAGAAATTCGAGAACAGTTTGTTAATGGTGAAAAATATTCAGTTACGATAAATGAAAATGGTATTTTTTTTAGAAAAGCTCCTAAATTTGATTGGCAGGAATTAAGGAAGAGAAGAGAAGCCGTAAATGATCCTCATCCTTTAACAACAGCAGAAATTTGTGAAATTGTCCGAGAAGTTCGCCAAGAAAATACTCAATAATGAAAGTAGTTTTAGATACAAATATTTGGGTATCTGCTATCATTTGGGGTGGTATTCCTGATCAGATTTTACTTTTACGTGAACAACAAAAACTAACAATTGTTATGTCTCAAGAATTGTTAGATGAATTGGAAAGCACATTCAATAAAAGAAAACTAGCACCAAAATTAAAAGCATTAAGTTTAACAGTTCCCACAGTCATCAATCTTATTCAAGAATCAGTGATTTTTTATCCTATTCAACAATTGAATGTTCCTGAACTAAGAGATGCAGATGATAATATTATTTTGGCTACTGCTATTGCTGCTAAAGCTGATGTGATTATTACAGGTGATCAAGATTTACTAATTTTATTTGCATATCAAGGAATTGCAATTAGAACAGCAAAAGATTTCTTGAACGAATATCAAATTTAATTTAATTCACGATTTATTACACGAAACGTATCCTTATTATTCACCATATCAAATCAAGTAAATGCCCATTATTATTTGCCCTGGAATTCATGAACCAGCATTAACAGAAAGCTTTATCCAAGCGTGCTTACATCAAAGTGGTGAAAGCGTTAGCAATGTAAAGCAAGTAGATATACTGATTTTTCCTGGACAGGGTTATTTAACTTTATCAACATTTCATATTTTACATTTTTTGTGCGATTCCTTCGGAGCGCCTAGCTATCGCCTGAGTAATAAGCTAAAATCGCCTGTTATGTTCATTTGCTTTAGTGCTGGTGTAATTGGAGGTATAGGTGCGGCCACAGCCTGGCAACTTTTGGGAGGTCATGTTCAAGCTTTTATTGCCATTGATGGTTGGGGAGTCCCTCTAGTGGGTAACTTTCCTATTCACCGTTTAAGTCATGATCATTTCACCCATTGGACTTCAGCTTACCTCGGCATGGGCGAAAATAACTTTTACGCCGAGCCAGCAGTTGACCATTTAGCAATGTGGCAGTCCCCCCAATCTGTCCAAGGGCAGTGGGTAAACCCCTCTTTTGGTTTCTCTCCCCCCAAAAATTACCTCAGTGCATCTGAATTTCTCAATCTCATATTAGAACGCTATAAAGAGAAATAGTAATTATTTATCCCCCATTCCCAAGTATCTAATGTTTCCCACTGAACCTACTACCGTTAACAATGGTTTTGCCGCATTACTGAAAAACAGGGGTTTTATGCTTCTGTGGATTGGTCAACTGATTTCTCAATTGGCAGATAAGGTGTTCTTTGTCTTAATGATTGCCTTACTCAAACTATACTTGCCTGTTAATGACCTAGGGCAAGACGGCCGCTTTTATTTGTATATGGCATTTACAGTGCCAGCAATGTTGTTTGGTTCTGCCGGTGGTGTGATAGTTGACCGTGTACCAAAAAAACTGATTATGGTCGGTTCAGATGTGGTGCGGGGGATATTCATGTTGTTAATTCCCTTCCTGCCACGAGAATTTGCAATTCTGTTATTCTTTACCTTTGCCATATCCACCGTTACCCAGTTTTTTGCTCCCGCAGAACAAGCTTCAATTCCGCTGTTGGTGAAAAGAGAGAGTTTAATGGCTGCCAATGCCTTATTTAGTAGCACAATGATGGCAGCATTAATTATTGGTAATGCAGTGGCTACTCCCATGTTGAATTGGTTTGAAAGCTTTAATCAAGGCTTTGGTAAAGAATTGGTAGTGGGCTGCTTGTATCTGCTTTCTGCCGTAATTATGATGCCAATTCATTTTCAAGAACGCAAACATATTGATAAAAACGCAGCCGCAATTAATCCCTGGGCTGAATTTTTGCTAGGACTGCGCTATCTCAAACAAAATCGGCTGGTGTGGAATGCCATGCTACAAATTGTCACATTATACTGTGTATTTGCCGCCTTGATAGAATTAGCCATTGGCATGGCGGCGAGGTTACATTTAGCACCAGAAGAATTTAGCTCTTTTGTAGCTGCGGCTGGGGTGGGTATGGTGATAGGGGCTGCTATTTTGGGGAATTTTGGACATCGCTTACATGATAAACCCTTGCCCTTAATTGGGTTTTTGATTATGGCTTTTTCATTAAGTTTATTCGTCTTTATTGATAACCAACCCCTAGCATTAGGAGTCTGCATTTTCTTGGGCGTGGGTGCGGCTATTATCAACGTGCCAATGCAAACATTAATTCAGCAACAAACACCACCAGAAATGCACGGTAAGGTATTTGGATTTCAAAATCATGCCATTAACATCGCCCTTACTGCACCTCTGCTAATTACAACAAAGCTAGTTAATGCCTTTGGTTTATCAGCAGTTTTGTTAGGAATGAGTATAGTTGTCGGGGCTGTTGGTTTCTGGACTTGGCAAAATACTCGGCGGGTATTGCAAGATGTGATCTAAAAATTGTACAATTATAATTCCTTCTCAATGCTAATAAATATAGCTTTCTTGTGCAATTGTGAGAATTCTTACATTAAAATGAAGTTTTAAATACAGAATCTAAGCGTTAATTTTAGCTATACTTTGAGGTTAACCGTGCTTTCGTCTTCTCAAATCAGTCCCCCAAAATCTGAAAATCACAACCAGTCTTCTGTCTCTAACTCCCCAGTTGTCTTACCCCAACGGGCATCTGGCGGTTTTGCACTCATAGATAGTCTTCTCCGTCACGGCGTTGAGCATATTTTTGGTTATCCCGGTGGCGCAATTCTGCCAATTTATGATGACCTCTACAAAATAGAAGCGGCGGGTGCAGTCAAACATATCTTAGTTAGACACGAACAAGGTGCGGCACACGCCGCTGACGGTTATGCTCGTGCTACTGGTAAAGTTGGAATATGCTTTGGTACTTCTGGTCCTGGAGCAACCAACTTAGTTACAGGTATTGCTACGGCTTACATGGATTCTATTCCCATGATTGTAGTCACGGGACAAGTACCTAGAGCTTCTATTGGTACAGATGCTTTCCAAGAAACAGATATTTACGGGATTACCTTACCCATTGTCAAGCATTCCTATGTAGTCCGTAATACTAAGGATATGGCACGGATTGTCGCGGAAGCTTTTCATATTGCCAGCACGGGGAGACCGGGACCTGTTTTAATTGATGTTCCTAAAGATGTGGCACTAGAAGAATTTGATTATATACCTGTAGAACCTGGTTCAATTAAATTACCTGGCTATCGTCCTACAGTCAAGGGAAATCCTCGGCAAATTAATGCCGCCATTCAATTAATTCGTGAAAGTCGCCGCCCATTGTTGTATGTTGGGGGAGGAGCGATCGCCGCCAATGCCCACGAAGAAATCAAGGAACTGGCAGAATTATTTAATATCCCCGTCACCACTACCTTAATGGGTATCGGTGCATTTGACGAACATCATCCCCTCTCCTTGGGAATGTTGGGAATGCACGGCACAGCTTACGCAAACTTTGCCGTTACAGATTGCGATTTATTAATTTGCGTTGGGGCGAGATTTGATGACCGAGTTACAGGTAAATTAGATGAATTTGCCTCTTTAGCTAAAGTCATTCACATTGATATTGACCCCGCAGAAGTCGGTAAAAACCGCGTTCCTGAAGTTCCCATTGTCGGTGATGTTAAAAACGTCTTAAAAGACTTATTACGCCGATGTCAAGACGCAAATACTAAAGCTACACCTAACCAAAACCAAGAATGGTTAAACTTGATTAACCGTTGGCGACAAGATTACCCTTTAATTGTCCCTCATTACGCTGACAGTATTTCCCCCCAAGAGGTCATTGTTGAAGTTTCCAACCAAGCCCCCCACGCATTTTATACTACAGATGTTGGTCAACATCAAATGTGGGCTGCCCAATTCCTCAAAAATGGACCAAGACGCTGGATTTCTAGCGCCGGTTTAGGAACAATGGGTTTTGGTGTTCCTGCGGCTATGGGTGCAAAAGTGGCTTTTCCTGACGAAGAAGTTATCTGTATCAGCGGTGATGCCAGTTTCCAAATGTGTTTGCAAGAGTTAGGAACATTAGCACAATATGGCATTAATGTCAAGACTTTAATCTTAAATAATGGTTGGCAGGGAATGGTGCGTCAGTGGCAAGAAGCTTTCTATGGACAGCGTTATTCATCTTCTAACATGGAAGTAGGAATGCCAGATATTGAGCTTTTAGCACAGGCTTATGGTATCAAGGGGATGGTAATTACTAAACGGGAAGAGTTGGCAGATAAAATTGCCGAAATGCTGGCACACAATGGACCCGTGATTGTGAATGTCCACGTTACCAGAGATGAAAATTGTTATCCAATGGTAGCCCCTGGTAAGAATAACTCGCAAATGGTTGGTTTACCTAAGCCGACACCAAGAAACGCAGTTGAATCAATTGCTTGTAGTAATTGTGGGACCCAAAACCAACCTAATCATAATTTCTGTGGTGAGTGTGGAACTAAGTTGTAGTTAGATTTTGTAGGGGTAAAGCGTAATGTGCTTTACCCTTGTGTGGAATTGTGATGTGATTTTCAATCAATAGATGCCAATTCAACGGATTGTAAAGGTTTTGTCTTATCTGCAATTTTCTTATTGATTTCTGACCCTATTGAATTATTACTACTAGGATTTATCCCCGCAGATGAGTTATTTTGTTCTTCATCAGTGGTAACTTCATGGATGATCATGCGATTGCACGGAATCGTATCTGATATAATAGCGCTTGCCATCATCCCAGTGTGGATTTCCATTTGCGCTGCTGGAGGAACTTCAAACACTAGCCTTTGTCCAGGAAATACAACCCTTTCAAAGTACCAGTTAGGAATATTGGAGATACGAGCCACCTGGATCTTACTCGTAGCGTTGACGTAGCAGCAGAGAATCTTCCCCGAATGCTCCGGTGGTAGAGGATCTAATATCTGAGCCATAACTGCTGAGGAGCTTATTTGCGCCACAATTTTACATTACATCAGTAAAGCTAACACCCGATGATCCCAAGTTACTGTAACTGCGACTACCAACTGCAATTTTCTGCATTATTTCTATCTAAAGTTATGTTTTTTTTATAAACATTTCCTGAAAAATCGGAGATCTAGGAATTATTTGTAAATAGTTCTTCCTCGTCTATTTTATCATAACAGATTCTCAACCTGTTGTCAACCCCTGAATACTCTTTTTTGGGCTTTTGTCTGAATCAGGATTTACAGGATGGTTTTTTGGTTAACATCAGGATTTGAGGAGTTTATGAACTGACATTGTCTGAATCAGGATTTTCAGGATTTAAGGATTTACAGGATGGTTTTTGGTTAACATCAGGATTTGAGGAGTTTATGAACTGACATTGTCTGAATCAGGATTTTCAGGATTTAAGGATTTACAGGATGGTTTTTGGTTAACATCAGGATTTGAGGAGTTTATGAACTGACATTGTCTGAATCAGGATTTTCAGGATTTAAGGATTTACAGGATGGTTTTTGGTTAACATCAGGATTTGAGGAGTTTATGAACTGACATTGTCTGAATCAGGATATCCAGGATTTAAGGATTTACAGGATGGTTTGTTGGTTAACATCAGGATTTGAGGAGTTTATGAACTGACATTGTCTGAATCAGGATATCCAGGATTTAAGGATTTACAGGATGGTTTGTTGGTTAACATCAGGATTTGAGGAGTTTATGAACTGACATTGTCTGAATCAGGATTTTCAGGATGGTTTTTTGTTGACATCAGGATTTGAGGAGTTTATGAACTGACATTGTCTGAATCAGGATTTACAGGATTTAAGGATTTACAGGATGGTTTTTTGTTGACATCAGGATTTGAGGAGTTTCTGAACTGACAATAAATGTAAAATATGTTTCAAGCATATTTTTCTTAGGAGTTTAGCTATAGAATGTGTCAGAAAACAGAAATATATCAAACAAACAGATTTTCAATATCTAAAACCCCCTAAGAAAACCATCCTGAAAATCCTCAAATCCTGAAAATCCTGATTCAGACAGTTGATAGAATGTGTCAGAGAACAGAAATATATCAAACAAACAGATTTTCAATATTTAAAACCCCCTAAAAAACCATCCTGAAAATCCTCAAATCCTGAAAATCCTGATTCAGACAGTTGATAGAATGTGTCAGAGAACAGAAATATATCAAAAAAAGAGATTTTCAATATCTAAAACCCCCTAAGAAAACCATCCTGAAAATCCTCAAATCCTGAAAATCCTGATTCAGACAGTTGATAGAATGTGTCAGAGAACAGAAATATATCAAACAAACAGATTTTCAATATTTAAAACCCCCTAAAAAACCATCCTGAAAATCCTCAAATCCTGAAAATCCTGATTCAGACAGTTGATAGAATGTGTCAGAGAACAGAAATATATCAAAAAAAGAGATTTTCAATATCTAAAACCCCCTAAGAAAACCATCCTGAAAATCCTCAAATCCTGAAAATCCTGATTCAGACAGTTGATAGAATGTGTCAGAGAACAGAAATATATCAAAAAAAGAGATTTTCAATATCTAAAACCCCCTAAGAAAACCATCCTGAAAATCCTCAAATCCTGAAAATCCTGATTCAGACACGGAACGGCTCTACTTTTTCACCAGATGTCTAATCAGCCAAATAAAATTGACATACTCCCCATCCTAGAAGGGTGAGGATTCTGGATTCAAACAACAGTTGCGGGCATAACCCGTCTTACACTATCTCGCCCAACAGACAATGCCCTGCCTGTTCTCACCATTATATCAAAAAGCCGTCCTAGAAGGACGGGGCTTTAAACCCAAATTTTTGGTAAATATTGGTAGATTAATATTAAGCCCACAAAATCCCTGACAATTGGTAAGATGGCAGTTGAAATAACCATGATGGAAAACCGAATTCTTTACGTTCGCCTTCCCTGTAACCCTATCTTTCCTATTGGGGTTGTTTATCTTAGTGATCACGTCCACAAGCAATTCCCCAGCATTGAACAGCGGATTTTTGACTTAGGCACAGTCCCACCGCTAGATTATGCCACTGCCCTAGATACCTGTATTGATGAATTCAAACCCACACTAATAGTATTTTCTTGGCGAGATATTCAAATATATGCACCAGTAGGCGGTCGTGGCGGAAATCCCCTGCAAAACGCTTTTGAATTTTATTATGCCAAAAACCCATTCATCAAATTACGTGGGGCATTGGGCGGGTTAAGAATCTTTATTGCTTATTATGTAGAATTGTGGCGTAACCTAGGTTTAGTTAAACGCGGATTAAAACGCGCCCAAAAATATCACTCTCAAGCCCGTGTAGTTTTGGGTGGTGGTGCAGTTAGTGTGTTTTATGAACAGTTGGGTAAAAGTTCACCGCCAGGAACTATTATTTCTGTAGGTGAAGGAGAAATCCTGCTAACCAAATTACTAAGTGGTGAAGATTTTCGGGACGAGCGTTGCTATGTGGTGGGAGAAAATCAACCACGAGAACGTCTTATCCATGAACAACCCACACCATTAGAAAAAACCGCTTGTAACTATGACTACATAGAAACCATCTGGCCGGAATTTAATTATTACCTGCAAGATCAAGATTTTTATGTCGGTGTGCAAACCAAACGTGGTTGTCCCCATAATTGCTGTTATTGCGTCTATACTGTAGTTGAGGGTAAACAAGTTCGCATTAATCCGGCTGATGAAGTCGTGGCTGAAATCCGGCAATTATATAATCGTGGTGTTCGTAACTTTTGGTTTACTGATGCTCAATTTATCCCTGCCCGTAAATTCATTGATGATGCTGTAGAACTGTTACAAAAGATTGTCAATTCTGGCATGACCGATATAAACTGGGCAGCATACATCAGAGCAGATAACTTGACACCAGAGTTGTGTGAGTTGATGGCAAAAACGGGAATGAATTATTTTGAAATCGGCATCACTAGCGGTTCTCAAGAACTTGTTCGCAAAATGCGAATGGGTTATAACCTGCGAACTGTTTTGCAAAATTGCCGTGATTTAAAGGCGGCTGGTTTCAATGATTTAGTTTCTGTCAATTACTCTTTTAATGTGATTGATGAACGTCACGAAACTATTCGCCAAACTATCGCTTATCACCGCGAACTAGAACGGATTTTTGGAGCTGATAAAGTTGAACCTGCTATTTTCTTTATTGGACTCCAACCCCATACCCACTTAGAAGAATATGCTTTTAAAGAGGGTATTCTCAAACCAGGTTATGATCCCATGAGTTTAATGCCTTGGACAGCGAAAAAACTCCTGTGGAATCCTGAACCTTTAGGTTCTTTCTTTGGTGAAGTTTGCTTACAAGCTTGGCGACAAAATCCTAATGACTTTGGACGAGAAGTGATGAATATTTTAGAAGCTAAATTGGGTTGTGCTGATTTAGAAACAGCTCTTTCCGCACCAATAGATAAACCAGAGAAACAGTTAGCAGGCGTATCTTAGAAAACATATACATTTTCATTGTCAGGGTTTAGCATTGTTTATTGGTGTCAACTTAACGTAAAATCCATAGCCCGCCTGGGAATGATAGCGTAGCTTGGCGTAAGCCATATTCCCAGCCTAATAGCTCAAGTCATGTAAAGATAACTAAGATATCCCAAAAAATCTTTAGTAAACTTTAGTTTACTTTGGTTATTAGCTCTGAACTATGGCTTACGCCACGCTACGCTATCAGTTCTGGGCTGGTGTGGAATCTAACGGATAGGTAGGGGCGTATTGCAATACGCCCCTACTAAGTTGACACCAATGAGCATTGCTAAACCCCTATTCCTGAAATCCCCAATCCTTAATTCCATGTTACAAGGTTCAATTCTCCAACAATTAGAAGCCTCTCACCGCCATAGTGCTAGACCAATTCATTTTGGCGTGTACTATAAAAATACCTTAGTTTCCCTCTGTCATGCCTTGGAAGACCATGTTTTAACTAAGGATAATGGACCATTGGTAATTACGGCTTTTCAACAGGGTACATGGTATCTGGAAGAGGCGCAAAGATATGCAGATATGGCGCAACACAGCCGCGAAATTGTGATTATGGCGACGGCTGATTCTGGCTTTGCTGAACATCCTACGGGAAAATTACCTAATATTAATTTAGTGGGATTGGCTACAGATGATCCGGTGGCGCAGGAGTGGCACTTGATTATTTTGGCTCCTGACTACACAGCAATGGTAATTTGTCAAGAATTATCTGAAGCTGATTATGGGGTTGGGGGTTTGCCAACTTGCGATTTAGAGCGTAAATTCTACGGTTTATGGACATTTGAACCGGAATTAGTCGAAGAAACCGCAGAGTTAGCGATCGCTCATATCAAAGACTATCATCCTGAACTAGCACTTAAACTTAGTCAATATAAACAGGCAATTCACCCAGCTATATGTCCAGCGGCAGAAGTGGCTACCGTCGTCACTCGTGTTGTTGACTACCTGAAAATAGGACAAGGTAACTTACCTATTCTCACAGCATCCCACCAACAATTTCTAGATCGTAACTTGGTATCTAACGAAATTCAAGCATTTTTGCGGATGGCGCAATTGATTGATCTAGCAGATACCAGTAATCCTATGGCCGCATCAGAAGTGGCATCTGTCGCGGAAACAATGGGGCAATTATTGGATTTACCTGCATGGCAAATTAAAAGACTACGCCTTGCGGCTTTGTTACATCGCCTAGACCCACTGCAAAACGCTGAAAGTCTGATTACTCCCAGTCACATCAGAAACACTTATCAAGAAGAAGCTCCCAGTTGTCCCTTAGCTTGTCCCCTAGTCCCAGGAGCGCAAGCATTACGAATAATGCCCCGATTACGGGCTATAGCTCAAATTATTACCCACCAAAGCGAATGGTGGAATGGGACAGGTGAACCCGCCGGTTTAGCTGCTGATGATATTCCCTTGGAATCACGAATTTTGTCTTTGATATCAGAATTTCAGATCCAAGTGAATCAGTATAAATACTCAAATAAAGGCGGAACAGAGATATTTTCTCAGGCTTTAGATCAGTGCCGAAAACAACAATCTACCCGCTTTGATCCTAAACTTGTAGATACATTAACTTTATTAGTTATGGGTTTACAGCAGGGACTTGATTTACCCATAATGACACCTAAAGTCAGCAGTGGACTATGGTTACTTGATTCTCGTTGGGATAGTCACAGCAAAGATAGTGAACAAATTTCAATTTACAGCAAATGAATGAAAAATTACAGATGATTGGACCTAACAAACAACTTCCCGGTGCAAATTTAGAAGATGAGGATCTATCTCACCTAGATTTAAGGAAGATAAATTTAACAGGGGCTACCTTGGTGGGAACTAACTTCACTGGTTCTCAACTGGAAGGTGGCCATTTTGAAGGTGCTAATTTCATGGGCGCTAACCTACAAGAAGCTGACTTGCGGGCTAACCTTATGGGTACAAATTTGATGCAAGCTAACTTGACAAATGCGGACTTACGGGGTAGTAATTTGCGGGGTAGTAACTTGATGGGGGCAATCCTTAATGATGCGTCTTTAGCAGGTGCTTTTTTAAGTGGTGCTAATTTAAGGAATGTAAATTTGCAAGGTGTTGATTTACGCGGTGCGGATTTACGCGGTGCAAATTTAACGGGGGCTAATCTCAAAGGTGCAGATT
Organism: Dolichospermum sp. DET69; assembly: GCA_017355425.1. NCBI lineage: Bacteria > Bacillati > Cyanobacteriota > Cyanophyceae > Nostocales > Aphanizomenonaceae > Dolichospermum > Dolichospermum sp. DET69. The sequence goes on from CP070233.1 coordinate 5,332,002, forward strand.
TAAGTAGTGCAGATTTACAAGGGGCTTTATTAATTGAAGCGAATCTTGAAGAAGCTGATCTACGAGCAGCAAACTTAGCAGGAGCGAATTTAACAGGAGCGAATTTACTCTGTGCTGAATTAGATGCAGTGAAGTTAAATGGTGCAAATTTAGATGGGGTATGTTTGGTAGGAACAGTTCTAGAAACTAGTACGATAGGGCATAATTAAAAATTAAAAATTAAAAAGCAAACGATACAGGCTTTTCAGCTATTTTTAATAGTTGCTTGACAAATAAGGTTCTGTACTAATACAATGCGGCATCATTAAATAAGAATAATGTAATTCTCTCTCGCTTTAATTGTTTTAGAGTATCAAATCAAGTAACTTTTGTGTATGAAAACTTAGATCCCCGACTTCTTGAAGAAGTCGGGGATCTAAACCTTTGCATAATGATATTATTACAAGTGTTCTTTAAAATATTCAACCGCTTCATGAACATTATCCCCACATCTATTCCTGATATCTTTCTGTTAGAACCCCAAGTATTTCTAGATTCACGGGGCTTTTTTTTGGAATCATACAATCAAAAAATATTCACAGAAAAACTGGGAATCACAGCCAACTTCATCCAAGATAATCACTCAAAATCTGAATGCAATGTGCTGCGAGGATTACATTATCAAATCATCCAACCTCAAGGTAAACTAGTCCGCACCATTGTGGGGACAATCTTTGATGTTGCGGTAGATGTGAGAAAAAACTCCCCTACATTTAGACAATGGGTAGGTTATGAACTTAGTGCCGAAAACAAACGCCAATTGTGGATACCACCAGGTTTTGCCCATGGCTTTCTCGTACTTTCAGAAATTGCCGAAGTTCTATATAAAGCTACAGATTATTATGCACCAAAAGGCGATCGCGCAATACTTTGGAATGACCCAGATTTAGCTATAGATTGGCCTTTAAAAACACCCCCAATTTTATCCGCAAAAGACAGTAACGCTCAAACATTCAAAAATGCCGAAGTTTATGAATAAATCAATATTACTAATAGGTAGTAATGGACAAGTTGGGACAGAATTACAAAACACCCTTTCCCCCAACTACAAAGTTATTGCCGTTACCCGTCCACAAATAGACCTAACCCAAGCTGATAATTTACGCCAAATTATCAGAGAAAACCAACCAGAAATCATCATTAACGCTGCTGCTTACACCGCAGTAGACAAAGCCGAAAGCGAACCAGAACTGGCTACAGCCATCAATGCTATGGCTCCCCAAATTATCGCTGAAGAAAGTCAAAAATTAGGAAGTTTCTTAATTCATCTTTCCACAGATTACGTATTCAATGGCAAGAGTCACTATCCCTATCAAGAAACCGATATTACCAATCCAGTGAGTGTATACGGGCAGACAAAATTAGCGGGAGAAATAGCAATTCAAAAAGCTTGTTCCCAGTATATGATTCTCCGTACAGCTTGGGTTTATGGAACTTATGGAAAAAGTAACTTTGTTAAAACCATGTTACGACTTGGTAAAGAAAGACCAGAAGTGAGAGTCGTTGCAGATCAAATTGGTAGTCCAACTTGGGCAAAAGATATAGCTTTAACAATTACCCAAATTATCCCCCAATTAACTCTAGAACTCACAGGTACTTATCACTATACAAATAGTGGTGTAGCCAGTTGGTATGACTTTGCCATAGCTATCTTTGAAGAAGCAGAAAAACTCGGTTTTCCCCTAAAAATTAACCAAGTTATCCCTATTACCACCCCCGAATATCCGACACCAGCAAAACGTCCTGCTTATTCTATCCTTGCTTGTGAGAAAATATCCAAAGTCTTGGGAACTCATCCTCCCCATTGGCGACAAAGACTAATATTAATGTTAAAAGAATTACAAGAACAATCTCTATGAAAGCCTTAATTTTATCCGGTGGAAAAGGGACAAGATTACGCCCATTAACATATACTGGCGCAAAACAACTTGTCCCAGTTGCCAATAAACCTATTTTATGGTACGGCATTGAAGAAATGGCTGCTGCGGGGATTACTGATATTGGGATTATTATCAGCCCAGAAACAGGGGAAGAAGTCAAGAATAAAACTGGAAATGGCGAAAAGTTCGGTGTTAACATCACCTATATTTTACAAGAAAAACCAGCAGGATTAGCCCAAGCTGTTCAAGTTGCCCGTCCTTTTTTAAAAGATTCCCCATTTGTGATGTATTTGGGAGATAACCTCATTCAAAAAGGGGATTTAATTTCATTTTTAGCTAAATTTACCCAACAAGAACCAGATGCTTTAATTCTGTTGCATGAAGTCACAAATCCCAGTGCTTTTGGGGTGGCAAAGGTAGATGAAAAAGGCAGAGTATTACAGTTAATTGAAAAACCCAAAATTCCCCCTTCAAATTTAGCCTTGGTAGGGGTTTACTTCTTTTCACCAGTTATCCATGATGCAATTTCTCTGATTAAACCTTCAGCTAGAGGAGAATTAGAAATTACTGATGCTATTCAATGTTTAATAGCTCAAGAAAAGGAAGTTTTAGCTTGTAATCTTGACGGTTGGTGGTTAGATACAGGTAAGAAAGATGATTTATTAGAAGCTAACCGATTAATTCTAGATACCTATTTAAAAACATCAATTTTAAGCGATATTGATCCCAAAACCCAGATTACAGGAAGAGTACAAATTGGGGCTAAATCTCAAATTATCAACTGTACAATTCGTGGACCTGTGGTAATTGGTGATAATTGTTATTTAGAAAATTGTTTTATCGGTCCTTATAGTAGTATCGCCGACAATTCAACACTCATAGAAACAGATTTAGAACACAGTGTGGTTTTAGAAGGTGCTAAAATCACTGGAATTCAGCAACGGATTATTGATAGCCTAATCGGACAACGCGCCCAATTAACTATTGCCCCCCGTCGCCCTAAAGCATTACGTTTTTTAATTGGTGATGATTCTCAAATTGAATTAACTTGAATGGGTAATGGGTAATGGGTAATGGGTAATGGGTAATGGGTAGTAATCACCTATTACCAATCACCTATTACCTATTACCAAATTTAAGTTCCCACCGCACCGGAGTAAATTAAACCCCGCTGCATATCCAGAGTTAAAATTGCACCATCTTTAATTACCTGTGTTGCTTCCTTCACACCCACAATCACCGGTACACCAAGACGTAAACCAATAACTGCGGCATGACTTGTGAGACTTTCCTCTTCAGTAATAATCCCCCCGGCTTTGCGAATGGCTTCTACAAAATCAACACCAGTGCGGGATGCTACCAAAATATCTCCAGGGGTAAAATTACTGGCATCCATAGCATTATGAACTACTCTAGCGCGGCCACTTACTGAACCTTGACCTAGACCAATTCCCTGACCGAGGATAGCAGTAACTATTTCCACCTTAATCAAGTCTGTTGAGCCAGAAACACCCTGAAGTGTCCCCGCAGTCATCACAACTAAATCACCTTCAGTTAAAAGGTTTTTTTCCTGGGCTACATTGATAGCTGCTTGGAATGTTTGACCAGTAGAAGGTAATTCCAGCACCAACAGCGGTTTGACACCCCATACCATCTGTAACTGTCGCGCCACGTTGACATGAGGTGTGATAGCTAAAATTGGCGTTTTAGGACGGAACTTAGAAACGTTGCGGGCTGTAGCCCCGGTTTGTGTCAAAGTCATAATTGCTGCTGCGCCCAAACTTTCAGCAATTTGACTGACGGCTTGGCTAATCGCATTGGGAATTGAACGCCTGTTATCTCTTGATAAACGGGAGTTGGTGTTAAGGATTTCTTCCTGTTCAATACGTTCGGCGATTCTGGCCATTGTCGCTACTGCTTCGACCGCGAAACTACCAACAGCGGTTTCATTGGAAAGCATCACCGCATCTGTCCCGTCTAAAATCGCATTGGCGACATCAGATACTTCTGCACGAGTGGGACGGGGGTTGCTGACCATGCTATCTAGCATTTGGGTAGCGGTAATGATGGGAATACCCAAACGGTTGGCTGTAGCAATGAGGCGTTTTTGCAACACTGGTACATCTTCCGCTGGTAGTTCCACCCCTAAGTCACCTCTAGCCACCATTACGCCGTCGCACAAAGACAGAACTGCTTCCATTTGTTCAATGGCTTCGTGCTTTTCGATTTTGGCAATTACAGGGACATTTTTGCCAGCGCTGGAAATTAGTTCTTTAATTTCGATAATGTCCTGGGGATTACGGACAAAGGACAGGGCTACCCAATCCACACCTTGATCTAAACCGAACATCAGATCCTCTCGGTCTTTGTCGGTCATGGCTTTGATGGATAAGTAAACTCCTGGGAAGTTAACACCTTTGTTGTTGGAAAGTTTACCAGGAACTGTTACCCGACAATGTAAATCACCTTTTTCGTGGTTAATCTCCTCGACTACCATTTCGACTTTGCCATCATCAAGGAGGATATTTGAACCAACGGGGACTTCATCTGCTAAATAATCGTAGGTAACGCAGCTTATTTCCTGAGTTCCTTCTATGGGGCGATTTGTTAAGGTGAAGCGATCGCCTTTTGCTAAAATTATAGAACCAGTTTCAAACCGCCCCAAGCGAATTTTTGGCCCCTGTAAATCTTGCAGAATTGCTACTGGTCTATTAAGTTCAAAAGCGGTTTGCCGAATTAACCGAATACTACGCTGATGGTCGGCATGAGTTCCGTGGGAAAAGTTTAGCCGCAGGGTTGTTGCACCCGCTTCAATAATCGCTTTCAGCATTTCTGGGCTGCTGGTAGCAGGTCCGACAGTAGCAACAATTTTAGTTCGGCGCTGAGAATCTCTTAATTGCGTCATGGGCTGGGTTCAAGATTTTTGGGATCTACCTGGGAATTAATCGTAAATGTTTTCTCATCCCATTTGAGATTTGAGATTTTGGATGATGAAAGACTGACTGTAGCAGCAAATCATTTTTCCATTTATCGCCATCATTTTACAAATTGGGATGAATTAAACGGACTCTCTCTTTTAGTCACTGCTATATCAATGTTATAGGCAGTTAGAGAGGTAATTATGGTATAGATTTGATATCGTACACTAATCTGATTGGCAAGCTTCCTCAAAGAGAGTTTTTTGCTTAAAGCACTGGTTTAGACAAGAATCATAGCCTCATTTATTGATTCTTCAGCAAGATTGTAAATAAATCTTGCTTTACATAACTTTACTCTTAACTAAGATTAATAGTATGATCCGTAAAGATTGATTATTAAAGGAGTTAAGAATGCTCACGTCGGAGGCACAGAAGCCACTGACAATTCCCCCCAAAGAACTTTTATCACCTCCTGGTGATTTTAACCCCACATTACTGATGTTTTTAGTTGTGGTGATGATGTTAGTTTTGTCTAACTTTGGGTATTGGCTTTGGGAATGGCCGCATTGGTTGTGTTTTAGTGTGAATACTCTAGCATTACATTGTTCAGGAACAGTGATTCATGATGCTTGTCACCAGTCTGCCCATCGCAATCGAATTGTTAACGCTATCTTGGGGCATTGTAGTGCTTTAATTCTAGTTTTCGCTTTTCCAGTATTTACACGAGTACATTTACAGCATCATGGTAATGTTAATCACCCAAAAGATGACCCAGATCATTATGTTTCAACTGGTGGTCCACTGTGGTTAATTGCGGTGAGATTTTTGTACCATGAAATATTTTTCTTTCAGAGACGGTTATGGCGTAATTATGAACTACTAGAATGGTTTATTAGTCGCTTAATTGTCATTACTATTGTTTATATTTCTGTCCAATATCATTTTTTGGGCTATATTCTTAACTTTTGGTTTATTCCCGCTTTTATAGTGGGGATAACATTGGGGTTATTTTTCGATTATTTACCCCACCGTCCCTTTGTAGAACGCAGTCGCTGGAAAAATGCTCGCGTCTATCCTGGTAAAGTTCTGAATATCCTGATTTTGGGGCAAAATTATCATTTAATTCATCATCTGTGGCCTTCGATTCCTTGGTATAATTACCAGCCGGCTTATTATTTGATGAAGCCGTTATTGGATGAAAAAGGTAGTCCGCAAACTTCTGGGTTATTGCAGAAGAAGGACTTTTTTGAGTTTGTCTATGATGTTTTCATAGGTATTCATTTTCATCAGCATCATGATTGATGTGGTTTTCTACATCTGAAGTTGTAATTTGGGCGGGCAAGATGCCCACCCCACAATATTTATTCAATTTGCCTTTTTTTCCAATAATTTGGTCTTCGCTTTCCATGGGCGATGCCTGCGGCGAGCGAAGCTATCGCAATTACCCAAATAAACTCCTCTAATTCTCCGGAGAAAATGAGGTATGGAAACCCCTGGATGACGTAACGACGTACCCCTAAAATTGTGTGTTGCGTTCCTAAATTGGGATTTTGTTGTATTTTTTCCAGAGCTTCTTCTACTTGAGATAGTAAATCCAGCCCCAATCCTATCTTTTGATCTTCATAGTAAGCGATAGCGCTATCAAACTCCTGATAGCTTCGGTGTGGATAATAATTGGCTTCACGAATACTTCTCTCGCAACTTAGAAAATACTTGATTCGATGATTCACCAATAGCTTTTCCGCTCAGGATTTCGTCTAATCTTCCAGTTAATTCTCTATCCCAAGCAACCTCTACATCATCATCTATACTTTCTTCTAGAGCATGAATTAAAAAGTAGGCAAGTTCTGCCCGATCTTTTATGGAGAGTTGAGAGAGTTCAACTTTGAGTTTTCGGCAACTTTTCTAACTACTTCATCCATAATTTTTCTACTTACTAGAATGCTTTTTGATTTATTGTATTAAATATCCGTTCCTAAACTCTGCGCGTAAATCACCTCAATATTGCTACTAAACTCCAATTTATCTAAGGATTCTGTAACCAATGATCGCCCGATTTTCTATTTTAGACAAACGCTGTGACTATAATATATAAACTATTAGCTTAGTAATCTACAGTAATTATACGTAATAGCATGATTTAATCAACCTAAAAACCAGGTCAGAAAACCCAACCAGCATTGTTGGGTTATTTTACTTCAATTCTTGCCTATGCTGCTTGACAAACTGTTGCTTCTGGAAGTGCATCACCCGCAGCTTCATAAGCAATAATAAGAGAGTCTAAGGCTTCTATTCCATTCGTTACTGCTAACTCGTAAGTATCTCCATGAGTGCGCCATTTTTGTCCGGGAAAATCAGGGAATCCTACTAAAAAGCAATTATCTTCCTCAGTCCACTGGATAATCATTTGGTACTTGAGTTTATTCATCTTTTTTCTTATCCACTATTGACTCTATTGCCTGTTTTACTTCTTTTTCTTGATAGCGTTTAGCATCTGCTCCGTCTTTGCCTGAAATCGTTACCTTTCCATAATATAAGTGATGTATCCAGTTCGTATGACTTCCTTTTCCTGGTAGTTCTGTAAAACCAGCCTGGACAAGCATTTGCTTTAGTTCTCTAATGTTTTTAGGCATAATTTATAAGATTTAAATATTAAGTTATCAAATAATTTATTAGTAATATTGAGTAAGTCTCAACTAGTTAATAATTTAACATGATTTTAGTGAAAGGTCAAACAAATTACGCAAATTTGTCCTAATTTGTTGATACTTTCTGCATTCTTTCCGATCAAAACCTGTTGACGGCAGAATTCAGTAATGGCTGCTGGTGAATCTTTTGCAACACACTTTTCTGTTTGAATTTCACAAATATCTTTTAGTATGACACCGCTGGATTCTACTCTTGTAATCATAGTCAGATTTATTTTATCAAATATCTGTCCCTAAACTCTGAGCATAAATCACTTCAATATTGCTACCAAATTCCAATTTATCTCAGGACTTTGTAAAAACACAAAACCCTGATAATCCGTCACATACTTCCATATTTTTGGAAAATAACCTTCACTAGTGACAATGACAAGCGGCTCTTCACCTTTGGTGAGAATATTCAAAAAAGCATCTAACTTCACACATACACCAGTCCCCCGATGAGTGAAAATACTCCCACCAATAGCAGCAGGTTGAGCAGCCGCGTCACCACTGTAATAGCTCATTTGGCGCTAACTTTTACTTATGTTATTGACCTGCTAATTTTAAACTTTCGTCTCCACTGCGTGTTGTGAGGTTTGTAACTTCTGCGGTAAACTCCAATCTGGACGCAGTTTAGCTGCTTGACGTAAATAAACGTGATGAATTGGGGTAGAAGTTGGTAAATTGGCGTGAATGAGAAAGCGAATGCAGCGCGGTAAACTGCCTTCAACGTGCATTTGTTGAACATCTAACATCACTACACTATCCCATAAAGGACGACTGCGAGCGATCGCCGCTGGAAAGATAGCATCTAAATCCTTGGTCACGGAAAAAGTCACACTAATCATATCGTCTGGTTGGAGTTGATTTCTTTGCTCCAATTCATCTAATAATTCTGTCACTGAATCTCGAATTGCTTCGACACTGTTTTCTGCAACAGTTGTTGCACCACGAATTGCTCGCATTTGCCATTCCACTATCAAAATCCTCCTTAATTTAGTCATTGGTCATTAGTCATTGGTCATTAGTCATTAGTACAAAGACTATTTTTGACTTTTGACTTCTGACTTTTGACTTTTACTTTATGGCCGATATAACCACATGGGTAAACCACTTGTAGACACTTCAAATTCTAGCCAATCAATTCCAGCACTAATAACTGATTTAGCTTGACGACTTCCTGGGAGAAAACGACTCCAGAAGGGTTTTTGTTCTTCTAGCGTATAGCAAAGAGTTTTCTCAGGATCAAGTCCTACTAATTCCGCTGTCCATCGTCGTGCATCTTCTTCTGTTCCCAATCGGTCTACAACGCCCAATGCTAAGGCTTGCTGTCCAGTAAAAATCCTCCCATCGGCAAAGCTTTTTACCTTTTCTACAGTGAGTGAACGAGCCTCTGCTATCGTTTCCACAAATTGCTGATAGCTACAATCAATCAATTCTTGCAGAATAGTTTGTTCCGGTTCTGTCAGTTGCCGATCAAAAGCTAATATATCTTTGTAGGGACCTGACTTAATGACTTTAAAGGAAACACCAATTTTTTCCAGTAATACTTCTAGATTATTTCCTCGCAGAATCACCCCAATACTGCCTGTAATCGTGCCTGGATTCGCCATAATATGTTCTGCCCCCATACCAATATAAACGCCTCCAGAGGCGGAAATATTGCCAAAACTGGCGACAATCTTCGTTTTTTTAGCTAATCTCTTCATGGCACTGTATATTTCTTGGGAATCTCCTACTGTCCCCCCAGGACTATCAATGCGTAGTAGTAAAGCGGGAAATTTACTTTCTTCTACGGTTTTCAGGGCTGCTAGGACGTGCTTACGGGTTGCACCAGCGATCGCACCGCTTACTTCAATCCGCGCAATTTGTTTCCGAAAGTTGGGCTTAAAAGGCCAAATCATGGGCAATTAAATAACTTTTTAATCTTTGTGAATATCTTTAATATAGAACCCCCAGCGTGAAGCTAACGGGCTTTACCTTTAATCCGATTGGGAATTAGGGATTGAAAAGGGGACAGGGAGCAACAATTTTTTTATTTTGAATTGTTTTCTCCGCTCCTGGCTGTGAATAAAAGTTAGTAGCTAGATCATTATTGAAAAGCTTTAGGAAATTTTTAGATTTGATGTGTAGTTTTATTTGGTATGTTTAAGGGGCAAAAGACAAGTATTGAAAAATATTCGCTTTTACTAAATATAGACATCTGAAAATATTGTGTCGTACCACTGCACTACACAAGCATTTGGGAAAATAAGGATCTTAAAAAACAGAATTTTTCAGCACAAAGTCAATAGCTTTTAGAAAAATTAGCTACAATTAACAATTGGTTAAGATTATTTGTTTTTGATTGTGTAACTCATCAACACTGATTTGATGCGTTATTAACTTTTAAGAGTCGGTGCGGAGAATTTGATAGCGGTAATAAACGTAGATATCAAATAACGCCCCGACAAAGCCGCAAGTCAAACCAATTGTCAGGAGACCGTTGAGGGAACTACCACTGCCGAAAGTGGCGAGAAAATGCAGAATTTGGATAGAGACATCCGAAATCATCCCTTGTAGACCAGGAACATAACTAAAAAGGGATAAAACCACCAACAAACCACCCACGAGGAAGACAGGCACAAGAAAACTAAAAATGGTGGTGAGGATGAGAGAGCGAAAAAAGTTACTAAAAATAGTCATAAGACCTCGCAGTAAGTGGGAACCTCAGTGTCTTTAGACCTGAGAGGGAAGCGACACGTGCGGTTTTAACCGCTGTGGATATTAAAATTGAAACCAGATTTTTGATTGGAATCTGGAAACCAACTCCCATTTCTGGGGTGATGTTAGCAACGACTGCGTTATAAGAGCTTGTTAGACTTGCAACACTGTTTCTGTTACCTTAAAACTGTTTAATTGCAAATGACAGAGCAGGGAACTAGCTATGCCTGACGGCACGCTGGCGCGAACGCATTCGGTGGGTGTCGTGACTCAAATAACGGCTACCCTTCGACTACCCTTCGACATCGCTCAGGGTGGTCTGGTCAGCACGGCTTGCTTGATTACTCTTGCAAGCCCAGTCCCTTTAGGGCTGGGTTACTGACTGTGAGACCGAGGTAGTGGGTAACTTGAGAGAGCGGAAAAATTTATCTGCTACTTTCTACAATACTAGCGATCGCTCTCAAACATTCATTTCGTCAAGAATCTTAAGTTTTCATTAAATTGTACGGGTAATAGTTATCCCAAGTGCATTGGATATTTTTGATATTTAAAATCTGTAACCCCCTTAATAAATAAGGATTTATCTCTCAGTGTGCAGTTTACCAGAAGTAAAAACACTGTAAAAACCTGCTCAATTTTATGAGACTAGCCGTAAACTAAGTTAATAATTCGATGAACAAGCAAAACGCTGATAGGACAGCGTAGCTGCTAGTAATAAAGATATGAAAAATGCTTCTACAAATCCTCAACGGATTTTATTTTTACACCCCAACTTTCCCGCTCAATTTCGCCACTTGGCTACCGCTTTAGCCCAAAATAGCAATTACCAAGTTGTATTTGGCACTAATCGTCAGGAAGGAACAATACCTGGTGTATTTAAAGCCATATATCAACCTTCCCGTCAAGCTACTGCACCAACTCATCATTATGTCCGTAATTTAGAAAATGCGGTTATTACAGGACAAGCTGTATATAGGATGACAGAACAACTTAAAGCACAGGGTTTTGTACCAGACATAGTTTATGGTCATTCTGGTTGGGGTCCAACATTATTTATGAAAGAAATTTTTCCCAAAGCGAAATTATTGTGTTTCTTTGAATGGTTTTATCACGCTCACGGGTCTGATGCCGATTTTGACCCCAGCGAGCCTCTAAGTATAGATGATAAATGTCGAATTTCTGTAAAAAATGCCCCAATTTTGATGGACTTATATGGTTGTGATCGCGGACTTGCGCCCACTAATTGGCAACGTCAACAATTTCCTTCAGAATATCATAGTAAAATTACTGTATGTCACGATGGTATTGATACTAATTTTTTTAAACCCAACCCCGGAGCTAAATTAGTTTTACCCCGTATTCATCTTGATCTTTCCCACGTAGAAGAATTAGTAACTTATGTAGGTAGGGGAATGGAACCTTATCGAGGATTTCCCCAGTTTATGGAAGCAGTCGCCTTAATTCAACAACGACGACCTCACACTCATGTTGTAGTTGTGGGAGAAGATAGAGTAGCCTATGGAAAAAATCTCCCCGATGGTAAGACTTATAAACAGTTAATGTTAGAAAAGTTAGATTTGGATTTATCTAGATTGCACTTTACGGGTAGACTTCCTTACAATGAATATCTGCAAGTATTACAAGCTTCCTCAGCCCATATTTATTTAACCCGTCCATTTGTTTTATCCTGGTCAATGTTAGAAGCCATGTCCACTGGATGTTTATTAGTAGCTTCTAATACTCCGCCAGTTTTAGAGGTAATTAAAGATGGAAAAAATGGACTGTTGGTAGATTTCTTTTCTCCCCGGGAAATTGCTCAAAGGGTAGATGAAGCTTTAGATAATTCCGAAGATATGATATCTATTCGTACCAAAGCGCGAAAAACAATTATCCAGAATTATGATTTAGATACCCTTTTACCACAGCATTTAGATTGGTTACTAGGTAAAAAAACCATCGTTAAGTCTCATGGGTTTGCTAAGTAATGTGATTGACACAGCGCAGCCACAGAAAATTCAACTAATGCAGGTAAGCCGCAGGTATCGCTTCTTGGTAGAATTCAAGTATGCACCATAACATGACCCATTTTAGAGATCAATATCCTTAGTGTTAAAAATCATTGTAGGGGCAAAGTGTCAACTTAAGTAGGGGCGTATTGCAATACGCCCCTACTTGTATACGCCCCTAGTTATATACACCCCTAGTTATCCGTTGACTTCCACACCCGTCAGGGAATTTATTCCCTGTCTAATAGCTCAAGTCCACACTTAGTGGACTAAGGAATCTTTCAAGTGTTTAGTCATCAAAAGACAACTTTGGCTATGAGCAAGGAACTTGAGTTCCTATTGGGATTTAGGTTTTACGTTAAGTTGACACCAATGAGCAATGCTCTTCCCCTACCTAGTTCATATATTTATTGTTGATTCTACTCCCAATTACCAGTAACCAATGACCAAATCCAGTTTAGGAACATGGAGTCAGCGATTGCTGGCCGCGATTTTTTTAGGTGGACAAGTCTTATTTCACCTAATCCAAGGTAAAATTCACCGTCGTAATACCCTAGAACAATTGGCAATGGTGGGGCCAGACTCCCTATTTATTGCCTTATTGACAGCTATATTTGTCGGTGCTGTATTTACAATTCAGGTAGCACGGGAATTTATCAACTTTGGGGCTGGAAACCTCGTTGGTGGCGTGTTAGCCGTAGCATTAACCAGAGAACTTACCCCCGTATTGACAGCGGTAATTTTAGCAGGAAGAGTAGGTTCAGCCTTTGCGGCAGAAATCGGCACAATGAAAGTCACAGAACAAATAGATGCTCTGTTAATGTTAAAAACAGATCCGATTGATTATTTAGTCATTCCCCGGCTTCTGGCTTGCTTAATCATGCTACCTATTTTAACTTTGCTATCCTTAATAACAGGAATGTCTGGAGGAATGCTTATAGCCACTCGTATTTACAACCTTTCCGATACAGTATTTTTAGACTCAGCGCGGGACTTTCTCGATATATGGGATATTGGCAGTGCTATGATTAAAGCTTGTTGCTTTGGTGTATTAATCGCCATTATCGGTTGTAGTTGGGGCTTGACCACTACTGGAGGTGCTAAAGGTGTAGGACAATCAACTACAACGGCTGTTGTCACTGCCTTACTAGTTATATTTGTTAGCAACTTCTTTCTCTCTTGGGTGATGTTTCAAGGTCCAGGTAGTGGATTAAAACATTAAGGGTGATTTAGAGTTAAGAGAAAGTAATTATGAATTATAGAAATAGGAGAAAAGATTTTGACTAGTTCATTGACACCTAAAATCACATCAACAGTGGAACTGAAGCCAAGTTACAATATTCCTGTTGTTTTGGTGCTGGTTGCTATTCCCGTACTGTTGATACAACCTTGGATAGGTGGCATATTAACCCTATTAGGTTTGTTTTTGATGTTGCAAGCTGTAACACTGCGCTTTCAATTTACTGCTACCGATTTTGATCTTTATAGAGGAGAGAAGTTAATTCGGCGTTTTCCTTACCAAGAATGGCAAAACTGGCGGATATTCTGGAATCCGGTACCCATTTTGTTCTATTTTAAGGAAGTTAACAGTATTCACTTTTTGCCAATTTTGTTTGACCCCAAAACCTTAAAATCTTGTTTAGAAGAACGTTGTCCAAGGATTGATTAGGTTTTGGAGCTATTCGATTGTATATTTTGTGAAAGATATTTTTTGGATCATGGGAAATTTGGTACTCAATCATGTATGAATTATATTATGCCTATGACACGCTGCGCGAATGTGCATAGACGCGAAAGGTAAGAGTTTTGAATATTAAAGTCAAAGAATTTCATGGCGAAAATTTAGATTATTATTTATGAACCCAGAGGAATCTCAAACTCCAGAATCAATAGATGAGTGGTTGGAACAAATAGAAGTGCAACCCCCTACAGATAAAATGTCTGAAACTCCATCTACTGATTTAGAATTAGAAACTGAAGAATTGAATCAGGAAGTAGATTTTAATTCAGCCATTATTGACGCAACGACTCTAGAATTGGAAAACTCAGTATATACACAAGCAGCGGCAAGATTAACCCATTTGCAGCAAAGGTCATTAGACCTAAACGCGGAAATTGCTCAATTGGAAACTACGTATAAAACCCTTCAAAGTCAAGTTAGTGTTACTCAAACTGCACTTTCACAAGTTGTCCAAGAGTCATTATCACAGTTAGAACAACGCAAACAAGCTTTACAAATTTCTGTAGAACAACTCGAACGTCGTCAAGAACGGATTCGCAATGAAATGCGGACTACATTTGCGGGAACATCTCAAGATATAGCAATTCGGGTACAGGGTTTTAAAGACTATCTCACAGGCAGTTTACAAGATTTGGCATCATCAGCGGAACAAATGCAACTTGTACAACCAGTGAAAGAACGGGAAAAACCAGCACCCAGAGAAGCAAAACCTGTTAAAGAACAGTCCGAAATGCCACAACTTGGACAGCAGCAGTTTCAGGATACTACTAAAAAAATCCGTCGCTTGCTTGACCAATACCGCAACCAACCAGATTACTATGGACCACCTTGGCAGTTACGCCGCACCTTTGAACCAATTCATGCAGAAAAAATCTCAAATTGGTTGTTTACTTTAGGTGGACGGGGTGCTTTGCGGACAATGGGTAGCCGCTTACAAAATATTTTAATTGCTTCGTCGGCAATTTCGATATTGCATCAATTATATGGCGACCGTGTGCGAACTCTAATTTTAGCCAATACACCGGAACGTTTAGGCGAATGGCGGCGGGGTTTACAAGATTGTTTAGGTATCGCTCGTCCTGATTTTGGACCTGATAGAGGCGTGGTATTATTTGAAGCCCCAACAGCGTTGGCTCAGAAAGCAGAAAGATTAGTTAAAGCCAATCAAATGCCTTTCATTATTATTGATGATTCTGAAGAACAAATCAGTTTAGCTTTGCTACAATTCCCTCTCTGGTTAGCTTTTGCCCCTGACCCAAAAACTATGAAAGATCGGGATTTTGATGATGATTTTTAATTAGTCAGTGGTCAGTGGTCAGTGGCAAAACAACTGACAACTAACAACTGACAACTAACAACTGACAACTAACAACTGACAACTGACAAACTTATGTTTATTTGGTTAACTTTGTGTGTAGTAGTGATTTTATTAGCTTACCTCTTTGGTTCTTTTCCGACTGGATATATTGCCGGGAAGCTATTAAAAGGAATTGATATTCGAGAAGTTGGTTCTGGTTCAACAGGGGCAACTAATGTTCTGAGAACTTTAGGCAAAGGTCCTGGAGCATTTGTGTTATTAATTGATGCTTTCAAGGGAGTATTAGCAATAAATCTAGCTTATGCTTTATGTACTATTGAACCCGTTCAAAATTTAATTCCAGCAAATATCAATATTGAAATTTGGCAACCTTATTTAGTCACATTAGCTGGATTTGCTGCCCTTTTAGGACATAGTAAATCAATCTTTCTTGGCTTTACAGGTGGTAAATCTGTGGCTACTGGTGTGGGAATTTTATTAGCTATAAGTTGGCAAGTAGGATTATCAACATTAGGGGTTTTTGCTGTCGTATTTGCCATTTCTAGAATTGTGTCTTTGAGTTCTATTGCTGGGGCTGTAGCGGTTTCTATTTTAATGGTAATTTTCCAGCAACCTTTAGCCTATATTCTTCTTGGTATTGCTGGTGGTTTATATGTCATTATCCGTCACCGCACTAATATTGAGCGATTAATTGCGGGTACAGAACCGAAAATTGGGCAGAAAGTAGAAACAGAAGAGAATTCAAACTTAACAATTCAAAATTAGCAGCTACAACTTTACACTAAGAGAACTCCACAAAAAAATGAACTGCTTGCAGCAGCGCTAGTTCCCTCCGGGACGCTCTCGCGTTCGCTATCCAATGGTATCTTGCCCGTCCTTGTATTATTAGGGGACCAGATGCCCGCACTACAAGAAATTTTAGGATATTTTTTAAATTGGAAGTCTCTAAGAGGATGTTTTAAAAGTTTTCAAGGTATAAATTAACCCCTCTGGTAAACCTCTCCCCTATAAGGAGAGAGGCTTTAAAATCCCCCTTCCCTTGTAGGGAAGGGGGGTCTGACAAGTGTAGGTTTTTTACATTGAGATTGATAATAGGGGCCAGACTTGGCAGACAAGGAGGGAAAGTGGACAAGGAGGAAGGAGAAAGAAGAATTAAAACCTATGAAGATAGGGAACATATCGGGCAGAATTTTCCGGTTCTTTTTCTTCATACTCCCTTGTCTACTTTCCTTCCTTGTCTTCCAAGTCCAGCATAAAACCCAATTGTAAAAAACCTACACCTGTCAGGGAAGGGGGGTAGGGGGGTTAGGTTTTTGGAGATTATTGGTTTTATTTAATACTTTATGGCTAACGCCACGCTATGCCTTCGGCACACTTCGTGAACGCTATCAAACACCCTCTAACTGAGGAGGTTCATTGAACGCGGATAAACGCAGATAAAAATGTGTTAATCAATGGATTTTAGAATTCTGTGCAGTATGTTTAATCGCTAATGGGTGCAGGACTAATAAAAAATTGTAGAGACGTTCAGGCTGAACGTCTCTTAATTAAGATTCCATTAGGGAGCTAAAGCGTTACCACGAATCAAACTACCAATGGTTTTGGCAGTAATTTTTAATTGGGTAAAGGGGTTAGCGGGAACTACAGTTTTATAAAGATAACTATCAAAAGTTAGCTTTTGTACATCCAAATCATCACACATTTCTACAAATGCTTCGCGGGTAGCATCGGAACGATAGAAGACGTTTTGGAGAATGTCTAATACTTTGTAGGTGAGTCCGTATTTCTTATCCCAACGCTTGATGTATACCTTGAGGTCGCCTTCTGTGGGAATCTGCGCCCCACCGTTAGCGGCTTCTACTATGGCTTCAGCACACATTCTACCAGATTTGGCGGCGAAATAAATACCTTCACCGGAGGACTTGGTAACATAACCAGCCGCATCTCCTACCAAGGCAATCCGTCCAACGACGCGACGGGGACGGGGATGTTCAGGAATGGGGTGAGCTTCTACTCTAATGATTGTACCGCCGGCTAGTTTTTCGGCAGCACGGGCGCGAATACCTGCTTGTAATTGTTTGATACTGGTTTTATTGACGTGCATTGTACCAGTACCTACTGCGACGTGATCATGTTTGGGGAATACCCAAGCGTAGAAGTCGGTAGAAACATCATCGCCAACGTACATTTCGGCGAGTTCGTTGTAATAGGCCATTTTGTCTTCGGGAAGACGAATGCGTTCTTGGAAAGCGATCGCATAATTGTAATCCCCTGCATCCATATCCTTAGCAATGCGGGAATTTGCCCCGTCAGCACCAACGATTAAATCCACCTTTAGGGTTTTAGTAACGCCCTGTACCCCTTCTCCTGAGTGGTCAACGTAATGGATTGTATAGGGGTCTTTATTGTTGCCAGGAATATCAACTTTATGAACGGTAGCGTTAATTAAATTTGTACCTAATTTTACCGCTCTGTCCCGCAAAAAGCCATCCAGCACTTCTCTACGGCACATTCCTATATATTCATCTTCATTTATCAAATTGATATCAACCTCACGATTAGAGGGAGAAATCATTTTCATTTTCCGGACCCGACGGTCAATAATTTCTGGTGGTAAGTCAAACTCCTGCACCATGCACAGGGGAATAGCACCCCCACAAGGTTTGACGTTATCTAATTTTCGTTCAAACAAATAAGTTTCAATTCCAGCTTTAGCTAGTGTTTCAGCAGTGCATGAACCCGCAGGGCCAGAACCAACAACAGCAACCCGTAGTGTCAAAGGTTTTCTCCCAATTATAAATATTTTCCCAAAGTATCCTATCACGGACTTTTGTCCGAAATCCCGCTTACGGTTCAGGTTTTGACAGAAATACAATATTCCTTAACATTTCGACATAAAAACTACATATTTTTGGATCTTATGCTAAGATAGTTTTGAGAAAAAGCGCGTAATCGTCATTGTTTCGCAAGTATACTGATTTAAGCAAAATTATAATAATCCAAGCATAAATTAGTTTGGTGAATGCGGCTGAGATTTCACAAGATTATTAAAAACCTAAATTTGTAAGGTTTTAGCACTGCTGAACCCCTACTTATCTTCCTGCATACTTCTAACAATTTTTGTGACGATTTTTCTAGGAATAAACCTTACACATTTTGCCATCATTTTATTCATAAAATTAAATTCTGTCATTATTATAATGTGAGGCGATGAGTCTAATTAGTAATTTGCTAACTATTCTTCACTTGTGATACACTCAACGAGAGTTAATCTGTAGCCTTTGCAATGAGAGTTAATCTATCGCGTTTGGCTACAGCGTGTAAATCTACTGAGAAATAACCGATCCCATCCTCCTGTTGAAGTAAAAAGTAAAGTCTAGTTTTGTCTAGGTTTTATATAGTAGCAAAACACCTTTTGGGAGAAATCTTAACTTACAGCACTTCCCGGTGTTATGAGGTACATATCTAGCTGGCAAGATGCCCGCATCACAAGAGTTTCATAATTCAACTTTGTACCTCATCTTCAGCGGAAAACGCTGTATATGTTTGTTGATTAATATTAGTTAGTAAAAAAGTATCGTCATGGGATCTCACAAAAACGAAGAGAAGAAAGGAGAATATTCGATGTTCCAATGCGAAAAAGTTTTCCTAGAGCAGTTAGAACCCACGACATCACTAGAATACCAGTGGGATTTAGTATTTGATGATGAACGAAGAGTTAGGTGGAAAGGTTTTTATACTGGACCTCTGACTTTGACCACTGAAAAAATTGCAGCACTGTGTCTAAAGCTTTTGGGGATAGACATCACAGAATTGCAAAAAGTAGCATCTCAGGAATTACAGCCTACTCCCCTCGGAAAGAATTGGCCAGCCCTAATCATGCACTCACAAACCCCCGATGTCAAATCCTTTGAACAAGATCTCCTCGATCTGATGAATGGTCCGACTCCTTTAGACCACACAACTTATGCTGAAGCTCGTTCCGCTTATTTTGCGCGACAACAGGATCTAGCGATTGGTCGTACTAACCCGTGGAAAACCGCAGTTGAATTGGAGAAGATTAATGCCATTGAAATTCCGGGTATTGATTACTACTACCTTTCCCATGCGCTGCTGCTACTTGCTGAAGAGCATCTAATCTCACCCAGTTTAGAAATTAATCAGATCCTTGAGTTTTTGAGAAGCAACGAATATACGATTGTTCGCGTATATAACCTGGAGAAAGAGATGCAAATATTTCTTATCTGGCTAAAGCGCTTGGCAAATTTAGAAAACCTATCTATAGACACCAATACTCCTGATGTAGCTCAATCTTGGAATCGCAAAAGTATACTCTATCCAACAGTTCGAGACGCACTGGCACTGGAAACAATTTTACTAAACCACTCCCCTCGACATATATTAGAGGTTGAATCACGTTCTTCACTTTTATATAAAAAACTAAACCTGACGATTCCCGTACTACCGGGCTATACAATTGAACGTTCGGGAGAAGATATAGACTCTTTTGTTCAGCAAACAATTCAGGCCACAAGGTTGCTCAAGACAAGATATGGACTTGAACGCGCTTGTCTAAAAGCTTCCGAAGCAGCTGATGGCGCACGTATTTTTGCGGGTCTTGATCTCAGAGATGAATTGAAAATCGAGGATCTTGCCAAGGATGCTTATCAGCATGGAGATGACTATCTCCTCGAAGCACATATTGAATATCTGCAAGTTAACGTAGGTGGACAAATGCTGAAAACTACACCCTCTGCACATATCCGTTGGGGAGAGGTTGCAGAAGGTTTAACCCTGCAAATGACACAGGGAACTTCCTGGAAAGGTAATATTTATATCAACGAAGCAGTTGGGGATTTATTCGGAGTCTCCAAAGCACATTATCAGATTATTGCTGAAACAATGAACGATTTTCTATGTGCCTTTCAAAGTAAAAACCTTGGCTTAATGATTGCCGGCTTTGATTTCGCTATTGGTAGAATCGGGGGAGTATTTGAGGACGAGGTGCTGGTAGCCGCACAAGACCCGAATGTTTCTTTCAATGGTGCCGAATGTCTCAGAATCTTTAGAGAAAAGGTTAAGGATCACCACTTATGGACAGATGATCACTTTTATGCAGTTACCAGGGTGATACGTCCAACCCTTCAGGGCACACTCCCCGTTATTCGACAAATCACTGATGTTGTTACTGATACAGAAACTTATGCCACCACGATTGCCTCAATTCCTGGTTGTTGGGGTATGATCGCGGTGGCAAATAGAGATCCTGAAGAAGTGCTCAAAAAGCTTTCTTCTCTTTATGATTCTTTGATTCGTCAGAATCTCATTACCTGAGTTTTCCATTCTTAATTAGGGTTTGCTGAATAAGTCTTTTCGTAAGGACTAGGAGTCAGGAGTCACCGAGTCAGGAGTCACCGAGTCAGGAGGAATAAGGGACTTCCAAGAAATAAATTATCCCAATAAACGAACCACAGAGGCACAGAGAACACAGAGAGAGAATTTTTGCGTCAGTTTTGGGACATTTTTTTATTTGGAAGTCCCTAAAGAGGAGGAATAAAGAGGAGGAAGAAGAAGGAAGAGAAGGTTGGACAATTAGTCCTCAAATTTACGCGATTATTTTTGATGAAAATGCCAGGGTTTTAAACATCTATTGTCAATAATCTTGCACTTGTTTGGTTATAAAACCCTGCAAACCTTTATCTATCAACCCTTTTGCTTTCTTTTTTGCAAACCCTAATTAGACATCTCCAGAAAGGAAATACGCCTATCGTAGAAGCGGGTAGGAATTCTCGGATCTACATTTTTTTTGGAGGTGTCTATTGTATCCTACCTTCCGCACCCTAAACTGTCACACAACGAAAATTGGTTGTTTGGAGATTTGGTTTTAGCGAACTGCTTGCAGCAGCACTAGTTCCCTGCGGGACGCTCCGCGTAGTTTGCTTCCCGTAGGATACGCTATCGCCTGCCAATATTTTTTGATATTAGTATAAAATTTAATAATCATGGTTAATTTGTACAGTGTATAATTCCTAAAAATTTTCCTCATGACAAGATTCTTAAATCAATTTCTTTAATACAAAGTTCTCTCTGTGATATTATCAATCGTATGTTGTACTGTCTCAATATACCTACCATTTTTGAGCCTCGTAATCAATCAAATTTTCTTGGCTTTTATATGGTCATGTTATTTAAACCGTGTTACATTAATCAGTGAAAGACGCAATCCATAGTGTAGTTTAAGATGATTCATGAATCAGTAGCAAGCTCTATAGGTCAAACACCCTTAGTATCTTTGTCTAGATTATTCCCCTATAAAAACATTAAAGTTATAGCAAAACTGGAGTTTTTAAATCCTGGAGGTAGTATTAAAGACCGTCCGGCTCGCTTTATTATTGAACAAGGGTTGCAGGATGGAAGCATTTCTAGAAAAACCCACCTAATTGAAAGTACGTCTGGGAACTTAGGTATTGCCTTGGCCATGCTGGCACGAGTCCACGAGCTTAAATTCACGTGTGTAGTAGATCCCAAAATATCAACAGTGAACTTACAGATGTTGAAGCTTTTGGGGGCTAATATTGAGATGGTTGACACACCTGACAATCAAGGCGGCTATCTACAGTCTAGAATTAAACGGGTGCAGGAATTATTAAAGACCATTCCCCAAAGTTATTGGATTAACCAGTATGCTAACGAACTTAACTGGAAGGCACATTACTATGGAACTGGCGCTGAAATTGTTTCCAGTCTAGACCACCCCATTGATTGTCTGATCATTGCTACCAGTACCACAGGAACACTATTGGGAGTGTCGAAACGTCTCCGTCAGGAGTTTCCTAACTTGCGAGTTGTTGCCGTGGATGCTGTGGGTTCGGTTATTTTTGGGGCACAACCAGGCGCGAGGGAGATACCTGGCATTGGTGCAAGTCGGGTACCTGAACTTAGCAGTCAGCTTGAAGTAGATGAAGTTATCTACGTTAACGATAGAGAGTCCGCTTTGGGGTGTCGCGCTCTTCTTGAACATGAAGGTATTTTTGCTGGTGGTTCTTCAGGGTCAGTGATTGCCGCTATTCAGAAACTCATCCCGACTTTGCCTTCTTCTTACCGTGTCCTCACTATTTTACCTGATCGAGGAGAACGGTACTTAAATTCAGTCTATGACGATAACTGGTTAATGCAATTGCCCACGCCACTAACAACGGCTAAACTACCTGATATGATCACCCAGATGGTCTAGTTTGCAAACGAATCTAGCACTTATCCCCAGCAAAAAAAATATGACCTCCCAACTTACACAACCGCCAAAGATTCTTTATCTGAGCAAATCAGACATTATTCAACTGTGCGGAAATTCTTCTCAGTTGTACATAGATGCAGTCAGCCATGCTCTTGTTCTTCATGCTGAGGGCAAAATTGTCCAACCCCTCAAGCCATATTTGCGCTGGCGCGGTGATGAAAATCATATTGCTGACCGGATAATAGCCATGCCGGCCTATTTGGGTGGTGATAACCCAGTCGCTGGTTTAAAGTGGGTTGGAAGTAAGCATGATAATCCTTCTGTACACGGTATAGACCGAGCTAGTGCGATCATCATTCTGAATGACACCCAAACTCATTACCCAATTGCTATTCTTGAGGGCAGTCTAATCAGCGGTATGCGAACCGCGGCTGTTACTTCGGTAGCGGCTAAGTACCTAGCGCGAACAGGTTTTTCTCGTGTAACCTGCATTGGCTGTGGACCCATTGCCAAGATGCAACTATTGACAATTCTTGAGCAATTCCCTTTAATTACTACCATTTATCTATTCGACCTCAACTCCCTCGCTGCTAAGAATTTAGTTCTTGAGCTAAACCAACACTTCCCAGGAGTAGAATACCATATTGCAGCAACGGCAGAGGAAGCAGTGCGCCAGGGCGAGGTGGTTATAACCTGTACGGTTACGGACAAACCCTATATACCCTACGAATGGCTGCAAAAAGGAACTTTTGTGAGCAATATTTCCATTATGGACCTACACAAAGAGGTCTTCTTGAAAGCTGATAAGGTAGTAGTGGACGACTGGGAACAATCCAATCGTGAGAAGAAAATAATTAATCAGTTAGTAATTGAAGGGAGCTTTTCCCGCGAGCATCTACACGCGGAACTAGGTGAAATAATCCTTGGAAACCGATCAGGTCGGGAGTCAAATGAAGAAATCATCGTTCTTAATCCCATGGGAATGGCAATTGAAGATATGGCTTGTTCCCAAAGCATCTACGAGAAAGCCCTGGCTACGGGGGTTGGCTTTTGGTTGAATCTTGATTAAGGGCAAATCACAAATTGGACAGGGAGATAATATTTAATATCAATGCAACGGGATACAAGTGTTGGCATTGTGTTATGTAAATCTCAATCAGTTGTATACTACTTGAATTTTAAAGGAGTTGTCAGGTGCTAAGTATTAATCAGTTACAGGAAAAGTCCTCAAATTTACAAGATCGGAGTTGGCCTCCTGTCAACAAATTTCAGGGTTTCAGCGGTTTAATCAAAGACTTTCTTTATTTAGATGTAACTCAGCAATATGAAATATTAGCTAAAAGCAGGGATAACTCTGAAGAACATGGTAAATTTATTCACGAAAGTTTAGGATTAATTTATGCCTATGTACTCGGTTATGAAGATAGCCCTTGCTATATCACGACCAATGAAGAATTAGAAATAAAATTACAGCAATTAAAGATTGTTTTAGAAAGAGAATTAATGAATTATTGGTTAGATATACCAGCAATTCCCCAACAGCTAAATCAGGGGGAAGCGGTTGATTATCTTAACAAAAAAATACTTGATAATTCCGGCGTTTACCATGAACTATTTGATTATATTGCGACAAAGGCCTCAAAAACGGCTGTTATAACTTTTTTACAAAATGAAGTCATCCGCAATGAGGTGGTTGATGATGAGGTAGCTTTACTGGTAAAGGGTTTACAAGGGCTACTAAAAAAGGTAGTTGCATCAAATCTTTGGGATGAGTGCGGTCGTGGCAAGCTTAATGATTTCCACACATATTGGTTAAGAATGTTGTTGGAAGAATTAAATGGTTGGAATCAACTATCTGATTATCGAAAACTAACGAGTCCCTGGTACGCTAAGATAACATCAAACTCATTTAATATGCTGTTGACACGTCCAGGATACAAATATATGGCATATGGAGCTTTCTTGGTATTTGAAAGTTGGGTGCATCCACATTTTGAAAGAATTATTGCGGGTTTAAAAAGAGTTGGTATTGATCAGGAAGATTTGAGTGTTTATTTTACTGCTCACCTAGCCATTGATCAATATCACACAAGAGAGTTACTTGCCGGTATAGCTAATCAAGAGCCGAGGTTAAATCAAGCAGAAGTTGACCAAATTCTTCTGGGATCA
This sequence comes from Dolichospermum sp. DET69, assembly GCA_017355425.1. Taxonomy (NCBI): domain Bacteria; kingdom Bacillati; phylum Cyanobacteriota; class Cyanophyceae; order Nostocales; family Aphanizomenonaceae; genus Dolichospermum; species Dolichospermum sp. DET69. Next base: position 5,356,700 of record CP070233.1, read on the forward strand.
CATTTAGCAATAGCAGCGGGAACAGCACAGTATGGGCGGATGTTGTCTTATCTTTCAACTCTCAAATAGTAAGCTGTTCGGAATTTAAACTGTATAACTTAAAACAAGTTTAATTATTGTGGGGTGGGACTCCTTACCCGCCCTGTTTATTTTGTACAACATTACCTCCAAAAGTCTTTGCCACAAAATCATTATGACTAATACCGTGGAATTGCCAGAGCAACAGACAGATTTTAGATCCGATAAAATACAGATTATTTTATTGTTCGTAGCAGTATTTACTTTATCACTAGCAGCAATCTTAATCAAATTTAGCGAACAATATATTGGTCCTAATGCTACGATTTTCAATCGCTTCTGGATAGCCACTTTTATTCTAGGACTGTGGAAAGGTGGTAAATATTTAGCTTCTCAACTATTCCAAGATACTTCCAGTGTAAAAGAAAGTTATACAATATTCGATATATCACTATTGGTGTTAACGGCTATCTTAATTTCACTTTCCCAGCTTTCCTGGGCTTGGTCTATAACTACAACAAGCGTTGCTAACGCGAATTTATTACATAATATGACCCCAATTTTCACCATATTAGGGGGATGGCTGCTATTAAATTATTCCTTTAACAGTAAATTTCTCATCGGTATGGTTTTAGCTATAGGAGGAGCTATAACTATTAGCATTCAAGATTTACAAATTTCTACAGATCATCTGAATGGTGATAGTTTAGCTTTACTATCTGCTATATTTTTTGGAGCTAACAATTTAGTGGTAGAAAAATTAAGAGTCAAGTTTTCGACAATAAGCATATTATTATGGTCTTGTTTTTTCCGAATATTTTTGACATTTCCAGTAGTGATATTAACTGAAGATAAAATTTTCCCATCTTCCTGGCAGGGATGGTTACCAGTCATCTTTCTAGCTATTTTCTGCCAAGTGATTGGTTCGGGGATTCTCTTCTATAGCCTCAAACACTTCTCTTCAGGATTTATTTCTTTGTTCCTTCTGCTTGAGCCGATCATTGCTACAATTCTTGCATGGATCTTCTTTGGTGAAGATTTAAGTCTCCTAAATGGGTTAGCTTTTATTGTAGTTTTAGTTGGTATATATGTCGCTAAATCTGCTCAAGAATCTGATGGTGAGGTTAACCCTCTTCCGTCAAAATAAGTACCTGGAAAAAATTAATTACACAAACATCAGGGCTGAAATCCTTGACTGGTAAAGAATTGGTAAATAACTAATATGTAATTAATTCTGTCTAGGTACTTATGAATCTGAATCGCAAAAATAATTGCCTAATTTCCAAATCCAGATGAAACATTAATAAATCGCCAAGAACTTTATGTGGCGTTAAAATTCGTTTTTATGACAAGGGGACAGGGAAGAGGTCTTGGGAGATTTTACTTTTTATTACTTATCTTCTTGCATACTTCTGACAATTTTCGTCACCATTTTCCTAGGAATAAACCGCACACATTTTGACATAAGTTTATTCATGAAACCAGGAATAATAATAGTTTTTCCTTTAATTAAAGCATCATAACCAATCTGTGCAACCGTTTCCGCATCCATCATTTTTTTACCTTTAAGCATTTTAGAATCAGCCATGCCGCTTCTTTCATGAAATGCTGATACAGTAGAACCCGGACAAAGAACTGTTACAGTTACACCTGTACCTTCTAATTCATTAGCGATCGCTTCTGAAAATGATAAAATATAGGCTTTAGTGGCAAAATACACTGCCATTAACGGACCTGGTTGAAATGCAGCCGCAGAAGCAACATTTAATATCTTGCCATGACCTTGTTTAACCATTTGTTTGAGAAATAACTTGGTTAAATGGGTTAAACAAACTAAATTTACCTGTAACATTTCCAGTTCGGTACTGAGGTTAGTTTCATTAAATAATCCATGATTTCCAAACCCGGCATTATTTACTAAAATATCAACCTTAATTCCAGCCTCTTGCAACTCTGTAAAAATTTCTTCTGGAGATGTGGATATAGATAAATCTTTGATAATAGGTTTAACAGAAACCCCAAACTCTTCTTGAAAATCAACAGCTATTTTCGTAAGTTTTTCACCTACCCTATCTACCAATACAAGATTGTAATTTTCACGAGCAAAAATCCGGGCTAACTGATAACCAATACCATTGGCTGAACCCGTAATTAAAACAGTTCCCTGACATTTTACGTTCATTTTAAAAAAGTTAATTAGCTAGGCACGGTTTACCCGTGCCAATACCATTAGGCAAGAGTCAAGAAACCAGTTTGCACTAAATAGGATGTATAAGTCATCAACAATTGAGAATCAATAGGAGGACAAACAATAGAACTGCCTTTTAGTGCTTCTAGAGTTTCTTCACAACTAATAATTGGTCTTCTAGCTTGTAAATACAAATCAGGAATAGTGATTTGTTCATCAGACCAACGTTCTAGTAAAAACGGACGCAAAGTGTATAAAGGATTATCTTGAGATGTCACATTATTAATTAACTCTGCTTGCCATTCTTCGTAGGGAATCATCTTCAATGAAAATCCAAAAGAACGCACCCAATCAACCAAAGATTTTAAGGAAGCAGGTTGAGGATGTTGTAAGTGAAAAGCCTTACCTACAGATGTTTCTTGTCGAGAAAGATAAACAACAGATTTGCTCACATAATCAACAGGAGACATATCTAACATATAATCTACATCAGGAAAAGATCCCATTTGTAGACAACCTTTAATCATCAAATTGATAAAGTCATGGGTATTACAAATCCCAGTTTTGCTATCTCCAGAAATTAAAGGAGGTCGGTGAATAGTAATAGGTAATCCTCGACTACCAGCAATTTTCACTAATTTTTCCGACACCCATTTAGTTTGGGAATAACCGAGAAAAATGCCTTCCCAGTCATCAAAACTATCCTGCTCTTTAACTACCTGACCAGCATAGGCACTTGACTCAAATACAGCCACACTAGAAACATAATGCAATGGCTTCACTTTCGTTTGACAAGCTAAACGCAAAACTTCCTGTGTCCCTAAAACATTGGCTGTTTTTAATGCTGAGTAAGGATAAACATAATTCAGTAAAGCTGCACTATGATAAATAGTATCAATATTAGCGGCTAAACTTTCAAATTGTTCTGCACCAATTCCCAAATGTGGCTGTGCTAAATCACCAATGATAGGGATAATACGGCTACTATATTCATCTTGCCAAATTCCATATTGTTGCAAATTATTTTCTAATTTGCTTTTACCTTCTTCCACATTACTAGCACGAACCAAGCAATAAAGAGTTGCTTCAGATACTTCTAGCAATTCCTTGATGATAAAAGCCCCTAAATAACCCGTTCCTCCGGTTAAAAAGATATTTTTGGGGTTAGTGATAAAAACTGTATTACCTACAGGTTGAATAGTAGGGTCTAGGACAGCTTCCGCAGCTAAATCTAGAAGAGGAGGAGCAAAACTAACAGGGGAATTTGTCCCTGAATCTTTTGCTTGAGAATCATCAGTTGATTCTTCTGACAACCGTTGAGAAAGGGCTGCAATATTGGGATAATGCCAAAGTAAAATAGGAGAGGGTTTAAATCCTAGTAATTCTTCTAATTTACTAATGATCATCATGGCTTGAGCGGAATCCAAACCATAATTTTCTAAATTTTCATTAACATCAATTTCTGCGGTTTCTACTCCGACAACTTCCGCGAGATGAGAAACTAGAAATGCTTGAATACTTTCAGCATTATAAGACTGTTTTAAACTCATTTTTACTTCTCCAATATAGAAGGAATTGGTTGATATTGACTGTAATAAGCAGGCATTTGCAAACCTTGCATTTTTAAACTGTGGCTGCGATATAAAAACCCAGCCCCTTTCATAATTTGGTTAGCAACATCAACAACATGACGATGATTAGGTTCTGACAAATATGAACCACGTACCCAGTCATTGAAGCCACCCATAGCTGGTCCACACCAAATTTGATAATCAACTTCCCGACCTTTTTCACCAGTGCTAGACCAGCGGGAAGATAATCCTAAATACCAGCGAAAGATTACAGCCATTTTGAGTTTAGGATTGTTAACAGCTTTCCCCAATTTTTCTGGATTCTTTTGGGATAAATAAGCCGCTGCACCTTCCCAAACTTCTGCAAGACTTTTACGGAAAATTTGTTTTTCTAACTTATCTTTTTCTGCTTGCGGAATCTGTTCAATAGAGTCGTAAGTGCGATATAATTCATACAATTTTTGCGCTCGCATGGGAAACATTGTCCCCCGTTTGAGAACTTGTAATTTCACTCCCATTTCAAACATATCGGCTGCGGGAGCCATAATCATATCCGCCATTTCTGCTTGTGCTAATAACTTTTTAGTATGTTCACAAGCACCAGACTCAACACAAGATTGATTAATTGAACCAGTCATTATATAAGCAGCACCCATCATAAAACCAGCTAAAGCTGATTCTGGTGTGCCAATTCCTCCAGCTACTCCAATCCTAATAGGAACTGAGTAATTATATTGAGCTTGAGTTCCATCTCTGAGCGCAATAATTGAAGGTAATAAACATACTAAAGGACGATTATCTGTATGACCACCAGAGTCAGCTTCAACAGTAATATCATCAGCCATGGGCACTTGACTAGCCAAATTGGCTTGTAATTCAGTAATTAGTCCTTGCTGAATTAATTCTTTGAGAATTCGTTCTGGTGCGGGTTGCAAAAATTTAGTAGCAACTTCCCGTCGGGAAACTTTAGCTATTACCTTATTTCTGATATCAATTTGGTTAGCTGCATTCAATCTTAACCCAGCAACTCGATAATAAACAATATTCGGAGTTAAGTCTAAAAATGCTGATGCTTCTACTGTTCTGACACCATATTTTAGATATAAATCTACAGCCCGGCGTTCAATAGCTGGTTCGTTAGGACTGTGAATTAAATTGAACGCGTAGGGTCCATCGGGTAACGCTTGTTGAATATTATTAATCGCAGATTCTAAGCGTTCTGGAAGTAAACCACCTGCACCAAAGGAACTTAAAATTTTCTCTTTTCCTAGGGCAATTACCATTTCTTCAGAAGAAATACCTCCAGCCATTGCTCCCGTCATATAGGCATATTTTACACCATAAGCAGCAAGAAAACTAGAATCCCCAAGTTGTTGTAACCGTAGGGGTGGAAGTGATATTAAAAGTTCTGCTTGTCCAGATACACTATCATCAGCAGGTGCTAAATAGCCATCATTAGTAGCACCAATTTTTCCGGCTATTTTAATGAGATAACAAGGTTTATCTAATGTTAAAAGTTTATCTTTGATAGCACTTTTTTCAAAGCTAACACAATCTAATGAACCTTTCCAAACTTGGTTTTGATGATTACAGGTAAAAAAACCAAGCCCATTATCATGTTTATTTAGTACCGTCTCGATTGTTGTCACGGTAATTATTCCTCAAATAAAAAAAAGTTGAGAATGAAGAATTTAGCTCACGCAAAGGCGCAGAGGCGCAAAGAAAGAGAGTAAATACAATTTCTATTAAATTTTTTCTTCCCTCTGTGTCCTCTGTGCCTCTGTGGTTCGTTTAAAAAAGAGCTTTAAGCTCAACCCAAGTGCATTATTTCTCTTCGTTAAGCAAATTTTGAGCGCAAGCTAATTGCAATTGAATGATTTCGCTCATTTGCTGACTAAAATCTTGTCTAGCTGTTAAAAAACTTGTGTGCGTTTTAGTTAATTTGGCAGTGTTGTTACTCAGTTTTTGATACTGAGAAATTTTTAAATCATTCATGCTAACTTTTTCACCAGATTCTTGATTTATATTTTGCTTGAGGATTTTAGTTGACTCAAAGAATTTTAGTTTCTTTGACAATTCCAAACCGTTCTCCATGATAGTTTTCATGGTATTTTTTGCTAGTTTAGGTTGGGGTTTGGGGTAAATGTCTGTAGGGGCTATTTTCTCCGATGTTTGTAAGGAATTGATGATTTTATACTCTTGATGAGTAAAAATTGTTTGCTTTTGGTTATTAGCAAAAATTTGCCGATTTTCTGCATTTAAAATTGCAGAAGTCATGGAATTACCACCTAAAGTAACTGTCCTCAGTGCAGCTTTTTTCTGTTGTGTATTTTCTGAGGATAAGTTATACAAAGGAGTTAGATTCACATTTACTTGATGACTCAATAGTTTTGCTAATGCTTTAATTAGGGAACTATGGTCATCTGTGCCGCGTCGGTTTAGGGATACGGTAAGATGTTCTTGATTACCCAGATTTTTATCTATCCAGCGTGAACAAATACCACCAGCACCGGCTTCAATAAAGATTTTTGCTCCGTCAGCATAGACGCGATTAACTAAGCGGGGAAAGTCGAGTTGTTGACATAATCCTGTGGCAATATTGTGGGCAATTTGTTGGCTATCAATTTCAATTGATTGATATTCAGCAGCGGAGTAAAACTTGACTCCGGGGATTTTTTGCGCTGGTATAGTGTATAGTTTTTCCAATTCTTGAGACTCTGATTTCATTGCTTGACAATGAATTACATGATCAAAAGGAGCAGGAAAAGAATTACAACCCAGGGTTTTAATCACTCGTCCACAAGCTGCGGGATCTCCAGCAATTAATACTTCTTCTGGTGTATTAATCTGTGTTAAGTAAACGCGAGTTTCATTTTTTAAACATTCTCTGACTTGCTCAGGACTAGCCATAAGAACGTAATTACTCCACAACTTATTCTCTGGAGTTGTGGCAGTTTTTGGTAGTCCCCAATACTCACGCACAGCATTTTTAGAACCTGATAATCTATCTCCAAATAAAGCTGATGAATTAAAGGTGTGACTAACTTCATAAAAATTGCTCCATACTCCTTGAGCAACCATCATGCTAGTTTCACCTAAGCTATATCCGAAAATATATTTGGGTTTAATTTGAAAATCTTCGGTAATAATTGTGGAGATTAATCTGGTAAAAAGCACTTCGGCTTCAAACATTGCTAATGAATCAGCCAACAATTTCTTTTCTAGAGTTTCCAATTGTCGAGTTGATAATTTACTTAAACTTCTAGGAAATACCAGTTTTTCAACATCGGCTGCCCGTTCGTCAAGACTTTTGATAATTACATCATCTAAGACTTTAGGAAATAGCCGGAAAAGACTCCGACCGATACCCAGATAAGTATTGACAGCAGCGGGATAAACAAAGGCTATTTCTCCATCTTTACCCAATGGTTTTGGTGTAAAATAACTACCTATGGGAGTCTGCCAATCTTTACCATTTGCAAAGGCATTAGTTACACCTTTTTTAGCAGAATTAATTTCTTTAATTAATTCTTTTTGGTTACGTCCAGTCAGAGATAAGGTATATTTTGGCTGAGAATGTTGTTGAAATTTAACAAAGGTTTGACTAGCAATATTTTTGAGAGAATCAGCATTTTCAATTGTTTGTTGCAAATGATCCAATGCTACTAATAAGCTAGATTGATCATCTGCTGCAATGGGTAACAAATGCAAAGGTCTTGATTCTAGGTATGTGCTAATGCGTTCTGGTTGTTGGATTTCTTCTGATAAGATGACATGAGCAAAAGAACCGTCACAACCAATACTATTAATCGCCGAAATTCGAGATTTGACCTCTTTTTGCAAGAACCAAGGTCTGGATTCCGTCGCAACATAGAAAGGACTGCCTTCCCATACTTGCGGTGTTTTAACACCAGACCAATTAGGAGTTCCTGGAATATATCTGTGATAAATACTCAGTGCAGTTTTAATTAAACTGGCAATTCCTGATGCAACGAAGGTATGACCAATATTAGATTTAATGCTACCTATAGCGCAGTGTAAACCATCTCCAACTTGAGGATAAGCTTGCAGGATACCGTTAATTTCGGCTTCGTCTTCTGCGGGAATACCACTAGCGCAGACTTCTAAATAGTTGACTTTTGTGGGTTCAATCCCTGCTTGTTGAAAAGCCTGTTGACAGACTTGAGTAATGGTATTGCTATCTACAGCCATTGAGGGAGATTGACCAATGCTAATACCATCAATTACTGCATAGATACGTTCATTGTTGTTTAATGCCGTATCATGACGTTTGAGAACAACTGCACCGGCACCTTCTCCCACATTCCAACCATTAGCTTTTTCGTCAAAACTTAAAGTATTGACTCCTGTATTAATTTTTCCAAATTGACTTCGCAGTAATACATTTTCTACACCTCCTGCTAAGTCAACAGCACCGACAACTACAGCATCTACTTCATTAGTATCAAGTAGCATTTGCGCGAGTTCTAAAGCTTTAAAAGCGGCAGTTTCGACGGCACTAATTGTGAAAGATGGGCCTGAGAAATTCCATAAAGAAGAAATCCGGCTGGCCATAATGTTGGTAACATAACTGAGATATTCACTAAGTTCAACTTGATTATGAATACTATCTTGAACAATGCCTTCTAATTGATGGATTTTTTCTGGTGATAAAGCAATTTCTGCACCATTCAAACCATCTTTAATTTGCCAAGATGAATTCCATCTTTGCTGTAGTTGGTGTACAGATAATTCTGTATCTGCGGCGATAATTACCGCTACATTGCTATTAGGTGAAATATTCGCATCTTTGAGGGCGCGGTCAGCAACTCTTAATAATAAAAGTTGTTGAGAGTTGATTTTTTCAACTTCATTAGGAGGTATCTTGTAACCTAAAGTATCAACTTCAAAATTATCAATATACGCTCCTTGTGGTACTTTTCCAGCTTCTAAACCATACTCTCGCAGTAAAGTTTCTTGCTCATTAATCCCATGCCATCTGGATTCTGGCAGAGGAATAAAATGCTGTTTTCCGTCATAAATACTGCTCTCAAAAGCATCTAATTCTTGACATTCACCAAAGAAGGCATCCATGCCCACAATTGCCATTTTTGCAGTCAGATTTTGCTCAATATTCATTTGCTTACTTCCCCTGTTCTAGAATGATGTGAGAGTTTGTTCCACCAAAACCAAATGCACTTAAAGCTACTCTTTTAGTTTCTTGACTCGGCCATTTAGTAGGCGTTCTGACAATGTTTTTTGGAGAGACAACATTATTTTCAGAACCTATGGGTTGAGTCACATTAATAGTGGGAGGAATAACGCCATGAGACATACTTAAAATTGTCTTGGTTATCCCCACCATGCCCGCAGCAACAAGTAAATGACCAACATTTGTTTTAGTTGAACCTACTAAAGGTGCTGCTTGATATGGACTAAAAAAGCCTTCAATGGAGTTACATTCGGTGGTATCTCCCAATAGAGTGCCAGTAGCATGACACTCTAAATAATCAATTGTTTGGGGGTTAAGTTTAGCTTCTGAATAAGCTCTTTGATATGCCAGAGTTTGCCCTTGAGGATTAGGACTAAGAAGATGTTTACCTTTACCATCATTAGATAAACCATTACCACAAATTGTTGCCAGAATTTTATCCCCATCTCTAACAGCATCACTATATCTTTTGAGCATTACCATTCCTATGCCTTCGGAGGTAATTAACCCGCGTGATGACTTGTCAAGAGGACGACTAATACCATTATCGGGATATCCTTGAATCCCAGAAAATAACATTCTGATAAATAATGGATCTGAACAACTAATAGCACCAGCTAACATCAAATCAGCTTTGCCAGATTGCAGATAATGGGATGCTAATTTAATGGCATAAAATGATGAGGAACAAGCAGCATCTATAGAGAAATGAGTTGGAGACAGAGAGAATGCTTTGGAAACTATAGCAGCAGGTAAACCTGAAACCATAGCATTGTATGGAGAGACTTTTTGAGAGGTGGATAAACCCCCTAAACGAAAATCTTTTTCCTGTAAAAGTTCACCAATTGCAGGTTCAATATTTTGCTGATAAATAGGAGCAAATAATTGATTAGATGCTTTCGTTGGTAATCCCAGAGTTCCTAAAATGACTCCACATTTTGCCAGTGCAGTTTGATTTCCCCAATAACCACTTTGAACAATGGCTTGTTTTGCAGCGTACAATGACCATTTGAAGGTGTTATCTAAGCTTTCTAGAAATGATTCAGGTAAATTATATTCATTAGCATCAAACTTAAAGTTGCGGATAAATCCACCTTTTGAAAAGTAGAATTTTTCCGGTTTACCTTTATTAGAATCGTAGAATATAGCGGGATCTATTCCCAAATCCGCTATAGTTATAGATGATGTGGAATCTTTTTCTTCGGTAAGATTCTGCCAAAATTCTTCAGGATTATGAGCATCGGGAAATAGGCAAGATAACCCGATGATTGCTATTTTTTCCACTTTTGAAATCCTCATTGGGGGATGAGGGAAAGAGATATTTTTTACTCTGTTCCCTATGTTATTTAGGATTTACGCGATTCCCCAATGTTTATGGATTTATGGACGCAGGAAGATAATTAAGAGAAATTAACCACGAAGGAGCGTTCGCGGAGCGTCTCGTAGAGATAGGACACGAAGGAAGAAAGGAAGAAGAAGAGAACAGAAGAAAGAAAATAAATTGTGGTTTTTTACTTCTTATTTAACATTTTCATTGGCCAAATTACGGCTTTTGCTCCTAAGATTTTGGAGTAGATTTTTCCTTCACGATTATGGATAATGAAGTTGACGGTTGCTCCAGTGTCAGTTTTAGCAATGATTTCACAGGAAACATAAAAGGGGACGTTAAATGGCACTGCTAAATATTGTTCACAGTATGTTAATTGTCCTGGTAAACAAACTTCTTGATGGATATGATTTAACCATAGCCATAATGTTTGGGTACTCAAGTCAATGATATAAGGATTGTGCCATTTGACGGGAAATTGTCCTTGTTGTTGAGGGGTGATTTCTTGCCAGCAACATTCGGCTGTGAGTTTTTCAGAACTAATGTTTAAAACTCTGGTAATTTCTTGGAATGCTGGTCCATGAAATAAGGATAAATCACCATTTTGATAGAATCCTTTACCTGTGGTTGTGACAATATTATCTTCTCTGAGATCCATTGCTTCATAAATGGGTGCTTCTGGCATATTTTTTACCAGTTTTATCAGAGAACTGAAATGATAATGAGTTTTACCTTCAGGTGTTTTACTCCATATTTTGGTCTGAAATTCTACAAAATCACCATCGCTTTTGGCAACTTCTTTGATTTCTAAAATATGTTCTTTAGCTAGGGTAGCATTAAAGGTAATTCCTTTTAAAACTTTGAAGTCTTGACAACTAAAATATGTATACCCTGGATAAATTTCTTCACAACCATTAACCATCCATGATTTAGCACAGGTAGCGGGTAATACGGGTGATCCTGCAATTGTATGATCATGCAAAAATGGATTTTCTGCTAATGTCATCCGTCGTCTAATTCGGTAGCTCCGCAGTTCTGAACCTAAAGGAGCAGGTGGTAATTTCATGGGGCTACCAATGACAACTTGAGCATCATTAGTGTAGAGAGGATGTAGTTCATTAACTAACATTTGTGTGCCAACTTCTATAGGGATAATATCAATTCCTCTTTCTGCAAATGCTTTTTTTAATTGTGGTGTTACCATACCACTATCCCAACCACCCCAGTTAATTGCCACTACATGACAATTAGGGTTATATTGTTTCATTAAGTGGGCTGATTTACTCAGAATTTCGTTGGCTATAGCATAGTCACTTTGACCAATATTCCCATAAAAACCAGTCACTGAAGAAAACAATACTAAATGTTCTAATTGTTGGGGATTAACACAACTGAGGAGATTTTCTAAACCCTGAACTTTAGCTGTGTAAACTTTCTCAAAATCATCTTCTGTCTTTTTTTCAATTAATTTATCTGCTAAGTTACCAGCACCGTGAATAATCCCGGTAATTTGACCAGTTTTTTGAGATATTTCCTGGAGTTTTGCTTTCAATTTTACGGTATCAGTGACATCAACGCTGATATATTCAGCCGTTCCTCCTGCTGCTTCAATAGCTGCTAAGGTCTTTTTAATTTCTCGACTAGAATTAATTTGATTAAATATCTTTTGTACCATTATGGGTGTTGGTTTCTCTCCTTGAGAAATCAACTTTTCCATGATGCGCTTTTTTAAGGCTGAATCTTCTAAACAATCCCGAACATATTCTGGTTCTGTGGTAATTTCTGAACGACCTAAAAGAATAAATTTACAAGGTTGTTCTTGTGCTAATTTAATTGTACATTGAGCAGTGATTCCCTTTGCGCCACCACTGACAACAAAGACAGAAGATGGTCTAACTTGAACGGTTGCAGTCATAACTATGATTTTTGTGATTAAATAGTCGGAACTATGATTTATGTAATTTGTTTGATTGGGATGATTAATTTGTCTGAACTGTGATTCTTGTGATTAGTTTGATTAAGATGATTTGATTTGTTAATCATCTCAATCACATAAATCAAATTAATCATAGTTCAGAAATTATTCGTCTGAACTGTGATTCTTGTGATTAGTTTGATTAAGATGATTTGATTTGTTAATCATCTCAATCACATAAATCAAATTAATCATAGTTCAGAAATTATTCGTCTGAACTGTGATTCTTGTGATTAGTTTGATTAAGATGATTTGATTTGTTAATCATCTCAATCACATAAATCAAATTAATCATAGTTCAGAAATTATTCGTCGGAACTGTGATTCTTGTGATTAGTTTGATTAAGATGATTTGATTTGTTAATCATCTAAATCACATAAATCAAATTAATCATAGTTCAGAAATTATTCGTCGGAACTGTGATTCTTGTAATTAGTTTGATTAAGATGATTTGATTTGTTAATCATCTCAATCACAAAAATCAAATTAATCATAGTTCAGAAATTATTCGTCTGAACTGTGATTCTTGTGATTAGTTTGATTAAGATGATTTGATTTGTTAATCATCTCAATCACATAAATCAAATTAATCATAGTTCAGAAATTATTCGTCGGAACTGTGATTCTTGTGATTAGTTTGATTAAGATGATTTGATTTGTTAATCATCTCAATCACATAAATCAAATTAATCATAGTTCAGAAATTATTCGTCGGAACTGTGATTCTTGTGATTAGTTTGATTAAGATGATTTGATTTGTTAATCATCTCAATCACATAAATCAAATTAATCATAGTTCAGAAATTATTAGTCTGAACTGTGATTCTTGTGATTAGTTTGATTAAGATGATTTGATTTGTTAATCATCTCAATCACATAAATCAAATTAATCATAGTTCAGAAATTATTAGTCTGAACTGTGATTCTTGTGATTAGTTTGATTAAGATGATTTGATTTGTTAATCATCTCAATCACATAAATCAAATTAATCATAGTTCAGAAATTATTAGTCTGAACTGTGATTCTTGTGATTAGTTTGATTAAGATGATTTGATTTGTTAATCATCTCAATCACATAAATCAAATTAATCATAGTTCAGAAATTATTAGTCTGAACTGTGATTCTTGTGATTAGTTTGATTAAGATGATTTGATTTGTTAATCATCTCAATCACATAAATCAAATTAATCATAGTTCAGAAATTATTCGTCGGAACTGTGATTCTTGTGATTAGTTTGATTAAGATGATTTGATTTGTTAATCATCTCAATCACATAAATCAAATTAATCATAGTTCAGAAATTATTCGTCTGAACTGTGATTCTTGTGATTAGTTTGATTAAGATGATTTGATTTGTTAATCATCTCAATCACATAAATCAAATTAATCATAGTTCAGAAATTATTCGTCTGAACTGTGATTCTTGTGATTAGTTTGATTAAGATGATTTGATTTGTTAATCATCTCAATCACAAAAATCAAATTAATCATAGTTCAGAAATTATTCGTCGGAACTGTGATTCTTGTGATTAGTTTGATTAAGATGATTTGATTTGTTAATCATCTCAATCACATAAATCAAATTAATCATAGTTCAGAAATTATTCGTCGGAACTGTGATTCTTGTGATTAGTTTGATTAAGATGATTTGATTTGTTAATCATCTAAATCACATAAATCAAATTAATCATAGTTCAGAAATTATTCGTCGGAACTGTGATTCTTGTAATTAGTTTGATTAAGATGATTTGATTTGTTAATCATCTCAATCACAAAAATCAAATTAATCATAGTTCAGAAATTATTCGTCGGAACTGTGATTCTTGTGATTAGTTTGATTAAGATGATTTGATTTGTTAATCATCTCAATCACATAAATCAAATTAATCATAGTTCAGAAATTATTAGTCTGAACTGTGATTCTTGTGATTAGTTTGATTAAGATGATTTGATTTGTTAATCATCTCAATCACATAAATCAAATTAATCATAGTTCAGAAATTATTAGTCTGAACTGTGATTCTTGTGATTAGTTTGATTAAGATGATTTGATTTGTTAATCATCTCAATCACATAAATCAAATTAATCATAGTTCAGAAATTATTCGTCGGAACTGTGATTCTTGTGATTAGTTTGATTAAGATGATTTGATTTGTTAATCATCTTAATCACATAAATCAAATTAATCATAGTTCAGAAATTATTCGTCTGAACTGTGATTCTTGTGATTAGTTTGATTAAGATGATTTGATTTGTTAATCATCTAAATCACATAAATCAAATTAATCATAGTTCAGAAATTATTCGTCTGAACTGTGATTCTTGTGATTAGTTTGATTAAGATGATTTGATTTGTTAATCATCTTAATCACAAAAATCAAATTAATCATAGTTCAGAAATTATTCGTCTGAACTGTGATTCTTGTGATTAGTTTGATTAAGATGATTTGATTTGTTAATCATCTCAATCACATAAATCAAATTAATCATAGTTCAGAAATTATTCGTCGGAACTGTGATTCTTGTGATTAGTTTGATTAAGATGATTTGATTAATCACAAAAATCAGATAAATCATAAAAATCATAGTTCAGAAATTATTCGTCTGAACTGTGATTCTTGTGATTAGTTTGATTCAGATGATTTGATTTGTTAATCATCTCAATCACATAAATCAAATTAATCAAATTAATCATAGTTCAGAAATTATTCGTCTGAACTGTGATTCTTGTGATTAGTTTGATTAAGATGATTTGATTTGTTAATCATCTTAATCACATAAATCAAATTAATCATAGTTCAGAAATTATTCGGCTTTGGCTACTAGGGTTACTCGTCCTTGAGAACTATAACCAACTTCACCAATATATCTATTGGAATCATGCAATTCAGCAACAATATATTCGGCAGATTCGTGAGGATCTAAAGTAGGATTGAGGTCAATTGCTCGGAAAAATACCTGTGGCCATTCCCATCGCAAACTCTTAGTTAAACCAAACAAACCAGCAGCAATTGCACTAAAATTACCTTGATGTCCTAATCCAAATTCACCGTCAAGATGGGCAACTGTGCAGAAACTTGTTCTTCCTTCTAAAGCTGCGGCATTATTCAAAGTTGCTTTCAGGTTTTTAGCCATTAAAAACACTTGTTTAATAATTGCTTTTTCGGCTTCTGGATAGGAAATATGCCCAGGTTTTTCAGGAGTAAATTGAGGATGTAGGTGAATAAATGCCCCAATCGGTCCGTGTTTAGTCATCACACTTTGCAATAATAATTGCAGATGTTGTTCACTCATATTTGCCAAAGTTACGCGGGTAACACCTACGGGTAATGGCAATTGCTCGGAAACTAACGATTGGGGGAAACTCAAAACTACTATTTGCCAACCTTGTTCAATCAGTGCATGGGCTAGTTTGGTGGTAGTTAAAGAACCATCATCAGTGATTAAAGCAATGTGTCCTTCTGGTAATTTCGCTTCCCAAAAATCTGGGCGTGGTAAGGTTTTGAGTTTAGCAGGACGACGGGGAAGATTTGTGGGTACTATTGGTGGTGGGGTTAAATCGGCTGTGATATTAGACCCCACCCCTGTGGTTGTTACCGAGTTAACATCAAACTGCGACTTTTTTTTTTCACCTCCCACCAATGATTGGAGGTAGTTTACGATTTGCCCGATTGTCCGTAGGTCGCCTAATTCTTCTATATTTGGTTTGGGTAAGTCGGGATATGCTTCCTGCATTGCTCCCAGTATTTCTACCCGTTTGATGGAATCTATGCCTAAGTCGGCTTCCATGTCCATGTCCAGTTCTAGCATTTCCACTGGATAACCTGTTTTTTCACTGGTGATGTTTAACAGGGTTTGTCCTAAATCAGCGTATTCGTTGCTGTTTTCTGAACTGGCTTCTGGAGGTGTGAAGACGGGAATAAATTCGGAAGTAGGAACTAATGGTAACTCAGGTATACTGATGATTGGTTCGGGGGCAATTTCTTCTTTTACCTCTTCCTTATCACCTTCTTTACTGTTACCTGTAACCTGTCCCCTGTCACCCATTCCTTGCAGATATTCAACAACTTGACCAATAGTGCGTTTTTCTGCGAGTTCTTCAAGGTTAGGTTTGGGTAAGTTAGGGTATAACTCTTGCAATCCTCCCAGAATTTCTACTCGTTTAATAGAGTCAATTCCTAAGTCTGCTTCCATATCCATATCGAGTTCTAGCATTTCGATAGGATAACCAGTTTTTTCGCTGGTAATACTTAATAAGTTGTTAGCTAGATCATCCAGATTCAGATTGCTGGTTACAGGTTCTGGTTCGGGAATAAATGCAACTACGGGAGCAACTGGTTCTGGAGTTGGTTCGGGAATAAATGCAACTACGGGAGCAATTGGTTCTGGAGTTGGTTCGGGAATAAATGCAACCACAGGAGCAACTGGTGCAGCAATTACAGGTTCTGCAACTTTCACGACAGGGGGAATAGTTGCTTCTACAAGTTGAACTTTTGGCTCAATTACTGGTAGTGCCTGAGGAGGAATAATGTTAACGTTAGCAGCACTGGTATTTACAGATGTTCCTTCTTGGGTATCAGAAATTAGTTGAGAATATTCTTCTTGAATGAGTTGGAAAAAGTGTTTGGTATATTCCACCTGTTCCCGCAGATATTGTTCATGAATGCGGAGGGTTTCACCTTGTTGGGAATGAAACTGCATCATGCTGCGCTCTAAGCTTTCCATGATTACTTGCTTAATTTGAGCAGCATCTACGGAAGATTTAACATTAGCAAATAAGGTGTTTTGCTGTTGCATTAATTGGAAGAAGGTTTTGGCATATTCCATCTGATGATTGAGATATGTACCGTGAACTTCTAAATTCTCGCTTTGATTGTCTTGAAACTGGCTCAAAAGTGTTTCTAAGCTAGTGAGAATTTGTTGGCAATTTACAAGCTTATTTGGTGTTTGCATCTTCTCTATGGATTGCTGCGCGAAAATTGCTGGAACTGGTTCTTTTATAATAGTTGCAGTTGTCATTTGGGGCTGTAACAGGGTTTCAATGACAGGTTGTTTTTTATGTCCATTACCGTTGCCGTTATGTCCATTGGTTGCGGCAATTTTGGTAATTACAGAAGTTTCAATTTCTGCAATTTTTGGCGCGGTTTCTGGTTCTGGATTTTTGGGTGCAGACCCTGCGCTCCTACTTCCCACTTGATGCCCGTCTGCTAATGCTTCCTGAAAGGCATTTCTGGTTTTGTCGGAAACGTAGTTAATGCCGGTTAATTTGACGCTGAGGGTCTTTTTGGTGGAAATGGGAGGCAATACGGCAGGAAGTTGGTAGGGGTCGAGATTGCTAAGATTCATCCCGATAACGCGCAACTGAACTGCGGCTTCTCGCAAAGAGCGATCGCTGTTTTTTGAGCTACTAGGATTCAGCGATATGGTAAGATGTGGGCGATCGCCTAAGGTATCTTTTACCAAGTTACTCAAAACCCGTTTGGGACCAAATTCTACGAAGCAATAACCACCAGCCCCATAGATATTTTCAATCTCTTGCTTAAACAAAACTGAACTAGCTAAATGGCTTTCTAAGTTCTTTTGAATTGCTGCTGCATTCTGGGGATAATGTTTACCGGTGACGTTACTAAAAACGGGAATTTGGGGATTTTGGAAAGTTACAGATTTGGTCGCAATAGCAAAGGATTTTTGCGCGAATGCAATCAACGGAGTATGGAAAGCCGCAGATACAGGCAATAAAACTGCACTATATCCCAACTTTTGGCAAGCATCCTGGATTTTCTGAATTTCTAACTTTGGCCCAGCCAAAACAATCTGCGTGGGAGAATTAAAGTTAGCAATACTTACTTTGGGAAATTGCTTCAGCACAGGTTCAATTTTGCTGATATCTTCCTTCACCGCTAACATACTTCCAGCATCATGATCTGGGTCTTTGGGTGCAGCCATTGCTTGTCCTCTAGCCTTCACCAGAAACAAGTAATCAGCCTCACTCAACACTCCAGCCGCCCACAAAGCCGTTAATTCACCAAAACTATGTCCAGCGGTGAAATCTGCTTTAAACCCAGCTTGCTGCAAAATCCCATATAAACCAGCACTAAATACCCCAATTGCTGGCTGTGCATATTCGGTTCTTTGTAAAGCTGCAATTTGCGCTTTTTTCTCAACTTCATCAAAGGAAGAATGGGGGAAAACAATTTCAGAAACTGGTTGCAAATTACTTTGCTTGAATAGATGATCCATCTTGCCATATAACTGTCGCAAGCTGGGGAAATTCATCACCGCTTCTCTTCCCATTTCCAGATATTGAGAACCTTGTCCAGAGAATAAAGCGACAACTTTTCCAGCTAATTCTATGCCATTAGAACGGTAATAAATTCCTTGAGGATGTTCCCAAGCTGTTACATCAGGCTTATTTTTAAGTAAATCAATCCCAGTTTTGAGTAACTTACAAGCCTCTGGCAAATTCTCAGCTACAAACCCAATTCTTGCTGCCGTTTTGGGAATAGTTAGAGATTGACAATCTAGGACTAATTGGGAATAGTATCTATCCCCATCATTAGCTTGTAAATTATTGAAAGTTGCTTCTAACTTAGTAATTAATTCGGCGTGAGTTGCACCAAATAACAACACTTCACTAGCCCCACCATGTAAACGATAAGGATTTTGTTGTTCTGGTTCGTATTCTTCTAAAACAACGTGGTAATTTGTGCCACCAAAACCAAAAGCACTTACACCCGCACGTCGGGGAGTTTCACCTTCTGCTTTTATCCAAGGTCTAGTTTGAGTGTTGAGATAAAAGGAGGAATTTTCAATATCTAATTTGGGATTTGGTTCGGTAATATTGATAGTTGCTGGTAATATCTTGTGATGCAATGCTAAGGCAGTTTTAATTAAACTAGCTGTACCAGCAGCGGCTTTTGTATGTCCAATTTGGGATTTTACACTTCCCAAAGCAATATGTTGTTTTTGGGTATCATGTTTACCAAAGAAATCTCTTAAAGAACTAAATTCTATAGGATCTCCTGCCATTGTTCCTGTACCATGTGCCTCCATCAAACCTACAGTAGCAGGAGAGAAACCAGCATCATCATAAGCCCGTTCTAAGGCTTTAACTTGTCCTTCTTTTCTAGGAGCATAAATACTCTTGTAACGACCATCACTAGAAGTACCAATTCCCTTAATTACCGCATAGATTTTATCCCCATCTCTTTGGGCATCTTCTAAGCGTTTGAGGAGAATCATCCCAATACCTTCTCCTAACATCATCCCGTCAGATTTAGCATCAAATGGTTTGACATTTTCGCTAGAAGTAACTGCTGGAGTTTTGCTAAAAGAGATGTAAGCCATGATAGTGTTATCGGTGTCTACTCCACCAGTTAACATCATATCGCTACGATGTTCAACTAATTCACTAATGGCCATTTTTAATGCGCCAAAGGAACTAGCACAAGCCGCATCAACTACACAGTTTGTACCACCAAAATTGAAACGATTAGCAATTCTACCAGCAACCACATTTGCTAACATTCCAGGAAAAGCATTTTCATCCCATTTCACATAAGCAGATTTAATTTTATCAACGATTTTTTTAGTATCTTCGTCAGATAAACCACTGCTTTTAAGGACTTTTTCCCAAACCGGATATTCTAATCTGGCAGCTAATGGCATTCCCAATTGTTTGCCCATTGCTACACCCAAAATTACGCCGATATTCTCGCGGCTAAATTCACGGGAGTCACCATAACCAGCATCTTCCATTGTTTCTTTCGCAACTACTAAACTTAATAGTTGGGAAACATCTGTAACTTCTAAAATGCTGGGAGGAATGCCAAATTCCATGGGGTTAAAATCAACTTCAGGAATAAAACCACCACGTTTACAATAGGTTTTATCTTCTGGTGTTCTAGGATTAGGATCATAGTAGTCTTCTACACTCCAATGACTAGAAGGAACATCAGTAATACAATCAATTTTATTAACAATATTTCGCCAATAGTCTCTTAATGTTCTGGACTGAGGCATTAAAGATGCCATACCAACAATAGCTATGGGAGTTGTATGTAGTTTTCTATTAATTTCGTTAGTTGGCATGGAATTTTCTGATTGCGTGGCGTTAGTCATGTTCATTTTTTCTTCCTTGATAAACCTAAGCAAAGCTTGTTCACAACTATTAATTTGGGATTCTAATTCCGCTAAACCATTATTAATTGTGTCTATCTTTTTGGGGGGACAAGACATAGGACATAGACTAATTTTGAGTACCGTGAATGATGCAACACACTGCGCTATTAGTAGGTAGCTATCCTATCTGTCTTCGCGCAACTACCGCAGGTAATACTAAGAGGATGAATGAACAAGTCTCTCATTGTGTATCAAATGTTGTTTTACCCCTCCCTAACCCTCCCCTTAGAAAGGGGAGGGGACTTGATTTTCTGTTATCCCCCCTTTCTAAGGGGGAACTAAGGGGGGTAAATAATCATACTCAACTTGTGAATATTGAAAAAGTGTCAATCACTTTGTGGTAATAACTGGCAAAAGGACATACTTAAATGGAGGGATATGTATGAAGACAGAAGCATTTTTATCTCTTAATCATTGAATGTTTTACCTAGTGGAGAATAATGTTCTGTATGTTGATATAGCAGTTGCCAGTTTTTAAAGTCCAGGATAACCTATTTTAGATGATTAGACTGATAAAAGCTGCCAAAATCGTTACAAAATAATAAGCACTCTGTGGCAAATTCTCTAAATAGTGAAAAAATACTTAAACAGCTTTTCAAGAGTCTAGCAGTTTGTAACTTAATCAGATACAGAACCAAATTTATCAAGGGATAGGTTTTGTTTCTTTAGGCAATTCTGCTGTAAAAAACTGAATGGATTTTAGTATTTCTTCTGTTTATGGATATCAACTCAACAATTTATTTTTCATCTGTAAATGTTGAATTAATAAAAAGACTAGCATAGCTTATGAAAACTGAATAGTTCATTTTTGCTAATTTTTGGAGGAAAATATTTGTTGATTTACCTCCTTTTAAATAAAACATAATTAGCTGAGTATAATCTACAACCGTATTTGTTAATAACATTCCCTGGGTAATTACGGAGTTAACAGGCATATTTTCCTGATAATTCTAGGATTTTATCTAAATTGTCTCATAAGTAACTAATCAATAAATATACACAGGAAACATTTGAACATAATTGGGGTTTTTTTGAGCAAACTATCATAATCAAGCCTTGGTTTTTGATGAATTTATAAGATAACTCACCTTTTCCAGATAATTGGTTATTTATAAACCAAACATTAATTTTCGGGATGTTGAACACTAACCTATAGATATATCAATTGTGATGAAATGTGGACAGTTGCCATTTATTTATGATAATTTGCTAAAAAAAGTACAGATTTTTATATTAATTCATGAGTAATTAAATATAGTATGTAGTTAAGGATTTTATTAATTAAAATAACTAATTTTAGTTGACAATATCAAAGTTATTTGGGATAATTGCAGGTAAGTTTATTCATTCCCTCTAAGAGGTTGTTTGAAAAGTTTTGGGTGGTGATCTTAGGCGCTTGCTGATCCCCCCTAACCCCCCTTAAAAAGGGGGGAACTAGAGTCAAAGTCCCCCTTAAAAAGGGGGATTTAGGGGGATCTGAAAATATTTGATACACCACGAAGGACTTTTAAAACATCCTCTAAGTTATTAGCATCATTACTGCTGGGAATTGAAGATTTTCATTTCTCCCTAGAGCTATCGTATTTTAGGCTACTTAATTAAATGCCAATTCAAGATAAAATTGATAGCATAGCGTGGCCTTAGTTATGAATGATTGGAAGTAAAAAACCCGTTAATCCTACCGCTAATTTTGGTATTTATAACAGCTAGAACTGCTGGCAACAATTCATACATAAATAATTAGACGTATCACCTCTATGCAAGCAACAGAGGATAAGTCTGTAAACATGACAAGTATTTTCCGAAATAATACCATTGGAATAAAAATATGGCAGTAAATAAAGAACGCCAATTATTCAACCTAGCTGCGTTAAAGTGGAGAATAATTCTGGCAACTTCTCTAACTTTAGCTACGGGATTAGTATCTGTATACATTTTTCATCAGTCGAAAGTAAATTCTCAGACTCAAGCTCCTGCTGTTACTTCGGTAATTAAATCCCAACCCACTTCTGTTAAAGTTGCTGTCACGGCTTTAGGAAGATTACAACCACAGGACAAAATTACATATTTATCTGCTCCTAATTCTATCAACGGTGTCCGAGTAGAAAAACTGTTGGTAAAGGAAGGAGATAATGTTAAAAAAGGACAAGTATTAGCTTATCTAGAAAACTATACTCGTTCTCAAGTAGCTATCCAACAAGCATTTGATAAATTGTTAATTGCCAGAACTAAACTCGCACAGGTAAAAGCTGGAGCAAAAACTGGAGATATCAATGCTCAAAAAGCCACAATTACGCGGTTAAATTCCCAATTGAAAGGAGATATTGCGGCTCAAGCAGCCACAATTAACCGCATTCGGGCTGAAGTTGAAAATGCTCAAAAAGAGAGTAACCGCTATCAGCAATTATCGAAAGATGGTGCTGTTTCGGTTTCTGTTTTTGATAGTAAAAATTTAGTTCTAAAAACTACACAACAGCAGTTAAAAGAAGCCGAAGCTACTCTCAAACGCACACAAGATACTCTGCAAGATCAACTCAAAGAAGGACAATCCAAACTTAATAGTATTAAAGAAGTCCGGGTTGTAGATGTAGAATTGGCAAAAAGTGAAGTTAAAAGTGCAGAAACGGCAATTCAACAAGCCAAAGCCGACCATGATTTAACTTACATTACTTCTACTCTAGATGGCACAATTTTACGAATTCATTCCAGAAATGGCGAAGTAATTGGTACTTCTGGCTTTGCCGAAATCGGCAATACATCAAAAATGCAAATTTTAGCAGAAGTGTATCAAACCGATATTCGAAATGTTCGACTTGGACAAAAAGCTACCATTACCAGCACTACATTTCCGGGCAAATTACAAGGAACTGTCCAAGAAATTGGTTGGCAAGTTGATAAACAAGGCATCTTTAGTATTAATCCCAATTCTGACGCAGACCGCAGAGTAATTGAAGTCAAAATATCTATTGATAATCCCACCGATAGTCAAAAGATATCTCGATTAACTAACTTACAAGTTGATGTAGCAATTCAAATTTAGTCATGGGTCATTAGTTATTAGTCATTTTCAACAACTGACAACTGACAACTGACAACTGACAACTAACAACTGACAAATATATGAATATCAAAATTCCTTTAGGTTGGCTACAGCTTGTCCAGCAAAAACTCCGCTTTGTGATAGCTGTAGCCGGAATTGGCTTTATTGTGCTGTTAATGTTTATTCAACTTGGTTTCCAAGATGCGCTATTTTCTAGCGCCACAGCCCTACATCAAAAATTACACGGTGATTTATTTTTAGTTAGTTCTCAATATAAATCTTTGACAGCAATTCAAAGTTTTTCTCGCACTCGGTTATACCAAACTTTAGGATTTGATGGTGTTGATTCAGTTAGTTCAATTTATTTGCAATTTGCAAAATTAAAAAATCCCGTTAGCGGAGAGAAATATTCAATTTACGTTATTGGTTTTGATCCTGGAAAATCTGTGCTAGACATTCCAGAAGTACAACAAAATTTAGATAAACTGAAAATTTCTGATGTCATGCTATTTGATAGAGATGCCCGTCCAGAGTTTGGACCAATAGCAGAATTATTTAAACAGGGAAATATCGAACAGCCAATTGAAATTTTTCCCTTTGATGCTGTTAAAGGTTATCGAGTCAGAGTTGGTGGTTTATTTAGTTTAGGGCCTTCCTTTGGTGTTGATGGTAATTTAATAGTTAGCGACTCAACATTCCTAAGAATAAATCCTAACAGCCGTCCAGTTGAAAAAATAGATATGGGAGTAATTAAACTCAAAGATGGTGCTGATATAAAACAGGTTTTAGCAAATTTAAAAGCCAATCTACCAAAGGATGTAAAAATATTCACTCGTCAAGAATTTATTGATTTTGAAAAACAATATTGGTCAGTCAGAACTCCCATTGGTTTCATTCTTAACTTGATGTTAATTATGGCTTCAGTTGTCGGTGTGGTAATTGTTTATCAAATTCTCTATAGCAATATTTCTACTCAATTTATTGCCTATGCAACTTTAAAAGCTATTGGTTATGCTAATGGATATTTATTAAATGTTGTTTTTCAACAAGCATTAATCTTAGCATTATTAGGTTATATTCCTGGCTTTATTGTTTCCATCGGGTTATATGATTTTGCGATGAAAGCAACTAAATTACCCATCATGATGACAAGCAATAATGCCTCACTTGTCTTAATCTCTACAGTTCTAATTTGCATTACTTCTGGAGCATTAGCTATCAATAAACTCCGTTCTGCTGATCCTGCTGATAGTTTCTAGAAATTTGTTGCATTACAAATTAATCAGCTTCTGGCAAATATTTTCTAAATTAACACCAACCAAAGATAGAAGTTGAATGTTATTAATAACAGTAAGATTCTCTTGCGAGTACAACAGTTCATAGTTGCATCTCATCGCAATTATTCAACTTAGATTGTACAACTTTGTCAAATGTATGGCTAAAGCCATTTTATCACCAAACACCTATCTAAAACTCCATGAACCTCCAAAACAAAACTCTGCTGATTACTGGAATTGATGAATTTATTGGTTTACGTGCAGCCGAACTAGCTATAGCGCAAGGGATGAAAGTCCGAGGGATACAAAGTTCCCAAGTTAAGGATCAAACAGCACAAAAATTAGGTATTGAAATTTTAGTTGGTAATATCACTGATTCTGTATTTTGTGTGAAAGCTTGTCAGGGAGTAGATATAGTTTTACACAATGCTCAACTTGCCGAAGAAGCCGGAGATATTAAGCATTTTCGAGAAATAAATGTTTCTGGCACTGTTAATATCGCCAAGGCTGCTAAACAAGCTGGTGTAAAAACATTTGTCCATCTTTCTACCGCTTTAGTATATGGATTTGACTACCCAGAAAAAGTTACAGAATTAGGTGCGCTTTCTGGCGAAAATAATGCTTATTGTCAAACAAAAATTGAAGCAGAAATCGAAGTTTTAAAACTCAATAATGCCCCAGAATTTGGAGTCATTGTCATTCGGGCTGGAGATGTTTATGGGCCAGGAAGTCTTCCTTGGATTGTGCGGCCAATTCACATGATGCGACAAAAATTATTTGCCTATGCTAATGAAGGCAAAGGTGTGATGAATCATCTATATGTTGATAACTTAATTGATGCCATCTTTTTAGCTATAGAAAAATTAGCTTATGGAGAGGTTTTCAATATTACCGACGGTAAAGAAACTTCCTGGAAAGATTATTTTATTCATCTCGCTTCACTAGAAAATTTACCAGCACCAATGTCTTTACCTAAAGAGGAAATGAAATTATTTCTTCGAGTGCGTCTTCAAGGACAAAAACTATTTCGTAAAAAAGCTGATATTCTCCCCGAATCAGTTGATTTTATGAGTCGTCCTTATGCTTATTCTATTGCTAAAGCAGAAAGTGTTTTAAATTATCAAGCCAAAGTTGATTTAGCCGAAGGAATGCGCCGTACTCACGAATGGTTACAAAAAACTGACATTCAAAAATTGATGAAATAAATCAAACTTCATAAGAGCAAATTTTCATGACATGAAAAGGAAAAATAAACTCATGCTAAAAATTACAAATCTGTTCATTGCTACCTTGCTAACTATTAGCTTTGCTGAAGTAGCTTATGCTGAACCAACAACCTCTTTAACTGTAGTTGTTAATGGTATTCGTAACCAAACTGGGGAAATTTGTATGCGAGTTTATAACTCAGAAAAAGGATTTCCCAGCAGTGATAAAAGTGGCATTAAGAGTGGCTGTACTAAAATTACAGGAAATTCTATTAAACAGGTATTCTCTGGCTTAAAACCTGGTAATTATGCTGTAGCTGTAGTTGATGATCAAAATGGTGATCACAAACTGAATAAAGACTTTTTTGGAATTCCTCAAGAAGGTTTTGGAATTTCTAAAAATCCTCCTGTTTCTATCAGCACTGGCGCACCTAAATTCAATAATGCCAGTTTTAAAGTTGACAAGAATACTAGCATTAATATCTTTTTAAAGTATTCTCTTGATCCCTAATTGAGAATCAGGAATTGGGTATAAATCCTAATTCCTTATTTTCTTATTTCTTCTTCTTCTTCTTTCTTCTTATTTCTTCTTCTTCTTCCTTCTTTCTTCGTGTACTTCGCTCCTTCGTGGTTCAGTACGGGCGTATTGCTATACGCCCCTACTGACTCGGTGACTCCTTCCTAAGACTATAGAGATAATGCCAGATTTCATAATATTTCTATCTAAGTCTTTGTTCGGTTGGCTGATAATTCAAACTTGTTTAACGTTAGTATTTTTATGGTATTTACGTTCATACAAACCAAAGTTATTACCAGATGAACAGTTACCAAAAACGGCTGTAATACTTTGTTTACGAGGTGCAGATCCTTTTTTGCCTAATTGTTTGCGATCGCTCTTCCAACAAAATTACCCAGAATACGATTTAAAGCTAATCATTGATAGTAAAGACGATCCAGCTTTTAAAATCGCCACAGAAACAATCAATCAAATCGGTGCAACCAACGTCCAAATTAGCACATTAAGAGCAGTTCGTCATAATTGTAGTCTTAAATGCAGTTCCTTAGTACAAGCTGTTTCTGATTTGGATAATGCTTATCCAGTTATAGCTTTTATAGATGCTGATACCGTAGTTCATTCTAATTGGTTGCGAGAATTAGTTACCCCTCTTCTTGATGATCAAGTTGGAATCACAACCGGAAACCGTTGGTATGTTCCCACAGGTAATTATTGGGGTTCATTAGTTCGCTACTCCGGTAACGTTTCTACAGTTGTGCAAATGTTTCTCTTTCAAATTCCCTGGGGTGGAACTTTAGCAATCAAAACAGAAGTATTAAACCGGATCAAACTTTTAGATAAGTGGGGAGAAGTATTAACAGATGATATGCTTCTCCATAAACTTATCAAGCAAGAAAAGTTACAAATAAAGTTTATCCCTTCTTTATTGATGCTAAATCGGGAAGAAAGTAGTTTACGTAACTTACTAGAATCATTAAAAAGGTTAATAATTGGTTCTAAACTTTATCATCCCCGGTGGTTAGCAATAGTCAGTGAAGCATATTCTAGTATTCTCGTACCCAATGTAGTCATCATCCTTATCTTCCAACTATTGCTTGAGGCTAAATGGGACGCAGCGGCGTTATTATTTTCCGTGTATACTTCCTACACCATTGGCTTAGTCTTACTAATGCTATTAATGGAATTAGGGATACATCAAATGCTGCACAAGCAAGGTAAAAAAATACCTAAATTATCGCCTTTAATCATCTTCAAAATGTTGATAGTTATTCCCTTAACACAGTGGGTTTATGGTTTAACAATCCTATCTTCCTTGTGGACATCAAGCATTACATGGCGTGGACTTACTTATCGAATTAAAGGGCGTGAAAATATTCGCTTAATTGAATACCGTCCTTACCAGTGGTTAGATCAACCAATTGATCCAAAAGCTTCACTTTAAAGGAATAGGGAAAAATTTTAGATTTATTATTTACACTTCAATATCTAAAATCCCCAATCCAATAATTATTATAAACCAGCGCATCAGTAATCTATTTTTGCAGAAAAAATTACCTCAAAATCATGAAAAATAAACCTCTTCGCATTGCCTTATTTACAGGATTATATGCTCCATTCTTAACAGGAGTTTCTGTTGCAGTTCATCAACGAGTTCACTGGCTATTAAAGCAAGGACATGAAGTTTTTCTAGTCCACCCAGAAATCAATGATAAATATCCTCCACAAGTTGGGAATCGTCCCATGTCGGGAATAGAAGAACTAGAACCTTTTATCAACTTTTCTTCCTATTCATTTCCTACAGAACCACTGAGATTTTATAAATCTTTACCCCAACCATTAAACCATCGTTATTGGAGTGATACAAAATTACTGACTCACTTTCAACCTGATATTATTGTTGTGGAAGAAGCCCCACAAATGAGAGGTTTATACTCTGGATTTTTGCAAGGTTATGGGCGTTCTGTGGGAGTAGAATATGCAAAAAAAACTAAAACACCCATTATTTCAATTTTCCATACAGATATTATTGCCTATATCCAATATTATTTCGGGAATAAGTTTTTTAATTTAGTCCGTCCTCTTTTGCCAATTTTAGTGAAACAATTTAGCGAAACTTACGATTTAAGTTTATTCTCTTCCCGTGAACAATTAACCAAATACCAAAAACTAAAAGCTCAACGCAGCGAATATCTCCCCTATCAAGGAATTGATTGCGAGAAATTTCATCCTCGCAATATTTCTCATGATCCAATTCCTAATGATAAACGCCCAACCATTTTATTTGTGGGACGCATTACCCCAGAAAAAAATGTTAATCAACTTTTAGATATTTATCCTCTCATTGCTGCTAAAATTCCTGATGTGCATTTAGTAATTGTTGGTAGCGGTCCATTAGATGCAGAAATTCGCCGTCGCGCTGAAAAATTCCCCAATGGTGTCACAATTTGGGGTGAATCTCATGGTAAAGAACTTTTAGGTTGGTTTGCGAAAGCAGATATATTTGTCAACCCTTCAGTGACGGAAAATTTCTGTACTACAACTAACGAAGCCTTAGCCTCTGGAACTCCCGTAGTTGCTGTTGTTGCCCCTTCAACTGCTGAACAGGTTATTTCTGGAGTTAATGGTTTTTTAGCTGCACCTAATAACCCTGAAGACTTTGCCCAAAAGGTAATTACAATTCTCGAAAATCCTGACCTCAAAAACCAATTAACAGCACAAGCACGTCCCTCAATTCTGGAATTTGATTGGTCAGCTTGTACCCAAAAATTTGAAAACAAGCTTTATGAATTAGTGAATAAAAATCAAGCAGTTCAAGAGTCCAGAAGTTCAAAATTCTTCGGATAATTTTGTAGGGTGGGCATTGCCCACCAGCATTTTATAATACCTCTCCAAAGATAGAGGCAATGTGGGATACCACCTTTACCAACTCAGTTGGTGATGTTGTACTGGATGTTCACGATGTCGGAGAATGTCTCGGTTAAAAGTATCAGCAGAATCAAACTCTTAATTCATTTTAAAAAACGCCAACTTGGCTACTGAGATACAAACACCTCTGCTACAGTATTTAGGTAGTTGACCTGTGGGCTTTTAGGTTCTTAGTTTGAGATGCTGACAAAGCTATTTTGTGATCAGTCTAAAGATTGCCTACTCCAACTGATGACAAGATTGCTATTGTTCTCAATCGTTCCTAAAACTCTTTATACCTCAGAAGTTCTTGCTTCTGGGGTTTTTGTTATTTTAGTCATTAGAGGGTGTTTGATAGCGTTCACGAAGTGTGCCGTATCCCTGCGGGAGCCGGAGGCATCAGGCATAGCGTGGCGTTAGCCATAAAGTATTAAATAAAACCAATAATCTCCAAAAACCTAACCCCCCTGCCCCCCTTCCCTAGGAGGGAAGAGGGGTTTCAAAGCCTCTCCCCGCTTCGGGGAGAGGTTTACAAGAGGGGTTAATTTATACCTTGAAAACTTTTAAAACATCCTCTTAATCATTAGTCATTGCTCAAGCAAGAAAATCCTAGACCAAACAATCTTAATTATGTCCGCAATTTCTCAGATTTCCCACCTTTTTTAGGCATGGGAGATATTCATATGTATAAATTATTATCAATAAATCCCCATTTCTTCAGACATAAATAGAGGAATTATGTCCTAACTCTTAGATCAAACCACTTGATTTTCTAAAATTAATTCGTAAAAATATAAATAAGTCTAACATCTTGTAGGCTCTCTTGGTGACAACTTAACCTTATCCAATGTACAAAGTCCGCTTGCGCGGACTTTTTTATTTATCTTGATATCTTTTACATTTTTATCTCAGTTTTTAACTTTTCAATCTGTTTAGTAAAGTATGACTCTTGATACTTAAGTTGTTGTGCTATTTCTAATCCCTTCTGAAATGCTGTTAATGCTTGTGCATATTCTCGGCGTTCTAAATATAGATTACCAATTTCGCCATAAGCTAACATTAAACCATAAAAGTTGTTAGCTAGTGTTTGTGTTTCAATGAGAATTTTACTAGTTTCTAAAGCTGAATCTACTTGTTTTTGTGAACGGTAGAAAGCAATTAATTTCTCTAATGCTTCTGATGCCCTAGCGTACTGTTCTAATTGCCATGCAGTAGTATAAGCTGCTTGATAATTATCAAAAGCCAGTTGTTTTAAATTGGGATTTTCTTGAGCCAGAGATTCATAATTTGCAGCGATGGCTAATTTCAAAGCTGGAATCTCATCCAGATTTCGTTCACGAGTATAAACCTGGGCTAATTTATTCAATATATCTATTGCTGCTTGGGGTTGTTTTTCTCGCGTATAAATATAAGCTAACTGTTGTAAATATCCTAGTTCATTAGTTTTATCACCCTGATTAATTGCCAAATCTAATAATTTTTGGTAAGTATTAGCAGCTTGGGGATAATCAAACCAACTTAAATGTAATTCTCCAATATTTTTTAAAGTCTCAATTTCTCCAGATAAATCTTTTTGTTGTTTTACTAAGATTAAAACTTGTTCATAAGCCAATATTCCCAATTTAGGAAGACGGATTTTTTCATAAGCATTACCAAGAGATTTCCATAATTGTAAATCGTTACTTTTTTGTTTTCCTATCTCGCTTTGAATTACTTGTAATCGCTGACTAATATATTGCACCTCTTCCCGTTCATTTTGATTCCAAGCAATTTCCCCCACCCGTGATAACGCTTCCAATTCGGACAACGTACCCACATACCGTCTTAATCGTAATTCACGATTCCAAACCTCAAAGGCTTTCTTTTCATCTCCTCTTTGTAGTGTTACCTGTGCCTCTTGATTCAACCCATCTAAATCCGTCCTTAATTTTTGCAATTCTGTTAATGTTAATTGGCGTTTATCTGGCAAATTTGGTAACAGTGGATCAGGTAAAGTTATTTCTAGGGGGTTGGGAGGAAACTTATCTAAATCTTCAATTCTTTTTTCCTTGGCGAGTGTGCCAGAAATGCACAAATGCCAGACAATGATAGTAGTAATGATTAAAATAAAACGCTGTAGCATAGTAAATTTACCTTTCTGACATTAATTAAACGCAGTATGACAGATCAATAAAGGATCTAATTTAGGTTATAAGCAAATATCAAGTTTTACAAGTATTCTGACTCACTTACTCTTTATTTATTCTTCTTTTTCCTCCTCCTCCTTATTCTTCCTCCTGACTCCTGACTCGGTGACTCCTGACTCCTTTCTTATAAATATGAGTAAAATAATTCCGGCCATTAGTGTAAAAAACTTTAGTTTTTACTATAACAAGCAAAAAATTCTGGAAAATCTGTCAATGGATATTCCCCAAAATAAAATTATTGCCATTATGGGACCGAGTGGTTGTGGAAAATCTACCTTTTTAAAGTCTCTGAATCGCATGAGTGACTTAGAGGGAGAAGTCCAAACTGAAGGAAAAATAGAATTTTTTGGTCAAAATATTTATGAACGACGAATTAATCTCAATCGTCTTCGTCGTCAAATTAGTACAATTTACTCTAAGCCTAATCTTTTCCCCATGAGCATTTATGATAACGTTGCTTATGGTGTGAAACTAATTGGCTGGCGACCAAAACCAGAATTAGATGGAATTGTGGAATTAGCTCTTAAATCTACCGATATTTGGGAAGAAGTCAAAAATAAGCTCTATAAACCTGCTTTAGAACTCTCTTGTGGACAACAACAACGGCTGTGCATTGCTCGCGCTTTAGCTGTTAAACCCCAGGTTATTCTCATGGATGAACTTTGCTCTGGACTTGATCCCATCACTACCACAAAAATTGAAGAACTAATTGAGTGTTTGCGTTCTGAACTAACAATTATATTTATCTCTCAAAATATCCAACAAGTTTCTCGGCTCTCAGATTTTACAGCTTTATTTCAATACAACGAAAACCATGTTGGACAATTAAGAGAGTTTGCCTCAACTAAAAAAGTCTTAGCTCAAGCCACAGATTATCGTATCCGCGATTATGCTACTAGTTATTGCAGATAATTGTAGGAGGAGTCACCGAGTCAGAAGTCAGGAGGAAGAAAATTATTTACCTATTCCCTGTTCCCTGTTCCCTGTTCCCTGTTCCCTGTTCCCTGTTCCCTGTTCCCTGTTCCCTGTTCCCTATTACCTATTACCTATTGCCTATTACCTATTATAAAAATGAACGCAATAGGAAAAAACTAGCAATAGATTTAGCATCTACAGGTTCTCCTGCCAAAATGGCTTTTTCCAATTCTTCAGGAGTTAGTAATACTGTCTCAATGTCTTCATCTTCGTCTTGTTCTGGTGGTGTTTCCAGCTTTTCTAAATCTCTAGCAATAAATGCATAGATGATTTCATCGGAATAACCAGGAGCAAGGAAAAATTCTCCTAGCTTATCCCACTGACGAGCATGATAGCCAGTTTCTTCCTCAATTTCCCGTTTGACTGTCTCTAAAGGATCTTCATTGGGTTCTACCGTCCCCGCAGGAAATTCTAATAATCTGCCCTGCACTGCAAACCGATATTGACGTACAAGTACCAGTTTACCTTCTGCGGTAATGGGGATAGCCAGAGCGCCACCAGGGTGACGAATGCATTCCCATTCCCCTTCAGCTTTGTTGGGTAAACGCAAGCGATTAACCTCAAAGTTAAACTTGCGTCCTTTATAAAATAAGCGTTGCTTCAGCAACTGTGGTAATTCTCTACCTAATGGCATATTAAAATTCTACCGTCTGTAATACAGAGAACGTATACGGGGGTTTTTTGTTGTTATCAGTTCTTTTTGGGTTGCAAAAATGATAATTTTTTACCCACTACAACAAATATACATCAGAAGTGTCTATCTCCAGTAGTAAATTTTGAATTACCCTTTGAGATACAGGATCTATCCAATCTGGAGCAATTTCTGCTAGAGGGACTAAAACAAAAGCTCTTTCAGTCATGCGGGGATGGGGAATTTGGAGATTTGGCTGATCTAAAATTAAGTCATCATATAATAACAAATCTAGATCTAAAGTGCGTGGACCCCAGTGTTCCTGACGCACACGCCCAAACTCTTGTTCAATTGTTAGTAATTGTGCTAATAAAGCTTGTGGTGAAATTTGCACGGATAATATCGCACAACCATTTAAGTAATCTGGCTGAGTTGG
Source organism: Dolichospermum sp. DET69 (assembly GCA_017355425.1). Classification (NCBI taxonomy): domain Bacteria; kingdom Bacillati; phylum Cyanobacteriota; class Cyanophyceae; order Nostocales; family Aphanizomenonaceae; genus Dolichospermum; species Dolichospermum sp. DET69. The sequence goes on from CP070233.1 coordinate 5,390,348, forward strand.
TCCTATGGCTTTGGTACGATACCAACTCGATTTAGCTTGTATCGTTATACCTGATGTTTGGGCTAAAGCTTCTAAAGCTCCTGCTAAAATAGCTGGGGAATTACCCATATTACTACCGAGAGCGATCGCAGTTCTAGCGGCAGTTTTTACCATTCTATCAGACTCCTACACATCTGGGTTGGTTGTAATTTTGCAAAAGTCTATGTCTCAAACGTTTTCAGATAGCTTGATCATTTGTAGACAATCACAAGCAATTGCATTTTGTGGGTCAAATTTGAGTGCTTGTTGCCAAGATGCGATCGCTTCTCTCCATTCTCCTTGCAATGCCCATATTTTCCCAGCTAAGGTATGAAAGTCTGCATGACTGGAATACAAAGCTAAAGCTTGATTGTTGTGCGTTGCTGCTTCTGGATAAAACCCTTTTGAAAACAAATCCAGGGCTTGTCTGTGATACCAAATAGCTTGATCATGCAAAGTAATCAAGTCAGATAAATCGGCTTTGCAGCGTCTACAAGTTGGCGAATGGGGACGCAATGGAGAAGTCTGGCTGTGATTTTCTCCCCCTTGCGTCCCTGCTCCCTTTGTTGTCCGATAAATTGCTGCACAAACAGGACATTTCATAATTTCTTACTTTGACTGATTGGAAATTGCGTAGTACAGAAAATCTGAGAGTTCTTCTTGCAACTCGGATAATTCTGCACTCTGGTTTGCACTCGCATCTTCAATCTGGGCTAATAAGTCTTGTAATTCCTCTGCTTGTTCAGAATCTAGTGTGGGCAATGTTTGTTGAGCGCGGTCTAAAAGTGCTGCTAATTCTGGAGCTATTTCTACTGCGGAAACTGTCTCTTTAGCTGACATTCCGATAGTTTCATCAACTTCAAACAAGGCATCTAAATCTGCCCTTGCTTGCTTCAATTCATGGCTAGAAAGCTTCTCAATCCCTGCATTATTGACTACTAGCGTTCCCTGTTGTCCTTTACCTTTTTCAGTAGTGGTGACAGTCAGAATGCCATTGATATCAAAGTCAAAGTGAACCTCAACTTGAATACCTCCTGCGGGTTTGGGTGGTAAGTTCTCGACTCTAAAATCACCTAGCGGCACATTTTCTTCGGCGATCGCATTTTCTCCCTGAAAAACTTCAATTTCTACCACTTCTTGTTCATCAGACACAGTGTAATAAACTTGAGAGCGAGAAACGGGAACAACACTGTTACGGGGAATAATCACACTGAAGTAACCAGGCATAATCCCCATTGGTGTTGACACAGCCGCAGCAATACCCAAGGAATGGGGAATCACATCTACAAGAATGGCATCCACAGATTCACCTACCAACACCCCAGCTTGTAAAGCTGCTCCCAAAGCCACACAAAGGTCTGGTTGAATACCATCACTGGGAGTCTGTCCCAGATGTTCTGAAATCATTTCTTGGACTAGAGGAATGCGTGTCGAACCACCCACTAAGATAATCCGGTCAATATCACCAGGCAATAGATCTGCATCGGTGAGAGCGCGGTCAATGGCCTCTAAAGTTTCTGTTAATAAGGGGCGAATCAATTTTTCCAAATCTGCTCGCGGTACTTCTGTCTCTAGATGGAGTGCAGTCTTGCCTTTAGTACCTAAAAAGGCTTCCCGAACTGTGGCAAAACCATGGGAACTCAGATCAATTTTTAACTGCTCGGCTGCTCGTAAAAGACGCGCTTGGGTGACAGCATCATCTGGCACATCCACACTATGCTGTTTACGAAATAAATCCACTAGATAAAGTTGTAACAGCCTGTCAAAATCGTCTCCACCCAAGCGGTTATTACCATGAGTAGCTAATACTTCTGTGACTTCGCCTGTAATTTCGACTACCGACACATCAAAAGTACCACCTCCCAAGTCATAAACCACAACCCGTTCTGTCTCTTCGGAACGCAAATCATAAGCTAAAGCGGCTGCTGTTGGTTCGTTGATAATTTGCAGCACCTCTAAACCAGCGATCTCCCCAGCGGTTTTAGTTGCTTGCCGTTGAGCATCTGTAAAGTAAGCGGGAACTGTAATCACTGCTTGGGTAATTGCTTCTCCCAAAGCATTTTCAGCCCGTTGTTTGAGAGCGCGGAGAATAATGGCGGAAACTTCATGGGGTAAGTATTCTTTATCTCCTAAAGTGGTTTTGTGGTCAGTTCCCATCCACCGTTTAATTGACTTCACGGTGCGTTCGGGAGCGGCAGCATATTGACGCAGTGCTTCTCGTCCCACTAGCACTTTACCCGTATCGCTAAACCCTACACAGGAAGGCAAAATCAGGTCACCATCTTCTCCTGGCAATACCCGCACCTGTCCGTTTTCGACAATTGCTACTTCAGAATTTGTTGTCCCTAAATCAATACCAACTGCTTTCATAATTTCTAAATTTAAAAGTTTTTTGCCCCTGGTGCGATTGTGAAGCGCGACCCAGTAATCGCGTCAGATCACATCGTATGGTAGAGTCGAGGAGGGATATTATTCCCTGCCCCTCTCTGTTAAATCTGGGCGTGCAGCTTTCACTGCACCCAGCTTCCGATGTTCTTAACTTTCGCTTTTGCTCATGTGAATGTAATCGTGGCAGATGAAAGTGAATTGCTAGAAGGTTTTTGGGTTTACCATTCTTATGGTTTCCATCTATATGATGTAAGTGTACCTTCTCATCACTGAGCATTTTTAGACCACAATGACCACATTTATGGCTTTGCCGTTTGAGGGCTTTAGAGGTATTGTTGTTATAGAGCTTGCTGTTACGCTCGCTCCAGTAACTCAAATCTCCGTCGTATGGTGATTTCTCACCTTTGACATTGATGTGTTTGTTTACGGAGTAAGGAACTGCTGGGAATGCCTTCTTTATTAACTCTTGGCTAGTAAGGCGATTCTGTTTAGTTTCCTTGTTGAATACCCTAAATGCTCTGTGATTGATGTGCCATAGGGAGAACCTTGACCCATCCATCTTGCAGAAGCGGTGGTAGTTCCTCCAACCTCTAACTACAGGGGCTAATTTCTCAGCCTTTGTGGTAGCACCATAATTCGAGTTGTTGACGATGTGTTTTACTTTCTTGCGAAAAGATTTAAAGTTGTCCGCAGATGGAACGCATCTAAACTTCCCGTTTTTCTGGACTTTAAAATGCCAGCCGAGGAAATCAAACCCATCTGTCGCGGCGGTTAGCTTTGTCTTTTTCTCGCTGACTTTCATTCCCCGCTCTGCTAGGAACTGACTGATTTTGTCAAGTATTTCTGTGGCATCGTCTTGAGGTCTAAGTATTATTACCATGTCATCCGCATAACGGATTGATGGTTCTTTTATTGACCCTCCGGCATCTTTATATGTATGAATACTTTCGATACCGTTTAAGGCGATGTTAGCTAATAGTGGACTTACCACTCCGCCTTGAGGTGTTCCTTGTTCAGGAAACTCTGGATTAACTCCGGCTTTGAGACATCGGAAGATTCCTTGTCTTATGCTATAAGGAGCGATGAGTTTATCCATGATAGCGGTGTGGTTTATCCTATCGAAACATTTTTCGATATCGAGTTCTATAACTCGTTTATCTATTCCGTTGGCGATAGAGCTTAGGTTGATGAACAAGATTTTCTGTGCGTCATGCGCTGAACGTCCTGTCCTAAATCCGTAGCTTCTAGCGTGGAATGTTGCTTCGTGTGCTGGTTCTAATGCGTACTTGATAAGGCACTGATATGCTCTATCTGCAATAGTGGGGACTTTGAGAATTCGGGTTTTACCATCCTTTTTAGGAATGGGTATTTCACGCAATCCCTGGTGTTTCCAGTCATTGCATTCGGTTCTAAGTTTTTCATTTAGTTCAAACCTTTGCTCGAATGAGAGCGCGGTTTTCCCGTCAATTCCCGCTGTCTTTTTCCCGGCATTTAGCTGTGTTACTTGACGGATAGCCAGTAATCTCGCTGCGGTAGACTTCAGAATCAGCTTTTGTAGGGACTTCGCTTTGCGCTTGTCGCCAACTTGAACCGCTTTGTACACTCGTTTTTGTAGGCGGAATAAGCTACGGCGGAATTTCTTCCAGGGCAACGTCTTCCAAGATTCACTAGAGTTGTCTCTGTGTCCAATCATGCTCTGCTCCAATCTGTGTATTCTGAACACCTCAGACCAATTACGGTCTGTCCTACCCGAATTGAGGGAGTTCCGCTGCTCGTCTAGCCTACTTATGGGGTTCGACCACCCTTAGACCCTCAATCCGTTTTTATTCGTTCCCTCGGTTGATTGTTCGTTCCTTTAGGTGTAGCCAATTCAACCACTGGATTCCCTGGACTCTTGCCGCTATTATTTAGAGATGCGGCGGGAATTAACTCCAGTAAAGTCAGGATTTTGATGTTGTGTCCTGCTTTATCCTAGGTTGCTTTTCTAGGCTCTGTTTCACCGTGGGAACTCCCCATTAACGCCGAGTGTCATCCCACAACGGATGTCTGATTGCGTCCTGTTCCTAGCTTCGACCTCCCGAAACCGAGTCGGGTCATCGTAGGCAGATAGGGAGTCATACCTGAGTCTGGCAGATGGGACTTGCACCCATATCAGACCGAGAGTTCAACCTTTCTCTATTTCTAGATTGGGTTGGTTAGCTTATGTACGGGCTGGATACCGTGATTCAGCTAACAACGAATCGCACCTAAATAAAATATCGCATTTTGGCAGCATGACGGCTTCATCACTAGGGATAAGATTACAAGATATTGACCAAATAATTCATAATTTTTAGTTGATAATGCAATAGCGAAACACTATCAAGCCGAAAGACAGAACTGCGTGGGGAGAATGGTTGGATAAACACCACAAAATACTCACGCCCGAATCACAGTAATCGCCCGTTGATTTTCCGTCACCATAACCTGAGTTGACAAACGTTCTTCCATTGGTAGGGCATTTTTACGCCTGTCAAACACAAATAACCAACCAAAATCTAACCCCAAACGCCCTAAATAGGATTCTAATTGCTCAATACCATCAGTTTGGGGGTCACGCTTTTTCTCGCGCCATACCTTTAACTCCATACCTAATGTTACATCTTTATACCGCAGACATAAATCCATTCTGTCACTACCAATTGCATATTCCCTCTCCAGAGTTCCACCACCGTTAACAACACGATGTAAGAAAGCCATTAATACAATATGCGGTGCGATTTCATGATAGCCAGTGCTACCTAATAACGGTTCTCCATGCTGTCGCCAAAACTTGAGAAATGCTGCAAGTAATGTATCTATATTTAATTCCCCTTCTGAGGTTAACCAAGTTGGTGCAATCCTTGGTAGGGAAGCCATTGGTGTCACAGTTAACACTCTGGGTAAAACTTCTCGATAAATTGGATTAGCAATGCTTAATCCACCTTGGGGGTGCATTTTACACAAACCCAAATCAATCACAAATTGAATATCATCGTTGGGTATATTCCCCAATTCCAAACCCGCTAACATTGGCTCGATAATTGCTTTTATCCTTGGCTCTCGTAAACGTTCAGCTAAACTATCAAGATGAGTATCTTGACGGGCAATTAATATTTCTTTAGCTTGTAAAATATGTTCTTTTGTAATAGCAATACTTCTATCTTTAACCATTTTTTCCACAACTTCTTTAGCAAGAGCATTAACTAACCAAGGTTGTCCCTGGGTTAAATCAAAAGCTGTGGCTGTGGCTTCTGAAGTGAAAATTTGTCCTGTTTCTTCTGTGTGTTGTTGATATAGTTCTTGCACCTCTACAGCATTAAAATTTCTCAAGGTAATGGAAATGACTTTAATATTAAAAGGACTGGATGTGTTTAATCTGTCACTACCACCGGATGCCACCTTATAATCTCGCACATCACGTAAACCAATTAATCCCACAGATATGGGAAAATTTTCTGGACGACTGCGATAACCATCTCGTAATTGCCTTAGTACCGAAATTAGGGTTTCGTCTTGCAAAGAGTCAATTTCATCTATAAATAATACCAAGGGACGCTTAATCGCTCGTGACCAAGCTCTTAAATTTTCGCCAATTCTCTGACCAGGAGCATTATAAACCCACGTTGGGGGTTGTAGTTCTGGGGATAGGTCATCCTCAATTGTATTCTGCCAAGTTCCCAAAATCGCTAATTCTGCTGCACTGGGGTCATGATTAAAAGCACTTCCCACCTCTGCCGATACCATTACTGCTGCATAACGTCCAGTTGCGGTAAGTTGCTGCGCTAGGGCTAACATTGCCGTTGTTTTCCCCGTTTGTCGGGGTGCATGAACGACAAAATAACTTTCTTGTTCAATCAGCACCGACAAGTCGGGGAGACGACTTGTTGCTGAGAGCGTATAGTGTTTATCAGGTTTACACGGACCTGCAATATTAAACCAGCGAGACATGGGATTTTGGCAGTTAGCGGACACTTTGAGTGTAGACTATTTTAAGGTTGGGGATTTTTGTTCGTTTAAGCATCGGGTATATATACTGAATTATTCCGTCTATTACACGGAAAAGGATGATAGCTAGAAAATTTATTGCTATTCACCCTGATTTGAGTAGTTATGCGGAAATTTTCTGTATAATAGGTGTATTTTGATCGTCAGTCTACATTTAGCTAAAAATATGCTTGGGCAAAACTATTTTGAGAAACGACTAGGTGATATATATCAATATTCACGTATTGCATATAAAAATGGTAAAGGTATAATTAATGACAGAGAATATTTTTGGGAGTTATGTGTAGATGCTTGTGGAAATATAATATTCATTCTAAGTTTATACAACTCCCTTCAAGATTCAACTAATATATCTAAAATCAAACATTTTTCTGGAGTATCTGATGACGATATTTGGAGTTTAAATTGCACTGATATTCATATTTTAGCAAAAGAAGTTGAAGTTTCTGAAAAGCTAGTAAAGCTAGTTCTATTTTGCCTTCCAAGCTCTATTGTTCTAGTACGCAAAGATCAGTTACCGAGTGAAATCACTTTAGCAAAAGCTTATTTTAGTAATTTCAATTTCTCTGGAGTTGACTGTGAACGAGGATTCTTCATCAACGTTGGTAGTAAAAAGTTTTGTTTCCAAACCCTTGAGACTAATAAAGAGCTTATTAAACTTATTGAGATTGGTAGAATTCCTAATGCACTCCTTTCTCAAGTAAGCATCCCGGTTAATAAAAATGACAGTATTTCCGCGATTGAGGACGAAGCCAATTCGATAAGCTGGTTTTTGAGTCTTCTAAACCTTAATTTGGGTTTTATTCCAATTATCGAATATTCTTCTGATAGTGAGATTCTTCAATATTCTTTGGAGAACACTGTTAAAACTTCTTTTTGTAGAAGATATATAATCGATAATTTTCGTATAAATGAGGGTATCCCAAAGGCTTTTGAAAGTTGTTATGAAAGCTATAAGAATTGGCAAACCAAAATAGATATTAATTCTGTAATTGGCTTCTTAGTGGAAATTAATCAACAAGAATAAGTAGGTTAGCATTAAAAATTGTCGTTATGGCAAGGCAAGAGGCAAGAGGCAAAAGGCAAGATTGAAGAGGGTTTGGGCGATTTTACTTTTCTTTACACAGATTGGTTTTATTCTGTTCACCTACTTATATAGATTTAAAATTAGCAGTAATGCTAATGGCTTATGAATCCTTGTTATTTAAATATTTGTTAAATCAAGGACTATCTCAAGATAAGATTGGAGAGAATATCCAGCAGAAGCTAGGACAAATAAATAAATATTTGCGTTTTATTCCTAGCGACATGATGGATGATATGTTGCGAGCTTCAGTGCGTAATCCATTATTCCATCAAGGAGAAATTCCATTGCTAACACTTGATGATAAAATAAATTTATTTAAGAAATACTACGACTTGCTTATAAAAATTATTCTAAGAATTCTTGGTTACACAGGTCAGTATATGTCTGTGGACACTCATAGACCTTCCCAACCGTGAAGGCACTACCTAACTAACTGCACCGTTAAACATCTTAGAGAAAAGCGATTCCTAGGTCGCGCTTCGCTGTCGCTCAATTTCTAAACTCTCTATAACCCTTGTAGAGACGTTCCATGGAACGTCTCTACATTATTTTTCGGAGATATCTAATTTGCAATTATTTAAACTCAAATATTACTATTTGCGTATTTATATTGAGAAAACCCTGGTTTATACTTCAATTGTAATATAAAATATCGCATTTTGGCAGCATGACTGCCTCACCACTAGGGATAAGATTACAAGATATTGACCAAATAATTCATAATTTTTAGTTGATAATGCGATAGCGAAGCGCGACCTAGGAATCTCGAAGCGCTTTGTAGGAATCGCGGTCAGCGGATAAACACCACAAGAGGAACGCGGTAGCGTTAGGAGCTTCGTGCCGGACTATACTTATAATTAAATACACGATAAATAGATCCCGTTGAGGATCTAACTTGTAGAGTATCACTTTGCCTCAGAGATAAAGATGCTGTTGACAGTTAGCTGTTAACAGTCAAATGCTAACTGTCAAACCATCAATATATTTATTTCTATGCTGCCTTCTATCTTCAAAACCTGCATTCCCAGAGACGAAATTTTAGCAGGGGAACTCTCCCCGGAATTATTTGCTGCCAAATTGAGGTTAGTAGTGGAAGGTACAGCACCTTACGTCTACCAAGATCCGACAACCTTTTTTGCTAACACCTTTCCTACAGATGGCTTAAAAACCCTGATTTCCGAAGTATTTGGGCGATTAGGAGGGGCTGCTATTGGTTCTCCTATCATTCGCTTAGAAACCAGCTTCGGAGGTGGGAAAACCCATGATGAAATCGCCTTGTGGCATATCGCCAAAAAGGGGCGAGAAATCCCTGGATTAGAGCGTTTTGTTGATAATATTAATTTAATTCCAGAGCGTCCAATTCAAGCATCGGCGATCGCTTGCCAAGACTTAGATCCAGTTAACGGTGTTTACCATTCAGATACAGGCATTACCACCTATACCCTGTGGGGAGAAATAGCTTATCAAATTGGTGGTGTAGCAGGTTACAGCTTACTTAAAGGTTCTGATGAGCAAAGAGTTAGCCCTGGTACTGTAGTTTTAGAACGCATTACCCAAGGGCAACCCACAGTAATTATTCTCGATGAAATAGCCCGTTATCTAAGAGCAGCTAAAGCCACAGTAGTTGGTAATAGCGACTTAGCAGAACAAGTTGTCGCCTTTTTATTCTCCCTCATGGACTTGGCAGCAGCTTCTAATAATTTAGTCTTTGTTTACACCCTCGCCTCCTCCACTGACAGTTTTGGGGCAGAAACTACAGAAATTCGGGAAACCATTTCGGCCACAGCTAGACAAGAACGGATTCTCAAACCCAGTACCGATGTAGAAATTTACAATATCGTTAAACAACGGATGTTTAACAGCATTGAAGCCAATGCAGCCAGTGATGCCGCTAAAGAATATCTGCAAACTTATAAAGCTAGTCGCATTGACTTACCAGATGGCTGCAAAGATGCCCGTTATGCCGAAGGGATTGAACAGAGTTATCCCTTCCATCCTGAACTATTTAGCCTATTAACCAAAAAAATCGCCTCCATTGCCAACTTCCAACGCACCAGGGGCGCATTACGCCTATTTGCTGGAGTTATACGTTATCTCTGGCAAAACGTTAACAGTCAACAGCCAACAGCCAACAGTCAACAATCCCCAATTTGGATACCCCTAATTCACACCCATCATATCCCTGTAGGCATTGAAGAAGAAATTACCAGTGATTTAACTTCTCGACTGGGTAGAGAATTAATGCGAATCCCCATCCAAGCAGACATTTATAACCCAGATGGTAGAGAAGCATATAGCCAATTACAAGACGCAGAATGGCAAGCAGCCGGCAAACCTCCCTTTTCTACCTGGGTAGCTAGAACCATTTTCTTACATTCCATTAACCAAGGAATTGCCGCAGGTATTCGTCGTCCTGAATTAAACTTATCCCTACTGACACCAGGATTAGAAATTGGCTTTGTAGATACTGTTTTAGACAGACTCACAGCAGTAGCGTGGTATTTAGAAAATGATCCGATTACCTTGATTGCCAGATTTAAAGAAGAACCATCACTCAATAAAATCATTTCCGAAGAAAAAGCACAAATTGGCATTACTGAAGCCAAAGATGAATTAAGAAAACGCCGTGATACGATTTTCGCGGCTAAATTCTTTAAATTAGTTTCTGCACCAGAAACTCCCGCCGATGTAGATGATGTTGCTGATAGTGTAGTCTTGTGCATTATTGATTTTGACGAAGAGACAATTTCTTCTACCACAGATGGACCACCTGCCATAGTAGAACGCATTTTCAACAACACTGGAGAAGCTGGTAAATTCCGCACTTATAGAAATCGCCTGTTATTTCTTATTGCTAACAAACAAGAATTACAACGTGCCATTGAGAATGTGCGAGAATATCGGGCTATGCAAAATATTCTCAATTCTCCTAATCGTTTGCAAGACTTATCAGAAAACCAGCAGAAACAACTTAAAGCACGTAAAGATGATTGTGAATTAAAGATTAGAGTATCAATTACTAATACCTATCAGCATTTATTTTATCCTGCCAATGATCCGGTAAAAGCACCAAAGGGCTTAATGCACTATACTTTACCTGCCCAAGAACGTAGTGAAGTCAAAGGTAATAACCAACAGGATATTATTTTAAAATCTCTCAAAGATTGTCAAAAAATCCGTCAAGATGAAGCACAATCTTATGCACCAGCATTCATATTACAGAAAGTTTGGCCAGCAGGGATAAATCATTGGACAACAAAAGCATTAAAAGAAAATTTTGCTAAAGATTTGAGTTTAAATATTTTCGCTGATGCTGAAATATCTAAATTACGAGAAACAATTCGCACGGGAATTTTAGATGGTAGTTGGGATATAAAAATTGGTGAAAAACTATTCATCAAAACTGATGATAATAAAATTGTTCCTCCTGATTCGATAGAATTTTCTGAAAGAATAGAATTGTATCGTCGGGGTATTCTGCAACCACCTAAACCACGAGAAATTGAACTGAATGCCCAAGTTATGCCTAGTACAGATAAGCTAAAACCTGTGCGGTTAAGGTGGAAAGCATCTGGGGCATTAACCATTAAATTGTATCAAGAAAATACAGAAGTTAATGATAGGGTGTTTCGTCCTAGTGATGAATATGAAACTAGCATTACCCAAACTACAATTTTTAAACTAGTTGTTGATTACGGTAATGAAGAAATAGTTGAAAAAGAAACTAAAGCCTCCATAATTACTTATGGTACTGGTACTTATGGTACTGGTGGAACTTCTTCTCCTAGTGTGGCAGAACCAGGAAGTTTATTTGCCGTCAAACCAGAAACATTTAATGCTGAAGGTACACACAATAGTGTATTTACTCAATTAGCTGATTTTATCAAAGATAATAAAGCCGAAGGAATTGAATTGTTAGAAATTTCAGTAGCAGAAGTAATGGACTACCGCAAGTTATTAACTGCCTTTCCTTTATTGATGAAATTACCCCTGCAAATTGACCAGACAGCAAGTATAACCTTGGGAGAGCAATTTATTCGTTTAGAGTACCAAGGACCATATAAAGGGTTTAATAGTTTTCAGAATACTCTTAATACCTTATTGGGTAGTAAAGATGTCAAAGCAGATGTATTCTTGAAATTGGAATTTAAATTTTTGTCACCAATTCTGCCAGAGGGAACAGAAATAAGTAATATCAAAAGTGCCTTAAACCGAAATCCGGTGGACAGGTTGAATTTAATGGCGAAATTGACGTATTAGTTGACGGTTGACGGTTGACGGTTGACGGTTGACTGTTGACTGCTGACGGTTGACGGTTGACAGTGAACAGTGAACAGTGAACAGTGAACAGTGAACAAATATGGAAAGCTTCCAAAATTTACGCGTTTACCAACTATCGGAACAACTTGCCAATGAAATTTGGTTTATTGTTATAGAATGGGATTATTTTGCTAAAGATACTATTGGTAAACAATTAGTGAAATCTACAGATAGTATTGGTGCTAATATTGCTGAGGGTAATGGACGTTACAACCTACAAGATAATCAACGTTTTGTCAAGATAGCTAGAGGTTCTTTAAACGAAACAAGACACTGGTTAAGACTAGCTTATCAGCGCAAGTTGTTGACTCAAGCCCAAACAGACAAAATCAAACCAATTATTGATGAACTATCACCTAAATTAAATGCTTATCTTAACTCCTTTAAAAATAAATCAGGAAAGACTTGACGGTTCACAGTCAACAGTCAACAGTCAACAGTCAACGGTTAACAGTCAACAAATATGCAAGAATTTCAGTTGCGTATAGTTTCTACAGATAACAATAACTTTGTAGTAGAATTATACCAGTGTGCTTATAAAAAGGCAGGAGAGAAAAAACGTCCTTCTGCCAAGCGCATTGGTAGATTAAAGGGTAATGCTTTAATTCAGGTAAAACAGGCAATTTATGATTGTTTAAAGGCCAATAATTATGATCCTAAAACTTTAAGTCATAATCGCCAAAGTCCTTATGTTTTAAGTGAGGAAACAGGGATAAATTTAGCTTTGTTATTTCAGACGGTGCAACCACTTTCTAAGCCAGAACGTATTGCTAATATTGCCCAAGGTATCAAAGCAATGAGTTATGAGGAATCCCATTATTGGTTTGCTAAGATCAGTAATGGGAAGCGTAGTCAAGCGTTAAAAGCAATTAGGGTATTATTAGGAGATTGAGGTTTGCTAACTGTTGACTGTGGTGTAATTAATTAAAGGTAATAAAGATGGCTTACAGTGATTTTAAATTAAGTGAAATTATCCAAAAATTTGAATTAACATTAAATGAAGTATCAGGATTATTTGGAGATGTTCCAGAGGAAGAATCTAGTGATTTACTAACAACAATCCTCAAGGAAAATGTTGATTTAGCTGTTTCAATTAATACTGAAAAAGCTCGTTCTGAGATGATAATTAGTCCAATTTTACTAGAAGTAAGAAGAAAGTTAAATAATGAAATCAGTTTATTTTCGGGAGTAGATTTTAATGTTGATAGTCAACAAGGTTTAAATGGTTTTTGTGACTTCTTAATTAGTCTTTCTAAAGAACAACTTTTTGTTCGCGCACCTATAATTACTTTGGTAGAAAGTAAAAATGAAAACTTGAAATCAGGTTTGGCTCAATGTATAGCTGAAATGTTGGCTGCTCAATTGTTTAATGAACAAAAACAAAATGCGATTAAGATTATTTATGGTGCTGTAACTATCGGTACTATTTGGCAGTTTTTGAAGTTAGAAGATAAAACTATTTCTATTGATTTAACTGAATATTATATTAAGGATGTGAAAAAGATTTTAGGAATTTTAATAAGTGCGATTAAGCAAGAATAGTGGAATAATTGTCTGAATCAGGATTTCCAGGATTACAGGATTTACAGGATGGTTTTTTTGTCTGAATCAGGATTTCCAGGATTACAGGATTTACAGGATGGTTTTTTTGTCTGAATCAGGATTTCCAGGATTACAGGATTTACAGGATGGTTTTTTTGTCTGAATCAGGATTTCCAGGATTACAGGATTTACAGGATGGTTTTTTTGTCTGAATCAGGATTTCCAGGATTACAGGATTTACAGGATGGTTTTTTTGTCTGAATCAGGATTTCCAGGATTACAGGATTTACAGGATGGTTTTTTTGTCTGAATCAGGATTTCCAGGATTACAGGATTTACAGGATGGTTTTTTTGTCTGAATCAGGATTTCCAGGATTACAGGATTTACAGGATGGTTTTTTTGTCTGAATCAGGATTTCCAGGATTACAGGATTTACAGGATGGTTTTTTTGTCTGAATCAGGATTTCCAGGATTACAGGATTTACAGGATGGTTTTTTTGTCTGAATCAGGATTTCCAGGATTACAGGATTTACAGGATGGTTTTTTTGTCTGAATCAGGATTTCCAGGATTACAGGATTTACAGGATGGTTTTTTTGTCTGAATCAGGATTTCCAGGATTACAGGATTTACAGGATGGTTTTTTTGTCTGAATCAGGATTTCCAGGATTACAGGATTTACAGGATGGTTTTTTTGTGAGGATCATAATTGATTAAATTTATCTAATATAATAGAGAGAGTAAACTGACAAAAAATACTTCCATCTCACAGAAAATTCATCAATAACAATCCTGTAAATCCTAAAATCCTGGAAATCCTGATTCAGACAATTAAATACTTCCATCTCACAGAAAATTCATCAATAACAATCCTGTAAATCCTAAAATCCTGGAAATCCTGATTCAGACAATTAAATACTTCCATCTCACAGAAAATTCATCAATAACCATCCTGAAAATCCTCAAATCCTGGAAATCCTGATTCAGACAATTAAATATTTGCAACTCACAGAAAATTCATCAATAACCATCCTGAAAATCCTCAAATCCTGGAAATCCTGATTCAGACAACATTGACAAACCACCCACTTCCATTACAATTAATCAATACCCACACATCTACACCCCCATGACTAACCCAACCCCCAAACGTCCCCACTTATTCATAGAAGAAAGAATGCCTGTCCAACTCCTCAACGAACAGGTTTACTATGAACATGGGGGAAATCCTTTTAAGGGGTTACATCGTTGGTATTCTCGCAAACCATTGTCCTTTAGTCGTGCTAGTGTGTTGGCTTCCTTGTTACCGGCAGATGTGACAATGGAGGAATTTGAATATTTATTGGGGTTAGAACCAGGGAAGGAAGTTAAACTCTACAAAACTCCTCCTACTGCTGTGCGAATTAAGAAAGTGCATGATTATTGTGAGCAAATTTGGGGAACTCGCACACCTACTGTTTTAGATGCTTTTGCAGGTGGTGGAAGTATCCCTTTTGAAGCTGCGAGATATGGGTTAAATGTGCTGGCTTCTGATTTGAATCCTGTGGCTGTGGTGACGATGAAAGCAGCTATGGAATATCCTTTAAAGTTTGGACCAGATTTACAGCATGATATTGATAAATGGGTGAAGTGGGTAGGTGATGAAGCTGAAAAAAGGTTAGCTGAATTTTTCCCTTCTTTACCCGGAGAAACGGTACAATATTATTTATGGGCGCATACTGTTGTTTGTCCAAGTTGTGAGTCTGTTGTTCCTTTAAGTCCTACTTGGTGGGTTTATAATCGTCCTGAAAAGCAAAACTGGCACAGATGGTGTGCAGTCAAACCTATTTCTAATCCTGATAAGAGTCGGATTGATTTTGAGTTGGTTAGAGGAATAAAAGGGAAAGGAACAACGATTGTTATTGAAAACAATGAAGAATATAATCCTAATACAACTATAACAATTAACAGAAGTGTTGGTAGATGTCCTAACTGTGGCAATACACTTGAGCAAGACTACTTAATTAATTATGCACAAGCTACTGGATTTGGACATCAACTTTATGCTGTTGCTTATAACCAGGGTTATGGCTCTATTCAATTTAAAATTCCTGATGAGAAAGATGTACAAGGATATAACAAAGCGCTAGTAGAATATAATAAAATGTTTATTGATCCTCATCTTCAGGCTTTAATTCCTAAAGAACCATGCAGCGACAATCCTCAATACATGATGGCATATCGTTATGGATTAACTACATGGTATAAATATTTTAATCCTCGTCAACTTTTAACCCTTGTAACTTATATACAAATTATCAATGAAGCTAAAACTTTAATTCAATCTGAATATGAATGGGAAAAATCACAAGCAATATCGACTTATTTAGCTTTAGTATTAGATAGGTGTGTTGATAAGAACTGTAAATTAGCCCATTGGCAATCATCTGTAGGTGTTCCACAAGCAGCATCAGCTCAACATTCTCTTAATTTAATGTGGAATTATCCAGAAGTTTGTGGAACAAATAGACTCTATCAATGGTGTGCAGAAACAGTTGCTGATGACTATTCAAAACTTTGTAATTATTTTGGTACAAAGCCACATTCCATAGGCTTGCAAGGCATCGAACAAAACGACCCAAAATTTATTCAAATTAATTCTGAATCAGCAGATAATTTAACTCATATTCCTGATAATTCTGTGGATGCAGTTATCACAGACCCACCTTATTACGACACAATACCTTATGCTGAAATCTCAGACTTTTTCTACGTCTGGCTAAAACGCACCCTTGGCGATATTTTCCCCGACTTATTCTATTTAGAACTTACCGACAAAGAACGAGAAGCTGTTGCCAATTTAGGACGCTTCCGTAACATGGGCATTTCACCCAAAGAACTTGCTTATCAAGACTACGAAGCCAAAATGGCCATGGCCTTCGCCGAATACCACCGCGTATTACGGGACGACGGGGTAATGACAGTCCAATTCAACCATAAAGACTCCGGTGCATGGGATGTCCTAGCCAAGTCCCTGATAGACGCTGGCTTTGAAATCACCGCATCCTGGGCTGTCAGCACCGAAAACCCCCAAAACCTCCACCAAGCACAGAAAAACGCCGTATCCAGCACCGTGCTTTTAGTCTGTCGCAAACGTCAACCCAACGCCGAACAAGCATGGTGGGATGATGTCCGCATAGAAGTGCGTAATATCGTCTTTGAGAAAGCCCCAGAAATCGAAAAATCCTTAACAGCAGATAGCCGTCCCGCCGCAGACAGAGTAGCAGACCCCCGCCGTCGCATCAAACCCCCAGGTATTGACCTATGCTTAACAGCCTTTGGTAGTGCATTAAGCGTATTTACCCGCTACAGTTCCATTCTCGACAGTGCCGGCAACCCAGTAGAACCCAAAGCCGCCTTTGAAGAAGTGCGTCAAACCATCGTCGCATACCGACTAGAAAAGCTATTAGCAGGTAAAGACTTTAACGGCATAGACCCCCTCACCCAATGGTATATACTCGCCTGGGATACCTTTGAAGCGCGGGAATTTCCCTTTGATGAAGCCCGACAATTAGCTTTAGCAGTGGGAGGTTTTGATGTTTCCGACTTAGTTAAAACCCATAAATTACTAGATTCTGGTAGTGGCTTTTGTAAATTACTCACCCCAGAACAACGCTTAAAAAAACGCGCCTTTTCTACCATTGATACAGAATTTTCTGGCAGATATTTAGTAGATGGACTGCACGCCATTATTGCCATTTACCAAGCAGAAGAAAATACAGAACCAGTGCGGAGATTTCTCAAAAATACAGGATTAGTTAGCAATGATTCCTTTATGCGGACATTTGAAGTAGCGTTAAAAGTAATTCCCCACATCAAAGATGAAAAGAAACGCATTTTGGAAGAGAAAGCTTTATTAGATTTGTGGTTAGCAATGGATGAAATAAAAGCTAAAGTCTCCTATCAACAAACTGAGATACAATTAGATAATCAGGGGGGACAAATGAGTTTATTTTGATCACTGAATTTTGTCTGAATCAGGATTTTCAGGATTAGAGGATTTACAGGATGTTAATTTTTGTCTGAATCAGGATTTCCAGGATTATGAGGATTTACAGGATGTTAATTTTTGTCTGAATCAGGATTTCCAGGATTAGAGGATTTACAGGATGAGTTTATTTGTCTGAATCAGGATTTCCAGGATTAGAGGATTTACAGGATGAGTTTATTTGTCTGAATCAGGATTTCCAGGATTATGAGGATGTACAGGATGGGTTTTTTTTGTCTGAATCAGGATTTCCAGGATTAGAGGATTTACAGGATGGGTTTTTTTTGTCTGAATCAGGATTTCCAGGATTAGAGGATTTACAGGATGGGTTTTTTTGTGAGGATCATAATTGATTAAATTCATGTAATATAATAGAGAGAGTAAACTGACAAAAAATATTTGTATCTCACAGACAATTAATAAATAACAATCCTGAAAATCCTAAAATCCTGGTTATCCTGATTCAGACAAAAAAATCCTGACAACTCACAGACAATTAAACAGTCAACTAATAACTATTAATCACAGGAGATTGAAAATGAAAGTAAGAGGCATAAAACGGGGACAGAATATAGAAATATTAGAACAACTTAACAATATTCCAGATGGAACAGAAATCATAGTAGACTTAGAAATAGTAGACTTAGAATTTATTGAAAATCAAATCAGAAAAACAAAACAACCATTAACAGAACAGGAGAGACTAGCTAAACTAAATAAATTATTCGGTACTTGGAAAAATCAACCTGAATTAACCGAAATATTTGCAGAAATTGACAAAGAACGCCATACTTATCAAGGTAGAATTATAGACTCAATTGATAATCAGGATAACGACTAATGTATCTACTAGATACCAATATTTGCATTGCACTATTTAACAAAAATCCCCAAGCTGTTGCCAAATTCAACCGCTACTTTAGCCAATGTTATCTATCCATCATCGTCGTTTCAGAACTTTATAAAGGAGTTTATTGTTCTCAACAAGTAGCCAAAAATATAGAAACATTAACTGAGTTCATAGAACTACTACCAGTAGAACCATTTGAAATCGCAGCAGCTATCGAATTTGGCAAGATTCAAAGCGAACTCAGAAAAATTGGCAAACCAACAGGAGAATTTGATGCTTTAATTGCTGCTGTAGCCCGTTCTCGTGACGATATTCTCGTTACTAATAATATCAAAGATTTTATAAATATTCCCAATTTAAAATTAGATAACTGGTTAGAAAATTGAAAACTCTACGCGATACCTCTTGGAAAATTAGCTACTCCAGCAACACCCATAATACCATTGCTGACTTCTATATTCCTGCTTTAGAATCTGCCATCCAATATGACAGAAAATCAGGCTTCTTTAGCAGCGCCATATTAAGTAAAGTAGCGCGGGGTTTAGGGGCAATGCTACACAATCAAGGCAAAATCCGGTTAATGATGGGATGCCAATTTAGTCCCCAAGACTTGGAAGCAATAGAACAAGGATACGCATTACGGGATGCTTTACTAACTCGTTTAGATGCCGACTTAACACCACCCGAAAACTTTGCCCAACTCAAACATTTAGAAATACTCAGTTGGTTAATTCAAAATCAATATCTCGACATCAAAATAGCTATTCCTCTTCAAGAAAATGGACTTCCAGAAAATAGCATCCAACAACTAGATCCTCAACATATATTTCATGAAAAAGTTGGCATCTTTACAGATAGCAACGGTGATAAATTAGCATTTAATGGTTCTAATAACGAATCTATTGCCGGTTGGGAGAAAAACGTCGAATCATTTCACGTTTATTGTTCCTGGGAAGGAGGAAGAGAATTAGATAGAGTAGAAGAAGAAGTTTCCAGATTTGAACAACTGTGGTATAACTTATCCCCCAACGTGCGCGTATTTGAAATTCCCGAAGCAGTACAACAAAAATTGTTAAATTATGCCCCAACATCTAAACCTACCTGGAATCCTCAAATTGAATTTGATGACAGTTCACGGTTCACAGTTGACGGTTCACAGTTCACAGTTCACAGTCAACAGCCAACAGTCAACAGTCAACAGTCAACAGCCAACAGTCAACAGTTAACAGTCATCAACGAAGAAGAAAAACAAGCATTTTACCAACTAGCGAATATTCATCAACATCCTGGATGTTTAGACTTTTGTTTAAAATCAATTCCCATAAAACCCTGGCCACACCAAATTAAAATATTGCGTCGGGTAGCAGAAACCTTTCCTAAAAGTTTTCTTATTGCTGACGAAGTTGGATTAGGTAAAACCATTGAAACAGGATTAATTTTACGTTATCTCCTCTTAGCTAAAAAAGCCAAACGGGTACTCATCCTTTCCCCTGCAAGTGTCCAACCACAATGGCAAGAAGAATTAAGAGAAAAATTCAATCTGCATTTTTGGAGTTACAATCAAAATTTATTCACTGTTCACAGTTCACTGTTAACTGAACAATACCGTCAACAGTCAACAGTCAACAATCAACAGTCAACAGTCAACAATCAACAATCAACAGTCAACAGTCAGCAGTCAACAGTCAACAGTCAACAGTCAACAATTAACAATCCTTGGAATAGCCAAGATTTAATTCTCGCTTCTTCCCATTTAGTGCGGAGAAAAGAAAGAATGCAGGAATTATTAGCAGCAGAACCTTGGGATTTAGTCATATTAGATGAAGCACACCACGCTAGAAGAAAAAGCCCTCAAAATCGCAAAGAAACACCCAATCGGTTATTAGAATTAATGCAGCAATTAAAGGATAAAACTCAAGCCTTAATTCTGCTTTCTGCTACTCCCATGCAAATTGATGCTATAGAAGTTTTTGATTTATTGAATTTACTAGGAATGCAAGGACATTGGAGTTATGGAGATAACTTCTGTAATTATTTTGAATCATTACCAAATAGTGTTAAACCAGAAATCCTGAATTTTTGGCAAGTCATGTCTAGTGACTATTTTCAACAAGGAGGAAAACCTTGTACTCGGTTACAGCAATTTTTAAACCAACAAGATAGAAATATTGCTTATAAAATGCAGGATTTATGGGAACGAGGTAGAAAAATCTCTAATCATAAACAATTATTAGCAGATGAAAATTTTATCAATACTTCCAGACAATATTTAACAGTTAATACCCCTTTAAAAGATTTGATGTTTCGTCATACCCGCGATACATTGAGACAATATTATCAACGCGGATTATTAGCCCAAGATATTCCTAGTAGAATTGTGCAAGATAATGCCATTAGTTTAGAAATTAACCGTGAAGTTCCGCTTTACCAAGCTGTTAGTAATTATGTCCGTCATTTTTACAGACTAGCACAAAAAGATCAGCGTACCTGTCGCGGTTTCTTGATGACTTTGTACAGGAAACGTTTAACCAGTTCATTCTACGCTATCAAAGCATCTTTACAACGGGGTTTAGATTGTTTATTAACTAAACAAGGCAGTTTTATTACAGAAGATGATTATGTAGATATTGATGAAGCTAATGATGCAGTAATTTCGGGGATGGAATCTTTCTTTGAAGAAGTAGACCCCCAGGAAATTCAATATTTAGAAGATTTATTACAGCAATTTGAAAATACAGGAGAAGATAGCAAACTTTCCCATTTTATTCAGATTTTACGTCAAGAATTAAGCCAAAGAGAAAGTGCTATTGTCTTTACTCAATACACAGACACAATGGACTATCTGCGAGATGCTTTAAAAGAATTATATGGTAGTCAAGTAGCTTGTTATTCTGGACGTGGTGGGGAATTATTAAAAGTTAACAGTTCACGGTTGACAGTTGACAGTTCACGGTTAACAGTTAACAGTTCACGGTTGACAGTTGACAGTTCACGGTTGACAGTTAACAGTCATCAGTCAACAGTCAACAACCAACAGTCATCAGTCAACAGTCATCCAACTTGGTGTGTAGTTCCCAAGGAAGAAATTAAACACAAATTTCGCCAGGATGAAATTAAAATTCTTTTGTGTACGGAATCTGCGTCAGAAGGGTTAAACTTGCAAAATTGTGGGGTATTAATCAATTATGATATGCCCTGGAATCCCATGCGTGTGGAACAAAGAATTGGCAGAATTGATAGAATTGGACAAAGGTATGAAACTGTCCGCATTCACAATTTTTATTATGATGGCACAGTAGAAGCAAAAGTTTACAGAAAATTGCGCGATCGCATTAACGCCTTTGCTACAGTTGTTGGTAATCTCCAACCCATTTTAGCTAAAGTTCCCACATTCATTGAACAAGCAGCAATGAGCGCAGATCCAGAAGAAGAGGATGTATTAATGTCTGAGTTTGACTCGGTATTAGACGCGCCTCTCCGTCCAGGAATTGAAGCAATGGTAACAATGGATTTGGATGCTGATTTAGCGGAAATTCAAAAGCCTATTCCACCTACTCCTTTTACACCAGAAAGCATTGAACATTTATTTACCACATCTGCAATTTTAAAAACTGCTGGGGTGATTTTTCAGCCAAAAGACGAAAAAACGTGGCTACTTACCTATAAAAACCGGGAATACATGATTACCTTTTACCCAGATATGTTTGATGAAATACCTTCTCTGAGATTAATGAATTTTGGAGAACCTTTGTTTGCGGAGTTTTTACAGATTTTCTCTGAACCCCTTCAATTTAAATCATAACCTGTTGGTGGTGATAGATCCATTACTTCGGTAAACCGGGAATATTTCACCTCACCAGTTGGGGGAAACTGTGCAGAAACACCCATTAAACCGACTTTGATATCCTCAAAGAAAATCACACCACCAATTCGTCCGCTTGCTTGGAATGGGCCATGGAAAAATTGCTGTCGGGGAATATGGATGATGAGAGAATTGGTAATTTTGACGTTTTGACCAAATAGTTGTTGACAGGTTTTTTTGACAACTGCATCAATATATTGATTCTGGACAGGTTGACCCAAGTTGATGAATTTGGGATGATCCGCAAAATGATCCATGTAATATAACCAAATAGTAGACAAATCTTTTTCTTCAGTGAGGATTTGCTTGAGTTCCTGCCATCGTTTGAAATTCATAATAGGGAAGGAAATTAAAAGAGGATAGGTAGATTGGATTATTCTTTGCTTACTAAAAATTTACCATAGTTATGCGATAGCGAACGCGAGAGCGTCCCGGAGGGAACTAGCGCGACCTAGGAATCGCCGATCTTGTAGGATACGTTAATCAAATGTAACGCACCTTTTTGAATTTAAAGAGTCTCTTTTAAGTTTTCTAGTCAGCTAGAATTTTGAAACCTGAAGTAATGCGAGCATCTTGCTCGCTACCTAACAGCAGGGAGCAAGATGCTCCCACTACTTTCAATAACTATAGTCAGCTAGAATTTTGAAACCTGAAGTAATGCGAGCATCTTGCTCGCTACCTAACAGCAGGGAGCAAGATGCTCCCACTACTTTCAATAACTATAGTTTTCATCTTAGATGGGGTTTATTTATAAAAGGGCTAGATACAATATTTTTTATTATTGCCTTAAAATCCGCCAAAAACTTGATGTGTCTTTAGCGATATCATATCTAGCTCATCATCAGTATATTTACATGGACAATACAAAACCACAGGACTTGTGCGATTCCTAGGTCGGGCTTCGCTATCGCCCCAAACTCAATACCAAAATATCACAATATTATCCGCTTCAATGATTCCTTGTGCTGTGTATGTATCTTATTTCTAGCCAGTTAGATTTCTGCTTTGACTGCTTTCTCTAAACGATTAGTTTCACATTTTGCATCTTTGAGTAAATCATTCCAATTGTCTGGAGGATGACCAGTTTCCAGCATTTTCTTAAAAACTCGATAAGCGTCTGTGTTACTGTCATAAGAACGCTTAGAGTTCTCATCATTAACCCAAGCGAAAACAATTATTTTGCTCTCTTGATGATATCGAAAAAACAGTCGGTATTGCTGAAAAAATTTAGCTCTAAACCAGTGTTTGTAGTCGTCACCAAGCGTACTGCCTTGGCGATAATTACTAAGTGTTGGATCTTGAGGAATAAAATCAAATGCCAGCTTTGCTATTGCAGCTAGACGCTTTGTGGCGTTTTTTTTATTGTAGTCTTGAGGATACTTCTGACGCAAATGTTCAACCTGCCTTAGAAGTTCTTCAAACTGGTTAAGAAAGAGAGAATGAGCAAATACGTCCCACCCATTAATCACTAGCGGCTGATTTACAGACAAACTTATTCATCCTCGTCAGATAGTGGGGAATCAAGATCAAGATAGACTTCAGCAACTAAGGACTGAACACGGCTGACTAAATCAGAGCTAATGGTTTGTAAGTGCTGAGGATTCTTTTCGATATCTTGGGCAATAAAATTTAGAAACTTTCCAAGTATAGGATCGCTCTCCGTCTTATCAACGCGAGAAATCACTACCTTACCGTCAGGCTGGATAGTGTAGCAGATTTTATCACGCTTATCCAAGCCAAGGAACTTGCGAACGGGATCAGGGATGGTAGTCTGATAGCGATCAGTAAGAGTAGATTCTGAAGATGGGGCTAGTATTACAGCCATAGCGACCTCTAAACCTATCGGTTAAATTCTATCTCCAAGGTAATGCAATTGCATTGTCTTGTCAAGAGTGGTATTTCTGGTTTGGACGATCTAGTGCGAAGTGCGCTGCAATGTCCTCTTCTGCTTGAGCAATGAGACGATCTAATTCTCCTGATGCTAAGTCCGCTTCGATTTGCTGATCCCACATCTCATCGAGATATTCTTGAAGCCATCCTGCCAGATTACGAACTTCATCCTCTGGTAATTGCTTAATTGCTAATTCAACTTCTAGGCGGGTGTTCATCGGGTACTCCACATACTAACAGCAGACTTGTATGCCTACTAATTATAACTTAGAGGTCAGCACTTGCGCGATTCCTAGGTCGCGCTTCGCTATTGCCCTCAACTCAATAGCAAAATATCACAATATTGTCCGCTCCAATAATTTGCTATACAGCGATTCCTCAGTCGCGCTAGTTCCCTCCGGGACGCTCTCGCGTTCGCTATCGCCCTGAATAAATTGCTTTAATCCAAACAAAAACAAGGGGCGTTACATTTCATTAGCGCGACCTAGGAATCGCTATTTTCCTCGTATGTATCGTATATTAAGTATTAGAACCCAAATCAAATTCCTAAACTTCTAAAATTCATGTAACTACTGCAAGGATTTAACTGTGATTACAAATGCTAGTAGCCTTACCCTTAGCAATCTCCGTCAAACCTTTGGCTTGAGACTCGACACTAGCGATCGCTTTTTTGATGAATGGTTAAATAATTCACCAGCACTAACCGAAGCGGAACTACAAGGACTAGATCGCCTCACTCGCAACTATACTTATCTCAGTCAAGAAGAACCGCCCCTTGAAGAAATTGTTAAGCTTGTTGTGGTATCGCCATTGCTAGATTTGGCTGGTTTCTATCAATTTCCTTTTTTGGTAAAAGCAGAAGTAAGTACCAGTATCGAAGTTGCTGACGAAGCTAATGCTATGGTGGTTCAAGGCAGAATTGATATTTTGGTAATCCAAGATAGTTTTTGGATTTTGGTAATCGAATCAAAACCTGCAAGACTAGACGTTACCGCAGGAATTCCCCAAGCACTTACTTATTTGTTGAGCGCTCCTAATCTGCAATCAAGTTGTTATGGAATGGTTACAAATGGAAGAGAAGTATTGTTTTTGAAATGTGACCGCCATCAAAATGTCCCTCAATATACGCGATCACCTACCTATCGGTTACTTGAAAATACAGCAGAACGTATCCAAGTTTTACAGGGACTTAAACAAATTGGGGCTTATATTGGCGACTTGAGGAGTTAGGCGATGCTTCCGGTAAGCGAAGTGATCGCTATTTCTGTGAGTCGTGATTTTTAGGCGATTGCGATGATTTGGGTGTTGAGGGGCGATCGCTATCTGTAAAGGAGTTACTTAAGGCGATCGATAGTTTAATTTTTATGGCTACAATTTACAATTTTTATTTTCGATTTGGGAATGAGGTTTAGGATAACTTGGTTGATTCAGTCTCTGGTGTGAGATCGAGGTTGCGATAGATTTGCTCAATGGGAAAGCTTAAATTAATGCTTTTGAGTTCCACGTTGTCGCTTGCTTGATAGTTAATAATTAACCAATCACCTGCTTCGTTTTTGTGATACAAATCCATTTCGATGCTGGTGGAACTCACTAATAAATAATCCTGTAAGACTGGATTTTTGCGGTATAGTCTAAATTTGCCACTGCGATCGTAGATTTCAGTGCTAGGAGAGAGAACTTCAACGATGAGGCAGGGATAGGTGAAATAATTGGGGGTGTTTTTGTCGCGATCGTCGCAGGTGACGCTGACATCTGGGTAGGTGTAGTTATTGGTGCCAACAATTTTAACTTTCAGGTCTGAGTTACCTGTTATGCAGTTACTAGCGTCTAAATGGGTATCAACCATAGTCGCAAATCGAATTGCAATGCGGCTATGATTAACGCTGCCGCCGCTCATGGCGTAAACTTGACCGTTAATCAGTTCGTGTTTTTCTAGTTGCTTTTCTTCCCAAGCAAAGTATTCTTCTGGGGTAAGCTTGGGGAAGTTTTCTTTAATGGCAATCATTTTTTGTAATGGGTAATGGGGAATGGATAATGGTTTTATTTTATCTATTTTCGTGTCGCTACAATTACCTGTGCTTCTCTTAAGACCCTATCCCCCCAAAAATAACCCCGGACTACTTCCTGAATCACCGTATTTTCTGTGACATCTGCCCTTGATTGACGACCGACAGCATACATTATTTGGGAATCAAAGGGTTTGCCCTGAGCGACAATGGGAACAACACGGCGTTGTTTGAGTATTTCTAAAAGCGATCGCCTAATTAACTCCACTCCCTGCTGATTACTGGTGAAAATTTCCGTTAATGATTCTGACATTGATAGTTTTTCTGGCTCACTAGCTTGAGTATAATTACCATTAATCCAATCTAATAGCTTTTCCCAGAATCCTTTTTCTATTAATGGTTTTGAGTTTGAAGTAGTAGATAATGCTTCTAGTTCTTCTTGCCAGTAAGTACAAGCCTGATCTAAAGCATCCATAATCCCTAGTAAATCTTTGAGGAGTTTCTCCTGCTGCTGCTCAAATTTTCCCGATGCCTGTTTTTGAATTTCTTCCAAACGTATTGGCATCTGTTCTTGCTCTGTTCGAGTTATTGCCAATGCTTGTACCAGAGCATCTTGGGTAGAATGCAATAACTTACCCTGTTGCTTAACTTCATGGCGGAGAGCAGTCCATTCAGACACCATTTGATAGGGATCAAAGGCATTAGCAGATAATGGTGGTTTGCCTAAATATTCAGGGGGTACTTGTTCTGATTGTAAATAATCTAGAAATTTGGCAAATAAAGCTTCTTTGTCAGTTGTCATTTGTCAGTTGTTAGTTGTTAGTTGTTAGTTGCCCGTTGTTAGCTTTGTACATTCTTTGAATTAGGAATTACGAATTATTTAAAATGTCGCACGAATTAAATCATCTAAACTAACTTCTAGTTGAGTTAGGGCTTTTTCTCGCAACTGTTTTAATATCGCTGGATTCAGTTCTGCTTCTAGGGGACGAACTTTCAAAAAATCCTCATATTGACTGGTCTCTCCTTTGCGAAGTGCCTCGTAAGCTCCTCGAATTGCCTTAAACTCTTCTGGATGAGTGTGAGCAGGGAATTCACGTAGCTTGGCATGATACGCCGCTTTAATTTGAGCGCTGGTTGCTCCTGGTGAAATTTCTAAACGTTCGTAGTGGTCAGCCATAAATAATTTTCAATTAAGATGATATCAATTGAACTATCTGTGTTTATCTGCGTTTATCTGCGTTCAAATACCTTTGATATCTGACCTTTAAAGCAATTCCTGAAAACCTGCTTTTTTTCTACCCTTGCGTTTTTGAGTAGATGATGAGTTTCTAAAGATAAAATCTATTTCATCTTCTTCGTCTTCTTCATCTTCATCATCTGACAAATCAGGCATATTGTTTAACATCATTTTTTTGAGTTCTGGAAGCATCCGTTCAAACTCCGCTTGAGGCATTTTGTTGCCAAATAATTTTTTAATCATCCCTTCTAATAAATCATCAACGTCTGATATATCTAGATTGTCAAATCGCTCTGGATCTGGCATGGCACTCTGAGTTTCTCTATCATTAACAAATGCCTGTTCTTCTCGAAATGCTTGTAAGGCTTTGGCATCTTGTAGACGACGGGCTAATTCAAATCCCTGTTGTTTTAATTGTTCATAGTTTGGGTGATCAACGTCGTAGGTAGTGGCTTTAGCTAATAGCAATAAAGGGTTTTGGGGTTCTCGACGTAGTGCTTCATCTAGGAACGGGACAAGGGTTTTAATTTCGCCAAAACGGCGGGATTGAAGTTGAATATTTGCCAGGGCGTTGCCTGGTTGGGGCATGGTGTCGAGGTAGAAACGCACGGGAAGCTCTAGTTTTTTGGGGCTATTTTCTTTGACAGCTAAGATAACTAAATTGGCAACTCTAGCTTCTGGGTGTTCTATGGATAGGCTAATTAACTTTTGCTGATACTGGCTGATTAAAGCGGCGATGCCTTTTTCTCGTTTGGCAAAAAGTTGGATAGAAAGAGCGATCGCTTGCAATACGGAAATTTGTTCTTGACCTGCTAATCTTTGAAGGAGAGTATCCCATACTTGGGCTGCGGCTTTTTGGTCTAATGAAACCCGACCACCGGAATTAGGCGGACTTTGGACTGAATTCACGAATATCTGACAAGCACGGACACCCGGATCTGTCGGATCTTCTGCCTCCACAAAACGGCTAAATAAGGGATAACTTAACGTAGAGAGAGCATCTACCCAAGGTAATGTTTCTACTTCAGATTCCATATTCACGTCGTCAAAATGCTTGCCAAATTTGCGCCGAACTTCATTGAATGCTTGTTTGTTATCTAGTCTCTTCCAACAGTGCAGCAACATTCCATAAACTTCTTCATACCGACATCCATTTTCTATCGCTTGGGTCAGCAGTGCGATCGCTTCATCATAATTTTCTTCTCCTGCTTCAATTAATCCCTTGCGTCCCAGCACTTCTGCGGATGTCGGACAGATCCGTTCTGCTTGTTGCACAGATCCTAAAGCTACACGTTGACGATCTATTGCCATGTAAGCATCTGCCATCCAGCAGTGGAGATGTGCTTGGGTCGCTTTCAATCGTTGTGCAGGCCATTCTTGAGGTTTTCGTTTCGCTTCCTGGTCTAACCACTTTAAAAACCGTGTCAACAGCCGTGGACGTTCTTGATCGTTATCATTGGCATCGAAAACTTCTAAGAGATTGATTGCCAATTGGGGGTTAAAGGGTTGCTCTGTCAACAAAGGCTGCCAGAATAGTTCAGCACAGTTTGGTTCTCCTTGATTCAGCGCTTGTTGTCCGGCTAGGGTAAACAGCAGTGGACGGAGACTTTCTAGTTCTGGAAAATGTGGAGAACGTCGCTCCATCTTCAATAGCAAATGGGCGGTATTATGGTAATTATCTTGGTCAATCAGTTGCAGCATTCGCAATACTGCTAATGCCTCTTGGATATTTTTATCTAGTGTTGTTCGTGGATTTATAGATTGGAGGAGTTCTGGCGCTGTTTTTCCCTGTTGAAAAATTGCCAATCGCTCTAAAATTGGATGCTCCAAATACTTTGGTTGACTATATGCAGATGAAGGTGATTTCAACCCCAAAAGATGAGCCGCAGCATCCCAATTACCGCTGACTTGTTGAGTATAAACAATCCAAGCTATGGGCAAGTCTCCATCGGTGACGGCTCGCTTAATTTTCTGAAAAGCTGTCAAAGCTGCTTCTGTTTGCTCATTTTTGAGTGCCAGAACACCTCGTACCCAGTGGAGTTGGTTTGCACTAAAGCGTTTGGATTGTTCCTGAATTAATTGCTCAACTGTAGCGGTATCTCCTTTGAGTAACAAGAGTTTTAGGTAAGAGATGCTGTAATCTTTCGGTAGATTACCTGCCTCAAAGGCATTTTTAAGCAATTTTAGTGCCGGATCTAATTGCTTTAACTCCAGCAAACATCTAGCTTGCCAGTAATGAACTTCTCCCACTAAACCAAATTCTAGAGCGCGGGTAAAGGATTTTTCTGCCTGTTTAAAATCTTGCTTTTGAAATTCTTGCTGACCCCGTAGCAACCAAATTTCTGATTCTGGGGGAGTAAATTCAATATTAGGGTGCAAGCGTTGATTTTTCTTAATTTCTTCCAATGCTTGCCGATATTTTTTTTGGTTCAGCAATTCTTGTAGTTGCTGCTGGAAAGAGTTTTCCGCAACTTTTGTCTCTGTGTTAGAGACCTGTGGTTGTGAGTGCTGTTTAGACTTATTTTTAACCACTGGGCTTTCTTCCTAATTGTTTTTTTATTTTTACCCTGATAGTTAAGGGCGGCTCCAACTACTGTCTTAATTTCTATATTAGTAGGCAGTTTGCATTAATGTTACAGCGAGTTGTAACATTTTCCTCTCAGAGAGTATTTGCAAAGTTTTCAGATGCCAAAACTTATGTAATTTAGCGCACAATGATCCAGGTTAGGACATTCGTAAATTCATATTAAAGCACGCAATATTGATAAAGTATTCTTTTTTTTACTGCTACTTTCTCCGTGCGGATTACCATCTGTTTTTAGTATATATTGAGAGAGATTTTTTACCAATTTTCAGACTTTTTCCATATCTTCCTATGCGATAATTGCATAATTCAATTGTCATTAATGATATTAATATTAATGATATAGCTTTGCAGAAAACACATATTAGCACTGAATTAAGTTAATGATTTATGGGGTATTATATGAGTTATTATATTAACGCCAATATATTGCACTCAAACCAAACAGGAGAAACTGCTATTGCCATTGGGTAATCATCAACAAAATGACGAGTCCACAAATGAAAACTTACTACCGAGAATGCAGGTGAAGGCAAAGCAGTTAATAACCCAGATGACAAATTTATCATCGGGAATCTTGGGCAAAATTGCCAGCAGCGATAAACCCTTTTATCGTCGTTTTTGGTTTTGGGCCGGGTTAGGTGTTGGTAGTGGGATCATAGCTTTCCATTACACAATCTTAGAAATAGATAGGAATTTACCAGATCAGTCCGCACTCAGGGCATTGGTGCGAGAGCAAACACTGACAATTAAAGCGAATGATGGTAGTGTGCTACAACAGCAGGGAGAAGCAACCAGAGAAGCACTGAAAATAGAGCAAATACCAGATACTTTAAAGAAAGCTTTTATTGCTTCAGAAGATAGAAGATTTCATGAACACAATGGATTTGATGCTCAGGGAATTGCTAGAGCAGTTATTAATAATTTGCGATCGCAAAATGTGGTAGAAGGTGGTAGTACCATCACCCAACAAGTAGCGCGAATTCTCTTCCTCAAACAAGAAAAAACCTTCTGGCGTAAACTCAAAGAAGTTCGATTATCCCAAAAAATAGAGCAAGAATTGACTAAAGATCAAATTCTGGAACGTTATTTAAATCTCGTATATTTAGGCTCTGGGGCTTACGGTGTCGGTGATGCAGCTTGGGTATACTTTAGTAAAACTGTAGATCAACTTACTTTGTCAGAAATGGCCACCTTAGCTGGTTTAGCTCCTGCACCTAACGTCTACGCCCCCGATAAAAACCCTAAAATAGCTACAGAACGGCGAAATCTGGTGTTACAGCGAATGCAGGAAGATGGAGTCATTACACCAGCCGAAAAACAAACTGCTACTCAGGAAGCATTAGTAGTTAATAGCAGTTTACCCAAACGGTTACAAGTTGATTTTCCCTACTTTACTACCTACGTGCAGAAGGAATTGCCAAAGCACGTTTCCGCTGATGTTTTAGCTATTGGTGGTTTAGTCATAGAAACAACCTTAAATCCAACTGAGCAAAAAGCCGCAGAAGCCGCAGTTGCCAAAATCTTGAAAAATGAAGGCCGTTGGCAAAACTTTAAACAAGCGGCCATGGTTGCCATAGATCCTCGCAATGGTGAAATTCAGGCAATGGTAGGCGGTAAAGACTTTGGTAAAAACCAGTTTAATCGTGTCACTCAAGCTCAACGTCAACCAGGATCGACCTTCAAAGGTTTTATCTATGCTACAGCGATCGCTACTGGTAAAAGTCCCTACGATAGCTATTTAGATGAACCTTTCTCAATAGATGGTTATGAGCCAAAAAACTCCCATGATAAATTCTCAGGCTGGTTAAATATCAGAGATGCTCTCACCAAATCTATCAATACAATTGCACTGAAAGTATTAATAGAAATAGGTTTTAACCCCACCATTAAACTCGCCCATGATATGGGTATTAAGTCAGAACTCAAACCTAACTATTCCTTAGCTCTTGGTTCTAATGAAGTCAACTTACTAGAATTAACCAACGCCTATGGTACATTCGCTAACCAGGGAAATTATACAGAGGCTCATGGCATTCGTCGCATCCTTAACCGCGAAGGAGATGTAATTTGGTCAGCTAAATATGAACCTAAGCAAGTTTTAGATGCTGATAGTAACGCCATCATGACTTGGATGTTACGAAATGTTGTCACCGATGGCACTGGTGCTGCGGCTCAATTAAATGATAGACAAGTTGCTGGCAAAACAGGTACTACTGATGAATCCCGTGATTTATGGTTTATTGGTTATATTCCCCAATTAGTCACAGGTGTATGGTTAGGGAATGACGATAACACCCCCACCTATGGTAACAGTGGTAGTGCGGCTTATGCCTGGCATGAATTTATGGAAAAAGCAGTAGAGGGAATGCCTGTAGAAAAGTTTCCTCCCAGTCCTAAATTAGAAAATCGCAAAGGGACTATCAAAGCCGAACCTCTCAAACCGAAAAGAATTGTCCATAAATCGGTTGATGATAACAATCAAAAATCAGATGAGGATAATACCGACAATTCTGATAACTCAAGCAGACGCAGACGACGCTATAGTCAATCGGAAGATTCTTCAGAAAATAGACCAAGACGGAGACGACGCTATAGTGAGGAAAATAATGACACATCTTCTTCTACCTCTGGCAGACGACGACGAAGACGCAGCGAAGAATCTAATAGCGACTCTACTCCTAGATCATCTCGTTCACGACGCAGCCGCAGCGAAGAATCACGTCCTTCAAGATCATCATCTTCAGAAAATCGTAGTTCTGAAGGATCTTCATCATCACAACCTTCTTGGAGAGAAAGACTCAAACCCATTTCTTCAGGGGAATAATTGATGTTATACCTTTTAATACAGCAAAGATTTTTCCTAGGGTAGATGCAAATGATATGCTGAGTTTATACTTTGTTAAGAAGTGTAACCTAACATTAGACGAAATTTACTCATGAGTTATTTATTCCTCCAAGTGCAAGCACAAGATGTTGGCAATCACTTTCCCTTAGCTTTTACTTTGGTGTATGTAGTGGGTTTTATCGCTGCTATCACCATTGGTTCAATTGCTTGGTACAACTCCAAACGTCCCCCTGGTTGGGAAAATAAAGAGCGTCCTGATATTATCCCCAAGGTTGAAAAGGAATAAAATTTGGTGATTGGTAATTGGCGATAGGGAAAAATTTACTACCAATTACCCATTACTAATTACCTAATTTTGCACGTCAACCCAACGACGGTAGAGCTTTTGAATTTGTTTAAGGAGTGTAGTGTGGGCTGCTGGGTTAGCTCCACTAGACTTACTTAACTCTTCCAATTGAGAGAGCAGTCTTGCCTCTTCAACGGCTACATCACCATCACTATAAATTAAGCCACTAATAGCTTCAATTAAATCCTCATAATCTTCCTGAGTTGGGCGATCGCCTAAATACTCTTTCACCCATTTATAACATTCATTAGGCTTAACTGGTACTAATTCGTACAACCAAGGCTTAATTTCTGGATCATGAGCTAAACCCTTAGCTTGAGCTATTTCCCTTAGATATTGCCGTTCCTCTGGCTGGATTTTGCCATCAATCCAAGCTGCTCCAATCAGGATTTTTACTAGGTTTTTTACATGAGAATCATTAACCATCACTGCCTCCTCTGGTAGATTCGGACTGTGATTAAATCTTACAATTACTCTTGGTATTCACTCGGAATCATTAGTTTTTCTTAAGCGCACCATAAAAAAACCATCCATATCCTGTTGATGAGGCCAAACTTTTAACCAACCAGGATCAGTATTATTAAGTAAATTGAAAGAGTGAGGCTCTATTTGCCAATGGGGATTTGCGGCTAAAAACTCCGAAATTACCTGTTCATTTTCCGCTGGGTGCAATGTACAAGTTGCATAAACTAAAACGCCACCAGTCTTGACAAAAGTTGCATTGTGTGATAGCAATTCCTTCTGTAATTGGGAAAGTTTTTGCACAGAATCCGGTGTTTGTCGCCAACGCGCATCAGCGTGACGGTGCATAGTTCCCAAACCGGAACAAGGAGCATCAAGTAATACCCGGTCAGCAGTTTGGTAGAATTGCGGTAAGTTGCGGCTATCTCCTGTACAAATTTCGATAGATTGTAAATGCAGACGCTGGGCATTTTCTTTTAATTTACGCAATCGAGAAGCAGTTTGATCACAGGCATAAATTTTGCCCTTATCTGCCATTAATTCAGCAATATGGGTGGTTTTTCCCCCTGGGGCTGCACAAACGTCAATCACCACATCACCGGGTTGCGGGTCAAGCAAATGACCAACTAACTGGGCGCTACTATCTTGAACAGTCCACCAACCTTCACGAAAACCAGGTAAATTTGGAATTGCGCCATTATTACCAATTAATCGTAAAGCTTGGGGTAAATGGGGAATCCGTTTCACTAAAACACCAGCAGATTCAAAAGCTGATTCTACTTCTTCTAAAGAACTTTTGAGAATATTTACTCGTAAATCAATTGTCGGGGTTTGATTCATCCAGAGACAGAGTTTTTGTGTTTCTGCAAAACCCAGTTCTTCTAGCCAAACTTCAATTATCCAATTAGGGAAACTGTATAAAACTCCTAATTTTTCTGTGGGATTTTCTGGTAAATTTAAAGGTTCTGAAGATTTTTCTGCAAGTCGGAGATATTGACGTAATAAACCATTCACAAAACCAGTTAAACCAGGAAAACCATTTTCCTTTGCTAATTCGACGGTAGTATTTACAGCCGCAGAAAAGGGGATTCTTTCTTGATAACGCAGTTGGTAAAAACCGAGATGCAAAATGGTGCGGAGGTCTTTTGGTTGTTGCTCGGTTTTCTTAGTAGCAAGTTGGTCAATGATAGCATCTAGGGTGCGTTGTCTTCGTACACTCCCATAAACTAATTCTGTCATTAACCGACGGTCATTGTCGGGTAACTTAAACTTTTGTAGCGCTCGGTCTAAAGCAACATCAGCATAGGCTCCTTTGTGAACTTCTTTGAGGGCAATAAAGGCAACTTGACGAGGGTTATAATTACTCACAAATATCCTGATACATATAAAATTTTTGTCGGGGTTTAGCAATGCTCGTTTGTGTCAACTTAAGTAGGGGCGTATTGCAATACGCCCCTACTTATCTGTTCGCTTCCATACCCACCAGGGAATAAATTCCCTGTCTGATAGCTCAAGTCCACGCTTAGTGGACTAAGGAATTTTCCCAGTGTTTAGTCATCAAAAGACAACTTTGGCTATTAGCAAGGAACTTGAGTTCCTTGCTGAACATCGGTTTTACCTTAAGTTGACACCAATGAAGCTCTTACTAAACCCTTAACCATATATTTGTATCATTATTAAAGTGAAATATATTAGTTATAGAAGATAATAATTCTGTCTTAATCCTGTTCATCCTTAAATCTTGGATATCCTGATTCTGAAAGTATTATAGCGGTTCTTTTGTTAAGTGAGATACAAGAACCCCAACCCCCTCCCCTGACAGGTGTAGGTTTTTAATATTCTCTGTAAAGGCAAGACCAGGAAGACAAGGAAGGATAGTAGACAAGGAGGATTTTATACAAAAAATACTCGGTTTATGGGTTGTTTTGTTACCAATCATACATTCCTTCTCCGTTTTCCTCCCTTGTCACCTTGTCTGCCTTGTCCCCCAAGTCTTGTTCTCAAGACAATGTAAAAAACCTACACTTGTCAGAACCCCCTCCCCGTTCTTTGAAAGGGGGCTTAGGATGTATTTTATCCTCGGTTTTCGTGTTGTGTTGTGGTCTTCCTCGTGAGGACTTTCTTGAACTCTACCCTCTTTCGCTTTTGCGCTCTTCTTTTTCTTCTTTGCACTTCCCCTTCGTCTCCAGACGATAAAATCAATGGGGGATATTCAAATTAAATTTAAATAATGCACACAGACACTATATTTTACCAAATCTTCCTCACCTTCCACACTCTGTTATTTGAACTCCTGGGACAACCCACAGAAAATGCGGAAGGTTATAATTTCACATCAGTAGAAATCAAAGAAAAAGCATTTAGATTTGATGGTATCTTCATGCCAGATACGGTAGAAAAACCCATCTATTTTGTCGAAGTGCAATTTCAACCCAAACCAGACTTTTACTGGGAATTAGTCGCAGAAATAAACATTTATCTCAATCAATACAAACCGCAACAAGATTGGCAAGCAGTCGCTTTATTTGCTAAACGTAGTTTAGATGTAGAAGTATTAACTCCTTACCAACAAGAATTAGTTAATAGCGGAAGAATTAAACGCATTTATTTAGATGAAATCCCAGCAGGTTCAATTGGTATGGGGTTAATTGAATTAATTCTGAGTAAAGAAGCCCAAGCACCAGAATTAGTTCAAACCCTCATGCAAAGAACAAAAACAGAGATTGCCAATTCCACAGAAAGACAAGGTATTATAGAGTTGTTGGAAAGTGTTTTGGTGTCCAAATTTTCAAAATTAAGCCGTCAGGAGATTGAAGCAATGTTTTTAGTCAGTGATATCAAGCAAACTAGGGTATATCAGGAAGCAAAGCAGGAAGGTAGACAAGAAGGTAGGCAAGAAGGTAGACAAGAAGGTAGACAGCAAGGTGAGACAAGCTTACTAATGCGTCAGTTATCGAAGAGATTTGGGAAATTGACAAATAGTTACACCGAAAATATTAATAGTCTGACAATAGTGCAACTAGAAGACCTGGGAGAAGCATTATTAGATTTTGTAGACATTACCGACTTGGAACAATGGCTAAAAGCCCATAAAGAATCATAAATAATGCACACAGACACAATATTTTATTAGATCTTCCTCACCTTCCACACCCTATTATTTGAACTTCTGGGACAACCCACAGAAAACGCTGAAGGTTATAATTTCACATCAGTAGAAGTCAAAGAAAAAGCCTTTCAATTTAATGGTATTTTCATGCTAGATACGGTAGAAAAACCCATCTATTTTGTCGAAATTCAATTTCAAAACAAACCAGCATTTTACTGGGAATTAATCACAGAAATAAACATTTATCTCAATCAATGTCACTAATGACTTGGGGGATGAGCCATATTGGAGTAGTTCATCTTGAGGATTAATTGTTAATAGAATCAGTAGGTGTCTTTGTCAGCACCAATAAAATTTGTTGGATCGTGATGACCAATTGTTTAAGTTTAACTGGTTTGGTCAAATAATCATTTGCTCCTGCTTCCAAGCAGCGATCGCGATCGCCCGTCATGGCTAATGCTGTGAGCGCAATTATCGGTGTATCAATCAAATTAGAATCAAAGCGAATTTGTCTGATTGCCTCTAATCCATCCATTCCCGGCATTTGGATATCCATCAAAATTAAGTCAGGCTGGTGAGTTTTAGCAAGATCGATGGCTTCTTGACCATCCCTAGCTACGAGGATGCGATAACCTTTAGCCTCAAGGTAGCTAAAAAATGTAATGATATTGTCTTGCAGCACTTCCGTGAGTCCCAAAATGGCGTTGAGGGGGGTGCGGAGTTCGTGACTCATATTAGCTAAGAATTCATCTTTGAGACGGGTGTCCCGGGCTAGTTCTTCGTTAGAGATGGCGAGTTTTTGATTAGTTTCGGTAAGCTGTGTCTCTGCTTGCTGCCGTTCGGCTAATTCCGTCTGTAACTGGTCAAAAAGACTAGCTTGCTGAATAGCGATCGCTAATTGGTTGGCAATTTGTTGGAGAAGTTGGGCTTCAGACTTTTTCCAAACTCGTTTTTCCGTGCAAGCATGAACGATGATAAACCCCCACAGCTTATTGTGTTGGCCGGAGCAAATCCAACGATGGCTTTCCCCATTTCGTGTTTCTTGCAAAATCGGGGCTACGATTTCTGACTGGATTTGACCTTCAATGGCATATTCTACCAGACAATTTGTCCCAGTATCTTTTGTAACATCAGCGACGATGCGAGGCTGTCCTTGCCAATAATAATCAAGAACTTCTGGAGACCATACTTCATGATGACAGTGGCGGTCTTTGAGCTTTACTAACTCCCTAGAAACGGCTTCTTCGACAATTTGACTACTACCATCAGCAAAGAGCTGGAAGACGATGACGCGATCGCTCTGTATTGACACTCTCAGGTCTAAAGACACTGAGATTCTTTAATCAATGAGCCAACTTACAATTGCTGGATTACTCCAACAAAAACAGAGGTCGATTCTCCTAAAGCGTTAATTCCGGTATGCCCTACCGTACTCGATTTTTGTATTTCATTTTTCACCAAATTTAGCTTTCCTAAACTGCAATACTGTTAGGTATGACTACGCACTCAACCAAATTAGTTAAGTTTTTACGTTGTTTAGTTATACTTAAATTATGGAACTTTTAAAAGCATATCACACCTACTGTTACTAGTCAACGAGTTAGGCTAAATATTTTCGCCCGTGTCGCTTATATCTCAGCACTAAAGTGACTGAGCTTTACGCTTACCGAGTAATCTTGTAAGTCTTTGCTCTCCTGAGTCACTGTTGCCAGAATATCTTTGATATCTAGAGACTCTCGAATTTTTTGGACAATTGTTCCTAGTATACGCTGTTGCTGTAATTGTCGGGAGATTGCGGCTTCCGTGTGTTGACGGATGATCAATTCTGATTGAGCTTGTTCATATAAACTTGCCTGGTAAATAGCGATCGCCAATTGACTAGCAATTTGTTCTAACAATTCAATTTCCGCTGTTGTCCATACATAAGGCTGACTATTTTGGTACATCCCTAAAAAACCCCACGGTGACTCACCGACAAAAATGGGTGCAATCACATAGGCTCTTGCTTGAACCTGTTCCAAAAGTTCAATATGGCAGGGCTGTAAACCAGCTTGATAAATATCATTAACTGTCAAGATTTCGTGGTTTTGGAATCTACCTCCTTGAGTTTCTTGGAGATATATATCTTGCCAAATATGCTTAAGGTCAGATCCGGCAAGTTTTGTCCAACCATTAACTACAGCCTCAATGATAAATTCACCACTCCAATCAGGTTGAAAGCGGTAAATCACCACTCGATCTACCACTAATATTGATCTAGCCTCCTGTACGGCTGTATTGAGAATGACTTTGAGGTCTAGAGATTGGCGAATGGCTTGGGTAATAGTTAAGAGTAATTGTTTGTAAGTTGCCTGTTGTTGTAGGGCGAGTTCACTACTTTGCAATGCCAATTCAGTTTGTTTACGCTCGGTAATATCTTGATAAGTTCCTAAAACACCAATCACTTCGCCGTTGAGGTTACGCAAGGGCAATTTATTGGTTTCTATCCAGATCATTGCCCCATTGGGCTGATGCAGAGTTTCGATAATGCCGAGTTTGGCTATGCCGGAATCCATGACTAGGCGATCATCGGCCTGGTAAAGATCGGCTTCCGTTGTCCCCCAAGATAAATCGTAGTCCGTCTTACCGATAATATCAGCGGGCGAAGGGATATCTGCTTGGTTGGCAAAGTTTTGATTGCATCCGAAGTAGACTGATTGGCGATCCTTCCAAAAGACTGAGAGGGGAAAGGTATCTAGGACTGTTTGCAGAAATTTTTCTGATTCGCGCAGTTCTTGAGTCCGCTGTTCTACCCTCACTTCCAAGTCTTGATTTAAACTATGGAGAGCATCATTAGCTACTTGACGCTGCAATTCTGCGGCTACTCTGG
Organism: Dolichospermum sp. DET69; assembly: GCA_017355425.1. Classification (NCBI taxonomy): domain Bacteria; kingdom Bacillati; phylum Cyanobacteriota; class Cyanophyceae; order Nostocales; family Aphanizomenonaceae; genus Dolichospermum; species Dolichospermum sp. DET69. Next base: position 5,429,819 of record CP070233.1, read on the forward strand.
CGGCAAATATCTGGAGGATAGTGATCGCTTCTTGGCGCCTGGATTCCTGAAGGGGCTGTACGTCTAGAATACAAAGATTGCCAATGGCATTGCCGAAATTGTCTTTTAAGCTAATGCCCAAATAACTATCTGCCTGCATTGTCACCAAGTCTAAATCATCAGGAAAAGAAAAAGTGCGATTCGTTGTGAGTGAATCACGGTGAAAGTCCGTAAATAACCTCACCAACCAAACCCGACGACGGGGAAAGGTTGAACTCTCGGCTAGATATGGGTGAAAGTCCCATCTACCAGACTCAGGTATGAACCCCTATCTGTCCACACTGACCAGACTCGGTATCTGGAGGGTGAAGCTGGAAACAGGGCGCAATCAGACATCCATTGTGGGGTGACACTGGTGCTAACGGGAAGTTCCCATGATGAAACACAAGCCTAGAAAAGCAACCTATGTCCAGGCGGGACACAATACAAAAACCCGACCTCACTGGAGTTAATACCCGCCTTCGACTCTACCAGTTCTTGGAGTTGGCTTTGGCAGTAAAATTCCCCATCTCTGAGGGCGAATTCGCAGAGAGTGTGAGCCAGATGATAGGAGATTGATGGCTGTAAAGCTCCATTTGCCCAAAACCCCAGGGTATGGAGTTGATCACCCACCAATTTAGTGACTAAGGCATATCGGACAGCCAAGGCTTCGGCAATGTGATGCACTAGGGCAGGGAAAAAATCCTCTCCAGTCACGGCGGCAGTTCCTGCTATCAGCTTTTGCAGGGTTAATTCAGCCTGTTGGCGCTTGATCAATTGTTCCTGTAATTGTTCGTGGGTACTGGCTTGATGAATGGCGATCGCTAGTTGTACAGATAAATTTTGCAGCAGTTCAATTTCTGACTCTTGCCACTCACGGGGATGCTGGCTTTCGATAGCATTGAGAAAACCCCACAGTTGATCATCACATACAATCGGCACTAAAATTTTGGCACGGGTCTGAGTCTGAATTAACAGATTGCGATGACAGTCGGACATTTCCATCGTGTAAATATCTGGCACAACACGAATCTTGCCTTGGCGATACATCTCAATCTGTTCTTGTCTCATACAACCATCTTTAACCTGTTGTTTGATCAAAGATAAGGCGGATTCTTTGGACTCAGCTACGACTATGACTTCCCCATTATTATCTAATTGCCAAATATTAACGCGATCGCAACCCAACAATTGCCGCACTTGTGTAACTGTTGTATCGAGAATTATTTGTAAATTCAAGACTGATGTCTCTGGTTTAACTATCAGGGGATCGCGGACAATGGCAGATTTTAATTCTGATGAGTTGACACTCTCAGGTCTAAAGACGCGCTCGATTCTTTAATCAATGAGCCAACTTACAATTGCTGGATTACTCCAACAAAAACAGAGGTCGATTCTCCTAAAGCGTTAATTCCGGTATGCCCTACCGTACTCGTTTTTTGCATTTCATTTTTCACCAAATTTAGCTTTCCTAAACAGCAATACCGTTAGGTATGACTACGCACTCAACCAAATAAGTTAAGTTTTTACGTCGTTTAGTTATACTTAAATTCTAGAATTGTTTACATTGTATCACATCTACTGTTATCAAGTCAATGAGTTAGGCTAAATATTTTCGCCCGTGTCGCTTATATCTCAGCACGCTTTGTGACTGAGCTTTACGCTTACCGGGTAATACTGTAAGCTCCGTAGAAAGATTGAGCATGGTTCTTTAGGCACTATGATATACAGCACTTCCTTTGTGTTATGAGGTACAAGAACCCCACCCCCAACCCCCTCATCGCTTGCGGGGAGGGGGCTAAGATGTACCTCCTAAGAGCGAAAACCGCTGTAAACATATTTTAACAATGGGGGTTAATTGTCAGAGATCTCAGAAGGATTTGATATAGATATAACAAAAACTGCCAAAATTATTAATAAATTAATTGTAATATATCATTCACAGTAATGGTAAATTCTGATAAAATTTAGACACAAGTAGATTCTTAACCCTGCCTGCTTCCCATAATTAATATTTGTTTCTTTTTCCTGAATCCTGACTGGTAACAGAGCTTGCCCAAGAGTTAAAATGTTGATTCCCGACCTCTCTAAAAAGCCGGGAAGACGGTTAAAGATGGATGTAAGGATCTCTATTGCCAACTTCAAATTCACAAGCTCTAGAAACCACATCTGCTGGTAATTTATCAAAACTGATTAATGGTAAATAATCAGGATTATCTATGAGTTCCTGCGCTAATAAATATCCAGCAATTGTCCAAGTTTGATACTTTCTAGATTGTTTACCAATTAATCTCCCTTTCTTCCCATCATAATATTCTGGCCATTCATCTTCACTTAGTCTAGTTTTAGCAATTTCAATGGCTTTTTCTGCTAACTGCGGTTTCTTGGTTTTCACTGCTGCTGCTGCTAACATCCACATTAAAACAGGCCAACTTCCAGCATTATGATATGACCAAGGAATGTTTTTCGGATCACATCCTGTGACAACTCGATATTCTTCACCTTGTAAGGCAGGATAACAGATTTTCATAGGCATATCGCCTACTAAATCTTCCCATCTTTTTTCAATCAGATTCATAATTGCCTGAGACTGTTCTTCAGTGGAAAGATCAGAAATCACAGCCATCAAATTTCCCAGAGTGAAGAACCGAGTATCCATTTGTGATGGTCCCACATTTCCGGCAAAATAACCACCTTTTTTGGGGAGCCATTTATCTAATTCATAATAAGGTAAAGAATCTGCGTAAATATTGAAAAGATTGACAGCAGCTTTCCCGTATTCTTCTCCTTTGAAACGATAAATTGCATTGAGTCGAGTAATATCTATCCAATAATGTTGACGAATATGTCCACACAATAAAGGTAACCGGTTATCAATTGCTTCCACAATATCCTGATTACCTTGACAAATTAGGAGTTCCCTCGCTGCACGTAAAGCTGCAAAAAATAGAACTTGAATTTCTAAAGGATGTCCATGAATACCCATGCGTCTATCTATCATACACGCACCATCAGGAACTAATAGTGTTGGGTACATATCAAAACGATTAGCCAAACAGATATCCATAATTAACCTAATTCCTGTTTGGAATTCCGGTCGATAAGCAAGGGAAGGATCTTTTGTGGCAACTACATAAGCACGTAATAAAATTAACCACCATAAACAAGAATCCACAGGTGTGACTCTGGCAATTGCGTGTTCTCCAAAATCAGCTTCTAAATGTTCTTCACCATTGATAGATACAACTTTGAAACTGGCTGGAATTAAGCCTCTACCGGGTTTATAGGCATCTAATGCCTTTTCTTTAGGCTGTAACTTTAATGTTTCCTCTAGGAAATTTTTAACAATGTCTGTTCTGCCTTTAATCAAAAAAATTAAAGCTGAAGAAACAAAATCTCTGATAAAACATTGGTCATAATTTAGTGCTTCTACTGATGAATCATAAGCTGCTACAGTGCCTACAGGTTGACCTTTGTAGTAGAGAATTGAATTCTCTAATGCTTGCCACGCTTCATTTTCTATATTATTACTTGTCTCTAATTTGTTTAGTTGCATTACCAGACTAACTCCATTTAGATAGTAGATTTGTTGGAAGTAGATGCACCTTTAATTATTCTTTATGCCATTTTCATCATAACTTTTAAATAGCAAATATCAATCCAGTCAAAATACTAAAAATCCTTGAATATGGCATTGCTGCTAAATATGAGGCAGCTTTTTTCATGAGTAAAAATACACGCCCTTCTATTTGTCGAATTAACTGACTATAGTATATATACTTAATCAGAAATTGGCTATTGAGATGACGAAATATATTATTCCCCTACAACTTAACAATTTATAACCTTTTTTTAGAATATGCAATATAAACAATTAAAAAAATTGCAGGATTAATACTAATGAAGGGATATAGAACTTATACACTGTACAAATTAATCATTGTCAGGGGTTAGCAATGCTAAACCCCTACAGGCTCACTAAATTATGTTTAATTGCTGTTGAAACTTTTGATATGCCTGATTAACTGCTTGCATAGCAGTTTTAGCACTAGTATTAGGGTTAATATCAGGGTGATACAATCTAGCTAATCTCAGATAGGCAAGTTTGACATCTTTGGGGTGAGTTTTGGGTTCTACATCTAAAATTTCCCACCATTCCCCAGTTAGGGGTGGTAAATCATCACTGTTGTGAACTTGTCGCCAAATTTTGATAGTTCCACCTTTACCACCACTAATAAATAGTTTACCATCTGCACTAAAAACTAGGGGACAAAATCCAGAAAAATTTTCTAATAATTCCCCAGTTTGAATATGCCAAAGTTTGATAGTGCCATCTTGACTACTACTAGCAATAATTTTACCATCTGGGTGAATAGCCAGAGCAGAAATAGCTGTTAAGTGTGCCTCAAGGGTATAATTTAATTCCCCAGTATAGAGATTCCAAAATTTAATTATACCATCGGCACTGCCACTAATTAAAGTTTGATGATCGGGAGCGATTCCTAGGTCACGCTTCGCTATCGCTAATGTATTTACTGCTGCTAAATGTTGGTTAATAATATAACGAGTTTCACCAGTTTGTAAATTCCAAATTCTGATAGTTTTATCAGCACTACCACTAACAAGAGTTGTATTGTCAGAACTAATAGCTATAGATAAAACTGCGTCTGTATGTCCATTTAAAGTGCGTTTAACTGTTCCGGTATAGCTTCCCCAAATTCTGATAGTTTTATCCGTACTAGCACTAACAATAATATTACCATTAGGACTATAAACAACTGCATTGACAAAACCATTATGACTATAGGGAGAATTTAAATAAGAAAATGTGCGATTATATTTTTTTGTTGCTAATTGCCAACTACTGATTTTTCTATCTACACTACCACTAATTACCTGTTTTCCATCGGGACTAATAGCGACAGATAAAATAGCCTCAGCTTGTCCAGAAAAAGTATATAGCAATTTTCCAGTTGGCAAATTCCATAAATTAATTTGTCTATCATCACTACCACTGATCAAAGTATTACCATCAGGATGAATAGCTATTGCATTGACATTACCAAAATGTCCTTTTATCGTTTTTACATATTGCCAATTTTGGGGTAATTGATTAGAAATAGATAAAGTTTTTGTTTCAATTTTAGAAGAGTTACTATTTACTTTGCTCTGAAGTTGTTCCAATTCATGATCAATTTCTAAAGCTGCAAATTTTTGATTAATATCATTACCAGATAAATATAAATCTAATTCAATAACTGCGGCGTTATAGTCGTCCATTTCTAAAATTTTTGCTTCCATGCGTTCAAAAAGCTGCATGGGAGTTTCTGGAAATTCTGAATCATCTAATAATTTAGCCACACCATAAGCAGCAAGTCCTAAAACTGCACCAATTCCCGCCATTGGTACTGTACCAATCCCAAAAGCTAAACCAATTTTAGGCGCGACAAATCCAATATTACCGATAATACCAGAAACCCCAATACCACCCGCAGCACCTATTCCTATTGCGCTAAAAGCTAATGTATCCACTTCCGTGATTCCTTTGAAAACACCATAAACAGCAGCACCAACAACAGCACCCGCAGTGGTTACAGAAGCAGCACCTATTCCCAGACCACCGAAACTTCCTGCTAGTCCAATTCCACCAATTGTAGAGGAGATACCCGCGCCTGTTAATGTTCCTGTGGTGATGAATGCTGCACCTGTTTGGGATGTTGGTTTCATGGGATTTTCAGGTTAATGAAATTTTGTCTCACGCAAAAGAAGAGAGATTCATTCAGACTAGAGAGTATTACTTATTCTTTAATCAGTTCCCCCCCAAGTCCATACGGGATTACCTATTTTTATTCCCTGTTTAAGAACTATTAAGGGATAATTATTAGGATCAAAACCGCCGGCTAAATCAAGCATAAAATAAACTTTACCTTTGACAAAATGCAGCCGCAAATGATTAATATTTCCAGTATATTTTTCGCCATTAATCTTGGTTATTCCCGCAGAAGCAAAGCATTTTGCATATTTTGGTTTTAATGTCCCTACCCATGTGGTGCTAAAGCTATTATTTGCGCTGACAGAAATATTATTTGCGTATTCACTCAAATTCACAGAACCGTCGGTAGCAAAACTACCTTCTTGATAAGGACGGGGAATTTCAGTTACAATAATTTTGTCTGGACAGCTTTGTTTTTGCTCGTTTTCACTATAAATTTTGAGTTCTATTTTATTTCCTCCCTTTTGCGCTTGGACGTTTAAGAAGGGGAATAGGGAGAGAAAAATAATGCTTATTCCTATGGTTAAACGCTGAGTGAAAAGCTTATACATGGCGTTCTGTATTGAATATGTGAGAATAATATACTCGATATAAAATAAAAAGCACTGGACAAAACCAATGCTTGATTACGTAATTAATAAAAGTTGTTAGTAATTTAAGAACTGGATTTTTTTAACTTTTGTTTTTTCCGGCGTTTCTCTGTGGTGGCTACACCATGTTCTACTGGATAACCGACTACAGGAATTACCTGATATTTTCTGTCTTCTTCTAAATTTTTCAGTTCTGTGTAATCAACCCAGTCAATACAATTAACGGGGCAGGTATCTATTGCTTCTTGAATTATTTCTTCTGTGTCTGCATCTTGACGAATAACACGCGATCGCCCATAATCTTCTTCAATAAAAAAAGTATTTCGGGCTACATGGGCGCAATGTTTACAGCCAATACAGGTAATTTCATCAACATAAACGCCTTTTTGCCGCACCAGTCCGCCTAATTCCGGTTCTAACCCAGAACGTTCGGGGACATCTCGGAAAAAACTCCCTAGTTCTGGTTCTAACCCAGAACGGTGATATTCCTCTTCCTTTGGCGACTGCGGCAAATTAGACATTATGCACTCCAGCGTTGTACTACTAGACGAATAGAACCATCTTGATTTTGTTGTTGTTCGGCTACTTGGAAGCCAACTTTAGTAGTTTCTTTGACTACTGTTTGATAAGCATAACGTTGAGTTACTTGACGGACAAATCCATCTACAGATAGATTTTGTTGCCAATATTGTAAATCTGTAACTAATTCATATTCTTGACCATTCCATCTAAACCCGATATCATACCCATTTTGCTGCTCAATTGTGACTTCAGCAGCATGAGTTTGACCACGATAACCGCGCACCTCACGAGGTCCAGGTTTCCAGTCTATTCCCAAGTCGGAAAGGGCATCTTTCAAGGATTCCAGATTACGGATTTGTGTCTTAATTTGGCTAAAGTGTGACATAGTGGTTTGTAATCAATGAACATTAACTAGTTGGAAAACTTACCATTCGCTGTGGGCGGTTTGTGTATTCGCTATATTCGTTTGTTGCGGGTTAGTGGCGAAAAAATCTGAGGTTGGTTCATGACTCAACACTCTTCCTAGCTGGGCTTCTATGGCTGCTGTCACTTCAGAACAAGATGCACCGATAATACCGGTGACTTTTTCTTGGACTCGACCATCTGGATAAATGATGAATTCTAATGTTTCCATAGTCAAAAAAGCCAACCTAGATAGTGTGTTTGAACTTTGCTGTTTTACCAGACTTGCTCAAAATTTAGGGGGTAGGAACTTAGATACAAACTTGCCACTTGTTTCATACTGTTCCACACTTAGGCATATATATTTCATAATTTTTACAAAATTTATTATTTACCTTAGTACTCACATCTATACAATTAGAATTTTCTCTTAACCTGATCAAATAGTCAAGGTGAAGACCAAAAATTATCAAGAATATGATTAAATAAAGCTTGTATACAAAATCCCTAGATAGGAATAAAGATCAAAAAAATCTTAAATCTATCAAAAAATCTTATCAATATCATTGACTTGAACCAAGTAATTGATTTTATACTGGTGATCAAGTATAATTTTTACTAGTGCCGCATCATGAATGTTGACAACTATAACAGGAGTCAGGATTCAGGAAGAAGGAGTGAAAGTCTCCTGCTATATGTCTTGTTGGAAAAATTCATTATATATTATATGAGATTATATGAGATTTAGAGAGTGGGCGACTAGAGTAATACTGATATTTCTGATGTTAGCTACCCTAATTTTGGCTATATTTATGGGGGGTGCGAGAAAACTACACAATCAAACAATTGCATCAACTTCAGCAGCTAAAACTTGGAATCAATATCTACCAACGCAATTAAAATCATCAGTAACTACACAGCAAAAGAAGCGGAATTTAGTACCATCTCCAGTCAAGATTCATAAAATCAATCCTATCTATACAACTACTATTGCTTTTGCTAAGTATAGACCTAATTTTGCACAGGCTAAAGTTGATCCTAGCAATTATGGCGATCGCTATACCGCAGATATTAATGGTGTCCCCTTTAATAATCAGCCTATTATTGTCCTTCATGAAACCACCGATTCCACCTCCAGTGCCATTAATTTTTTTCAAACACCTCATGATGATGAAAGTGTCCAAGCTAGTTATCACGCCATAATTAGCTTAGAGGGACAGGTTATTTATTTAGTTCCCCCAGAAAAACGTGCTTTTGGGGCTGGTAATTCAGTGTTTAAAGGTGCTAATGGTGTGGAAACTGTGCAGACTAATCCCAATTTACCCCCATCTGTGAATAATTTTGCTTATCATGTATCTCTAGAAACGCCTCCTGATGCTTGGGGGAAAAATAATATAGAAGCACATTCAGGATATACAGAAGCTCAATATAATTCTTTAGCTTGGTTAATTGCTCAAAGTCAAGTTTCAGATGATAGAATTACAACCCATCGGGCTGTAGATGTGGGTAATGGAAAAGTTGATCCCTTGAGTTTTGATTTTGATAAGTTTTTCCATAAATTGCATTCTTTTCGCCAGTTGGAGACTATTAATAATGCAAAAATGTAAATAATAATAATAATAATAATAATAATAATAATAATTCATTTAAAGTCTTTTTGTTTTTGTAGTTTATCAATTAGAATATGTACTTTTGTTGATGGTTTTTGACATCCATCAATATTAGGATGCTTTTGTTCTAATTTAATCGCATTATTTATTGCTGTCTCCTGGTCAGGTCTAAGTTTTTCATATAGTAATTTATCGCTTTTATCATAATTTTCTCCTTGGTTGAGAATACCCGCTTTTCTCATTTCTGCTTCTAATTTTGGACATAGTTCTTTGTAATTGGTGAATGGACTAGTAGTATAACAATAATGTAGTAAAAACCAAAATTCAAAACAGGGTATTGATGTTATGGGTTCAAAATTATATTCTTTTGCAGTGCTGAGAGCTTTTTTATATTTCTCTGGTTTATTATCATCATCAAATATACAAAATACGTCATCATATTTTGGTTCACCTCCCCTGTTACTTTCCCGTTGTTTTTCTTGATATAATTTATAAGCTGTATTTACAATCACTAAAGGATCTCCACCAGAAGCAGAAACAACTTTTATTTTAATTGCGGTCAGTTTTAGTTCTCTTATGAGAGAATTAAAATAGTTATATTCTGTTTCTTCACCTTCAACTACAATTAAAAAGGAACTTCTAGATTTTTTATTCCCGAAATTTCGTCTTAAATTATTGGCAGATTTTCCCTGTGACATATTTTTTAGATCCTTAACCCATTAATAAAAGGAATAGCACCATAACGACCTAGTAAATAACCTTTTTGTAAAGATTCATTTTCACGAGGTCGAAAATCAAGCAATGAATATAATTTGGTCATGCTGTTATCTTTTTCAGTAAACCATACTTGGTCAGGTCTGAATATGTCACCATCTAAAAGTGTAGTGTCATGAGTTGTAAATATTAATTGAGCATTGTTTTTATTAATTTCTGGGTTATTAAACATTTTTATTAATGCTTTAGAAAGAACTGGGTGTAAACTTCTATCTAATTCATCTACTATTAATACTTCTCCTTTTTCCAATACATCTAACCAAGGTCCAGATATATCAAACAAACGTTGTGTACCATCAGATTCTTCATCCATAGTCAGTTCATCTATTTCATTGTCCGAATCATTCATCTTGTGAATAGTTACTATTCGCATTGCTTTCGGTTCGTCTATATGATTTTCTATAGCTTGGTTGTCAATTTCTTGGTTTATTAAACTCTTTATGAGTTGTCTAACTTCTTCAGGGATATTAATCAATTCAGTTCTTATATTTGAAATACCAATATCAGCTTCGTTTAATAATTTAACAACTTGTTCCCGAAAAGTATGATCTTCATTACATTTTTCAAAAGTAAATGTCTTTGAATTTACATCAATAGTAAGCATATTTATGTTATCTCGAAAATATTCAAATATTTCGGTTAATTGTGGATGAGTATTTTGTGCAGCATGAGATAGAAATAAAGAATTATAACGAACAAGTTTTTGAATAGGCTTTTTTGGACTTTTTAATCCTTTACCAAAAGACCATTTGTAACCTTTATGTGCTTGAAATTCTGGATTATCTGGTAGATATTCACGAGAAAACCAGTTTTGTTGAATTTCATTTGGATATGCAATTAACCATTCTTCATATATTCTTTCTTTATCAGCGGAGATTCCATACTCATAACGTATACCTTTATGAATGAAAATTATCTCAAAGCTACTAGGCTTTTTTGCTGTTTCACTATTTAGTATAAATGGCTCAATACCAAATTTATCACCAGTTTGCATTCTACTAGCTGAGTTAATAACAAGACTTCTAAGCTTTTGCATAGCTTTGAGGAAATTACTTTTTCCTGAAGCATTTGGTCCATAAATTACACTACTTGTAACTAAGCGCAAATCGCTACTATTGGGCATAGGAAAAGTATTACTGTCCATTAGCATGGTTTCCTCTTCAGCAGCTACCATACTTAATGTTTGCTTTTCTTGGATTGAACGATAATTTTCTACGCTGAATTCTACAAGCATGACTTTACTCTTGGTTGGTTATCTGTATATAACCCACAAATTATTATCAATAGCAAAAATTATACTTGTTTTACTTGCCAATTGTCTAGTTGATAGCAACTTTTATTTGTGGGGTTACTCAAGCATACATAAATAATGAACAAATAGCTCTAGTTATCAAACTAAAGCTATTATCAATGTGTGGAAATTCAGCCAATCCTACTTAATAAAACTGTAAATGTGCTGTGTCTGTAAATTATCTTGTAAAGAAGAAGGTAAGACACTATCAGAAAAAGTTTGCCTGTCTAACTGTACCTGCAAATTACTCAGCGGATCACTACCTGTTGCAATCAGAAATTCCATTTTCTGAATATATGGTAAAGTTGCTATTTCATCTAAAATCTGGCAGACTGCTTGTAGGTAAGGATGACCCTTCTGTTGATACCAATTGGGTTCAGCAATATTAGCTTGGTCAAAACCTAGATGCACAGTTAAAGAGGGTTGATCAAATAAAGCGATGCCCAAGGGACGGGCTTCTTCCTGTAACAATAAATGCTGGTTTTTCGATAACTGCCGTAATTTTTCTAACCGTTCATAGCGTTCAGTCACGGATTCTAGTTCATCTTGCCAATGTATTGCTACTGTGACTAGATAAGTTTGTAACAGCATATGCCCCAATTTTTTGGCCTTAGTAGCGAGGTAATAGGAATTGAAATCATTGGACTCAATTAAGAGGGGAACACGATCTACAACGTCTAAGCCATAACCTTTAACACCAGCAATTTTCCGGGGATTATTGGTAATGAGACGAATTTTTTTGATGCCCAAATCCATGAGAATTTGCGCCCCCATGCCATAATCACGCAAATCAGCCGGAAACCCTAAACGCTCATTTGCTTCCACTGTATCCAAGCCCATATCTTGTAAAGAGTAGGCTTTCAACTTGTTAACTAAGCCTATGCCTCGTCCTTCTTGACGCAGGTAAACAACGACACCTTGACCTGCATTCTCAATCATTTTCAATGCGGCTTGTAACTGCATCCGACAATCACAGCGCAAAGAACCCAAAGCATCACCGGTTAAACATTCCGAGTGCATTCGCACCATCACAGCATCGTCTTGGAAATTTGCCGGATCTCCCTTGACAATGGCGACGTGTTCTGTATTATCTAGGGTGTGACGGTAGCCGTAAATATCAAATTGACCGAATTCGCTAGGTAGCTTAGTAACGATTTCTCGGTATATCAAGCGATCATTTTGGAGACGATAACTGATTAAATCGGCAATGCTAATAATTTTTAGGTGATGATTTTTAGCATATTCCACTAATTGATGTAACCGCGCCATTGAACCATCAGGGTTTTGAATTTCGCAAATTACCCCGGCTGGATACAGTCCTGCTAGTCTGGATAGGTCAACTGCGGCTTCTGTATGTCCTGCCCGTTTGAGTACGCCTCCAGCCCTAGCCCGCAGGGGGAAAATATGACCCGGACGGCGTAATTCTTCTGGTTGTGTGGCTGGGTTGAGGGTGACTTGGATAGTGCGGGCGCGGTCTTCGGCGGAAATGCCGGTGCTAACGCCTAAATGGGGACCAGCATCAATACTAACAGTGAAGGCGGTTTGGTTAGTATCTGTGAGTTTGCTGACCATTAATGGTAAGTCTAGTTCATCCAAGCGATCGCCTGTCATTGCCAGACAAATTAACCCTCTGGCTTCCACAGCCATGAAATTAATCATATCAGGGGTAGCAAATTGGGCGGCGCAAATTAAATCGCCTTCATTTTCTCGATTTTCGTCATCTACTACGACGATGACACGACCAGCTTTGAGATCGGACAAAGCGGCATCAATAGAGTCAAATTTAAAGGTTTGGGTGGTCTTAGGCTGTGACACAGAAAATTTCCAACTATAAACGTAAAGTTTTTTAACAATTTCTTATTTTAAATTGTAGCTTGTTTGTCGGAATTAGAGCTTTTGGGAGATAACAAAACTGTTACTTAACATCAATATGGTTCATATATACTATAAGTAATTTAGAATACTATATACATAGAGTATGCAGCTATAGACATAAGTAAATTGTGAGTACAGCACGGCACAAATAAACCAACTATTTAGATAGCCAATCGTCCCATCTCAAATCTCTAACGGCTTTCTATCTAATTTTTACCAAGGGATAACTAAAGGTAGAGAAATCTCCATCCAATGGTAGACAGTGTATCGGGCATTTTCTATAAGAATTCAATATGACGGTATGACGGTCAAAAACCCCAATCTGAATATTCAATCAAAACTCGACGAAGTAGAGACAAAAACTTCGCCATGAATTGGTTTTAAGGTTTTGATATTTCCTCTAAACCTGAGATTTCAATGTTGCACCATAAAAACAACGCAAGAACCGAAAATTGTTATGACCTTGTACAAACTGGTTGATTCAGGACAACCTTTGCTACCACCACCTGACGTGCAGAGAACTACATTTTCAATAGATGCAGTTGCTCGGTTCGTTTGCAATACGTGGGATGAAATTCTGGCAGCACAAGCTGGTGGTCAATTTGATGCGATTGTCATTGGCTCAGGTATGTATGGTGCATACACCGCTACCAAGCTATTCGAGTTTGGTCGCCGGATGAAAACAAAAGAAGAGCAGGAGCAGGCTCCACGAGTTTTAGTTTTAGAGTCTGGTCCATTCCTGATTAGTGAACATATTCAAAACCTTACCAATGTAGGTAATGTCGGTCAGTTTGTTGAAGAAGTCTTGTTTGAGCCAGGGCAAGTAAGCGGTACACCTTTTGAGAAGTTTGTTAAACATCACCGATGTGTCGGTGGCAAATCTCTCTTCTGGGGAGGCTGGACACCACGTCTAGTCGATACCGATGTTGAGAAAGTCGATGCAGATGGAGCTAAACTTTGGCCCGACGATGTTCGAGAGTATCTATTTCGCCAACCTCAACCAGATGGGTCTGTGTTTGATGGGTATGAATTTATTGAGAGAGAAATCGGTGCCGTTTCCGTTCAAGACTTTATCAATGGCTCTTTATATGAAGCTTTGAAAACTCTTGCTCAAGACGTTGTAGCCAATAACCGTGTTGCCTCTCTTAATGCAGTCCTGCCACCGCCAATTGCTGTGCAGGGTGATTCACCAGTCTCAGGCTTGTTCAGTATGGATAAGTTCAGCAGCTTGCCTTTGCTGCTTGATTCTATCCGCGAAGCCAAAGGTAAACCAGATACCGAAAGTAAGCTATTCCTGGTTCCTTACGCTGAGGTTCTCAAACTAGAAACAGTTAAGGGTGTTGTCACCCAAGTTGTGATTGCTTTAATCGATCCGTCCGCACCGAAGGATAAGAGCAAAGCTCGTGTTGTGAGGTTGAATCTCAAGTCCAGTGCTATGGTAATCATCGCTGGCAATACCATCAACTCCACACGTCTAGCTTTAAATTCCTTCCCTCATCCTTCTCAGTTAGCACCTAATGGAGAATTAATGGGACGAAACCTCATGTCCCACGTTCGCGGTAACTTTGTCTGGAAAGTCACCCGAAATGCCCTAGGAATCTCAGCAACCGATACCACTTTGAGAACTGCTGCGTTACATATTCAAGGTTCAACTCAGACATCACAAGAACCAGGGCAATTCCATTTTCAATTTTATGCCGCTCCCAATGTGAATACAGGATTCTTCCTCGGTGCTGCTAACAATCCAGAAGAGTTTCTGTACCGGATGATACCTAATTTGGATGATGTACAATCCATTCTCGACTCCCAGAAAGGTCTGGGGGACAGAGTTGTGATCGGCATTCGCACCACGGGAGAAACTTTTGGCGACAGAACCAGCCCCATTGGTAGCAACAACAACGTCAGTTGGATGAATGTTAGTCCTTTCGCTAATGATGTGTACTTTGAGAACGGTCAGCCCCTGCGGATACCTAAAGCTTTTGTGAACCTAGTTGAAACCCCTGCCGACAGACAAGTTCGAGACGCTCAGTCCGAGGCAGCTTTTGCCTTCATAGAGGCGTTGGCGAATCAACCAAAAGGCGGTGCAAGGAGTAAGGATGATAACGGACCGATTTATTTCTTCAGTGGAAACGAAGATGCACCTGGAACTACTTTTCATGAATCTGGTACTCTCTGGATGGGAACTGATTACACCAAATCTGTCACAGATACTAATGGGCGTTTCCACCATGTCTCCAATGCCTACTGCGTAGATCAGTCAATTTTCCCCACTGCTGGTTCTGCCAATCCCGTACCCACAGGATTAACCTTATCCCGTAAAATTGCTCGTTCAATTATTGAACGCTATACCTCAGAGGATATTAGTGACGAACCAGGCTTTCAAACTCTTTATAGCGGCAACTTCAAAGCAGATGGCTGGGAAATTGCGGCATCAGGTAGCCAAAACTTCTTTGATGTTTTAGGTCAGAATCCTCCAGTGCTGGGTACTGGTGTTGATAATCAGAACGTCGGACTTGGTGTTATCTGGTTTAAAAGTAAAAAATTCAAGAATTTCATCTTGAAGTTGCAGTGGAAAGCCTTTGACATCGAAGCCAATTCTGGGATCTTTTTGAGAATGCCAGAACCAACTGCTCTAAATGATAGTTTCTATAACTCCAGCATCGAAATTCAAATTGATGAGCGGGGTTATGACTATCCCCATAATATCTATGGTAGCCCATTACACAAGACGGGTGCAGTATACGAGGTTTTCCCTGCCCAACGATGGGCAGCCAAGGTATTAAGTCCTCGCAACTCAGGTAATTCTGGCTACTGGAATAGCTATGAAATCACAGTGCAGAATAATAATATTGAGGTCAAACTCAATGGTCAATTAGTTAGTCAAGGAACACTTTCAGACCTGTTGCCGTTCGATGCCCCCAATGATGGCAAGAAAAAACGTTCTGAGGGTTTTATTGGTTTGCAGTGCCATACGGAAGTAGTACAGTTTCGTAATATTCGCATCAAGGAACTGTAAAGCCGCAATCAGGTTATTTATGTAAGAAATTATAATTTAAATCGCTTCTTACATAAGTAATTTCTTTAATCATTTCCGAAAGAATTTTAGTAGTTTAAGGAGTCATCAATGCCACTCAATTTAAAGACTAATCAAGAGCCAATTAATCCTAATGATCCAGAGTATCAAGATGTACTTAAAGATTTGCAAGGCAATATTCTTAAAGGACATGGAAGAGACAAATCTGGACATATTTTCTTGACTTTTCCCAATCCTCAAGAAAATCCCGAAAAAATTGCTGCTCTCAAAAATTGGATTGCTCAACTCGCCATTAATGAAATTACATCTGCTCAACAGCAATTAAATGAGTCTAAAGCCTGGAGAGAAAATAAAACTCCAGGAAAAACATTTGTCCACTTTGCCTTATCTTCCAGTGGCTATACTAAACTAGGTTTTTCTGATTCTCAGCAACCCAAGGGAGCAAATCTGCAAAAACGAACGAAAGAGAAAGACGATTATGAAGAAGTTTTTCAACAAGGAATGAAGTTGCGAAAGAATGCACTTTTAGATCCGCCTGTTAGCTCTTGGGATGACAATTTTAGGAAAGATATTGATGCCTTAGTTATCATTGCAGATGATAATTCAGAAATTCTGAATCAAAAATTTTTAGAAATTGAGAAACAGCTAAAGGATATCACCACAAATATTTTTAATGAGCAAGGTGATACGGTGCGAAAATCTTTTAATGGCAATGACCCTATCGTAGTTGAGCATTTTGGCTATGCAGATGGAATCAGTCAACCGATCTTTTTGCAGCAGGGTGTCACATCTGGGAGTAATTTTTCCCAGGATGCGCCGCTTAATCTTGTCTTGATTCCTGATCCTTTTGGCACGTCAGGGGTTAGCTTTGGTAGCTTCCTTCTCTTTCGCAAGCTTGAGCAAAATGTTCAAGGATTTAAGAAGGCAGAATTTGCCCTTTCCCAAGCATTAGGTACTCCTTTTGCGTTAGCTGGAGCAATGGCAGTGGGACGTTTTGAAGATGGGACTCCACTAGTTTTGCAGTCTAATGATGGTTCTATCGGTTTAAATGACTTTGACTATCAAGGTGATTCTCAAGGGCTAAGATGCCCATTTCAATCCCATATTCGCAAAAGCAATCCCCGTCTGGAGTCTGTTAAACAAGGTGGACCTTTTGCTCAAAGCACAGAACAAGAACTTGGTCATCGAATTGCCAGACGAGGAGTGACCTATGGCGGACCTTTAAGCGATTTTTCACAAGACTTTGATCGTCTGCCGAGAACTGGAGTCGGTTTATTATTTATGTGTTACCAGTCCGATATTTGGGAACAGTTTGAGTTTATTCAACGCTTCTGGTGTAATAATCCCAAATTCCTTGAACCTGCCATGAACAATAATCCCAATTATCATAGAACCGGATTGGATGCAGTGATTGGTCAAAGACAAGGAAACCAAGAAGATCCCTTAATCAAGGAAGTTCCCGAAGTGCCAAAAAATTGGCCTGAGTCCTATGGACAGCCGACTGTCAAACCCGATATTACCCCAGAAAATGAATTTGGACAGTTTGTGACTTTAAAAGGGGGTGAATACTTTTTTTCTGCGAGTATAACTTTCCTCAAAAGCTTGAGTAACCAATCTTCTCCTGAAGAAACTGCTGAACCTACACCTGGCGCATTTTATGTTGTCAAATCTGGCGACACCCTATTCATAATAGCTGAGAATGCTTATGGAGATGGGAGTAATTTTTCAGTAATTTACGAAGCTAATCAAGACGCGATTGGAAATAATTCTGAAGTGATCGTTCCTGGACAGAGGCTTTTTATCCCCTTACTTTAATAGTGCAATAGTGAAGCGCTGCTGCAAGCATATCACTCCTTTTGTAGTATTATATTTCATGGTGGTATGAAAAAGCTTAAATAAAAAGTTAACCCATAACTGTTCTTGGGGAAGATTTTGTACTTTTCTGATTATGCGAATATATTCGCATAATTTTTTTAATTTGAGAATTTTTTATCACATTAAAAACATAATATTTATCAGTATTAATTATCTACACACTGTGAGTGTGATTATTTCTTAAAGATATTTCTAATTATAGATACGCTAAAAGATACTCTTTGCTATACAATGCTGCGAAAGTTCAATAAAAAATTAAGTCATTAGTAATTAGCAACTAGCTAGACTACTGATGATTGATAATAGATAACTAAAAGTGGATAAGGATTTAAGATCATGGGAAATTTAAGACGCGTACCAGTTGGAATTGTTGGCGCGTCAGGGTATGGTGGAGTGCAGCTAGTGCGACTGCTGATGGATCATCCTGAAGTAGAACTTGTTTATTTAGGTGGTGAAAGCAGCGCGGGTAAATCCTTTGCTGACCTTTATCCACATTTCGGTAATATAGTAAATTTGCCCATTGAAGCAGTAGAACCGGACATTATTGCTAGTCGTTGTGAAGTGGTATTTCTGTCTTTACCCAATGGACTGGCTTGCCAAATTGCTCCCCAACTTATAGAAAAAGGTTGTAAGGTACTGGATCTGAGTGCTGATTATCGCTTTGGTGATTTGAAAACTTATACAGATTGGTATGGTACTCAAAGAAGCGATCGCACCCTAGCCGCGACAGCAGTTTATGGGTTACCAGAATTGTACCGCGATCGCATTGCCGAAGCCAATCTAGTCGGCTGTCCCGGTTGCTATCCTACAGCCAGTTTACTCGCACTTTCCCCACTTTTAAAACAAGGTTTAATCGTTCCCGAAACAGCCATTATTGATGCCAAATCTGGCACATCTGGAGGTGGAAGACAAGCGAAGGTAAACCTGTTATTAGCCGAAGCTGATAACTCCCTGGGTGCTTATAACGTCGGTAGCCACCGCCACACACCAGAAATTGAGCAGATTTGTAGCGAATTGGCAGGTCATGAAGTCACAATCCAATTTACACCCCATTTGATCCCAATGGTACGGGGGATTTTAGCCACTGTGTACGCCTCTATGCGTGATCCTGGTTTAGTTCGTGATGACCTAATTACTATCTATAGTGCCTTTTATCGCAATTCTCCTTGGGTGAAAATCTGCAATAGTGGTACTTATCCTCAAACAAAATGGGCGTGCGGAAGCAATAATTGTTATATCGGCATAGAAGTTGACCCCCGCACAGGGCGCGTTATTGTCATGTCAGCTATTGACAACCTGATTAAAGGTCAAGCCGGACAAGCAATTCAATGTATGAACCTGATGCTAGGCTGGGATGAAACCTTGGGATTACCTAAAGTTGGGTTTTATCCTTAACAGGTGACAGGGAACAGGTGACAGGGAACAGGGAACAGGGAACAGGGAAAAAATCAATTCTTCCTCCTGACTCCTGACTCCTGACTCCTGACTCGGTGACTCCTATTTTGGTCCTAAACCAACAGTACCAGCATAGATGGCGCGATCGCCTAATTCATGCTCAATGCGGAGGAGGCGATTGTATTTAGCTACTCGTTCACTGCGACACAGAGAACCGGTTTTAATTTGACCGGCGCGAGTAGCTACAGCTAAATCAGCAATGGTTGTATCTTCAGTTTCACCGGAACGATGGCTAATTACTGAACGGAAACCGTTGCGAGTTGCTAAATCAATGGTTTCTAAAGTTTCAGTCAGAGAACCGATTTGATTCAATTTAATCAAAATCGAGTTAGCGGCTTTTTGTTCAATACCTTTTTGTAAGCGGGTGGCATTAGTTACAAACAAATCATCGCCCACCAATTGTACTTTTGAGCCGATTTTTTGAGTCAGTAATTGCCAACTTTGCCAATCTTCCTCATGTAAACCATCTTCAATGGAAACAATGGGATATTGGTCTACCAATTGTCCTAAATAATCAATAAACTCGCTGGGTGCATGAGGTTTACCATCATAGACATATTGGCCATTTTTGTAAAATTCACTAGCAGCCACATCTAAAGCTAAAGCTACTTCTTCACCAGGTTTGTAACCAGCTTGTTTAATCGCATCTACCAGTAAATCTAAAGCCACTTGATTAGATTCTAGATTAGGTGCAAAACCACCTTCATCACCCACACCTGTCAGCAAACCTTTATCATCTAAGACTTTGCTGAGAGTGGCAAACACTTCTGCACCCCAACGCAAAGCTTCTTTGAAAGAAGGAGCGCCAATAGGAACAATCATGAACTCTTGAAAGTCAACGTTATTAGACGCGTGCGCGCCACCGTTGATCACATTCATTAAGGGGACTGGCAATAAATTCGCCAAAGGGCCACCTAAATAACGGTAGAGGGGAATTTCTAAAGACTCTGCACCGGCTTTTGCAGCCGCCAGGGAAATCCCCAAAATGGCATTTGCTCCCAAATTCGCTTTATTGGGTGAACCATCGAGGGAAATCATTAATCTGTCTAGGGCTTCTTGGTTGAGAGCATCCAAACCTAGTAATTTGGGAGCTAGTACCTCATTGACATTCTGGACTGCCTTGAGTACGCCTTTGCCACCATAACGGCTTTTATCGCCATCACGCAATTCATGAGCCTCAAATGTGCCTGTAGAAGCCCCGCTGGGAACTTGTGCTACTCCGATAGCGCCGTTAGCCAAATGTACTTCGGCTTCAACTGTGGGTTTTCCCCGTGAGTCGAGGATTTCGCGGGCGACAATGGCTTCAATAGCTGTATCTAGAAATTTCGTCATTCTTGGTTCGTCCTTGTTTTGTGAATGTATTGGGTTGAACTTTTACATATTCATAACCCAATCGCTAGTTTATGTGTTTCTGGGGGAAAATCGGCTGACATTAAAGAAGATTTCCAATCGTGAAGGGTGATAATGCTCGCTGAGTATGGAAAGAAACATGGAATTTGTCTAAATCAGGATGCTCAGGATTATATAAGGATGTACAGGATTATTTATTGATCATTTACTGATTTTGAATATATGAATTGCCATTTTTAATATTTATGGTTTTTGCGTCTCTTTTATGGAGAATTAATACTAAAGTGCCAGTTTAATAAACTACGTAATCTGAAATTACTAAAGTTGCGAAAACCATATCCAAGTCGTTTAATGAGTTTGAGTTTATTATTAATTCCTTCTACAGTACCACTCGTAGTTCTGCCATCAAAATAACCGACTACTTCACCAAACCATCTAATCATTGTTCCGTAATTATTAAAAATTATAAATTAACTGACATTTCTCATTTTTTCGGCGATTCCTAAGTATCTTTACGCATATAAACATAATATACATTCTAAGTACCATCCCAGTCTTACTGATTTGAAAGCAGCGATCTCAAACTGTATTTTCAGTGTCAAAACTGATAAGAGAGAAAAGCTAGATGGTTTATTAACTCTCAATTTTCAGGTTTTTAGAAAGTCCCAGTTTTTATCCGTGAATATACTAAATAAGTATATCTGCCACTACATTTAATTAATTGTGAAAATTTCGTAAAGTGGTAATAATACTATAGACAATTATTTTTTATTATTATACATTCAGATTAAAGGAATTAATCAGGTGATAGACCTAACCTAATATTATGCCTTCTTCCTTAACAGTTATTAATTATACAAGTGGCATCTCTAACGATGGTAGTCCCACTCCTACACTTACATTTGGCAATGACAATTATCTCATCAATGCTACAGGTGGTAGTTACGGCATATTTAACAATGGCACTATTCAATTTGGCCATGGTAACAATAGTATAACTGCTACAGGTAGTAGCTACGGCATACTTAACAATGACACTATTAAATTCGGCAATGGTAACAATAGTATTACTGCTACAGGTGGTAGCAACAGCATTGATAACAATGGCACTATTCAATTCGGCAATGGTAACAATAGTATAACTGCTACAGGTGGTATTTACGGCATTTATAACAGGACGACTGGCACTATTGACCTCGGCGGTGGTACTAATAACATCACTGCGAGAGGTAGTAGTTACGGCATTGAGAACTTTGGTACTATTAAATCCGGCAGTGGTAACGATAGTATAACTGCTACAGGTAGTAGTTACGGCATTGAGAACTATGGCACTATTGACCTCGGCATTGGTAACAATAGTATCACTGCTACAGGTGGTAGCAACACCATTGATAACTATGGCACTATTAAATCCGGCACTGGTAACGATAGTATAACTGCTACAGGTGGTAGTTACGGCATTTATAACAGGAGGACTGGCAATACTGACCTCGGAGATGGTACTAATAACATCACTGCAATAGGTAGTATTGACGGCATTGAGAACTTTGGTACTATTAAATCCGGCAGTGGTAACGATAGTATAACTGCTACAGGTGCTACTTACGGCATTGAGAACTATGGCAATATTGACCTCGGCGATGGTACCAATAACATTACTACTACAGGTAGTCTTTACAGCATTGAGAACTATGGTACTATTAAATCCGGCATTGGTGACGATAGTATAACTGCTACAGGTGGTAGTTACGGCATTGATAACTATGGCACTATTGACTTCGGAAATGGTACTAATAACATCACTACGACAGGTAGTAGTTACGGCATTGAGAACTATGGTACTATTAAGTCCGGCATTGGTAACGATAGTATAACTGCTACAGGTGGTACTTACGGCATTGAGAACTATCGCACTATTGACCTCGGAGATGGTACTAATAACATCACTGTGACAGGCGGTAGTTACAGCATCTTGAACAGCACCAGCACCACTACTAAATCTTCAAATAGTAGCTCTAATAACATCACTACCAAAGGTTGCGACGACAAGGAGAAGAGCCGGAATAGTCAATCTTTAAATAGTAGATATGACAAAGATTGTGACGACAAGGAGAAGAGCCGGAATAGTCAATCTTTAAATAGTAGATATGACAAAGATTGTGACGACAAGGAGAAGAGCCGGAATAGTCAATCTTTAAATAGTAGATATGACAAAGATTGTGACGACAAGGAGAAGAGCCGGAATAGTCAATCTTTAAATAGTAGATATGACAAAGATTGTGACGACAAGGAGAAGAGCCGGAATAGTCAATCTTTAAATAGTAGATATGACAAAGATTGTGACGACAAGGAGAAGAGCCGGAATAGTCAATCTTTAAATAGTAGATATGACAAAGATTGTGACGACAAGGAGAAGAGCCGGAATAGTCAATCTTTAAATGGTAGCTCTAATAACGTAACCACTACTACTGTTACTACTGTTACTACTGTTACTAATACAGGCAATGCTTTTGGCATTGAGAACTATGGTACTATTCAATCCGGCAGTGGTAACGATAGTATAACTGCTAGAGGTGGTCTTTATGGGATTGATAACTATGGCACTATTGACCTTGGCAATGGTAACAATAACATCAATGCGACAGGTGGTAGTTACAGCATCTTGAACATCAGCACTACTCAATCTTCAAATAGTGTTTTTAATAACACATCTAGCAGCGATTGTGACGACAAGAAGAAGAGCGGGAATAGTCAATCTTTAAATGGTAGATATGACAAAGATTGTGACGACAAGAAGAAGAGCCGGAATAGTCAATCTTTAAATGGTAGATATGACAAAGATTGTGACGACAACGAGAAGAGCCGGAATAGTCAATCTTTAAATGGTAGATATGACAAAGATTGTGATGACAACGAGAAGAGCCGGAATAGTCAATCTTTAAATGGTAGATATGACAAAGATTGTGATGACAACGAGAAGAGCGGGAATAGTCAATCTTTAAATGGTAGCTCTAATAATGTGACCACTACTAACGTTACTACTATTACTACTACAGGTAATGCTATTGGTATCCAGAACGATGGGACTATTAAATCCGGCAGTGGTAACGATAGTATAACTGCGATAGGTGGTCTTTATGGCATCTTGAATAGCGGCACTATTGACCATAGCGGCACTATTGACCTTGGCAGTGGTAACGATAGTATAACTGCTATAGGTGGTGTTTACGGCATCTTGAATAATGGCACTATTAACCTCGGTGATGGTAACGATAGTATAACTGCTATAGGTGGATTTTTCGGTAATGGTTATGTTCTTCTAGGAACTGGTGATGATACTGTATCTGGTTTTGGTACGGGATACTTTGTTGGTGGACAAGGTGTAAACACCCTAATATTATCTAGTGGTAGCTATACTCTTGGTTCTACAACTGTTAATAATGAGAATTTTGTGACAATTACACAAGGTGCTACGACTATGAATATAAATGGTTTTACTAACTTAATGGTTGGAAACCAATCCTATTCTTTTAGTAGTCTATCTAGCGCTCAAGTAATAACTGCGTAGGATAAATTTTTTGGGTGCGGCTCTTTTAGGAAGACAAAGAGGAGGTTAAACAACCATTGCTATTAGCGGTGGAGTAGTAGAAGAACGAGCTTGAGTGACACCTTCAAGCAAAAGCTCAAATTGTGACCTTGCGAAGTATAGATGATGTCATTGACGTTATATCGTCTTTTGAAAAGAGCCGCACCCTTTTGAAATAGCACTTTCCCATCATTCAGGATCAATCAAACGTAGTTTTTCACTCTCCCCCCAGTTTCGAGAGTTTGTAGGGTAGGTAGAAGTAGGGGTATGCATGATATGGTAATGTAAAAAAATCCGCAATGTAATTGAAGCCAAGAGGGAATGAACAGTTTAGCTTACTGCTCGATTTTAAGTGTGATTGAAACTTGTCGTCTTAGAAAAATTGACCCTTGGGATTATATTGCGATGGTTCTTACCCAGGCTCGTAGAGGTATAAAACATCCTCCTATCCCCGTTGCTTCTTAATTCCTTTTTACTGGGGGAGTGTGAACAGTTACCATAAGTTGCCATTTTTCATATTTATGTACAAAATCCTGTAAATCCTCACATCCTGGAATTTGTCTGAATCAGGATATCCAGGATTAAAGGATTAACAGGATTATTTATTGATACTTTGCTTGTTGTGAATACATAAGTTGCTATTTTTAATATTTATGTACAAAATCTTGAAAATCCTCACATCCTGTAAATCCTGATATGGCCACGCTACGCTACGCTATCAGACAGATATTTCTACATTCGTATATGTTATAATTTTAAAAAAATGGCAAAGATGATTTATGAATACAGTAGAAATTCGTCAACAAATTCAAGAATATGTTGATCAACTGTCACCAGAAAGATTATTGGTGGCTGCTGATTTTTTGGCGTATTTGGCAGATAGAGAAGATAATGATGCCACTGAAGATTTATTGAAAATTCCAGGATTTAAAGAAGATTTTGCTAAAGCGAAAGAAAATGTTAAAGAAGGTAAGGTGATTTCTATTGAGCAACTTAAACGAAAATATTAACTATACGGTTGTTATTGGCATTGATGCTCAAGATTTTTTTGAATCTGCTGCTGGTGCTTTACAAAAAAAGTTAGACAGATGTTTTGAGATTTTAAAGATTGAGCCTCGTAATTATTCTAATATAAAAGCCCTGAAAGGTGAATTCTCAGGTTATTATCGTTATCGTGTGGGTGACTATCGAGTTATTTATGAGATTGATGATAGTTCAAAGCTGGTAACTATTTTGTTCATTGCACATCGAAGTAGAGTTTATGAGTAGGAAATTTCAGTGAATAAGAAAAGCGATCGCTCTTTTAAAGTCAATGTGGCTAGAGAGTAATCGCTTTTCATAAATATTTAATCCAAGCACCGCCTGATATTCAATCAATGATTATTAATATTAATCACTGGTGGACTTGATTGATTAGGTGGAAAAACAAAAGTAGGATTATAAATGAATGGTTGCGGATTAGGATAATATGGCTGTTGCTGTTGTGGGTAAATTTGCTGCGGATAATATGGCTGTTGCTGTTGTTGATAAGTTTGCTGCGGATAATACTGCTGTTGTGGTTGTTGATAAGGTTGTGGAGGATAAGTATTATAAGGATTTTGTTCTTGAGGCATAACTACAGGTTGTCCAGACGATTGAGGTGGATAATTTGAAGGATAGCTATTACTTGAACCTCCAGGGTAAATATTGACAGGATATAGTGAATTGCTATTAATTCCTAATGATCGTTCTATGATTACTCTACCTACCTGATCTAGAATGGGATTCAGGGGAATGGCATTAGCTGGTTGACCTGATAGGGGAACTAAGAAAGATGAACATAGCAAACAATAAACAATCTTTTTGAGCATAATATTAACATCGTATAAATAGGATTGTTTTTAAGGATTAAACAATGTTTAACCCCTAAAGAGAAATGATAAATAAGTGATATTAATTACTATCTTTATAAAAACTCACGTGCCTTCACAATGGGTACACGACGTTATTGGTAGTGACATCAAATAAAAGTGGAAGCGATACTTACTCCAGATCCAAAGCAAACTTACCCAATCTGCAATTGCAGGTATCTCGGCGACCACCCAATATCTTACCTATTGCACTGTATACCAAATGCCCTACCACGCCAAGTGGTGTAGCCGCTCATGTACCTCTTGTTCCAAGTATGCATCAGTAGTAACCAAGGCTCGTTGTTTAATCTCAATGGAATCACATGATTATATTTTGGAAGTTCACCCCGTTCAGGGTAAAAAGGTCTAGTATAAATAGTTTGCCAAGAACCTCCATTATCACTCAAACGCCCAGCTATATTAGTGGATGTACCTATAAGAGTACAGACAAATTCACCAGCTTGTTTGTCGAACAAACACGTATTAGGGTCTCTATTTCCTGTTAGTTCTATTACTGCGGGACGACCATCGAGATTGCATGACCATCGACCACTCCACTCAGCCTGATTTACGGACTGAGCAGTTGTAGGGATGGAAATCAAAGTTGCAGAAATCAAACAAACTAAGGGAATCGAAGTAATCCAACCGCTTTTCATAAATACCTCCTATTCAAGCGGGAAAAAAGCAACGATTGGCGAGTTCAACAAGGAAAAATTTTAATTTTTAGCTATCCGGTAAGTAGTTCAAGGCTTACAGCAGCATTTTTGAATTCAGTTCTTTTCTACTCTACCGAACAAATGTTTGATTTTTCATCTAGCTAATGTGAGTAAATCTCTAACAAAATGTTATGCCTTCAGCAAGATAGCTAAAGCTGTGAAAGTTAACACCATAGGTAGACATCATCACATCATTTCTATCACATCACTTCTATAAGAAGAAAATGCTTATCAAAGGTATAGCATCTATTGCTGTAGCGATAGTTTTGATTACTGCTATTGATAGATGATTCTTTTGTTAGGGGATGTTTTAACTTTTGTAAGAGGATGTTCTAAAAGTAGGGGCTATATATGAATGCTAAAAAAATATTACTGCTCGGAGTTGCCACTGTAATAACTGGTATGTCAGTGCTTGGTTTAACGCAAGAGGTTATTGCCACAGTAGGAAGAACCAGTGGTGGAACTCTCTTATTTGGTTATTGGTGCAATAATGTCACAACTTCTGAAGAAAAGGGGGTTCTGGATGGAGTCAATAAATTTCGTAATGAGGAGAAAAAAAGCTTGTTACCTTGTGATTCCATAGCATCAGAAGCAGCTAGGAGTTATAGCCAAACTATGTGCAATTATCGTCTTGCTGAAAAAGAGAGAACAATCAAGAACCGTCGTATTCTTCATACTATAAATGGCAGAAGTCCAATTGAACGACTCAGAGATGCAGGACATACTAGGTTAACTGAAGATGTAGCTGAAAATATTTTTTGGGGTTCAGGTTCGCCGGTTGAGTGGTGGAAAGGCTCTTCTGGACACAGAGCAAATATGCTAGATAGTCGTTTTACACAAATGGGAGTAGGAAGTTTTCAATGTCAGGGAGATGGCTATACCTACTGGACTCTGATTTTATTAAAAGGAAATCCCCCTTTAGTGGGAGAAAATACAATTTTCTTGCCGTGATCACAACAATTTGCTTCTTTTTGCGATCGCGTTTAAATTTCGTATCAATCTCTGTAACTGCTGCTGTCTAAGGTTTATAGCCATAGGCTGCATTTGGTGGCACGAACCTTCAATCTACGCTATTAAGTAGGTTAGCATTGAAAATTGTCGTTATGGCAAGGCAAGAGGCAAGAGGCACTCATGCAAGAATGAAGAGGTTTTGGGAGATTTTACTTTTCTTTACATACCTTTAATTTTTTATGTTCACCTACTTACGGCATCTTATCAAAATACCATTCACCAGTTCTTAACTTTTAACTCTTTCACTACTTCCGGATCACTACCGTAAATTTCACTTAAAAAACAAGAGTCGTTATGAAACCTTTATTAATAACTGCAAAAATCATATTACTCACAGCATTTTTTACTTTTCCAAGAATATCTCCAGCAAATCCTAATAATATCATTCAAATCGCACAGAACCCAAAGTGTGATCAGTTAGCAGGGCGGTATAAACAACTATCATCTTGGATGAATGAGTATCTCAAAACACATTATGGAATCAGTACGACATACGTGAGATGGTTTCAAGAAAGGCAGCAAATACAAAAACAAATGGCAGATTTGAATTGCTCCGTAGGCCCTGATCATCCTTATAATATAAATCGTCGCGAGCTACTGGAAGCTCATAATAAATATCGTCGATCAGTAGGAGTTCCACCTCTAGAATGGTCTGATGATCTAGAGCAGTCTGCTCAAAAATGGGCTAATCAAGTAGCTAATCGCCACAAAGATGGTACTGGTATAACTATGAAAGATCATAGTAGAGGGGGAGAAAATATTAGCCAAGGCTTTTTAACTGACTCGTTGACTCAGATGGTAGATGGCTGGGGTAGCGAAAAGCAAAAGTTCAGAAATGCGGTGTTCGATGCTAAGGAGAAGGGAAGTGCGATCAGTACCACTGGTAATTGGCAGAACGTTGGTCACTATACTCAAATAGTTTGGCGTAATACTCAAAAAGTAGGATGTGGACTGGCTAAAACTAATCAATATCAGTTTCTGGTTTGCCACTATGCTCCTCCAGGTAACTTACCTGGACAGAAAGCTTATTAGGGTCTAGATCAGAAGTGTTGAATGTTTATAGAGCGTGATGCTTTAACTCTTTCTATTCGATAACCAGCATAAGCTGTTTCAAAGAAGTCATCTTCGATATCTTGATTTTTGGGGTCTGAGTTACTCAGAAGCATAAAAGCACCTTTTTCATCTAGACTTTTCAAAAATTCTCGTAATCTCATCAAAGGATAAATCTTTATTACTCAAAATGCGGTATAAAATTTGCAAATTGTATAAATTAATAGTTTATCAATACCTTGTCCATTTTCTATAGGTTGGGTTAAGCGACAGCGCAACCCAACGCATTTGTTGGGTTTCATGCTTCAACCCAACCTACAAATCAAGGCTTTTTCTAATTTGGACAAGGTATTGTTTATGATTAACTTTTAATTACAAATTACTTATGAAGCGGACACCATCAGCGATTGCATTTATCAGCATCATGGCCTTTTAGCGGAATAAATTATTTATTTTCAATCAAAACCTTATATTAAGCCACAGAAAAATCACTAAACTGCCGATATTCAGGACGAATAAACCCTAAAATAATATCATCCTTTCCTACTCCTAATTCCAATAATTCCGCAGTTATTCCCCTTTCTGTACCATCCCATTCAATGCAGATTTCACCATCAATCATTCGCAAATGAAACACCACTGCATGAACTCTACCTGTTAAGTAAGTAAACAGAAAAAATTAAAGGTATGTGACGAAATGTAAATTCAATGAATGTCTTACAAATAGGTTGTTTCACCGTTTTTACAAAACTAAACATATATCGTTTTTATTATGTATACCTACTTATATAAATCCTATTTATGAAATAAACCTGCTTCTACATGAAAAAAATCTCCCAGTTTTTGCGCTAACTCTAAAGTTATTTTCTGCTTTCCATTGAAAATGTTATCAACTACGCTTTCTGAACCCAAAACCGCTTGTAAATCAACTTTGCTTTTATCAGATTGTTCCAAAAGAAATAACAACATAGATTGAGGATCATGTTGTTGATTAATCTGATAATATTCTTGTTCAAATTTTTTAATTAAAGTAATTAATAATTCATAAAGCTCATCTTCTTCAGGACAGCGTTTTCGGTGCATTAAATCTTCCACAATAGCTAAAGCTTGTTCATTTTCTGCTTCAGTTTTGATAATTTTAGGAAGATATGCTGTTAATAATTCCTTGTATTTCTCTGGATTAAAAGTAAGGGTCATTTTTCCAATTGTCCTTATCGTATTCTGCGTGAGTGAGGATATATTTAATATAAATTAATTGACCTTCGTAATCTATGCTAACAATCAAACGGTATTTATTGCCTTTAATATTGAAAACTGTAAAATTCCTAACAGCTTCAGTTTTCGGAAACACCTGCTGTACTTCAACTAAATTTGACCATTTAGCTTTACTAGCAATCTTATACCAGTTGTTCAGTGATTCCTGACAATCTGCATGATTTTCTGCATATTCTCTTACTATTCTAAAACTAATAACGTGCATCTTCTTGTTGATAACTACCAAATTTTATCCATATTCAAAACAAACCCCGGTAAAACAGCTTCACAATTCACAGTATCAGGATTTTCTAAACATTCCTCTATTTGTCCAGGACGATAAACATAAACTCGGCGATTTTTACGGTCAATTAATAAACCTAATTGTATGCCTGGTTCTTGCATATATTCCTGCATTTTCTCTTTTAAAGGCTGCAAATTATCAGAAGCTGACCTTAATTCAACCACAAAATCAGGACAAATAGGAGCAAACTTTTTTTGTTGTGCTGATATAAGTTTATTCCACCTTGATAATTTTATCCAAGAAGCATCAGGAGAGCGTTTTGCACCTGTGGAAAGTGTAAATCCTGTGCTTGATGAAAATGCTATTCCTGTTCCATTTTCATCTGTCCAATTCATTAATTGTTGAATGATTCTACCTTCTCGATTTCCTGTTTCTGAACCTGCGGGTGACATAATTGATATATCTCCAAATTGATTTCTCTCAATGCGTAAATCACGATTTAGTTGACAAAATTCAAAAAACTGATCATCTGTCATTGATGATGGCATTTGTAACATTAAGGGAGATGAAAGCATAATGATTTCCTTTAATTGATTTTATGACTACCAAATTTTCCCCATATTCAAAACAAACCCCGGTAAAACAGGTTCACAACTGACAGTATTGGGATTTTCTAAACATTCCTCTATTTCTCCAGGACGATAAACATAAACTCGGCGATTTTTGCGGTCAATTAATAAACCTAATTGTATTCCTGGTTCTTGCATATATTCCTGCATTTTCTCTTTTAAAAGCTGCCAATTATCAGAAGCTGACCTTAACTCGATGACAAAATCAGGACAAATAGGAGCAAACTTTTTTTGTTGTGCTGATGTGAGTTTATTCCATCTTGATAATTTTATCCAGGAAGCATCAGGAGAACGTTCTGCACCCGTGGACAATTTAAAACCTGTATTGGAAGAAAACCCAATTCCCGTTCCATCTTTTTCTGACCAAACACTTAGCTGTCCAATAATATGAAATTCTCGATTTCCTGTTTCTGAATCTACTGGAGACATAATTAATATATCTCCAAATTGATTTCTTTCAATGCGTAATTCCCGGTTTTCTCGACAGAAATCAAAAAACTGATCATCTGTTATTAGCATTGATGAGG
This sequence comes from Dolichospermum sp. DET69, assembly GCA_017355425.1. Taxonomy (NCBI): domain Bacteria; kingdom Bacillati; phylum Cyanobacteriota; class Cyanophyceae; order Nostocales; family Aphanizomenonaceae; genus Dolichospermum; species Dolichospermum sp. DET69. The sequence goes on from CP070233.1 coordinate 5,461,294, forward strand.
GAAAATGTAATATCAAAGGTGATGAAATCATCATTATTTCCTCCATCTGAAATTAGAATCAATTTTATCACAAACTATAGCTAAAATTAGTTAATATAGAATTACCAACGATTGAGCAATCATCAGCAGAATTAAACGCAGCCTTCGAGAAAATTCCCTATCAGAGATAAAATATAGAAATTGAATCAAGGATAAGTAAATATGCGATTACTACACACCATGCTACGGGTAGGTAACTTAGAAGAGTCTTTGAAATTTTACTGTGAAGTTCTGGAAATGAAGTTACTCCGACGGAAAGACTATCCCAGTGGAGAATTTACCCTGGCTTTTGTCGGTTATGGAGAAGAAAGTGATCACTCAGTTTTAGAACTCACCCACAACTGGGGCGTAGAAAAGTATGATTTAGGTAATGCCTATGGTCATATCGCTTTGGGTGTGGATGATATTTACGCTACCTGTGAGACTATTAAACAACTGGGTGGTAAAGTAGTTCGAGAACCGGGACCAATGAAACATGGTTCAACCGTAATAGCTTTCGTGGAAGATCCAGATGGTTATAAAGTTGAATTGATTCAATTGAAAACTCCAGAATAGTTGAGGGTAGAGGGTAGGAAGAGAACTTCTTTACCCATTACCCAATTCCCCCCCTAAACTTAAATTACAAGTCTAAAATCTAAAATTTTACAAATGCAGCCTACAGATCCTGATAAATTTACTGATACAGCCTGGGAAGCGGTAACAAAATCCCAAGACGTGGTTCGTGCTTATAAACAACAACAGTTAGAAGTTGAACATTTAATCCTCGCTCTTTTAGAAGAACCTACCAGCCTAGCTACAGCCATTCTCACCCGTGCGGGAGTTGATTCTGTCCGGTTCAAACAACAACTAGAGGCTTTTACCCAACGTCAACCCAAGGTTGGTAAAAGTGATCAACTTTACCTGGGGCGAAATTTAGATTTACTCTTAGATAAAGCCGATGAAATTAGAACCAAAATGAGAGAAGAGGAGATTTCAGAAGGGCATATAATTTTAGCGTTTGGTAATGATGAACGGGTTGGTAGAAGGTTATTCAAAAGCTTGAATATAGATATTGCTCAGGTAGAACTTGGGGTTAAATCTGTTCGCGCTACTCCTCAAATCAAAGCATCACCAAAAGCAGAAGCGGATGTGCAAGAGGAAGCTTTAAAAAGATTTGGACGAGATTTGACAGAACAAGCAAAAGCAGGAAAATTAGATCCTGTGATTGGGAGAGATGATGAAATTCGGCGGGTAATTCAGGTATTGTCTCGACGTAGCAAAAATAACCCTGTGTTAATTGGTGAGCCGGGAGTTGGGAAAACTGCGATCGCTGAGGCATTAGCACAAAGAATGGTAAATGGTGATGTTCCTGAGTCTTTGAAGAATCGCCAATTAATCTCTTTAGATATCGGTAGCCTGATTGCTGGCGCAAAATATAGAGGTGAATTTGAAGACCGTTTAAAAAATGTCCTCCGTGAAGTTACGGAATCGAATGGGCAAGTAGTCCTCTTTATTGATGAACTACATACTGTTGTTGGGGCTGGTTCCAATCAACAAGGTTCAATGGATGCGGGTAACTTACTCAAACCAATGTTAGCGCGAGGTGAATTGCGTTGTATTGGTGCAACTACCTTAGATGAATATCGCAAATTTATTGAAAAAGATGCGGCATTAGAAAGAAGATTTCAACAAGTATATGTAGATCAACCAACTGTAGAAAATACAATTTCGATTTTGCGAGGTTTAAAAGAACGTTATGAAGTACATCATAATGTGAAAATTTCTGATTCCGCTTTAGTTGCTGCGGCAACCTTATCAGCGCGTTATATTGCTGATAGATTTCTACCAGACAAAGCGATAGACTTAGTAGACGAAGCCGCAGCGAAATTAAAAATGGAGATTACATCTAAACCTGCGGAATTAGAAACTATTGACCGGCGTTTAATGCAGCTAGAAATGGAAAAGCTGTCATTATCTGGAGAAGAACAGAGTATTTCCCCAACCAAAGAACGATTAGAACGGATTCAGGCAGAAATTGCCAGTTTAACAGTTAAACAGCAAATATTTAATGAACAATGGCAAGGGGAAAAACAGATATTAGAATCTATTAGCAGTTTAAAAAAAGAAGAAGACGCACTGCGGGTGCAAATTGAACAAGCAGAACGGGACTATGATTTAAACAAAGCTGCTCAACTCAAGTTTGGTAAATTAGAGGGAGTGCAGAGAGAACGCGAAGTTAAAGAAGCGCAACTATTACAAATGCAAAGCCAAGGTTCTACCCTGCTGCGCGAACAGGTAACAGAAGCCGATATTGCCGAAATCGTGGCTAAATGGACAGGAATCCCCGTAAATCGGCTTTTGGCATCAGAACGGCAGAAATTACTACAACTAGAAAGTCATTTACATGAACGAGTAATTGGTCAAGAAGAAGCTGTTTCCGCCGTCTCTGCGGCAATTCGTCGCGCCCGTGCAGGGATGAAAGACCCCTCTCGACCTATTGGTTCATTCTTGTTTATGGGACCAACTGGCGTAGGTAAAACTGAACTCGCCCGCGCCTTAGCTCAGTTTCTCTTTGATTCTGATGATGCTTTGGTGCGGTTGGATATGTCCGAATACATGGAGAAACATTCCGTTTCCCGTCTTGTCGGTGCGCCTCCTGGATATGTGGGTTATGAAGAAGGGGGACAACTTTCGGAAGCAATTCGCAGACATCCTTACTCGGTTGTGCTTTTAGATGAAGTGGAAAAAGCTCACCCCGATGTATTTAATATTTTGCTACAAGTGTTAGATGATGGTAGAGTTACTGATTCCCAAGGTAGAGCCGTAGATTTCCGAAATACTGTCATAGTAATGACTAGCAATATTGGTAGTGAACATATTTTGGATGTAGCTGGTGATGATTCCAAGTATGATTTGATGCGAAATAGAGTTATGGAAGGTTTGCGAAGTCACTTCCGTCCCGAATTCCTGAACCGCATTGATGATTTAATTCTTTTCCACACTCTTAACCGTTCAGAAATGGGGCATATTATCCGCATTCAACTGAAACGGGTAGAAAATCTCCTCAAAGAACAAAAAATCTCTTTTGAGATATCTCAAGCCGCTTGTGAACATCTTGTAGAAGCTGGCTATGATCCTGTTTACGGCGCACGTCCATTAAAACGGTCTATTCAGCGAGAGGTAGAAAATCCTCTGGCTACCAAGTTACTGGAAAATACTTTTGTTTCTGGTGATACTATTATCATTGATAAAGTTGAAACTGGGTTAAGTTTTAGTAAAAAACCTTAAATGAATTGTTAATAATCAAATAGGAGTTTTACATGGAATTGATTTCTTCATTAGGAATTACAAGTTCGCAATATCTTTCTAAGGAGAGATTTATTAGTTATCATCATCAGTCGCGGTTATTGTTTTCATTAGGTAATGAAGTTAAAAATGTCCTGGAAATTGGGATTTTTAATTCTTTACTCACAGAAATACTCAGACAAAGTAACTATAACGTAACCACTGCTGACATTGACCCCAGCCTTAAATCAGATATAATTTTGGATTTGACGGAGGATTTTACATTACCAAAAGATAAGTTTGATGCAATTGTTCTGTTTCAGGTACTAGAACATTTTCCTTATGAAAAGTCAGAATTAGCATTGCAAAAACTCGCCACATTCACTAAGAAATATTTGGTTATTTCTATTCCTAATACTACTGAATATCTGTCATTACAAATCAAAACTTCCTTTTTACTTAAAGCCAGACATTTACTATGGGAAATACCCAAATTTTGGGGAACAATACCACTTTGTGATGAACACTATTGGGAAATGGGATTGAAAGGATATCCTAAAAAACGGATTTTAGACTCTGTTGCTAAAGCTGGTTTGAGTGTGAAGGAAGAATATGTTGATCCTACTTTCCCATATCACTACTTTTTGATTTTAGAAAAAAATAAATAACAAGTTCTTCCCAGGCTAATTACCACAAGACCTTGATTTATATCGTGTTCCAGCGAATGAGGAGGATATTTTGCTAGTTTTAATGAAAATTCTGCAATCTTAGAGGGTGTTTATTTGTGTGCCTTTAACCAATTTTCCAAATCTATAACTTCTGAAAAGTCTAATAATGCTTCTCCTAAATTCTCCAATTTTTCTACGGATAGAGTTTGAATCTGTTCAATTAATGATGGTTCAATTTCACCAAATCGGCGATTAAGTTGACGGATCACTAGACGTTCTTCTCCTTGTTGTAGTCCTTCTTGTATGGCTTGTTCTCTATCTTGTTGGTAATATGGGGTTAAACGCATAATCAACTCCTTATCTTCTAGGTCTGAACTGTTATTAATATTTAAAGTTTTTTGGAGGTTGTAAACTAATCCTATGGTAGCTTTTTGGAAAGGATAGTTACTGGGTAATGTTTTTAATTCATCAATTGCTTGTTTTTGGACTGTTTCTCGTCCTAATAGTCTTAACCAGAGGGTTTCAGGAGTACGTGGTAATTGATGAATGACGACAATTGCTGTATTCAAGTAATCTGCTAAAAAGTATATTCCTGCTGGCCAATGGCTGTTTTCTGTGGCTCTAAATCCCAATAATAAGGTTTGTGAAGCTGTGGGGGTAAGAATCCATAACTTTGTTGCTTCTATTGAAGCTTGAGGATTTTTGTTACGTTTGGCTTCTCGTTGTGATGCGCCTCTTACTTCTAATAATTTTAACAGACAATCACAGATTTCTTCTTTGGAGGCTGGATTGCGATAGGGTTCAAAGATAGCGGGTGTTGTTATTAGTTTACCTAACAATCCTAATATTTCGATGTCGGCTGTTTTTGTGTTTGTAGGCGAAAACAATACATCTATTTCTCTGATTTCTCCAGCTAGATTACTGGGTGCTTCGACTGTTCCAAAAGGTGTGAGTAGTTCCTCTAAATAGTCCTTGGCAAATTGGTCATGGATAAAACGGGTCATTCAATTTTAGATTTTAGATTGATTCCACAGATAATATAAATTGAGTAGACGGAAGAAAACCTCACATTTTCGGAATCTTGTTGCATGACCTGATTATTTAACCCATTATTTTGCAAGATAGTTCTTCCTTATCAATTTTATGATAACAAATTTTAAATCAGTTGTCAAGTGTTTTGTTCTCTTATTTTGGCGACGTGTGCGTACTTGGGTGTTGATTTAATCTTCTTGGTATATTGCTAACACTTGTTTAGCTATATTTTCAGCCTAAGAGGATGTTTAAAAAGTTCTGTTGTCGGGATCAAAAGTTTTAGATCCCTCTAAATCTCCCTTAAAAAGGGAGACTTTGATCTGGTGTACGCACAATTCCTACCTGTCTTCGTATCGGACTATTTCGCCCCCTAAATCCCCCAATTCTGGGGGACTTTGAAAATTCTTGTTCCCCCAATTCTGGGGGTTAGGGGGCGATTCAATAATTACTACAATCTGTTTTTTGCAGCCTCTTGAGTTAAAATACTTAGAGGAATCACATCAATATGCGTTAAATAAAATTCCTCACCCTCTGACTCACGTAGCGCATCTAAATAGGCATCAATACCACGAGGCTGGGGAACTGATTCGCTATCTTGAAGATGATAAACCAAAGCTGAACGCATATTCTTTAAAGTTTTTTCCAGTGTTTCACCTGTAGCAATACAACCCCATACATCAGGAGAGTATGCGGAAAATCCTGTTGCAGTTTTTTCTAAAACGATCAGATATTTATCCATTATTTGAGTCCTGCTTGTCTGAGAATACTTGCTAACGTTCCTTTGCGGACATCATCACTTGTTTTGCCTGATACAGTTACTTTACCTAATTTTGTTGGATGTTTAAACTGGCGATGACTACCTTCTGTTCCTGCTAAATACCAACCATCTGATTCAAGCAAATTGATGACTTCTCGTACTTTCATCATCATAAATTTAAATCCTCACAGATGGTAGTGTAATCCGAATCATAATCAGCAGGTATTCCTGACCCCAAAAGCGATAAAATCACGGAAAATTGATTTTCACAAATTATCAGCACGCAACTAAAACTAACGGATAACTATGCTAGAACAAGGCAATATCAGTATTCATACCGATAATATTTTCCCGATTATCAAGAAGTCTCTCTACTCAGATCATCAAATCTTCTTGCGGGAATTGGTATCCAACGCGGTAGACGCTATCCAAAAGTTAAACATGGTATCCCGCGCTGGGGAATACAATGGCGAAATTGGCGAACCAGAAATTACAATTAGTATTGATAAGGACAACAAAACCCTTTCCATTACTGATAATGGCATTGGTATGACAGCAGAGGAAGTAAAAAAATATATTAACCAAGTTGCTTTCTCTAGTGCTGAAGAATTTATTAATAAGTATGAAGGGAAAGCAGATCAACCGATTATCGGTCATTTCGGTTTGGGTTTCTACTCTTCCTTTATGGTGGCAAAACAAGTAGAAATTGATACTTTATCTTACCAAGAAGGCGCACAAGCTGTCCGTTGGAGTTGTGATGGTTCACCTAAATTTATCTTAGATGAATCTCCTCGCACCACTCGCGGAACTACGATTATCCTGACTTTAGAAGGGGAAGAAGAGGAATTTCTAGAGCCAGCACGAATCAAGAATCTTGTCAAGACTTATTGTGATTTCATGTCAGTTCCCATTAAGATGGATGGGGAAGTTTTAAATAAACAAAAAGCGGCATGGCGTGAATCTCCCAATAATCTCAAAGAAGAAGATTATTTAGAGTTTTACCGCTACTTGTATCCTTTCCAAGAAGAACCCCTGTTATGGGTGCATTTAAATACAGATTATCCTTTTGTGATTAATGGGATTTTGTATTTCCCGAAAATGCGTCCTGATGTAGATGTTACCAAAGGACAAATTAAGTTATTCTGCAATCAGGTATTTGTGAGTGATAACTGTGAGGAAATTATTCCCCAGTTTTTAATGCCTATGCGGGGGGTAATTGATAGCACTGATATACCTTTAAACGTTTCTCGAAGTGCATTACAAGGCGATCGCACTATTAAGAGAATTGGAGATTATATCGCCAAAAAAGTCGGCGATAGACTCAAAGAATTATACCGCGAAAACCGCGAACAATACGTAACAGCCTGGAAAGACTTGGGAACATTTGTCAAATTTGGCGTTCTCAATGATGACAAATTCAAGAAACAAGTTGAAGATATCATCATCTTCCGTAGCACAGCCAAATTAGAAGCCCCAGCAGCCGACACCGCAGCCGTTGAAGTTCAATCTGCTGAAGGTGATGCGTGGCAAGATATCACTCCAACCAGCACTACTAGCATTCCCTACACCACCCTCAAAGAATACCTAGAACGTAATAAAGAACGTAACGAAAACAAGGTATTTTATAGCACCGATGCAGCTAGTCAAGCTACTTATATTGAACTCCACAAAAATCAAGGTTTGGAAGTCCTATTTATGGATTCCTTCATTGATACCCACTTCATTAACTTCCTAGAACAAGAATATCGAGATGTGAAGTTTACACGGGTAGACTCTGACCTTGACAATACCCTCCTCGATGACAAAACTAGCGAAATTGTTGACCCCACCACCAACAAGACCAAAGGAGAAGTCATTAAAGAACTATTTGAGAAAGCCCTCAATAAGCCAAAACTCAGCATCCGCACTGAATCCTTGAAATCAGATGACCCTCAAGGAACACCACCTGCAATGGTATTATTACCTGAATTTCTGCGACGGATGCGGGAAATGAGCGCCATGATGCAGCAGCAAAACGTTGAATTTCCTGAAGATCATATTTTACTGATCAATACTGCTCATCCGTTAATTCAAAATCTGGTTAATCTTAGTCAGGGCAGTATTATTCAAGGTGATGGTGAATCAACGTCTAATCCATTAGTTAATATGATGTGTCAGCACGTTTATGATTTGGCACTGATGTCTCAAAAGGGCTTTGATGCAGATGGAATGAAATCTTTTGTAGAACGTTCCAATGATGTACTTACCAAACTCACAGAACAAGCCAGCAAATAAAAATCACTCTTTATCATCTTAGATCAAAGAATGTAAAGACGTTCTTAGACATAACAATGTAGAGACTTTTTTTGATTAAAAAACGTAGAGACGTTCCATGGAACGTCTCTACATGAAAATATTTCCCCAATCACCAATCCCTGTCAATCTAGCCTTTGAGCAGATATAATAGGAAGGTTGTCTTTAAATAACACTCTAGGAGATATTTATTATGTCCCGTCGTTGTCAATTAACTGGTAAAAAAGCCAATAACGCTTGTTCCGTATCCCACTCCAACCGTCACACCAACCGTCTACAACACGTTAATCTGCAAAGTAAGCGGATTTGGTGGGCTGCTGGGAACCGTTGGGTAAAATTGAAACTTTCCACCAAAGCTATCAAAACCTTAGAATTCAAAGGTTTAGACGCAATGGCAAAAGAAGCAGGAATCAACCTCAACCATTACTAAATAGTAGGGAATAGGGAACAGGGAACAGGGAATAGGGAACAGGGAACAGGGGGAAGAAAAGACCTTTGATATTGATTATTATACTTTTTTCTTCCTGACTGGGCGCAGGTCTTGATTGGGCGCAGGTCTTGATTGGGCGCAGGTCTTGATTGGGCGCAGGTCTTGATTGGGCGCAGGTCTTGATTGGGCGCAGGTCTTGACTGGGCGCAGGCCCTGCGCCCCTACTGACTCCTTTTATTAAATACTATTTAACTTAATTACACCCCGATCAAAAATGCGGTTATTAGTACCAATTCCACTCACTTCCATTTTATCTGCATAGACATTATAAGCTGCAAAACTCAAATCACTTGTGGAATATTCTGTCCATTGAGAACGGCCAACGGGACGATTTCCAGCGCCAGCACCACAGATTAAATAGGTAGTGCCATTAATGGCGCGAGTCCGTTCATAATTATGTTCATGACCATTGATATAAAGTTGGACATTGTATTTTTTAAATAAAGGAGTAAAGGTTTTAATAAAACTTGCATTACTCCCATATTGACCAGATGAATAAATGGGATGATGACCAAAGACAACCTTCCAAGGTGCTTTACTCATACTTAATTCCTTCTCTAACCAAATTAACTGATTTTTCCAATCAGCATTACCATTAGTATCTAAAGCAAAAAACTGAACTTTATTTTGACTAAAAGTGTAATAACGCCCCTGCATATTCAAGCCAGGATATTTAAGTTGCGGAACACCATTATCAGTGCGAATATCATGATTACCTAAACAAGCATGAAACTTGACACCATTTTTAAGTAAAGGTTGATAGGGACGTTCAAAAACTTCATTAATTTTTTCAATTTCGCCATTATTATAGATATTGTCACCAGCTAAAACTACTAAATTGTAGGGATTTTGCTGATGATAAAAATTCATAGCATTAGCTACACCATATTGGCCTTTTGTCCCAGTTCCCGTATCAGCAACGGAGACAAAACGCAATAATAAATCTTTTTTAACTGGTTTAGCTGCTATTGCAGTTTCTATGAGAGAATTTGTATTTGATAATTTCCCACTTAGAAATCCAGTTGCTATGGTACTGATTCCACTTAAAAGTAAAAATTGACGGCGTTTAATATTCATTTTTGAATTTTGAATTGTTAAGTATTTTTGATTCGCTAATCTGGGTAAAAGTTCCATGTCACCAGACAAACGCAGAAAACTAATAAATGAACCCCCGTCTACACTCTATCAAAAAAATCAACCAATTTGGAAAAGGACATTTATCCAAATTTTGCGGGGAACGATTGGTGTTTTAGAAACTACAGTAGTCAAACTGGAGACAGAAATACCTGGTGATAATCAGAATAAAACTAATTTTTTATCGCGTTGGGATGGATTTTTAAGAACATTCCGCTTATTTTTACCATCAAATATATCTAACAATGTGTCAGATACAGTTTTGACAGGAGTTTTTGCAGTAATTTTTGTGGTGACAATAGGGATAACTACATTTATGTTTATTCCTAAATCTGCTGAAGTGGCAACTGTTCCCCCAGTAGAAGAAGTTATCCCACCAACCGCAGTTATAAAAGCAGAACCTATTCCCACTCCAGTTATAGAAGCAAAACCCATTCCCACCGCAGTTGTAGAAGCACAACCTATTCCAACTCCAGTTGTAGAACCAGAACCCACTCTAACTCCAGTTGTAGAACCAGAAGCCACTCCAACTCCAGTTGTAGAATTAACACCAGAACAAACTTTATTAGCAGCAATTGAAAATCAGTTTTCAGACATTAGCGTTGCTGTTAAGAATACGAAAGACAAAAATATTGTTTCTCAACTGATAAAACCTATCAATGCTAATTTTCGTACTAGCGATTTAACTCTAAAAATTAATAATATTTGGGATAAATTGGAAAAATCGCAACAGGATAAACTAGCTGCGAAAATATTACAACGTTCTCAAGAACTTAATTTTATCCATTTAGAAATTGTTGATTTTCAAGGGAAATTAATTGCCCGTAGTCCAGTAGTGGGTAATAAAATGATCATTTTTAAAAGGTAATATTCGAGATATAAGAACCCCACCCCCAACCCCCTCCCCGCAAGCGAGGAGGGGGCTATGATTTACCTCATTCAAGTGCATACCGCTATAAGAAAAATGTCCAATCTTGTGGGATGGGCATCTTGCCCGTCCTAATATTATTAGCAGGCAAGATGCCTGCACCACAAGAAATTTTGGGATATTTTTTTATTTGGAAGTCTCTAATTCTAATAAACCTTGATAACCTGTAACAATACGATTACCATCTTTGAGAATATGCACTTCAATTTGATCACTAGCCCAAGTAATTTTATCGGCAAATTCTGGGTTAAAGATATTGACATTTTGATTACTAGAAGAAACGGGAGAATCAGGAGAATTAATTGCTAGAGATTTGACAAAAGGACCATCAATCAAAATATCTAATTCTGCTAATAATTCTTTTGTACCTGGAGGTGCAGAATTAGATTGTAATTGCTGGAGTGTAAAACCAGTAAAAGACATGACATTTAATCCCGCTGCTTTTAACTTTTTAGCTAAAATTGTTAATGCGGGTGCTTGCCAAAATGGTTCACCACCGGAAAAAGTTATACCAGTATTGAGGGGATTTTTGAGAATACTTTCAGCTAAGGTATCAATAGCAACTAAATCATTAATTTCAAATGCCCAAGAGTCGGGATTAAAGCAACCAGAACACTCCCGGTTACAACCTTGCACCCAAACAACTGCGCGACAACCGGGGCCATTAACCTCTGATTGGTCAACATAACCCATAATATTAAGATAGCCGGGGGGGATATCAGCGAGTCCTAGTGATGGGTTCATAGGGTTGGTTTCCATCTCTTGTCAACTCCTTTTTAACTTTTCCTATTACTTGTTAATATAGCGAGACTATTGAAAGGTGTGGAGAAAGAAAATATAAGCTTTTTTAAAATTTGGCTATTTTGTGTAATTAAGCTTAGATCATTTGGTACTTAGTAAACCCAAATCAGCACATTTTTCATACTGCATTTCTCCGTTCTAATCGGCGAATTTGCATATCTGCTCTAGTCATATCTGGATCATAGGATTCCCACTCTTGTAGTTCTTGACGTATGCGTTTTGCTTCTTCTAATTGACCATTATCAATTGCTTCAAAAAGGCGTGTGAGTGTTCGTGATTCTTCTGTATCTGGTCTTAACTCACTCAACCCTAAAATATTTCTGACAATATCTGAACTTTTCCTGCCTTTGGTAGGTTCAGGACATGATTTTATTTGATAATCTTCTAATATCCATACTTGATTTTGTTTTACAGTTGTCACAACTTCAGGACTGTGAGTAGTAGCGATAATTTGAGTGTTGGGAAATACCTTTTTTAAATCAGGAATAATCTTTTGTTGCCAAGTTGGATGTAAATGCAAATCTAACTCATCAATCATTAAAATGGCTTCTGCTGCTAACGGGTTTTCCATTGGTGGGTTTGCTTGTGCTAACCGACGTGCAAAATCCATTACTAAAGCTAACATATTGCGATAATCGGCACTTAATTGACTAAGTAAAAGTTCTCTTTTTTCTCCTGTTTCCATTGTCCACTCAACCATCAATTTTGCAGATGTTGCACCTGAAAAATAAACGCGAGCATTGGGAGCAATAATTGTAGAAATAGCATTTCTTACTTGTTTTAAATCAGGAAGTTCAAAGTTAATATCTCTCCGCTTTTTCACCTCTCTTAATTCTTGTAACTCGCGCACAAAAAACCAGTTAGCTAAATCTGTAAAATCAGATGTTGCATCAAGAATGTTATTTAAAGCATCAAATCTATTGAAGTATTTATTTGAAATATATTCAATATCATCAATATTATTTAAGTGGCGATCACCTCTATAATAAGCTATAATGGAAAGGTCTGATTTTTTGTTATCTAATTGATTTAAAAATTTACTTTCCAGTTCGGCTAAAAGCTTTGTTAAACCTTTGAATGATAGAGATAAAGGCAACTTATTATTAGCAATCATTTCTTCATAAACACTTGTCCAATCTGAAAAACCAGTAGCAGATACAGTGAATTCTGGTGGATTTATTTTTCTATTATCTTCTTGATTGGCTGATACCTCTCGTCGTTCTAAAACAAGTGATTTGCCTTCTATCTCTTCTGTGGTCTCTTCTGTGGCTAAAAGCTTCTGAATCTTAATAACATAGGGAATCATTGCAATAGCAATAGCATCCAATAATGCACTTTTACCTGATCCATTATTGCCAACAAAAATATTGATGTCGGGATCTAAATTAACTTCCAAATGCTCAAAGCAGCGGAAGTTTTTGATAGTGACTTTTTGAATGTGCATTGATTTATTTTTCTTGATAAAATTACTAATCTTCTTCTAAAGCTACAGGTTCAGTAGGATCATCATAACGAATAACTTTGCCACGTAAAGGATAAAGATTGGTATTTTGTGTTTCTAGAGATTTAATTTGATGTTGTGCTGATTGAGGTTGTAAAATAATCACTTCCATAACATCACCAGCATGGAAAGGTAAACCTTGTAATAATAAAGTTCCATCTTCAGTTAAAGCAGTTTCGATTTTATGAGCATTCATATTATCAATAAGAGTGTGTTACAGTTGATCTTATTTTAACATATTATCTCATCACCCTTAATTGCATTTCTTTGGTGTTAATAATTCTAAGTTGTTCTCTAAAATTGTCCCTTTTAGATTTGCTCCTTGAAAATTTGTACCTCTAATAGTCGCACCTTGCAAATTTGCTCCTGCTAAATTCGCACCTTTTAAATTTGCCCAACTTAAATCAGCTTCCGTTAAATTCGCTTCACTCAAATTAGCTTTAGATAAAAATGCGTTTCCTAAATGAGCTTTAGTTAAATTGGCTTTATAGAGGTTAGCTTGATAAAGTTGAGCAGTCATTAATTCTGCTTCATATAAATTCGCTTCACTTAAATTAGCAGTAATTAAATTAGCTGCAATTAAAGTTGCAAAACTGAGATTACTGCGAATAAGTTGGGTGGCTGCTAAATCCGCATCTTTTAAATTAGCATTTTGAAAATCTGTACCAATTAAATTTGCATCGTTAATCACAGCATTTTCCAGATTTGCGGTACTAAAATCAGCACCAATAAAGTTTCCAAAACTTAAATTTGCTTGTGTCAAGATTGCACCACTCAAATTAGCAATGCTCAAGTTAGCTTTACTCAAGTTAGCTTCAATTAATTTAGCTTGATAAAAAATAGCATTACTAAGATTAGCATTACTAAAATTAGTTCGCACTAATAAAGCGTGAGCTAAATTGACTTTATTCAAATTTACTTCTTGGAGATTTGCCCCTCGGAGGTTTTCTCCTAGTAGATTTGCACCGCTAAGATCAATTTCAATTTGGGGATTTTTCTTTCTCCATTCTATCCAAGTAACCGCACCTGCTCGCAGTAAATTAAGATGTTGTTGGTTTGCCATTTTTTGCTCCTTTATTCGTTCCGCTTACCTTGAGGATTTTCTCTTCCTGGTGAATTTTCAATTGCGGCTAAAGCTCCCGCTGCTCCTGCTAAAATATCTTGTTCTGCTCCACCTAAATAAAGTCGGCCAAAACTACCGACAGCTTGAACTTCGAGAATATTAATTTGCGCGGCTTTTTCCGCTTCATTGGCTGCTAATGCAGCATAAGCCGCTGGTTCAACTTCTAATACATAAAGGGTTTGTCCTGCTAATAGGAGTTGTCCCCGACGACTACGGTTAATTAGTTGGGTTTGGTAAGCGTCAATGTTGCGGATAACTTGGCTAGAAATTACCCGCGGTTTGAGACATTCCTCTTTTTTCACACCTAAAAAGGCCAAAATAGCATCTCCAGCGGCTCGTGTTTCCCCTTGAGAGCCAGAATGTATTTCTAAAAGTCCGTATAACCGTTCTACTACTTGCACTCCAGGACGGACAGAAGCGGATTTCAGAGCTACGTCCGTAATTCTGTTGATTTCGATACCAGGGGAAATTTCAATCCATAGGGATGTGTCCCCCGGTAATGGTAAGAACCCCTGGGCTACTGTTCCCATGTATGCGGCGTGTTGAGGTTGCAGATTGTCTAGAAATACGAAGCTGCGTAGTTCTATACCCAAGGTCTTAATTCTCCAATAAACGTTAATTAACCCTAGCGATTAGAAATCGCGGAACCATACAAACGAAGTCAACCTATGCTGACTCAAAGAAAACGTAGCATTTCCAACCCACGCAGGTGGGTTTTGTCTGTGTAGCTGTGACTTCCAGTCGCCTAGTGCTACTCAAAGAAAACGTAGTATTTCCAACCCACGCAGGTGGGTTTTGTCTGTGTAGCTGTGACTTCCAGTTGCCTAGTGCAATATATGAGTTTACCGTGAAAGTGGTCAGTTATCAATTATCAATTAATTACTGCATCTATTATTACAAGTTTAATTTTAGGAAATATAGTTTTTATTACAGCTTTAAAAAAGAATACTAGCGAGAATGGTGGCAGAAGAAATGATTGTTTA
The DNA here is from genome assembly GCA_017355425.1 of Dolichospermum sp. DET69. Taxonomy (NCBI): domain Bacteria; kingdom Bacillati; phylum Cyanobacteriota; class Cyanophyceae; order Nostocales; family Aphanizomenonaceae; genus Dolichospermum; species Dolichospermum sp. DET69. The sequence continues at coordinate 5,476,306 of CP070233.1, forward strand.
TTTATTTACTCTCAGACATAATGGTAGCTATCTCAGAGACTATTCAGAACCGATTAACTATACAAACTGTAGAAATTGCCCCTAACACTACCGCGATTCGTTCTCTTGATTGGGATCGGGATCGTTTTGATATTGAATTTGGTTTACAAAATGGTACAACCTATAATTCATACTTAATTAGAGGTGAACAAACAGTTTTAATTGATACTTCTCACCAGAAGTTTCGTGATCTGTATTTAGACACTCTCAAGGGTTTAGTTAATCCTAAAACTATTGACTATATAATTGTTAGCCATACTGAACCTGATCATAGTGGCTTGGTAGAAGATGTTTTACAGTTAGCACCAAGAGCCACAGTTTTAGCTTCCAAAGTAGCTTTGCAATTTTTAGAAGGTTTGGTACATGAACCTTTTTCTAAGCGGATTGTCAAAAGTGGCGATCGCCTAAAAATTGGTAAAGAACATGAAATGGAATTTGTCAGTGCGCCAAATTTACACTGGCCAGATACTATTTTTAGCTTTGATCGCAAAACCCAAATTCTCTACACTTGTGATGCGTTCGGAATGCACTTCTGTGATGATCGCACTTTCGACGAAGACTTAGAAGCAATTGAAGCTGATTTTCGCTTTTATTATGATTGTTTAATGGGCCCAAATGCTCGTTCTTTGCTGAATGCAATGAAAAGAATGGGGGAACTTGGCGAAATTAAAATTATTGCCAATGGACATGGGCCATTACTGCATCATAATTTAGATATCCTCACAGAATGTTATCACAATTGGAGTCAAAAACAAGCGAAAACAGAAACTACTGTGGGTTTATTTTATGTCTCTGGTTATGGACATAGCGATAAATTAGGACACGCAATTGGTGATGGTTTGCAAAAAGCTGGTGTCGGTGTAGAAGTATTGGATCTTAGTACCGCAGACAGTCAAGAAATTCAAGAATTAGCCGGGAGAGCATCTGGTTTAATTATTGGTATGCCTCCTACCAGCGCAATTAAAGCTCAATCTGCTATTAGTTCCTTATTAGCAGTTGCTAAAAATAAACAAGTAGTTGGTTTATTTGAATCCTATGGTGGAGATGATGAACCTATTGATACTCTCAGACGCAAATTTATTGACTTAGGTATTAAGGAAGCTTTCCCAGCTATTCGCATTAAAAATAATCCTACAGAGTCCACCTATCAACTATGTACTGATGCAGGTGCTGGTTTAGGACAATTATTAGTCCGAGAACGCAATATTAAACAAATCAAATCTCTCGACGTGAATATGGAAAAAGCGTTGGGAAGAATTAGTAATGGTTTGTATATTGTTACTGCCAAAAAAGGTGATGTTAGCGGTGCAATGATCGCTTCTTGGGTAACACAAGCCAGTTTACAGCCTTTAGGTTTTACTATTGCTGTAGCCAAAGATCGCGCTTTAGATAATTTATTGCACGTAGGCGATCGCTTTGTTCTTAATGTACTAGAAGAAGGCAACTATCAAGACCTGAAAAAGCATTTTCTCAAACGTTTAAATCCTGGCACTGATAGATTTGCAGACGTAAAAATCCAAACTGCTAAAAATGGTTCACCCATTCTTACTGATGCACTTGCATACATGGAATGCGAAGTAGTCAACAGTATGGAATGTAGTGATCACTGGATTTTATATTGCACAGTTGAAGATGGAAAAGTTTCTAAACCAGACGGAATTACCGCAGTCCGTCATCGCAAAGTCGGAAACTATTACTAATGGGTAATTGGTAATTGGTAATGGGTAATTGGTAATGGGTAATGGGTAATGGGTAATTCGTAATTCGTAATTCGTAATTGGTAATTCGTAATTGGTAATTGGTAATTCGTAATTACCCCCTTATCTATCTGTTCCCTGTTCCCTGTTCCCTGTTCCCTATTCCCTATTCCCTATTCCCTAATTATTAACTAACTATCTTTCATAATTACTATGACACTTCCAGATTCATTTTCTAACGTTGTTGAATCCGCTAAAAATTGGGTTTCTCAAGTGTTTTCACCGCAACAAGTAGCCATGAGTGACTCTCGTCCACGTGATGTCCAAATTCTACCTATTGCTACTAACACAAAAGTATTAAGATCACGGAGTAAATCACGGCTGAGATTTGAAATTGAATATGCACTGGAACGGGGAACTACATCCAATTGCTATTTAATAGAATCTGATAAAACTGCATTAATAGATCCTCCAGCGGAAGGATTTACAGAAATTTATCTGGAAGCATTGCAGAAAACCATTAATGTTCAAAAGTTAGATTATGTGATTTTGGGACATTTTAATCCCAATCGGATTCCTACCTTAAAAGCAATTTTAACAATTGCACCACAAATTACCTTTGTTTGTTCTCTTCCCGCTGCGAATAATTTACGTGCGGCTTTTACAGATCAAGATATCAAACTTTTAGTTATGCGGGGGAAAGAAACCCTAGATTTAGGGAAAGATCATGTTTTGAAATTCTTACCTACTCCTAGTCCCCGCTGGCCAGAAGCACTTTGTACTTATGATCAAAAAACCCAAATTCTCTTTACAGATAAACTGTTCGGCGCTCATATCTGTGGGGAAGAAGTATTTGATGATCATTGGGAAACCTTCAAAGAAGACCAACGTTATTACTTTAATTGTCTCATGGCTCCCCATGCAACTCACGTGGAATCAGCTTTGGAGAAAATCTCTGATTTACAGGTGAGAATGTATGCTGTCGGTCATGGTCCATTAGTACGTACCAGTTTAATTGACCTGACAAAATCGTACAGTGAGTGGAGTCGCGCTCAAAAAGATCGAGAAATATCTGTAGCACTACTCTACGCTTCAGCTTATGGCAACACTGCCACATTAGCACAGGCAATAGCGTTAGGATTAACCAAAGGTGGCGTTGCGGTTAAATCTGTGAACTGTGAATTTGCGACCGTTGACGAAATCCGTGCCAGCTTGGAACAAGCAGATGGTTTTATCATTGGGACTCCTACCATTGGCGGTCACGCACCTACGCCTATTCATACCGCCTTAGGTATTGTCCTCTCTATAGGTGATAATACTAAACCTGCGGGAGTATTTGGTTCTTACGGTTGGAGTGGTGAGGCTTTAGACTTGGTAGAATGTAAACTCCGAGACGCTGGTTATCGTTTTGGTTTTGATACCTTGAAGGTGAAATTTAAACCAGATGAAGTTACGCTCAAATATTGCGAAGAAGTTGGTACAGACTTTGCTCAAAGTTTAAGAAAGGCAAAAAAAGTGCGTGTTCCTCAACAAGCTTCAACCCCTACGGAACAAGCTGTAGGCAGAATTATTGGTTCTGTTTGTGTAATTAGTGCCAAGCAGGGAGAATTTTCTACAGGGATGATGGGTACATGGGTATCTCAAGCTACTTTTAATCCGCCAGGAATTACGGTAGCGATCGCCAAAGATCGCGCAGTTGAATCTCTATTATATCCTGGTGGTAAATTTGTCTTGAATATCCTCCCTGAAGGTGTTCATGTGGAATATATGAAACATTTCCGTAAGAGTTTCCAACCTGGAGAAGATAGATTTGCCAATTTCCCTAAAGTAGAAGCAGACAATGGTTGTACAGTTTTAACCGAAGCTTGTGCATATCTAGAATGTTTAGTGCAACAGCGCCTAGAATGCGGTGATCATTGGGTGATATATGCAACCGTAGATAATGGTAAATTACTCAAGCCTGATGCTATGACTGCTATTAACCACCGGAAAACAGGTTCATACTATTAGAAATCTGGATTTAAAGGATATAGAGACGTTCTATGGAACGTCTCTACAAGGGTGATCAGAAATTATTTTTTCTTTGTCCGATTTTTGCGTCGGGACTCTTTCTGCATTTTTTTCTTCTTATCAGCTTTATCTTTATTTTTGTTAACTGAGGGATTAAAGCCTTCTGAGACAATGGGTAAATTATACTTTTTATCTGGTGTCTTTGGTCGAAAACAAGCCCAATGCTCCATTTCTGATATAGTATTATCAATCAAGGAATAACGTTGATTATTACGTAATTTATCTAAGGCAGCTTCTACACCAATTTCAATAGCATCATGCACATTCTTTTGCCTAATATACCATAAATCAATTAAATCATTCTCAAAAGCTCTGTCAATATGTTCCTTCAATTCAATAGGACAAATATTGGCACTATTCTTAACTAAATGAGTCCAGACATAAGAATCTTCCGGTTCATTTTTAAGTTTGCTTACAAAAAGTTCCTCATAATATTTAATAACCTCCTCTCTAGTAATAATTCCTTGAAGCATGAGAACAACTAATGATTGAATAGCAGCATCTCTAACATATTCATTAAGTTCTGCATTTTCTATCAGTTGCTTGATTGGCTCAATATTTCCATCATAAACAGAAGCTAAAATTTTCGCTAAATCTTCAGTGACGACATCTCCAGTTATATCTAATGGCATATCACCCGGAATTGAAAAAAATTCAATAATTAGAGGATAAGCTTTAGTTTCTCTAAATTGTGCTAATAAATATAAGGCATAAATATGCAACATATATGCATCTTTATCAAAGAATTCCTCCAAATTATTTTTACATTCTTCCAAAGTAGCTAATAAAACAGGAGTAATAGCTTCTCGTTCTTCAATAGCTCTCTCTATAGCTAGACGGGGAAACGTTCCAGTATTGTTTTCTAATTCAGACAAAATTTCTTCTAACTGCATATCAAATATTAAAAATTAAGTTGACAAAAAATGGTAGTGCTGATGATCTACTAGAAGCACTCAGGAAATACTATACCATTCTTATTTGATTTGTCATAGATCAAATTACGTACTTGTATCTACTTCCAAAGATACAAAAAACTCAAAAAAAGTATATGCACTCAGTTTTGTAACAGTCTAAGCACACAGAAATAGGTAATAAATTTCATCCAGAGATATTGCGTTACAGGATTACCAACTTCGATTCTAATCAGTTATGGAGTGATGACATTCCCCGCAAACTAATTTTACTAGACACTAAAGATTTTTCATGTAGAACCTTTGCAGATTACTTCGCCGGTTTACCCAATGTAGAAATAGTTAATGGTACTATTAAAGAACTACCTATTTTCGATTGTGTAGTTACGGCTGCTAGTTCACTGACTTCTGCTAATAGTAAGGTATTGGTAAGTAGGTGGGCGTTAAAAATTGTCGTTATAACAAGGGAACAGAGAACTCCAGAAGAGGTTTTGGGATATTTTACTTTTCGTTACATATTAAGTAGGTAAACAGGAAAATTTAAAGGTATGTAACGGTATATAAAGTTATCTCAATGCGAGATTCTGATTGAGTTTCAGCCATTTTATAAAACGCAATAAATGTCGCTTTTATTATGTACACCTACTTACTCTTCGAGAAGCCGCTTCGCGTCTACGGTTTTTTCTGTTTACCTACTTAGTTGAAATCTATGAAGTAAACTGTCAACTCAGTCCGAGGTAATTACATAATATTTTATTCCTCCCATGACCCCCAAACACACAAAAATTAAATTTCCGCTTTGGCAATATTTAAACCAGCCATTGTTTAGCCATGATATTCAACTAGTTTGGAGTCCCCAACGCTTTGCCATTCTTTGGCGAATTCAACTTTTAGAACGATGCTGGAGCAAAAAATGTGCCTCCAAGGGTAAACAACAATCTTAATTGTAGTAGGAGTCACAGAGTCACAAAGTCACAGAGTCAGGAGAAAGAAAATTCTTTTCTGACCCCTTATTTAGTCCCTGTTCCCTCTTCCCTATTACATCGATTGACTAATGAATAAAAATCCTACTTGCAATAAACCGACAACAAAACCTAAAACACCACCTAAAGTTACAATTGCTTGTAATTCATTTCTGACAATTCCCTCAATTGCATCTTCCAATTCAGCCGGTGAAGTAGCTTTTACTCGTTCTACAATTACTTGATCTATAGATAAAATCGGAATTGCTTGCTGCACAATAACTTCCAAATCTTGAGTTAAATACTTCTCTAAAATTACTGCCAAATCCCGCGCTACAACTTCTAAAGAAGTATTGACAACTGGTGAACTACTTAACCGATTGAGTAAGACAATAGAAATTCTTTCCCAGTCAGCCGATTCTGTTAATTCTTTGAGCAAATCGCTACCACTATTTTGCAGATATTGACGCACATTATCTCTAATAGTTTTTCTCAGTTGCCGCACTGTACCAACCGGGAGATTTTGTAAAGATAAATTTTCTAATACTTCCTTAATGCGATCGCGCATTTTTAAATCTTTAATTAATTCTTGCAATCTTTTGTTCGTTGCTTCCTTTTCATCTAAGCAAAATGTCCGCAATCGAGTCAGAGTGTTCTTTAATCCAAATAGATTTGCTACTACCCAATAAGTACCACTGGTTTTTTCTCGAAAGCTTTCATCAATAGTTTGAATTGTGCGATCTGTTAAAAAATCAATGATAACTTGTCGTAACCTATCGGGAGGTAAAACTATCTCTAATAACCAATCAGCTAACCGGATAGATTGTTCTTCACTGAGTTGAAACTCTAGTAATACTTTGTCAAATATTTGGTTAATTTGCGTTTCTAAAAATGTTTCTTGTCGCGCTAAAACCTTCAAAAGACGAGGTAAAGATTCACCCAATAAATCACGCAAAATTCCCGCCAAAATCTTAGTGCTACGAGGATTTTTATCACCTTTAACTTGATCAACTACTAGACGTAATAACCAGAAAATCCCGCCCTGTAGCCGTTCAGGTTGCAGGAGTTTCCGCGCCAGATTTTGGATTTCTTCTGGAGTCAAGAGCGACTTCATAATCGCATTAGCAATATTTTGTCCTAACCGTTCCTGATTGCTAGGAATTAAACCAGGAGTAAACGGTACTTTTTGTCCCAAAATATAAACTGCTTTATAGGGACGAAATAACATTTTTATGGCTATGTCGTTGGTATAATAGCCAATTAATCCACCCAAAATTGGGGGAGATATATATAATAGAATTCGAGACAAATCCACAGGTTTTTGGATTGGGTGATTGGTAATTGGTAATCGGTAGAAGTTTTTTTAATTTTTAATTTTTAATTTTTAATTACTTACTACCAATACTCCCATCATATCGTTAGCAATGGGATAGTGTGTAACATCCACAAAACCAGCTTGACGCGCTAACTCTATTTGCTCCTTCCCAGTGGGGAAGCGGTCTAAACTAGGGCTAATATAAGCATATTCGTCTTTTAAGCCTAAATTAGTGGCCATGGGAACTACACAATTATTTAAATACCACTGTTGCACAGCGCGTAACTGTTCATTGCTGGGACGATGAAAATCTAAAATTGCAGCTTTTGCTCCTGGTTTGAGAACACGGTGTATTTCTTGAAGACTACCAGGAATATCTTTAACATTTCTTAATCCATAGCCCATAGTAGCTGCATCAAAATAATTATCATCAAAAGGTAAATTTAATACATCTGCTTCTATCCAAGTAATAGGAGGTTGGGGATAGGATTTTTTGCCGCGTTCTTGAGCAAAATTCAGTAAATTAGCCGAAAAATCAACTCCATAAACTTGGCCTGTCATTCCTACATGGCGTGCTAACCGAAAAGTTAAATCACCACTACCGCAGCACAAATCTAAGCTAGTATTACCAGATTTGGCTGCGCTCCATTTGACTGTCATTTCTTTCCAAATGCGGTGTTGTCCCCAGCTTAACTGATCGTTAAGTTGGTCATAAACAGGAGCAATACGATTAAATATAGTCTGAACTTCGTTACTCATTTTTGAGGGAATAGGGAATAGGGAATAGGGAACAGGGAATAGGGAATAGGGAACAGGGAATAGGGAATAGGGAATAAAGGAAGGAATTTTCTTATTTGTTCTTTTCCATGACTCCTTCCTGGGCGCAGGCCCTGCGCCCCTACCTCTTGCTATTCTGTTTTAGAAGAGCAACAACTACTACTAGCAAGGAAAATCGCTAATAATTCTACTGTTGACATCCTCCCCACCCTACTCCGTAGAGGGTGGGGATTCCAAAGATCACTCTTTGGGCTTCCTCTTTCCACGAGTTGATTTGCTTGAAGGAGTTTCCCCACTCAAGTATTGATCAGTCTCTCCAGAGGCGTTAGTTCCGACGTGACCCGCCGTACTCAATCCTTTTTCTAATATGTTACGCGCTGCGTTCCAATCACGGTCTTGGATATGCCCACAATGAAGGCATACATGGGTTCTGATACTCAGGGTTTTTTTCACCACTTCACCACAATTCGAGCAGTTTTGTGAGGTGAAATGAGGCGGCACCGCAACCGTGACTGCGCCAAACACTTTACCAAAATACTCAACCCATTCACGGAACAAAGTCCACGCTGCGTCACTAATCGACTTGGCAAGGTGTCTGTTCCTTACCATATTCCGCACTTTCAAATCTTCATACGCCACGAGGTCGTTAGACTTCACTACGCACCTTGCTGTTTTTACAGCAAAGTCTTTACGTTGGCGACTTACTTTGAGGTGCTTACGTGCCAGTTTATTTCTAAACTTAACTCTATTTTGAGAACCCTTTTTTGTCTTGGACATCCGGCGTTGCAACCGTTTTAAAGACTTCTCACTCTGGCGAAGATGTCTAGGATTGGCGATTGTTTCACCGTTACTATCGGTGTAGAAATGGTTCAAGCCCACATCAATACCAATAGTTTTACCCGTTGGCTCATGCTTTTCGAGTCGTTCTTGGTCAATGCAAAACTGAGCATAATACCCATCAGCCCGACGCACCACTCGCACTCTTTTAAACTGTTTAAGTTGGTAGAAGTGCAAGTCACGGGTTCCCCAAAGTTTAAATGTTCCTGCTTCAAATCCATCGGTGAAAGTGATGTACCTGCGGTCGTCAGAAAGTTTCCAACCACAGGTTTTGTATTCAACAGAACCGTGTGTTTGTTCTTTCTTAAACTTTGGAAAACCTTTCTTCCCTGGTTTGCTTTTCTTGCAGTTATCAAAAAACCTAGCAATAGCAGACCACGCTCTTTCTGCACTGGCTTGTCTGGCCATTGAGTTTAATTTGGATACCCAAGGAAACTCAATATTAGCAGCAAGTACAGCGCAGAATTTATTTAGGTCATAGCGTCCAATGCCCTGATTGTCCATCCAGTATCTCAGGCAACTATTCCGCACAAAACGAGCAGTTCTAATCGCTTCATCAAGCGCTCGATACTGTTCGTCAAGTCCTTCAAGTTTTGCCTCAAATACGATCATTTATGTCTAACTTTGGTACATAAATAGTATATCATGATTGTTAAAAACTTAGCTACTATGCAGATTCTATTTCGCTAACGCTCAATATTGATCTGCCTAGTGCTGCGTTTTGAACCGCTTTACATCCCCCGCCTGGGAGACCCTGAGACGGGAGTCTTACAGCGATTCGATAAATCCATTTGTCCATGGGCATACCGCAACTGATCTGTGCGCTGCTTGAGCGAATCATAGCTTTCTGCGGCTTTTTGGACTACAGCCTTTAATTCTCCTGCGTTCCACGGTTTAGTGATGTATTTATACACCTGTCCAGCGTTAATTGCTTCTACCGAATCTTCAATATCAGTAAACCCAGTCAGAATTATTCGCACTGTATCGGGAAATTGTGGTAGAGTCCGACTAAGGAATTCCGTACCTTTCATTTCTGGCATCCGTTGATCGGAGATAATGACTGCTACTTCCCCTTCCTGTGCCAATAGTTGTAAAGCCGTGACTCCACTATCAGCCTTTAGCACCTGAAAATCACGGCGAAATGTTCGATACAGTAGATCCAGATTATCTGGTTCATCGTCAACCACTAGGATTTTGAGTTTTTTGGGACTTTCCAGGGTAGTCAGTTGACGGCGAACTTTGTCAAGTTCAATATTGGGATTATCCATATTTATAGTCGTGTTATTTTCTATTTTGTTATATTTTGTACCTGTATGATATTAAGAATAGCACTAAAAAACCAAGTAAGATACAAAGTTGTTTGATACACTAATTTTACAATTATATATCATGGTTATTTTCTGCTGATATTCTTATCAGCAATAAGTCAAAATACAGATAAGAGAAGAAAATAGTTTCCCAACTTCATATTTCTTTACATTCATCAAACAGTATTAACTTGAAAAACGCACTTTTTAATAATTATGACCGAAATACAGCCCAATCTTCAAAATCCTGAACAGGAAACAGCACAGACAGCAACAGAATTATTAGTCAAACTGAGACAAAAACAAGGTACTTGGGTGGAATGGGGACAAGCGATCGCCTACCTGCAAAAAAACGGTTACAATCCCCAAGATATCTTTGAAGCCACAGGATTTGAACAGATTCAACAAAATCAAGTCATTGTTGGCTCTCAGGTTTACCATTCTATGGAAAAATGTGGCTCATCGCCAGAAACATTAGCATATTACCAGCACAAAAGCAGTGATGTGTTATATGAACTACGTGGGTTAACCCAAGAAGACCGGGCTACCACTGCCGACTTAACCTGTCAATACAAGCTTGATGCCGATGTAGTCAGGGATATAGCTAAAGCCGTTAAAGATTATTCTTGGTTTGCTAATTTACCAGAAGGTTTCAGTAAACATCCAGGAGATGCGATCGCTTACCAATCGTGGAAGTATGCTAAACAAAAATCTGACTTATCAGAGCGATCGCGCTTAATTGCCAAAGGTTTACGCTTTGTTCACTCCGAAACAGCGAGAAAACAACTAGAACAACTATTAATGGATTTTAGCGTTACTCCCAAACTAGCGCCCCCCATTCTGCCATTTTATCGTCTGGAAATTGACGAAGACTTACCCCGGATTTTACCAGTAGTAGGTGAATTGCCATTAACACCACAGGAGTTAAAAGCCGTCCCCTTTATTACCGAAATTCAACCATTCCGCATTGTTAAATTTGCCGGAGAACAAGCTTGGGTATCCTTACCAGGCTGGAAAGTGTTACTAAATGCAGAAGATCCTGTAGTCGTCATTGGGAATAGCGATATTTTCCCCAACCCCCATCAAAACAAAATTGAACCAATTATGATCGTCATAGATCGCGCCCAAAGAGAATGGGATATTTCCAACTATTTTGTATTTGAGAACGGCGATAGTATTGACTTTCAATGGTTTGAAACTGCACCAGCAATTCCCCTATTAGGAAAAATGATTGTCTTGGTTCGTCCTAAGAAAATTTTCGATGAAGAATATGCCAAAGATGCTTGGCAAATTGATGAATAATGTCGTAGGGGCATAGGGTTTATGCCCAGAACAAGCCCCGCTGGTTAGAAACCGCATCTATACAAACAAAGTCTACCTGCGTGGACTAAGAAAGAATACTTATTTTCAACCCACGGAGGTGGGTTTCGCCTGTGTAGATGCCGTTTCTAACCGCCGATTTAATCTTAATATTAGCTTGTTTTTAACCCACGGAGGTGGGTTTCGCCTGTGTAGATGAGGTTTCTAACCGCTGCGCTATCACGAAAAACTTTTATAACAACATTGTTGGGTAACATGAGCGTCAACCCAATCTACGATATTTATAAATTCTAAATTTCAATTATGTCAGATTCTCTAATTAATGCCGAAATATTGCCACCATCACCGCTTGCTAAATTAAAGGAAAATATCGCTGTCATTCGCGCCCAATTGCGTCCAGGACAAACACAAATGGCGGATTGGCAGGTGGGTCCATTGGCGGTGTCTGCTGTGCCTGGGGCGGGCAAATCTACGGGAATGGCTGCGGCTGCGGCGATCGCTATTGCTCGTCAATATGAGTATTATTTAAATACAGGCAATAAGGATTATAAACAGTTAATCGTTGTCACTTTCACCCGTTCTGCTACTGCCAATATTAAATTAAAAATTCGGGAAAACTTAAAAAAATTATCTTTACCACAAACAGGATTTGCCGTTTATACTTTGCATGGTTTAGCTTTAATTATCGCTAGTCGCCATCCTAATTTATCAGGGTTACAGTTAGAAAATGCGACTTTAATCACACCAAATCAAAGCCATAAATTTATTCGCACAGCAGTAGAAAAATGGATTACTAATTATCCAGAACTTTATCTGCGGTTACTTGCAGGAAAGGAATTTGATGGAGAAGAAACTGAAAAACTTCGTCGTCAGTCCGTGCTGCGAACGGAAATATTACCAGATTTAGCTTACACCGTGATTCATGAAGCTAAAAGTTCAGGAATATCACCAAAAGATTTATTAGAGTGGAGTGAAAAAACTCAAGATAAATATGGAATTTTAAAAGTAGCAGCGGGATTATATAAAGAATATCAAAACTTAATGCAGTTGCAGGATTTCATTGATTACGATGATATGATCTTAGGGGCTTTAAAAGTTTTGAGAAATCCCAGTACCTGCCGGATTGAACAAAGCAAAGTTTTTGCTGTTTTTGAAGATGAAGCTCAAGATTCTAGCCCTTTACAAACAGATTTATTAGAAATCCTCGCTAGTCAAGAATATGCAGATATTTTAGATAAATCAGCTTTGAATTTAATTAGAGTTGGTGATCCTAATCAAGCCATTAATTCAACCTTTACACCTGCTGACCCTATTTATTTTCGGGAATTTTGCGAAGATTGTCAAAGTAAAGATAGACTAGCCGAAATGGATCAAGCTGGGCGCAGTACACAAATAATTATTGATGCTGCTAACTTTGCTTTAGAATGGGTAAATAGTCAGGATTTTGCTAAAACTAAATCAGAACAAGCACCATTTAGAAATCAGAAAATTCAACCAGTTAATCAACCAAATGGAAATCCGCAACCTGTGGGACAGGGATTAGAACTTCATACCCCTAGAGATATTCATCATACAGTTGAATTACTTTCCCAAAGAGCGATTGAGTTATTTACAGAAAATCCTCAATCTTGTGCAGCCATATTAGTTCGAGAAAATCGCCAAGGTAGATGGTTAGCTGCTGCTTTAGAACCGATATGCAAAGAACATAAAATTAAACTTTATGATGTAGGAGAAAAAGAACGCCGTTCTCATGTTCCTCAAGAAATTCTTTCCTTATTGCAGTTTTGCGAGCGCCCCCATTCTCCCGATTATCTCAAAGCTACTTTAGATGTTCTGGTCGAACGGCAATTAATTCCTACTCAAGATATTAACACTCTAGCTAGTTTACCGGAAGAATTTTTATATCCAGGTCCTTTAGCCCCACCGCAAACAGAAATAGTGCAAAAAGTGGCTCATCTTTGTCGCAGTTTACTTCGTGCTTATTTAGAATTACCATTTTATCAAATAATTTCTTTTTTTGCCTTAACTTTAAAATATGATCAAGCCGAATTAGCCACTGCTGACAAACTTGCAGAACGGGTAAATCAGCAAATTTTTGGGAATAGTTCTATGGGGGCAATGATATCAGCTTTAAGTGAAATTGTCAGTTCTGAAAGATTTGAATCTGTAGAACCAGAAAATATAGAAGAACAATATACCAAAGCAGGGCAATTAACAATTATTACCATGCACAAAGCCAAAGGGTTAGACTGGGATTATGTATTTTTGCCTTTTCTCCATGAAAACTTAATTCCTGGCAGATTTTGGATTCCCCCCCAAGGTCAATTTCTAGGTGATTTTACCTTATCAGAAGTTGCCCGCGCCCAAATTCGTGCCGGACTGCACAAAAAACCCATCCCTGATATTAACCAAGCTTGGGAAGAATCAAAATACCTGAAAATGGCGGAGGAATATCGGTTACTTTATGTGGCTATGACTAGAGCGAAAAAACTTTTATGGATGTCTGCGGCGCAAAAAGCGCCCTTTACTTGGAGTAAACCGGACAATTTACAAACATCAGCCCCTTGTCCGGTTTTTGCAGCTTTAAAACGGCATTTTGTTCACTGAAAATTACTTGTATCTCAGGTCTAAAGACACTGAGCTTTACACATACCGAGTAAAGATATTACTTAAGATTTTGCCCAGGTGGGAATGGATGAACGCGCAGCAGCTATGGCATGAAAAAATGCAAATAGCCTGTGACTAGCTTGACCATAATCTCGGTATTTTTGGAGATCAAAAGATTTTAATTCTTTTTCTATTACGTCTTCGACATCAGCAGATAACTTTAACCTACTTTCATTGAAATAACATTCGGTTAAAAATAGGAATTTCTCAACATTAATTTCGTTGGTTTCCCATTGAATCTCCACAGGAAACGCATAGTTTTTTTCTAATGTTCCACCATGATAAACATTTTCTACAAGCTGATTGCCGATAATATATTTAACTTTATGGATGTCAGCCAATCCTAGCAAATCATCAGCAGTTGGTTTCAATCCCAGACGACGGCGGAACATAGAATCAATAATTTCATACTTACTATTGTCTGGAAATACTGTGACAACTACTGCTGCAATGCCTTCGATATTGCCATAACATCCAATGATGTTTTTACTTTCTTCACCGCTAACAAATAAGATATCCATAAGTAGTTAGACAAAATTAATGATAGGGAATCGAATTGTGCGAATTCTCCAGGATGAAACTTAACATGAAAAACTCAATCCCGATAATCTATCAGATTTTCTCCATATTCTTATCTATCTGTGGGTGGTTTTTTGCAAAACTTCCGGTGAGTACAGCTTAATCAAACCACGGTAGTTTTAACTACTCGTCTGGTCATTGAGCTTGTCAATAGCGTAGCGTGTATTTTTGTCGAGTAACAAATTATTTGTCGTTATAACAAAATAATGTCGTTAAAGTTAAAAACGCTGAAATTCTCACTGCATAAGTGTTTACAGCGTTTTTATTATTAAACCATTTACTCAGATATTTAACATTTTAATTGTCGTTATCTATTATAATAACATATTGTACGTCGCCTTTTAGTTTTTCCTGATTCTAAAATTTTTTTAGCATCATAACAAATTAACTGTCGCTTTTTAGGGTAAGAGGTGATATCATAGTTAAATGTTAATACATTTATATTAACAAATACATTCTGTACCCCAAGAAGGTTGGATGTACCCGCACAATAGCGAACTACTATTTTGTCTAAGTCCCACTATGGATGAAATACCTATCTTCAATCAAGACAACGAATCTCTGCCATTTGATGACAACAATGATTTGGCAGAAATTCAGAATGATGAGCCAGAAGAAACAAACGTAATTATTACAGAACTTTCGGCTGAAGCAAAACTCAAGATGGAAGTGATTCAAGGTCTACTTGAACCATGTGATCGCAAAACCTATGGTCAGAAATTAAGAGTAGCAGCAGAAAAACTGGGTAAGACTGTCAGAACTGTCCAGCGTCTAGTTAAGAAGTATCAACAAGACGGTCTATCTGCAATTGTTGACACTGAGAGAAATGATAAAGGCAGTTATCGGATAGACCCTGAGTGGCAAAAATTTATTATCAGCACTTTTAAAGAAGGTAATAAGGGTAGTAAAAAAATGACTCCGGCTCAAGTAGCAATCAGGGTACAAGTCAGAGCAGGACAGCTAGGTTTAGAAGATTACCCCAGTCACATGACAGTTTACAGAGTTCTTAACCCTATTATTGAGCGTCAAGAGCAAAAACAGAAAGTACGGAATGTTGGATGGCGGGGGTCACGAGTATCCCACAAAACTCGTGATGGGCAAACCTTAGATGTACATCATAGTAATCATGTTTGGCAGTGTGATCATACAAAACTAGATGTCATGTTGGTTGATCAATATGGTGAGCCTTTGTCTCGCCCTTGGTTCACCAAAATTACAGATAGTTACTCTCGTTGTATCATGGGTATTCATTTGGGCTTTGATGCACCAAGTTCTCAAGTGGTAGCCCTAGCATTACGCCATGCTATTTTGCCAAAGCAGTATAGTGCGGAATACAAACTTCATTGTGAATGGGCAACTTATGGTGTACCTGAAAATCTTTTCACTGATGGTGGCAGAGATTTTCGCTCAGACCACTTAAAACAGATTGGTTTCCAATTAGCCTTTGAGTGTCATCTGCGAGATCGCCCCAGTGAAGGTGGTATTGAAGAACGTAGTTTTGGCACTATCAATACAGAATTTCTCTCTGGTTTCTATGGTTATCTAGGCTCTAATATTCAGGAACGGTCTAAGACGGCAGAAGAAGAAGCTTGCTTAACTTTACGGGAACTACACCTATTATTAGTTCGCTACATTATTGACAACTATAATCAGCGTCTTGATGCACGTACAAAAGAGCAATCAAGATTTCAAAGATGGGAAGCAGGATTACCTGCTCTACCCAAAATTGTGAAGGAGCGCGAATTAGATGTCTGTTTGATGAAAAAAACTCGACGCAGTATTTACAAAGGTGGATATCTCAGCTTTGAAAATATTCTGTATCGAGGAGACTACCTAGCAGCTTACGCTGGAGAAAGTGTTGTACTCAGATATGATCCCAGGGATATTACAACTGTTTGGGTTTATCGAATAGATAAAGGGAAGGAAGAGCTTCTTTCTGCTGCTCATGCGTTGGATTGGGAAACAGAGCAATTATCTTTAGAAGAGGCTAAAGCTGCTAGTCAAAAAGTGCGTTCTGTGGGTAAAACACTCAGCAATAAATCCATTTTGGCAGAGATACACGATAGAGATACTTTCATCAAGCAAAAGAAAAAGACTCAGAAGGAACGCAAAAAAGAAGAACAGGCTCAAGTTCATCCTGTTTATGAATCCATCAATCTCAGTGATACAGAACTGGTAGAAACTCCAGAAGAAACGCCTAAAACCCAAGCACCACAATCTCGAAGACCTAGAGTTTTCAACTATGAACAACTACGTCAAGACTATGATGAGTAGTTTTTAATTCAATTCACAGATTAATTCTAGTAATACTTATCCAAGCAACGCAAATCATGAAAGACGATTATTGGCAGAAATGGGTACAAAATTTATGGGGAGATGAACCAATTCCAGAGGAATTACAGCCAGAAATTGAACGTCTTCTGGCTCCCAGTATTGTGGAATTAGAGCATATACAAAAAATCCATGATTGGTTAGATGGTTTGCGTCTTTCCAAACAATGTGGTCGAATTGTTGCACCTCCACGAGCAGGTAAGTCGGTTACTTGTGATGTGTATAGACTATTAAATAAGCCACAAAAAAGAGGAGGTAAAAAAGATATTGTACCTGTTTTGTATATGCAAGTTCCAGGAGATTGCTCATCGGGTGAATTATTAGTTCTTATCCTGGAAGGTTTGAAATATGAGTCAACTACCGGAAAACTTACTGACATCAGAAGACGGGTACAAAGACTACTCAAAGAATCCAAGGTAGAAATGCTAATTATTGATGAAGCAAATTTTCTCAAGTTGAATACTTTTAGTGAAATTGCCAGAATTTACGACTTGCTGAGAATTTCCATTGTTCTTGTTGGTACGGACGGTTTGGATAATCTAATTAAAAAAGAGCCTTACATTCATGATCGATTTATTGAATGTTATAGATTACCATTAGTATCAGAGAAAAGATTTGCTGAATTAGTAAAAATTTGGGAAGAAGAGGTTTTATGTTTGCCTCTTCCTTCTAATCTCACAAGAAATGAAACTTTATTGCCTTTGTATCAAAAAACAAGTGGAAAAATTGGTTTGGTGGATCGGGTATTGAGAAGAGCTTCAATCTTAGCCTTGAGAAAAGGATTGAAGAAAATAGATAAAGAGACTTTGACTGAAGTTTTAGATTGGTTTGAATAATGGAAATTGCTGCGGATGAACCTCGTTTTTTTGAGGTAGAACCCCTGGATGGAGAAAGTTTAAGTCATTTCTTAGGTCGCTTTCGCCGAGAAAATTATTTAACCTCTACCCAGTTGGGTAAATTGACTGGACTCGGTGCAGTTATTTTATGTTGGGAAAAGTTGTATTTCAATCCTTTTCCTACTCCACAAGAGTTGGAGGCTTTGTCCTCTGTGGTGGGAGTTAATGCTTATAGGTTAATGGAAATGCTCCCATCTCAGGGAATGACGATGAAGCCTAGACCAATTAGGTTATGTGCTGCTTGCTATGCAGAATCTCCTTGTCATCGGATGGAGTGGCAGTTAAAGGATAAAATCAGGTGCGATGGCTACACTGGACGAAGACATCCCCATAATTTACGCTTGTTAACGAAGTGTACTAACTGTGAAACACCTTTTCCTATTCCCGCAGATTGGGTACAAGGCGAATGTTCTCATTGTTTCCTACCTTTTGCAACAATGGCTAAACGCCAAAAGCGTGATTAGGAACTTTTGAACAACAAGAAAGAGACATGAAGCCAACCACGTCTCTAATGATGATGGTAAAGTAGTTTCTATGGTTGAAGTGGGATGAGTTCCTGTAAATAAATTGACATCTATCAGCTTTTTATTGCCTTCTCTTTCACCCATTGTTTAAATAGCTGAACTTTGCATATCTAAAAACACTGAGAGAATACCACTGGGAAATAAGCGAGGTAAGTTATATAAAAACGAAGTTTTACCACAGCGCCGGGGACCATGTAAAACCAGGGTGGGACGGTCATTGTTTAAAACTCGACTAACAACTTCATCAGCAAATCGCTGACGACCTTTAAACAAATCTTTTTGGTTAAGGCGCACTGGATTACCGTATTGGAAGGGATTAATTAGTTCACCTTCAGAGAGTTTACGTTGTTCATTTTGTTCCAGTTCAATCACTCTTTGCCAACGTTCCAGTACAGGTGTCCAACGTTTAATAGCTTCGCTTTTAAGTCCCAGTGATGGTAATTGAGCGTTTAACATAACAATATTATTATTAATTCGTTCTAATCCCCGTTCTCGTAAGGCTATATTTTTATTTTCCAGTGCGGACTGAATATCTCTCACAATAGTTTGTAAGCGAGGCAGCAAGATAGAAAGTTCGGGGTTTACTTTTGGTAATGGTGTTTCTGGAGTGGGATTGTCGCTGTCAGAATCAAAATGATAGAAGGGGGAAATTAGGAAGGGTAAGATAGGATGATCTGAGTTAGCAGTAAAGAGTAGTTCTGGAATACTTTGAATCTGCTTGAGTTGGTCAGCGACAATTTGCGCTAAGGCATTTTGTAGGGTGATTTGAAATCCAGGTAAGGAAAAAGTTTGGGTATATTGAAAGATGTTTAAAGCTTGTTGAGGATTGCTACGAAAAGCAGAAATGAAAAGCTGATCATGATTAGGTAATGCTAAGGGTAGCCAGAGAAACTCACTGGTATAGGGAGGTAATTGGTAAAGTAATTGTAATGGTTGAAGGCGGAGTCGATTAATAATTGATGTAAGAAAACTAAAAGGAGCTAAGAAAAAATAGTCAATTATTCTGTAATAGTTACATAAAGTCACAGGGATAACGAATGCTGAAGACAATCCTAAATCGTCAGCAGAAAGAACTATTAAAATTACTGTAGAGGAGATAAACACCCAGTTGTTACTCGCTGATACAAGAGCATTAATCTTTCTTGGTTACTAGCGATCGCTTCAAATTCATCCAATAAAATAATTAAACGATACCCTTCATTTAGCAACTCTTGTAAACCATCTTCTACTGCAAAACCATCCTCATTATCTTCCCTTAACCAAGGATAATTACACGTTAGTTTATTAATCCCTCGCCTTAAACCTTCAATCAGCCCTTCTGGAGTATGAAAATTTTTATTTGTTAAATCTAAGGAAACAACTAACGGCTTTTGTTGCACTGAACAAAATTCGTTGATTCTTTCTTTGATATATCGCAGTAGGGAAGATTTACCATTGCGTCGCAAACCCACCAAATTTACACATTGGGGACTAACTGCACCAATACGATTTTTAATATCTAAAATTTCCTTTCTCCGTCCGTAAAAACGTTGTGGAGGCACAGGAAGACCATATTCAAATGGATTTTCACCCTTCGGCTTTCGCTGATGAAATTGTTGATTCTGGAGGAAAATACCTGGAAACTTTTCTTGAATAACTTGGGATGAAACCGCACGTCCTCCTAAATCGGTACTTTCATCACGAGAAAGATGTACAATACCACAAACTTTTCCTGTTTGTAAGTTCAGCAAAGGCGAACCACTAAAACCAGAAATAATTTGTCCTTGCTTTAATTTATATAGAGTAATATCTTGTTTAAAACTTATTCCTTCATATTTAAAACTGGCTGAATCTCCTTGAGAATAATCAACTTCGCTATTCTTGGGATAGCCAAAAATATATAACCCACATTCCGCACTTCAAAAGTAGTATAAGCAAACTACATTAAGAGCCAATTAAAACTTATGATTTTAACAATCAAGTATCAATGAAAAATAAAATTATCAACGCAAAGAATTAAGCTTTTATTGGGTTTTAAAAGCTATTTCAACAACAATATTTAATTGGATGTGTGAATCAAATCTCAAAAAATTAACCGATAAGACCGTAAAACCAGAGAGAAAAACTAAGACAATAAATAATATTTTTGACAAGCCCTAGGTAGGAATTGCAAGATATGAAAATGCGAATCCGTTAAATTAAGAATTCGTTGAAATCCTTGTGTCATCAAAAGATGAATACCTTGGAAACATTGAAATATCCATCTTAATGTAGGAGATTCTGTGGGTCTATTCAGTTGATTTTTAACTGTGGCTTTTTGTGCCTTCAATGACATTCTTAATTGTCTTTGTCCTAAATTATAAACCAAAAGGCATAATGCCATTAACATCATCATTGTCTCTACTCTTTCAGGATTTTTCACAAACAGACTATCCGCGAAAAATAACGGGTCTTTGATAAATCTAAATCCTCTTTCTGTAGATTGTTGTTCTTTATATATTTTGAGGATTTCTTCTGACTCTAACTCAATCGTATCCAAAATATTGGTGGCTAAAATAAATCTGCCACAAGAGTTTTGCTGTTGTGTAATTAACTCCTGATTTTCTCTTAATTTACATTTCACTCTATAAACTGTTGTTTTCCCTTGATTGGTTTGAGTAATTTCCCAGTCTGATATTTGATGATATTTTAATTTGGCTGTTATTTCTTCGATTTTTAATTCTGTCAAAGATTTATCTGGAAATTCTTCCTGTTCTAATTTCGCTACTTGTTTGTTAACTTTCAAAAACTCTTCTTGGATTTTTTTGTCTAGTTTATTTAAGTCTGCTTTTTTCCTCTCTGCACTTTCTACTAATAACCATCTTTGCTCTATTCCTCCATAAGATACTTTCTCTTCGAGATAGCTATAACCCTTTATTTTAGAGGCTTTCAGGTCATTATTTATGAAGGCTTTCACTAAATTTTTCGCTTTTTTAATGGATAATGGTACTCGAGTTATCCATTTCATGTTCGACATTAATTTTAAGTTACTTTCGCTATACAATGCACTGTCAGCCACCATGATACTTTCAAAATCTACTTGTTTAGAATATTCTACTAAGATGTGAGCGAATACTGCTTTATCTGATTCGTTTCCTGATGCTCCTCTGAAAAATAATGGTATATCTCCATCACTACTTACTATTAAATCTAATATACATTGTTTTAAGTCGGGGCGATGGTCACGGGAATACCCCTGTGTGATATTAATCGGATTTTCTTTGTTTATTCCTAATTCTTTCTCTGGATTATTGAGGCAATTATCATATTTTCCATGTAAATGTAATGAGCTTGAGTCTAAATGGGAATATTTTGTGTCTATTCCATATTTCTTTACTACTTCTAAGGCAATGATTAAGAATAATTTAGTTAAGCCATATTTGTAAAGTTTATCCATGACTCTACCTATTTTATCGTCATTTAAATCTTCCGCTTTTATCCCTCCTCCTATTAAATGTTCTACGGCTTTGTCTTGAAAGAATTCTGGAAATAAATATAGTGGTCTTGATACAAAACCTAGTCTATTGAGAATAATTGCTTTGACTACTTCTCAATAGTTTACTTTCTCTCTACTATCCACCGAAAATATTTCATTGATTTTTTCTACTATTCCTATCTCATCTATTATTCCTGTTATTATTCCTAAGTGATCTATATTTTTACTCTCAATATCTTCTTGTTGGTAATTCATAATATGAAGGCATTTTTATGTAATTCAGTCTCATTCTCTCATTTTTTCCTGAATTTATGATCAATGCCTTATGAATTTCTATTTAGTAGTCAAATGGAAATTAATGTCTATATTTTTACTGGCTTAATTGCGTATTTGTGTTTAGCCCTCTATGCTGCTTATGATACTTGTATATGTACTACAAATTGAAGTGCGGAATGTGGGATAAAGGAATTACTAATCCTCAAGTTCCTGAAAACATCCGTTATTTACTACATACCTACTCAGATATGTCGGCGATCATTACTGGTTCGCGGCGTTTGAAGCGGTTGCGAGAAGAATACTGGTCAGTGCTATTTGGTTTTGGATATCAAATTGGTATTAGTGCCTTGCCACTAGATGCAGCAAAAAATCTAGTAACTGAACCTGTGAAGGGTCGATTGCAATTTCTACCTGAAGCCCGCGATCGCATCGTCAACCTGTGTGCCTGCCAACCTTTTTTAATCCAATCATTGTGTACTCGTATATTTGAGCAGACAAAGCGTCAAGCTGAAAGAACCGTTACATCTACTTTGGTTGAATCAGCAGCAACCACAATGGTAGAAGACAATGAACATTTCCGCACACTCTGGAATTATGCAGGAACTGAGCGCCGACGCATGATTTTGGCAATTTGTCAGCGTTTTGCTGGGGGTGATGATCCAACAAACCTCGATTTTTTAGAAACGAAATTTGAGGAATTTGGGGTTCCTGTGCCTCAAAAACGAGGGCTAGGTGAAGATTTAGACTTTTTAAGAGAATTAGAATTAATTGAGTTCCACTCCACACAGGGTCGAGAGGCTTATTCTCTCTCTATTCCACTAATGGAGAAATGGATTCAGCGTCATGTTGATTTTGAAGACCTTAAACGGGAAGCAATCAAAGAAAGTGAGGAGATATTGTAATGACTGAGTTTTATCAAGTGCTGGGTGGGAGTGTTCCAAAACTGTTGGGGCGGGAAAAAGTGCTGGCAAGCTTAGAAAGCCATTTGCTTAAGCCAACGCCTGATCATGTATCAGTTATTGGGTTTGCTCGTTATGGAAAAAGTGTATTACTTAATCATTTGGCAGATAAGTACCGTGACAGGAATGACTATTTTACAACTGCTTTATACATTGATTTCCGTCACACAACACCCACAACTGATGAGGAGTTCAGACACTGTTTTGCTAAGGGTGTTAAATCAACTATCGAGCCATTTAGACCAGAGGTGGCAGAGTATATCGAATTGACAGACAGTAGTAGCATTCATGAACTACTGGATTTTGCATTTGCGGAATTAGACAGAAATGGGGATAGCCTGCTTGCTGTTCTAGATGGATTCGATCACGTTCTTGCTGCTTCTGCTATTACCAGAATGCTGTGGGACAATATGCGAACGCTGGCACTTCACTCCAGTTTGACTCTGGTTACAGGTAGTCGTCGTCCTCTTCGCGAACTTTGTGCTTCTGAGGAATCGCAATCCTCGGACTTTTGGGAAATTTTTTATGATACGCCTTTAGAAATCAGCAAGCTTGAAGATTCTGACTGGGAAGGGTTTCTAGAACCCATGCTAGAGAAAAAAATTACAATTGAATCTGCGGCAAAAGAAGAAATTGTTATCTGGACTGGAGGAGTTCCCCTACTTGCTGCTGCACTGATGCGTGACCTTTTTCAAGAAACTGCTGAAGGTTCTACGCTATCGAATATTGATGTTGAGCGCATTGCTGAAAAAATGGTTGTTAGTCAGTCCAACTTCTTATTAGCACTGTGGGATGACTGTAGCGATGAAATGAAGAGTGATTTAGCTTCGGCTGCGGAACGAGGAATTCCTCAAAATCAATTACCGCACAGCAGAAAATCTGAATTAGAAAAAAGAGGTTTTCTCCAAGCCACGGGAGGCACTTTAAAACCAGCTTGTAAGATTATTAAGGAGTATGCTCGCCTAAGAACTCCAGGAGTTAACGATCTTTATCGCTTGTTTGGTATGGGTAATGCCTTTGACGAAAATATTCCAGGCACACTCGGACTGCGATTTGCACAAATTTCACAGGTTGATCCAGCCCTCAGCAACTATGTACGCATGGCTATTCGAGACTTATCTCCATCACCTGAAGGCTCACTCGTTTGGATGCGAAATATTGCAAAACGGTCACTGCAATTAATTTGGGAAAAGGAATTACCTCGCGATCGCTCAATTCCTCAGAACTGGATAAACGAATGGCAGCGATCCGGTGAGTGGAGAGATGGTTTGTTGGATTCTGGTAGGCTGCTTCCTGTAAGTGATGGAAGGCAATGTAGCATCTTGCGCCTTGCAACTGGTACACAAGATTCCCATCCTGTTACCAAGTACATTACCAAAACCACTTATGTCTTAGTTAATCATATTAAGTCCATTGGTGACTTTGGACAACATCGAGAAAACCAAGATTTTGTAAATATAGGAACTGCTGCCTCTTTTTGCATGAGTGCGATCGCTCTTTGCGAAAGCCTGTACAATGACCTGAATCGCCCATAAATACGTAAGTATCTTGATGAGAGTGATCGCTGTTAGCAATATGTGAGAGTCCTTATTTGGAATACTCACAACCAAGCTTTTAACCACAAGTCACCAAAAAATGCGATCGCTACCCTCACTATAAGCATCGCACTTTTAACTCCCCTTAGTGGATTATCTATATAAATCCTGGTTTGCCTTACAGAAACGAAGAAAGAACCAAATAGAAGGGAAACAGGGTTGGCTAAAAATGCTCAAAAGTGATCAAGAACTTGAGCAAGAAAGTCAATCTAGCTTAGACGTAATCCGTACTAAAGCTACTGAACTTCTTAGCAAATTTACCCCTCAGTCCGATAGCGAAGCGCTCCGTAGGAATCAAAATGACAAACAGAAAAAGGTAAAAAAGACTAAAAAACCCACAAAAGCCAAAACATCTTCAGTTTTCAAAATTCTTCTAAACACTTATGAAGAAACAGAAGAACCTCTTACTCGTTGCGCTTTAGCATATCTACTCAAAAATAACTGTCAAATTAGTGAACTGGATGAAAACCCAGAAGAATTTACTAGAAATAAACGCAGAAAAGAAATAGAAATTGAGCGATTAAAAGATCAACTCCAAAGTCGCATCCCCAAAGGTAGAGATTTGACAGGAGAAGAGTGGTTAGAAACCTTAGAAATTGCTACCTTGAATGTTCCGCAAAATGAAAATGAAGCAAAAGCATGGCAAGCAGCACTTTTAAGAAAAACTGCTAATGTGCCATTTCCTGTGGCTTACGAATCTAACGAGGATATGACATGGTTCAAGAATGATAAAAATCGTCTCTTTGTGCGGTTCAATGGCTTGGGAAAACTTACCTTTGAGATTTACTGCGATAAACGTCATTTGCACTACTTCCAACGCTTCCTAGAGGATCAAGAAATTCTACGCAATAGTAAAAGGCAACACTCAAGCAGTTTGTTTACTCTACGCTCAGGAAGAATTTCTTGGTTGCCAGGTGAAGAAAAAGGTCAAGCTTGGAAAGTAAATCAACTCAATTTCTATTGTTCTTTAGATACTCGGATGCTGACTACCGAAGGAACTCAACAGGTAGTTGAGGAGAAAGTTACAGCAATTACCGAAATTTTAACTAAAACAAAACAGAAAGATGATCTCAACGATAAACAACAAGCTTTTATCACTCGTCAGCAATCAACACTGGCTCGAATTAATAACCCTTTTCCTCGTCCCAGCAAACCTAATTATCAAGGTAAATCCTCTATCTTAATAGGTGTTAGTTTTGGACTAGAAAAACCAGTCACAGTAGCGATGGTAGATGTTGTTAAAAATCAAGTTATAGCTTATCGGAGTATTAAACAACTACTTGGTGAACACTATAATCTTCTGAATCGTCAGCGACAACAACAGCAACGCCTATCTCACGAACGCCACAAAGCCCAAAAACAAAATGCACCCAACTCTTTTGGTGAATCAGAATTAGGACAATATGTGGATAGATTGTTGGCTGATGAAATAATTGCGATCGCCAAAACTTACCAAGCAAACAGCATTGTTTTACCAAAACTGCGTGATATGCGGGAGCAAATCAGTAGTGAAATTCAATCCAGAGCAGAAAACAAATGCCCTGGTTACAAAGAAGGCCAACAGAAATATGCCAAAGAATATCGAATAAACGTTCATCGCTGGAGTTATGGACGATTAATAGAGAGTATCAAATCCCAAGCAGCACAAGCCGGAATTGCAATAGAAACTGGAACACAGCCAATCAGAGCGAGTTCACAGGAAAAAGCACGAGATTTAGCTGTCTTTACCTATCAAGAACGTCAAGCTGCACTAATTTAGTTTACTAATCCGAACCTTGAAAATATAATATAGATACAATAGTGCCGTAGTTCATGCTCCTTGGAGTCTCTGTACTATGAAAAATCTGGCTTAGTTTGGCAGTTGGAAGACTGTCATGCTTTCTGAGCCTGGTAGCTGCCCGCTTCTGATGCTGCTGTCGCAAGACAGGATAGGTGCGCTCCCAGCAATAAGAAGTAAGGCTTTTAGCCATAGTCGTTATTTATAACGATGTGGATTTCCACAGTGGTGGCTACTGAATCACCCCCTTCGTCGGGGGAATCCTCCCAAATTTTTTTTTTGGCGAACCATCAGCGGGGTCAAAAACCCTGGGGATCTGCCAAAACATTGAATCCCTTGTCCAGTATTGATTTGACTCATTTGAAGAGTGATGAATGTCCTCTATTGAAAGCAAAAAAACAGATTTTTTAACAGGTTTGCCAAAATCGCATCTGGAAACCTGTATTGGCAAGGGTCTAGACGGGCGCGGTTTCAACTACCATCCCGACTAGGGGTGGGTTGAAAGAAATCTGCGTTAACTGATGCGTTTATGTCATTTGTGTTTCAACTACCATCCCGACTAGGGGTGGGTTGAAAGCAATTATTCCGGTGGTAGTGAACCCGCCGATGGTTAAGTTTCAACTACCATCCCGACTAGGGGTGGGTTGAAAGAATTCACCTTACTCTCAATACCTGTCAACCTGGATTCAAGTTTCAACTACCATCCCGACTAGGGGTGGGTTGAAAGTAGATAATGATTTTTTCCCGCTGGAGACTGCCTCAAGTTTCAATTACCATCCCGACTAGGGGTGGGTTGAAAGAAGAAACCGGGACAAAAACAGTTTTTCAAAAAAGTTGTTTCAACTACCATCCCGACTAGGGGTGGGTTGAAAGAATGGACGCTGCGATCGCTAGTTAAGGAGGTTTGGATTTAAAATAGTTACAAAATAGAGTTGATTATGGGAGGATTGAAAGGAGTGCTGCGATCGAACCAATAATAGAACCAATATATTAATCATTGGTTCATCATGGATGATTTTCAACGACATTATTGTGTTAACAGTTGAAAAAATGACTTCGGCGACACTAATTTGTTAACAGAGACATAAATTTGTTAATAACGACATGAATCTGTTAACGACGACAAATAATTTGTTATTCGACAGTACAAATGGAGAATAGGAGACTCGAACCCCTGGCCTCTGCGGTGCGATCGCAGCACTCTACCAACTGAGCTAATTCCCCAGGCATACTATATTTTAACACTCATAGAACAATAGATTGCACATTTTTTTCTAAAAAAACTTCCTGTACTCGTTGTAAATCCAAATCAATCAAATAATCAATTGTCCAATTAGCTTGACGTTGTAACATATGGAAAGGATAAGTATTCGCTACACCTACCACTTGCATTTGAGCGCGTTTAGCTGCTTGAATACCGACTGGAGTATCTTCAATCACTAAACACTCATGAGGTTGCAGGTTTAATTCTGGATATGCCTGATTTATCCGGTCAACTGCCAGTAAATAACCCTCTGGATTGGGTTTGTTACTGCTGATATCATCCCCCGACACAATCACAGGAAAATATTCCGCTAATTTAGCAGATGTCAACACCATTTCTATCTCTAGGGATAAAGCATCACTAACTAACCCCAATTTGAGATCACGGGAACGAATTTGAAAAATCACATCATCAATTCCCGAATACAAAGGCAATTTTTCCAGCTTCTCCAATTCCAGCACATAAGCTTGAGCTTTGCGGGTGAGTAACTGAGTCATATACGCTTCTGTCACCACCCTACCACGACTTTTTAGCAGGTTTTGCAGATAAGCGCGATGACTTATCCCTAAATAGTCTTCACGTTCTTTTACCCGTTGAGGTTGAAGATTTTCCTGTATAAGAATCTCATCTATCAATTGAATATGGATTGATCCATCTTTAATAATGACACCATTAAAATCAAATAAAACTGCCTTTAAACTCATAGTGCAAACTGGGAACAATCCTCCAGATTATGATTATTCATTTTGGTATCTGGGGAAAGATGACCAGAGTGAATTATCGGAATACATTTAAGATTAACTCATTTTTGTAGATATAGCTTGACAGAATAACAATTTATGTAGTATAAATGTAGTACAAAAGGATTATGCTAAAGATTTCCTAGAGAAACACCACTCATAGGGAGTTTTTCACAAAATCTCAAATCTATCATTAAAATTATGCCCTACGAACAATTAGGAATTACCACACCCCACCCGGTTTTATCTTGGGCAAATCATTCATTAGGCTCAGATGAAACTAAAATGGCTAAAAATGTAGCCTCATTACCATTTGTATTTAAGCACGTGGCTTTAATGCCCGATGTTCACTTAGGAAAAGGGGCATTAGTTGGTTCAGTTATTGCTACTAAAGATGCCATTATTCCTGCGGCTGTGGGGGTGGACTTAGGTTGCTTTGTTGGAGAAACATTGATTCCTTTAGTTGATGGAAAATCTTATCAAATAAGAGAATTAGCTGATAAAAATGCAGAATTTATAGTTTATGCCTGTACACCAACAGGAAAAATTGTAGCTGCTAAAGCTAATGCAAAATTAACAAGAAAAAATGCGTCCCTTGTTAAAGTAATTTTAGATAACAATGAAGAGATTATCTGTACTCCAGATCATCAATTTATGCTTCGAGATGGCAGTTACCAAGAAGCACAATTACTGCAAACTGGTACTTCTTTAATGCCTTTTTATTCCCAAGTTGATAAAGATGGTTATACACTCATATCTCAACCATATTCTGGAAGATGGCAAAAGGCACATTGGATGATTGCTCGTTCTGGTTTATTAGGTAAAATTCCCAAATTTGAGGGACAAACAACAGTTATTCATCATTGCAATTTTCATGAATCAGATAATCATCCAGAAAATCTGGAATTCATGGGAGCAAATGATCATTCTGCCTATCATCGTTCTTTAGTAGAAAGTAATCAACATTGGCAGTCTCCCGAATTTGAAGCAAAAAGAAAAGCTGCTATTGCGCGAAAAGCACAAACTCCAGAAGGACATCAATATTATGCTGAACAAGGTACTAAAAATATTCTTCAGTATATGCAGCAGCAACCAGAACATTTTAAAAATGCAGTTGCAGATAATGGAATTCGGGGTAAGCAATATCTAGTCACATATAACAAAAGTGAAAAAGGAAGAGCAAAATCTCAAGAAATTGCCAATCGTTATTACACTTGTGAAATCTGTGGTGCAGAAGTTAAAACACCAATTGGACTACATAATCACCGTCGTAAAGAACATAAATGTAATCACAAAGTTGTCGCAGTAATTCCCCTAAATTACACGGAAAATGTGTATTGTTTGACAGTACCGGAGTATCATAACTTTGCTCTCAAAGCTGGGGTATTTGTTCACAACTGCGGTATGAGTGCTATTAAAACACAATTTACAGGTGAACAATTAGAAGGCAAACTAAAGAAAATTCGCCTCGATATTGAAGCCGCAATTCCCACAGGATTTAATGAAAACAAAGATGTAGAAAAAGCTGTAACTAACTGGCAACGGTGGCGCGATTTTTCTAATTTGCATCGTGGTGTGCAAGATTTAGAAGGTAAAGCGATGAAACAACTGGGTTCTCTCGGTTCGGGGAATCATTTTATTGAGATTTGTCTCGACACAGAAAATCAAGTTTGGTTAATGCTCCATTCTGGTTCTCGAAATATTGGTAATAAACTCGCCCAATGCCATATTAATACTGCTAAAGAATTAGCGAAAATGGCAAATAACAAATTACCAGATCCCGATTTAGCTCACTTTGTCGTGGGGACACCAGAATTTAAAGCCTATTGGGAAGACTTACAATGGGCGCAAAATTACGCACTTTTTAACCGTGATGTCATGATGTCACGATTTAAAAAGATTGTCGAAAAACATATTAATGGAGGGAAAGTTACCAAACCTTTATTAGAGGTAAATTGTCATCACAATTACGCCGAAAAAGAAGTACATTTTGGTGAAAATGTGTATGTCACTCGGAAAGGTGCAGTTCGCGCTCAAACCGAAGATTATGGGATTATTCCTGGTTCAATGGGAACAAAATCTTTCATTGTTAAAGGTAAAGGAAATGCCCATAGTTTTTGCAGTTGCAGTCATGGGTCCGGGCGCTTAATGTCAAGAAGTAAAGCCAAAAATATCTATACTCTTGATGATTTAATCGAGCAAACTCAGGGGGTAGAATGTCGTAAGGATACGGGAGTTTTAGATGAAATTCCGGCTGCTTATAAACCCATTGAACAGGTAATGGCAAACCAATCTGATTTGGTGGAAATTGTAGCAACTTTGAAGCAAGTTCTTTGTGTTAAAGGGTAAATTGTCTGATAGCGAAGCGTGGCGCAAGCCATATCAGGATATCCAGGATTTAAGGATGTACAGGATTCAGCCTGTATTGTACAGGTTTTTATTTGTCTGAATCAGGATATCCAGGATTTAAGGATGTACAGGATGTGGATTTTCGTGTTTAGTATGTGATTAAGCCTGTATTGTACAGGTTTTTATTTGTCTGAATCAGGATATCCAGGATTTAAGGATGTACAGGATGTGGATTTTCGTGTTTAGTATGTGATTCACCCTGTATTGTACAGATTTTTATTTGTCTGAATCAGGATATCCACCGATTTAAGGATTTATAGGATGTGGATTTTCGTGTTTAGTATGTGATTCACCCTGTATTGTACAGATTTTTATTTGTCTGAATGTGGAAGCAAACAGATTTATTTTCCAGGTAAATCTGCCACTTCTCCGGCGCTCACCATTGCCCGATATAATAAAGCACAAACATCGGCTCTAGTGGCAACTTTTTTAGGATTTAGCAATTTTTTATTGGGATAATTAGTAATTACATTATTTTCTGTTAATGCAGCAATAAAATTATGATGTTCACTTCTAATACTAGAAGCATCACTATAAACTGAAAGGATATTTTTTGTTGAACCTGTAAATTTATAATTCAATCCTTTAGCTAAAGTTATTAAAACATCTAGGCGATTCAGCTTTTGTGTAGGATTAAAGTTTTTAGTATTGAGAACAGTAAAAAAGCCCATTTCATAAGTTTCTCGAATAGCATCATAAGCCCAATATTTACTAGAAACATCTTTAAAATTAATTGCTTCTCGAACCTTAGTTTTAATAAAGATTTTTTGCAAAAGAGCGGCTAATTCTGCACGAGTTACAGGTGCATTCGGACGAAAATTACCATCAGGAAATCCGTCAATTACTTCCATTGCGGCTAATTCAGAAATATATTCTCTAGCCCAATATTTTTTAGAAATATCAGAAAATGATACCTGAATACCTTTAGCTACGCCTATTTGCCGATATTCACTTAATAACTGGCTAAGTTCAAAACTAGAGTTTTCAGCAATTGGTGTTAACTTAACCAAACTACCAGGAGCAACTGTTAAGGCTTTGGCTAATTTAGGATCAAAAGCATTAATAGATTTACCAACTACAGCAAAATCACCTTCACTAAAAGAAGTCGGATAAGTTCCAGTTGTCGTAACTTTAGAAAATCCTGCGGCTTGATATTGAACAATATTGATCTTTTCAGAACTATTGAGAAAAGTAACTTTTTGGTTATTAATTTCCGTAAAATAGTCGTAAGCATTAGTATTATCAACAATGCTATCATTGTTAACATCAAAACCATAAAAGGTGCGAACTACTTGATATTCGCTAGGATTGGCAGATAAAATCAAATTAACGGCAGTATTTTCCGGTAAACAGACAAATTCACTATAACCAATAAAGCGATTTTTAGTATCATATAAACGGATCACAATGCGATCGCCTAATTTAAATCCCTTAACAAACTTAGCCTTTTGTTTAATCTTATATTTATAATCACCTAAAAATCTTTCTTGACGGTATTTATTGCCATATTTACTCTTAATAGAAATACGGGCAATCACTTCTTTTATAGTCCCTCCCGGTTGCCATATAGCCAGAGTGAATGCTGATTTCTTCTCCGGTACAAGATTACTGGTAACTGGAATTGTGATTGCTTCACCATCAGATTGAGCTAGTAAAAGTTGCGTTTGTGGGGAACTACTAAATTTTGATGCAACTGGGGAAGAAAGTCTTGATACTGCTAATGCAGAAAATATTGGCGATAATGCGACAACAGAAACGGCTGTAACAACCAGCTTACTCCAACTTAAATTAATGGGATTCATAGTATATTATCTCGCACCTGGCCAATGGACTAATGTTCTCTAGATCAAAAATTTTTGATGCTAGTGAACCGTACTGGTAACACAGGGCATTTTATATTACTTTTGTCAAAGAAGCAAAAAAGAGACAATTACCCATTACCAGTTTCAATGTGAATAAGCTGTTACACACGGCAGAAATCACAAATTAAATGTAATTATTAACACAGGTTAATTTTATAAATTTTGTGTAGGTAGCGGTAGAAACACAGCAGGTGAAAGATGAAAAAACTCTGCTAACTCTTGGATGTGACTGACAGTGAGTTGGCTTTTTTCTGTTAAGATATCTGACACCATAGATTCTGTCTTAAATACAGAAATCAAATCTTTTTGATGAAAGCCATATTCTTCCATAAGAGCTTTGAGTAATTCTATTCCATAAATATCAGGAACAGATTCTTTTGTTTGCTCGTATTCGTAAACTAAAGTACCTAGTAAATCAAGATAGTCTTGCTCATCTGGTGTTAATGGAGTATTGTCTATGAGAGAATCAATTACATTTTGAGTAGCAAGTAGTTCCTCATCAGATTTGATAGGTCTAGGAGGGAACGTTTGTAATAATTTAATGTAGCTTGGCGCTTTATCTGAGGTCTTAATCATAATTTCTACCTTAACACCCGTTACAGCCGGTGACGCTTTTACTAATAGCTCAGAGCTTTAGCTGAACTCTTAATCATCTTTCCATCTATCTTTACTATAGTC
Source organism: Dolichospermum sp. DET69 (assembly GCA_017355425.1). Classification (NCBI taxonomy): domain Bacteria; kingdom Bacillati; phylum Cyanobacteriota; class Cyanophyceae; order Nostocales; family Aphanizomenonaceae; genus Dolichospermum; species Dolichospermum sp. DET69. The sequence goes on from CP070233.1 coordinate 5,509,552, forward strand.
CGCGTGAGTCAGGAAATATTTTAAGTATACTTTCTTGCCAATGAAATCAATATAAGTAATTAGGCGATAGTCTGTACCACAAATATCAAAAATAATAAAATCATCTACTTTATCAACGCTACCTTGTTTGAAATTTTGGCAGACTTCGTTAAAATCTTGCCATTTAGCTAATTTCGCTCGTTTATGCCAAGTTGAAAGATTAGCTTTAGCATCAGGATATTTGCTGGAGAATTCCTTGAATCTTGTTTCGGATATTATTTTCATAATATAATTTTGTGTTTTTTTAATTATAGGCATTGTTCAATGCTTAATATATCACAAAATTATTATAGTATGCCACTATCAACCATACCAAAATCAAAATCATTTGTCAACTGTTGTTTATTTATAATATTTGTGTAAGTATTTGTGTAGGTATGGTAGGCTTGTCCGGTTGGACTTATTTATCCCGCACCCCCGCAAAAATTTCATCGGGGTTAATTTCTGCTGACTCCACATTATATTCCTGACGAAATCGTTCTATAGATTCCCCAAAACTTGGTATTTTATTTAATAATCTTTCATATTCAGCAGTAGAAATAATCACAGCAATTTGTTTACCTGCTTGGGTAATTTCGATTTGTTCACCTTGTTCAACTTCCTGAATCATTTTGTTGAAGTTGACGGGAATTTGTTCAATTGAATATTGCATAAGACATAAAAATCATCCTGTACTTTATCCAAAATACCAAAAATCTCACGCCCAAACACAAAAACCCTCTCCGTGCCTCTGCGCCTCTGCGTGAGATAATACTCTAACTTACAACCACCGAGCCGCATCCTTAGCGTGGTAAGTCAAAATTAAATCAGCACCAGCCCGTTTAAAGCCAGTTAAAGTTTCCATCACAACGCGCTGTTCATCAATCCAACCATTCAAAGCCGCAGCTTTAACCATTGCATACTCACCGGACACATTGTAAGCTGCAACAGGTAAATTAGTGGCTTCTTTAACGCGCCAGATAATATCCATATATGCTAAAGCTGGTTTTACCATGAGCATATCAGCACCTTCAGCAATATCCAATTCAATTTCTTTCAGGGCTTCGCGGGCGTTACCAGGGTCCATTTGGTAAGTGCGTCTATCCCCAAATTGCGGTGTTGAGTCAGCAGCATCTCTAAACGGACCATAATAAGCCGAAGCATATTTGGCAGCATAGGACATAATGGGGATATCTTCAAATCCCGCTGCATCCAAACCTGCGCGAATAGCTTGGACAAAACCATCCATCATCCCCGAAGGTGCGATAATATCTGCACCAGCTTGAGCTTGGGAAACAGCGGTTTTCTTTAATAATTCCAAAGTTGGATCATTTAAAACTCTTCCGGTTAAATCACCAGTTTGTAAATAACCACAATGACCATGACTTGTATATTCACACAAACAAGTATCAGCCATAACAATTAAATCAGGAACTGCATTTTTAACTGCGGTTGCTGCTTTTTGCACAATCCCACAATCATGCCAAGCGCCTGTAGCATCTATGTCTTTATCTGCGGGAATTCCAAAGAGGATAATTGCCGGAATTCCTAAGTCATAGACCTCTTTAGCCTCTTCAACAATCTTATCTACTGAAAGTTGATAAACACCGGGCATAGATTTGACTTCCTTGGCAATACCTAATCCTGGCACAGCAAACAATGGATAAATCAAATCGCTAGTAGTTAAAACGGTTTCACGTACCATACGGCGTAATTGGGTATGGCTACGCAGACGACGAGGACGATGTATAGGAAACATAAATTTTGTTCAGACAAAACAATACAATAGACACAGAACAAAGCGTCACAAAAGCTAGTTTTTAACTTGCTCTATTCAGACAAACTAGAAACAGTGCTTTAACTGTCTTTTGCCCTACTGTGGATGAAGCTGTGGGGCAATTTTATATGTTACAACTGGATAGACATTTGCTTATAACAAATTTGTAAAAAACAATCTTAAAAAATCATGGAATTAATTTTGATAAGTTGTTTAATCACAGGTCTATGATTAATTAAACTACCATATTTTTCCTGATTTGATCTAAAAAACTCGGAAAATAAACGGATAACGGCAAGGTTGATTAGGCTCGCTAAAAACGCCTATAAGCGCCCAAATAGTTAATCCCCAGTGGATGATATATCCTAAACCGGCCAGTGGTAACAAGATGATTAGGGGTAAAACTAACCAACCAGTCAGAAAAAACAACGCTCCCAGAATTGCTCCATATAACCAAACATTAAAATGGAAATTGATGGATTCTTTGGCATTGTCTTTAACGACAGGATCATCTGATACAAATAGTATGGCTATGGGTAAACCAATGGAGACAATTGTGGTACTGAAAAAAATTGCTCCATGACACAATGCTGATAATAATTTACGTTTATCGCTGTCGTACATTGTTTACTCCTATACAATTTTAGTTAATTATTATATCAAGAATGAGCGCCGGATTTCCAAATAAGAAGATGCACAATTTCTGTCAAAAGTCAGAATCAGGATATGAGGTTAAGGTTTGATTTTTTGGATATTGATTTATCAAAGAAATAAATCCCACATTTTATACCATTAGTGACAATATTCTTAGCCACAAGCATCACAAGTCCCCTCAACTGTCACCTCATACCGTTCTACTTTTAACCCCTCCCGCAGTTGACTGACATCAATATCGGGGAAAACATTCCAGTTGATATCTTCAATTGCACCACAGCAGTTACAGCGAAAATGATGATGGGGGGCAACATTGGCATCATAACGGGATATCCCCTCTTGTAATAGCACTTCTCGCACCAAACCCACTTCCCGCAGTGCCTGAAGTGCCGCATACACTGTGGCTTGAGAGGAAGTAGGTGCTTCCTGATTCAAGTCTCGTAAAATTTGATCAACTGTAGGGTGATCTTCCCTTGCTAATAGATTTGCATAAACTCCAAATCTCTGGGGAGTGACTCGCAACCCTCTATCTTTCAGGGTTCTGACAATATCATTAGCTTTTTGCTGCATAGCATTTACTTAACTATATAAAGATATAAACTCCTATTATAGCTGTTCTCTTCTCATAACTAAAATTTTTTAATAAATACATTAGTAAATAAGTATTTATGACTATTGACTAATTCCTAAATCAGAATTATTCTGATTTATGTGATCAAGCTACTGATGCCCTAAAAAAACTCCACAAAAAAGATGATCCAATTTTGTGGGATGGGCATCTTGCCCGTCCCTGTATTATTAGCGGGCAAGATGCCCGCACCACAAGAAATTTTGGATATTTCTTTAATTGGAAGTCTCTAAGGAAAAGCAGCAACACGAGTTAAAATCTTCCATCGAAAAAAGAGGTATTTATGACTGCTATTACTCACGTTCCAAATGTAGTATTCAAGACTCGTGTTCGGGATGAATCTATAGGTGGACCCAATCCTTACACTTGGAAAGATTTAACCACACAAGAAATTTTTGCTGGTAAGAAAGTAGTATTATTTGCTCTTCCTGGTGCATTCACTCCTACCTGTTCTTCTACCCATTTACCTCGCTACGAAGAATTATTTGCAGAATTCAAAGCACAAGGTGTAGATCAAATCATTTGTTTGTCTGTTAATGACGCATTTGTGATGTTCCAATGGGGCAAACAACAAGGTGCTAAAAATGTTTTCTTGTTACCAGATGGTAGTGGAGAATTTAGCCGCAAAATGGGAATGTTAGTTGATAAATCTAACATCGGTTTTGGTATGCGTTCTTGGCGTTATGCAATGGTTGTCAATAACTGCGAAATTGAAAAGATGTTCATTGAATCTGGTTTTGCAGATAACTATGGTGATGATCCTTTTGAAGTTTCTGATGCTGATACCGTTTTAGCTTACCTCAAAGGTGTAGCTCGTTCTACAGAAGTTGCACCTCGGTTAGCATTTGTTGGTTAATTACTAAAAGTTACAAACTTCAACCTTTTGATAGAGGTTTATAGTTTTTAATTCATATAGTGCAATAAGGCAAGGGAAGTTAGTCTGATGAAACTTCCTTTGCTTTTTTGTTTTGATAGACAAAATACTATTAATTCTGTCTAAGAACTTAATTTAAAAATCATGGATTTGAGCAGATACTATTCCAAAATATAAGAGCAGGATAAATTTATAGCTTGATTCCATGCAAGTGGAGTATTCAAGGAGGTGAATCAATAATGAGAATTACAATTTCTGAATTAGAACTGAGGATTGCAGAACCGATTCTGGATGAACTAACACCTTGGGAAATGAAGACGCTTAAAGGTGGTTACACGATGAGAAAAGACAGAAAAACTCCAGAAACAACTAATACCACTGATTTTTCTACACTTTTCAAAGAATTAGACGATACTCTTGATAAGTGGAAAATTAGCCTCAAAGGGACAACAGATAGTCTGGGAAACAAGTTCAATTTTTAAGCTCTGCTGTTGAAAAATTAAATATTTAAGTTACTTTCGTGGATATTCAGATTTATTAACCTGAATATCCACGATTTTTTATTTAGTTAATTAATTCAAACTAAGAATTTACACTTTTAATAAAAGACATAATTCAGATATTTGTGTCTTTTTGACTGGGTTAAAACCCTTGATTTTTCTAGTTTCCCTGAATAAAAATAGTAGGAACAGTTAAGGAAACACAAACTTAACTGACTCGCAAATTCTCTTTACAAAATACAAATTTTCTTGGAGGAAATCATGGCAACTATTACTCTTTCTCAATTAAATGTAACTGGTTCTGAATTATTTCAAGATTCCGACAGCTATCTAAATGAATTGAATGATGCAGCTTCTGTATCAGTTCATGGTGGTGGTAGTGATTTTAGCGGTTTTGGTGAATATGGTGATTTTGGCGTTAAATACCTGGAATTCTTAGTTGATGGCTATGCGATCGCTAGTATCAAGCATATAGCTAAATCCTTCTCCAATGACTCTCATTCCGCACACTAATTGCTTGGCTTTGTAGTCAAATACAAAGCCCTTATGGCTATCCAGAATGAAAAAGTAAAAACCAATTTATAGGACTCCTATTTGATTTTTGAAATATACCTAGGGTGGGCATTGCCCACCGGATCAGGGTTTTGGTGGGCAATGTCCACCCTACACCACTTACTATTTTTTAGGAATCATTTAGGATTGCTATATACTGACTCGCAAATTGTCTTTACAAAATACAAGTTTTCTTGGAGGAAATCATGGCAACTATTACTCTTTCTCAATTAAATGTAACTGGTTCTGAATTATTTCAAGATTCCGACAGCTATCTAAATGAATTGAATGATGCAGCTTCTGTATCAGTGCATGGTGGTGGTAGTGATTTTAGCGGTTTTGGTGAATATGGTGATTTTGGCGTTAAATACCTGGAATTCTTAGTTGATGGCTATGCGATCGCTAGTATCAAGCATATAGCTAAATCCTTCTCCAATGACTCTCATTCCGCATACTAATTGCTTGGCTTTGTAGTCAAATACAAAGCCCTTATGGCTATCCAGAATGAAAAAGTAAAAACCAATTTATAGGACTCCTATTTGATTTTTGAAATATACTATTGGTGGGCAATGCCCACCGGATCAGGGTTTTGGTGGGCATTGCCCACCCTACACCACTTACTATTTTTTAGAAATCATTTAGGATTGCTATATATGCTGACTCGCAAATTCTCTTGACAAAATACAAGTTTTTTTGGAGGAAATTATGGCAAGTATTATTCTTTCTCAACTAAATGTAACTGGTTCTGAATTATTTCAAGATTCCGAAAGCTATTTGAATGAATTGAATGATACAGCTTCTTTATCAGTTCATGGTGGTGGTAGCGATTTTAGTGGTTTTGGTGAATATGGATATTTTGGTGTTAAGTACCTAGAATTCCTAGTTAATGGCTATGCGATCGCTAGTATCAAGCATATAGCTAAATCCTTCAGTCATGATGATTCTCATTCCGCATACTAATTGCTTGGCTTTGTAGTTAACTACAAAGCCCTTATGGCTATCCAGAATGAAAAAGTAAAAACCAATTTATAGGACTCCTATTTGATTTTTGGACTATAGGTAGAGTGGGCAATGCCCACCCTACACCACTTACTATTTTTTAGGAATCATTTAGGATTGCTATATATGCTGATTCGTAAATTCTCTTTACAAAATACAAGTTTTTTTGGAGGAAATTATGGCAAGTATTATTCTTTCTCAACTAAATGTAACTGGTTCTGAATTATTTCAAGATTCCGAAAGCTATTTGAATGAATTGAATGATACAGCTTCTTTATCAGTTCATGGTGGTGGTAGCGATTTTAGTGGTTTTGGTGAATATGGATATTTTGGTGTTAAGTACCTAGAATTCCTAGTTAATGGCTATGCGATCGCTAGTATCAAGGAAATAGCTAAATCCTTCTCCAATGACTCTCATTCTGGATACGGATACTAATTACTTGGCTTTGTATTCAACTACAAAGCCCTTATGGCTATCCAGAATGAAAAAGTAAAAACCAATTTTTGTTATTACTAATAATTCTGGATAGTTCATAAGATTGAATCTGACATTAAAGCTGGTGAAGTAAATGAATTTGCAGACATAAAAACTGAATTTTTGTAGAGGTAAGAAATGGCAAATATTACAATTTCTAATCTACATAGTGCGGATGAAAAAGAGTTTATTACCAATCTAAATAAGATGGACTATGTATCTATCTTTGGTGGTGAATATAATTCTGCTAATCAGATACTTTATTATGGTATTAAGGGATTAGAATTTGTATTGGCAATCTATGCCATAGATACCATTTCATTATTAACCAAGACATTCAAAAAATATTAAAATTATTTCATTTGCAATCATGGCATTCCTAATAAGTTCTACCAATGTTTTCAATTACCTGGTTGAAAACAAAATTTGTCAATCACAAGAGCAGTCATTAAGTAAAATCGAATTAAAATCTGCTAAAAACTTTAACTTGTTAATTAGTCTACCAGATGGTCGTCAACTCTTAGTAAAACAAGAGCGTCATGATCAAAATGGCAAAACTTTAGGTGAATTTACAGATGAATGGAGAATGCATGATTTTTGTCAAAAATTCCCAGAAATGAATCATTTACAAGGATCTTTATCAGAAGCAATTCATTTTGATTTAGAAAATTCCATCATTGTTTTTAACTATCTCAATCAATATCAAGATCTAGCAGAATTTTACGCTAAAGAACAGGAATTTCCTCCAGAAATTTCTCAGTTGGTTGGTACAACTCTTGCAACTATTCATCGCATCACAATAGATAATAAAAACTATCAAAAGTTTTTTGAAAATTCTCTCAAATCTCCAAATCTTACCAAAGGATTAGATAGAATTACACCAGAAATATTTGGCAAAGTTACGGCTGATGGTTTGAGGTTTTTTTCTCTTTATCAACGTTACGATAATTTAGGAAAAGCCATTGCCGAATTAAATCATAATTTTACTCCTTGTTGTCTTACCCATAATGATCTCAAACTCAATAATATTCTTTTATCTTTGCATTGGGAAACAGAACTTGAGGAGAAATTACCTGGAAGTAAAAATATCATCCGACTAATTGACTGGGAAAGAGGTAGTTGGGGAGATCCTGCTAATGATTTAGGCACAATAATTGCTAGTTATCTCCAAATTTGGTTGTATAGCATAGTATCTAGTAAAACTATACCAATTGAAGAATGTTTGCGGTTAGCTGCTATTCCTTTATCAATGATTCAACCTTCTTTATCAACATTAGTTAATGCTTATTTAACTACTTTTCCAGAAATTTTAGAACTGCGTCCAGATTTCTGGCAGTTAGTGATGCAATTTAGCGGTTTAGCTTTAATTAGAGCTATTCAAGCGAGACTGCAATATGAAAAGACTTTTGATAATACAGGTATCTGTATCCTTCAAGTTGCTAAGAGTTTATTATGTCGTCCACAGGCATCTATTCCTACAATTTTAGGGATGGAATTTTCCACAATTATTTCTAAAAATTTGTCTCTTGTTTAAAAAAGGAAAGCTTATATGCAAGTATTAGATTCTGTTTATAATCAACTTTTCCAATTACCAAAAGAATTACAAGTAGCACTGCAAAATATTGTTGATAATTTGGAAATAGAATCATTCTATTCCATTAAGCATCCAGAATACAAATTATTAGAGTTACCAGAATCAGTTATTTCTCGCTTTGAAAGTCTATCCTTAGATATTCAAAATAAACATTTGAGTATGCAATTACGTAATTTTCTCTACAGTGCTTATTATAACGGTTCTTGGCATAACTCCTCTCCGACTGATATCGAGACAAATAACCTCAGTAATAATAGCTTATTTGGCATGGATTTGGCATTTTATGAAAAACTACATACAAGTAATACAGGTGAAGGTTATTGGAGTAAAAATTGGCTAGTAGTTCATGAAGAAAGTGATGGTTGTTTAGTAGTACAGAAAAATGGTTTAACCTTACATATTGAGCGGGATTTATATTTATCAGAAATTGATAAATCTGCTAATATTGGTGATTTAGTTGCCATCAAAATGCCTAAAAATTTAGTCCAAAATGGATTTTATATGGCAGTATCTAATCTAGGAACTCAAAATAATCAAGATATTCTCAGAATATACTTTAATGTATCACCAGAAGGTGCGATTTCCGTGATAGAAAATGTAACTAGAGAACTCAATAATATGCAAGTTGCTTTTTCATTTAAAGCTCTATATAATCCTGATGAATATAGACGTTATGATTCAGCAGTGCTTTATTTTAGCAAACATCAATATCAAACTATTTACCCAATATTACAAAAGGTATATTTAGAAAATCAAGATAGTTTTTCTCAACAAGTACCGTTATTTACCAAGCAACTAGCACCGGGGTTAGGTTGTGCGGAAGAACCAGAAAATAAATTTGGTGAAAAAGAAAGTTTTGGGACTAATCGTTGTCAAATGATTGCTAATGGTTTAATTGCTGCTTGGCAAGCAGATAAGAATCACCCTGAAAGTCGAATGACAGCTATTTTTGAACAATTTGCATTACACAAAATTAAGCTACAATATCCTTATCTTAATGCCCATTCTGAGGATATTTATACTCCATTGGCTGGATAATGCTGCTTTTTTAATTAGAGGATGCTTGAACAAGTTTTTAATGTATAAACAAACCCCTCTTGTAAACCTCTCCCCGAAGCGGGGAGAGGCTTTGAAACCCCCCTTCCCTCCTAGGGAAGGGGGCAGGGGGGTTAGGTTTTTGGAGATTATTGGTTTCATCTAATACTTTATGGCTAACGCCACGCTATGCCTGATGCCTCCGGCTCCCGCAGGGATACGGCACACTTCGTGAACGCTATCAAACAACCTCTTAGGGCTACGATATTCTGGTTGTGGTGGGCATTGCCCACCCTACTTAATATCAATTAACTAGCTTCACTCAATATTTCTGCTGGAGCATAAGAAAAATTCGTATTGTCTGCTAATGTCGCCACAATTTCTAATTGATTAATTTGCTCTTTTAACCAATTATTAAATAAATCTCCGAGAATTGCTATCCGCATTTGTTCATTTAATTCTGGAGCAATAATTTCTTCAACTACAATGATATGGACTCCTTTGGGTGTAATCACTGGTTTAATAATTTCTGGGGGATTAGCGGCAAAAACTGCGGAAGCAATTTCTGGTCTAAAATCACTACGTTTGCGGATACCTTGATATCCTCCAGCGCGTTTTATTTCAGGATTTTGGATATATTGACGAGCAATTTCTTGAAAACTAATTTCCCCTTCCTTGAGAGCATAAAATAGTTCTAAAGCTAAATCTTCATCATCTAATATTACCTCATAGGTAACTGCTGCGCTGTAATCAATTTGGTGAGCATAAAAGAATGGTTCAATTTTCTCACCAAATAAATGATGAGCTAATTTTGCAGATAGAAGATTGAGATTGGCGATTTCTTCAAAGTTATCTAAGGAAAGATAATGTTTTCGTAACCATTCCCAGGTGTCTTCTGCTTTAACCAGGTTGTTAACTAATCGTAAACTATCTGCGGATTGTTGTAATTCTGCAATTTCGATGGCAATACCTTCTTTATCAGCAGTTTCTGTAATAATTTTTCTGCTGGCAATTGCCTCTAATAAACCAGGAATTTGACAAGATATTTTCAGGTGATAAATAATATCTTCATTGGATACTTTTATAATATTTGACATGATCTAATTCCTCAATTTACTAAATTGATTAAAAATTCTTTTTTCTTGAATAAATTATGAGCGTATCTATCATATTTAGCTAATATATTATTTTCTTATCTCTATCTAATGGTACTTTTACTATTTTTTATAATTTACATCAAAAAAAATTCTAGCATGATATTCTAATAGTTTTAATTTTAGGTAACATGAGCATCAACCCAACCTTGGTTAAAAATACCGCCTTGTAGCAGGGTTTCCCCGCTGACAGGTGTAGGTTTTTTACATTGTCTTGAGGACAAGACAAGGCAGACAAGGTGACAAGGGAGGAAAACCGGACAAATGAATGGATGATTAGTAACAAAACAACCCATGAATTGAGTATTTTGTGGATAAAATCCTCCTTGTCTACTATCCTTCCTTGTCTTCCCGGTCTGGCCTTTACAGAGAATATTAAAAACCTACACCTGTCAGGGGTTTCCCCGCCCCTGATTGTATTTTATTCGACTGAGAACCGCTATAATTTGCATAATAGTCTACTATATACTGAAGAGCCAAATTTGCTAACTTTGGGGATAATTTAAATTTTTGTAACATAACATAATCCTACACCGCACCTAAAAGCATGAGTGTAGGACTATCCTAATTATTACCCTACAGAAATAATCTGCGGTTGAGTTGCTACCTTTTTCATCGCTGTGAAAATTGCTTCTCTAGCCCATTTATCCGCTGCTAAGATGTCATCTAAAGAGGGATTTTGTGTGTGATCATTTTGATGTAAATCACACACAAATTCAATACACTTAGGAATATCCAAAAAGTGAATTTTCTCATCTAAAAATAATGCCACAACTTGTTCATTTGCAGCATTTAAAACCGCCGGCATAGAACCACCAGCCCTACCAGCCGCATAAGCTAAACGCATACAAGGATATTTTTGATGATCTGGTTCACGGAAAGTTAAATCACCAGATTTTACTAAATTCAATCTTTCCCAATTAGTGTAAATTCGCTCCGGCCAAGATAAAGCATACAGCAAAGGTAAACGCATATCTGGCCAACCCAGTTGAGCTAAAACAGAAGTATCTTGTAATTCTATTAAAGAGTGAATAATACTTTGAGGATGAATCACAATTTCGATATTGTCATAATCTACCCCAAATAAATAATGAGCCTCAATTACTTCTAAACCTTTATTCATTAAAGTTGCCGAATCAACGGTGATTTTTCGCCCCATTGACCAGTTAGGATGTTTAAGAGCATCAGCAACTTTTACTGTTGCTAATTTTTCCACAGGCCAATCTCGGAAAGCACCACCGGAAGCGGTTAGTAATATCTTTCTTAAACCATCTTTAGGAACACCTTGGAGACATTGAAAAATAGCAGAATGTTCGGAATCTGCTGGTAATAGCTTCACTCCGTGTTTTTCCACCAAAGGTAATACCACAGGAGCGCCCGCAATCAGAGTTTCTTTGTTGGCTAAAGCAATATCTTTGCCCGCTTCAATAGCTGCAATCGTTGGTAATAACCCCGCACAACCAACAATACCAGTAACAACGGTTTGAGCATCGCCATAACGAGCAACTTCTATCACTCCTGCTTCCCCAGCCAGTAAAATGGGTTGAGGAATTAAATCTTTGATGGCTTCTTTGAGTTCTGGTAATTTTTCAGCAGCAGAAATGGCGGCAATTTGGGGACGAAACTGGCGAATTTGCGCCGCGAATAGCTCTACATTTCGTCCAGCAGCTAATCCAACGATGCGGAATTTATCGGGGTGTTCAGAGACGATATCTAGGGTTTGCGTACCAATTGAGCCAGTAGAACCGAGGAGAGTAATAGCTTTCACAATTTTTTAAGAATTAACAGGTAATTTTAAATTTGACACTCTCAGGTCTAAAGACACTGAGATTCTACAGACAGAATTAGTTTAATCTAATTCTCGTTACGGTGGTCAAACACCGTCTAGTGAGTTTACTTAAATTAAGTTTAAGTTTTCCCGTTACTTTTTTTAAGATATTCGCTGATCCATTGAGATCAGCATTTACTAAAAACTTTTCACCTGTTAAGTAAAGTCCTCTCAAAATTCGTCTCCCAGATGCTTTCCACCCTTCGGGTTTTGGGCTTCGCCCCGCTTCGCTAACACCGTACTTGGGTAGGGAGTCTCCATCTAAAAAACTCGATTTTGAAGTATAACTCTCCTCTGTCAGATGAAAGTTTATCCCATATTGGCAACACAGTTGATTAAGTCGATCTTTCAACTTACCTAATGGCATTTGAACAAATTTTTGATTGTTCAAATTACCCATATTGGAGTTTAGTTTAAACCCATCGTTCCAACCTAGAACTAAGTTACCTATTTTATTTTTGAGGCAGTGGTCAATAATCAACCTTGCACTTTTGTTGATCCCATCTCTCATTTGATGGTTTCGTTTTCTGGTAACTCGATCTAACCAACTGTCCCAGTAGTCACTTGACTTGCCTTCTTTTTTAGTAGAGACTTTTTTATTCCAGAGTTGATTGTCAGCTTTTAGTTTTCTTGAGTCAATTAAAAAAGAATTTCCTAAAGTATCTACACAGGCTGCTAAATTATCGGCAGTTCCCAAATCAATTGATAGGGCTTCACTAATATTTAAGTCAGTTATCTCTGGCTCAACCAAATAAGACAACTCCAGGTAAAAAGCCCCATTTTTGGGGAATATAGTCAACTCTTTGATCTTTGAGAAATCTAAGTTAATTGGCATCGGGAGAAAGAATTCAGATATTCCAAACCATCTTTTTACTGTCAACCCTAAAGGAAATCTAATTTGATTATTTTCAAGAGTTGGCTTACCCGCTCCAGTATTGGGAAACGCAACTTTAAAAAGTTTAGATCCTTCGAGGTAACTAGGAGGCTTAGGTCTAAAAAGTAACTCACCTTTGTTGAACTTGTTTTTTAATTCTTTAAAGGATTTAAAAGCTTCGCTTACTGAGATTAGTGTTTGTTGAGCAACTACCGAAGGTAGTGAACTTGCTAATCTGGTCTTGCTCACAGTTGACTCATATATTAGGTCAAATTTACCAGTGAGTAACTTACCAGTTTTGAAAAGTGTTTGTCTAGCAAAATAGACCCCTGAGTTATAGAGTTTACCCGATTGTTGACAAAGGTACTCTAATATTGCTTTAGTATCTTTATCAGGGGATAATAGGATTTGTTGAACTCCCATTAAGGGTTTATTTTTTACCATGATTTGGATTTTCGCTATTATATTTATGATTTCACAAAATGATAAATTAATCAAGAAGAACGTAGGCGACTAAAGTCGCACGAGCGATGCCCTGAGCGTAGCCGAAGGGTCGCTTATATCTCAGGTCTGAAGACGCTGAGTTTTACGCTTACCGAGAGATTTATAAATGGCTGGGGACTCATTGATAAGAGCGATCGCCAGAATCAATTAACCCAAATCAAACTTTTTGCTATTTTTGGCACAAATGCGTAATATTACTCAAGAGTAACATTGTCATGACCTCAGAGTTAGAAAAATAAAAGCCTATGGTAAAAGTGCAAATAGCGATCGCTTCCCTCCGAGACGCTGTAATTACCTTACTGCCAAAGCGGTCTATTTTCCCCCCCAGGATCACAAAATTTATCTGGACAAGGGATTTTCTGTTTCCTGCGTCTATGTGGCTTTTGAGTCGCTTATGGATGGGAGCAGTGATGTTGTTGATTGCTCCCCACCTACCAGCTTTACAAAATGGCGTTACGCCCCATCTTGGTTGGGGGATTTTTGATGCTTGGGATAGTGTCCATTATCGAGCGATCGCCACTGAAGGATATGAATTTATTAATGATGGTAAACAGCATAATTTAGCATTTTTCCCTCTGTTTCCTGTCTGCATTTTTATCTTCATGAAATTAGGTTTTTCCTTTGAAATAGCTGGATTAATTATCAATAATTTGGCATTTTTAGGAACACTTTATTTCTTATATGCTTGGGTAAAAAAACAATGTGGCATAAATGCAGCCCATTGGACAATTGCTGTGATGGCTTACTGTCCCATGTCTCTGTTCACAGGAGTAATTTACACAGAAGGTTTGTATTTATTATTGAGTACAATGGCGTTACGCGCCTTTGACGAAAAACAATATCTTTGGACAGCAATTTGCGGGGGAATGGCAACAGCAACACGTCCGACAGGAATGGTACTAATTCCTGCATTTTTTATAGCAGCTTGGAAACAAAATAAACCATTAACTGCCTACATTGCAGGTTTATTATCTGCTACAGGTTTGTTAATATTTAGTGTGTATTGTGAGCTGAATTTTCATGACTTTTTAGCCTTTATTGCTGCACAAAAAGGATGGCGGCCTTCCTTCGGTTTTGATTGGGAAGGGTGGTTAAATATGTTCATGCAAATTCCCTTTGGCAACAATTGGCATTATGGTTGGGTAGAGAATGATGAAGGTGGAATTAAAGATATTTGGTATCCGCTATTTTTTGGCTTAATTGTCATTGGTTCTTCATGTTTATTGTATTGGCGTAAATATTTCAATCCTCTAGTATTCTATGCTGGCTATATAATTGTGATATTATCATTAATAATTGCCAATCAAGACTTAATAAATAATTTGCTTAACGTATCTATGATATTAGGTAGTAGCTACCTTTTATGGTATGTCCGTCAGCAACTGACTCCAGTTATGGTAGTTTATGGTTTTTGTGGTATTGGATTACTTTTAGCTTCTGGTGGCACAATTTCTTTAAGTCGTCTTGCTTATGGAATTGTTCCTTTGAACATAGCTATAGGTATGTGGTTATCTCGCTATCCCCGTCAAGCTTATTTAGTTCTGGGTTTGTTTATCACCTTACTTAGTAAATTAGCCATAGGTTTTGCTCAAGAACTTTGGGTAGGATAGGAGAAAAATATCAGGAATTAGAATTTTCATTTAGTGATTCTATGTCAGGAAACTTTACTTTATTGTATAAATCTTGTAAAGAAATTTCAAAAGGTAAGGTTTCCAAAGATATGTTTTCATCTTCTTCGTCATACTCACACAAATTCCATCTTTTCTTCCCAGTTTTGGAAAATTGTTCTACATAAATCCGGTTTTGATCAATTAATAGATATTCTTGAAAAGTGGGAATTGTCCTGTAAGCTGCAAATTTATCTTCTCTGTCGTAACTTTTCGTGGATTTAGATAAAACTTCAATAATTACCTGGGGATTTGTAATTGTATCTAAACGATTATTGAAAAATTCTGGTTTATCTGCAATAATTATTACATCTGGATAAGTATATATTAGTCTTTGAGGTATCTATAGACGCATATCACTCATAAAAACTTCATAATTTTTATCTCTAAAGGCAAAATTTAGCCCAGAACTTAGATTTAAAGAAATGCGGTTATGATTTATAGAAGCACCAGCCATAGCAGTCAGTAACCCAGCCCTAAAGGGACTGAGCTTGCAAGAGAAATCAAACAAGCTGTACTGACCAGACCACCCTGAGCATAGTCGAAGGGTAGCCGTTATTTGAGTCACGACACCCCGGAATGCGAAGCTAGTTCCCTGCTCTGTCGCTTGTGATTAAACAGTTCTAAGGTCACTGGAACAGTGTTACAAGCCTAAAAAGCTCTTATAACAGGTCGAAGCTAACATTACCCCAGCAATGGGAGTTGGTTTTTCAGGTTTCCAATCAAAAAACCTGACTAAAATTTAAGATTCAATGCGGTTAAAACCGCCCGTGCCGCTTCCCTCTCAGGTCTAAAGACACTGAGTTTTCCGCATACCGCGAGGTCTTATGATTTGTTCTTCAATATATTCGCTTTTGTAGTCAGCAGTTGCTTCTAATTCCAGATATTCCTCTGGAGTGTAATATTGCTTTTGGGTTAGTTGCATATTTTTGATGAGAAAGCTATGTTGATTACTTTAACGTATTAGTAATAATTATTGCTTAAATTTTTATCTATTAAGTTTCTAATACTTCTAATTTGTTGCCTCAGAGATTTAGCCAAAGTATGGTATATTTTATAGCGTTAGTAATAGATAAAATTTTTACCTCGGTTGTATATTTTGTATAATTGCTTCTTATTTAATTCTATTATTAACTGATCACTTATTCAGACAAAATCATATTCATGATAAAGAAATCAACTAATCATTTATTAGAAATAGTTAATCATAGGTTTAATCAAATATCAAAATCTCTACAATTACCTATACCAAGATATTTATTTATTGGTATTATTTTTGCTGTAGTTATTCGATTAGTTTGTGTTCCCAATCAATCAGTAGATTATAAATATTTTTTAGCTCCTTGGTATGATTTCATTGCATCTCATGGCGGATTTAGTGCATTGAAAGATGGTTTTGCTGATTATACACCTTCATATCTTTACTGGCTTGTCATTGCTTCTACCCTGCTTTCTGGACTACCGAAAATTTTGGCAATCAAACTTTTTGCCATGATTGTTGACTTTATTTGTGCATTTTTCACTTATAAAATTGTCAAACTTAAATATCCTGTGGGTAAAATGGCAAATTGGGCATTTTTAGCTGTCATATTAAGTCCCACTGTAATTTATAATAGTTCTCTTTGGGGACAATGTGATGTTATCTATACCACAGGATTAATTGCTTGTATTTACTTTTTATCTATTCACAAGCAAATTCCCGCATTAATTAGTTTTGGTATCGCACTTTCATTTAAATTACAAGCGATGTTTTTAGCACCTTTATTACTAATTTTATTAATTAAAAAGAGAGTATCTTGGTTTTATTTACCAATAATTCCTTTAGTATATGCAGGTGCAATGTTGCCAGCTTGGATTGCTGGTAGACCAATCAAAGAATTGCTATTAGTATATTTTGAGAATTCTAATAAATATAAAGATCTAGCTAAAAATATACCCAATCTTTATCAATGGATTCCTAACGAATTTTATAATATTGTTGTGCCAGTAGGTTTACTATTAACTGTAATTGCCATATTTTTGTTAGCATATCTAGTTTATAGAAGTAAATTAGAAATTACTCAAGACAGACTGATATATTTAGCGACAATATCAGTATTTTTTATGCCATATATCTTGCCAAAAATGCACGAAAGATATTTTTATCCTACAGATATTTTGTCTATTATCTTTGCTTTTTACTTTCCCCAATATCGCTGGGTAGCAATATCAGTACAACTAGCATCATTTTTTAGTTATCTAGGAGCTTTTAGTGCGGAAAGTCCCATATATATCAAAATATTTTCTATTCCTTTAGGTTTGACATTATGGTTTGTTGTCCGAAATTGTGATATGATATTTCCGCAAATCAAAGCTAATTTATCCTTGAATTTGAATAATAAGTTGTAGCGTGGAAAAGTCAAACATAAAAAATAATAATCTTGGTGTGATTGTTGGTATTAGTGCCTTAATATTATTAACATCTAGTCTTCTTAGACATGAGTTATTTAATTCAGGAGGAGATTTAGCATTTTTTGACCAATGTGTTTACTTAATTAGTCAAGGTAAACAACCAATCTCTTCTATACTTGGTTTTCATGTTTTAGCTGATCATGCTGCTGGGATTTTATACTTTTTGGCTTTATTGTACAAAATTCATCCTAGCGTTTATTGGCTATTTACAGTCCAATCAACTGCGTTAGCTTTAGGATCTATACCTACATATTTTTTAGCACTACAAGCAGGTTTAAAAGAAAATCAAGCAATAGCAATAGTAGCAGTATATCTACTCTATCCTCTGATATATAATGCTAACTTACTTGAATTTCATCCAGATACAATAGCTGTTCCTGCACTTTTGACAGCAGTTTTAGCTGCAAGAACAAAAAAAATAATTTGGTTTTGTGTAAGTGTTTTAGTAGTATTGGGATGTAAAGCTGTACTTTCATTAACAGTAGCAGCTATGGGGGTTTGGTTACTATTATTTGAAAAACGGCGTTTTTATGGTGCTATAGCTATTATTAGTGGGATAGCATGGTTTTTAATTGCTAATAAAATAATTATTCCTTTTTTTGGCAGCGAAGCAACATTACTAACTCGTCATCTTTATCGCTATAGCTATTTAGGTCACTCATTTTCTGAAACATTACAAATTATTCTGTTTCAACCACAAATTATTTTTAGCCATATTTTTACATTAATAAATTTAGAATATTTGTTTTATTTATTAGTGCCTGTAATATGGGGTTTAAGACCCAAATCCATGACACCTTTAATAAGTGCAATTCCTTGTTTAGCTTTAAATTTACTTGCTGATCATCCTTCCCAAAAAAACTTAATATGGCATTACTCTTTACCAATTATTACTTTTTTGATATTATCCTTAATTGCCAGTTTAGCAGCAGGTAAAGCTTGGATACAACAGAAAAAAGTAATTATTTTATGGTCTTTGTTTTGGTTTTTAGCATTAGGTAAATTTGGTTTTTTTGCGGGAAAATATCTTAAAAATTTAGATAATTGGCAAGCTACAAAAGAAGGAATATCTTTAATTAAAACCAAAGATAGCGTTCTAACTACAGATGTAATTACACCACATTTAACCCAGAGAGAGTTAATTAGATTTCAATATAATATTAATGAAGTTAACAATTTTCATTATATACTGATCAATGTTCGTAACCCTGGTTTGGTGGTAAGTACAGCAGATTATAATAATTTGGTCAATAAATTAAAAACAAATTCACAATTTGAATTAAAGTATCAGAAAGATGATGTATTTCTATTTGAACAAAAATAAATCTTTGCTTCTATGTTGATATTCAAAAAAAATAACTTCATTCAGAATAGTCTATTTTTTATCATGGCAATGTGGTTATCTAGTAGACTACTAATAACCGTTACTATGTTAATTATTGCCCCATTATTTCCAGTGTCATCAACAGGTGTTATTGCCACCTTTAGCTGGGATGTTTTTCATGCTTGGGATAGTGTTTGGTATGAAAAAATTGTGACTTCTGGTTATGATTTTTCTAGGGATGTAAAACAAATTCATACAGTAGCTTTTTTTCCTTTATTTCCATTATTATGTCGTTTAGTAATGACTACTGGTTTACCTTTTAAAGTTGCCGGTATTTTAGTAAATAACTTAGCATTTTTAGCGGCATTAATTACAGTTTATTTTTGGGTACAAGAACTTTATGGTAGAAATGCAGCAAGATGGATAATAGCAACTTTAGCATGGTGTCCTTATTCTCTATATGGAACTGTAATCTACACAGAGGGATTATTTTTATTATGTACTACCTCTGCTTTACGAGCTTTTGAAAAAAAACAATATATTTGGACAGCTTTTTGGGGTATATTATCTACGGCAACAAGAGTACCAGGAGTAGCATTAATACCAACTTTTTTGTTTGTTTCTTGGCAAGAAAAAAGAGGTATAAAAGCCTATATTGCTAGTTTAACAACCGGACTAGGTATTATCCTTTATAGTCTTTATTGTCAACTTAGATTTGGTGATGCTTTAGCTTTTATTCATGCACAAAAAGCATGGCGTGGTGATGTAACAGGCTTCGCTTGGCAGGGTTGGTGGCAAATGCTAATGCAAGTAGTAGTAGGTTTTAATAATTGGAAAGCTGGCTATATTCAAGATTATTTACAGCCAATTATATTTTTAATTATTGTCATATCTGGATATTTATTATGGAACTTTCGCTTACAAATAGGTTCAAAAAAAGTACACTATGGATTTTATTTTCTATGGTTATTAATGTGGTTATTAGCAGGAGATGAATTGTTTAAAATAGTAATTATTTTTGGTGGAATATATCTACTATGGTTTTTTCGGACTAAAATTCCTCTTGTTACCTTTGTCTATGGATTATGTTCCTATGGATTAATTTTAAATACTGGAATTACTCCTTCGGCTGAACGCTACGCTTATGGTATTGTATCTTTATCCATTGCTTTCGGTTTATTACTTGAACGCTATCCTCGTTTAAGATACCCAGTTATGTCTTTTTGGGGAATACTAATGGTGATATTTTCTATTCGTTTTGCCCGTGATCTTTGGGTAGCTTGAATTAAACACTATAGATTAGTATGCTGAAAAAATTAACCCAGTTTCAAATGCTTGCAAATTTAATGAAATAATATGAAACATAAATCTCACATCAGTCCAGGAGTACCAGCTTGAGAAAGAATCACTTCCTCTCCTGACAAAACTCGATGGAGTAATTCCCCAAAATCACCTAAATTATCTGGAAGTTCTGCATTATACATTGGTAAAATTAATTAGTGGTAATCAAGTTAAAACCCTTAGCTTCTCCTATCATTTTACTCTCTTTTAAATTCATTTTCTGCAAACTATCATGATCCAGCAACAAATAAGATTGATGAGAAAATCTATCTTGTAAATCGGCAATAGATGTAGGAATAACCTGACAATCACAATAAAAATCTAAGCTAGGACGACTATCAGGAAAAGAAGTATAAATTTTTGTTCCCGCAGGAACATTATTTTTAATTAATGTTGCTACTGGGACAACAGGGAATTTTTCATTTAACTCCCAAATCCAAGATTTAGAATTCATTAATAGTCCTAAAACAATATACATTCCCGCAAATAAAACCGGGATAAATTTACGGTTATGCTGATGAATTAACCATGCTGTTATTCCCATAGTTATTGCTAAAATAATACTCATGACAATTAACAATGGCTGTTTATCAACGGTACTAAAATAAACACAACCAGCTAAACCAACAATAACCAAAAATCCAAAAAATCCTGTCAGAAATTTGGTTTTAAACTTATTTTCTTGCCAAATATAGCTTAAATTAGCCCCAATTGCTAAAGCTAAAAATGGATAAACTGGCATAATATACCAGGGTAATTTTGTACCCATTAAAGAAACTATGGTAAAATAAATAATTGTCCCAATCAGAGTTAAACAACCCCAAGCAGTATTACGATTTTTCCAACATAAATATAAACCACCTGGTAAAAACAACAACCAGGGAAAGCCATATTTTAGTAACTCAAGTAAATAATACCAAATAGGACCACTATTCCCTTCCACAGCTTTTCCCAGTCTATCAAAAGCTTGAGATTGAAAATGCACTTGCAAAAAAGTATCTCCATAATGTTGATATTGGGCAAAATACCAAGCAACAGCAGGGAAATTACCCAAAAGCATTCCTATCCATAGAAATGGATTTTTCAATATAGCTAATTGTTTATTAGCAATAATAAATAAACCTGCTATTCCTGCTAAAACTAACACTAACATTCCCTTAGTTAGCGTAATTAAACCCAGACAAAAACCAATACCAAGAGCATATTTTTTATACTCACGTGATTTTAATGCACAAAATAATAATAATAGAAAAAAAGAAATAGTCATCCCATCTAACATTGCCAGTCTCCCATGACGCACCACAGGCAATAATGTTAAATAAACCAAAGCTGAAAATAAAGCTGGTAAATTTTCTAAAAAAACTAAACGCCCGATTAAGTAAAGTAAAGGAACTCCTAAAGCCGTTAAAAATGCTCCCGGAAATCGGGTAGTAAATTCTTGCACTCCTCCTATGTGATAGCAAATAGCAATTAACCATTGCATTAAAGGAGGTTTTAATAAAAAAGGATCTCCTTGTATAGTAGGATAAAGCCAGTTACCAGTTCGGTAAATTTCTCTAGCAACTATTGCATAAGTTCCTTCATCCCAATCTCGTAAAGGTAAATTACCCAAGCCTATCAACCATAACATTAAAGATGCAATTAACAACCCTAATAACCATTGTTTATCTCTCATATTTTAGAAATTAATTATTGGTAGAAATTTCATAATATTTGTCACAGTTTTTAAAGTTTTTAATTCTGGTATATCTGGTTTTAATTTTTCTGCTATGACTAAGTTTTTTTCAGCTTGTCTGGGTTGAAAGTCATAGAGATAAACAAATGCTAGATAAACCCAAGTATAAGGATTTTCAGCATCATATTTAGTTAATTCTGTTAAATTCTGGATTAATTCTGAGGCTTCGCGCTGTAAAAGTTGTGAGAGAACTAGAGTATAACGCCAATTCAAGTTATTTGGTTCATTTTGTAAGTAATAATTAGCAGCAAATTCAATTTGTTTTAAATAATCTTGAGTAGCATCATATTGATTGAAATTATCTATCTGTACAAATAGATTATCTAACTTTCCTTTTTGTAACTCTATTGCTAATTGTGACATTCGGGAAACTAAATCTAAAGGTGGTGTTTTTTCTAGTTTTCCTGTATCTGTTACATTTACAACTATATTGGAAATGTTTAATGGTATAATTTTGCCATCTCTTCTATCTAAATATAGGGCTGAGAGTTGATATTTTCCTGTGGGTAATGTCTGGGGAATAAATGTAGCTAGATTCTCAACTACTCGAAAACTTTCTTGGGGATGACATTTCAAACCACAATATAAATTCCCTAAAGCAATCCCATGATCATGATACCAAGATGATTGTCCATTCTGCCATTTTAATAGTAATAAACCATTTTGTAATTCATCCCATGAACCTGTTATTTGATAAGTAACTGAGTTATTTTGACCTATTATAAATTGATTAGGAGTTATTACTTTTTCTAGAGTAACTGGCTTATTGTCACTAGTTAATTTTTCAACAACTATCTGAGAATTTTTGCGATGATATAATCGCAATTTATCATTATGAGGTAATACCCAATTACCTTGTAATTGTAAATCAGGAGAAGTTTCTACCAAAAATTTTAACTTGCGTTTAGTTTCTCCCTTTTCTCCTTGTTCATCTGGTTCATTATCTTTAGTAACATACCAAGATAAATATTGTAAATCTTGATCTACTTGAGATAATTTCATAGTTAATTTTCTGCCATATATACGAAAATCAGCTAATGTACCAAAATAATCTAAAGTAAACTCATTAACTTGCGGTGTAGAAACTGGAATTACTCCTAAAGTTGTGCTTAAATATGGTGTAGTTTGACTAATTCTCTCCATTAATTGTGTTAGAGGATATTTTTTACCCTCATCATTAGGTAAATGTTTTCCTCCCCAGGCTTGAATTAGGGGTAAAGGAAACAAATTATTTAGTAAAATAATGCCACTTAATCCAATAGTTACTAATCTTAGTTTATCAAACCAAATATTTTCAACTAAGTTAAAAAAGTAAGCCAAAATTAAACTAATTATAGGAAAAGAGGGAAGAATAAATCTAATATCTTTATTTGTACCAAGAGAACAAATCACATAGCTACCCACCATGTATATAAATAACCAATTTAAACTAGATTTATGAAAAATAGCTGAAATTGTATCTTTGGAAAATCTATTTTTAATGAGATAAACTAATAAAATACCTAAACTTATAGATAATACTAGTAAACCAACACTTTCTGGTATAAATTGCGGATAATATAACCAACCAGCAATGGTTGTAGCAGAAGGATCACCTTCCCCTTTTCCTACATTGTTAGCATTTAAAGCAGACGTGATAATTGTTAACCAGTTCAAACTATACCAAGAGCCACAAATTAACCAAGCTAAAATTAAAGATAAACTTGTTTGAATTAATTTAATAAAATAACGTTTTCTAATAAATATGATTAATATCCAGATACTAGGAATTAAAATGAAAATAAAGCCTGTAGGTTTAGACAACATTATCAACCCGATTCCTAAACCCAAGATAATAGTGAGTATCCATGATATCCAACCAGTATAACTATCTTTCCAAATGGTTAAAATGGTAAATGTGAAAATGACAACTGCTGTTAAACCATAATCTAATAAATAATCTGTTCTGATAATTCCCAAAATAGGAAATAATAAACAAAATAAGCTGCCAGTTATAGCAATTTTTCGATTTTTAAATAAATATTTACCTAGATGATATACTGATAAAATAATTATGGCTGTATATAATAAATTAACTAAACTAGCTTGATCATGTCCCTTACCAAACAATACCAAAAATGGTACGGTACAAATGTATACAAAAGGAGCGCGATAACTAGGGCTTAATTGCCATAGAGATAACCACCAATCACTTGATAAAATATTCAAGTTTTGAAAAATTCGATAATGATGTAATGCTCCTGTTAAATGTGCGCTTTGATCATAAGAGGGAATAGATTCATCTAAAAAAAACCATGTTCTATCTATAACTAATCCGATTAACCAAATTACTAATAGTATGAGATAATCTTTTCTTAATTTAGAATCATTTAAATAATTCATATTTACAGGAATGCAAAGTTTTATTGAGTTTAATTATCTATAATTACCATGAATCAGCCCATCTACTCCCTAGTTATCCCCATTTATAACGAAGAAGAAAATATCACAGAGATGTATCGTCGGTTACATCATATCATGGAACAGTTAGACGGTGATGTTGAATTGATTTTAATTGATGATGGTAGCCGCGATCGCTCCTTAAGCATGATGCGCGAATTACACCATCATGATCATCGAGTTCATTACCTCAGTCTAGCCCGAAATTTTGGGCATCAAATCGCCGTCACCGCAGGTTTGAACTTTGTCCAAGGCAAATGTATCATTGTCATGGATGCTGACTTGCAAGATCCACCAGAATTAATTTTATCAATGATTGACAAATGGCATCAAGGATACCAAGTAGTATATGCCCAACGTTTATCCCGGCAACAAGAAAGTTTACTCAAACGCTTAACTGCGTATCTTTTTTATCGCATTCTTCGACGCTTGGCTAAAGTTGATATTCCTGTTGATACAGGGGACTTCTGTTTAATGGATAGACAGGTAGTAGATATTCTTAATGCTATGCCAGAGCGAAACCGCTATATTCGGGGTTTACGTGCTTGGGTAGGTTTCCGACAAACATCGGTATTATTTGAAAGAAGTCCTCGTTTTGCTGGAGATGTTAAATATACCTTTGGTAAATCTTTATCTTTAGCAATTGATGGTATTATTTCCTTCTCCATAGTTCCATTAAGACTAGCAACTTATTTAGGGCTTTTATCTGCTGCTATTGCCTTAATTATGATCTTACTTGTCCTTTATTGGCGAATATTTACCCCAGTATCTCATTTAATTGGCTATACATTAATTACAATTTCTATGTTTTTCTTAGGTTCAGTTCAGTTAATTTGTATTGGTATTTTAGGTGAATATATTGGTCGAATTTACGAAGAAGTCAAAGGCCGTCCCCTTTATACACTGAGAGAAAGTGGAGGTTTTACAAAAATTTGATATTTTCAGATCCTGGACTTCTTAAGAAACTTCCAAATAAAAAAATATCCCAAAATTTCTTGTGGTGCAGGCATCTTACCTGCTAATAATATCAGGACGGGCAGGATGCCCATCCCACAAGATTGAATTATCTTTTTTGTGGAGTCATCTAAGAGGTTGTTTGATAGCGTTCACGAAGTGTGCCGAAGGCATAGCGTGGCGTTAGCCATAAAGTATTAAATAAAACTAATAATCTCCAAAAACCTAACCCCCCTGCCCCCCTTCCCTCGTAGGGAAGGGGGGTTTCAAAGCCTCTCCCCGCTTCGGGGAGAGGTTTACAAGAGGAGTTAATTTATACCTGGAAAACTTTTAAAACATCCTCTAAGGAAGTCGGAGATCTAGATTTTGTTTTCTTGTTTAGCTAAAAAATTAAAATACTCAGGTAATATCTATGTCAATACCAGAATTCAGTTTACTACTAATATCAGTTCTCATCAGTGTAGCCGGACAATTTTTCTTAAAAATGGGAGCGATTAAATTAGGGAAAGTTGATCCAAGTAACGCTGTTAGTCATATTCTCAATATGATCACGATACCAGAACTTTTATTAGGATTAACCTGTTATGGTATTGGTGCAGTAGCCTATATTCTCCTCCTAACCAGAGTTAATTTGACTGTTGCTGCCCCTGCTGTATCAGTTGGTTATATATTTTCCGTATTACTAGGTTACTTTGTTTTAAAAGAACCTATTTCTTTAATCCGTGTTTTTGGATTAGGTTTCATTGTTACAGGAGTTATATTAGTAATTTGGAAAAAATAAAATTAAGATCCTCTTGAGTTATTATGAATAAAAAGTCATCAATCGGTGATGAAAATATCTCCGCTTAAGGCTAAAATCGTAGCTATCGTAACTCCCAAATATTATTCACAAATGAGAAACTATATTCAGTTAATTATCATCTAACTATTTCATGGCATTGAAGAAAAAATAACCTTTTCTTTAAGAGAAAATCATGAACTAAAGTAGTAAAATATACACGAATATTCAGGCAACTCATACCTCACAGTATGGCAAACAATCTCAATTTTATAGAAAAAATGTGTTATAACCTACCGTCAGAGCTATCAATGCCATTATTGATTGCTCACCCCTTGAAGGAGTTACGCTGTGGAAAATAATAAGTCATTTTTTGGGACTCAGGGAATATTAATTGCCATACTTGGCCTCACTGGCACTTTAAGCATTGCTTTAATGATTCTGTTCAAAGCTCAAACCTCCGATGCTCAAAACAAAAGTGCCATTGTTAAAAATAAAGATATTGCTGCTAATGTAAAAACTCAGCAGCGGCTAGAGGAATTTAAAACAGAAATGCTCACCAGTTGGCAGCAAGAAGCACAAGCCAAAGGGTTTTCTACTGATGTTCCATCTAACTTTCAAGGGATTGTGATTAGCGAAGCTAAACTTCCCCCAGAAAAAAAAGTTATTGCCCTAACGTTTGATGATGGACCTTGGCCTAGTAGTACAGCAAAAGTATTAGATATTCTCAAAAAAAATAATATCAAAGGTACATTTTTCGTAGTTGGCCAAAATGTCAAAAATTATCCTGACTTAACAAAGCGGGTCGTTACAGATGGTCATGTGATTGCTAACCATACTTGGCATCATTGGTATCATCACATGAATGCCCAAGCGGCGGCTTACGAAGTTGCTAATACAGGAGACATAATTTATCAAACTACAGGTGTCAAAACTAGTCTGTTTCGTCCACCAGGAGGGATTATGAGCAATGGAGTAGCAGCTTATGCTAAAAGTAATAAATATGCCATTATCATGTGGTCTGCTGACTCCATGGACTACTCTCGTCCAGGTGTGCCTCGATTAATGAATAATATATTTAGAGAAGCTAAACCAGGCGGTATTGTATTGATGCACGATGGTGGTGGTGATCGCTCTCACACTGTCACAGCTTTACCAGAAATTATTAGCAAGTTTCGGAAACAGGGTTATGAATTTGTGACTGTTCCCGAACTGTTAGAAATGCAAGATCAATATCCACAGTTACTTGCTCAGAAACCTCAAAAAACTGTAAAAACTCTTAAATCTCAGACATCTCCGAAACCTTAAAGAAAATGTCTGAATCAGGATGACCAGGATTTAAGGATTAACAGGATTAATACGGGTAAGAAAAATGTCTGATAGCGTAGCGTGGCGCAAGCCATATCAGGATGACCAGGATTACAGGATTAACAGGATTAATACGGATAATACAAATGTCTGATAGCGTAGCGTGGCGCAAGCCATATCAGGATGACCAGGATTAAAAGATTAACAGGATGAATACGGGTAAGAAAAATGTCTGATAGCGTAGCGTGGCGCAAGCCATATCAGGATGACCAGGATTAAAAGATTAACAGGATGAATACGGGTAAGAAAAATGTCTGATAGCGTAGCGTGGCGCAAGCCATATCAGGATGACCAGGATTACAGGATTAACAGGATTAATACGGGTAAGAAAAATGTCTGATAGCGTAGCGTGGCGCAAGCCATATCAGGATGACCAGGATTACAGGATTAACAGGATGAATACGGGTAAGAAAAATGTCTGAATCAGGATGACCAGGATTACAGGATGAACAGGATTAATACAGACAAAGTATTTAATTAAATCCTGTAAATCCTCAAATCCTGGAAATCCTGATTCAGACAAAGTATTTAATTAAATCCTGTAAATCCTCAAATCCTGGAAATCCTGATTCAGACAAAGTATTTAATTAAATCCTGTAAATCCTCAAATCCTGGAAATCCTGATTCAGACAAAGTATTTAATTAAATCCTGTAAATCCTCAAATCCTGGAAATCCTGATTCAGACAAAGTATTTAATTAAATCCTGTAAATCCTCAAATCCTGGAAATCCTGATTCAGACAAAGTATTTAATTAAATCCTGTAAATCCTCAAATCCTGGAAATCCTGATTCAGACAAATTACACAGAACTTAATTGTTTTTCCTCTGTTTTCGCTTCTGGACTATCAGCTTCAGATGGTGGTACTAACTGCCAGAATTTGGGTAAATATTCTGCCCAATTGGCGATAATTTCCTGGGCTTTTGGTGAACCAGTGCGATCGCCATGAGTTTTAATTAGATCATACAATTGTTGTGCGCCAACATTACTGACAACTCGCTGCACTTTAACAATAGCGTGATTAACTAACTCAGGGAAATTACCAACTTCATCCAGGAAGTAAGCCAAACCGCCGGTCATTCCTGCACCAACGTTGCGGCCCACCTTACCCAAGACAACAATCACACCACCAGTCATATACTCGCAGCAGTGATCACCAGCCCCTTCAATCACGGCTGTACCTTTAGAGTTCCGTACCGCAAACCGTTCTCCGGCTAAACCATTGGCAAATAACGCCCCACCGGTAGCACCATAAAGGCAGGTATTACCCACAATCACGTTTTCGGCTGGGTTGTATGTGGCATTTGCTGGGGGCTGAATAATAATTTCCCCACCATTCATTCCCTTACCTACATAGTCATTAGCTTCCCCTACTAAGTTGAGAATGACACCATCTAGGTTAAATGCGCCGAAGCTTTGCCCCACACTTCCGTGGAAATTGAGGTTAATTGCCCCTGTAAAGCCGTTGTCACCGTATTTAGCAGCGATCGCCCCAGTTAACCTCGCACCGACGGTTCTATCGGTATTGACGACGGTGAGAGTCTTGCTAACTTCAGTTTGATTCTCAATTGCGGCTTGAATATCTAAATCAGCCAGTAACTGATCATCCAATACAGATCCGTTGCTGTGAACTTTCTCATGCACCAACCAACTGCGATTAACTTTAGTATCTGGGAGCTTAGTTAAACAATCCAAATTCAAAGCTTGGGTTTTATTCAGTTGGATTTCCGAACGCACCGTTAATAAATCAGCCCGGCCAATTACTTCTGATAAAGAACGATATCCCAATTTAGCCAACAGACTCCGCACCTCTTCCGCAATGAAGTAGAAGAAATTGACAACGTGTTCGGGAATGCCGGTAAACCGCTTCCGCATTTCTTCTTTCTGAGAAGCTATCCCCACAGGACAGTTATTAGTGTGGCAAATCCGCGCCATAATACAGCCTTCAGCAATCATGGCGATAGAACCGAAGCCGAACTCCTCAGCCCCCATTAATGCCCCAATCAGGACATCCCAGCCACTTTTCAGACCACCATCTACACGCAAGATGACGCGATCGCGCAGGCTGTTTTCCATCAATACCCGATGCACTTCTGTTAACCCCAATTCCCAGGGACTACCAGCGTGTTTAATGGAAGAAAGCGGTGATGCACCAGTACCGCCATCATGTCCCGAAATTTGGATAATATCGGCATTAGCCTTAGCTACACCTGCCGCAATTGTGCCAATCCCTATTTCTGCGACTAATTTCACCGAAACTTGGGCTGTGGGGTTAATTTGGTGCAAGTCAAAAATCAACTGTGCTAAGTCTTCAATGGAATAAATATCATGGTGGGGTGGTGGTGAAATCAAAGTTACACCAGGCTTAGAACGGCGCAACATGGCAATATATGGGCTTACCTTTGGTCCAGGTAGTTGTCCACCTTCTCCAGGTTTTGCACCTTGGGCAATTTTGATTTCCAGTTGTTGGGCTGTGGCTAAGTATTGGGGAGTAACGCCAAACCGTCCCGATGCAATTTGTCTAATGGCACTTGCAGCGGTGTCACCATTTCTCAACCCATTGAGATGGGGCAGAGTGGGAGATTTACCAGCAGCATCCACATCCCTTAAAACATTGTAACGAACGGGATCTTCGCCACCTTCACCTGAATTAGATTTACCACCAATGCGATTCATGGCGATCGCTAAAGTTTCATGTGCTTCTCGTGATAACGCCCCTAAGGACATCCCACCGGTACAGAAACGTTTGACAATATCATTAACTGACTCTACCTGTTCTAAAGGAATTGATGAGCGCTCGCTTTGGAAATCCAGCAAATCACGCAACGCCGTCACCGGTCTATTGTGGAGATGCTGTTTGTAAACCTCATAATGGTCATATTGCTTACCATTTACCGCCTTATGTAGCGACTTAGCCAACTCTGGGCTGTTCATGTGGTATTCACCACCGGGTCGGTATTGGACAAAACCTAAGTTTTCCAACTTCTTCGCCGTCAATTCCGGGAAAGCCTTACTGTGGAAAGACAGCACCTCTTGCGCCAATTCATTCACACTTAAACCACCAATGCGGGAAGTTGTCCCCCGGAAACCCAAAGCTAACAAATCACCACCAATCCCAATCGCTTCAAATATTTGCGCGGCTTGATAACTGGAAAGGAGAGAAATTCCCATCTTCGAGAGGATTTTCAACAAACCTGATTCTATAGCTTGGCGATAATTTTCTATGGCTTGGTTTAAAGTCAAAGTGGCAATTTTGCCCCTAGTCATAAACTGCTGCGTTTTGGGTTCAGCCCACCAAGCACTGACAGTATCCAAAGCCATATAGGCACAAACAGCACCCGCACCATAACCCAATAAACAAGCAAAATGATGGGTACTCCAACATTGGGCGGTATCCACAATTAGGGATGTTTTCATCCGTAACCCTTCGCGGATTAAGTAATGATGAACCGCACCAATTGCCAATAAAGGGGGAATATAGGTATATTCAGCAGCAATACCTGTACCTGTTCTGTCACTTAATATTAAAATATTTGCACCAGCCCGCACCGATTCAGCAGCTTGTTTTTGCAAACATTCCACAGCCGTTTTTAAACCATTTGGGCCTGTGGCTATGGGGAATAAAGTTGATAACTCAGCCGTCGCAAATCCTGACAACTTAACAGTTTCTAACTCTGTCTGAGTGAGTACAGGTGACTCTAACTTGAGTCTGCGGGCGTATTCTGGTTTGGGTTCTAATAAATTTCCCTTTTCACCCAGTTCTACCGTCAGAGACATTACTAACTTTTCCCGTAAAGGGTCAATCGCTGGGTTCGTAACTTGGGCAAATCGCTGTTTAAAATAGTCATACAGCAAATGGGATTTTTCTGACAGTATAGCCAAGGGAATATCATCCCCCATACAGAAAGTCGCTTCTGCACCAGTGCTGGCCATGGGGTGAATCACCATTTCCACATCTTCTATGGTGTAACCAAAGGCTATTTGCTGTTGTAATAAGACTTGGGGATCAATTTTGTTAGTAGTCAGTTGTCCGTTGTTCGTTGATAAATGCCCATTCCCATTCCCGTTACCATTCCCGTTACCATTTCCATTTCCGTTACCATTCCCGACAGATTCGCCCTTAACTAATTTACTCAATTCTTGGCGATGCTGTTTCAACCATTCTCCATAGGGATGTTGTTTAGCAATGCGTTGTTTGATTTCCCAGTTTTTGAGGATTTCTTGGGTATTCAAATCCACCGCAATCATTTGTCCAGGTCCTAGTCTACCTTTTTCGAGAATATTCTCTTCTGGGATATCTACTACTCCAGCTTCAGAAGCAACAACGATATAATCATCTTTGGTAATCACATAACGTGCAGGTCTTAAACCATTGCGGTCTAGTGTCGCGCCAACTTTTTTTCCATCGCTAAATACTAACAGCGCAGGTCCATCCCATGATTCTTGCAACCCGCTGTAATATTCATAAAAATCCACAATTTCGGGATATTCAGCCAAAGAAGGTTGATTTTTGTAAGCTTCGGGAACCATCATCATCAACCCTTCTAAAGGGCTACGTCCCGAACGCACTAACAACTCTAGGACATTATCTAAAGTTGCGGAATCACTATTATCAATGTTGACCATTGGTTTGAGTTCATCAAACCGATCTTCCCAAATTGGATGACTCAGGGTAGCTTCCCGTGCCATCATCCAATTAATATTCCCCAATAGGGTATTAATTTCCCCGTTGTGACCTAATAGCCGCATTGGTTGGGCTAAAGGCCATTTAGGCATAGTGTTGGTACTAAAACGGCGATGATATACCGCAAATGCCACTTTAAAGGCAGGATTTTTTAAATCTTGATAAAAATCCCCTAATACAGCCGAACGCACCATGCCTTTATAAACAATTGTGCGGCTAGACAATGAACATACATAGAAATCTTCGGAAATTCTTCTCCCCGCTTGCATAATTCGGCGACGAGCAATATACAATTCTCTTTCTAGTTCATCTCCGCTTTTATCGGCGCAAGAAATTAAAACCTGTTCTATTAGGGGTTGATTCTCTTTAGCTTGTACCCCTAATACTTCTGGACGTACCGGAACTACTCGCCAGCCCAGTATAGTTAATTTTTCCTCTGCTGCTATTTGCTCAAATGCAGCTTTTGCAGCTTTAGCGGCTGTTTCATCTTGGGGAAAAAATATCATCCCCACAGCCATATGACTGGGCGCCGAAAAATCAATCTGATTACCATAATCTTGTGCCAATAATTCCCAAGGAATCGCTGTTAATATCCCCGCACCATCACCAGAATCTTGGTCAGCACTACAACCACCTCGATGTTCTAAGCAAGTTAAAGCAGTTAAGGCTTTATCCAAAATTTCATGACTGGCAATATTTTGACGATGAGTGATAAAACCCACTCCACAAGCATCTCTTTCTTCTACTAACCACTTTTGCCCTGGATATGTATCTTGAAAATTAGTATCTGACACTTTAATTTGCTGACCCTGATTTGATGGTTGATGATTCATATTTTATTCCTGAAGTGTTGAGGTACAGATGTTTTTATTACTGCTAGAGGGAAATTTTCTCAGTTATTGGCACTGGATAAAAATACATAATTATCAAAGTTTAGGGATAACAATTTTAGCTTGACATTTAGCCAAAGCTGTGCTACCAATGCCTATCTATTTTTATTTGTTTACTGCACTGTAAAAACAAACTACCTTAATCCAGAAGAACCTGTAAATCTAACGGTTTTTGAAGTTTGCAGTTTTTTTTGCTTGTGCCTGGGCTATCAAAATTCTACCGTATATTGTGAAGCTGTTTTAATGATTGTCGCTAAGACTATCATAAGACCTCGCGGTATGCGGGAAACTCAGTCCCTTTAGGGCTGAGAGGGAAGCGACACGGGCGGTAATAAAGGCTTTGAATTTTAAATTTTAGTCAGGTTTTTTGATTGGAAACCTGAAAAACCAACTCCCATTTCTGGGGTGATGTTAGCTTCGACTGCGTTATAAGAGCTTGTTATACTTGCAACACTGTTTCTGTTACCTTAAAACTGTTTAATTGCAAATGACAGAGCAGGGAACTAGCTATGCCTGATGGCACGCTTGCGCGAACGCATTCGGTGGGTGTCGTGACTCAAATAACGGCTACCCTTCGACTACGCTCAGGGTGGTCTGGTCAGTACAGCTTGTTTGATTTCTCTTGCAAGCTCAGTCCCTTTAGGGCTGGGTTACTGACAGTCTCCAAGCAGTTTGTATTATTTAAAACAATTGCAGCTAGTATTTCCAGCATGATCATTGCTTTTTACTCTGAATAAGAGACAAAAACCCAATATAGATAATATCACGATTATTTCTAAAAAAGGTAATTATTTTTTAAATTTCCTCATAAATTTTCGTTAGGCTGGGTTTTGCATATTCAAAAATACCGAATCAATGATCTTGAAAATACTGAATTCTGTGTTACCACTATTGTCAACGGCACTGTGTTTAACCGCTACTTATAGGGCATTAGCTCAAGATATTCCCAGTTTATCAACTCCCGTTCCTACTTCCGTTAGTGCTGGTAATCAAATTATTCTCAATGGCCGCACCTTACCAGGAGCATGGTTACAGCCAACAGCAACCAGCAAAGGAAAAACTTATCTCAGTGATGGCGCAGTTAAGCAGTTAATAGGGATAGATTTACTCAATAGTAGTAATCCTGGCAAACAACCAATACAGTGGTTTTCTGGCTTAACCAGTCCTCTCGTTCTCAATACCAATCTCAGTGGGGGATATCGCTATTTAGATATTACTCAATTAGCACTTAAACAAGGATGGAAAATTCAAGCCAGTGGTAATACCTTGGTAATTTCCACTCCCCCCTCCCAACTCAAAAATATCCGTCTGGGTCAACAACCAAAAGGAGATCGGGTTGTACTAGATTTAGATATGGCAACTCCTTGGCAAGTCAGACAAGAGTTACCAGTCAAAAAAGTAGTAGATCCTGATGAAATTATCCCCAAATCTACCACACCACCCAATCGAGAATGGACAGTCACTTTCGATGGTATTGCTGATCCGGCTTTACTTCAACGCTATAATTTTCAACCAACTACACCACCAATTCCTGCATCAATCATTCAAAAAGTGGAAGTGGTGAATAATCAAACAATTGTCCGTTTAAGTGTTCCCTTTGGTCAGTCTGTACAAGTTAGCACTATTCCCCAACCAAACCGCCTAGTTATTGATATTCAACCTGAGGCAATGGTCACCAAGAGTATTACCTGGGCGCAAGGATTACAATGGCGACAGCAGTTTGTGAATTTAGGAACAGACCGCTTTCCTGTGGTTTGGTTAGATATTAACCCCCGGACTGTGGGATTAAGCATTAAACCTATAATTACTAATCCGCAAACACTCACTGGTTCTGCCCCGATCATGCAAACTGCTCAGAATTACTTAGCAGTAGCCGCAATTAATGGTGGTTATTTTAACCGCAATAATAAATTACCTTTAGGCGCAATTCGGCGGGATAATCAATGGCTATCCGGTCCAATTCTCAACCGGGGAGCGATCGCTTGGAATAATAACGGACAATTTTATTTTGATCGGCTCACACTCACAGAAACCTTAATTACCAGCAATAATCAGCGTTTACCCATTTCCTTACTTAATACTGGCTATGTGCAACGCGGTATTGCTCGTTATACTCCTGCCTGGGGAAATACTTATACACCCCTATCTGATAATGAAACTATAGTGGTTGTCGAAAACAATCAAGTAATTAATCAGTTAGCAGGATCTAAAAGTGGTATCACTGCTATTCCTATTCCCCAAAATGGTTATCTCCTCACCTTCCGTAGTGAAATACCCCAGCTACCTATTGGCACAAAAGTCTCCCTTACCAGCACCACTACTACACCGGAATTTAGTCGCTATCCCCACATTATTGGTGCAGGTCCCCTATTAGTCCAAAATCGGCAAATAGTCCTGGACGGCCTAGCAGAAAAATTCAACCCCGCTTTTATGAAAGGTCAAGCGGTTCGTAGTAGTATTTGTACTACTTCTACAGGTAGTCTCATGATTGCTGCTGTACATAGTCGGGCTGGTGGTGGTGGTCCAACCTTAGCGGAACAAGCAAAATTAATGCAAACAATGGGTTGTATCAATGCTTTAAATTTAGACGGTGGTAGCTCTACTAGTCTTTATTTAAGTGGGCAATTGCTTGACCGTTCCCCCAATACAGCAGCGCGTGTACATAATGGTATTGGGATTTTTCTGGAAGCAAAGTAATTAGCTAAAATGCACCTAATTTAAATATTCAAAGCGGGCAAGGATGCCCACCCTACAATATTTAGACTCCTAACAGGTCATACAACTTAAATGCAGAACAGCTTTCTTTGAAGTCTATAGCGGTTATTGGTCGGATGAAATACAATCGAGGGCGAGGTTTCCTCGCCCCTAAAGGGTTTGTTCTATGTCTCTGACAATCGGTTAAGATTTTGGGGAGAAAGTTTGTCAGAAGTTTTAGGTATACTGATGTAAATATAGATAATTCTCCCGTGTACTAAATTGGCATGAAGTACCTAACTAGAAAGCTTCTAATTGAACCATTCCGCATTTGTGAAAAGCTTATGCTGTATTAATTCTAAATTTTAAATTCCGCCTTGCGGTACTAGACTGTCCTTCATAAAGATTTCATATAGATATAAAAAATTTTCAAAGACTGTTTTACACATCTAGCTTGACTTTTGCTATCTTTATCTAGGTAGAACCGCAGCAGTAATCAAAACCTGTTAAAACTTGACTTGATAACTAGATAAATGAGGTAACTATGGCTAAAATTTCTGAAACCCCCACAATTGATACATTTGCTCTCCCTACAACTCTCAACGGTAAAAGTATTGCGGCTGGTGAATTACGTCCTTGGGGTTCTTTTACAGTCTTGGAAGAAGGGCGCGGATATAAAATTAAACGCATTGAAGTTAAGCCTGGACACCGCCTCAGTTTACAAATGCACCATCATCGCAGTGAACACTGGATTGTTGTTTCCGGTACAGCTAAAGTAGTTTGTGGCGATAACGAAATCTTATTAAGCAATAATCAATCAACCTATGTCCCTCAATGTACAACCCATCGGTTAGAAAATCCCGGTGTGATTCCCTTGGTTTTGATTGAAGTCCAAAATGGCGAATATCTCGGAGAAGATGATATTATTCGCTATCAAGATGACTATGCTCGTTCCGAAAAATAGAACTACGGATTAGGGTACCACCTGGGTTAAAATTAATTGTGGAATTCTCAATACTGCAAAAATTCCATGATTCATTTGAGTCCAGCAGCTATTAATGAGATCGGACGCTTAAAATCTAAACAACCATCAAATATCTTGTTTCGCTTGCGAGTGAAATCAGGGGGCTGTGCCGATTTGTTTTATGATCTTGCTTTTGATGCAACAGTACAATCTAAAGATCAGGTTTTGGAGTTGCATGATATTCGTGTAGTTATAGACCCAGAAACCCTAAATTACATCACTGGGTTATCACTAGATTATTCAGAAGATTTGATGGGTGGGGGTTTTCGCTTTCATAACCCCCAAGCCACATCTACCTGTAGCTGTGGCAATTCTTTCTCTATTAGTCAGTAGTCAGTTGTCAGTTGTCAGTTGTCAGTTGTCAAGAAATTTGTTCCCTGTTCCCTGTTCCCTGTTCCCTATTTTTTGTTCCCTATTTTTTGTCTTTTGCCTTTTGTTTTTTAAATAATGATTGACAGAAAATCAGAAAAAAAGATATAATTAGGATTTGTTAAAACTTAGATCATAAAGCAGCTTCACGCGCTGTAACTCATGCCAACAATACAGCAGCTAATACGTAGTGAGCGCGAACTAGCGCGTCAAAAAACCAAGTCCCCTGCTCTGAAGCAATGCCCTCAACGTCGAGGCGTTTGCACCAGAGTATACACAACTACACCTAAAAAGCCTAACTCAGCACTCCGCAAGGTAGCCAGGGTAAGACTTACCTCTGGATTTGAAGTAACAGCTTACATCCCAGGTATCGGTCATAACTTACAAGAACATTCCGTAGTTATGATTCGTGGTGGTCGGGTCAAAGACTTGCCCGGAGTTAGATATCACATCATCCGTGGCACATTAGATACAGCCGGAGTTAAAGACCGGAAACAAAGCCGTTCCAAATATGGAACTAAACGCCTAAAAGCAGGTAAAAAATAGGTAAGCGACGGTTAATCGCATCTCATACGGTTAATCGTCCTACCTAAAATTGTATAAAAACCAGCAGTAAAGACTTTTTTCAGAAAATCCAACTGTATCTGGCATAAAAACAACTTGCATAAGTTTGGAGAGGATAATTCTGTAAACGATAACAGCGCTTTAATCTAAATTTTAAAGTTGATGAAGTTATTGTCTTCTGTGTTTAGTCACAGATGATTAAGCAAATTATTCAGCCTCCTAGCAATTGATAGCTGGCGCGTAGCGCGCCAGCTACAGATAAAAACTCAGGAAAAATCAGCGCCTAATTTAAACCGCTTTTAGTCTCCTGTGTTCTGATAGCATATAATTTCGTGGTCAAATTCCGTATTCAAGGATGAAGTATGTCTCGTCGTGGTGTTAGTCAAAGGCGCGCAGTTCCGCCTGACTCAGTATATAATAGTCGCCTGATCAGTATGATAATGCGACGGATAATGCGTCATGGCAAGAAATCAATTGCCGCAAGAATAGTTTATGACGCTTTGAAAACTATTGAAGAGCGCACTGGTGGAAGTCCATTAGAAACTTTTGAAAAAGCAGTTCGTAATGCCACACCATTAGTAGAAGTAAAAGCTCGCCGAGTTGGTGGAGCGACTTACCAAGTACCAATGGAAGTACGTACAGATCGTGGTACTACCTTAGCATTGCGGTGGTTAGTCCAGTATTCTCGTCAACGTCCAGGTAAAACCATGGCCGGAAGACTAGCTAATGAGTTAATGGACGCTGCAAATGAAACGGGCAGTGCTATTCGCAAGCGTGAAGAAACGCACCGCATGGCTGAAGCAAACAAAGCATTTGCACATTATCGTTACTAAATAGAAAAACGATATATCGTCTTCTCTTATGCGGTATATCGGAGAATTTATAGCTAATGCTCAAACAAAGGCAACTGCCTAGCTAGGCTCATAAAAAAAGACGGTTTTCCGTAATAAGTATAGAATCTTAACAAAGAGTAATATACAAGATATCATGAGACGACAACGATAGGAGGTAACTGTGGCACGCACGAACCCGCTAGAGAAAGTACGCAATATCGGTATTGCGGCGCATATAGATGCGGGCAAAACTACAACAACAGAGAGAATATTATTTTACTCTGGGATCATTCATAAAATTGGCGAAGTTCACGAAGGAACTGCCGTTACAGACTGGATGGAACAAGAACGGGAGCGGGGAATTACCATCACTGCTGCTGCGATTAGTACCAGTTGGAATGATCATCAAATTAACATTATTGATACTCCCGGTCACGTGGACTTCACCATTGAAGTTGAACGTTCCATGCGAGTATTAGATGGTGTAATCGCTGTATTTTGTTCCGTAGGTGGTGTACAACCCCAATCAGAAACAGTATGGCGACAAGCAGACCGCTATAAAGTCCCTCGTATTGCCTTTATTAACAAGATGGATCGCACTGGTGCGAACTTCTATAGAGTGCATGACCAGATGGTTGATCGCTTGCGGGCTAATGCCATTGCTATTCAATTGCCTATCGGTAGTGAAACTGAATTTAAAGGTATCATTGACTTGGTGAAAATGTGTGCATATATGTACACAAACGACCAAGGAACTGATATCGAAACAACAGAAATTCCCGCAGAACTAGCCGAAAAAGCAGCTCAATACCGCACCAAATTGGTAGAAGCAGTATCAGAAACTGATGACAGGCTGATGAATAAGTACTTCGAGGGCGAAGAACTTACAGAAGCAGAAATCTGTACTGCCCTCCGCAAAGGCACAATTGCTGGGAAAATCGTACCAGTGCTTTGCGGTTCAGCCTTTAAGAACAAAGGCGTGCAGTTGATGTTGGATGCGGTGATCGATTACCTACCATCACCACTGGAAGTGCCA
The DNA here is from genome assembly GCA_017355425.1 of Dolichospermum sp. DET69. Taxonomy (NCBI): domain Bacteria; kingdom Bacillati; phylum Cyanobacteriota; class Cyanophyceae; order Nostocales; family Aphanizomenonaceae; genus Dolichospermum; species Dolichospermum sp. DET69. The sequence continues at coordinate 5,549,167 of CP070233.1, forward strand.
CCAATTCAAGGTACATTGCTGAACGGTGATCCCGTAGAACGTCATGCTGATGATAACGAACCATTATCAGCTTTGGCATTTAAGATTATGGCTGATCCTTACGGTCGCCTCACCTTCGTTCGTGTTTATTCTGGTGTGCTGAAGAAAGGTAGTTACGTTCTTAACGTCAGCAAGAATAAAAAAGAACGGATTTCTCGGTTAGTGCTGATGAAAGCAGATGACCGCCAAGACGTAGATGAACTACGGGCTGGTGATTTGGGTGCTGCTTTGGGATTGAAAGACACCTTAACAGGTGATACACTTTGTGATGAAAATTCACCAGTAATTCTAGAATCCCTATTTATTCCTGAGCCTGTGATCTCGGTAGCGGTTGAACCCAAAACCAAGAACGACATGGACAAGCTTTCCAAAGCCCTCCAATCTTTGAGTGAAGAAGACCCCACCTTCCGTGTGCGTGTTGATCCCGAAACCAACCAAACCGTAATTGCGGGAATGGGAGAATTGCACCTAGAAATTCTCGTAGACCGGATGTTACGCGAATTCAAGGTAGAAGCCAATGTGGGTCAGCCACAGGTAGCTTATCGAGAAACAATTCGCAAATCCGTCGAAAAAATTGATGGTAAATTTATTCGCCAGAGTGGTGGTAAGGGTCAGTATGGTCACGTAGTGATCAACTTAGAACCAGGTGAACCAGGCACAGGTTTTGTATTTGTTTCTAAAATTGTCGGGGGGATTGTACCGAAAGAGTACGTCGGACCTGCAGAACAGGGAATGAAAGAATGTTGTGAATCCGGTATTTTAGCTGGCTATCCACTCATTGATGTCAAAGCCACCTTGATACATGGTTCTTACCACGATGTAGACTCTTCAGAAATGGCTTTCAAAATTGCCGGTTCTATGGCAATGAAAGAGGCGGCATCAAAAGCCTCCCCTGTCATCTTAGAGCCAATGATGAAAGTTGAAGTTGAAGTACCTGACGACTATATGGGAACCGTCATAGGCGACTTGATCTCCCGCAGAGGACAGATTGAAAGCCAAAACACTGAAAATGGGCTTGCGAAAGTGGTATCGAAAGTTCCACTGGCAACCATGTTTGGTTATGCCACTGATATCCGGTCGAAAACCCAAGGTCGAGGTATCTTTACAATGGAGTTTAGTCACTACGAAGAAGTACCTCGTAGCGTGGCTGAAACTATCATTGCCAAAAGTAAAGGGAACACTTAATTAAAAAAGGAAACAATTATTCATGGCACGCGCAAAGTTTGAAAGAACTAAACCTCACGTTAATATCGGTACTGTTGGTCACGTTGACCACGGCAAAACTACTTTAACAGCAGCTATTACCATGACCTTGGCCGCTAATGGTCAAGCAATAGGTAAGGGTTACGACCAAATTGATAATGCTCCTGAAGAAAAAGCTCGGGGTATTACAATCAATACCGCTCACGTTGAGTATGAGACAGGCAGCCGTCACTATGCTCACGTAGATTGTCCTGGACACGCTGACTATGTGAAAAACATGATCACAGGTGCAGCACAAATGGATGGAGGTATCCTGGTAGTTGCGGCTACGGATGGTCCTATGCCCCAAACTCGTGAACACATCCTCTTGGCAAAACAAGTGGGTGTTCCTAGTCTTGTCGTCTTCTTGAACAAACAAGATATGATGGACGATGAAGAGTTGATGGAATTGGTAGAACTAGAACTACGCGAACTACTGACCGCTTATGATTTCCCCGGTGATGATATTCCCATTATCAAAGGTTCCGGTCTGAAAGCTCTCGAAGCCATGACCGCTAATCCCAAAACTCAGCGCGGCGAAAATGAGTGGGTAGACAAAATCTATGAGTTGATGGATGCTGTAGATGCTTCTATTCCTACTCCTGAACGGGATGTGGATAAACCATTCTTGATGGCTGTGGAAGATGTGTTCACCATCACAGGTCGTGGGACTGTGGCTACTGGACGGATCGAACGCGGTATTGTTAAGGTTGGTGATGCTGTTGAGCTAGTTGGGATTAGAGATACCAAGACTACCGCAGTCACTGGGATTGAAATGTTCAAAAAGAGCCTTGAGCAAGGTATGGCTGGGGATAATGCAGGCGTACTACTACGTGGTCTCAAAAAAGAAGATATTGAGCGCGGTATGGTAATTGCCAAACCTGGGACAATTAAACCTCACACTGAGTTTGAAGGCGAAGTTTACGTTTTAACTGAGAAAGAAGGTGGACGGAAAACACCATTTTTCTCCGGTTATCGTCCTCAGTTCTATGTGCGGACAACTGATGTAACTGGTACAATCAAAACCTTTACCGATAGGGAAGATAACGAGGTGGAAATGGTTATGCCTGGCGATAATATCAAAGTTACAGTAGAATTGATCAACGCAATTGCGATTGAACAAGGTATGCGCTTCGCTATTCGTGAAGGTGGACGCACTATTGGTGCTGGCGTTGTCGCTAAAATCTTGAAATAAAACTCACCTTTTGGCTCTCATGATCAAGGAGCGGAGATGAATTATAAAATCTCTGCTCCTTTCTATTCCCATAAATAATTTTAAATTTTGGATTGGGGATAAAACTTAACATCTCAAATCTAAAATCTAAAGTCTGAAATTTACCGAACCTGGAAAACTAAAAATGGCAACTCTACAGCAGCAGAAGATTAGAATTCGTTTAAAAGCATTTGATAGACGTTTGTTAGATACATCTTGCGAGAAGATTGTAGAAACCGCTAACCGTACTAACGCTACAGCTATCGGACCAATTCCTTTACCAACAAAACGGAAGATATATTGCGTACTGCGATCGCCTCACGTAGATAAGGATTCCCGCGAACACTTTGAAACCCGCACCCATCGCCGGATTATTGACATTTACCAGCCTTCTTCTAAAACTATTGATGCACTCATGAAGTTAGATTTGCCTTCTGGTGTAGATATTGAAGTCAAATTGTAAATTTGTCATTTGTCAGTGGTCAGTTGTCAGTGGAAAAAGAAAAATAACTGACGACAAACAACTGGCAACAAAAAGCCGACATTTAGCATCAAACCGACATTTAGCATCAATATTAACTAATTAGCCCTGAGAAAATTTATCTCAGGGCTTTTTATTAACTATAAAACCAAATGATAAAATACAAAATATGGGAAAAATAGGGAACAATATATTTTAAGAATAAAATTTATACTCAAATAGCCATGACATCTTTTTCTAAAATTGCCGTGCGTGAATTACCTCTGTTCCCATTACCCGAAGTGGTTCTATTTCCTAGCAGACCATTACCCCTGCATATCTTTGAATTTCGTTACCGAATCATGATGAACACGATTTTGGAGAGCGATCGCCGATTTGGGGTATTGATGATTGATCCCACAACAGGGACAATTGCTAATGTTGGTTGTTGTGCGGAAATTCTTCATTATCAACGGCTACCTGATGACAGGATTAAGTTGTTGGCTTTAGGACAGCAAAGATTTCGGGTTTTAGAATATGTCCGCGAAAAGCCTTATCGCGTCGGCTTGGTAGAATGGATTGAAGACGAACCACCAGTTAAAGATTTACGTCCTTTAGCTGCTGAGGTAGAGCAACTATTGCGGGATGTTGTTCGGCTCTCAGCCAAGTTAACAGAACAAGAGATTGAACTACCCAATGATTTACCAGATTTACCCACAGAACTATCTTATTGGATAGCTAGTAATCTCTATGGTGTCGCTCCCGAACAGCAAGCATTATTAGAAATACAGGATACAGTTGCTCGTTTAGAACGAGAAGCGGAAATTCTCACTTCTACTCGTAATCATTTAGCAGCGCGTTCTGTGCTTAAAGATACGTTTAATGACATGGAATAAACTTGCCAAACTTTAAACTTTCAGAGTTTGCACACAGCATCCAGTTTCCAGATTCCACAACTTGATTGTGTTGTCTTCACTCGCTGTTGCTAAGATTTGATCCATGGGATGAAAAGCCACACTCCACACACAGGAATTATGTCCTTCTAGGGTTTGCACACATTTTCCTGTGGGTAGATGCCATACTTTAACTATATAGTCATTGTTAGCACTGGCAAGAAATTGAGCGTCAGGACTAAAAGCTATCGCTTTTAAAATGCCAATTTGTTTATTAAAGTATTCATTGCTGCGGATATTTTGTTTCTGTACGGTTCGCTTCAAGACTTTGTGCAGGTTGGTTTTGGTGACTTTTTCTCCTAAAGCTTGGGAGAGCGATCTCCAGAGTTTTGAGCCAACGTCTTTAATGTAACCAAGATCGTAATCGGAGTCTATAGCCATGTCTAAGTACGTCTGTCCAGTCCAAGATTGACGGAATACAATCTCTTGAACTGTTACACAGTTAAAGCTGCATTACATAAAAACCTTGGTTGGGCTTATTTTCAGCAAACTTTTTATGAACTAGCAAAACAGCATTTATTCATATCTTTAGAATTGGAAAATGATTATCCTCCAGCCTATTGTTTATTAGCACAAGTCCAAGCAGCATTAGGAGATAAAGAAAATTCTATAATATCCTGGAGAAAATTCCTGGAATCTTATGCCCAAGAGCAAGAATTAAAAAGTGTTCAATGGCATTTACCAGAACTAGAAATTTGGAAACTTGATGCTATGAGAAATATCATGGAAACAGCGATATAAATAGGAAAATCGCTGTCATTTTTTTTAATGTAATATCAACTGGGTAGAATGATTGGATCATCATCCTCATCGTCACCATTAATGCTATTTCCCATCATTGATAATGTAAATATCATGGCTCTATCATTATCTACTACCCTATATATGTTATTTGCCATATTCGTTAATTAACTTTATTTGTATAGGTTCTGTTTTAGCCAATTTGAGTATAAATATTGTGATAGAAGATTGTAAGTGGATTGGTCTAAAAATGCAAGAATATAAAACCTATCTGCGAGAAATTAGTAAGGATTCAGGAAAATATACTGCTGAGGATATTGTTGTGATTAATCAGAGAATTATTCAGCAATTAAAGCAAATATATTTAGAGTTTATTCAAAAAACTCAACCGCATCTCAACCTATTTTTAGGGATTCAAATTGCTATTTCTACATTGAATACAAGTAATTTTTCAAAAAGTGCCTATACATGGACACAATTATTTTTTACATTTAGCTTAGTTCCCCCTATAAGTACACTAATCCTATGGGGATTATTAGGATACAATAAAATATTAGATCAAACTAGCGAAGTTTTATTTAATTTAAACTCTGATTTCAGTGAAATTGAAAGAAAGTATAATCCTTTAAATTTATTAAAGAAAATTTTCCTATCAAATTTTTTCTTCTGGATAATTTGCATAATATATATTTGGAAAATTGTTTATTTTATATTTACGTCTTATTTTAAATTGTCTATTTGATATATATAGTGGTTATTGGTTGATTGAAATACAAGAACCCCACCCCCAACCCCCTCCCCGCAAGCGAGGAGGGGGCTATGATGTATCTTATTTAAGTGCATACTGCTATATAATTTTGTGATTCCAATAGAAAATTTTTTACTATAGCGGTATGCACTTGACTGAGATACAGTCGTTAAATCGCAAAACCTGTAGGGGCGCAGGGCCTGCGCCCTATATTTTATTGCGTCCAACCGATAACCGCTATAACCCCCTTTGATTTATGTTTGAAATATCCAAAAGAAAAGTTACAAAAGCAGAAGCAGAGTTACTTGTTAGAGAAATAAAACTAACACCTAATATTATGGGTTATTCATTAACAGAATGGATGTCAGCCGAATATATTATAGTTGCGGAAGATGAAAATGGTAACATGGGAGGAGCTTGTTTAAATATGGAGGATTCATCATGCGTAAGTTGCTTTCTGCATTCAGCATCCCGCTTTTAGCTGTGGGATTTTTCTTAGCTAAACCTCAAGAAGCAAAAGCTTGGTTTAAAGTCTGTAATGATACAGGGCAAGATGCTCATGTTGCCTTTGCATATCCAGAAGGAAGAACATGGTACAGCGAAGGATGGTATGTCGTATCTGCGAGAACTTGTCAAGAAGTATATCCCCATGAACTACGCAATAGAACTTATTATGTTCATGCACAAAACTATGATGGTCAAACATGGGGGGACGATATAAGGTTCTGCAATTATTGGGTGCAGTTTCGCAGAAATTTTAAAATGGCACAAACTAAAGAACGCCGTGCAAGCTGCTCTCCTCCTAATCAAGATTTAATGCCTTTTGCTGAAGTAAACACAGGCGGCGATCGCAACTTTACATACCGTTTAACAGATTAATCTGTAGATTGAGCCGATACCTAAAACTCAACCTAACGCTGGAGTAGCGATCTCTATGAATAGCAATAGCGATCGCATTTATATAACATTTCCTCGTCTACTGAGTGTTATGAGGTACATATCTAGCGGGCAAGATGCCCGCACTACAAGAGTTTCATGATTCAACTTTGTACCTCATAAGAGCGGAAACCGCTGTAATTAATACATCTGGTCAATTAATCTACATTGATCGACTAAAAATGAAACTAAAGAATATAGGAGATAAACCAATGAAACCAGAATATGATTTCTCAAAAATGCAAAAAAGACCTAATCCTTTTGCTAAACAGTTAAAAGAACAAGTCACTATTCCTTTAGGAATTGATGTGATTGAATATTTTGAAACGATGGCTAAAGAAGAAGGTATATCTTATCAAGAATTAATTAATCTTTATTTACAAGATTGTGTAGTTTCGAGGAGAAAATTATCTTTAAAATAAGTTAAACTTTAACAGTAAATTAGGTTACAAGCAACTTATTACTCTAATAAACTCTTTTAGAAAATCTATAGTTTTAAAAGGGAGTACAATGAGTACCACAAGTTTATTCGCGTTTATCTGCGTTTAATTATTTATAACTCAACAAACTGCAATCAGATCATAGGATAGATATAACACTCTCATCTATCCTAAATTTATGTCTAACTCTAAAAAAGCTCTGACCTATCCCACCGTTAGCAAAAGCGATCAAGTAGATAATTATCACGGAACTGCGGTTGCAGACCCTTACCGCGCCTTAGAAGATCCGGATACGGAAGAAACAAAAGCTTGGATAAAAGCCCAAAATCAAGTTACTTTCAGCTACTTAAACGAAATTCCTATTAGAGAAAAAATTAAACAGCGTCTCACAAAGCTTTGGGATTATGAAAAATATGGAACTCCCTTTAAAGAAGGGGAAAGTTACTTTTATTTCAAAAACGATGGACTGCAAAATCAAAGTGTTCTCTACACTCTCCCAAGCTTGGAAGCCGAACCAAGAGTTTTACTTGATCCTAATCAACTTTCAGCAGATGGCACAATTGCCCTGTCAGGAATTTCCATCAGTGAAAATGGTCAACTTTTAGCTTATGGTTTATCTAGCTCTGGTTCAGATTGGCAAGAATGGAAAGTTAGAGATATTGCCACAGGTGAAGATAGACAAGATCATCTACAATGGATTAAATTTTCCAGTGCTTCTTGGACTCATGATCATCAAGGTTTTTTCTACAGTCGTTATGATGAACCCAACGAAAAAACCAAATTAGAAGATGTTAATTATTACCAAAAGCTCTATTATCATCAACTTGGTACACCCCAATCAGCAGACATCTTAATCTATCATCGTCCTGATGAAAAAGAATGGGGTTTTGGTGGAAGTGTCACCGAAGATGGTAGATATTTAATAATTTCCATCTGGCTAGGGACTGACTCCAAAAACTTAGTTTTTTACAAAGATATAACAAATCCAAATTCTCAAGTAATTGAACTAATTAACCAATTTGAAGCAGATTATAGCTTTATTGATAATGATGATCATCTTTTCTATTTTCGGACAGATTTAAATTCTCCAAAAGGCAGAGTTATTGCCATTGATACTAAAAATCCAACTTCAGAAAATTGGCAAGAAATTATTCCCCAAACTTTAGAAAAATTAGAAAGTGTTAGTATTCTGAATAATCAATTTGTAGCTGATTATTTACAAGATGCCCATAGCCAAATTAAGATATTTGATCTCAAAGGTAATTTTATTAGAGAAGTAGAATTACCCGGCATTGGTTCAGCAGGTGGATTTGCTGGTAAACGGCATGATACAGAAACATTTTATAATTTTACTAGCTTTACTACACCCGTAAGTATTTATCGCTACAACATGAAAACGGGTGAAAGTGAAATTTTCCGGCAGCCAAAAGTAGATTTTAATGCTGATGAATATGAGACAAAACAAGTTTTTTATGAAAGTAAAGATGGTACGAAAGTGCCAATGTTTATTACTCACAAAAAAGGCATTAAACTAGATGGGAATAATCCCACTTATCTCTATGGATATGGTGGTTTTAATATCTCATTAACACCAAGTTTTTCGGTTAGTCTTTTAATATGGCTAGAAATGGGGGGAGTATATGCTGTTCCTAATTTGCGTGGTGGGGGTGAATATGGAGAAGAATGGCATCAAGTAGGAATGAAACTGCAAAAACAAAACGTTTTTGACGATTTTATTAGTGCGGCTGAATGGTTAATTACTAATAATTACACTAAACCAGCAAAACTAGCTATTGGTGGGGGTAGTAATGGTGGTTTGCTAGTGGGTGCTTGTATGATACAACGGACTGATTTGTTTGGTGCAGCCTTACCAGCAGTCGGTGTTATGGATATGTTGCGTTTCCATAAATTTACCATTGGCTGGGCTTGGGTGGCTGAATATGGTTCTTCCGAAAATGCGGCAGAATTTGCAACTTTATATGCTTATTCACCTTTGCATAATTTAAAACCGGGAACAGCTTATCCGGCTACGTTAATTACTACCGCAGATCATGATGATCGAGTAGTCCCTGCACACAGTTTTAAATTTGCTGCGGCTTTACAAGCAGCGCATAGTGGTAATGCACCTGTATTAATTAGAATTGAGACAAAAGCGGGACATGGTGCAGGTAAACCAACAGCAAAAATTATTGAAGAAGCAGCAGATAAGTGGGGTTTTTTAGTCAGGGTTTTGGAAGTTGAAGAGGGTGTTTGAAAAGGCGAATATAATTCGCGTCTACACAGACAAAACCCACTTTCGTGGGTTAAAGGGCGAATATAATTCGCGTCTACACAGACAAAACCCACCTTCGTGGGTTAAAGGGCGAATATAATTCGCGTCTACACAGACAAAACCCACCTTCGTGGGTTAAAGGGCGAATATAATTCGCGTCTACACAGACAAAACCCACCTTCGTGGGTTAAAGGGCGAATATAATTCGCGTCTACACAGACAAAACCCACCTATTCCTTCGGAACGCTACGCGAACGTGGGTTAAAAAGCTGACTTTTTGGTTAGTCCACGCAGGTGGACTTCGTTTGTGTAGTAGCGAATTATATTCGCCGATAGCGAAGCGTGGCGTTAGCCATAAACTTTTCAAACATCCTCTCAGGTGGCATTTTCTTTTGTTCACCTCTATATTAAGAATAGTAAATAATAATTGCCTTTTCTGCCTATATTCGGTAAAGGCAGATTTGTTACCATGACCTGGTAACAGATGACACAGAAAAATATAGGAAATCAAGCAAAAATTTATGGATAAGTAAGGAAAATTAACAGTGAAAGCATCCCTCAAACTGCTTCAAACGGCTGATGAACGGCAGATTGCCGCGTTTTTTCAGGAATCCGTAGGTGAATGGCGTTCTGAACGGCGTTACTACACCCTACCCCAGGGAGAAACTAAGGAAATGGAAAGTATTATCACTATCCGATTTTTAGAACAGGGGTGTGAAGAGTTAGAAAAATTAGCCCAAATCCATGATTTAGTTGATTTGCAAAGTTTAACCTGTGGTGCTGAAGTATCTTGGCAAAGCACTGATATAATTAAAGCTAGACAAGAATCTCAAGGTTTAACGCTGTTTGGGGCTTTAGGCAATATATTATATAGAGATCGGGGTTTTGCCACTTCTAAACCAGTTACAGCAGATTATTATTTATCAAATCCTCAAACTCTGTGTTTGCGAACTGAATATAATAATTCGGTGTTTGAGGAAGAAATCAAACTTATTGGTCGTAAATATCGGACTCGACAAAGCATTATTTCCCGTGCCGGCGAACAATTAATGATTGGCCAATACTTGGAAAAGCGAATATAAGCTGAGATTTTGCGGTTGAAGTCGGGAGATAGGGTTAATTAAGGGCTGTAATTTGCAAAAGCAACTGCTCATAAGCAACAAATATGACTTTTTACAACATTTTTTCAACTTCTTGCCACAATTTTGATTTTTTGTGTAATCATTAGGGAGTGGGAATTAATTCGGCGGTAATGTTTGTGGTTAGTATTGACAGGCTTTCCCTTTTGGTATTTACAGACTTTTCTCCGAAATCTAAATCTCTACACTCTTATGATTTTGGAAATACTCTATGTCAATTTACGTTGGTAACCTCTCTTATGAAGTTACACAAGATGCCCTGAGTGCTGTTTTCGCAGAATACGGTTCTGTAAAACGCGTTCAACTTCCTACTGACCGTGAGACAGGTCGCTTGCGCGGCTTCGGTTTCGTAGAAATGGGTTCAGATGCTGAAGAAGAAAAAGCCATTGAAGCCCTTGATGGTGCTGAATGGATGGGTCGTGATTTGAAAGTGAATAAAGCTAAACCTAAGGAAGACAGAGGTTCTTTCGGTGGCGGCGGCGGTGGTAACCGTGGCGGCGGCGGTGGTAACCGTGGCGGCGGCGGCGGTGGCGGTCGTTACTAAGCTTAATTTGGCTAAGTTTTTTAGCTATTAAGTGCTGAAAAAATTACCTATTCCGTTCGCGGGGTGGGTAATTTTTTTGATCGTAATTTTCTAAAATTGCAATTCAAATCCTGGTAATACTTCTTCTCCAGAAAGTAATATGGGAAGTTGGACAATTTCTACAGGTTTTCCTAGTCGGTAGATTTCCACTTGTTGATTTTGGGGATTAATTAACCAACCCAAACGCAAACCATTATCTATCATTTAGCCTTCTTCGTCATCACCAAAATTAGGTTCAACACCAAGAGCGCGTAATTGTGCTGCTAATCTTTCTGCACGTCTTCTTTCTTGCTCCCCTTGTTTTCTTTCCCGTTCTTCCGGTGTGAGAACCCAGTTACCGGGCGCATCATACCAGCGTAACCACTGCCGTTCAATGCCTTCATAGACACCTGTCCACAGTCCCAAACCTAATTCAATATCATTCATTTAGCCATATTCTGGGATTGGAGGCAGAGCCTCCTGGTAGGCAACAAGGAATATGTCTGTTTTAATTCCATTCTAAAACAAGTAAAATAACTAAAATAAAACATGGTTAAATTTGTAAAATGGATGCTCTTGGTCAAATCCTAGTGCTTGTATATACATAAAATAGTAATGAGATTAAATTTGTTTCTACTCGCTTGCAACTATCCTTCCCTCTAAGAGTCGCTGCAATTTGAATGATTTTGAATTTACAAAGGTAGGTAAATTATGCTTCAAGCCTTACCAAAAATAGTAACTTTTGCAGAATTTATAGAATGGCTACCTGATAAGGGACGCTATGAATTACATGATGGAGTGATTGTTGAAATGAATCCACCAGTAGGTTTTCATGAGGATATTATTTGTTTTTTAGCTGAGAGAATCACGGCTGAGTATTTACGGTTGAATTTACCGTATGGAATCCCAAAAACCACTTTTGTTAAAACACCAGGAAGCGAATCCAGCTATTTACCAGATGTGTTAGTAATCAATAGAAACATTCTAGCAACTGACCCAAACTGGAGAAAATCAGCAGTAATTTCTGAACCTGATTCTATTCCTTTAGTTATTGAAGTTGTGAGTACAAATTGGCAAGATGACTATTATAAAAAGCTGGGAGATTACGAAAGATTAGGTATTCTTGAATATTGGATTGTGGATTATTTAGCACTGGGAAGTAAAAGGTTTATTGGTAGTCCTAAACAACCAACTATTTCTATTCATCAACTGACAGATGGAGAATACCAAGTTAGTCAATTTACAGGTAGTGAATTGATAGTATCATCAACTTTCCCAGAATTAAAGTTGACTGCGGAACGAATTTTTAAAGCTGGTAATATTGATTAAGTACATTATAAAAAAGGTTAAAATAGTTCGATAATACAATCTCTCAATATATCCATCAATTCTTCTTTACTCACTTTATCATCAGCCACTTGTATTGTTAATTGATATGCTTCTTCTGGTGTCATGTTCAGTTCATAATCATTTAAGTTCAAAAATGTTACCATGACATCAAAAGCAGTTCTTTTATTACTATCTATAAAAGCATGATTATTAGTAATATGAAATAAATATGCTGCTGCTTGTTCAATAAGAGGGTGTTTGAAAAGTATTAAATAAAACCAATAATCTCCAAAAACCTAACCCCCCTACCCCCCTTCCCTACGAGGGAAGGGGGGTTTCAAAGCCTCACCCCGCTTCGGGGAGAGGTTTGGAGAGGGGTTAATTTATACCTTGAAAACTTTTAAAACATCCTCTAATTGTAGGATGTAAAAACTCTCCTCCAAAACTTGCTTGAGGTTGGTAAATTGCAGAATCTAATAAACCTTCATCTCGGATACCTAATAAACCACCATATAGGTTAATCTGTTTATGATGTATATTTAACACATCTACTTTTTCAATAAATTTAGGATTATGCAAGTTTTCTATACACATAATCCCATTTTTTTGTAGATGCTAAAGAAGTCAACATGGCTTCTGATTCTTGGGGTGTGATATCTCCTAAGTTAAAAGTATTAATTTCTTCTTCCGTTAATGCGTTAACTCGTAAGCTTGCTTTGATTAAGGTTTGTAATAGGTGTTTTTGAGTTTCCAATAAAATGTATAAAACGTATTTTTCAACGTTTTTATCGCTTCCAAATTCAGCCTCATTTCTGGTTAATTGATATAGTTCAATCTCTTGTATAGTCTGTTTTTTTATACTTTCTATCTTGAATACTCGGATGAAAAAATCCCAGTATTTCTCAATAATTTCTTTTTGGAAGAAATTGTACCTAACGAATGCTAGAGGTACTACTTGACCCTGTGTTCCTTTTTCTATCAAAATTTCACACAACTTTATACTCCTAAGAAATTTTTCACGGAATTGTTTAAACTCTTCCGTAAGCTGACTCAGAGATACTTGTCTGCTATTAGCCAACTCAATCATTTCCGCAATTGCTTCATCTTGCGGATTAGCATTATTTAAGCATCTTTCCAGGATTTCTATCCTTTCCTGAATGCTGTCAATCATCTCTTGTGGGAATGTAAAGGTATGCAGCATATTTTATCTGTAATCCTAATTCAGAGAATTTGCTCGTTCCTAGATTTTACCTCGGAACGAGATCAGGCGCATTATTTTAATAATGACTCGCGGATTTGCGATAATGTACTGCTGTAACAGCATCTTGATTTAAGACTTTACCATCATCAATAGTGGCATAAACCAACCAATGATCACCGGCTTCCATGCGACTTTGGACAGAACACTCTAGATAAGCTAAAGCACCACTAAGAATAATCCCGCCATTATTGGCTTCTTGAGTTTCTAAACCAGCAAATCTATCTTGTCCAGGGACGTAGACTTTCATAAAATGCTTGCGTATTTCCCGACCTTCTGCCAAGATATTAACTACAAATTTGTTATCTGTGTGAGTCATGTTTTCCATGGCCCGGTCTTTAGCTACCGCAATGGTTAAACCAGGAGGATTAAAGCTGGCTTGTGTTATCCAAGAGGCTAACATTCCCGTTTTCACTTCTCCTTGAGTCGCTGTAACCACAGATATAGAACCAACAATCCGCCCTACAGCTTGTTCTACATTACTTGCAGGTTGTTTAGCGACAACAGATTTTTTTGCAGCGCGTTTCAAAGCTTGAGCAAAATCTGTTCCCGCTTCTTCACAGGTTTGCAGGGTGACTTCATTGGGTTTGAATTTGACGCGAATTGTGTCAAAACCAAATCTGTAACCTGCGTCTTTGAGTTTGCTTTCGATTAAATCAACCGCTTCTCCACTCCAACCAAAAGAACCAAACACACCAGCTAATTTATTGTTAGTAGCGGTAGAGAGGACAATTCCTAAAGCTGTTTGCACTGGGGTGGGTGCGTGTCCTCCTAAAGTGGGAGAACCAATCACAAAACCGGCAGATTTTTCAATTGCGGCTTTGATTTCTTCAGGTTCGGTAAATTCGCAATTGATAGATTCGACACTGACACCTGCTTTAGTGATACCGCGAGCGATCGCCTGTGCTAAAGTTGCAGTATTGCCATAGGCAGAAGCATAAATTAAAGCCACAGTCATATCAGCGGAAGTTTGCTGCTTAGTCCATTCCCGATAGCCTTGGGTAATGTCTATTAAACCATAGCGCACCATTGGCCCATGACCAGTAGCGTACATTCGTACAGGTAAATCTGCCAACTTCTCTAAAGCGGTTTCGATTTGTTTGGCGTGAGGTGCCATTAAACAGTCAAAATAATAGCGTCTATCTTCGTTAAATACTTCCCAACCTTCATCAAAAACCTGATCTGAGCAAATATGCGCCCCAAATAATTTATCAGAAAACAAAATTTCTGTTTGTGGGTCCCAGGTACAAAGTTCGTCAGCGTAACGGGGGTTAGGTGTGGGAATAAATTGTAAATGATGTCCCTTTCCTAAATCGAGGGTATCTTCCCCCCGCATAACCAAAATTGATAAATCGTCTTTTTCCAACGCAGTCCGTAAATTTATCGCTCCTGGGTTAGAACAAACAAAGGTAATTTGCGGAGCAATTGCGAGTAAGGCTTTTAATGTCGCGGCGCGGTTGGGGTTAATGTGACCTAAGATTACATAGTCTAATTTTTTAACATCAAACCGCTGTTGTAAAGCTTGGAGATAAATTTCGGTAAAAGTTTCGCCAGGAGGGTCAAGCAGGGCATTTTTATCACCTTGGATGAGATAAGAATTAGCCGTTGTTCCCTTAGCTAAAGCATATTCAATTTCAAATCTTAATCTTGCCCAACTGCGCGATCGCAATACAATAGTATCTGTACCAATGGGCAATATTTGCACGTCACGGGGTTTGGTTTCTGACATGATATTTTATCTCCTCTCTTTAAAATAATTTTGTTCTATTTGTATATACTGTCTTGTCCCCCTCCTCGCTTGCGGGGAGGGGTTAGGGGTGGGGTTTTATTGCAACCAACGCCCAATTTCTGCTAAAACACCCTCTATCCTTAACAAAACATCCTCATTCTTAAACCTAACTACCCGTAAACCCAAAGACTCTAAAAACTCTTGTCGAATAGAATCTTCTGCTTGAGTGTAATTGTGAATTTCTCCATCAACTTCAATTACTAATTTGACTTCATGGCAATAAAAGTCAACTATAAATCTGTCAATAACCTGCTGACGACGAAACTTAAAACCCAGGAGTTGCTTATTTTTTAATTTTTGCCACAGTTGCTTTTCTGCTAATGTGGGTTCAGTCCGCATCTGTCGGGCTAAAGGCTTGAGTTTTTCCCAGACTTCAGGTGGAGATTGCCAAGAAACCCCACCCCCTAACCCCCTCCCCGCAAGCGAGGAGGGGGGACAAGAGTTAGGATTTTGATCTTGTTTCATTTGGTATTACTGTTAATTTAAGGGGATGCGTTTAATAGTGGTTTCCTACTTTGCGGTGGTGTACGGCTGTCATGGCATCCGGGTTAGATACTCTACCGGCGTAGGCTGTACTGTATACTGCCCAATGATCGCCACAATCCATGCGGCTAACGACTTCGCATTCTATGTAAGCTAGGGCATCCGTGAGGATAGGTGCGCCATTTGCTGCGGCTTGGGTTTTGACTCCTTCAAAACGATCTGCACCGGGGGCAAATCTCTTTAAGAAGTGTTTCATTAATGGTTGATAGTTGCCTTCTTCGAGTACATTGAGAACGAAGCGATCGCCTACTTGCATGAGTGATTCTATCGCCCGATCTTTGGATACAGCAATGGAAAAGCCCAAGGGTTTGAAGCTGGCTTGACTTACCCAGGAAGCTAACATGGCACTGGATACGTCGTCTTTTTTGGCGGTGATGATATATAAACCACCACTAATTCTTCCCAGAGCTTTATCTAAATCAGCACCAAGGGATTTCATGGCTTTAATGCTTTTATCTCTTGTCACCCATTGTCCTAAGTCTGTACCGGCTTCTTCGCACTTTTTGTAGATGTTAGCTGTGGGGGTATCCCGAATTTCAATCACGGGAAAACATATATTTAAGCCCAAAGCCCGGAATTTATTTAATATGGGATAAGTGGGTTCATCATCTCCACCACCGGTTTCAAAAATACCAATTGCTTGTTTTTCTTTGGCAGAACCTAAAACGGTACTGAGTGCCGCTTGAATATTAGAATTGCCTGAAGCTGGGGGCATTCCTACAACTAAACCTGTACAACGTCCTACCAATTCCCGCAGTTCTTGTAATTCGTTAACGCTGGCTAAATCTACTATTTCTACAGCCACACCAGTTTTAGTAATCCCATTAGCGATAGATTGGGCTATGCGATCGCCAAAACCGTACTCAGAGACATAAAATATACCTACTGGGGTTTCCGCTTTGGTTTGCCCTTGACTCCAACTCCGATAGCGCCCGATTAATTCCTCAACGTTATGATAAAGTAAGGGACCATGACCAGTAGCCACCATGCGAATAGTTTTTAATTCTCCCATGCGCTTGAGTGCAGAGAGGACAGAACGGGCATTTGGCCCCATTAAACAATCATAGTAATATTGAAAATCGGGTTCAATGACTGCTAAATCATCATCAAAGGTGCTTTCTGAGCAGTAATGTAAGCCAAAAGCATCGCAAGTGTAGAGAATTTGGGTTTTGTGGTCAAAGCTGAAAATAGTGTCAGGCCAATGTAAATTAGGAGCAATGACAAATTCAAATTCATGGCCATTTCCTAAATCCAAGCGATCGCCATTCTTGACAATTTTACGGTTAAATGGCTGATGTACCATATCTTCCAAAAACTGAATTGCGACTTTTGACGCAACCACAGTAAGATTAGGAGCGAGTTGTAGTAAGTCTTTTACTAAACCGCTGTGATCTGGTTCAGTGTGGCTAACAATTAAATAATCAATATCTTGGGGATTAATTAAACCCGTGAGAGTATCAAAATAGAGTTTACGAAATTTTTCATGGGAGGTATCAACCAGGGCGATTTTTTCACCACGAATCAGAAAAGAGTTATATGTTGTCCCATTTTGTAAACCAAACTCAATATCAAAGCGATCGCGGTCCCAATCTAAAGACCGAATTGCAGTAGTATCTTCACTAATCTCTACAGTATTTATAGTTAGACGCTTTTCTAGTTTCTGGGTGAGTAATACCATAACGCCCCTCTTTAATAAATTGAGTATTTATGCCTTTTTCCTATTGTGGCACGGGTTGAATATTAATTTTTCTTAAAAAACATATACCTCAGTTAAGAAAATTTAAACTATGAACAATTATCCCCCGTCAAATCTTGACCTAGCCCTCATGATTGGTAATTCTCGGTTGCATTGGGCATTATTCATAGATAAAACCCTATACTCAACTGGGGATACATTCCATCTATCTGCATCTATGATCGAACAATTAGCTGAAAACCCAACCTTAGATAATTGGTTAACAGCTATTTCTTTACCCAGAAATCTTCCCATAATCCCAGATTCCCCCATTCCCCTGATTCTGGCTTCAGTCGTTCCCAGTCAAACTGAACTTTGGCAAACTTACCCCCATTTGCGCCTGATTACCTTAGCAGATGTACCATTACAGGGAATGTATCCCACACTAGGAATTGATCGGGCTTTAGCTGTCTGGGGTGCAGGGATAACATGGGAATTTCCCACATTAGTAATTGATGCCGGTACAGCATTAACATTTACAGGTGCAGATGATCATCAATCCTTAGTTGGTGGAGCAATATTGCCAGGTTTAGGGTTACAACTTGCCAGTTTGGGGCAAAACACCGGACAATTACCATTATTAGAAACTGGTATAATAACATCCTTACCACCACGTTTTGTCATGAATACATCAGATGCAATTCAAAGTGGAGTAATTTACACCTTATTAAGTGGGATAAAAGACTTTATTGCAGCTTGGTGGCAATTATTTCCTGAAAGTCAGATTGTGATAACTGGTGGAGATAGTAACTTATTAAAAAACTATCTTGATCAAAAATTTCCAGATATAGCGGCTCAATTAATTGTAGATCATAATTTGATATTTCAGGCAGTGGGAAATATAGTCTACAGCTTTATCTAATACCAATTTTATGTAAGAGGATGAATGAACAAGTTTTGGGCGAATATAAAGATGCCTCCGGCACGCTCCGCGTAGCTTGCTTCCCGAAGGGTACGCTACTACACAAGCGAAGTCCACCTATTCCTTAACTCCCCAACCTGCGGCTGTAAGGGCAGGATCAATTAATTCGGCGCGGGTTTCTGCTTCGTTCATTATTTTTTGTCTGAATCAGGATTTCCAGGATTTGAGGATTTTCAGGATTGATTTCCTCGTTTTCTGTCAGAAATAAATACTATTTTATTATATCAATAAACAGCCTATACATTTTTTGTCTGAATCAGGATTTCCAGGATTTGAGGATTTTCAGGATTGATTTCCTCGTTTTCTGTCAGAAATAAATACTATTTTATTATATCAATAAACAGCCTATACATTTTTTGTCTGAATCAGGATTTCCAGGATTTGAGGATTTTCAGGATTGATTTCCTCGTTTTCTGTCGGTAATTAATCTTATTTAATAATATCAATAAACAGCCTATACATTTTTTGTCTGAATCAGGATTTCCAGGATTTGAGGATTTTCAGGATTGATTTCCTCGTTTTCTGTCGGTAATTAATCTTATTTAATAATATCAATAAACAGCCTATACATTTTTTGTCTGAATCAGGATTTCCAGGATTTGAGGATTTTCAGGATTGATTTCCTCGTTTTCTGTCAGAAATAAATACTATTTGATTATATTAATAAACAGCCTATACATTTTTTGTCTGAATCAGGATTTCCAGGATTTGAGGATTTTCAGGATTGATTTCCTCCTTTTTTGTCAAAAATAAATACTATTTTATTATATCAATAAACATCCTGTACATCCTTAAATCCTGAGCATCCTGATTCAGACAAAATATTTTTATCATCTTTCCTATTTTTCCCCTTTATCTGCTGTTAATTCCCCTGTAAATGCTTTTTGTAGGATGGATTGTTTCAGTTCTTTTAATGGGGCGATTCCTTTACTGCTTTTTGTGAAGTTAAGACCATTTCTCAAAGTTGCTATATCTCCTAACTTCTTCTCTTCCCACCCGTCGCCTTTTTGGGTAAAGATTGAATTTAGATAACTTTCAAATAATTCGCGGGCATTAGAGAGGTTTTTTTCCGTGTTACGAATCGCTCTATCAATCCCCTCAAACGCCTCATCTGCGATCGCCACAATTCGCTTTTGTTCGGGAAGTGGGGGAATAGGAATCGCTATTGAGTTTAGCGATTTTTGATTAAGTTTTGGTTGTATCAGCGAAGAGAGTTTGCATTATTCTTGTGGAGTAATTTTACCCTGAATCAAATAATCTTCAATCTTCATAGTTACTTCTTAAATATAATTCTCTATTTTCTGTCTCCTCTATTCTATTTCTTGACACCCAAACTTGAGCATCTTCACCAACTAAAGGATAAGGTGCTTTACCTTGAATATCTGCCCATTTACGGCGTTTTTTTTGGTCTACATCCTGCTTTTGTCCTTTAAATTGCAAAAAATCAATAAAATTTAATACCTCCTCCTGTTGTTCCGGTGTTAAATTCTGGACTCTATCTAAAATAGATTCTTGTTTTGCTACAGCTTGAGTCATAACTAAAAAACCTCATAACTCCTAAAATTATTTTACACCACTAGCCAAAATTCCCAAAATTTTATTGACATCATTTAAAAAATATTCAGCCAAATCAATCTGCACCAGTTCACCTGATAACTTTAAAAACTTCCAAATTTCCCCCGTAGTTACCACCCCATAAATTTCTGTAATTTCATTTCCTTCACGTTCATTAAATAACCTAGCTGCATACATTTCGGCTATACATTGTCCTAAACCCCCTTTAATATTTTCCTTTTTCGCTTCCACAATGATAATTACAGGTGCATTAATCAATAAAAACTCAGGAGAACGACTAATTAAAAAATCACAATTTCCATTTAAACCCTGACTAGGTTCAATATTAAATTCCACACCAGAAAATAAACTAATTTGATTAGTAAGTTTTTTAGTTAGTTCTAATAAAATCGGGGCAATAATCATCTCAGAACGAGATTTTTCGGTATTACTAGCCAAAGCAAACGGTACATTATAGGCTAAAGTTTCCTGTAAATATTCACTAACTGGTAATGGTGCAACCTCAGAAAAAATATTGTCTCTACTAGAAATATTGAGATGTAGATTTTTTTTGACAGTTTCCAAAGTAAAATCACTATAAGACATAAAACTCCTATTTTATTTATAATGTAAATGTTGGGTTATGGCTTCGCCACACTTCGTGAACGTTCCTCAACCCAACCTACTTACTAAATTCAACTTAACTAAAACCTCATCTAAATCCTTATCAGCCCATTCTCTTGCTTGTCTTGCTGCTGCTAAATCTGCTAAAATATCACCAATTTCACGATGTATAAACTTCTTTTTAGAAGCAATTCCTACCTTAAACCGTTCAAAAGAATCAGCTTCATAATCATCAACATCATAATTATCATCATTCCACATCGGGTTAGAAACAGTATAATCAAACCGTTTTAATTTATTATCTTCTGTAAATTTAGGTTGGCGGAAAGTATCACCAATTTCAATAATTGAATCTGTAAAATCCTGTAAAAACATATTCATTTTGGCAATAGCGAAAGTAGTAGTATTCAACTCTTGTCCAAATAAACGGGGTGCTTTACTTTCTTGTCCTGGATGGTTGCGATTAAATACTAAACGCGGTTTAATTAATAATCTTCCCGACCCACAGGTGGGATCATAAACTGTAGTATAGGGTTCAGGATCAATAATTTCGGCTATTAGCCAACCCACCTCAGAAGGCGTGAGAAATTCCCCCGCACTTTGTCCTTGTCCTTCCGCAAATTTCCGCAGCAAATATTCATAAGCCTCGCCTAAAATATCAGCATTGGCATTTTTTAACCCCAAACGATGACGACTGATAACTTCAATTAAATCTGATAATCTATCATCATCTAAAACCCGCTGATCATGTTGTTTTTCGTTATAGTCTTTTAGTGTCAATATCCCCGATAAATTCTTATTAAAATCAGCTATTTTCCGCATAGCTGTAGTTATAAATTCCCCTAAACCCTCTTTAGGATGAAACCGAATTTTATCCCAATTATATTGTTGAGGAATATAGTATCTAACAATGGGCTGACGATTATTTTTAATTGCGTCTTGATGATCTGCTTCAATAAAATAACGGGCTAAATCTCCACTACCAAATTTTTCCGCACATTTTTCATATTCATCATCAAAAACATCAGATAAACGTTTATAGAAAATTAATGGTAGAATGAAATCTTTATATTTTGGTGCATCTGTAGAACCGCGTATTTTACAAGCTGCATCCCACAGCCATGTTTCCATTGTGGGAATGTCTAAACGTTCCTCAGTTTTATCAATTTCTTCTAATATAGATAACAGCCCAGGCGTATTATTTTCGGCTGGTTGTTTTTTAGTGCTTTTTCTAGTTCCACGTGGCAAAATGCTGTCTCCTATCAATGTATTGATTTTTGCAGGAAACTATCAGGTTAACGCAATTTGTTAACTAATTGTTGATAAATCCCACATTCCGCACCCTGGGGTGTCACATAGTATTATCACTTGATTTTCTCTTGATTTTTGGATACAAATTATGCCTTGTCGGCATCATGTATCCGTTAATTCATTGAGATTCGGTATATAATACATCCTCATTTCATCATAAAAAACAGTAAAAACCGATTGTGACAGTTGAGGGTGCGGAAGATAGGATAAATGATAAAAACACGCCACTGATTAACGAACTACTGAGTCAAATTGGTAAACACCCAGAATTTGAAACCTGGCGACAAAAAGGTAAACACCCTACAACAACATATAATTTGCGAACGGACAAAAGCCGATGATGAGAGTTGAACTCACGACAAAGCTTAGAACCCTGATTATAGCGTTATTATTATTTACTTACTCAGAACCTTGAAAATTAAATGAGTGAAAAATGAGTGAAATTATAGAAATCGGCGGGAATGGTAATTACAGCGATTTTGAGGACTTGCTTAAAACCTTTAAGCTTGTATCTAAACGTTTACCAACTGGTATAGGTTTTAAGCGCGAAAATCAAAAATCTGGTACTTACTTGAGATTCCAATTTACGCTAGGTGACAAGCGCGTTACCCGTGCAAGTGGCTGTGATTTTAGTGAGATGGGATTTGTTCAAGCCTTAGATAAGGCTATTAAAATCCGTCATGCACTGGATACCATCACAAGTATTACCCAGTTTGAAGAATGGTATGAACAAACTATTTTAGGTAAAAACCAGATTACCGATGACCGTATTACCTATCGTGAGATATTTACTCAAATAGAAACTAAGTATTGGAGTAGTAGAAACAAAAATACTAAGCGTAAACGTTCTCAAGCTATCGCTAACGATTTAGCATCATACCAACGGCAATATGATTATGTATTCAAGCGGTTTAATAATTGGGATATTCAACCTAATTGGGAAGATATCAAAGCGGTTTTACTTAGTTGGGAACAGGGAACTAAGTCTTTTCAAAACTCATATAGTGTTGTCAAAAAGATAATTGGTTATTGTCCTAACGCTGATAAAATGCTTGCTTTACTAGCTGATATTGATAGCAAACAAACTGAGTTTAAACAGAAACAGTCTATCAGTTTAGAACAGTTCCTAGAATGGCATACACTAGCATTATCTGATAGTAACACTAGATACGAAAATAACCGTAAATCTTGGTTATGGGTAGCTTCAATGTGTGTTGTGTATGGCTTGCGACCAACTGAAATTGCAGCCGCTTTAAACCTTGATAAACTTTACACAAAAGACGGTGTAACTATACCTGCTATCAATAATCCTGACAATCATGATTTATTGTTAGTGCTAGGAGATAGAACCTATTTTGGTATAACAATTAAAACAGGTTCTAGAATATGTAAACCAATGACTTTAAACGCTAAATTACTAGAACAATTAGCGGTAAGAAATCCGTATTTACCCGTTTATGAACATGATTTAAACTCTAAATCAGAAACTGTCTGCAATGGATTTAGCGCGCGATTAAGGGCAAATTTAATGCTGTGGAAGTGTCCAGTAACGCAAGCCTACGCATTTAGACACCTGTCTAATCAATTAGGTGAGAAATACGGCATACCACAAGAAATTAGGGCTAGGTCACTAGGTCACTCGGTTGCCGTCAATGAAAGCACCTACAAAAAACGTTCTAACCTACAGACAACAGTTGATTTGTTGACCAACCATAGCAAACAACCATTAAGTTTAGATATGGCTGTAAACCAGCTAGAATCACTTGGCTTTGATGTAGATGATAAATCAGTCAAGGCAATACTAAAAGTCATCTATCAGCTACCATAGAGCATACCCTGACAACAATTTACCCTAGCTAAAAAATATTTGAACTGTGTCAAGGGAACTTAGTCAAGGGTGAGCTTGCGAATACCATTTACCCTTGACTTAGTGACCGACACACGCAAAATAAACAAGCAAGCACAGGAAAGTTGTATCTATAAGTCATTTTTATCAAAAAGCCATAGTTGCCGGAAATTACCTCAAGTAGGTAGGTGCGCTTATACAGGTTGAATTATTTAGTTGCCTATAAATGGTAAAATAGTCTATTCACAAGTAAACCTAGTACACAATTACTATAGTAAAAATTTACTAGTTGTTCGCTCAGTTTACCAGTGCTATATTAGGGTTTGAGTGAATTGTGAGCGATAATGTTTTTTTTGGTAGAGAAACTGATTCGTAATCATTAGAGAGTAAGAGTTCAAATATAAAGCCGATGATGAGATTTGAACTCACGACCTACTGATTACGAATCAGTTGCTCTACCACTGAGCCACATCGGCGTATAAGCTTATAAATTATAGCATAATTTATTAATGATAGAACCAAATTCTCCAAAAAATCTCAAACCTCAACAATATGAACGTCTCAGAGCCGAAGCAGCCGCACCCTAT
Source organism: Dolichospermum sp. DET69 (assembly GCA_017355425.1). Taxonomy (NCBI): domain Bacteria; kingdom Bacillati; phylum Cyanobacteriota; class Cyanophyceae; order Nostocales; family Aphanizomenonaceae; genus Dolichospermum; species Dolichospermum sp. DET69. The sequence continues at coordinate 5,573,410 of CP070233.1, forward strand.
CGGGGATTAAGACAATTTATCTATATCGGTGTTGGTGCTTCTGGCTTTATTGGTGCATTTGTCTTTTTCTTTCAACTCCTAGCTAGACGCGATATTGAACAAGCTTTGCCTAATTTCGCAATCCAACTAGGAGTAATTGGGTTAATGGTGTTGCTCTGGAAATGGGAAAGCAGAAATAACAAGTGATTATAAATCACTGCTACACAAACAAAGTCCACCTACGTGGACTAAGAAAAACTATTGAGAGAATTTCACAAAAAAGATGAACTGCTTGCAGCAGCGCTAGTTCTACCCTATCCAATCTTGTGGGATGGGCATCCTGCCCCTCCTAATATTATTAGCAGACAAGAATGCCCACACCACAAGAAATTTTGGGATATTTTTTGATTTGGAAGTCTCTTATTTTCAACCCACGGAGGTGGGTTTTGCCTGTGTAGGTGCGGTTTCTAACCGCCTTGTATTTACCCCCTCCCTACTTAGCAGTAACAAGATATGGAGAAGCAATTGGTTGAGCACGTCCAGCATTAACCAATGCTTGATACACAAATGCCGCAATTTCGGCTCTAGTTGCTTGACGCTTAGGTGCAAGCTCTTTCACAGTGGGATAATTAATGACTAATTGCCGTGAAGTTGCCGCCGCTACAGGACTTAGTGCATAATTAGGAATTTGACCAGCATCAGTATAAAAATTGATCACAGTCTGGGTATTTGCAGTTAAACCCAGACCATTAGCTAAAGCAACGATTGCTTGAACTCTAGGAATTTGTTGTTCTGGTTTAAAAGTTAAGTCAGGATAACCAGATAAGAACGGACTACTAGATGCAGTTTGAATGGCAGTATAAGCCCAATAATTGCTTTTTACATCATTAAAAGTAATTCCTGCTCGTGTTGCTGTTGGTTTGAAAGCCTTGTTGATAATCGCTGCAAATTGAGCGCGAGTTACGGGTTCATTGGGTTTAAAACTACCATCTGGGAAACCAGCGATAATATTTTGAGAAGCTAAAGCTTCAATGTAAGCTTTTGCCCAGTAACCTGTTTGCACATCTTTAAAAGCTGTATTTCCAGGATTACTATCAGGAGGAGTAGTTACGGTAGCAGCAACAAAATCAACAGCACCGAAAATGCGCTTTTCATTGATATCATTACCAACGGCTAAAATTCTGTTAATCTTAGTAGCATTATTTACATCATAGCGAGCATTGTCGCGGATGAGATTACCACCAGGACTTTCATTCGTACCCAGGTTAGGAACTGCATTAATTGTGACAATTACACCATCCCGTTTATTACTGCGAATGGCATTTTTACGGAGTACGGGTTTTGCAGTTTCCGAGATAAAAAGACCATCTGTATTTTGGGTAATGTTGTTACCTTCTAATAAAGGTGTGGAACTGCCACCAATCGCTACACCAAAACCAGTATCTTGAAATAAATTGCCACGAATTGAACCTTGGGCAGATTTAGTAACGGAAATCCCATTGCCCTTATTTTTCAAAAAGACGTTATTTTCAATTTGTGGATTTCCCGTACCTGTAACAAAAATCCCTTCTCTGACGCTGTTAGTAAAGGTACTATTTTTAATGACAGGGGTACTAGATTCTACCCATACACCAGTTCCCCGTGAATTAGGATTGGTAAAAGTTAAACCCGTAATGGTGGTGTTATTGTTAGCTAATAGTGTAATATCCTGTCTAGCAAAAGTGCGACTAGTGTAATAACCACCACCGATAATTAAGATTCCCTCACCTTTGTTGGATTCATTACCTTGAAGTGTGACTCCTGGATTGAGGACAAGGGGGAATTTTTCACCGCTCTCTTTACTATAATTTCCAGGGGCAACCTGAATTACTGTACCTGCTTGAGCTTTAGAAAGGGCAAAGGTGATTGTTTTATAGGGTGCTGCTGTAGTTCCACTACCAGAATCTTGTCCCGTCGCTGAGTTAACGTAAATTACAGTGGCACCAGTTGGAGCTTGGGCTGTTAACGTTGGAGCAGCACCAGCTTTAAATTGACTAGGTATGAGGGTAGAACTACCAGCAATTAATAATAAAGCTGTCAGGCTGGTTTGCAAAGATAACCTGGAGATGTGAAAACCCTGATTTTTCATTTTTTTTACTGAATAATTTGCTTAATGATGGTAATTTCCGAAAAGTATAAGGTAACAGATATTCATCTGTAAAACCCATGACACACTATAACGGATCATTTGCACTTATGCAGCTAAAATTTTAATTAAAAAAATCAGGTAAATTAACAGTTCAGTGACTTTTAGCCTATTATCTAATTTCCTCTGGCCTGTTGCCTCTGTCCTATTGCCTGTTCTTTTATATACATAAAAATTGAGGATAAGATTTCTCATCCTCAACTTCCCTACTCAAAGCAAGGGATAGGTATTTTGCAAAGGTTAATAGGCTAAAGTTTCTAAAGTTTCTCTTAAATACATTTGTACTTGCTGATCTAGACGTAAGCTTTGTAATTTAGTGTTACATTCTAATTGCCATCTTTTAAAACCGGAACTAGCAGAAATCACGTATTTCAGGTTATGCCAAAATTGAGTATTAGCAGATAATTGGTGATCTTTACGCTCACCGCTGACATAGCCTTTGCTGTCGGGACTATGTGCGTAATCGCTAGAAGTTGGAAATTGAGCCATAATTCCTCATTCCTTATTTTTTACTTCCAGAATTAGACAATTTAGAATTTAGGATTTTAGATTTCAGATTGATAATTTATTTCGCACTCAAGGGGAAAACGTAAATCTAGTCACCCAAACCTAAAATTGAAAATTTTTCTTTAATCTTTTCTGAAGATAATGGTTTTATACCTGAAAATTCTGTCTCATTCATCACTAAATGCGGAATTTCCAGCGAGAAATTTCCAAAATAACTTGTTCTTAATTAAACAGAGATTTTTTTAAATTTATAGCAACTCCTTCTTTCTTCTTTCTTATTTCTTCTGACTCGGTGACTCGGTGACTCGGTGACTCCTACTCTATCACTCGTAAATGACGGAGTGCTGAGTTTAATTTTTGAGTGTTGAACTCGAAACAGTCTCAATTCAACACTCATCAACTCAGCACTCAACGCTCTCCTCACCGGACTACTTTGTCATAGTCAAAGTCCGACGTTTAGTTACCAATTGGTAGGATTCAATGATGTCATTTTCCACCCAGTCATGGAACTTATCAATGCCGATACCACATTCATAACCTGCGTTGACTTCACGGGCATCTTCTTTCATCCGTTTGAGGGAATCGAGAACACCTTCATAAACTACCTTGTTATAGCGACGCACGCGCACTTTACAGTTGCGGACGAGTTTACCAGATTGTACATAACAACCGGCAACTGCACCACGACCAACTGGGAAGACAGCACGAACTTCTGTTTGTCCCAAGGGTTCTTCCACCAACTCTGGTTCGAGTAAACCTTCCAAAGCATCTTGGATATCTTCCAAGAGTTTGTAGATGATGTTATATTCCCGGACATCTATACCTGCTTCATCAGCAGCTTGTCTAGCACCACTGGCGTAGGTAGTATTGAAACCAATAATGACGGCATTACTAGCCGCAGCCAAGTCTATATCTGTTTCCGTGATTTCTCCAGCCGTAGCCAAGAGCATCCGTATTTGGACTTCGTTTTGAGGAATTTGCCGCAGAGAGCCGATAATAGCTTCCACAGAACCTTGCACGTCGCCCTTGAGGATCAAGTTGAGTTCTTTCAACTCGCCTTCTTGTGCCTGTGCTGACAGGGTTGTGAGGGTAACACGACCTTGTAACAAGCGGGATTGACGTTGTTTGTCGGCGCGATCGCTGGCTACGGTACGAGCTTCTTTCTCGTTTGCATAGACCTCGAAATCATCACCGGCTGCGGGAACATCACTTAAACCCAAGACCTCAACCGCAAAGGATGGACCGGCCATATCTACACGCTTGTTGCGATCATTGACCATAGCTCGGACTTTACCAAAGGCTGAACCAGCAACTAGCATATCTCCAACTCGGAGAGTACCGTTTTGAATCAGTAAGGTAGCAACTGCACCCTTAGCTTTATCCAAATGAGCCTCAATGACTGTTCCTTTCGCAACTCGATCTGGATTAGCAGATAGTTCGGCTACTTCCGACACCAACATAATCATTTCTAGGAGGGTATCGAGGTTTTCGCCCTTAATGGCACTAACGGGAACCATGATTGTTTCACCACCCCAGTCTTCAGCAGTCAGACCGTAATTGGTGAGTTCCTGTTTAACCCGTTCTGGCTGTGCGCCTTCTTTATCAACCTTGTTGATAGCAACGACAATGGGAACATTAGCAGCTTTAGCGTGGCTAATAGCTTCTATAGTTTGGGGACGAACACCGTCATCAGCCGCTACGACGAGAACGGCAATATCTGTCACCCTAGCTCCTCTGGCCCGCATCGCTGTGAAAGCTTCGTGACCTGGGGTATCTAGGAAAACAATCTGCTGTGGTTTGCCTTCATGAACTATATCAACATGATATGCACCGATATGCTGGGTAATACCGCCAGCTTCACCAGACGCAACCTTGGTTTTGCGAATAGAGTCAAGGAGAGTAGTTTTACCGTGGTCTACGTGACCCATGATGGTGACAACAGGGGGACGACGAATGAGGTGAGCCAAGTCGGACACGTCAATCATTTCTGTGACTTTCCGAGCTTCGGCCTCTCGTTCCACGATTTCGACTGCTACTTCTAGTTCTTTGGCTACTAGGGTAATAGTCGGAATGTCCAGATTTTGGGTGATACTTACGGCCATGCCTTTCATAAACAGGATTTTGACAATCTCTGTATCGGCAATTACTAAGGCATCAGCCAACTCTTGCACCGTCAATGGACCAGTAACAGCTAGTGTTGCTGGACGATCTGGTTTTTGCTCGACATTATTATTTTCTTGACGACGATTGTGATCACGGGAAGAACTAGATTTTTTACCTCTGGTGGTAGGAGCAGCCACAACCGCTACAGTTGGCATACCGGAGCGAGTCCCTTTGGGTTTGGGAGGACGAGCAATAGAAAGACTCACCTGGACGGCGGTGGAAGCTTCTAGACCGTCTTCATCTAAATCATCTTCATCTAAATCATCTTCGACGATGGGTTTGACCCGTTTGCCCTTGGGTCCAAGTTTCGCCTTTTCTTTGATTTCGTCAATGATTTCTTCTTCTTGCCATTTTTTCCCACCCTTGTTCAAACGAGGGGGTGTAGGGCGTTTTAAATCTAGGAGATCGGGTACTACTGGTATTTCATCCGCTCCTTCTTTTCTCGCTCCTCCCGCATTATGTCTGGGTGGAGTTGCCGTGGGGATGGCCGCTGGTTCACCGGGACGTGGAGGTCTAGGCCGTTGGATATCTCCGCCCACTGATGGTCTGCCAGTACGCTGTTCTGGTCTGGTCGGTGCTCCTGCATTAGCCCGACTTGGCCTAGGTGGTGCAGATGGTGAACCTGGGTCAGAAGATGGTTTACTAACCTTACTTCTAACTGGTTGCCGATCTTCCTCAACTCGCTGTGAGCGATCGCGCTTGAGGAGAGGTTTTTCCGATGTGCCTACGGCTTCTGTTTCTGGCGGTTTTGTGGCATCTACTCTGGCCGGAGGAGCAACCAATTGGGGTTTTTGAGGTTTCTCCGGTTTTGGTCTGGGAGTAGATATTTTCTCTGACTTTTCCGCTACTACCTTCTCCTCGACTGGTTGAGGAGTAGATACCTGTTCCGGTTGGGTAGGATTAGGTTTGAGTGGAGTCTCAGATTGATTCCGGATAACTGGTCTAATTGGTGCCGCCGGCTTCATAGATGAGACTGGTGTAGCGAAAGGCCTTGGAGGTGCAGGAGGATTAGCCTCAGTAGTGTCTGTGGCAGCAGTAGTAACTGAGGTATCTGGTGAGTTGGTGGTAGTGTTTATCAATATTTTCGGTTTGCGAATTTCCAGAATTTGCTGTTTGTGATTGGCGTTTGGACGGTTTTGGGATGAATTTGGTTTATGGACGTTTGCGCCTTGTTCCTTTTTAAAGGCTAAATTCGTGGCAATGACTTTTTCGGCCGCGCTCCGAATTTGTTCAGCTTCCGATTCGGAAATCGTGCTGCTATGGCTTTTGACCGCAATATCGAGCTGGTCGCAAATTGCTAGTAGCTCTTTATTGTCCAAATTCAATTCCTTTGATAAGTCATAGATTCTAACTTTTCCGTTGTTCATCCACTCTTTCCCCTTTAATTTACAGTTTTAACGGATGGTTGCCTGGTTTGTGACATCTCCACCCCTAAATCACTGTTTTTTTCGGTTGCCCTTGGTGATATTGCCGGTGCCTCCAGTTAGGAAAGAGAGATGTTTCGGTTTCATCCTGACATCTCCACCAGGAATGATGGTTGATGCAGATCGGCGATTTGACGCTACCAGGTTGCCATGTTTGGTTTTTTTGTTTTGCTGATTTGTGAGTCTTCCACAATACAATCAAAAAAAAACTTGTTGGGAGTAATGCCTTGCGTCTTGTCCAAAAAAGGAAGATCAAGAAAGCTATTTACATCCATTTACTATTTTGGCACTAACTTGAGCGATACTAAAGGTTATGATCAGAGCGCGAATAGTTCGGCTTTCGTCATAAGACCTCGCGGTATGCGAGAAACTCAGTCCCTTTAGGGCTGGGTTACTGACAATATCTTGAGAGATTATCGCAATTTTAGTTGTTACCATTAAATACGATCTTGGTGATCGCCCTGATTTAGACGTTGCCACAATGTTTGATACACTGTATCTGGCACTGTCCCATGCAAGGATCTCCCTAGTCTATTTTTTTTCTGAGCTGCTTGCAGGCAACTCACTTGTGGACAGATATAGGCAGAACGCCCCATGCCCTGATCTAATTGTACCTTTCCAGATGGAAAGACGCGGACAATCCGCCAAAACTCTTGTTTCAAGTTTACTTGACGACAACTAATACAACGCCGATAGTTCGGTTTCATCAGTCTTTTGCCAGATTAAGCCACATATTTTGGGGATACTGGACAATGTATTTTTAAGTACATTGAGAATGGGTAATGGGTAATGGGTAATGGGTAATGGGTAATGGGTAATGGGTAATTGGGTAAGATGCACCTCTTGTTACTTCTTTGCTAGGATTAGTGTTGACAACTCTGGGAATTAATCTTCCTCACGACTGTCAAATCTGTCTTCATCTAATTCTAATTGTTCTTGGATTTCATCTTCTCGGTTAGACCTGTCATTTTCATTGTTGTGTGATTGATATTGCGCTCTTACCGCTGCAAATTTAGTATTTTCGGCTGCTTCGTCATATTTAGCCTGATCTTTAATATCTATTTTCCAACCGGTAAGACGGGCTGCTAACCGCACATTTTGCCCTTCTTTACCAATGGCTAAACTCAATTGATCTTCCGCAACTAAAACGTGGGTTTGCCGACTTTCTGGGTCCATGAGTCTGACTTCATCTACCCGGGCTGGACTCAAAGCATTAGCAATATAGGTAGCTGGATCTGGAGACCAGCGAATCACATCAATTTTTTCACCGCGTAATTCATTGACTACCACCTGGATTCGTGATCCCCGCGCCCCAATACAAGCGCCAACAGGGTCTACATCCCGGTCTAGGGTATCAACGGCAATTTTTGTCCGCGGTCCAACATAACGAGAAGGGGGATTAGCTTCTCTGGCTACAGCCACAATTCGGACTACTTCATCTTCAATTTCTGGAACTTCGTTGGCAAATAGATAAACCACCAAACCTGCATCAGCCCGAGATACCATTAATTGTGGTCCCCGTTGCTGCCCTTGGGAAACTTTTTTCAGATATACCTTAAAAGTTGCATTAGCTCGATAGTTATCGTTGGGTAACTGTTCTCGCTTGGGTAATTCTGCTTCTACTTCTGATTGTCCAAATCCGCTACTAACTGCTAAAACTACAGATTGGCGTTCAAATCGTAAAACTCTAGCTTGTAAAACCGTGCCTTCTAAGTCTTGAAACTCTTCTTGCACCATTTGGCGTTGTTGATCTCGCAGTTTTTGTGCCAATACTTGCTTAGTTTGCATGGCTGCCATGCGCCCAAATTCTCCTTGATCTGGAGTGACATCCAATACTACAGAATCTCCCAGTTGGGCTTCTGGGGCTACTTGCTGGACTTCATCTAAGGAAATTTGATGATCGGTGTTACTAACTGCTTCGACAATGGTTTTGGTGGAAAGAACCCGAAATCCTTCACCATCTATATCCAGTTCTACTTCAAAATTATTAAAATACTCTTCATCAAATTGTCTGCGTTCTAAATTTTGGGCGCGACGATAACGTTCGTAACCCTTGATTAATGCTTCTCTAATAGCCGCTTGTACCGCTAAACGCGGTAAATTTCGGTCTTGGCTAATACTTTCGATTAGCTCTTTTAATCCAGATAAAGTCACCATTGACATACGCAGTCTCCTAAAATTTTATCTAAGCGGTCAGCACAATGAGATAACAGATAATGAGTAATAGCTTTTTATCACCAATTACCAATTACTAGTAGTCTGTCAAATAAATTTTGACGGATAAGAAACGAACCACGTTCGCGGAGCGTCCCGGAGGGATATAGGCACGAAGGACACGAAGGAAGAAGGAAGAAGGAAGAAGGAAGAATCAAAATGGCAACGAATGAACCCGTCAATTAGTTCTTGACAGACTACTAGTACAGTAGGGCGTAAATAAAACAACCATTCTCAATCGCCAAAAAGCTTACGCCATATTACTTTTGACTTTTGACTTTTGACTTTTGACTTTCGCCTTGCGGTACCAGTCCCTAATCCCAAGTCTAAAATTGATTAGCGAATCTCATCCATTTGGACTCTGGTAATGAGATTCCGGGGAATTTCCACTACACGACCTTTTTGATTAAGGTAAACTATAGTTTCATCCCGGCGAATCAATAGACCTATCCACTCTTGTTGTTCTTCGTAAGGTGGGGAAGTGGAAATAATTACAGGAAATCCTTTGAAGGAAATAAATTCCCTGTCTGTTACCAGTTGCCGGGAAATACCAGGACTAGATACTTCCAATACATAAGCATCTGGAATGATCTCTCCCGCATCTAATGAGGCTTCTAAGGCACGGCTCATCCTTACACAATCATCCAGTCCAATGTCCTGTAGAGGATTAAATATATCTACTCGCAAGATTGGGGGACTTTGGTTGGTATGAAAAACTATACTAACTACTTCCAATCCTAGTTCTGCTGCTACTGGTGTCGCCAAATCAATAATTTGTGGTATTAAAGGATGAGTCATTAGTCAGTGGTCAGTGGTCAGTGGTCAGTGGTCAGTGGTCAATAGTAAGGGAATTAGGAAATATTTATTTCCCCCTGCCTTCCTGCACTATGCTGTTTTTAACTGGAAATTTAAAGCTCCCCAGTTTAATCAACAAGGGAGCCAAAATTTTGTATTTCACCGCAACGCCGTTTTACCTAAGTTTATGACCTGGTTAAACCAGGTGGGAACTGAGGGTTCTCATTTAAAGTTTCCGGGTACAAGCCCGGTATACTGCCACGAGAATTGTTTAGCTCCCTTGTTGTTAAAGACATAGATCAAAAAACTTGATGGCAGTCACCAGTCGTCGTAGTGTAACCAACTCATTATAGCTTTGAAAAATGGTTTGTGTGTTTATTTGGGAAAATTCTGGCAAATTTTTGCGGGGGGATACCAGATAGATTCAATTTTGTGTATAATATCCTTTACTCCTTTACGGTTATCTGGCTCTAGTAAAACGGTGATATGTCCTAGTTTACGTCCGGGACGGGCTTCTGTTTTGCCATACCAGTGAACAGTAGCCTGGGGAATAGCTGCAAGTTGTTGACGTTGTTTTTGGTAGTCGCAATCGCTGCTTTCATATCCTAGCAAATTAACCATCACAGCACTGTTACAATGTAAAGCAGCATTGGTTAATGGTAAACCACATACGGCTCTCAGATGTTGTTCAAATTGGGAAGTTTCACAAGCATCAAGGGAAAAATGTCCAGAGTTATGGGTGCGTGGTGCTATTTCATTAATTAAAATTTTACCATCAGCAGTGAGAAATAGTTCAATGCCAAAGACTCCGACATATTGAAGACTATTTAATAGTTTATGGGCGATCGCTGCAATTTCTGAACTTTGTTCTTTGGTAATTATCGCTGGGGCAATTACCCATCTACAAACCTGTTCTTTTTGGAGAGTTTCTACCGTTGGATAGATGACAATTTCACCATTGACAGAACGGGCTGCAATTATCGCTAGTTCTTTGGTAAAAGGCACAAATTCTTCTACTAAAAACTGGCTATGATTTTGATTAACTGTTTTTGATAAAGTTGCAAAATCAGGAATGATAAAAGTTCCTTGACCATCATACCCATGTCTTCGCGCTTTGAGAACAACCGGGAAACCCAAATTTTCAATTTGAGATTCTAGCTTTTTTGCTGCTGATAATGCTAAAAACTGGGGAACGGGTAAACCTAAATCCCGTAAATAGCAACGTTGCTCATATTTGTCTAACAGAGGTGCTAAAGCGGCTAGTTGAGGACGAAAACAAACACCCTGTTTTTCTAGTAATGATAAAGCACCAAGGTTAACAAACTCATTCTCAAAGGTAATAATATCACACTTTGTAGCTAAAAGCTCTGTGGCTGCGGCATCATCAACTGGAGCAAAAATGCTATCTTGGGCAATAGATACAGCGGGATCATTTTGACTAGGAGTTTGGACTATTAATTCTACTCCCAGTTTACGCGCTGCATCTGCCATCATCCAAGCCAGTTGTCCACCACCAATTATCCCAAGTTTTATTGACATCCTAACGACTCACGAGTTTCTACACCAGTTTGAGAATTTACACCACTGGCTTTTTGACATAGCTGTTTAATTTGCGCTTTATCTAAAATTGCGTCTGTAAAATCTGCACCTGTGATATTAACATCTGTAAAAGCTGTACGGAGTAAAAGAGCTTCTATTAAAACGGCATTACTTAAATCAGCGCCCATTAATTTTACCTCATTTACCATGGCATTGGTTAAATCTGCTCCATGTAAATTTGCTTTTGTCATTACGGAAGCACTAAATACTGTTCCTCGTAAATCTGCACCTGCAAAGTTAGCCATTTCTAGGTTAGTGTTAGAAAATTCCGCAGCTTGTAAACTTTGTCCCGAGAAGTCTTGTCTTGATAATTCCGCGTTACTAAATGATAAAGGATGAGTCCAGTCTGCTAATGCTGGTTGTGCAACACACCAAAGCATAATTCCCAAAATCCATCCTAAGCTTTTTTGCCAAAACATAGTTGATGAGTCCAAGTTAGTGATTGATGATTAGTTCAGTTTTGTATAGTAATCCTATTTGATTTATAAATATTGGGAAGTTCAGATCCCCGACTTCTTGAAGAAGTCGGGGATCTTTGTCCCTGTTGTAAATTTTAACTGTTGCTGATTCTGGAAAAAGATGGCATTATTACCTTAGAAGGATTTTACTATTTACAATAATTCATTAAGTTTAATTGCAAGTAAAGTTTGTTATCTTTTGAAGTCCAGTAGTCAGAACAACTGATAATCTGTTATTCATGGTGATGGCTATGGGAACAGGATTTTTAATATGTATAAAATAGTTTGACAAACATCTAAAACGATGAACTCAAAGTTATAGCAATATGCAATTGAGTAAAATTCAAAAATTAGATCAAAAGCCATACAGAAAACCATTTTGATTTCTGACTTTTGACTAAAAATCTTTGAGCTATTGAGATTAAAAGACTACACACATTTACAATGCAAAGTTAGTATTTATTATGATAAATCATTACTCTATTCAATGGATTGAGGCATGGTGCTTAGAAAATGGCTGGACAGATTTATTTGTTGAGAGACGTGGTAACTACTGGGCGTTTCCTCCGGGGGGAGTTATGCCAGAACCAATCCCAATGAATGTATTGAGAGTAATTAAGGAAGAAAATGGTTTAACTAATCAAGAAATGTATTGGGCTTATGCGGCCATATCTACCACTATTTTAGCAGTGATTTACACCTTTTGCTTTAAATGTCCCATGCCCTTAGTTTTGTCTTTTGCGTTTAATGCTGTAACAGTGGCACAATTTGAACCAGAGGATGCTTAGAGTTTTGAAAATGAAATTCGCTGAATATGGATAACTTTTCTTTGTATAATCAAGATTTCTATGCTTGGACACAAAAACAAGCAAAAGCTTTAGAACAAAAGCTAGTTTTAGAATTAGATTGGCAACATTTGCAAGAGGAAGTTCAATCTTTGGGTACTTATTCAGCAAACCCTAGTTATTGAGTCGTCTTGAGACGACTTTTGCTATGAGACTGGGAATTCATTCCCAGTTGGGTTTTACGTTAAGTTGACACCATTAAGCATTGCTAAACCCCTACCGGGAGAATCAAATAATTAAGCCGTGTTGAGTATAAATTTTCAATTGCATATATGTCACGGATATAACTCTAAGTATGTGTCACAAAAAGATTATTTATAACTGAAATATCACGGTTGTGTTTACAAATAACACATTCTAGTATCATATACATATTTAACCTGTTTGGATAAGAATTTGTAAAGGTTTACCACTGCTCAACAGTGTCAAGTACCTTCAAGCCAGGGAATAAATTCCCTGTCTAATAGCTCAAGTCGGTTAAAACCGACTGTTTTGGCGGTATTTATTCGAGAAATAGGATAATTTTTGATTTCGATGTCATCAGAGACTTGAGCCAGGGAATAAATTCCCTGTCTAATAGCTCAAGTCGGTTAAAACCGACTATGTTGGCGGTATTTGTTTAAGAAATAGGATAATTTTTGATTTCGATGTCATTACAGTGCGTTTTAACGCACTTTAGCTATTAGACCGGAACTTCAGTTCCGGGCGGGTATAAAAGCTTAATTACCAAATACAAAGGAAAAAAATATGTTTAGCAACTCTTCCCTCAGTCAAACCGCGACAACCATTGTTGTTATTGATTCTTCTGTTTCCGACTATCACACCCTACAAACAGCAGTTGTAGAGGGTGTAGAAACGGTGATTCTTTCCCCAAATCAAGACGGGATTGAGCAAATTAGCCAAATTTTACAACAACATCCCCACATCACCACCATTCACATCCTTTCCCACGGTGCGCCGGGATGCTTGTATTTAGGAAATAGTCAATTAAACTTAACCAATATTCACAATTACACCCAACAGTTACAAAACTGGCAACGTCAGAATATTTTACTCTATGGTTGTAACGTCGCAGCCGGGGACGCTGGGGAAGAATTTATTCACAAATTACATCAAATTACAACCGCAACCATTAGCGCCTCCACCACAAAAACCGGCAATGCAGCATTAGGGGGAAATTGGGAGTTAGAGGTGAATATTCCCGTTACAGAGACATTCCATGGAACATCTCTACATTTGTCAGATATTGTTGCAGACACCCTCAACACCTACCAGGGAGTATTTGCACCCACATTAGTGGGCAATTATAAGACATATAATGATGTTAATGTTGTGCAAGTAGTCGGTAACTACGCTTATTTAGCTGATGGTTTATCAGGACTACAAATCATTGATATTAGCAACCCCACAACCCCCACCTTCAAAGGCAATTATGATACTTCTGGCTGGGCTTATGGTGTGCAAGTAGTCGGTAACTACGCTTACGTAGCTGATAATGCCAAAGGACTACAAATCATAGACATTAGCAACCCCACTGCTCCCACCCTCAAGGGCAATTATGATACTTCTGGCTATGCTCATTATGTGCAAGTAGTGGGCAACTACGCTTATGTTGCTGATTATGAGTCAGGACTACAAATCATAGATATTAGCAACCCCACTACCCCCACCCTCAAGGGCAATTATGATACTTCTGGCTATGCTAGAGGTGTGCAAGTGGTGGGTAACTACGCTTATATCGCTGATGGTAGTGCAGGACTACAAATCATTGATATTAGCAACCCCACTACCCCCACCCTCAAGGGCAATTATGATACTTCTGGCTCTGCTTTGGGTGTGCAAGTGGTGGGCAACTACGCTTATGTTGCTGATAATGGACTAGGACTACAAATCATAGACATTAGCAACCCCACAACCCCCACCCTCAAGGTCAATTATGATACATATTCTGCTAGAGGTGTGCAAGTAGTCGGTAACTACGCTTATGTAGCTGATGGTGGTTTAGGACTAACAATCATAGACATTAGCAACCCCACAACCCCCACCCTCAAAGGCGGTTTTCATACTGGTTCCTATAGTTTGGGTGTGCAAGTAGTCGGTAACTACGCTTATATGGCTGATAACAGTGGTTTGACGATTATTAATATCAGTGAGTTTAATAACCAAGCACCCACTAATCTCACTCTCTCCACCAGCACCATTGCCGAAAATCAAGTTATTGGTACAGTTGTTGGTAATTTCAGTAGCACAGACCCAGATACAGGAAACACCTTTACCTATAGTTTAGTATCAGGCACAGGTGCAACTGATAATAGTTTATTTACCATTACCAATAATCAACTCAAAACCAACTCTGTATTTGACTTTGAAACCAAAAACAGTTATGGCGTTAGACTCAGGACAACAGACCAAGGTGGGTTATCCTTTGAGAAACAATTAACTATTGGAGTCAGCAACGTTAACGAAACTCCTACCAACCTGTTAATTAACACCAGCACAGTTGCGGAAAATCAAGTTATTGGTACAGTGGTTGGTAATCTTTCCACAACTGACGTAGATACGGGAAACACTTTCGTTTATACCTTAGTTTCTGGAACAGGAGACAGCGATAACAGTTTGTTTTCAGTTACGAATAATCAACTTTTAACCAAAGCTGTTTTCGACTTTGAAACCAAAACCAGTTACAGCGTTCGAGTCCGCACAACGGACCAAGGTGGGTTATTCTTTGAGAAACAATTAACCATTGGTGTAACTGATGTAGAAGACATTAACGACAATTTAACCACCACACCACAACAAGATATTATTGACGCGCAAGGTGGAAATGACACAATTACCAGCACCTTTGCGAATTTACAACAAAACGACATCATCAACGGTGGTATTACAGGCACAGATACCTTGATCATTACTGGGGGAACAGTTGATGATAGTATTTCCATAGATGCCAATGACACCACAAATCAACTAGACATTGCCAGTACAACAGTATTGGGATTTGAACGCTTTGATTTAAGTGGCTTTGCTGCTGAAATCAACTTTATAGGTACTGCTGGTGATGATTGGGTTAAAGGAGGTTCAGGAAGTGATAACTTAGGTGGAGGGAATGGTAATGATTACCTGAGTGGTGGTACTGGTGCAGATGTCTTAATAGGTGGATTAGGCAATGATACTTATGTAATTGATAGTTCTGGAGATACTGTTGTCGAATTTCTCAATCAAGGAATAGATACCGTTGAATCTTCCATAACTTGGACATTAAAAGCCAACTTAGAAAATTTAACCCTCACCGGCAATGGAAACTTTAACGGTACAGGAAATAAACTCAATAATATCATCATTGGTAATGTTGGGAATAACGTTCTTAATGGTGGGACTGGTAATGATACCCTCATTGGTGGAACTGGTAACGATTCCTATTATGTGGACAATGCAGCAGATAGCATTACAGAATTAGTAGACCAGGGAACAGATAACGTTTTCAGCACCATTAATTACACATTAGGAAATAACCTAGAAAACCTGACTTTACAAGGAACATCTGCTATTAACGGTACAGGTAATGAACTAAATAATAGCATTACAGGTAACGCAGCAAATAACCTTCTCACAGGTGGAGCGGGTAACGATATTCTCAATGGTGGTGCTGGTAATGATACCTTCATTGGTGGAACTGGTAACGATTCCTATTATGTGGACAATGCAGCAGATAGCATTACAGAATTAGTGGACCAGGGAACAGATAACGTTTTCAGCACCATTAATTACACATTAGGAAATAACCTAGAAAACCTGACTTTACAAGGAACATCTGCTATTAACGGTACAGGTAATGAACTGAATAACAGCATTACAGGTAACGCAGCAAATAACCTTCTTACAGGTGGTGCGGGTAACGATATTCTCACAGGTAATGCTGGTACAGATACATTGGTTGGTGGAACAGGTAACGATAATTTGTATTTAGGTTTAAACGATAATGCTGTAGATAACGTTAATTACGTTCTTGGTGATGGTACAGATATAGTTTATCAATTTGTGCGCGGTGTCGGTGGTGATCAACTGAACTTTACAGGTATTGCCAATTTTGATGTTAAGACATTGGGTGCAAATACGGAAATACGAATTGGTGATGGTATTGGTGGTAATACTGGTTTTGGTAATGGTCAGTTATTAGTTACCTTATCAGGTACATCAGGATTTACCAGCGCCAATGCGAATTTAAACCTATTTAGCGGTAATTTCTTGTTCAATTAAGGGACTTTCAATAGACATCTGGTGAAAAAGAATGTAGGGACAATTCATGAATTGTCCCTACAAGGGTTTCAGGCTACGCATATTTAATTTCTATCAGATGTCTAATTAAAAAAATACCCAAAAATTTCTTGTAGTGCGGGCATCTTGCCCGCTAATCATCAAGCATCTGGTCCCCTAATCATCAAGTATCTGGTCCGCTAATCATCAAGCATCTTGCCCGCTAATCATCAAGCATCTGGTCTCCTAATCATCAAGCATCTGGTCCCCTAATCATCAAGTATCTGGTCCCCTAATCATCAAGTATCTGGTCCCCTAATAATACAGGGACGGGCAAGATGCCCATCCCACAAAATTGGGTAATTTATTTTTTGGTGTTCCCTAAAACTGAATTTAGCTAGAAGACAGGGAATCAATTCTCTGTCTTCCTGATTTACATCATCACTCCATGATGTTTCGCATAAAAACGCAAAAACGCCAACCGAAAAAAAGAGATTTTAGGTATTGACAAAGAATTTTAAAAATGTTATCGTGAAGTTGATAAGGAAGAACTATCTTGCAATTATTCAATTAATAAAAAGACAAAATCCCAATTATTCTCACTTGGGCATCAATCCGACAAGCGATCGCTTCAGAATACTCACTTACAAGGACACAAGAGTAATTAAAGCAGAAAATGGTTTAACTAATCAAGAAATGTATTGGGCTTATGCGGCTATATCCACCACCATTTTAGCACTGATTTACACCTTTTGGTTTAAATGTCCCATGCCCTTAGTTTTGTCTTTTGCGTTTAATGCTGTAACAGTGGCACAATTTGAACCAGAGGATGCTTAGAGTTTTGAAGATGAAATTCGCTGAATATGGATAACTTTTCTTTGTATAATCAAGATTTCTATGCTTGGACACAAAAACAAGCAAAAGCTTTAGAACAAAAGCTAGTTTTAGAATTAGACTGGCAACATTTGCAAGAAGAAGTTCAATCTTTGGGGAGACATGAATATCGAGAATTAATCAGTCGTTTGGGTGTGTTAATTGGTCATTTATTAAAGTGGGAATATCAACCTGAACAACGTTCTCGCAGTTGGTTTTTAACAATTAGAGAACAACGTCGTGCTATTGTGAGACATCTCAGACAAAACCCTAGTTTAAAATCTCGAATAACAGAAGCTATGTTAGATGCTTTTGAAATAGGAATTGATTTAGCTTTACGAGAAACTAATTTACCATTAAGAACTTTTCCTGAAAATTGTCCTTATTTATTTGATGATATAATTTCTGATAATTTTTTATGTGATACTCTTCAAGATTGGGAAGGATAACAGGGGAAACGCATCTAAATTTTATTGACAAAACACCATTTTTGTGTATAAACAAAGGAGTCGGTATTTACAGCACTTCCCGCT
Source organism: Dolichospermum sp. DET69 (assembly GCA_017355425.1). Taxonomy (NCBI): domain Bacteria; kingdom Bacillati; phylum Cyanobacteriota; class Cyanophyceae; order Nostocales; family Aphanizomenonaceae; genus Dolichospermum; species Dolichospermum sp. DET69. The sequence goes on from CP070233.1 coordinate 5,591,239, forward strand.
GTTATGAGGTACATCATAGCCCCCTCCTCGCTTGCGGGGAGGGGGTTGGGGGTGGGGTTCATATTCCTTAATTGATTTTGTTTGATGCCTATTATTGAAATCCTTCTCTCAACCCCATTGCTATTTTACTGTGTTTTTCAATTTGTCCCATCACCTGTTTTGCCCGTTGAATTACTACGGGGGGTAAACCCGCTAATCTTCCGGCTTCTATACCATAGGATTTATCAGCACCACCAGGTTGAACTTGATGTAAAAAGATAATTTGATCAGGTAACTCTTTAACTGTAACTTGATAATTAGCCACATTAGGAACAATAGTCGCCAATTCATTTAACTCATGATAATGAGTAGCAAAAATAGTCCGAGATTTAATATCAACAGCTAAATATTCAGCCACAGCCCAAGCAATTGATAAACCGTCAAAAGTTGCAGTTCCACGACCAATTTCATCCAACAAAACCAAAGACTTCAAAGTTGCATGATTAAGAATATTTGCAGTTTCATTCATCTCCACCATAAAAGTAGATTGACCAGTTGCTAAATCATCCACAGCGCCAACACGAGTAAAAATGCGATCGCACACAGCTAACCTAGCAGACCTAGCAGGGACAAAACTCCCAACTTGTGCCATCAACTGAATTAAACCCACCTGTCGCAAATAACAACTCTTCCCACTGGCATTAGGACCCGTCAAAATCACCAAATCAGGGTTGTTATCTATTATTGTTTCCACTGACGACTGACAACTGACAACTGACAACTGACCAAGTTTAGTAGAATTAGGCACAAAAAACCCAGCAGGTAAAGACTGCTCAACCACTGGGTGACGACCATCAACAACGTCAATCTCCCTTCCTGTCAGCATTTCCGGGCGACAATAACCTTGATGTACAGCCAATTCCCCCAAACCACATAATACATCCGCAGCAGCTACCGCACGGGAGATATTACGGATGATTTCAGCATGAGAACCCACCTCATCCCGTAATGCGTCAAAAATCTCATATTCCAACTCATTTAAATCATCCCGCGCTGTGAGAATGCGGGCTTCTCGTTCTTTCAAATCTGGAGTAATGTAACGTTCCTCATTCGTCAAAGTTTGTTTGCGAATGTAATTATCGGGAACTTGGTCAGATTTACTGCGGGAAATACTGATATAATAACCAAAAGTTTTATTAAATCCTACCTTCAAAGTGGGGATTCCTGTTCGCGCTCTTTCGTCAACTTCTAAGTTTGCAATCCATTGTTGATCACTTTCTACAGTAGCCTTTCTCTCATCCAAAAGCGAATTTATTCCTGCCCGAATTAAACCCCCTTCTTTTAAATAAATAGGTGGTGATTCTACGATATGAGCGTGTAACTTTTCTGCTAATTCTTCTAAGATGGGGGGGACTTTTTGCAAGGCTTTCAAGAAGGGGGAACGCGCATCTTCAACTAAGCGAGAAATTTGAGGTAATCGGGAGAAAGAATCAGCTAAAGCCACTAAATCCCGTGCATTTGCTCTACCAGAAGCGGCTCTGACTGTTAACCGTTCTAAATCGTAAATTTGCTTTAATAACTGCCGCAAATCTTGACGGAGAGGCGTGTTTTCTACTAATTCTTGGATGGTATCTTGGCGGGATTTAATGCCTTTAATCTCTATTAATGGTTGTAACAACCATCTTCTTAAAGCTCTGCTACCCATAGCGGTGCTAGTTCTGTCTAAAGCCCATAGTAGAGAGCCGTGAAACGTACCATCGCGGACAGTTTGGGTAATTTCTAGGTTACGGCGAGTTTGATGATCTACTATTAAATAATCAGTGAGGGTATAGGTGCGTAATAATTGCAGGGAGACGGGATTGGCTTTTTGTGTGTCTTCAATATATTCTAAAAGACCACCAGCAGCGCGAACTGCGAGGGGAAGATGTTCGCAACCTAAACCTTCGAGCGATCGCACTTTGAATTTCTGCAATAATTTACTTCTAGCTTCTGCTTGGGAAAAGGGGACTTGCGATCGCAAACTATAACAAAATGATGGTGGTAAACATTGGGGAAGTGATGGAGAGGTTTCCCCTGGACGCAGTAAACTACCTAAATCGGGGGCGTTTGTGGGAAACAGGACTTCGGAAGGTTGCAGTCGCATTAACTCTTGGGTTAGGTGTTCTAAATCACTACCCTGAGATGTGAGAAATTCCCCTGTTGATATATCTGCATATGCTAATCCCCAATGATTGACGGCAATTACCACAGCCGCTATGTAGTTATTACGACTAGCTTTGAGCATTCCCTCTTCTAGCAATGTCCCTGGGGTGAGAATACGCGTTACTTCTCGCTTTACCAAACCAATCGCATCCGCAGAATCTTCCACTTGGTCACAAATTACCACAGCATAACCTTTTTCTACCAGTTGGGTTGTGTAGCGTTCCCAAGCGTGATGAGGTACACCCGTCATGGCGACACGACCAACTTCGCCACCGTGTTTACTGGTTAAGACTAATTCTAATTCTCTGGAGACAGTTACAGCGTCTTGGAAAAAGGTTTCAAAAAAATCTCCGACTCTATACAGCAGCAACGCATGAGGATGTTTATCTTTTACTTCTACATAATGCTGGTACATCTTACTCAGCTTACTACGATCTTCTACCAGATTCGTATCGGTAAGTGATGTGTTTGCTTGATTGGGTTCTGGTGTCGTCATGATAGATGCTGAGATTCTAGGCACTCTATTCGATGATAGCTTGATTTGTCAGGGGCGATCGCTTAAAGTTTATTTATTTTTAATCAGGGTTACTGGTTGATCCAGCCATTTTTGCTGTTAGTGTGGTAAAAAGGCGATCGCAATATGGAGAAGCTTGACAAACTTTATCTACATCTAACAATTCTAACAGTTTATAGGCGTGTTTGATTTTGTGATATTCTCCCTTGGTGGTATTAGCAGTAGCCGTTTTCAGAGTAGATTCTAAATTATCTTTGGCAATAGTTTCCACATTAGCATTTTTAGGAATAGCATTTTCTTTAAATCCTTGTCCATAAAACTTTTTCAGCGTTTCCAGATCAGCAATAAACCAAGCCTCCATTGTTTGTACCATTAAATGGCAGTTATTATCATTAACTCCTGCTGGTTTATCCCAATTATCCCTAAATTTCAAATGTTCCCAAGGCGAATTTTTCTTCACAGATGCTTCTGAATCAACCAACAATATATTAAAAGCTTCTGGATAATCTTGTAAAGCATTTTGAAAATCTCGGAAAGCGTTATTACGAGAACCACAAATAATAATATTCCAGCGAATTTTCTGACTACGAGCTAGATCAATCAAAGGCGTGAAAAATTTACTAAATCCTTGTCTAATAAAATCTTTTTGATCTTTTTTATCACCACCACCTTCTATATAAATCCGAATCTCCTTTACCATCTATTTCCTCCAATTTCTCCCATCCGCCAAAGTTCACCAAGAGTATAGTTTTCTAACCATTTTTTAAGTCTTCCTGGATCAAGCCGACGCAGGTGAGTTCCTGTATTATCTCTTTCACAAACTATCACTGATTCAGGATATTCACTCAATGCAGAAACTAAAGTATCAGAGTGAGTAGTTATAATTAATTGTGTTCTCTGAGATGCTTCTATTAACATTTCGGCAATGGTTGGTAAAATATCTGGATGTAAACCTATTTCTGGTTCTTCAATGCAAATTAGTGGTGGTGGATTTGGATCTAAAAGTAACGCCATTAAAAACAAATATCGCAATGTTCCATCTGATAACCGATTTGCAGGAATTGGTTTAATTAAACCTTCTTCACGAATGATTATCTGTACTGTACCACCATATATTTTTACATCTAATTCTTCCGCTGGTTCATAGAATTTTTTTAGCTTTTCAATAATTTTTCTACTACCTATTTTAGATTTTAAATCATTTAAAAATAGACCTAAATTACTTCCATCCTCTTCTAAAGGATGTGGAAGTAAGTCAGTAGGTTGAGATTTGCGGGGTTCTGAATATCGCCCAATTTGCCAATCACGATATAAACCTATTTTATAAAATTCTGTACTCAGATAATATAATTCAGGATATAATTCTGGATCTCTTCTTTGCGATAAAATTGACTGATCTTTTACGAGATTATCTGGATTAATTTCATAGTGTGGTACTATATCAGCATATTTCCCTTGATAACGTCTTAAAACTGGTTTTCCACTGTTATAACGGTAGTAGAAGTTATCATATATGTCCGATATATCATCGCTAGGGTATGTATATTTATTATCTATTACTTCATTTATCAAATCTAGTCTTAAACCATTATTAGAAAATACTAATTCATATAATAATGGATTAACGCCAGGGTTATCTACTATAGCCTCAATTTTTGCTAATGGATATATACTTTTTGATGTAGAACTAATTTCTTTTGTACCTTTCCATAAAAACTCATCAATACCTCCACCTTCACGAAATGGTTTTGATAAATCTGTTGGTGTCGCTTTTAAAATTCCCATTGCTTCAATAAGATTAGATTTACCAGATGTGTTAGCACCAATTAACACATTTAGCGGTTGTAATTCGATTTCTTCTCCCTCACTTCCATAGGAAAGAAAGTTTGTTAATTTAATTTTGTGAATAAATCTTTTACCTTCCATTTAATTCTCCTAATTATCAATTATTGATTTTATCATTGACGGCGACTACTACGACGGGTTGGTGGAACTATAATTGATTCATAAGCTTTTAATTCACTATCACCCGTAAAAATTTCCACAGGAGAACCTGTTTTAGCATAGAATAGAGCTACATTTTTGATTGTGGCATCTCCTAAAGAGATATTACGAGATGCTAGTACAGGCCATTCTAAGGCTAAATCTTTCAGCTTTTCTTTACTCCAAAGTTCATCTAATTCAGTAGTAAAAACAGCCCAAGGTATGATTCCCTCAGCTACTTTTATCAAAATGTCAGCAAAAGCTTGAGCAATTTCATATCGTTTTGAATTAGCTTGGGCAATATGATTGCCAGTCTCTATAATTGTTGCTAATGGCAATATAAAATCTGTCCCTTGTTTTTCTTCTTCTAGAAAACGAGCGTCAACTCTTTTTTTATCCCATTTATCATTATCATCACCACAGGTTTCTTTACCAGGAACACTTAGATAAACACAAAGTATTGATGTGTCAATAATCAGAACTTTTTTCATAATCTGCTTTATTTTTGATTAGAAAGACTTTTTTCAATTGCACCTTTAGTTGCTAATTTTCCTAAAGTTCCTGATGCTAGTAATAGGGGCAGATTTTCAATATCTTCTAAAAGTGTAAGTTTACTTTCTCCTGTTTCCGAATCTCGATGTGCAACAACTACAAAGGGAACAATTTCGGGACCAAAAGCATCCAATAAAGCTGGGTTATGGGTAGTGAGTAAAATATCAATTTTGCGTTTACTGCCAATTTCTTTTAATATTTTCACCAATAAAGCTGCACGGGAAGGATGTAAACCATTATCTATTTCTTCGATGACAATTTGACTACCTTCAGGACGAGTGAGTAATGCTGTAAGAATTCCTAAAAAGCGTAATGTTCCATCTGACATAGTTCTAGCGTCAATTTCTGTAATTTCTCCTGGTTTCCATTCTTCTTCACAATAAAGCATAGCATCTGTTTTAAGTCTACCAACTGGTTCTGCAAATACTTTTTTGATATCACCTTCTGGTAAATCTTTAATATAGGAAGATAGATTTGATTCAACTTCTGTTCTTTGTTCTTCTGGTAATGCTGCTAATACACCAGCTATATTTGAACCATCACTTTCTATATTGTCAGAAAGTCGTGAGTAATTACGCATTTTAGAAGGAAGGGGATTTAACACTAAAATATTGCATAAATTACCAATAGTAGACAATGTAGCTATTTTTGGTAAGGTCGAATATTTTCTATTTTCCTCTTCTACATCTGTTGTTTGTTTTATTATTTTTTCATCATTTTTTTGCGTTTTTGATAGTTTCCAAACTCTTTTATCTTTGAAGTGCAAACCACTCTTTGCTTGAGAAGATAAATCCATAAGTTTAATCTTTAGTATATCATTATCGTTCATATCTATAATTTCAATATATTCTTCACAAAGCTTGGACGAAGGTAATGTTTGTGTTTGTAAAACATATAAATAATCTGTTTCATCATCCTCACCTGAAACTAATACCTTTAACGTAAATTCATTTCCCGGTTTTCGTGCAGCCCATTCTACACCACCACGAATAGAAGAAAGTGTTTTATCTCCTGCTAAAGCAGTTTCAATATTTTCACCACTAGCGATTCTTTGCAAAAATTCCAAAGCTTCAACCACATTAGATTTACCACTTGCATTAGTTCCAATCAGCACGGTTAAAGGGTCAAGTGGAAGTTCAGCATAACGGAAACTTTTCCAATTTTCGAGAATGAGTTTTTTCAACATAATCAATTCCCAATTTTACTAAATCAATAACTCACTTAATAACACAAAACAGTGATTATATCCAATCGTAACTTGATAAAGTATAACTTAAGATTTAATCATCTCTTGATGAATTTGACAGAATCACTATCTTTTTTGCACAAAACAGCATTATGATCAATAGCAAGTAACTTGTGTAACCTGGAGATAAAATCGGCAGTAATGCAAAAATTCGCTCAATCTATAGCTTTTATGCCACAAGCAAAAATTGCTACTGCAAGATTATTTCAGTGGGGATTATCTTTTTCCCTGATAATGGGACTTCATGCTTGTGGTAAAGAGGGAAATTCTGGTATCAGTATGAAAAATTTCCATATTGGTGCTAATGTCACACCGATTCAAAAAATTACCAAAAAAAATCAAGATACTACAGTTTACATTCAAGGTAAAGTAGAAAAAATTGCTCCTTTAATTCAGAAAAAAGCATATCAAATTAATGACTCAACTGGAAAAATCTGGGTGATCACAAATCAAGGCAATTTCCAAATTGGAGAAGAAGTAGTATTAAAGGGTAATGTGCAGTACAAAAGCGTTCCTTTGGCTGGTAAAGAATACGGAGAAATTTATTTAGAGGAAAAGTAATTTATGAATAATCAATTAGTTCATGTAGCCGTTGCTATTCTCTATCGAGAAAATAAATTTTTGATGCAATTACGGGATAACATTCCTAATATTATCGCTCCTGGTTGCTGGGCTTTGTTTGGTGGACATATTGAACCGGGAGAAACTCCAGAAATAGCAGTTCAGCGAGAAGTTATGGAAGAAATTGCTTATGAGTTAACTGATTTTACTCAATTTGGCATTTATAGCGATGAAAAAGCTGTGCGTTATGTCTTTCAAGCCCCATTATTAGTACCAGTAAACCAACTCGTACTATCTGAAGGTTGGGATTTGGATTTATTAACAGCAGCAGATATTGAAAAAGGTGAATGTTATTCTGCAAAAGCCGGACAAGTAAGACCTTTAGCAACTTTACCTCAAAAAATTATGCTGGATTTTATCAAAACCCCATAGTCGCATTATTCGATTTACAAGCTTTGAAAATTTTCCAGCGATTTTGCAAAAATTATATTATTAATAAATTCCATGCAGCCAGTTACCAATCTACCAAATTTACCTAAATGGTTAAACATAGGATTAGCCTTTCCTGTGATTCTTCTTAATGGGTGGTTATTAATTCAATTTATTAACTATTTTCAACCTTTAGTTAGTGTTGTTTCTGTGGCTATTCTCTTAGCTTTTGTCCTAGATTATCCGATTAAACTTCTCCAGAAACGTGGAGTACCTCGCATTTTAGCAGTGATACTAGTATTACTATTATCTATTATTATTTTAGGTGCTATAGGTGTTATTTTAGTACCGCTAATTCTCGAACAATTAAATGAGTTAGCTAATCTTCTTCCCTATTGGATTGAATCGGGAACTCAACAAATAGAAGCTTTACAAAATTGGGCATCTACACAACAATTACTAGTAAATTTAAGTGGATTAGCTGGTGAAATATTAGGAAAAGTATCTAGTCAACTGCAATCCTTTACTGGAAAATTTTTAGGCTTTGCTTTCGATACTATTGGCAATTTATTGAACTTACTAATCACCATAGTTTTAACTATTTATTTAGTATTGAATGGTGAACGCTTATGGGATGGAATTTATCTGTGGTTTCCTGCTCAAATTTCTAAAAAAGTTAGAGAATTACTCCGGGAAGATTTTAATAATTATTTCATTGGTCAAGTTACATTAGGAGCTATTTTAGCTGTGTCTATTACATTGGCATTTGTAGTTTTACGAGTGCCTTTATCACTACTTTTTGGGCTGGTAATTGGCTTCTTTTCTCTATTTCCATTTGGGACTGGAATTGGTATTGGTATTGTGAGTTTATTAGTAGCTTTAAAAGATTTTGGACTAGGAATAGAAGTTGCAGCTATAGGTGTAGCTATTGACCAAATTAATTCTAATATAATTGCCCCACGGATTTTAGGAAATTTAACTGGCTTAAATCCTGTATGGGTGGTAATTTCTTTATTAATAGGAGCAAAATTAGGAGGTGTATTGGGTTTATTAGTTGCTATTCCTCTCGCTAGTTTTATTAAAGATACTGCTGATAGTTGGCGTAATGGTGAATTTAATAAAACCTCTGTTGATAGTGAGTCTCTACAAGAGTTTTAACTAGCATGGCAATTTAAGCACTAAAATATTTATATCACCCACAGGAGGCAATATGAGCCAGATATATGAGGGCGTACGCTGGACAAGCACAGACCTAGAATTATTGCCAGATAACGGCAATCGGTATGAAATAATTAATGGAGAATTATTTGTGACAAGAGCGCCGCATTGGAAACATCAAAAAGCTTGTACGAGAATTGCTAATGTACTCGATTCTTGGTCATTATCAACGGGATTAGGAGAAACTGTAATTACCCCCGGTATTATTTTTACTAATGCTGATAATGTGATTCCTGATGTAGTTTGGGTAAGTAATGAAAGATTAGCAACCTTATTAGATGATTCTGGACATTTAACAGGTGCGCCCGAATTAGTAATTGAAGTGCTTTCTGCGGGTGGAGATAATGAACGCCGCGATAAAGAAGTTAAATTAAAACTTTATGCTTCTAGAGGTGTACAGGAATATTGGATTATTGATTGGCGATTACAACAAATAGAAGTTTATCGGCGAGAAAGAGCAAATTTAATATTAGTAGAAACTTTGTTTGCTCATGATGAATTAATATCACCTTTATTACCTGATTTCAGTTGTATTGTTGAAAGTGTATTTGGTTAGATTGATCAAAATCATCTAAATAATATTCTCTAGATATAGGCAAAAAATTAAAAACCTGATTACAATACTCAAGGTGAAATCTAATTCCTTTGTGTAGTTAATCATGGAAAATTTTGTTTTTTACAATCCTGTTAAAATCTTGTTTGGTAAAGGTCAAATCGCCAATATTGCTCCAGAAATCCCCGCAGATGCTAAAATTCTCATTACCTACGGTGGTGGTAGTATTAAAGCCAATGGCGTATATGATCAAGTAAAATCGGCATTGGCTGGTAGGAATGTATTTGAGTTTGGTGGCATTGAACCCAACCCCCATTTTGAAACTTTGATGAAAGCGGTAGAATTAATCCGCAAAGAGGGTATTGATTTTCTCTTAGCTGTGGGTGGTGGTTCAGTTGCTGACGGGACTAAATTTATCGCCGCTGCTGTTCCTTTTGTCGGCGACCCTTGGGATATTTTAGCAAAAGCTGCTCCGGTAACTGCGGCTTTGCCAATGGGGGTGATTTTGACTTTACCCGCGACCGGTTCGGAAATGAATACAAACTCTGTTGTTACCAAATGGGAAACTAAGGAAAAGTTATTTTTCGCTAGTCCCTTTGTGTTTCCTAAATTTTCTGTTCTTGACCCAGAAACAACTTTCTCCCTGCCTCCTCGGCAAATTAGCAATGGGATTGTTGATGCTTTTACTCATGTAATGGAACAGTATTTAACCTATCCGGTAAATGCGCCATTACAAGACCGCATGGCTGAATCAATTTTAAAAACTTTGATTGCTGAAGGACCAAAAACTTTAGCAAATCCTACAGATTATGATGCCAGAGCAAATTTAGTTTGGTCGGCAACAATGGCATTAAATGGGTTAATTGCTGCTGGGGTTCCCCAAGATTGGACTACTCACATGATTGGTCATGAGTTAACAGCTTTGCATGGTTTAGATCATGCTCAAACTTTGGCGATTGTCTTACCTAACACTTTAACAATTAGACGCGATCGCAAATGGCAAAAACTTTTACAATATGCAGATAGAGTTTGGGAAATTGTTAGTGGTTCGGAAGAAGAACGGGTAAATGCAGCAATTACTAAAACTCGTGATTTCTTTGAATCAGTTGGTGTTCGCACTCACTTATCTGATTATGGTGTGGGAGTCGAAACTTTTCCCGCAATCATCAAGAATTTAGAAAAGCATGGAATGACATCTTTGGGAGAAAATAAAGATGTTAACCCGCAAGTTGTTGAGCAAATTTTAGCTCTTTGTGCTTAGGAATTAAAGGCTGATCACGGATTTAAAGGATTACGCGGATTACACTGATTTCGTAGGGTGGGCAATGCCCACCAAAATACCGCTTTGCCCATTAACCAAATGTTAAATTAATTAAGTTTCATGACTCGTTTTATCCATGACCAATTCGCTAAACAATATCTGACAGAACTATTAACACCTTATGGTCAAGTAGAAACTAGTCAAGATGTTATCTTGTGAGGTTAGACAAATTGATGTCCTATTTACTCCTGCATCACCATCTCCAGATAGAATAGAATCACTAGGACTATTAGGCAGAATGGCAGCATATTCAACTTATGCTCTATTTGAGCCATTCCGCAATCCTGTGGATAAAAGTGAAATTCGCAGTTGTATAGGTAAATTATTTGACTTCCATGCAGACCTAGAACGGCAAGCAAAACGTAATAATACCAGAATAAATGAAGATGAGTTACCATATTTATGGATATTGACTCCAACTGCATCAGTAGATATACTAGAGAGCTTTACTGATACTCTGGATGCAGAAAATTGGGGTCAAGGGATTTATTTTCTCAAGAAAGGATTAAAAACTGTAATTATTGTTATTCATCAATTACCCATTACACCAGAAACACTGTTTTTGAGGGTATTAGGTAGAGGAAGAGGACAACGACAAGCAGTGGAAGAATTAGAAGCACTAGCTAATAATAATCCATTTTTTGAGGATATTATCAAGTTAGTACATGACTTAATTACTCTGTTATCTGCACGTAACCGAAAAGAACAAGATATTGATCAAGATGATCGGGAGTTGATTATGAAACTGTCAGAAATGTATCAACAACTATTAGAAGAAATTAAACAAGAAGGAAGACAAGAAGGAGAACAAAAAGGAAGACAAGAAGGAGAACAAAAAGGAAGACAAGAAGGAGAATTGCTAGGAATTGATAGGGGTATCCAAACAGAACGTCGCGCTATGGTTGAAAGTATTCTACAAGTACGGTTTGGAGAAATTGATTCACAGTTAGCTACAATTATTGATCAAGTAATTGCTATGACTAGGGAAGAATTTACTCCTATGCTTCTACAATTATCTCGTGAAGAGCTATTGGTAAAATTTACACCCTAATATTGCAACTAGATCCCCGACTTCTTCAAGAAGTCGGGGATCTGAATATAGTAGGTCGCACAAAATCAGACTGTGATCACAAGAGCGATCGCACTAACTGCCCATCAATAAAATGTTAAATTAATTAAGTTTCATGACTCGTTTGATCCTGGATGCAGAAAATTGGGAGCAAGGGATTTATTTTCTCAAGAAAGGATTAAAACTGTAATTATTGTTATTCATCAATTACTCAGTACACCAGAAACACTGTTTTTGAGGGTATTTAGCACCATATATTTTTGCCTCACTGACACCAGAAAAAATTTGATTTTGAAAAATGTAGTCTGATAGTGGCTAAAATTGTTACGATAACTTCAGATTAGTTGTTGAAACCTTGATTCAATCTGAAACCTTAGAATTACTAGAGTGGCCCCGTCTGTGCCAGCACCTTTCCACCTTTGCGGCGACTAAGTTAGGGTCAATCGTTGCGCGTAACCTGCCGATTCCTGAAACTCAGGCAGAAAGTGAACAGTTATTAGCGCAAACCAAAGAAGTTTACGAACTGGAAATTCGTTTACATCCAGGATTATCCTTTGAAGGAATACAAGATATTGGTGATTCCCTAGAACGGGCAGCACTCCAAAGTATCTTACCTGGAGAGGAACTGTTAGCGATCGCTACCACCCTAGCAGGAACAAGAAATTTACGCCGTGTCATTGATAATCAGGAAAATGTCCCAGTTTTAGCCGATTTAGTGGCGCAATTGCGGACTTACCCAGAATTAGAACAGGAAATCCACCGTTGTATTGATGAACGCGGGCAAGTAACTGACCGCGCAAGTCAGAAAATGGGGGAAATTCGGGTAGAATTGCGGAAAGTCCGCAGCCAAATTACTCAAAAACTCCAAAATATTATCCAAGCCAAATCGGGGGCAATTCAAGAACAGTTAATTACCCAAAGAAGCGATCGCTTTGTCATCCCCGTGAAAGCCCCCCAAAAGGACGCAGTTCCCGGCATCGTTCACGACACCTCAACCAGTGGCGCAACCCTATATATAGAGCCAAACAGTGTCGTCCCCTTGGGTAATCAACTCCGGCAAATTATCAGAAAAGAACAAACTGAAGCCGAAGCAATTCGCCGGACTTTAACGGATAAAGTAGCAGAAGTTACCCCAGATTTAGAAAGGTTATTAGCCATTGTCACCACCTTAGATTTGGCAGTTGCGAAATCTCGTTATAGTCTGTGGATAGGTTCTAACCCCCCGCGTTTTGTCAATCGGGAAGACAATGAAATTATCACCTTGCGAAATCTGCGCCACCCGTTGTTAGTATGGCAACAGCAGCACGAACAAGGAAATCCCGTAATTCCCGTAGATTTATTAATCAGTCCCCAAATTCGGGTAGTCACAATTACCGGACCGAATACAGGGGGAAAAACTGTAACATTAAAAACCTTGGGATTAGCCGCTATCATGGCAAAAGTGGGTTTATTTGTTCCTGCCCGTGAACCCGTAGAAATGCCGTGGTTTTCGCAAGTTTTAGCTGATATTGGCGATGAACAATCTTTACAACAAAGTTTATCTACATTCTCAGGACATATTCGCCGCATTAGTCGAATATTAGAAGCATTGGAGGAGTCAGGAGGTAGGGGCGCAGGGCCTGCGCCCAGTCAAAAATCAGAGGAAGAGGGAACTCCTGAATCTTTCTCCCAGAAATTTCAGGGCGCAGGGCCTGCGCCCAGTCAAAAATCAGAGGAAGAGGGAATAAAACTACCAATTACCCATTCCCAATCCCTGGTATTACTGGATGAAGTTGGTGCAGGTACAGATCCGGTTGAAGGTAGTGCATTAGCGATCGCTCTACTTAAATACCTTGCCAACCATACCCAGCTAACAATGGCTAGTACCCACTTTGGCGAACTCAAAGCCCTCAAATACGAAGATACCCGCTTTGAAAATGCTTCCGTAGAATTTAACGAAACCACTCTTTCACCTACTTATCGGCTGTTGTGGGGGATTCCTGGTCGTTCTAATGCCTTGAGTATTGCCTTGCGTTTAGGGTTAAAACCAGAAGTAGTAGCCGAGGCAAAAACTCAAGTTGGAGAAGCCACAGACGAAGTAAACCAAGTCATTGCTGGTTTAGAAGCCCAACGCCGCAATCAAGAAACCAAAGCCGCTGAAGCCCAAAGTTTATTACGTCAAGCCGAAAAATTATATAAAGAAGTTTCTGACAAAGCCACCGCTTTAGAAGCCAGAGAAAAAGATTTACGCGCTTCTCAAGAAATCGCCGTTGCCCAAGCAATTACCCAAGCCAAAGGGGAAATTGCCCAAGTTATCCGCCGCTTGCAAAAAGGCACAGCCAACGCCCAAGATGCCCAACAAGCCACCGCATCTATTAATCAAATTGCCCAGAAATATGAACCTGCACCCCCAGCGAAACCTAGTCCTGGGTTTATGCCCAAAGTAGGTGATCGCGTGCGAATTCCCAAATTAGGGCAAACCGCTGAAGTTTTAACAATTCCCAATGCTGAAGGCAATTTTACCATTCGCTTTGGCATCATGAAAATGACGGTTCAACTCCAAGACATAGAATCACTAGATGGACAAAAACCCGAACCCATAGTTAAATCTAAACCAGCCCCAGCCGTAGTTCCACCCCCACCAGCCCCAGCAATTCGTACCTCTAAAAATACTGTAGATTTGCGCGGAAAAAGAGTATCTGATGCCGAATATATCTTAGATAAAGCCATCTCTGAAGCCGATGGACCCCTATGGATTATTCATGGACACGGTACTGGTAAACTTAAACAAGGGGTTCACGCTTTCTTACAACAACATCCCAGAGTTACAAACTACGAACCCGCAGAACAATCTGATGGTGGTACTGGTGTCACAATTGCTCATATTTAAAGGGAACAGGTAATAGGTAATAGGTAATAGGTAATAGGTAATAGGTAATAGGTAATAGGTCATAGGTCATAGGTCATAGGTCATAGGTAATAGGTAATAGGTCATAGGTAATAGGTAATAATTTTTTTATGACCACTGACCACTGACCACTGACCACTGACCACTGACCACTGACCACTGACCACTGACCACTGACCACTGACCACTGACTACTGACCACTGACCACTGACCACTGACCACTGACCACTGACCAATGACTAATAACTAATCTCGTTTCCAAATAAGTAACAGTCACAGCTTCTTTCAGCCTAATCATCTATGCTAAAAGTTATGCACTCAACCGCTAAATCCACTATACCAAAATCACCTTGGGAGGATTTAAGCCAAATCCCCGCCCCAAACACAATTCAATGGGAAAATATTAAAACTCAGTTAGATTTAGTGCTAATAGCCCTAGAAAGTCTAACTGGAATTGGTTCAGAAGCAATGCTGTCAGCCGCAGTTAATCTCAACCTAGAATCAAAAGTACCAGATCGGGTGGCTTTATGGCGATTGCGGCAATCGAATCCTCTTCGCAAAAGTCAAGGAGGACGAAAAAAGTTAGACGTAGAAGAAGCTCGATCTCTAGTTCTAATTATCTGTCATCTCGCCAAACAGCACCAAGAAATAATTCGCCGAGCTGTAGGTTTACTAGAACAAATGACAGCAAATAAACAGAAACCTCACCAAACTGCGTTATTGGGAGACTATATAGATGCTTTTTGTAATACTTACCAAGAACGTATGGAAGAAGAAGAAACAACCTCAACAGATTTACTTAGCCACTTAGCCCTAAAACTGTTAATAAATTTACTTTTTTATAGTGCCTCTGGTGGACACCGCCGTTTGTGGTTAGCGCTCATAGATCCTTCCGCAAAATAATTTTCGATTTTCGATTTCCATTCTCAATCTAAAATCCAAAATTCCCTATTTTTTTCTTTGCAATTGTTGTTATGTCTCCATCAAATTCTGTCATTCGTCGCTACACCCCCCCGACTTGCACACTAGAAATATCGGCGCAAAACTCCCCCTTGTCCCGCTGGACAGATACACCCATTATTAATGATCTCAGTTTTCGCCTGCAATTTGATGATCCACGACTAGCAGAAGAACAGAAAATTCTCATTGAAGGTGATCACCAGCAACTAGAAGTTTTATGTAATATCGTTACCACTTATATTCAAAAACTTCTGCAACAATCTGTTGAAGATTTTAGTATTACCTTATCAGAAAATAATCATCCCAATACAGAATCAGAAGCAGAATTACAAGACATTCCTCCTAGTGTCTTTCCTACCCAGAATTTATCATCCTTTAAAACTCAAACTGCCCAAACAAAAGTTTATTTAGAACCTAGTCATAATTTAACTCACAAACTCTATTTTGGTGATCTTGTTAACCAGACATCTGGACAGCTAATTGAACTGAGTTTGCTGCAACTATTTGATTTAGCAACAGCTTTAGATGAATACTCATCTGATATGCTTGTCCTACCAACTACCAGTCATCAAACTGTTAGTCCAAATCTACCTAAGTGGGCACCTATAGCTGCCGTTTTAGTATTAGCAGCAGGTTTAACACCATTTACCTGGCAATATGCCAGCAATATTCAGAAAAATCGGCAAAAAGTAGCAAAAAATACTCCTGAATCCCTAAAACCAATTGCGATAGCACCTTCTTTACAAGACGCTACACCAACACCGTCATTTAATTTAATCACTCCTCAACCCCAACTGACACCACCACTTCCTAACTTTAGTACCCCTGCACCACCGCTGTCCTTTCCTAATGCAACTATTCCTGCGGCACCAACAACAAAATCTCAGCCTCCCTTAACCATACCTGCCGATATTTCTGCCAATCCTCTGACTCCGCAAATTCCCCCATCCGGGACAATACTTAATTCTGATGGTACTATAGTCACAGGGCTTAAACCTAAGTCTCCCAAGATTCTGGCTAAAAAAGGGATTAATACCACTAAATCTCAGAATTTGCCATCTAATCCTTCCCAACCATCTCCGTCTATTGCTACTCTCCCCAACAACAATTTTAGTAATATTCCTAACCCAATGCCCACGCCTCCTGCCGTGGAATTACCGTCAGATATTATAGGAAATACCCTCCCCAATCAGGCATCTCCGGCGGAAAATCAAGATAATTCAGCGAGTAAATTAAGAACTGCAACTAAAACCACTTCAGGTACAGAAGTTCCTAATAATAATAAGACTTTATTTGATACTCCCCAAGTAGCAGAAGCCAGAGAATACCTCAACAAGCGTTGGCAACCACCAACTGGACTTTCTCAAACTCTAGAATATAGTTTAACATTGGGAGTTGATGGCACAATTGAAAGAATTTTGCCCTTAAATCAAGTTGCCAGACAATACATTGATAGTAGTGGCATTCCACAAATTGGTAAACCTTTTGTTTCTACTAATAAATCTGGGCAAAACGTAAGGGTACGAGTTATCCTTAGTCCTGATAGTAAGGTACAAACATTTCCAGAAACACCATAAAATATTAGTAGGGTGGGCATTGCCCACCATCAATAATATTCAATAAGTACCATCAATAAATAGGGCTTGCTGAAATAAATTTGAAGAAGGAGTCACCGAGTCAGTAGCCACCGAGTCAGAATCAATCAGTCGAGGATTCAGACCTGCGACTGATTAAAGACCACCAAATCTGCGATTTAGTGGGGGTGCAAAAACGCCGGTTATTCATCCGCCACTCGCACAGAATACCCAACTGAATTCTGACTCTGTGACTCCTGAATTCTGTTTGATAAAATAATATTTTTGACTATGGTGGGCTAGAAGTCCACCCCACAATAAGTATAATACAGCACTTCCTGCTGTTATGAGGTACATCATAGCCCCCTCCTTGTCTGCCAAGTCTAGCCCTATTATAAATCTCAATTTCAGAGGGAACAGGGAACAGGAAAAACTCATGTTTAAAAACATGAGATTGAAATAATGACACTGTTTTTTTTCGGGCTACGCATCTTAAAAAACATCTTTTTTTTGACTGAAGCTCTAAACTGGTGCAAATGAGTGTTTCTTATTTCCAGTTAAGAGTTCCCTTCTTTTGTAAAAAACCTACACCTGTCAGGGTTGGGGTTCATTTTTATACACAATTAATTAGAAACTTTTTAAGTATAGAAATATTATATTATGAAGGATAAAAAAGATTTAAAATATAAAAAATATTTTTAGGCAAAGTGACTCAAACAGTTGTCAATCACAATGCGATTATGCCACAAATCACGTATTATTCCCTCCTAGAACTGCATCCTTCAGCATCAGTAATTGATATCCGTCGGGCTTATCGAGAACTCAGTAAACTCTATCATCCAGATACGACAGAATTACCTGCTAATATCGCTACTAATCAATTTCGGCAAATCAACGAAGCCTATGCTACCCTTAGTAACCCAGAACAGCGGTTAAGCTATGATTTAAAAATTGGCTATTCCCGTTTTGGTATAATTCAAGTCCCACATGATTTAAACCACCCCGCGCATAAGCCCTACGATTTTTCCAAATCAATGTATCTAGATGCAAGCGAGCGCCCTCTATCTTCTGGGGAAATATTTGTATTATTTATTTTGGGGTTGACCATTGTTGGTTGTATGCTATTAGCGATAGCGATCGCTATCCTCCGTGGAGAAGCAATTAATTAAACTCAACTTCCCACCTCTAAAATAACCAATAATTTTGAATTACTTATGCTTCCCGCCGATAAACCCCTATATAGTCATCCTTTACCACAAATCGAAGAATGGCTAAAAAACCAAGGTTGTGAACAAGACGAAACCCAGCTACATTGTTGGCACATAGAACGATCTAGCTGGGAAGCAGAACTTTGGTTAGATACTGAACAAATTACCGTTCGGTATTCCCAATCAGGAGAAAATACTCAAGATATTCAACGTTCCTTTAAATATTCCCTGAGTCGGGAAGATATTGAACAAGCCGTTTTTGCTGGTCCCTAATCTAATTTTGGATTTTGGATTCATTACCAATTACCAATTACCAATCCCCTAAATTTTCCCAAAACGGCGTTCTCGTTGTTGATAAGTAGATAAAGCTCGATGAAACTCATGACGGTCAAAGTCAGGCCAGAGAGCATCAGTAATATAAATTTCTCCATAGGCCATTTGCCAAAGTAAGAAATTTGATAATCGCATTTCTCCACTGGTACGAATTAATAAATCTGGATCTGCCAATCCGGCTGTATATAAATGAGATTCAAATACTGCTTCTGAGATTTCTTCAGGCTTGAGTAAACCTGCTTTGACCTTTTGGGCGATCGCTCGACAAGCTTGTAAAATCTCTTGCCTACCGCCATAATTAGTAGCAATAGTAAACAGGATACTGCGATTATCCTGAGTTTCTGCCATAGAAAGAGAGATTTCTGCCTGAAGTGCCTGTGGCAAAGCTGACAAATTACCCACAAACTGAATTCGCACATTTTCTTCCATCATTTCCCGCAGTTCTTGCCGCAGAACTCGCTGGAATAGAGTCATTAAAAATTCTACTTCTTCCTCTGGTCTTTTCCAGTTTTCTGTAGAAAAAGCATAGGCAGTTAGTGCTTTAATTCCCCAATCTTTACAACATTGTAGTAAATCCTTAAGAGCATTTACACCGGCTTTATGACCCATAATCCGGGGTAAACCTTGACGTTTTGCCCATCGGCCATTGCCATCCATAATTACGGCAACGTGCTGTGGTAGTAATTCTGGTTTTAAATCAGGGGGTAAATATTGTAATTCAGTTTGTTGTGTTGTCATTTTTTATCTTGAGAAGCGGTCGTACCCCTACGGGTAGCGTGTCGAAGACAAGGTAATCCCAGTAACCGGGAAATTAATTTTAGTGATTGATCACGAAGTTGACGAACTAAACCTAAAAGACCAGGTGCATGAGCTTCCCGATCTACAGTTGGGGAAAATCGAGTCTCTAAAGACTCTTTGAGCTTTTTAATAGTTAGTGGTCTATATAGAGTTCCTTTTTCCGCTAAGGAAATAGAACCCGTTTCTTCAGATACAACAACACAAATACAATTTTCAACCCTTTCAGTAATTCCCATTGCTGCCCGATGGCGTGTTCCCAACTGGCGCGAGGCAGTACGTCCTGACAGTGGTAAAATTATACCAGATGATACAATCCGTGAACCACGAATTAACGTTGCTCCATCATGTAACAAAGTTTTCGGCTGAAAAATAGTTTGGATTAGTTCTTTAGAAACTTCAGCATTTAGCTTCACCCCTGGGACTGAGAAATCTTGTTCTTCAATGGGTCCTGTGGTTTCTAAAATTAGTAAAGCGCCAATACGATTTTTTGATAATTCTTTAACTGCATCAACAATTTCATCAATGACACTATCTGACTTAGGAATTGCACTAGCATTGTTACGAAACAACTGCCAAAATTCCCCGCGTCCCAATTGTTCCAAAAAGCGGCGAAATTCTGATTGTAGTGCTACAGCCATAGCCACCGCACAACCAATCACCAATTTTTCGAGAACAAAATTTAGCAAAGGTAATCCTAATTTGCCACTGAGTGCCGAGCAGAGCATTAAGACTATAAACCCTCGCACCATCCATAATGTGCGCCGTTCACTAATAATCACCAGGATCATGTATGTTAGTGCCAGCACCAACATCATGTCCAGAGTCCCAAGGAGCAAGGACTGCGACCAATCTCCCAGGTTTATCAGCCATTGCTTCCACCAATCTCTCATAAGACCTCACGGTATGCGGGAAACTCAGTGGCTTCAGCCCTGAGAGGGAAGCGACACGAGGGATTATAATCCCCGTGGTATTTTATGTTAAAATCGGATTGTGAGTAAGAACAAAAAACATCTACGCGTTGAAGCATCCTAGTCCAGAGAAATCCCAGATCCTGTGAAGCAACAGTGAGGTTTTAGTCCTAGCGCAGTATGACAAGAAAGAGCAGGCATTAGTCATTAGAGAACTCCACAAAAAAAATGAACTGCTTGCAGCAGCGCTAGTTCCATGCTATCCAATCTTGGGGGATGGGCATCTGGCCCCTCCTTGTATTATTAACAGGCAAGATGCCTGCAACACAAGAGAATTTGGGATATTTTTTTATTTGGAAGTCTCTTAGTCATTAGTTCTTAGTTCTTAGTTCTTAGCTAATCACTAATGACCAAGGATTAATAACTATTTCAGTCTTTCCGGTAGGCAGTCTTGTCGAATCAAGTCTTGATAAGTTTCGCGCTGCAAAATTAAATTTGCTTCGCCATTTGCCACTACAACTGCTGCCGGTCGAGGGAGGCGATTGTAATTAGATGCCATACTGTAATTGTATGCACCAGTTCCCATAACTACGAGAATATCATTTGCTTCAGTTTTTGGCAGTTGGGCATTTTTAATCAGAATATCTCCTGATTCGCAATGTTTACCAGCTAAAGTGACTATTTCGGTACAAGGATCAGATATTTTATTAGCAACTACCACCCGATAAACTGATTGGTAGGTAATAGGGCGGGGATTATCTGACATTCCGCCATCAATCGCTATGTAGGTACGAATTTCGGGAATAACCTTGGTAGCACCAACAGTATAAGCAGTGACGCAAGATGTGGCAATGAGCGATCGCCCTGGTTCACAAAGTAACTTTGGTAAAGGCAGATTTTCTGATATACAAGCAGCTTGTACAACTTCACAAATCGCCTTTGACCATTCAAGAATGCTTGGGGGATCATCAGATTCCGTATATTTAATCCCTAACCCACCACCAACATTTAATTCTGTCACCTTTAAGCCATGTTTAGCCGCATCTCTTAACCACTGCACCATCACAGCAGCTAAATCTCGATGTGGTTGACGTTCAAAAATTTGTGAACCAATATGAGCGTGTAACCCCACACAGTTTAAACTAGGCTGCTTACTAACAAAAGCAAACACTTCTTGTAAATCATGAGGATCAAAACCAAATTTACTATCTAAGTGTCCAGTCCGAATATATTCGTGAGTATGACATTCTATCCCTGGAGTTAAGCGTAGCATCAGCCGAATCGGTGAAAGAGAAGAATTTTCTGTTTTCTCCCCTGCTATCTTCACCAGCAGATCTAATTCGTGCCAGTTATCCGCTACAATAGTACATCCAGACTGGATTGCTAAAACTAACTCATCATAAGATTTGTTATTTCCATGTAAGTATATTTTGTCAGGACTCATACCCGCACTTAGCGCAGTATAAAGTTCGCCACCAGATACTACATCAATTCCTAACCCTTCTGAAGCCACAATGGCACAAACGGCTAGACAACTCCATGCCTTAGAAGCATAGAGTACCTGCGATTCTCCTTGGTAATATTCTTTGAATGTATCTCGATATTGCCTACAAGTTGTCCGCAGGGTTTCTTCATCTAAAATATATAAAGGTGAAGCAAACTGTTCAACTAAGGTTGTGACATCACAGCCACCGATTTCCAGATTGTCATGATCATTAACTCTTGCTGTCAAAGGTAAGAGTTGTTGGTTAGGAGAAATATCAGCACTGTCACCAGTTGTTGACGGTAAATATTGACGGCCAGAAAGTTGAACTTCGACGGGGTAAGTCGATACCATAACTAATAAGAGTTCTCTTTGTGAAAAATCAGGGCATGAGTATATGTCCTGATTTCCAGTTTACCCTCTCATTGGTAATTGGTAATTGGTAATTAACCGATACTTTTTTGCTAACAAAAGCTAACAAATACATAAGTTGAGATTTCTCTCAACCAAGGCGTATCAACCAATGCACGAAGCATTCTTCGCGCACTTAACTAGTGTTTACTGTGCTTGGTTTTCGCACTTAAAGCAAACTGAATTAAAGGCATTTTACTTTTTTGATGCAGTGACTATCTTGATTTACAGAGGAATAGTTTGCCAAAATGGTATTTCACCAGATACTTTTAATCCTGAACAGCTTAGAAGCTGTAAGCAAAGAATAGCACAAATTTTTATTTTGCTCACAAATAATGCGTTGGTATTTACGATCTTCGTATACCGTAGTATTTGTTAAGAAAAATAAGCAAATAAGCAAATAAGCAACTAGTTATCTACCTTCCTCAATCTTGAAAAATTGTGATTTCATCCAACTTAAAAATTCAATCTTTAACCACAGACAATTTAACTGAACTGTTGGAACTGGATAAAGCCTGTTTTGATGGCTTGTGGACTATGGAAGGCTACCTGCGGGAGTTAGAAAGTCCGAATAGTCATTTTTTGGGTTTATTTTCCCCTTTTAATCACGCCGATTTGTTAGGAATGGGGTGCTTTTGGTCAATTTTAGAAGAAGCACACATTACAATCTTAGCTGTTCATCCCCAATATCATGGTCAAGGGTTAGGAACAGCTTTATTGTATTCGTTGCTGCGAAGTGCTAGTGATCTTGGTTTGGAGAGAGCTACTCTCGAAGTCCGCGATTCTAATCACGTTGCTATTTCTTTGTATCAAAAGTTTGGTTTCAAAACTGCGGGAAAACGACGAGGTTATTACAAAGATAACAATGAGGATGCCTTGATTCTCTGGCTTTCTGAACTCCAACAGCCACATTTTCTCAAAAATCTAGATCAATGGGCAAGTGTAATTAATTCACCCTTCTAGATTCCAACTAACAACTGACAACTAACAACTAACAACTGACAACTAACAACTGACAACTGACAACTAACAACTGACAACTAACAACTGACAACTAACTAATCTTCCACTGATTGGGCTTGAACTTCAACCGCTGTCACATCAATTGTCCCTTCTGGTGTGAAGCGTTGAAATTGAAAGTTTTTAACTAATAGCTGTTCACCACAGTTAGCACATTGTACTTGGCTGTTATTTACCCCTGTTAATTCATATCCACATACAGGACAGTTATTAGTGACTAGATTTTTTTGTAACCACCAGCGAAACCCAAAGAACGCTACCACAGGTAAAAAAAACAATAACCCCAAAATAATTACTAAGGAATTAACTAACCAGCCCAAGCCCAATGATGCTAATAGCCAGGCAATTGCTAACAGGGTCAGCCAAGGGCGGATTTTTTCAAAATTGAATTGCAAGTTTTTAAAGCTCATGTCTCAAATTGGTGCTGCTGATTCTAGGATAGCGAGTTTAGTTCTTGATTATCCGCCAATAATACAGGTATTTCACAAGCCATTGCTTCTACATAGACAATCATCAAGCTTTTTCACGAAGTGATGATACAGGAATCAATTAGACAATCATAAAATATTAATTCTTCTTTAAATATTATTTTTAATGGGGTATAAAGTTACTTTCACATCACCTGATAATAACAACTATTAGATAATAGTGTAAATTAACCAATGATTAAAAATTGCCTAAAAAGCCCAATCTCTAATTATTTTGATTTTTGACTTCTACTCAGTAGTACTAGTACAGTACGGCGTAAGTTAATGAACCATTCCAAATCCGTGAAAAGCTTATGCTGTATTCATTCTAAATTCTAAATTCTAAATTCCGAGAAAGCGGTACTAGTCTCTAATGTTGTTGTTCTTCTAGACGATATTTAACAATTAACAGACAATTTCTAGTATCTGAATCGCGTTCATATACAACTCTATCTGCCAAGCGACGAAGTAAAAACCATCCATATCCACCTACTTGTAGAGTCCCTGGTTCTGGCTCAGTTATTACATCAGGATTAAATGGTTTTCCATAATCCCAAATTCTCATTTCCAGCCTATCTGTCCATAAACTTACTTGAATTTCTATAGTTGTTTCCGGTGGTAAAGAATGATGAGCATGACGAACTGCGTTGGTAAAGCCTTCTGCTAAAGCTAGATTGAGACGATAAAGTTGGCTGTCTGACCAGCCATATTTAGGTAAATATTGCTGACAGAATTCTTCAAACCATTGTTGTACTGGGACTAAGAGCTTAAGTTCGCTCCTCACCATTCTATGGTCTTGCTGCACTATGCTAAGCATTGACCGTGACTTGAATAGAAATTAATTGAACAGTATTTTTGACACTCTGCGGTCTAAAGACACACAGATTCTTTAAAACTTGCTTAAAAGGAATAGTCAATTATCCCGCTACACGCTCAAAACAACTACCAGTACGACAGGTATTGCAATTGCGCTGACTTTTATGTTTTTTGCTTTTGTGAGTCCATCAAATTTTGGCGGTATTACACTCCATATTTTACCTTTACTTGTTTACCCAGGCTACAGTCAAATGCTGAGACGAGATAAATCAGGGGTTTCTCCTTATTAAAATACTTCTTCGTGTAGATGGTTGTTCTTACTTGCAGTTCAATTGTATCATATTCTCGGCGAATAAATTCTAAGTTGGCACTTCCTCCACTGTCTGAAGCCAAGTGGCTTCCGTGCCGTTCGTTCTCTCTTGTGATTTTAGAGGGAAGTTATGTTTGTTTTAACTCTATCTTGATCACTAATCTCAAAACCTTTTTCCACAGTTCCAGAATAGTTAACGCCTGTTTATCTTCAAAAGCATATCTCTGTGGAAATATCAGGAACAAGTAGACTATCAAAGACTGATGGCTATTTATTTGTTAGATATTATCCCGTATACGCTCTTGAAGATCACAGACGTTATCTAGCTTTAGTATGAACTGGAAGTACCTTAGAACAATCCTAAAGTTAAGGATTTATCTAATGGAAGTGCCGCACCTATACCTAGCCATATAGTAACAAGAGTACCAAATAAAAATACTGTTGTTGCGACAGGACGACGGAAAGGGTTTTGGAACTTATTCACGTTTTCCAGGAAAGGAACGATAATTAGCCCCAAGGGTACAGCAGCCATTGCTAACACACCTAATAGTTTACTAGGTAGTGAGCGGAGAATTTGGAATACAGGATATAAGTACCACTCTGGCAAAATTTCCAAAGGGGTAGCAAAAGGATTGGCTGGTTCACCTATCATAGAGGGTTCTAGAACTGCTAGAGCCACAATACAGGCAAAAGAACCCATAATTACGACAGGGAATATATACAGCAAATCATTAGGCCAAGCAGGTTCACCATAGTAGTTGTGACCCATGCCTTGGGCAAGTTTAGCTCTTAACTGGGGATCGCTTAGATCCGGTAATTTTTGCGTTGACATTTTTAAATGCGCTCTCCGGCTGAAGTGAAGTTAAAGCATTGGTGAAAACTATCAGCTATACAGGCAATTTGTTGCTGGCAACTAGCTCAGGTTTCAGATATTAGTCGATGTTTAGAACTTACAAGTTATTTTCTCTTTAGTTTAAAACAAAGTCCGATGATCTGGAAACATAAGTTATGCCCTGTTTGCTAATAACTTGAATTACAAAGGTCCAGAAATACCTTGTTTGCGAATCATCAAGAAGTGGAACAACATGAAGACGGCAATTAACCAAGGCAGAACAAAGGTGTGAGCGCTATAGTAGCGGGTGAGTGTAGCTTGACCAACACTAGAACCACCACGGAGTAAATCGGAGATGAGAACGCCGACTACGGGAATTGCTTCTGGTACACCACTCACAATTTTTACAGCCCAGTAACCAACTTGATCCCAAGGTAGAGAGTAGCCTGTTACACCAAAAGAAACTGTGATAACTGCAAGAATAACACCACTAATCCAGGTCAGTTCACGGGGCTTTTTAAAGCCACCGGTGAGATAAACGCGGAAAGTGTGGAGAATCATCATCAATACCATCATGCTGGCTGACCAGCGGTGAATGGAGCGAATTAACCAACCGAAGTTGACTTCATTCATGATGTACTCTACGGAGGAGAAAGCTTCGGTTACGGTGGGTTTGTAGTAGAATGTCATCGCAAATCCAGTTGCAAATTGGATCAGGAAGCAAACTAAGGTAATTCCACCCAAGCAGTAGAAAATGTTAACGTGGGGAGGAACGTATTTGGTGGTGATATCATCAGCAATTTCTTGGAGATCCAAGCGTTCCTCAAACCAGTCATAAACGTTAGCCATACAATCTTAATGTCCTAAAAATAGATTGCGGTTGATAAGTTTTGTTATGCGAAGCTTAATCGTGGCTGACTATTCAACTAACCTCAGTTAGAGGGTTCGCTTCTCGCTTCTTCCAAAAGAATGGGCTTCTATTTGTCCACGAGCGTGAATTTGGGTGTAACTCACCCTATTTTTAGGAAATCTCCCTGTCTTGTCGTCTTTGCCAGCCAACGTTAACAATGTTGACCCCAAAGAAGATTTTATCGTTGATCACCGAAGAATAAACATCTCATAAATTTGGACTAGCAATTTTATGAGAAGAATGCACTTCTTCTATAAGAAAAGTAACATAGTCGAGAGATAGATTTCATCAGCAACTGAGCATTACAGAAAATTTTAGGAAATTTGAGTCTGAGATGACAATGAAATTAGGGTTCATTCACAAACGGGTTTGGCGGCTAGGATGCTTACTACTATTGCTTTTTTGCTTGGTGTTTGGCGGATATATTCCTCCGGCCTCAGCTTTCACCCCAGAACAGAAGCTAGTTTATGAAGTATGGCGAATTGTAAATCGCTCTTATCTGGATGGGACTTTTAACCATCAAAGCTGGGTTGATGTGCGACAAAAAGCTCTAAAGAGTCGTTTTCCTAACCAGGAAGCTGCTTATGCCACAATTGGGGATATGCTTAAGAGCCTGGATGATCCTTTTACCCGTTTTCTTGAACCTGAGAAATATCGCAGTTTGCAAGTTAGCACTTCTGGAGAATTAACAGGTGTGGGATTACAAATTATGCTCAATCCCCAAACTGGTGTTTTGGAAGTAATTACACCGATTGAAAATTCTCCAGCCGAGAAAGCGGGTTTAAAACCACGCGATCGCATTTTGAAGATTGAGGGCTTATCTACAGAGAATTTGACTCTTGATGAAGCTGCGGCGCAAATGCGGGGACGAATGGGCAGCGTTGTCACCCTTCTAATTGGCCGAGAAGGAGAACAGGACAAGGAAGTTATCTTGGTGCGCGATCGCATTTCTCTTAATCCTGTTGTCTCTGACTTGCGATTATCCCCCGCAGGAACCAAGATTGGCTATCTCACCTTGAGTCAATTTAGTGCCAATGCTGTTACTGACTTGGCACAAGCTATTTCTATTCTAGAAAAAAAAGGCGCGTCTGCCTATATTCTTGATTTGAGAAACAATCCCGGTGGACTCCTACAAGCTGGAATTGAAGTGGCTCGTTTGTGGTTAGACTCTGGCACAATCGTTTACACTGCCAATCGTCAAGGCATTCAGGGAACTTATGAAGCCTTTGGCCCTGCCCTCACAACAGATCCTTTAGTTATTCTAGTTAATCAAGGAACTGCCAGCGCCAGCGAAATTCTCGCAGGTGCATTACAAGATAATCATCGCGCCCAGTTGGTGGGAGAAACTACCTTTGGTAAGGGTTTAATTCAATCTTTGTTTGAATTATCAGACGGTTCTGGTTTGGCGGTGACAATTGCTAAATATGAAACTCCTAACCATCGAGATATTAATAAGTTGGGAATTAAGCCTGATCAAATTGTTCCCCAACCATCACTTAACCGGGAGCAAATCGGCACAAAGACAGATGTTCAATATCAAGCGGCTATCGAACTTTTGAGTAAAAATTTGGTAATGAATAATGAGTATTCAGGAAAAAAATAGGCATTGCTAAATTTAGGGTACAAATTAGACATCTGGTGAAAAAGAATGTAGGGACAATTCATGAATTGTCCCTACAAGGGTTTCAGGCTACGCATATTTAATTTTTGGAGATGTCTATTGAAAACGACACAACGGAAGCAGAATGTCTGGCATTATTGCGATCGCAAATTGCCGCAATGGTAGCCAAAGGTAACAGACAAATCTGGCGCAACCGACAAATAGCCGGACAATTAACAACCTATCTCAGTCAAATCTTGCAGATTGGAAAACAGGCGATCGCCGCAGTAAAAATGAGTGAAACTGAACGCCAACAAGCCTGGCAAAAAGCCAAAAAAAAATTGTCCAAAGCGCACCTAGACTGGGATGTGATTCAAAATCAATTAGAACGACGGCGGATTGAGTGCGATCACTCTTATTGCGTCAACAACAATTACAATGGGAAATTGAGAAACTGCAAGAAACTCAACAAAAACGCCGGGAAGACTTAACAGCACTACAAAACCAACTGCGAGATTTAGGTGCAGAATTACCCAGTCCCCTCCCAGAAGTTCCCAACAAAGTTAATTTAGAAGAATTACAAAAAGAATTGCGGAGTTTAGGCAAGCGCTTACAGGCAATGGAACCTGTAAATATGTTAGCACTGGAAGAATTTGATAAAGTCCAAGGTCGTCTCCAAGAACTTACCGAAAAATTAGAGACTTTGGAAGGGGAACGGACAGAATTATTATTAAGAATTGAAAACTTTACCACCTTACGTCAAAAAGCATTTAAAGAAGCCTTCGACGCAGTAAATGAAAATTTCCAATCAATTTTTGCTATTCTTTCCGATGGTGACGGTTATTTACAACTAGATAATCCTGAAGATCCTTTTAACAGTGGTTTAAACCTAGTCGCACACCCCAAAGGTAAACCTGTACAACGGCTTGCTTCTATGTCAGGGGGAGAGAAATCCTTAACTGCATTAAGTTTTATATTCTCCCTGCAACGTTATCGTCCCTCTCCATTTTACGCCTTTGATGAAGTGGATATGTTTTTAGATGGGTCAAATGTGGAACGATTAGCGAGAATGATTAAAAAACAAGCAGAACAGGCACAGTTTATTGTAGTGAGTTTACGCAGTCCGATGATAGAAGCAGCACAGCGGACAATTGGTGTAACTCAAGCTAGAGGTGCTTATACTCAAGTTTTGGGTATTAAATTGAAATCATCTGACCATTGATAGGTAAGAGCTAAGAAGGGTAATAAAAATTTATCTTTTCAATTACCCATTACCAATTGTCAAGTTTCTGTTAGAAATAGTGATATACATACATAAACCGGATTCAAAATTTCCTACGGCACAACGAACAGGACATATATGATGATACGATATACTTAATTTTTATGAGTTATTCAAATGCCCAATTTTACGTACAAATAACGCTATGCAAGTAAAAATCATTGGACAAGCAAAAGATTTACGGACAGATACAGATATTCTTTATGCTCAGTTATCCATACAAGACTATTTATGTTTAGTTGGGGATAACTTTGATGATTATGAACCTCAAAGAAAGCGCGAAAAATATAAAGCATATGAACGCATGAAAATTGACATCATGAATGGTGCTTTGTTACCTTCGATAACTCTCGCAGTAAAACCAGAATTAGTGAGTGATATCTTACCCATTGTACAAAAAGATAACTGGCAAGAACTTGAAAGGGCGTTAAGTAAACCAGGACAAGTAAATATTTTAGATGGATTACAACGGACGTTTATTTTAAATGACATAGCTAAGGAGAATATTGAATTTAAATCAGAACAGAAAGTTCTTGTTGAGTTCTGGCTTGAAAGTAACATCAAAAATCTTATTTACCGGATTATTGTCCTAAATGCGGGACAGAAACCTATGTCTATGAAACATCAGATCGGTCTTTTGTTCATCACTCTAAATGACACACTTAAAGCCGAAATACCAGATATTGAAATTTTCAAGGAAAAAGAATCTGCACGCCGAACAAAGGCTAGGAAGTACCCTCTCGATAGAATTGCCACCGCATATCAAAGTTTTATAACCAAAAGTCCAGAAACACAGAGACAAAATGTTGTCGCACAGAAATTAGTGGAAGAAGAAATTTTAGATTCTACAGAAGAACAACTTGGAGATCAGTTTGAAGCTTTCAAAAACTATCTGAAAATTTATGCTGATTTAGATGTTGAAGTATCTCGAATATATATAGGAAATGCTGATAAAGAAATACCAAATGGTATAAAATGGTTTGGGGAAGAAAGTGTTATAAACTCTTTTTTCGCCGCCCTTGCCCTTGTATCTAGCAATAATTCAGAGCGAGTACAAGAGGCTTTAGATACTCTTCTAAAATTACTTAGAGATGCAAAAGAAGATGATGATCCTCTCGCGTTAGAAAAATTACAGGAGTTAGAAAGTGGATTTAATGCCCGTAAGGTAAGTCTGGGCTTTGCAAAAAGGAAACTTCTGACAAATGGATTCAAAGAATACTTTCGTGAGGCAGGAAAAGAACGTTTTGTTAATTGTTGGATAACAGCAGCAGAGTAACTATGAAATATGATGATTTAAAAGAACTTGATGATAGTGATCTTCGCTATGATATAACTCAGTTTTCTGAGCATGATGGTATTTGCACTCTCAACGGAATGATACCGATACCAGTAGATGCAGTATCCTTTTCGTACGCAGGTGATGAGGATATTGAAATTTATGATGAGAGGGGTAATTATTTGGGAGTTCTCTGTATATGTAAAGCTATTACGTTAAATATATTGCTACAATGCAATATATGAAGGCCACTCTAATCGCCAAAGCAAAAGAAGTTCATGACGACGGATCAATCGTCGAAGTTGTTATATGGGAATTACCAGAACCAACAGCACCAAGCACACATAAATACAAATACAGATTATTTTACGGGCAGAATGGAAAATGTAGAATTCGATATGACAACGAACGCACAAAAAGGAGATCATAAACATATAAACTCACACGAAATAGATTACAAATTCACAAGCATTGATAAATTGCTTGACGATTTTGAAAAAGACATTGAAACCTGGAGTGAATCATGAAAGCAATTATTGAAGTAGCCAAGGGTGGTTCTGCAATCCGAGCCGCTCGTCAACAAATTAAAGACTCCGAAATTGGAAAGCCAGTAAATTTTAGACTTTCATTTGAATCTGCAAAATCACTTTTTAGCGAGCTAACACCTGCTAGACTTGATTTGCTTGATACTTTAAGCAAAATAGAGCCATGCAGTATTTACGCGCTGGCAAAAACAGCCGAAAGAAACTATTCAAACGTACACACAGACGTAAATCGCCTGGAAGAACTGGGATTAATTGAACGGACAGAAGAAGACAAAATATCTGTACCGTTTGAATCCGTTGAAATATTCATGCCACTAGCGAAAGCAGCGTGAGAAATTGACAAAGTGCGATAGCGAAGCGCGACCTAGGAATCGCTATTTATTGACGAAAGTGCGAATAGGTTAGATTGATAAAGTGCGATAGGGAACAGTGATGTTATGCTTTTCAAAGCAAGCTTTAGAGGATAAGACACGATGAAAAATCGCATCTTTACAGTTATTTTGTACAAAGAAGATGATGTTTACATTGCTGAATGTCCAGAAGTTGGCACAGTAGATCAAGGGGAAACGATTGAGCAGGCGATCGCTGGTTTGAAAGAAGCCACACGGCTTTACCTAGAGGAATTTTCTTTACCAGAAACATCTCCGAGATTTGTGACTAGTATTGAGATTAGTTATGCCTAAGCTGCCACGAATTTCAAGTAAAGAGGCAATTCGATCGCTTGAACGCTATCGCTTGAACGCTATCGCTTGTAGGTTGGATTGAGCAAGTGCGAAAAACTCAATAACACGCTAGAATTATCATATATCTACAAAATCTACTAGGTAATTAAACATGAGGTTAAAAGCAACTGAACAAGGCTTATTTATCCCTAAAGAACTATTAGGGGAAGCTCAAGAATTTGAAATTATTGCAGACCACGAAAAGCTGATAATTACTCGGATCAAAAAATCATCGTCAATCTGGGACTTAGGCAAAAATCCTGTAGAATGTGATGTACAAGATGGAGCGGTTAATCATGATCATTATTTGTATAACAAATGAAAAACATACATTTTTTAGATACAAGCTATATTCTAGCTTTAGAGATAAAAAATGAATATGCTCATCACCAAGTAATACAAAACTGGTCTACTTTAGCGATTTCAAAACCCATTTTAGTCACGACAACTTATGTTTTTGATGAAATAGTCACTTTTTTAAATAGCCGAAATCTTCATCATAAAGCTGTTGAAATTGGTAATCAGTTACTAGAGAGTCCAGACATAGAATTAGTCGAGATAGATCAGGTTTTATTCAACCAAGGATGGGAATATTTTCAAAAATATCAGGATAAGTCTTACTCTCTCACAGATTGTTTATCCTTTGTTGTAATGCAAGATCGAAAAATTTCTACAGCCTTGACCTTAGATAATCATTTTCGTCAAGCAGGATTTAAAATTTTACCATCATAATTTTATGTTTTCGATTCTTCGCCGATTTGTGCGATTAGTGCAGAAAGTGCGATAGCGAAGCGCTCCGCAGGAATCGCTTGTAGTTTAGATTGATAAAGTGCGATAGCGAAGCGCGACCTAGGAATCGCTTGTAGGTTAGATTAATAAAGTGCGTTCAATTGTACCGTTATACAGAAAAATTCTGGATAAAACCAAGGAAGAATTCTATCCGACTTTGAACGGAGAGACATCATGCAGGAATCCACTGTTTATCGTTCGATCGAAAGAGATGCTCGGAAAGAGGAGAAGCGGGCGATCGCGCTTAATCTTAAGATTCTTCCTGCTCCACGTATTTGATTCCGTATCGCTCACAGAGAGCTTTCAGTTTAAATCTAAAGCTGCTGTGGGGAATCTACACGAAGTTCTGATTATTGCGAGAACCAATATTAATAGATTGCTTCATCTCAATATTGAAGCCAACTACCAGCTTATCAATGCGATGCTCAATACAGTGGTTTACCATCCAAAATAAAGGATGCCCCATTGGTATCAATACAAGTCGCTAGATTATCAAGTCCCAAATCAATACTAATAGCACTTTCGGCTTTAGTCTCAATCGGTGTTTCTTCAGCTTCAATGTTTGTTGAGCAAGGTCTAAAGACACGCTCGTTTCCCACTTACCGAGAGGTGTTATGAAAATTTACTTTTAGCTCGGTTTTCCAGTTATTCTCAACAATTAAGATTTATTGAGAATATAGTCTCTCTAGCTAAAAGCCTCTAAACCTTTTGAAGACTCATTTATAGCTGATTTTCTTACACCGAACTCAGGTGGGCGCAAGCCCTGCGCCCCTACTTGTTTTGGATTTCCCGTAAAGCTGCTAAATTCAAGTTTGTAATTTTTTGGTAAACTTGATCTATACAGGGTTTACCTCGAAGGTAGCCTGTATTAGCACCGGGGCATAAATAAGTTAAAGTGTGTGGTGTAAAGCGATCGCTTAATAATTGAACGCTTTTGAGTTGTCGTGGCCAATGAAAAGTTTTAGAAGTGCGTAGTGGCACAGGTTCGCCATGCTGGTTAGGGAGTAAATGCCTTCCAGAAAATAACACGCCGTCAAATTCACGATAGTATAAACAAGAAGAGCCTGGAGAATGGCCTGGTGTCCAAATAATTTGTGTTGTGTCATTAAGAGTGAACTCGTCAGTAAAAGTGGTAACGGTTAAACCAGGCAATAAATAAGCTTCTTGTTCTTGAATCAGGATTTCGCAATTTAAGATTTGCTGATATTCTGCGGCTTTGCCAATAGCACCACGATGACTGATAAAAAACCACCTAACTCCCCCATGCAAGGACAAAAAATCCTGGTTTATTTGTTCTAAAGCTGGGCAATCTATCAGGATATTCCCTTCATTTGTGACAATGAAGTAAGATGTTGCTCCTAAAGTGTCCCGATTAGGTGGAAAGGCAGAAATACTGCTGGTTGTCAAAGTCTGGGAGTTTCCCTGTATTGACGTGCTTTGTGGAAATATGGAACGTGGTTGTTTAGTCTTATGACTGGACTCTTGAGCAAAAGAAGACATAAATGCAAAAAAGAAAACTGTAGGAGTGGTGAACAATCAGGTTACAGTGTATTTACTATGACTGTAAAATGTGATTGAGAAATCAAGGCGTGCAGTCTTGTTTGTGATCAAAGTCTGTAACAGAAATTATAGGTAAGGCATTCTATCAAAGATAGTGAAAATAATATGGCATTTTGGTTTCTCCTCCTTTTGGGGTCATTGACTTATTTAATGATGCAGTACAGTGTTGCACGGGCTACAAGAACCCCTGTATGGTTATTGTGGCTGGTTTTAATGACACCTGCATTTATATTAACTGGTTGGACGCTGGTATATGGTATCAAACAAACACCCCCTTCAGCGTTAATTCTTTGGGTGTCAGCGGGTTGTTTAATATTATATTGGTTATTGTTTAATAGGGGACGGCAATTACCCGTAGATCCACAAAATCAATTGGCAGAAAATCAAGAACAATCAAATAATAATTCTACAGTAGAAACGGCATCAGTCCGCCCCATTGACTCAGCAGAAGAGACCCAACTGCGAAATTGTTTTCCCTGGTCTGTATATTACGTTCAAAAGATAGAGTATCGTCCCCAATCAGTAATTTGTCGGGGACATTTACGAACTATGGCTAGTGCTGCTTATGAGCAAATTAAAGCTAATATTGAAAGCCAATTTGGCGATCGCTTTTTAGTCATATTTCAAGAAGGAATGAATAGTAAACCCTTCTTTGTTTTAGTTCCCAATCCTCAAGCAGTTAGACAAAATAATCAAAGGGATGCCGAAAATATTACTCAACCTGGTTTAGCACTGATATTGTTAGTAGCCACTTTATTCAGCACTACCTTTGTCGGGTTAAAAATCGCGGGTTTTAACATCACACAATTAGAATCAGATTTCACATTATTTTTTCAGGGTTTACCTTATGCTTTAGGGTTAATGACCATATTAGGGACTCATGAACTAGGTCATTATTTAACAGCAAGATTCTATAAAATTCGCGCCACATTACCTTATTTTATTCCTATACCTTTTTTCTTAGGAACATTTGGTGCATTTATTAAAATGCAGAGTCCCATACCTCACCGCAAAGCCTTATTTGATGTGAGTATTGCTGGCCCCCTGGCAGGATTTATTGCCACTATACCTTTATTAATCTGGGGTTTAGCTCATTCGGAAATAGTAGCTTTACCGGAAAAAACCGGAATGTTAAATCCCAATGCCCTTAATCCTAAATATTCGGTTTTATTAGCTTTACTGGCAAAATTAGCTTTAGGAAGTGAATTAACTGCAAAATCTGCCATTGATTTACATCCAGTTGCTGTAGCAGGTTTCTTAGGATTAATTGTCACAGCTTTGAATTTGATGCCCGTGGGACAACTAGATGGGGGTCACATTGTTCATGCTATGTTTGGACAACGTACCGCTGTAATCATTGGTCAAATTGCCAGATTATTATTACTAATGCTTTCGTTTATCAGAGAAGAATTTTTATTGTGGGCAATTATTTTATTATTTGTGCCGTTAGTTGATGAACCTGCTTTAAACGATGTCACAGAATTAGATAATAAACGGGATTTTATGGGATTAATATCAATGGCTTTATTATTGTTGATTGTTTTACCATTACCCCAATTTTTAGCTAATTTGTTGCAGATTTAAAAACGAGAAAGAGCTTATTTACCATTTTTGTGATCTTCAGATTAGTTAAATTCATACAGGAATATTCTATCTGCGTTCATCTGCGTTTATCCGCGTTTAATTATTAGTAAATATGTCCATAGGTGGGCATTGCCCACCCTACTATTAATTAGCGGCTTCCGTGGCCTTTTTAGAAGCCTCTGTGCTACCCATCCGAATTTCGGAAGTAAAGGAAGCCATACTAAAGCCACCAAACCGTTTAAGAACACTTACCCGCATCCGCAAATTAGGACTGGCAAACCATAGTCTTTCTTCAGACCACATGGTTTCATACTCAGTAATCAGCGTTAAAGCCCCATCATTACCGATTTTATAGCTACCAGCAACGGGGGCTTTTTCGGCATAACCCATTTCCCGGAGTAACTTACCTTCATCTGGGTTATCTGTATTGGGTACTGTGGCTAAAACAGTAGAACCTTCATGTTTTTCCTCGTCCCATTCCATTGTGCCATTCCAGGTAACTCGCGCCCCGCAGGAAGCTGTATTAGGCTCAATTTCATACTGTTGACACAGTTTAATGACTTCTGGATGATCAGCCGCTAACATCTCAATCACGATGTCTGATTTGCCGTCCTCTGACTGCTTAAACGCTAAATGGTGACTAGTCCGATGGGAAAACCATTTACCAGCACTTAATTCAAAAAATTCCTCAATATTCATAAATGAAGTTGTCCTGCATCACAATATCTCTTTTATTATTAAAAACTAGGAAGCGACTTTAAATTCAACTGAGGTTGTTGCTTTCTTCTAGTCTTTGCAGAGAAATCCTCGCTGCTTGGGCAACGTTGTTATGACTATCTTTCTCTAGATATTTTAAAGCTGAGACACTTTTAGGAGTCGGTAAATTGCCTAAAGCTTCCGCTAGACGTTGCCGCACTAACCAATCCTCTGATTGAGCAAAACGCAGAATATGTGTTACAGAATCTAGATCACGGATTTCTCCCAAAGCCGAAATAGCTGCTTGTTGGATGACTATTTCTTTACTATCTAACGCCTGGATCAGAATATCATGGGCGCGAGGGTCTTTAATATTACCTAAAGACACAGCAGCACTAAACCTAACTAGCCAATCTGTATCTTCATAAAATGCCCGTGATAACACTTCCACGGCTCTATTATCCTCCAGATATCCCAACGCCCCAGCAGCGTCAGCACGGATACCATAATCTGGATCTGTTTCTAAAATTTTTACCAGAATAGGATAGCAGTCTGGGGTTTTTTTGATGCCGAGAGCAAATATGGCCATTGAGCGCAGTTGCAGGGATTCATCATCTAACACCTTTTTAATTAAAGGAACTGCATCAGCAGCAGGTATATGACGCAAACTAGCAAGAGCTATCATGCGATCGCGCAAATTGGGACTTTCTAACTGAGCCGAAATTACTTCTAAACTTGGAGCAGCCATTTATTTGACAGCACTTTCTTAATTTATCTTTACTTTAACGTAATTATTGAGTCTGAACTGTGATTTTTGGGATTTTGATGATTTTGATGATTTTAGCGGCAACAAATCAGACAATCATCTAAATCAAATAAATCACATAAATCATAGTTCAGACAATCAAATAAATCAAATAAATCACATAAATCATAGTTCAGACAATCATCTAAATCAAATAAATCACATAAATCATAGTTCAGACAATCATCTAAATCAAATAAATCACATAAATCATAGTTCAGACAATCATCTAAATCAAATAAATCACATAAATCATAGTTCAGACAATCATCTAAATCAAATAAATCACATAAATCATAGTTCAGACAATCATCTAAATCAAATAAATCACATAAATCATAGTTCAGACAATCAAATAAATCAAATAAATCACATAAATCATAGTTCAGACAATCATCTAAATCAAATAAATCACATAAATCATAGTTCAGACAATCATCTAAATCAAATAAATCACATAAATCATAGTTCAGACAATCATCTAAATCAAATAAATCACATAAATCATAGTTCAGACAATCATCTAAATCAAATAAATCACATAAATCATAGTTCAGACAATCATCTAAATCAAATAAATCACATAAATCATAGTTCAGACAATCATCTAAATCAAATAAATCACATAAATCATAGTTCAGACAATCATCTAAATCAAATAAATCACATAAATCATAGTTCAGACAATCATCTAAATCAAATAAATCACATAAATCATAGTTCAGACAATCATCTAAATCAAATAAATCACATAAATCATAGTTCAGACAATCATCTAAATCAAATAAATCACATAAATCATAGTTCAGACAATCATCTAAATCAAATAAATCAGACAAATCATAGTTCAGACTTGGAATAAATCAGTGTGGACATAGGGTTAATGGAACGACTGTTAAAGACATAAAGACAGCGATATCCCATTAGGAGAATAATCATGGTTTTAAGTATTTTAGGAGAACTTTGTAGAGACGTTCCATGGAACGTCTCTACACGGTTTGCTGAAAATGTCTAATTAAAAAACTCAGTCTAAATATAATGTTTAAACTGAGTTTTTTTATATAGTAAAATTCTCAATTTTTAGAGAATTTGGGGACTTCGATATTCAGATTTTTACCAATCAAATACCAAAAACCTACAAACTAGGAGGCAGAATCAATACATCAATTTGATGGATAACTCCGTTACCACCCTGAATATCTGCCTTAGTTACCTTTGCATCATTGACTAGAACACCATTACTATCAACTTTGACAGTAATAGGGTCTCCTTGTAGGCTTTTTACTTCCCCAGATTTTAAATCACTTGAAAGTACCTTACCAGGGACTACATGATATGTTAGAACTTTCACTAATACTTCCTTATTTTCTGGCTTTAACAACTCTCGTAATGCGTCTTGTGGTAGTTTTTTGAATGCTTCATCTGTGGGGGCAAAAATGGTAAAAGGACCAGTCCCTTGTAAAGTTTTTGTAAGTCCCGCTGCATCTAAGGCTTTGAGAAGGGTCTTAAAAGATCCATTAGCTTGAGCCAAATCTACTATGTTTCTGGTTTCTTTTGTTTCAGTTATGGGTGTTGTTGGGGTGGATTGAATAGGGGGAACTTCTGTTTCTGACTCCGTGGGTTTGGTGACAGGTGGAGTTTCACTAGGTTTTTTGCTACGATTGTAAGGCGGTTCGTTGAAAATACTTGGCTTAGTATTGCGGACTTCTTTGGCTGGAGATGGGATAGCAGTCAAAAGACTGATACTAATTAATCCCATGATGGCAGTGATTCTGGTCAATAATTTGCTGTAATTAGCCTTCATAAATTTTGTTTGTACTGATTGCATACAAGTTATATCAAGATTTATAACATTTTGCCAAATAAAAAAATTTATTTACTTAGTGAACAAGAGCTTTATCAAAAATTAGGTAACACTATCGAAGAATTTAGGAATCAGTAGTCAGAATATTTGTAAAGTCTCGCAGTTTTATGATAAATTATAATTTGTACATTGGCTAAATTGACTAAAAATACTAAATACGGGTATTGATTTTATTTGTTATACATCCTTATTTGTTCGCTAGAAAACCCACGCCACAGATCATGTGCGTCATAAAGGCATAAAAAAAACAAAATTGAGACTGGGTTTGCACCGTGCATAAGTCCTATAAATTATTTTAAAAATACAAAACATCTTTTGTAGTGCTAAATCAATCTATCTATTGGTAGAAAAATCCTAGTTAATTAGGACAGAAATTAGAGTAATTTTTAACTTGATTGGCAGCAACTCAACCCAAAAAATGGTAAATTAATCGGAAAAATGCTAAGAATTAAAGATACAATCATAAAATTGACAACCAAGCAAGGTGCAAAATATACAATATGCTAGAACTATATCAGTGGGAACTATCTCAATTTTCCGAAAAAGTCCGACTCATTCTCGATTATAAAGGGCTAGAGTATCGCAAAATTGAAGTTGCACCAGGAATTGGACAGTTAGAATTATTTCGGATGACTGGACAGAAACAAGTCCCAGTGCTAAAAGATGGTAATAGATATATTGCTGATTCTACAGAAATCGCTAAGTATTTAGATTCAGAATACCCAGATCGGCCACTGATACCAACAGATCCCAAAAAACGCGCTTTGACTTTATTATTAGAAGATTGGGCAGATGAGTCAATAGGTGTTAAAGGTAGAAAGGCTCTATTTGCAGCCATTAGTCAAGATCAGAATTTCCGTAAGTCGTTGTTACCAGTTTCTACTCCAGATATTCTCAAAAGTTTTGTAGAAGGTGTTCCTGGTGATTTTCTGTCTGCGCTCGGTTTTGGTGTAGGTTTTACGCCCGATGCGGTAAATGCGGCTATTAGCAGCTTAAAACAAGATTTAGACATTATTACCCAATTGTTGGTAGGTAGTCCTTATTTAACAGGTGATGAACCAACGTTAGCTGATCTAACGGTAGCTAGTTTGTCAATACTTTTGAAGTTTCCTGATGGCGCTTACTTAGATTTACCAGTATCTCTCAGAGGAAAGGGGTTATCTAGCATAATTAATAATCCTGAGTATGAAGCATTTTTCGCCTGGCGCGATCGCATCTACTCACAATTTAGGAAACCATTACCAGGAATCACACCACCAACAGGAAATGCACCCACAAGCATTCAAATTGATTAAGTTATTAGTCATTAGTTCTTAGTTCTTAGTCATTGAAGAACGGACAAATGACAAATGACCAATGACAAATGACCAATGACAAATAACTAATGACAAAATTAACATGAATTTGGGACAACCATTAGGTTCAGTTATTCAAGGTTCTCTGACTGGAGGTTTGGAAGTCAGATTACACCCAGACATTTCTGTCGAAGATATGCGGGTGGGTAAATTTCTCGTGGTACAGGGAATGCGATCGCGTTTTTTCTGTATGCTAACAGATGTATCCTTAGGAATGGCAAATGACCGCATTACAGCTAGTCCTCCCAATTGGGAAGATAGTTTTTTGCGCGAAGTCTTAGCTGGTAGCGGTACTTATGGGATGATCAACCTAGCACCCATGTTGATGTTTACCCCTGAATCTCAAGAATCTGGTTTTTCCAGCAATGGTAAATCCCCTAATTCTTTTATACCATCGTCTACGGGTTTAGCCTCCTTTCAACCCCAAACTAGTACGACGATGGAATTATTGCCTGTTAAAACTATTCCTAGTCACTTCAGCCAAGTTTACGAAGCCAAGGAAGAGGATTTCCGTAAAGTGTTTGGTTGGGAAGATGATCCTCAACGCAACAACTTTTCTATCGGTAAACCATTAGATATGGATGTGCCGATTTGTATTGATTTAAACCGCTTTGTCGAACGAAGTAACGGGATTTTTGGTAAATCTGGGACTGGTAAATCTTTCCTGACTCGCTTAATTTTAGCTGGTGTAATTCGCAAAAATGCTGCTGTCAACTTGATTTTTGATATGCACTCAGAATATGGTTGGGAAGCGGTCGCAGAAGGAAAAAACGTCAGCACTGTTAAAGGCTTAAAACAGTTATTTCCCGGACAAGTAGAAGTATACACACTTGATCCAGATTCAACTAAGCGGCGAGGAGTTAGGGACGCGCAAGAACTCTATCTTAGTTATGAACAAATTGAAGTTGAAGATATTAAATTATGTAATCGTGATTTAGGACTTTCAGAAGCGGCTTTAGATAATGCCAATATTCTATTTAGTGAATTAGGTAAATCTTGGATTATTAAGTTACTAAATATGAGTAACGAAGATATTGAGATGTTTTGTGACGAAAAGCGAGGACACAAAGGCTCAATCATGGCATTACAGCGTAAACTATTACGTTTAGATAATTTAAAATATATGCGGAGCGCTTGTCCGCAAAATTATATTAAAAATATTGTCCAATGTCTGGAAGCTGGAAAAAACGTAGTTATTGAATTTGGTTCCCAGTCAAATATGCTTTCATATATGTTGGTAACAAATATGATCACCAGACGGATACATGAGCATTATGTCAAAAAAGCCGATAAATTTCTCCAAAGCAAAAATCCTTTAGATCGTCCCACACCATTAATGATTACAATCGAGGAAGCACACCGCTTTCTTGACCCAGGAGTAGTACAAAGTACAATTTTTGGAACTATTGCTAGGGAACTGCGAAAATATTTTGTCACACTTTTGGTAGTTGATCAACGTCCATCGGGGATAGATAATGAGGTTATGTCCCAGATCGGTACTCGCATTACGGCTTTGCTAAATGACGAGAAGGATATTGATGCTATTTTTACTGGTGTATCTGGTGCGGGTGGTTTACGCTCAGTCTTAGCTAAGTTAGACTCTAAGCAACAGGCTCTAATTTTAGGTCATGCTGTTCCTATGCCGGTGGTTGTGCGTACCCGTCCCTATGATTCCACCTTTTACGCCGAAATTGGTGCTATCGCTTGGGAAGAAAAGTCAGATGAGGAAGTATTCACCGCTGCTGAACTAGCAAAAGCAGACTTAGGATTTTAGTTCAATAAACAACCGTCAACCGTCAACTTCGTAACATCCCTCCTTTTACAAGTAACTCAAGTTCGGTTATCCGGCTACTTGAAAGCAACTTGAGAGGGTTCTTTCGCGTCACTATGAATATACCAGCACAGTTTTTTGGAAGTTAAAGAAAAATAGTTATCAACTTTTTAGATTGATTACTGAAATATTTATCATCTGGGAACTTTACTATTCGCTCTGTTTGTCGTAACATAAAACCAAAGTAAACTCATACTGACTCCGTTTTTTTAAACCGACTACTAGATAAATAAAAAAAACAATTCTAGAAAACAGTCCAATGTACTTTTGCTAAAACTCCAAAATTAAGGAAAGATAAGGAGACATATTTTTAGAGTACCAACACCTTAATAAAGGCTTGATCAATGTAATTATTGATGGTAGCTTTTTATATCCAGTAATGTATATTGTTAGGCTTCCGAATTGCCTTTGTTAAAAAAATATTGATTATGTTTAAGGAGTAGAGGAAAAGCGCCAA
Organism: Dolichospermum sp. DET69; assembly: GCA_017355425.1. Classification (NCBI taxonomy): domain Bacteria; kingdom Bacillati; phylum Cyanobacteriota; class Cyanophyceae; order Nostocales; family Aphanizomenonaceae; genus Dolichospermum; species Dolichospermum sp. DET69. The sequence continues at coordinate 5,634,150 of CP070233.1, forward strand.
TGCCTACAGCTAAAAATCATACAGAAAATGTCAATGCCAAATTCACAGCGGATATGGTGCGAACCTATCTGCGGGAAATTGGCCGTGTACCCTTGTTAAGCCGTGAGCAAGAGATTATTTACGGTAAACAAGTACAGCAAATGATGGCACTGCTAGAAGCTAAAGAAGCTTTAAGCAAAGAAATTGATCATGAACCTAGTCTATCAGAATGGGCTGCCCGTGTTGAGCAATCCGAAACAGAACTAAATCATTTGATGACGCAAGGTAAACGAGCCAAGCAAAAAATGATTGAAGCGAATTTACGCTTGGTTGTAGCTATTGCGAAAAAATATCAAAAGCGCAATATGGAGTTTCTGGATTTAATTCAGGAAGGAACTTTGGGCTTAGAACGGGGTGTGGAGAAATTTGATCCTATGCGGGGTTATAAGTTCTCAACCTATGCTTACTGGTGGATTCGTCAAGCAATTACCAGAGCGATCGCCCAACAAGGCCGAACAATCCGCTTACCAATTCATATTACCGAGAAATTGAACAAAATTAAAAAAGTTCAACGGGAATTAGCCCAAAAGTTAGGAAGATCACCCTCACCTACGGAAATCGCCAAAGAATTAGAGTTAGAACCTGCTCAGATTCGTGAATATCTGAATATGGCTCGTCAACCAGTCTCTCTAGATGTGCGTGTCGGTGAGAACCAGGATACTGAGTTGCAAGAAATGCTGGAAGATGATGGGCCATCACCAGAGTATTACACTACTCAGGAATTCTTACGTCAAGATTTGAATAGTCTGCTTGCAGAACTCACACCTCAACAGCGCCAAGTTGTAGCCTTACGTTTTGGGTTAGAAGATGGAAATGAACTGTCTTTGGCAAAAGTCGGTGAACGGTTAAACCTCAGCCGGGAACGAGTCCGTCAACTAGAACATCAAGCTCTTGCACATTTACGTCGCCGTCGAGCTAATGTCAAAGAATACATCGCCAGCTAGAAATGCTAACGCGCAACATTGTATCTCAAAGCATCTCCCTCGGTGATGCGCCTCCTGAGTCCAAAACAGGGGGCAATTTTTTTTGGGGAGAAAGCAGGAAGGGTTTTTAATTTATTTTGCGAAATCGGTGAATTAGCAGTTGTATGTACTTTTAGTTCCACACCAAAATTAAACAGATTAGATATATCCCAAAAATGCACATAAGAGACTTCCAAATAAAAAAATATCCCAAAATTTCTTGTGGTGCAGGCATACTTCGACAAGCTCAGTACAAGTCTTGCCTGCTAATAATATCAGGAGGGAACCAGATGCCCATCCCACAAGATTGGATAATCTTTTTTGTGGAGTCTTCTAATCACGATGACAAAGTATAAAAATTTTTAATCTTTATTTTACATCCCCCAATTGGATGATTTTGTTATGTGAAGTATAAATTTATTAACTAATGATAATCTGCAATTATTCCCTAAAATCACATAAACAGAGAGTTTTTGCTGAATTTGAAATTAAATATATAGATAAAACTTTTGAGGGAATCTTCTGTAATTACTATTTAGTTATTATTGCAGGAATCCAGGAAACAACCATACTTAACTTTATTGCGGGAGAAATCCGGTGCTTAATCATATTTCCAAATTAATGACTTCCAGTAAATTTCAATTTCCCGTCGTTGGCTTGATTATTTCTATTGGTGTTTTAGGTATTAATTATTCTAGTCAACAACATTACAAACTCCTCTCATCAACAGCTATGGCTGCTAATTATGTAGTACCTCACCATCAAAGTCAGATTAAATCTGATCCGGCTCTTTTATCACTAGTCCAAGAGATAAAACAGAAAAGTATTCAACAATCACCAGTTAATAGTTATTATCAGGTATCTACTGATAAATTGACAAAAAATATCACCACATTAGCTACAAATACAAGAGAACTAGGTAAAAAAGGAAAAGTTGAATTTCCAGAACAAGATGGGATTTATCTTTATGGACAATCAGCAACACCAAATCAATTAGGACAAGGTTACATTCTCTTTCAAAAACAGCAAAGTAAAATCATTGGGGCTTTATATGTTCCTCAATCCGAATTTAGTTGTTTTCAAGGAACTTTGGCTGAGTCAGGAGAATTAGCAATGACGGTGAAGAGTTCCCCCGGTGAAGTCGGTGCAATTGAGGTTTCTACAAGTAGCACAATACCTAAAATCAGTGATGATGAATCAACAAGTTATGCTCACTCAATCAGTTTGCAAGACTATCATCAATTAAATTTTTTGAGTCCTAATGATAGAGAAATATTGCAAATGTGTAAACAGGACGCTAATGGTGTTAGGTAAGCTTTTACAAGATTGCCAATATAGTTTAAAACATCTATAATAAGGATGGACAAAGTATTCTTTGTTAACAATGATATTGAACGAAATCTATCAGGATTTATCAAACTCATTCAAGAAGGTAATAGCTTGATTATTACTCAAGCGAATGAACCAATTGTGATAAATCAATCTCTGAAAAAAGCCTCGTCCTATTGGTCTATGTGCAGGTGAATTTGTTGTTCCTGATGATTTTAATGATCCTCTTCCTGAAGAGATTATTAATCTGTTTGAAAGTCCATGAAACTACTGTTAGATACTCATATTTTTCTGTGGTTTATTACTAATAATAACCGACTATCACAAAAATATTGTGATTCTATTAGTGATGCAGATAATGAAATTTATTTGAGTGTAGTTTCAGTTTGGGAAGCAATGATTAAATATCAATTAGGAAAATTAACTTTACCAGAATCTCCTGATACTTATCTTCCCAAACAACGTGAAAAGCATTTAATTTCTAGCTTATCTATTAATGAAACTACGATTGCTCAATTAGCCAAACTACCACCCTGACATCATGATCCCTTTGATCGTCTTTTAATTTGTCAATCTTTAGAGCATGATTTAATGATGATGACAGAAGATAAAGCAATTATTTCCTATCCAATGGCTAAAGGTTTTTGAATATTTACAAATCCCATTAATACTCAATTCCCGCTTGAGCTTTCACACCTTGATCCTTAAAAGGATGCTTAACTAATGTCATTTCCGTGACTAAATCTGCCTTTTCAATTAGTGGTGGTGGTGCGCCTCTTCCCGTGAGAATTACGTGCTTGTCTGCTGGTTTTTCGGCTAAACCTGCTAATACTTCTTCAACTTGTAAATAACCCAGTTTGAGAGCAATATTAATTTCATCTAAAAGAACTAATTTAAAATCGGGGTTTTTGATAAATTCTAGGGATTTTTCCCAAGCAGCAGCAGCTTTATCGAGATCACGATCACGATCTTGGGTTTCCCATGTAAAACCTTCACCCATTGCGTGAAATTCTAGTTGGTTTTCCCAATGACTAAAAGCGCGTTTCTCTGCTGGTTCCCATGAGCCTTTGATAAATTGAACTATTGCTACTTTATATCCATGTCCAAGCGATCGCAAAACCATTCCCAAAGCCGCAGTAGTTTTACCTTTACCATGACCAGTATTGACAATAATTAAGCCTTTTTCGGGTATGGCTTTAGCTATGCGTTGATCTTGGACTTCTTTCCGTCGCTGCATTTTTTGACGATACTTATCATCAGACTTATCATCAGGTTGAGATGATGATATTACCTCATCAATTAACCGAGAAATTTCTTGATCTGTGTTTAATTCTTCTGGAGTGTCGTTTTTCATAAACCCTGTTGATAAATAACTGTTAAGACTAAGAGAATGAAGTATAATTTCTCTGCTTCGACAAATTCATTAGTCATGATAAACCAGAAATCATATAAATTCTGTTAGCTGCGATCTTAATAATTTGTTTTATATTCTACTTCAAATCGTTGACATTCTTCTTGATATCGAGTGAATTCAATATCTAGTGATTCCTTATTAGCATAATAATAAGCCAACGCAGTGTAAATACCTGCAATTGTCAAATAAGGTTTATCTTCCATAATTTCTTCTGGAGTCATACCAGATTTAATCTCATTCATAATATACTGAACAGTAATGCGAGTGTCAGCAATTCGCGGACGACCACCACAAGTATCTGGTGTGCTAACAATCAAAGTGGAAATATCTGTGATGGTTGGCATCGGTTTCTGACTTAATCCTCTGGAATAATCTTATTGTAAACCGAAAAGAGCGATCGCTAATTGCTATTTAGTAATCACTTAAATTATTCCATTGAGCATTACCACTAATTTATATCGCTACAAAATATTTTAGTAACTTCCGTACATTTGAATACGATAACATTGTATTCGGCATATTTACTATTCAGGATTTCCCAAAAATGTCACAACAACAAGGTAAGAAAATTGCCCCTATCCCAATGTCTAACAATGTTAGCGTGGTTGACTTGATTGATACCTATTTTACCGCTTACAACTCAGCCCGGTTGCGGGAAGCCTGTCAACTGCTGACTCAGGAAGTGTTTCAAGAGGGTGTCACTGTGGGAGTTAGCCTTTCCGGGGCTATGACACCCGCAGGTTTTGGCGTTTCTGCCCTTGCACCCCTAATTCGCAATGGTTTTATTGATTGGATGATTAGCACTGGTGCGAATCTTTACCATGATATGCACTATGGTTTAGGTTTTGAACTATTTGCTGGTAGTCCCTTTTTAGATGATGTCAAATTGCGAGAAGAAGGGACAATCAGGATTTATGACATTATTTTTGGTTACGACGTACTGCTAGAAACTGACGCTTTTATTCGTAAAGTTCTCCAAGCAGAACCTTTCCAAAAACGCATGGGAACGGCTGAATTTCATTATTTACTGGGTAAGTGCGTCTGGGAAATAGAAAAGCAATTGGGTGTCAAAAATTCCTGTCTATTGGCGACAGCTTATGAATGTGGCGTACCTATTTATACTTCTTCTCCTGGAGATAGTTCCATAGGGATGAATGTCGCTGCTTTGGCTTTAGAAGGTTCAAAGTTGGTAATAGATCCCTCCATTGACGTAAATGAAACAGCAGCGATTGTGTATGGGGCGAGAGAAAACGACGGTACAAGTGCAGCGGTAATTATTGGTGGTGGTAGTCCTAAAAACTTTTTATTACAAACACAACCGCAACTTCACGAGGTTTTAGGATTGGAAGAACGGGGACATGATTTCTTTGTGCAGTTTACTGACGCACGTCCTGATACTGGTGGTTTGTCTGGGGCGACTCCCGCAGAAGCTGTGAGTTGGGGGAAAATTGATCCAGATGAGTTACCTAGTGCCATTGTTTGTTATACCGATAGTACAATTGCTTTGCCTTTGGTGACTGCTTATGTCCTGAATCAATGTCCACCTCGTCCCCTGAAGCGGTTGTATGATGGACGTGAGGCTTTACTAGATACATTGCAAAAAGACTATCTAGCAGCTAAAGATCAGCCTGTTGAGGGTACCAAAGAAAAAGTCGCTACTTATCCCTGCGGTACACCAGTTAAAAGTTAATCAGGTAAACCTTTTAGCCTTTTAATATTCCACTCTTGTGGTGCGGGCATCTTGCCCGCTTTTGACATAAAATACTAAGAGAACTACACAAAAAAGATGAACTGCTTGCAGCAGCGCTTCGCTATCCAATTTTGTGGGATGGGCATCTGGTCCCTCCCTGTATTATTAGGGAACCAGATGCCCGCACCACAAGAAATTTTGGATATTTTTTTAATTGAAAGTCTCTAAAGAAACAATAATACTTTTGAAAGCAACTTACCATAACCAATTAAATTATACAATAATACCCTTAGTGTTAACGCCAAAAAAGAAGAATAAGGGGGTTGACATCCGGTTAAAAATTTGTTATGGTAAACTTGATAAGGAAGAACTATCTGTCAATTCATAGAAGTTGAAAACGTAAACACAAAAATGGGCGTGCTTTTTTAATAGTGTCAGAATCAAGATCATTATAAATTAGAATCAGTTGATGTTCTACATAAATCCATTGATTAACGCACTTTTATCCGCGTTTATCTGCGTACCCTTCGGGAAGCAAGCTACATCCACGTTCCATTATTCTTATATTCTTTCCAAAGATTGATTTTTACATAAATTAACTAATTACAAATAAAAACCAATTATCTCTAAAGATTGATTCAATCAATGTTTAATTCAATTACCATGCAGTATTGAAGCAAGAAATAAACATAAAATATCAAATGAAAATTCTTGATTTTGCTATATCTAGATTACAGTTAGCATCCAGACTTTTATTTGTGGTCTTTGCCTGTGCCTTCCTATTTTTAACTACTGCTTTTCCGGCATTAGCTATCAGTAGTTATCAAAGTAACCCCAGGGAGGGAACAACACAACTATTAGAAACCCAACGCCAAACAGATAAAGCCGCTAAAGCTGCGCCGTTGGGACTGAAAGAAACTCAAGAAAAAACAAAAAAAGGACTTAATGAAGTTCAGGGAGATGCTGATATTGATAAAATGAAGAATCCCGAAAATTCACAACGTGCAACTTCAGCAACGGAGGAAGTAGAAGGCTTCTTGGAAAAAATTACAGGCAATAAAAAGTAAATATCATTTATAAAAGATAAGCACCATATCCCCATTTTCTTCAAGAATTTGGGGATATGAACGATTTTCACAGTCGGCTTGATTATAAAAGAAAATAATCAACATATTCCTAAATATATAAAAGTAATGAAACGTTAATCTTACCTTTGATTGATGTTAATTATATCAATATTAAGAAAACTTATATTAAGCTATTTACGTGCTAATCGGGATAAACAATTATGACCATACATAAAATAAACATTGGTTTGACAGAAGAACAGCGCCAGGGTGTCATGAATTTATTAAATCAAGATTTAGCAGATGCTTATGTACTGCTAGTGAAAACGAAAAAGTATCATTGGGATGTTGTCGGTCCTCAGTTTCGCACCCTGCACAAACTTTGGGAAGAACACTATCAAGAACTGACAAAAAATATTGATAAAATCGCGGAAAGGATTCGGACTTTGGGGTGTTATCCAACTGGCACAATGGAAGGATTTTTGAATCTTGCTACCCTCAAAGAACATAGCGGGGAAATTCCGACAGCAACGGGAATGGTAACTCAATTGGTGGAAGATCATGAGCAGGTTATTCGCAACTTAAGAAACCATATAGATCAGTGTAGTGAAGAATTTCATGATCAGGGTTCTGCTGACTTTTTAACTGGTTTGATGGAAAGACATGAAGAAATGGCTTGGATGTTGCGCTCATTTATTGAAGGAGAAGCAGTAGCACCAGATGGTAAAAAACAACCAGGAAAAACCAAAGTTCCGGTCGGTGTGTAATTGATAATTGTCCACACAAAATATGAGGATTAAAAAAGTGCCAGAAGTATATCAAGCAGAGCGTACCATCTCCGCCGTATTTAAAGAAGAGAAACAAATTGACAGTGTAATTCGGCGGTTACTAGATAGAAATGTTCCCAAAGATAATATTTCAGTAATGGGGCGAAATTTTCAGTCAGAAACGCGAATTTCTGGTTTTATTACGAAGCGAGATGTAATTTTAGGAGGTTTGCGAACAGGAGCAATTTTTGGTTCTTTGTTTGGTTCTTTCCTGAGTTTACTTACAGGTGTAGGTGTATTGTTTGTTCCCTTTGTTGGGCCAATTGTGGCAGCAGGTCCCATTGGGGCGATATTATTGGGGGCTGCAAGTGGAGCGCTCGCTGGTAGTGCTGGTGCAGGTTTAGTCTCAGTTCTCACGGCTTTGGGAATGTCAGAAGATAAAGCTACACTCTATCAAACCCGCTTAGAAGCTGGTGAATTTTTAGTCATGGTAGAAGTACCAAGCGATCGCACAGGTGAATTTCAATTAATCTTAGAAAGTGCAGGTGGTGAAGAAATTAATACAATTGGAAAAACACTACCTCACCCTTGTCCTGGAAAATGCAACAGTGCAGATGATTTATCTCCTGAAGTTCGCACCCATCTTTCCCCAGAAGCCCAGCGGGTATTCATGCAACGTTATAACACTGCACTAAATGAAAATATGGACGAACTTACATCTGAACAAATGGCTTGGGATGAAGTTCACAAGCGATTTGATGAAGATGAAAATGGAGTTTGGTCAAAAGAAAAAGTTTTGCGCTAGGAATATGCAAACAATAAATTGCACAATCTAGCAAAAAAATATTTACCCAGTCATTAATCTGGATAAATACTCTTGTGGTGCGGGCATCTTGCCCGCTATCTAGATATAGGAACAAGTTAATTGCCCCTATATATATTCATCAAATATCTATTTACTACTTTGCTTTTTGATTGCTTGTTTCACCACTTCGATATCTAACTCAAATATACGAGCAATTTGTTCTACAGTTAGCCCTTCATTTAACAGTCTAGGAATCGTTGTTAACTTAGTTTCTAACTCCGTCTCTTCTTTTACTTCTTGATAAAATCGGGTTTGCTGCCATTCTGTTAATCCAAACATTGCTTCTAACTCCTGACGGCTATAGGATGAAAATTTGTAAACCAGCATTCTTTCTACTAATTCTAAAAGATTTCGACTCTTGGCCGCATCTGCTTTTTCTACCAAATTGATCAAAGTTTTTGCTTGTTGGATAGCCTCATTTTCAGGCACAACTACTAATTTAATAATACCTAAACCAATTGAAGATGATGTATCGGTTAATTCATCTAAGTAAACGACATGAATTAGCCCAGCACTTAGTAAAGTTTGATATGCTAAGGGTATACCAGGATCAAGATCCCGATTTGCCCACAATACTACAGCTTGCCATGTTCTTTGAGGTTTATATTGGTTTAAGTAAAGAAATGCTTCTGTAATTAATCGCCAGTATAAATTATCATCGCTTTGAAATTGTACTTCCACAAAATAAATTGGGTCTTGTGGGTACTCTGGTTTTGGTAAAAATAAGCCATCTATCCGTCGGGCTAATTCTTTGATTTCCACAGAGGAAAATTCGTAGTGTAAGGCTAGTGTGGGGGGCTGTTCTAGCAGTTCAAATAACACACTGGGGAGATTTTGCAGTAATGTGTAAAATATCGTGTCTGTCTTCATATCTTGTTGCTAACTATTATTCTAACGGAAAACTGCCATATTTTTCAATAATTATATCAATATCTTCCATAATCTTAATCGTCTCTGATATGATAGAAATAATATTTTGATAATGATTAATATCATCAAAATTCAATTCTCTTCCTTTTCTATCTTTCAGCCATTTTTGACAAACTTGATAACCACCAATATAAAAATTCCATATTTGCGGAGGAACTTGATCAAAATATTGTTCAGAATTTATCCAAATTTGTTGATGATTTTCATTATATTTGACTTGTTCCACAATATCAGAACCAGGAATAGGATAAGTAGAAATTTCTGTTCCTGTTTCTTTCATTAAATGATATTTAACTAATTTATCACCTTTGATTACTAACTCCCAAAAAAGCGCGGAATTGGAAGTTAAGGGAACACGCGGAAAATCAATCTTTAAAAATTCGGCGTAACGTTGACGGTAGTTAGGAGAATGAAAGATAGCGTAAATGTAATTAAAAATATCCTCTGGTGCAAAGGTTTTAGTTTTATCTCCTTTTCCATCAGAAATAAATTCTAAACCTAGTTTTTGGGAAAATTCAGTAATAAATTCTGGGGATAAATTCGGTTTACGTCCTCCAGGTGCGTTAGTTGGTGGAGAATCAAATAAAGTTGGGGTATTTGTTGGGTAAAGATAAAGAGGGAAAATGTTTGTTCCACGATCATGAGAACAAGTTTTCATCTCAATTATATATTCGGTACAAAGTATATGAGAAAACGTTAAGCTAGTAATTTGACGAGTAGCTATTAAACCTAAGTTATCGCAATTAATTATATGCTGTATTACATCTTGTCGTGGTAATTCGACTACATCTTGATGGTGATAATATTCTCTAAAATCAAAAGGACGATATAAACATTTAGTAAAATATTTTTTCCACTCATTATTCTTAGATAAAGATTTTCTTGTATGATTTATTTGCCAATCTCTCGTATCTTTAAGATTATATTTTTCTTCAATTTCTTTATCCCTAATATCCAAATTCCTGAAATCTTCTATCCTTTTTTGTAAATCTCCTGAATCAAAACTGATGACAAAATGATCTCTGTGAGTTTTTACACCTGTAGAATTAGTTAACATAATTTCTGTTATTTTCCACCCCTGTTCATATTCTGGTAATAAATCGGTATTCTGAGGACTAAATAAATAAAATTCCTTTTGAGGATTTAAAATTTTCCAATCAGTTGAACTAATATCATTTTCCGATAACCAATGATATTTACCACCAACTAACTCTTTATTTTCATAAACCTCTCTCATACCCCATAAATCAGCATGATAAACAGATGCTAATTTTTGCTGACTATTTTCATATTTAATAAAAATACTAATTGCTACACCTTGCTGAATATCAAATACATTTTTATCCTGTGAACCGTCAGGACAAACTTCTTTTTTCTTACTATTACCATGTAAATCTAAAACATAAATTTCATCAAAAGTTTGCATCAAATTTTGACGCATACCTCGAAAAGTCGGATTATCTAAATAACCATGATTCGTAATTAAAGCCACAATACCATAACCAGTTTCCGAAACTCGATGTTGAGCAAAACGGATAAACTTTACATAATCATCTAATAATCCTTTCGGGTTTCTTTCTCCTAAAGGTTTCCCGTCCACTTGATAATAATCTCTAACTAATCCCACAATCCAAGGGTCAGTATTTATAGATTCATAAGAATAAGGAGGATTTCCTAAAATCACCATCACAGGAACATCTTGTTTTACATCCTTTGCTGCTTCTGCTTCATCTCGAATCCTATTCATAAAACCATCAGCAGCAGGAATCTGAAAAGCTTCTTGTAATGTATTAGTTAAATAAATCCTTAACCGCTCCTCAGAACTAAAATCATAACCCAATTCTTGCAACTGTAACCCCAGTTTCATGTGTGCTACAGTATAAGGTGCCATCAACAATTCAAACCCAAATAAACGGGGTAATAAATGTTGACTAACATAACTTGACCACATCCCTTTTTGAGATTTAAACTTATCATAAATAAAATCAATCACACTGTGCATAAAAGTCCCTGTTCCCACCGCAGGATCTAAAATCAAAACTTGATGGGTTTCTATAGTTCCTTCCCCTTTAGGATTAGGAATTTTAATTTTTTTAGAATCTGCTAAACCTTTACTAATATTAAACTTATGTTTGAGAATATAATCCACACTTTTAACAATATAATCAACCACAGGTTCAGGAGTATAATAAACCCCTCTTGATTCCCGCATTTTCGGATCATATTCTGCCAAAAACGTCTCATAAAAATGGACAACAGGATCTTCTCTGCGAGTCCGTTTACCAAAATCTTGGAGAATTTCTGCCATTTCCGTTTGTTGCAGAATATTCGCTAAATTATCCACAGCCCAACTAATTCTATCATCTAAATCAGGTCCGGCTATTTGTCCAAAAATACTCCTCAAAAATGGATTAGTTTTTGGTAATTTAAAAGCTGCTGTTTCCCGCGAAAAAGTATGAGGATTATCAGTATTACATCTGGCTGCAAATAATCCATAACAAATAGTTTGGGCGTACATATCTGCAAATTGTTCTACCGTCAAATCCTTAATTAATACTCGTTGAAATGACTCTAACTGCTGACGTAACATTCCCCCATTATCTACATCCTGTAAAGCACTTTTGATAGCATCTCTCATTAACTGCGCTAAACTAGCCATACGTTTAGCTAAATCCTTCGGTGTGGTGACTTGGGGAACTTTAGCTAATAAAAATTGCCGTAAAAGTTGGTCAACCTCTTGTATTCCTTCCTTATCAACTTTGATTTTTTTGTTTTTATCAATTGTTCCTAAAGAAGCAGATAATTTTAATTCTCCTTGAATATACCAACGAAATTCTAAATAATCAGTTAAAATCAAATTACCTAAAGCCTGAAAATAACGCCCCATTTGGGCAGTTTTTTCTACTTTCTTGAGAGAAATACCAATATCTTTAGCTTCAATATGTCCAACTTCCAAAATACCATTTTTCACCACAAAATCTGGCGCACCGCAAGCGATTCTTTTCGGTTCATTAATAGCTTGAATTTGAGAATCTAAAGAATCTATTAACTTCTTTAATGCTGGGCGATATGTATGTTCTGTGGCATTTTGTTGTTGATAAATTTGTGTAACTTCTTGGATGTAGGTTTGTAGATTATTCATATAATGTATAGGATTTGAAAACAATTTAGATTGAATTAAGTAATAAGTAACTTAACTTTAAAGGATTTTTGTAGGTTGGGTTGAACGATAGTGAAATCCAACAAATGCCCGTAAATGTTGGGTTTCGTTCCTCAACCCAACCTACGTATTTTCGTTTTTTAGCTTTAACCGAACAGTATTGACTAAGATATGATTAAGTTAGAATTGAATTCCCACCAGATCCAAGAGTAATATAATCATGGATAGACTAGAGTTTCCCGTAGAATACAGTTTTGATATTGATAGCAACATGGTAATTGCTACCATACCCCAACTCAATTATATTTCTTCCTTTGGTCAAGATTTTGCTGAAGCAGAAAAAAATGTTACTGAAGCAGTATTAGCTTATTTAGAAGCATTAGAAAAACAAGGTTTACCTATTCCCAAAATCAAGAAAAATTCTGGAACAGTTCTAATTGTCGAGTTAGTTTCATGAGTGATAAATTATCTGCTATTACTCCTAAAAAAGCATTACGTAAATTAAAGAAAGCCGGATTTATAGAAAATCATCAAAAAGGTAGTCATTTAGTTTTAGAACATTCCGATGGCAGAATGGTTGTATTACCAATGCACAGTAAAGATATTCCAATTGGCACATTACACGCTATTGTAATTCATCAAGCTAAATTGAGTTTAGAAGCATGGCAAAATCTCTAAAATGGGAGATCAAGGGGGTTGACATTTGCTTTTAAATTTGTTATCATAAAGTTGATAAGGAAGAACTATTTTAACCACCATAAAAAATACCCATCCAGTCATGGTGCTGGGTGGGTATTAATCAGTAGGGGCGGGGTTTCCCCGCCCTCAATAAGAATTTATGACTATTTGCTTTCAGTGAAATCAGCATCAATGACATCATCACCAGAGGGAGCAGAACCACCGCTTGGAGGTTCATTACCAGCAGCACCAGCATCACCACCAGCTTGTTGATAGATATTGCTACCAATCGCAAACAAAGCTTGTTGCAATTCTGGCATTAACTTCTCGATTTGAGCATCATTTTCTTGAGCAACAGCTTCTCGCACTTCCTTGATTAAACCTTCAACCTTAGTCTTATCAGCAGCGGGAACCTTATCACCCAACTCTTCCAACTGCTTTTCAGCTTGATAAGCTAAAGAATCAGCTTGGTTTTTGCGTTCAATCTTCTCACGACGTTCCTTATCAGAAGAAGCATTTTGTTCAGCTTCTCTAACCATGCGTTCTACATCATTCTTATCGAGAGTAGAAGCACCGGTAATACTGATAGATTGTTCCTTACCAGTCCCCTTATCCTTCGCCGCCACGTTGAGAATACCGTTAGCGTCAATATCAAAGGTCACTTCAATTTGAGGAACACCACGAGGAGCAGGAGGAATACCATCCAAACGGAAAGTTCCTAAACTCTTATTATCGTTAGCAAATTCTCTCTCACCTTGGAGAACATGAATTTCCACATTGCTTTGTCCGTCTACAGCCGTAGAGAAGACTTCTGATTTCTTAGTAGGAATTGTGGTGTTGCGAGGAATAATCTTAGTCATCACCCCACCCAAGGTTTCTACACCCAAGGATAATGGTGTTACGTCTAACAACAAGATACCTGTAACATCACCAGCCAAAACACCCGCTTGAATAGCCGCACCAACAGCTACAACTTCATCAGGGTTAACAGTTTGGTTAGGATCTTTACCTAACACCCGTTTGACCACATCTTGAACAGCGGGAATCCGGGTAGAACCACCAACGAGAACCACTTCATCAATATTGGTCTTATTTAATTTCGCACCTTTGAGCGCGTCTTCTACAGGAATGCGGCAACGGTCAATTAAATCAGAACAAAGTTCTTCAAACTTAGCGCGAGTGAGAGTTGTATCTAAATGCTTGGGACCCTCTTGGGTAGCGGTAATAAATGGCAGGTTAATTTCTGCCTGACTAACGCTAGAAAGTTCAATTTTAGCTTTTTCTGCCGCTTCAGTCAGTCGTTGTAAAGCTTGTTTATCTTTACGCAGGTCAATACCTTCGTCTTTTTTGAACTGTTCAGCTAAGAAATCAACGATTTTTTTATCAAAGTCGTCACCACCAAGGTGAGTATCACCGGATGTTGATAATACTTCAAATACACCGTCACCTACTTCTAGAACGGATACGTCGAAAGTACCACCACCCAAGTCAAATACCAGAATGGTTTCATTGCTCTTCTTATCAAAACCATAGGCTAGGGAAGCAGCAGTAGGTTCATTGATAATGCGGAGAACATCAATACCGGCGATTTTTCCAGCGTCTTTTGTCGCTTGGCGCTGAGAGTCATTGAAGTAAGCAGGAACGGTAATTACAGCTTGGGTAACAGTTTCACCCAGATATTTACTAGCATCTTCAACTAATTTGCGAAGAACTTTCGCTGAAATTTCTTCAGGAGCAAATTGTTTACCAGCACCGGGAGAATCTACCTTAACGTTACCGCCACTACTGAGAACTTTATAAGAAACTTCTGTAGCTTCATTGGTAATTTCCTCAAAACGACGACCAATAAAGCGTTTCACCGAATAAAAAGTATTTTCTGGGTTCATTACCGCTTGGCGTTTAGCGATTTGACCCACTAAATTGTCGCCATTTTTAGCAAACGCAACCACTGAGGGTGTTGTCCGAAAACCTTCCGCATTAGCGATAACAGTGGGTTTACCGCCTTCCATTACTGCCACGCAAGAGTTTGTCGTCCCTAAATCAATTCCAACTACTTTTGCCATTTTGGGTGTTTACTCCGTATAAAATTACTAAATGAATTCAGAGAGAATATAAAATTGCATTAACTAACTGCTAATAACAATCAGTTGGGTTAGGCTTTGCTGGGAATAAAATCTCCAACTTGGCTAATATCATAAAAACTCACTGGTAGCCATCCATGAAGGGTGGTTTACCGAACCGTTAGGGGAACGGTGAATTTTATAAATTATGTCTAGTGGTTTTATGGATGAATGTGCCTTCACATTGACTAATGTATGGGAATTAATACTTTCAGGAATTGGGGTGAACCGTAACTTTATAGTCGTATTTGCCGTCAAACCCTGTTGGGAATTAAAAATTAAGAATTAAAAATTAAAAATGATACTCCTTACTCCGTAATAAAGGCATTGGTGATTGGTGATTGGGAAACATAAGGTAGGGTGGGCAATGCCCACCAAAATTCATCTATTTTGAAGTTTGAATTTTTTAAGAAGCAGGTATACCAGAGCGTTCTCCTTGTTGAAACTTCAGCCATGCCTGTTCTAGAAATTTAGGGGCAGGATTAGTGGCATCATAAATAACAATTACATTAGTTAAAGGTCTACCAGCAGGAACTACAATATTAGTTTTGCTGGCTAAAGCTCTAGATGCTCCACCATCTAAATTCATAGCTTCGTAACAACCGATTGCTTTCATGGCTTCAGCCTCTTGCCGTAAAGAAAGATTAATTTCAAAGTTCGCTAGAATCAGTTTTGTGCGATCCTGAGTAAAACCAATGGCTGTTCGGGCGCTATTACCTAAAACATTGGGATCTTTAAACCCTTCAATACTGGGGTTTAGCCATATTTCCCCTTGTCGCAATAATCTCGGTCCACAAGTTAGAGAAAACCAATGTTTATGCCATTCTGGTTTGCCCTCTACTCTTGCTGTCACCATTTCTGGTTTGTTGCCAACTCCTAATCCCAAGGTAGTACCAAAGTTTTCCCAATGACTGTATTTGACAAATTTGCCCCCGGCTACCATATTACCCATAACTGTTTTTTGAGGATTTTTGGCAAAAAATGTGCCGTTAGCAACTACGGCAGCCTTATAACGCGCCACTAATTTACTAAATTCTTCATCACCACTGGTTTTTTGAATTGTGTTAGCAAAGGCGGCATTTTTGGCTAACCCCATTGTGATAAAAGTCTTTGGATCTGTGAGGTCAACTATGGTTTGATAAAAAGGGATACCATTAATTTGACTTTTGTTTACCTGTACAACTTGGGCATGACTAGGTAATGTTAGGGTTAACCCTTGTGCTAAGGTTGCTCCACCAAGAAATAAAAAGGATCTGCGGCTGATTTTGCTAATTGTCATAATAGATGTTTATCAAGTAGTCGAACAAAATTAAATTAATTCGTAAAGTCAGGGAACAGGGAACAGGGAACAGGGAACAGAGAACAGAAAAACAATGTGTGTCATTAATTATGTAGCTATAGATACAAGAGACGTTCACTCCTAACTCCTAACTCCTGACTCCTAACTCCTAACTCCTCCCATATTTTATGAATAATCGGTATATTATTTTTCACAAACCCTATGGCGTTTTAAGCCAATTTACCCAAGAAAGTCCTAAACATATTACTCTTAAAGAGTATATAGATGTTCCCGATGTTTATCCTGTAGGGCGTTTAGATTGGGATAGTGAAGGGTTGCTGTTATTAACAAATGATGGACAGTTGCAACATCGTCTGGCACATCCGCGTTTTGGTCATCAACGTACCTATTGGGCGCAGGTAGAACGTATCCCCGACGTTGATGCAATTCATAAGCTACAAACTGGGGTAGAAATTCAAGATTACCGGACTCGTCCTGCTCAAGTTAGGTTATTGTTAGAAGAACCATCGGTAGTCCAACGCATTCCACCCATTAGATTTCGGAAAAGTATTCCCACGGCTTGGTTAGAAATGACTCTGACTGAAGGTAAAAATCGCCAAGTCCGTCGGATGACGGCTACTGTGGGTTTTCCAACTTTGCGGTTAATCAGAGTCAGTATTGGTAATATTCAATTACACGATTTAGCACCAGGACAATGGCGAGAACTCAATCTCTTAGAAGTTACAAGGCTGAATTATGCGCCGGAGAGCTAAGTTAATGTACTGTAGTATCAGTATAGCGTAGAGTGTCAACTATGCCATCCAATTCCCATGTTACACAATTTTAATTCAGTCAGCTAATTGTGGCACTTGTAAATATTAATGACTAGAAAAGCACCTTAGCAGGAAAATCAAGGAAGTCCCACTATGCTGATCTGCCCCCAGTGTAAATTTGAAAACTCTAATAGTAATAAGTTTTGTCAAAGCTGTGGTATATCCCTAGCTCATAAAATCTGTCCTGAATGCAGTAATGATGTAGCTCTAAATGCACAATATTGTCATAAATGTGGTGCAGAATCTGGACCAGTTTGGTATGCTCTCATTACTCAGGTAGTACATAAGGTAGTTTCTGTTATGGCGGAAACTGCGGAATTCAGCCAAAATTTAGAAAATATAGCAAATGGGGGCGGTGATTCTGGTCTGTTCTCCAAGTTTGTTTTAGATTCTTATTTAGATTTCCAGCAGCGTTATCGTTTATTGGCATCTCCACTAACTCCAGAAGTGATTGGGAATCATAGTGAGATAAAAGTCAGGGTTTTAGATTGCCAACCTTACGAAATATCACTAATTGGGGCAATGCTTCTGTCTGAAACCAAGATGAATACGACTACAATTCCGGATCTAGCACAAGCTTATCTAAAATTGCAGATGGAGATGCACTTAGGAATACCCAAAATTCATGATGCTTGGCAGCAAGATCATCTTCAAGTAATCTTGTTGGCAGATAGATCCAATTGGCCAATGTTGCTTGATGTTTGGCAAAGAGACACAACCAGTACATTGGAAATTTTAGATTGGTTGTATCAGATGACTCAACTTTGGGAGTTGCTAGAAGGTGTGAGTTGTCGCCAAAGTTTGTTAGAGTTGTCAAATTTGCGGTTGGATGAAGACCAATCCGTGGTACTACAAAGGTTATATGTAGAGCCATTAATTACGGAATTACCACAAGATAAACAACAAACTTTAACTCTCAAAAGTTTGGGTCAGATGTGGCAAACTTTGTTCACAGAATCCCAACGCACTCAATTTGGCTATGTGCTACAGGTATTGGCGGATATAGAATCTGGGCATATTCAAACTCTGACACAGTTGCTATCACACTTAGAAAAAATAGCCACAGAAATAGAAGCAGTCTCTACTCAGGAAAAACCCAATTTTTCTGCAACTATCTTGCAACCAGGTAGTAAAATAGAAACCAAACATGATGATGCCCCAACTATGGTTCTATCCACATTCCTAAGTAGTTTGGAATATGCAGCATATACTAATGTTGGTCGTCAACGAGATCACAATGAAGACTATTTTGGTGTTGATAGTAAAGTCCACAAGCTAGAATTACCAAGAGATAGCACGGTGACAGCACAAGGTTTGTATATTCTTTGTGATGGTATGGGTGGTCATGCTGGAGGTGAAGTAGCCAGTGAATTAGCTGTGAAGACTATCCGTAAATATTTCCAAGAAACCTGGGTAGATACAGAATTACCTCGGAAGGAATCTATTCGTCATGCCGTTTACTTAGCTAATCAAGCTATTTATGAGCTTAATCAAAAGGAAGCTCGTTCCGGTATTGGTCGCATGGGTACTACTTTGGTCATGCTGTTACTTCAGAATAATCAAGCTGCAATTGCTCATGTGGGAGATAGTCGTCTTTATTGCCTGACTCGCAAGCAAGAACTAGAACAAATAACTATAGATCATGAAGTTGGTCAAAGAGAAATTGCTAGGGGTATAGAACCCAGTATCGCCTATGGACGTGCAGATGCTTACCAACTTACCCAAGCATTAGGTCCACGCAATGAAAATTTCCTTCATCCTGATGTGGAATTCTTTGATATTGATGAAGATATGCTTTTGATATTAGTATCAGATGGTTTATCAGATAATGACTGCCTAGAGACTCATTGGCAAACTCATCTTCAACCTTTACTGAGTTCTGCTAGTAACTTAGAAGTGGGTATTCAAAATTTAATTGAATTGGGCAATGAACATAACGGTCATGACAATCTTACAGCTATACTAGTACGAGTAAAAGTCCGGCCATCTCAGCAAAGTTGCTTCTAAAATTAGTTTTTGATCTTAAATTTTAGGTTGTATTGTGATTACTCTGACCCTATTAGAAAAAGCACAAAAAATACCGCTCAAACAGTGGTGCTTTGAGGGTTCTACCGTCATTCGCATCGGTCGGGCGGTAGATAATCACGTTATTTTGGCTGACAATTTAGTTTCTCGGTATCATTTAGAACTGAAATTAGTTACTAATGCCAGAGGAGATGATTGGGAATTAATTAGTCAAGGGACTAATGGCACTTTCCTCAATGGCTCGTTAGTTTCTAAATGTATCGTTGCTGATAATTCTTTACTGCAATTAGCTCAGGGTGGTCCTGTTCTCAAGGTACAAATTCAGGAATCATCTCCTCTAATTACCCAATCCTCACGGTCAGAGGGTGATGAAATTAGTTCAAAGATGATACCAGAACACTCCAGCACTAGTTGTACTCATGAAGGGAATCATCCCCAGAATGTATTTTGTGTTCACTGTGGTCAACCTGTTTTGGTACAAAAGACTATTCGCCATTATCAGGTATTACGCACTTTAGGCAAGGGTGGTATGGGTACTACCTATTTAGCTTGTGATGGTGCAAGTAAACTTACTGAAGTACCACAATTACTAGTCATCAAACAGATGAATGCTGACATGGTGAAAATTCCCAAGGCTCAAGAGTTATTCATTCGGGAAGCTAGTATTCTCAAGCATCTTAATCATGCTGGAGTTCCCAAATATTATGACTTTTTTGTAGAAGATGGTAAAAAATACTTGGCCATGGAATTAATTCACGGACAGGATTTAGACAAACGAATTCGCTCAACCGGACCTGTAACACCAAAACAGGCGATCGCTTGGATGGTGCAAACTTGTGATATTCTCGATTATCTTCATCACCAACAAACACCACTAATTCACCGGGATATTAAGCCGGCTAATTTAATGGTGCGGAGTGGTAATAATAGTATTGTGGTTTTGGATTTTGGTGCTGTTAAGGAAATTGGCACGAAACCAGGGACAAGAATCGGTGCAGAGGGTTTTTGCGCCCCTGAACAGGAACGGGGACAACCTCTTACCCAATCTGATTTGTATGCTATTGGTCCGACCTTGATTTTTTTATTAACTGGGGAAAATCCTTTAAAATTTTATCGGCAAAGGGGACGCAATTTTCGTTTTGAGATCAAAGGTATCCCGACAATTACTGATCAATTGAGACAGGTAATTGATTGTGTGACAGAACCTTTACCACGCGATCGCTATCATACTGCAAAAGAATTAGCTCAGGCATTAATGTCAGTCCGCAGTTAGCAAAATCTGGTTAGCGGTTAAGTTCAATTCAGGAAAAATATGGGAAGTTATTTGCTCATAACTTACTTACATTTATCAAAACCCTTGGTTAAGATAAGATACTGAATCCGAGATCATTATTGTGCTAAATCCATAACAGAATTATGGCGGAATTTCACCTACCATAAAAACAAGGACAAAGTTTTACCCTTGCTATTATAGGTGAAAGTAGGTTTATTCACGCCAATCTGTGCTAAAGATAGCCGATATAATTTAGATATTTAATCGTCATCCCAGTTTTCTACCGCCAGTAAATCGCTAATTGGATCTTGGGTGCTAAATCCAAAGTCTAGCAACTCTTGTTTCCAATGCTGCCATTCATCGCCGTAGAGTAAGGCAATTTTCCAAATTTTATCATTGGGTTTGATAATATTGGATTCTACGAGTGATTGCACGTTGCGCTGCAATTTCACCATTGGGTGAATTAATTGCTGAATCATAACCTCGGTGTATTTCAGATTTTGGTGTGTAAATTCTTGATTAAAACAGCTTTCCGTTGGCAATTATTACCTGTGCGTAGAGCAATTATGGTTTTGCAAAGCTAGTTCTAACTTCTTTACTATACCATAACTAACAATAGTAAGTTGCTTGGGAATTCGGTTTTGTTCGGTAATTACCACTACTAACCGCTATTGATGCTGAACAGTGGTGGCAAAATGCAGTTTACAAGGTTTTTAGGCTTGCCATCGCTATCATAACGCAACTAGAGAAGATTGACACAAATTTCTCAATTTTAATTTTGCGATTTTATTGCAAAGTGCTTATATCTAAAACATATAATATTGATACAAGTTAATGCATATAGTATTCATCTGGCAAGTTAAGACAGACAGTGATCATATAGCGGTATGCCTCAAGTTCTTTTTTTACGAACCGCAGAGGGAGGAAAAATTTATACTGTTCTTTTATGAACCTGCCGTTATGATCATGTTTAATTTTTAATTGCTATTAAGTGAATATCGTCTGTTTAGTTACAGTTATGATTTGACAAATTAAGTAAAAATAAAGATTCATAATTCAATTCTGACTCGGTGACTTCTGAATTCTTTCTTGATAACTGATATGTAGCCTTTTATATAAATATTATGTTGCGGTTTTATGAAACCTCGAATTATTGTTTGTGGACTAGGAAGAACTGGATATAAAATTTTTCGCTTACTCAGACAACAAGGGGCTTTAGTAGTAGGTATTCATCGCAAACCCGTTTCTGGTGAAACTGCGGCGAATGTCATTGTTGGTGAGTTACAAGCAGCTTCTACTTTGCAAGCAGCGGGAATTGCAGAGGCACATACTTTGGTAATTGCAACTTCTGATGATGCGGTAAATTTGTCAATTATGATGCAAGCACGGGTACTTAATCCCCAAATTCGGATTATTAATCGTTTTTATAATACGAATTTAGGTGAACGTCTTGATCAAACCTTATCAAATCATTTAAGTATGAGTGTTGTGGGTTTAGCAGCCCCAGTATTTACTTTTGCTGCTTTAGGAAATAAAGCTATTGGCCAAATTAAATTACTTGAACAAATTTGGCCAATTCAAGAAGAATATATTCACGAAAATCATCCTTGGAAAGGCAGAAAAATCAGCGATTTATGGGAAGATCCCACGCGGATGCTGATTTATTATGTAGCTGTGGAAGGAAAACTAAATTTAGTGTCTGCGGTACTATTAGAACAACAATTAAGAGTAGGTGATCGCTTAATTATTGGTACTCAACCCCGCATTCGTCCACAACGTAAATCATTAGTCAGAAAACTTCTCAAAGTCTTTGCCAATATTCGGGAGTTTCAGAAACACGCCCAATCAGTTGTCGGGATGGCGATCGCTTTATTCGTAATTATTTTACTATCTACATTTACATATCTTGCTAGTAAACATAGTATCTCTTTTATTGATGCTTTATATTTCGCTGTGGGGATGATTACCGGGGCTGGTGGTAATGATAAAGTTGTCGAAAATGCACCTGATAGCATTAAATTATTTACCGTTGTGATTATGCTCGTTGGGGCGGCAGTAATTGGGATTTGGTACGCTATGCTGACGGACTTTATCCTGGGTAGTCGCTTAAAACAATTTTTGGATGCTGCGAGAATTCCTCAACATCATCATTATATTGTTTGTGGTTTAAGTGGTATCGGCATTAGAATTGTTCAACAACTACATCTGAGTGGCCATGAAGTGGTAGTAATTGAAACAGATGCTAATAATAGATATGTGACTACTGCTAGAAGCATGAGTATTCCTGTGATACTTGCTGATGCCAGTTTTCGCGCTACTTTACAAGCTAGTAATATCAACACCGCTACCGCAGTTTTAGCTGTCACTGGTAATGATGCGACTAATTTGGAAATTGCCCTCAAAGCTAAGGCTTTAGCCCCAAAAATTCCTGTAATTGTCAACTATGCTGATCCCGATTTTGCTAGTATGGCACAGCAAGTATTTGACTTTGAAGCTGTATTTAGCCCTGCTGAACTCGCTGCTCCTGCTTTCGCTGCGGCTGCTCTCGGTGGTAGGATTATCGGTAATGGCATTATTGCTGATAATTTATGGGTAGCTTTTGCAACTACAATTACACCAATCCACCCTTTTTGTGATGAGTGGGTGAAAGATGTGGCTAAGTTTGCGGATTTTGTGCCTTTGTACGTGGAAATTAACCACGAAATTGTCCAAGGCTGGGATTTATTAGAAACTATTCTCACCCCTGGAGATGTTCTCTATTTAACTATGCCTGCTAACAGGTTAAATCAGTTATGGCGGGAAGAAGGAAAAGGCATTGGAGTGTGAATTACTGACTCCAAGCCTAGAGGCAGCGACCCTTGGTGGTACGTAATTTATTGACATCTCGTGTTTTTAAACTACTTCCTTCATATCACATAAAATGTCTAATATGTTGAATATGTCTAGCAAATTATTGTCCTATCTTTAACTCCTAGTTGCCTAAGTTTGAGGGTAATGAACAGACTATTTGCCATGCTTAGATTTAAATTTAGGAAATCCAGCACAGCACTTTACCACAATACATATTTGTGATAAAGTACCGAAATAAAATAATTGGGAATTATTCATCCATCCAAAATTTGTTTTTACTGTTGGTTTAAAATCAGTTCCAGATCCAATCCTCATTCCCCGCTCACAATCCCCACTTTATGAGTACATTTAGGGTGGGGAATTCCGCGATATGTTAAATGAATACCAAATTTTTTTCTCAATACGATTTTCTATATCGTTTTATAAAAGCTGCTACTGTCAACGCAGCGTCAAACATGATGATTCCCTTGGCAGGTGCAATTAGCGTAGCTTTCATGGGACATTTACCCAATATTAATTATTTAGCAGGGGTAGCATTAGGCGCGATTTTGTTTAGTTTTCTCTACGAAAGTTGTTCTTTCATCAAGTCAGGAACAACGGTTATGACATCTCAAGCAGTCGGTAGAGATGACAGAGAAGCAATGCTTTTAGCAGGGCTACAAAATGGTTTAATCGCTTTAGGATTAGGTCTACTTTTCCTGCTGTTGCAATATCCCCTAGGTAAGCTAGGCTTTATGTTATTGAGTGCTACAACTGATGTAAAACTTGCCGGAATTGCTTATTTTAATAGCCGGATTTGGGGAGCGCCTGCGGCTTTAGTTAACTTAGTCTTAATAGGATGGTTGCTGGCCAGAGAAAAAAATCGTCAAGTTTGGTTACTAACTATCATTGGTAATGTTGCTAATGTTGTTCTGGATTACCTTCTTATTATCCTTTGGGATTGGTCAAGTATGGGTGCGGGATTGTCCCAAGCTATCAGCCAATATCTAACTTTATTTGTAGGAATGGTAATGATTAGCCGTGAAGTTTCCTACCAAGAAATTGCTAATTTAATAGCAAAAGTTTGCAATTTTTCGGCTTTAAAAGCTATTTTTGTGATCAATGGTAATCTCTCTGTGAGGTCTACAGTTATAGTATCTATTTTTGTCCTGTTCACTGCTTTTAGCTCTACACTGGGAACCGATGTTTTGGCAGAAAATGTTTTACTGCTGCAAATAGTCGCATTGAGTATGTATATGTGTGATGGCGTAGAATATGCCACCGTAACTTTAACTGGTAACTTTCAAGGTCAAGAAGCAAAACATAAATTTGTGCCACTTTTGCAAATTGCCTTAGTTATTAATTTAGCGATCACTTTAGTAATTGGTTTGCTGGCTATCTTGTTTCCTGACCCTATATTTCAGATATTCACTAATCATGCTGAATTAATAGCAACAATTAAAGTTTATATCCCTTGGGTAATCCTGGTTATAGTTGGATCTGGATTTGCTTATATTCTTGATGGATATTTCGCCGGTTTGGGTGAGGGAACTATTATTCGGAATACTTATTTGATCAGTGGCTCTCTGGGATTTATTTCTCTAACTTTATCAACATTTTATTTTCATAGTAATCATGGTTTATGGTTATCTTTATCCATATTTATGATATCTTCTGCTTTAATTCTGGGAATACAAATACCCATGACTTTGCCATCAAATGAAGATAAGGAAGCTGTAACAACGAATGAAATACAGACAATTGGGTAATAGCAAACTACATATTTCTGAAATTAGTCTTGGTTCTTGGGGCGTTGATGAAGGTGTAGCTAAGGAAAATGCCAAGGCTTGTATTTACAAAGCCCTTGATCTGGGAATTAACTTCATTGATACTTCTAATTCTTACGCTGCCGGTGGTGCTGAGTCATTTTTAGGGGAAGTATTAACAGGAATTGAGCGATCATCTTATCTCTTAGCTACCAAGGTCTTCTATCCCACTTCACCCACTGATCAAGGATTATCAGCAGCCCAGATTAAAAAACAAATTGATGCTTCCTTAAAGCGATTGCGTACCGATTATGTTGACCTGTATCAATGCCATAACTACGATCTCAATACACCCTTAGAGGAAACCATGACAGCACTGACTGAGGTGGTACGTCAGGGAAAAGCTCGTTATATCGGCTTTAGTTGCTGGAGTTCTGAGCAAATTCAAGCCGCGTTTAATATTGCTGATGTGGAATATTTTGTTTCTAGTCAACCTCAGTATTCTCTACTGTGGCGCGAACCAGAAACGGCAGTTTTTCCACTGTGTGCAGCTAATGGCGTTGGTCAAATTGTTTGGTCGCCATTAGCTCAAGGTGTACTTACGGGCAAATACCAGCCAGGACAAGTTCCACCTGAGAATTCTCGCGCTGCTAATGCCAAAATGAATTGGTATATGCTGGAGGAGTTGTTTAGCGATCGCATTCTCACAGCAGTACAAAAACTCAAACCCATTGCTGAAGATTTGGGCTTGACTATGGCACAGTTAGCTCTGGCTTGGGTACTCCGTTCTGAATACGTATCTTCAGCCATTATCGGGGCTAGTCGTCCTCAACAAATTATTGATAATGCTACAGCATCAGGAGTAAAACTGAATACAGAGGTATTAGCAACAATTGACCAAATACTAATACAGCACTTCCTGCTATTATGAGGTATATCATAACCCCCTCATCGCTTGCCTACGGTGTACACACAAGTGATCTAATTATCCAAAAAAAGCCCTGGCGACTAGAAGTCGCGGAACCACACAAACAAAGTCCACCTCCGTGGACTAAGAAAAACTATTTGTTTTCAACCCACGCAGGTGGGTTTTGCCTGTGTAGATGAGGTTTCTAACCGCCGATTTAATATTAATAAGACTTGTGTGTACACCGTAGCATTGCTTGCGAGGAGGGGGTTGGGGGCTGACAGGTGTAGGTTTTTTACATTGAGATTTATAATAGGGGCCAGACTTGGCAGACAAGGAGGGAAAGTGGACAAGGAAGAAGAACAAAGAAGAATTAAAACCCATGAAGATTTAGTGATATATCAAAAAGCGTTTAATGCAGCGATGAAAATCTTTGAGTTATCAAAACAGTTTCCGGTGGAAGAAAGATATTCACTGACTGACCAAATACGTCGTTCCTCCCGTTCAGTTTGTGCAAATTTCGCAGAGGCGTGGAGAAAAAGAAGATATCAAGCATCATTTATAGCTAAATTGAATGACTGTGAATCAGAAGCAGCAGAAACTCAAGTGTGGCTGAAATTTGCCGTAAAATGTCAATATATTTCTGTAGAGGAAGGAAGGGATTTATATAGTACATATAATCAAGTTTTAAGTGGATTAGTAAAAATGATTAATCATCCAGAAAGTTGGCTAATTGGTAACAAGTGATTATTGCTGCCACAGGGAACATATCGAGCAGAATTTTCCGGTTCTTTCTCTTCAAACTCCCTTGTCTACTTTCCTTCCTTGTCTTCCAAGTCCTGCCTTCACCCAATTGTAAAAAACCTACACCTGTCAGGGGGGTTGGGGGTGGGGTTCATGTACCTCACTCAATCAAAAACCGCTGTATCAGTTATTCGCTAGTAAGGAAAGTATTTATCAATGCAACTTAATCCATTTTTTCAAAAAGTTTTTAAATTTCTGATCGGTGGCGGTATCACCACCTGTTTTAATTTATTATTGATTTTTCTGCTAGTTGATTGGTGGGGATGGAATACTCCTTTATTGCACAATATAGCCAATGCTATTTCCATTGAACTCTCTGTATTATTAAGTTTTTTCATTTATCGCATTTGGGTATGGACTGATGGCGAATGGAATATTAAAGAAGTTTTATTTAAACAACTTCCTCTGTTTCATTTAGCAGCAGGAAGTGCAGTAGTTGTGCGAATTTTTTTCCTATTTCCCCTGCTAGATTATTTGAGTATTGATTTTATACTGAATACCTTGGCTGGAGGTTTATTTGGAGCAGGAATCAATTATATTATGAGCGATCGCCTGGTTTTTAAAAGTAACAATGATCAACAAACAGACTTAATATAACTTTTGAACAAATCGTTAACATCTATCAGGTATTAATACAAATGGAATCTCAAATGTACCAGGAAATGATGGAAGTCGAAGACAAACATTGGTGGTTTGTGGCCCGACGATCAATCATTGAACAAGTTATTAAAAAGTTGAATTTACCCGCAAATGCAGAAATATTTGAAGCGGGTTGTGGAACTGGAGGTAACTTAGCTATGCTTAGTCATCATGGAAAAGTCTATGGTATGGAGTTAGATGAAACAGCACAAAATTTTGCTAATGACCTGAAAATAGGAGAAATTCAGCCCGGTTTTTTACCAAATAATATTCCATTTCCTGAACAAAAGTTCGACCTCATAGTATTATTAGATGTCTTGGAACATCTGGAAGAAGATACTGCATCTTTGCAAGCTTTGTCTGCAAAACTGAAGCCGTCTGGATGGTTGTTAATTACTGTTCCTGCTTATCCTTGGCTTTGGTCTAAACATGATGAGCTTCTTCATCATCAACGGAGATATTTACTCAATAACTTGCGGCAAATTGTTGGTAGTGCTGACTATAATATAAATTTCGCCAGTTATTTTAATTCTGTATTATTTCCTGTAATTGCAGTTGCTCTCCTATTACAAAAACTATTTAATAAAGGAGGTAATGAACAAAATATACCACCGAAGTTAATTAATCAAATCTTAACCTTCCTGTTTGGAATTGAGCGTTATTTGATAGGACGTTTATCTATCCCCTTTGGTGTATCAATCTTACTCTTAGCGCAAAAAAATGAAATAGTATCTGTAGGGTGCGTTAATGAAATGTAACGCACCATTAATCAAATTTACTCAAAATCAATCAGGGAATTATTTATTTATGGTATTACCAAATCAGTTAGTTAGAAATATTGTAATTTTAGCCATTATTACTTTTATCGCTCATTTTTGGCATTATCAAAACTTAGGATTATATGAAGATGATTATTTTTTAATCGCTCAACCAATGTCCATGAACTTTCATGATTTTGGTGATTTCTTTAAATGGCATATTCTTCATTATGATGCTACAGAAGGTCGTCCTTTACTCTACATTATTGAGTTTTCAGTGGGTTTTTTAGGTAAATTAATTGGAAATTTCCAATCTCTTTATTTAATCAATTATTTAGTTCTTTTAATCAACAATATTCTAGTATATCTATTTCTCAGTTCTCTTTGGAGACAACCCATTTTTATCATCACGGGAACTCTAGCTTTTACTCTATTTCCAGCAGACACTAATCATGCCTATTTAACTCATATATTTCTATATTCATCTTTTACATTTCTATTGTTAGCTTTTCTCTCCTATTTATCTGGTAGACAATTATTATCATACTTACTGATTTTCGCATCTCTTTTATGTTACGAAACAATGTTACCTCTATTTATTACCGCTCCATTATTTAAAAATCAGTGGAACAAAAACTTAGTTAAGGAAATGCTCAGACATACTCTAATTTTAGCAGCTATGTTAGGGACGATTGCAATTATACGCAAGATAACAGGTGAAGCTAGAGTTGATGGTTTAGATATTATCAAACTTATGCTGATTCCCATTCGCCAAATGCTAATCGGACCCTTTGTGAGTTTAAGTATGTTTTTCTATCGTCCTGCTCAAACTCTGCTAAATTTGAAAGGAGAATTATTAGTTTTTATACCTCTATGTATTTTAGGTTTTACATTACTTTTGTCTAATCTAAAAATTGAAGCAGAAGACAATAAAACTGAAGATGATTTGCCTATTTTATCACCGATTAAAAAGTTAGCATTTTTGGGGTTAGCGTTATTAATTTTATCTTATCCTTTATTTTTTACCGTTGCAGCCACTGAAATTAATGGCCGTAATTCGCGGGTTCATATGACAGCAGCATTAGGAGCTTCAATCCTCATTGGTTTGTTCTGTTATCTAATTATTAATCTCTGCCATAATAATAACTTGGCAAAAAATCTCGCTAATACAAGTTTAGCTGTATTGTTCTCCTTAATATTAGGATTTGGCTTAATCGTACAGCAAGAAAATCAGAAAACCTGGGAATACCAACGAGCTTTTTGGACTGATATTGTACATCTTGCTCCAGATATTGAACCAGACACAATAATTTTAGTTGATAGCCCTCATTTAAACACTGGGAAACATCTACACTCTTTTATTGAGTGGGGTGTACCTATGACATTGAGACAAATTTATCAATTTCCAAAAACATGGGAACGTCTGGATGAATTACCTCAAAGTGAAGATAAACCTAGATGGTATTTTTGGCAGAAGTACACACTTTATCCTAAAGTATATAGGTTGAGTGTTAACTGGCAGGACACAATAGTAAATCAAGGTAAATTTGATTTTAACCCTAATAGCAAAGCATTTGATTATTTTCTACAATGGGAATTACCTCGCCTTATTGACAGTCATAATATTATTTTGTTGCAGGAACAGAATGGAAAATTATTCCGTAGAACTGAGCCTTTGAAAATTGCCAATCAAATCTTTAATTTTAAACCCATTTCTGAGTCAACACTTGATTTTGAAAAAGGTGCTTTATATAGTTCCTTGATTAAACCAGATGATGAACTTTCTCCTAGTTATTTTGATAGTAAGATTGTGCTGACTCCCAAAGAAAAGAAATTAGAAGAATTGGGAATAACAACAAATTTTTTGAATTGATGTTGTTATAGAAATTTATTAAAAGTGGGAAATCAATATGACCAAAGAAACAATAATTATGCTAAATTAATAGAAATCAATCATTTAGGGATGTAACAATGTTGAATTTTTTCAGTGATTCTGAAGCTAAGAATGACTTAGATAAGTCATTTTATGCGGTTACTACACCATTTTTATTTTTGATTCTTGGGATATTTGCTATATCTTCCACTGCTATTTTTATCAAACTTGCACTTAATGAACTAAGCGTAGAAGCTATAATTTTTGATCGTTTATTGATTGCTACAATCACATTTGTTTGTGGGAATTTAGTTTCACATCTTTGGAAATCTCCAACGGATAATGATAATGATACTATTTCTCCAACAGCAAAGGAAGCTAATCAAATAAATTGGATTATTGTCGGTTTGATGATACTAGAGAGTATCACTCATTTAACAGGACGCTATATATGTGGGCATTACAAAACACTACTGCGGTGAATGCTCTGACTTTATCCAACTTCACACCAATTTTCACATTCTTAGTGGCTTGGTTATTTATTGGTAAGCAGTTTGATCGCCGTTTTTTGATGGGATTAGCGATTGCTGTAGGAGGAAGCATTTGCTTAACCCTAGAAGATTGGTTACATTCAGAAAATCAATTATTTGAAATAAAGGCAATACTAGGAGATGGAGCAGCCTTATTGTCTGCTATGGTTTATGCTTTAGCTATGTTACAGATGGAAAAATTGCTAAGATATTTACCAAATATCACTTTTTTAACATGGCGTTGTATTATTAGTTTGATTTTGATTACACCATTTGTATGGATTAAAGGTGATTCAATTTTTCCTAGCACTACTACAGGATGGTTAGCAATTTTAGGTTTAGGATTAATTTGTGAAGTAATTGCCCGTAGTTTAATTACTTATAGTTTTAAACATTTTTCTTCTACTTTTTTGACTATCTTTTTTTTGATAGAACCTTTCCCAGTTGCTTTTTTTGCTTGGATTTTCGTAGGGGAATTTCTCTCACCATTCAATGTCATGGGATTTGTTCTAATTGCTGTGGGTATTTATTTAGCTAAAACTGGGAAAGGTTCTGATCGTGACAATGACTAACTCTCTTTTACTTTATTGAGGACTATTAACTATTTCGACCATTCATTATTAGAAAGTGTTTTTGCTAATACATATCTTTGTTTTTCTAATGGATTCACAAAAAAATGAATAATAACCACAGAAGCTAATATTGTTATTAGTGCAGATATTTTACCTAGCCAAGATTCTGATATACTACAATAGGGAATTATAATCTGTGAAATTTTAATAACTATTGTATGGATTAAATAGATTGGATATGACAAATTTCCAATGTATCTATCTAATTTATTATTAGCTGTTAGTTGAAATAATATAGGAATGATTGCCATCCAAATTAAGTAGGAAATTAAATAAGCATAATTCATCTTAATTATGCTCCCTAGTTGCTGGGTTGCAAATTTTGTGAGAAAGAAGAAAAGCAAAATAAAACCACAATAAAAAATATAGTATTTGTTACTAATCTGCAAGTTTATAGGCAATTTTTTGGTTAAATTAATTAACCAATTTGAATACAACCTAAAGCTGAAAATTCCCATTACAAATAAAGCGATCGCACATACAAAAAACCTATGAATCCAACCATTATACTTCACTCCAATCATTTCGTAAAAGAAAATACGGATTGTCAATGAAGATAGCAAGATTAAAAGTAATTTTTTGTTGGTAAATTTCACTATAACTGGAGCGAAAAAATAAAAAATTAATTCAACACTAATTGACCAAGCTGGTGGATCGAGTAGATATTTATAAAAAGGATATTGTCCCTCTGAAAGATCAATACTAAAATTTAATGCCGAAGGTAAATCATAGCTTAAAATAAAAACTAAATCCTGAAAAAAGATTGTTAAGTTAGAAAAGGTTGCAAATATCATTAAGAAAGTCGCATACAAGCTATTTTTTGCTACAGAGAAATTAATAAATGGCTCTAATTCTAACCATTCTCCCCACACAATGCCAAATATTAGACTCAGCGTTAAAATCATTCCACATATTAAGAAATAGGGAATAAAAATTCGGAGGAATCTGTTGAAGTAAAATTCCATTACATTAGAGTATTTTGGCAAAATCATAGCCATATAAAAACCAGAAATCATAAAAAATATTTCTACTGATTCTAAACCATCATGGACAAGCCACGGAAGTACAGAATTTGAGTGTTCTGCAATCACACATAATGCTAAATAAAACCTTAATATTCCCATGTCGTTTAATCTGTATTTTTTATTTTTTTAAACCCAGGAGATTGCTTATAAAATAGTTAAATTTTATTTCCGTCAGAGGATGCTTAAAAAATTTTTGGCGCATATAATAGAGCCTCCAGCACACTCCGCAAACGCTACTACATAAGTCCATGAGATATAATATCATTAAATAATGTGACTTTATCAGATGACTTAATGATAAAATATTCGTATAAAATTTTTATACCTAAAACAAAAATGAACCGAAAAATAAAACTGACCTATATCTTTACTCATCAAATCCGTTGGGTTCAGTTTGAGTGGGTTGCCCAATATACCGATAATTCTAAGTTTGACATTGATTATCTGATTTTAAATGAAGGTGATCCCATAGTTGATTTTTTACAACAGATGGAAATTCCTTATAAAACAACCTTTTACAACGATTATAGAAATACCCCTGAAGTTGTTAAATTTATTTATGATCATTTAGTAGAAAACAAAACAGATATAGTACATACCCATTGGTTTGCTGGCCATTTAGCAGGATTACAAGCTGCTTACTATGCCAAAGTTCCAGTCAGGGTTTATACGACAGAAAATACAGGTATAAAATGGACAAGACACGCTCGCAGTAAATATGAGTTAATTTGGCAATTTGCCACTAATGCGATCGCCGTTACAAATCAGGTAAAAGCGGGTATGATTGCCGATGGTGTGCCAGAAGATCAAATAACAGTCATTCCCAGTGGATTTGATCTCACACAGTATGAAAATATAGATCCCCAAAGAATTAAACAACTTCAAGACAAATATCTCAAAAATCACACTGGACCAGTTATTGGTGTATCGGCAAGGTATGTTAAATGGAAAGGAGTTGAATATATAATTGAAGCATTTAAAAAGGTACTAGAAACTCATCCTAATGCCCTTTTACTGTTATCAGGAACTCATACAGATACAAAGAATATACAAGAGCAATTCCAAAACATCACAAAAGATAGTACCAATAAACCTAACTATGCAGAGGCTTTGAGTGTAGTAGATAAATTGGCAGAATTACCTGCTGATAGCTATGTTGAAATCTATTTTGAAGAGGATCTTTTTGCCTTATTTCGTCTCTTTGATATCTTTGTTCATGTTTCTGATCCCATGATCGAAGCATTTGGACAATCTCCTATTGATGCAATGTTATCGGAAGTTCCTTCTGTGATTACAGCAACGGGTATTGCTCAGGATTTTGCGATCCACAAAGAACACGCTTGGATTGTTGATTATCAAAATAGTCAACAAATTGCTGAGGGAATTTTAACCTTATTAGAGGATAAGTCATTGAGGGAAAAAATCAAACAAAATGCTCTTATTTCTGCAAAAAATTATAGTATTCAAAATAAAATGCTCAAATTGGAAGAACTATATCTAAGAGGATGTTTTAAAAGTTCTTGATGATGTATCAAATATTTATTACCCCCCTTAATCCCCCCTTATCAAGGGGAGAAACAAGAAAATGAAAAAATGGCACAATGAACCACCAGATTGGAAACATCAGGAACAAACACTATCAGTCACTTCGGGACTGAAAACAGACTTTTGGCGCAAAACTCATTACGGTTTTATCCGTGATAACGGACACTTTTACTATCAAGAAGTCACAGGTAATTTTAGGGCTGATCTGAAAATTATCGGCAAGTATGAGGTGCTTTATGACCAAGCAGGATTAATGATCCGCGAAAACGATTTAACATGGTTAAAGTGTGGAATTGAATTTGTAAACGATGTACAATATGCCAGTGCTGTAGTTACACGGGATTATTCTGATTGGTCTGTAGTGCAGCTACCTCAAAACACAGCTTACTTGTGGCTAAGATTGGAACGATTTGAAGGTGCTGTGGAGGTGAAATATTCCCTTGACGGTGAACAATATACAATGCTCAGACTAGCGTATTTGAGTGAAGCACAAACTTTACAGGTTGGCCCTATGTGTGCATCACCTGAACGGGAAGGTTTTCAAGTAATTTTTGAAGATTTCCAAATTACACCATTAACTAATGTATAACTTATTCTTTATCCGCTCCTTTGCCTGTTTTTGCCAGATATATACCTTGTAAGATGAAACTAAGCGCTAAAAGGTTAACCAAACTTAGGCTTTCTGAAAAGATGAACCAAGCTAAAATTGCAGTCATGACTGGTTCAAGTAGCAGAAATATTGTCACGAAGGATGATGATAAATACTTGAGACTGTAGACTACTAATCCATGTCCTAGAACTTCGCAAATAGCAGCTAATCCAAATACCGTGAGCCAACCAAACCAGGAAATAGGAAAAATTTGCTCTTCAAAGGTTAGCACCACTGGGAGGATAAACAAAGTACCTAAAAAGCAGCGCCATACAAGTATATTTTGTACAGGTAATCTAGTTCGCAGTCGTTCGATCATCAGGAAACTAGCTGCATAAAACACAGACGATAACAAAGCAGCCGCGTCACCAATAATAGCTTTTTGGCTGATTACCAGATTTTCAGACCAGAAGAAGTCATCTAATCCTAAAGTAAATGCCCCCGCAAGGGCAATTACCATCCCAATCACGAATCTGCGGTTAAAAGTTTTACCTAATATCAACCAAGCCCCTAACGTGGTGAATAATGGGGGGAGATTCGACAGTACAGTAGCATTAGCAGCCGTGGTTTGAGTCAAAGACCAACTCCAGAGAACTCGACCCACGACATGAACAACAGCTACTGCGACTAAAAGTATGATGTCTCTTAATTGGTAAGGTTCTTTGGGTATAATCTGATCATCTAATTTTTGGTCGGTTAATTTTTTGGTGCGTAATTCATTAATTCCATTCCATAAC
Organism: Dolichospermum sp. DET69; assembly: GCA_017355425.1. Lineage (NCBI taxonomy): Bacteria > Bacillati > Cyanobacteriota > Cyanophyceae > Nostocales > Aphanizomenonaceae > Dolichospermum > Dolichospermum sp. DET69. The sequence goes on from CP070233.1 coordinate 5,669,275, forward strand.
CCAAAAATAATTGTTGCTATCCACAGACGATTAAATACTGTGGCGTTAGCACTAATTTCGCGGACTGATAGCTTAATAAAGATTGCTGTAAAGGATAGAGCAATTAAGGCAACAGATAATAAAATAAATGCCATCACATTTGATGACTTCTCTATATTTAACTCTGTTGATTCCGGCTTTGTTAATTCGAGTTTATTCGTTGTCATTGATTCTCAATTATATTATTAAAATCATTAAAATAGGACTTACGTATTGATAGAAAATACTAAATATGGATTATGATAAAAATATGTCTCTACTGAAACAAGCTATTTCGGTAAAAGTATAGCATGATTAATTTGTAAAGTGAGTAAGTTCTCAAGAAATTCAATGAAAAAAGATTCAAAGCCTTTATTACCGCCCGTGTCGTTTCCCTCTCACCGGCTTTAGCCGCTGAGTTTCCCACTTACCGGGTATTCTTATGAAGAAAGATAAGATTTAGTTATTAGTGATATAATTAAAAATCATTTATCATTATCAATGACTATTTGTTGCAGGAGTATGATTATGATATTGTATAATCCTGAACAGACTAACAATAGTTTATTTTGAAAAAATAAGTTAAATATTAATTATAAACTCAGAAGTCAGAACTAGTTAGCTTTCAATTAAGATACACCAATCAACTAAATTGTTCTGCACTAAGTTTTCAATTTGATGCAGGCTTTAAAGTTGTTTATTTATTACCAGTTGTAAATTATCAAACTAACCATGATTATTCAAGTTGAACCTTGGATTGATGAAAAAGAGTTCGAGCAAGTTAAGCGCGTTATGGACTCTACATACCTCACAGAAAACAAAGTTACTGCTGAATTTGAAGCAGGAATCCAACAATTAACCCAGTCTAAACATAGCATAGCTACTTCCAACGGAACTACGGCTTTATACTGTGGATTAAAAGCCTTAAATATTGGTAATGGTGATGAAGTAATTGTTCCGAATTTTACATTTGTTGCTTCATCTAATGCTGTAATTATGACTGGAGCTAAACCTGTATTTTGTGAAGTAAAACCAGGTACACTTTGTATTGATGTTGAGGCAGCAGCAGAATTAGTAACAGAACGAACTAAAGCGATAATGCCAGTCCATTTATATGGGCAAAGTGCTGATATGGTTGCAGTGATGGAATTTGCTCAACAGTATAATCTGAAAGTAATTGAAGATGCTGCTCAAGGAATTGGCGTTAAGTTTAAGGGAGAACACGTAGGATTAAAAGCTGATGTCAGTGCGATTTCATTCTATGGTAATAAAACCATTACCTGTGGTGAAGGAGGAATCATACTCACCCAAAGTGATACAATTGCCCAAGCTTGTCGGCGCTTAAAAAATCACGGCCGCGATACCAGAGGTACATTTGTCCACGAACATATAGGCTTTAACTTCTCCATTACCGAACTACAATCAGCAATTGGTGTGGCACAACTCCAGAAACTGCCAGAAATTATTCGTCGTAAGCAGGAGATTTGTGACATTTATAGTCAAGCATTAGCAGATATACCTCAACTACAAATACTGCCAATAGATGAACGCTGTGAACCTGTGTATTGGTTTACTTCCTATTATGCCCAAAATCGAGCCGAATTAGCAAACTTTTTGTTAACTAATGAAATTCAAACACGGCGCTTTTTCTGTCCTCTGCATTTACAGCCTTGTTACCAAGATATAGTTGATCCCAATCTCAAATATCCTATTAGCGAAAAGGCTTATGAACAAGGAATTTCTTTACCCTCAGCTTATGGATTAAAGCCAGAAGATCAAGCTTATGTAATTGAAAAAATTAGAGAATTTTATTTAGGTTAATGAGCAATTTTGAATTTACTCAATGCCTAAAAAAACTTGTTGCCCAACTAGTAAATTTACCTAATGGTGAAGTTTTAGCTGAAGCTTTGGCAATGGGAAAAGACTATATCACACTACTTGATTACCAAGAAATTCAAGGCATCACAGATATTAGTATTATTAGCGGACAAGCTCCTCAAAATATTGGAGGAGAACCTGTAAATACTAACTTTCATGAGTACCTAAACAACATTATTCAACCGCAAATTGTATCAGGAGAAATTTCTGATGGCACACAAAGTAAATATGATGATAGAAAAGTCAGATGGTCTGGAGCAGGTATCAGAGGAAATTGGTTTTGTAGAAATGAAGTTTTATATTTAGAAGTTGGACCGGCAACCTATCCTAGATATCGTCAAGATATTGAAAGAACTAAAATTGAGTCTTTAGCATTAATGCTCAAAGGGTTAGAGAAATATCATGATCCCTTTGTGTATTTTGCTAGGACAATGGGTGTAACTGTAATTCCTATAACTAAACAAGGTAGCATTTACATTGGAGAACGATCTGCAAATGTTGATTGTCCTGGATTACTCAATTTTGTAGCTGGTTTGGCTACATTTAATAAAATTCCGGAAAATATTAACTTTTATGCTGATGCTCAACAAGAGTTAAAAGAAGAAGTTGGTATTTGTATGAAACTGAATAATTCTAATGCTCGATTGATTGGCATTGCGGGAAATCCTTTTACTAGTGAAAATGATTTAGTTTTTGTCGTGCAAAGTTCTGTTAATGAAGACCATTTTGAATCACAAAGATTGAGTGAACACTCTCGACTTGTACGTTTAAATAATAAATCTGATGCTCAGAAATTACTTGAGCAAGAATTGCTACCGGGAGAAAAGACCAAAAAAGCGATCGCTTATGGTTCTAGAATAGGATTAGAATACTGGGTTAAAAATATATTGTGAAATTATGTTTTTAAACAATCTATAGCGATATGCACTTGCATGAGATACATCCTAAGCCCCCTCTCGAAGAGCGGGGTGGGGGTTGCTGACAAGTGTAGGTTTTTTACATTGTCTTGAGGACAAGACTTGGTGGACAAGGTAGACAAGGTGACAAGGGAGGAAAACCGGACAAATGAATGTATAATTAGTAACAAAACAACCCATGAATTGAGTATTTTGTGGATAAAATCCTCCTTGTCTACTTTCCTTCCTTGTCTTCCCGGTCTGGCCTTTACAGAGAATATTAAAAACCTACACCTGTCAGGGTGGGGGTTGGGGGTTGGGTTCTTGTATCTCACTCAACAAAAGAACCGTTATAGTATAAATCAACTTAATTGTAAATAATACGATGATCACAATTGAAGCTATTGCCAATATAACAAAAGATTCTCAAGTGACAATTACAGTTCCCGATAATATTCCTCCAGGTATTCACAAAATGGTACTAACTATTGATGAGCAATCAATAGATAATCAAAGACATCCAATTAAATCAAACTTGGATTTTGTAGAGTTGTCTATAGTAGTACCTTTACACAATGAAGAAGATAATATTGATCACTTATTTGAGCGGATTACTTCAGTTTTGAATAAATTAAATATTACCTATGAAATCATCTGTATAGACGATGGTAGTAAAGACAATACTTTGAAATATTTGATCGATCACTGCGATCGCAATCCAGCTATTAAAGTAGTGAGTTTCTCCCGTAATTTTGGGAAAGAAATTGCCTTAACAGCAGGAATTGACTACGCACAGGGAAAAGCGGTTATTCCCATTGATGCCGATCTTCAAGATCCCCCAGAACTGATTGAGCAACTTATAAATAAATGGCGTGAAGGGTATAATGTGGTTTATGCTCAACGGCGTTTACGATTAGATGATAGTTGGATAAAAAAATTAACAGCATCATCATTTTATTGGACTATATCCAAACTAAGTCCTGTGGATATTCCTGCAAATGTAGGTGATTTTCGATTATTAGATCGACGAGTTGTAGAAGCATTAAAACAGATGCCAGAAAGAACTCGGTTTATGAAAGGTTTATTTGCTTGGGTTGGCTTTAAACAATGCCTAATTTCCTATGATCGTCAACCGCGTTACCAAGGACAAACCAAGTGGAATTATTGGAAACTGTGGAATTTTGCCCTGGATGGAATTATTTCTTTTAGTCTGATTCCTTTAAAGATTTGGACTTACTTGGGATTAACTATCTCAGTTTTGTCATTCTTATATGCAGCTTATTTAATTATTTTGACGATCATAGAAGGAATTACAGTTCCAGGTTATGTTTCATTAATGGTTGTTTTACTTTTTCTCGGTGGTATCCAGTTGATAGGATTAGGTGTAATTGGAGAATACTTGGGACGAATTTATGAAGAAGCTAAACAGCGCCCATTGTATTTAGTTCAAGAATCTCATGGCTTTAATAATAATTCTCTAGATATAGAATCCAAAAAAACAAATTTACAATGTACTAGCTTTCATGTATGATTTACCTATCCTCTTAAAATTTGCATAAAATCCTATGAATAATTTAACTAATAAGGAAGTTGTGAGACTATTTTTTGAAATCTATAATCATCAAGATTACGAAGCCGCATATAAGTATATTGCGCCAAATTATATAGATCATGGATTACCTCAAGTGCGAAGCGTCGAGGATGCAATTGAGATATTGAAAAGTACACATAAATCCTTTCCAGATATTAAAGTTGTGATTGATGATCTGATCGAAGAAAATGACAAAGTTGTATTTCGGGGTCACTTTACAGCTACGCATTTAGGTGAGTTTGTTAGTATCGCTCCCACTGGAGTAAAAGTAGAATTTGAGGCGTTAGAAATCTTCAAGATTGAGAATCAGAAAATTACAGAATCTTGGGGATATTGGCCAATGTTAGCCATTTTAGATCAGATTCAGGCTTGTTGAGAAGCTTCATCTGTAATCCTATTTTTAAACATCCTCTAATGATAATGTCAAGAAAGATAGTCCTGATTTCAGAGGTTGTTTTAAAAGTATTATTCTGTAATTTTTATCACAGTTATACCCCACCCCAACCCTCCCCTTTTGAACTACGGTGTACACACAAGTCTTCTAGAGTTGCCCCACAACGTTTAGATCCCCCCAACCCCCCTTAAAAAGGCTACGGTGTACACACAAGTCTTCTAGAGTTGCCCCACAACGTTTAGATCCCCCCAACCCCCCTTAAAAAGGGGGGCTAAATTCTTCAAAGTCCCCCTTTTTAAGCTATCCATTACCCACATCTTTCTTAACAATCTTGAAACATTTATGTGGCAACGGTTTCAACGCTTGAAAATTTCCCTACTCTTGACAAAATGTACCTTATTCTTCTTGATAAAACCCTGATTTTATTGAGAATCATCAACGGAGGATTAAGGTTTGGGGTTTGAGAGCGATCGCTCTTATCGAATGTTAAGAAAGATCCCGGTAATGGATAGCTTTTTAAGGGGGGCTAAATTCTTCAAAGTCCCCCTTTTTAAGGGGGATTTAGGGGGATCGGATCACGTTTAGCATCCTGTCTAGAGATGTGTGTACACCGTAGCTTAAAAAGGGGGGCTAAATTCTTCAAAGTCCCCCTTTTTAAGGGGGATTTAGGGGGATCGGATCACGTTTAGCATCCTGTCTAGAGATGTGTGTACACCGTAGCCCCTTTTGAAGGGGAGGGGACTAGATTTTCTTGTTTCCCCCCTTCACAAGGGGGGATTAAGGGGGGTAATAAATATTTGATACATCATCAGGGACTTTTAAAACATCCTCTCAGGTTGTCCCCGTTTCTTGTTAAAATTTTTTAATTGGCAGAAATTGTTTTTGAATTTTAAAGTTTGAATTTTTATCTGCTGTTGTATTCCCAAATAAAAAATAAAAAATAGCGTGTCAATTCAAGAACATAAAATTACAGTAAATTCCCTAGAATGGTTTTATCGGGAAGCTGAACCGATTGGTAGAACTGATTTAATTCCTGTATTATGCTTACATGGGATAGTTTCTCAAAGTTATAGTTGGAGAAATGTTATTCCCAGTTTAGCAGCACAGGGAAATAGAGCGATCGCACCTGACTGGATTGGTTACGGATTTTCCAGTAAACCAGAAAAACAGGATTTTGCTTATACTCCCGACGCATTTATTACAGCTTTGGAAGGATTTGTTAAAGCCTTAGAATTAGAAAGATTTTCCTTAGTTGTCCAAGGCTTTTTAGGTTCAGTTGGGTTACAATACGCCTTACGTCATCCTGAACAGGTTGCTAATATAGCTATTTTAAATACACCAATTTCTACTTCTGCAAAAATCCCTTGGAAAATCAAACAAATGGGTTTACCTTTAGCTGGAGATATCATTACCCAAGATCCTTTATTGGTTGATAGAACCTTGGAAGGGGGTAGTCGTTACCGCATTGAAGATGAAGATTTAGATATTTATAGAAAACCATTTTTGAAAAGTTCTGCTTCTGGAAGAAGTCTATTAGCAACAATTCGCAATTTCCAACTAGAAAAAGCGATGATAGAAATAGAAAATGGCTTTAAAGGATGGCAACAACCTATTTTAGCACAATGGGGAATGATTGATCCTTGGTTATCTGTAGATATGGCGGAAAGTTTTGTAAAATCTGTAGCTAATGGTGAATTAATCAAACTTAATAATGTGGGACATTATCCCCAAGAACATTATTATGAAGTGATTTTACAAGATTTACTCCCATTTGTCCGGCGTTCCCAATCGAATTAGTTATAAACCTGTGTTTCTTACTATCCCTTTTTTAACAAATAGGAATATTGTTTAGAGGTTGTTTGATAGCGAAGCGTGGCGTTAGCCATAAAGTATTATATGAAACCGATAATCTCCAAAAACCTAACCCCCCTACCCCCCTTCCCTACGAGGGAAGGGGGGTTTCAAAGCCTCTCCCTGCTTCGGGGAGAGGTTTACAAGAGGGGTTTGTTTATACATTAAAAACTTGTTCATTCATCCTCTTAGAAGAAGGATAGTAAATTTAAAACCATATATTATTTCTTGAATTTGTTTTATTTATTCATCAAAAATAATGATTGAACATTATAAAAATCGACAACATACTATCTTTCATGGTGATGCTATTAGCATTTTATCAAATCATATTCCTTCAGAATCAGTAGATTTAATTTTTATCGATCCTCCCTATAATATAGGTAAGAAATTTAGTAATTTCCATGATAAATGGGAATCAGAGGAAGAATATATTAATTGGTCATATCAATGGCTTGATGAATGTATTCGCATTCTTAAACAAAATGGTACAATTTATGTGATGACAAGTACCCAAGCAATTCCTTATTTTGATATTTACTTAAGAAAAAAATTAACTATTCTCAGTCGCATAATATGGCATTATGATAGTTCTGGAGTTCAAGCCACAAAATACTTTGGTTCAATGTATGAACCTATTCTTCATTGTGTGAAAGATAAAAACAATTATATTTTTAATGCAGATGATATTAAAGTTGAAGCCAAAACAGGTTCACAACGTAAATTAATTGATTACAGAAAATCAGTTCCTACTCCCTATAATACAGAAAAAGTACCTGGGAATGCTTGGTATTTTTCCCGTGTGAGATATCGCATGGAAGAATACGAAAACCATCCTTCACAAAAACCAGAGTCATTACTAGAAAGAATCATTTTAGCAAGTAGTCATGAAGGAAGTTTAATACTTGACCCTTTTGCTGGAACTTTTACAACTGCTGCTGTAGCTAAACGTTTAGGTAGAAAATCTATCAGTATTGAATTAGAAGAAGAATATCTAAAAATTGGCTTGAGAAGAGTTTTAGAGTGGACAGAATATCAAGGAGAAAAACTTTTACCAGAACAGAAAAACCATAATATCAAAAATAAAAATGGTAAAAAAGTAGATTTAGATTTTATCCAAGGGAGTATCTTTGATGAAAATACTACAGCATGATTTCACGAAAACAATAATTAATATTCTTAATAACTATTTTCCTGGATATGGAAATATTATTTTAAGTAACAGTCAATTATTAGAGTATATTAAAACTAAATATAAGATTTACACTTCTTAACCCACCGACATCCTTGCTGTGAAATCACCTTAACCCGATAATGAGAGTAGATGCAATCATTTGTAAATTGATTAAAGTAGGTTAAAATTCATGGCGTATTCGTGGTTTAAAGCATTTCACATTATTGGCTTTGTGGTTTGGTTTGCGGGGTTATTTTACCTTGTCCGTCTGTTTATCTACCACGTTGAAGCTAACCTTGAACCAGAACCAGCAAAAACGATACTGAAAAATCAGTATCAACTCATGGAAAAGCGTCTTTACGATATTATTACCACTCCAGGTATGTTCGTAACCGTAGCAATGGCTATTGGTATTTTATCAACCAATATGGAACTGTTAAAAGAACCCTGGTTACATTTTAAATTAGGGTTTGTAGCTGTTTTAATTGGCTATCATTATTACTGCGGTAGATTAATGAAGCAGTTAGCAGCGGACGAATGTAAATGGAGTGGTCAAAGTTTACGCGCTTTAAATGAAGCCCCAACACTTCTATTAGTTGTAATTGTCATGTTGGCTATCTTCAAGAATAATTTACCAACTGACCTCACTGCTTGGTTAATTTTTGGTTTAGTGATTTTTATGGCTGTGAGTATTCAACTTTACGCCAAAATCCGCAGACGCAACAAAGAAAAGCTGACAGCAGAATTAAATCAAATTCCCCAAGCGTAATCATGTATTTCTTCCTTTGCGTCTTTGCGCGAAACAAAAATAATGATCCGGTTATCGAACACTTCCAGCTTCACAATCTCGTAACCATAGTTTAACACCTTGAGCGATCGCACCATTACTACTATCTCTAGGTGGGGCAATAGGTGGTTTAACTGGATAGGCGCTAGTTTGGGTAAACATCATTACCACAGTCCAGCCTATATTAGTTTTTGTCAAAAATAGCCTGTGGAATTCTTGCAATTCTACAGCTTTTTTATGAATATATTTTCTTTCTAAGGTAGTAAAAAAAACTTGTTTTACTCCTTCTGCATTATATTTATCTCCATTATCAATACCGGGATTTAATGGTAAAGATTGAAACTCTGGTTTACCAGCAGCCAATATGTAGGAAAAAGTATCAACACTCCGTTTCAGACGACGCGCACGTTGAATAGAACGATTTGCATAGCTAGGCAAATCTAACATTAACTGAGTTGTTAATGTTTCTAAACTTTGCTCAGAACAAGAATTACTAATCTCTGGATTTACAGGTTTGGGAGGAATATTGTTAGCATAAGCAGCATAGTGAAATCCAGGAGAGATAAATAGCCAGCAATTATAGGCTATTAAATATAAGCACCAAAAAGCAGGAGAGAAATTTACTTTCTTCTTCCTGCTTCTTTTTTCCTCTTGAATTCCTAAACTACAGTCAGGGTTTAGCATTGCTCATTTTTACTACAATTGGTGTTTAACTAACATAAACGTAAAACCGATTTGATTTGAATAATTTATTTGCTCGTTATTAAATTACCTCCAACAAAAGCAAAAAAATAGTATTAAGGGGGGTTGACAATTGATTTTGAATTTGTTAGGATGAAACCGACGAGGAAGAACTATCTTGATAATTAATTTTAGGTACTTAATAGAGAAGAGTCTTTAGACCAGGGAATAAATTCCCTGTCTCAGAAGTAAAGCCCGTTAAAAGCGACTAGTTGTAGTCTATTTCATGCAACTATTTCTAACTCCTGAACAATTTGATTCCAAGCTAACTCAGGTTCAGCCGCAGCGGTAATAGGACGACCAATAACTAGATAATTTGCACCCGCTGTGATAGCTTGGGAGGGAGTAAGCGATCGCTTTTGATCTCCTTTATCAGCCCAACTAGGACGCACTCCTGGACAAACTAGCAAAAAGTCATTTTCACAACTTGTTCTTAATTGTCGCACCTCTTGGGGAGAACATACCGCCCCATTTAAACCTGAGTTTTGGGCTAAAAGTGCCATTTCTAAAGCAAATTCTGGCAATTCTAAGGGAATTTTTAAATCAAACGCCAATTGTCGCGCCGAAATACTGGTTAACAAGGTAATAGCAATTAATTTTGGTGGTTTTGTTCCAACTTTTTCCGCTCCAACTTGTACTGCCTCCGCAGCAGCCTTGAGAGCATCAGTACCACAAGTTGCGTGAATTGTCAATAAATCTACTCCATAACCAGCCGCAGCCCGACAAGCACCAGCAACAGTGTTGGGGATATCGTGAAACTTCAAATCGAGGAAAATTCGCTTTTCTTGAGATTTGAGGATTTCCAAAATCTTTGGACCAGAGCTGGTAAACAACTCCAAACCAACCTTCCAAAAAGTAACTTGGGGAAGTTTTTCAATTAGAGCGATCGCACTATCTAAATCTGGTACATCTAAAGGAACGATAATTTTATCAACAGTCATGATGAAAAAGGAGATCGAGGAGTGAGGATATCAATAAATTTTCAAAAAAGATCTTAAACATAGTCGGTTTTAACCGACTTTAGCTATTAGACAGGGAATTTATTCCCTGGCTTGAGGCTGGCTTGAGGCTGGCTTGAGGCTGACGGCTGATAGCTACTTTACTAAACGCACAAAATTCTTCTTACCAACCTGTAACACCTGATCATATAAATCACTAGGTTCAGCAAAAGTCAAATCCACATCAGTAACTTTATCACCATCTAGGCGAACACCACCTTCTTGAATTTTCCGCTTACCTTCAGCATTACTTTTACACAAACCAGTAACACCGAGGATATAAGCTAATTTAACGGGAAATTGCAAAACAGCAGCTAGAGAAAATTCCGGCAATGCTCCCTCCTTCCCACCACTTTTTGCCGCTTCCTTCGCCTCATTAGCCGCTTGTTCACCGTGATACTGACGGACAATTTCCCAAGCCAAACATTCTTGGCGATCGCGGGGGTTTTCTGGCAAACTATCTAAAGGTAAATCTGTGAGCAGTTCAAAATACTGTGACAGTAAATTATCTGGTACAGCTTGTAGTTTTTGATACTTTTGGGAAGGATGTTCACCCAATCCCACATAATTACCTAAAGACTTAGACATTTTTTGTACACCATCAGTCCCAATCAAAATTGGTAACAACAGCCCAAACTGAGGTTTTAGACCAAAATGGCGTTGTAGATCTCGTCCCACAGCAATATTAAATTTTTGATCAGTCCCCCCCAATTCCACATCAGCTTCCACAGCTACAGAATCATAACCTTGCATCAGTGGATACAGGAACTCATGGAGAAAAATGGGACTCTCTTGTTTATAACGTTCTGCAAAACCTTCCTTAGCTAACATTTGGCCTACTGTCATAGTCGAAAGTAACTCCAAAGTTTTCCCCAAATCTAGAGAAGAAAGCCATTCCGAATTATAACGTACCTCTAACCGACCAGGAGTATCAAAATCTAAAATAGGACGCACTTGGTCAAGATAAGTTTGGGCATTTTGTGCTACATCAGCTTCTGTTAACTGACGACGAACCTCTGATTTACCAGTAGGATCACCAATACGGGCTGTAAAATCACCAATAATGAGAACCGCTGTATGACCAGCATCTTGAAAAGCTCGCAATTTTCGGACAGGTATGCTATGACCGAGATGAATATCTGCTCCAGTAGGGTCAATACCGAGCTTGATCCGTAACGGACGGTCAGAATTGAGTAACTGCTTTTCCAGACTTTCCGTGTCATTACCAACATCATGGGGTTGTGGAAAAATTTCTGCCACACCACGATGCAACCAAAAGAAATTTTGCGTCATACTAAGAAATTCACTATTAACTATACTTTCCACTCTAAAAGTTAAATCTGTTATGTTCACCAACCTATTATCTGTTCTTTGCTCTGTCAGACTACTATAATTGCAAAAAATTAACTGTCTTTTTCCATTTAATGAATTACATTTAAATTTACAAGTGAGGAAGTGAGATCGCCGTGTCGTCTAGGACTTTTGCAAACAAACAACCACAAGAGCAGGATTCATCTGGATTTGAGTTTTTTAAAGGAGTAGGTCAGATAACTGGTGGTACTCTACTATCCATGACACTCCTAACCAGCTCTATTGTCGCGGGAACACTAGTGGGTTTAGCCATTAGTTTCCGTAATTTACCAGATGTTAGACAAATAAAAAACTTTTTCCCCTCGGAAACAACTTACATTTATGATATAAAAGGCAAACTTTTAACTGGTATTCACGGAGAAGCTAACCGAGAAGTAGTCCCCCTGAATAAAGTTTCCCCTAACCTGAAACGCGCAGTTTTAGCCAGTGAAGATGGTCATTTTTACGATCATCATGGCATTAACCCGACGGGTGTAGGCCGTGCTATCGTCGTCAACATGGTAGCAGGTGGCGTGAAAGAAGGTGGTTCTACTATTACCATGCAGTTGGTAAAAAACCTATTCTTATCTCAGAAACGGGCGTTTACGCGGAAATTAGCAGAGGCTGTACTAGCAATTCGTTTAGAACAAATTCTTAGTAAAGACGAAATTTTAGAAATGTACCTCAATCAAGTGTATTGGGGTCATAACAATTACGGTGTACAAACAGCAGCACGCAGTTATTTTAATAAATCAGCAGAATATTTAACTTTGGGTGAATCAGCAATGATGGCGGGTTTAATCCAAGCACCAGAAGAGTTTAGCCCTTTTGCCAGTATGAAATTGGCCAAACAGAAACAAAAGGAAGTTCTGGGGCGAATGATCGAGTTGAATTGGATTACCCAAAAAGAATATGATGATGCCCTAAAACAACCAATTAAACTGGGTAAAATCAGGTCTTTTCAAGGTAGTGCCTCACCTTATATTACCAATACTGTAGCTCAAGAGTTGGCGAAAAAATTTGGACGTGATGCCCTGACCAAAGGGGGAATGCGTGTACAGACTACGGTTGATGCTAAATTCCAAATCATGGCTGAAGAAACTGTCAAAGAATGGCATGAAAAGCTTCAGTCTCAAGGGTTATCTAAAAATCAAATGGCCTTGGTAGCAATTGATCCTCGCACCCATTTTGTCAAAGCCCTAGTTGGTGGTGTAGATTATAAAGTCAGTGAATTTAACCGCGCTACCCAAGCTCAACGGCAACCAGGTTCTTCATTCAAGCCTTTTGTTTATTATACTGCCTTTGCTACTGGCAAATATGCACCAGATAGTACAGTTGTCGATGCGCCAGTGAGTTATCAAGATGGTAATGGTTGGTACTACCCAAGAAACTACGATGGTGGCTTTTCGGGAGCAATGTCAATTCGCAAAGCCCTCGCCCAATCTCGCAACATCCCAGTGATTAAACTTGGTAAAGCGGTGGGAATGAATAAAGTGATTGAAACCTGCCGCACTTTAGGGATTATGAGTCCCATGGAACCCGTTACCTCTTTACCTTTGGGTGCTATTGGTGTCACTCCTTTAGAAATGGCTAGTGCCTATGCTACCTTTGCTAATTATGGCTGGCAGTCACCACCGACTGTAATTGTCCGCATTACTGACAGTGCTGGTAATGTAATTCTCGATAATACACCCAAACCTAAACAAGTTCTTGATCCTTGGGCATCAGCAGCGACCATTGATATCATGACTTCGGTAATGACTGAAGGTACAGGTAAAGGTGCTGCAATAGATCGTCCTGCTGCTGGGAAGACAGGAACTACATCCTCTGAAAAAGATATTTGGTTTGTCGGTACTGTGCCGCAGCTAACCACTGCTGTCTGGGTAGGCAGAGACGACAGCAAACAACTAGCTAGTGGGGCAACTGGTGGTGTTATGGTAGCTCCTATTTGGCGGGACTTTATGATGAAAGCACTCAAGGATGTCCCTGTAGAGAAGTTTAAGCCTACTTCCCAGTTCACACGTCCTAAATCAAATTAATGGGTAATTGGTAATTGGTAATGGATAATTGGTAAGATTCAAGCCAGTCACCAATTCCCAATCCCTAATCATTTTGTTTTTTCCAATTCCGCTTTCATCCTTTCTAAGGTTACGTTCATTTGCTCAAACATTTGTTGTGGAGTTACGCCAAACTGATCTAGTTGAGTTTTTAGTTGCTGTATGGTCATTTGGGCCATGAAATCCTCTGATAGCTCGAAACGCTTCATAAAGATGCGATATCTATCCATCATGGATTCCATTTGCTCAATAAACAGCTTCTTGCCCTCGCGGTCAAATTTGCCGTAGCTGTTGCCAAGCTGAATTAGTGCTTGATAATCTTCAAACAACTGCTTGGCTTCTTGCTGCACTATTTCAGAGTCGAAGAATCCCATTTTGCTTCTCTTTAACTGAGCGCTATTACTTCAGGAGCTTTAATTTTTGTATCCATATCCTATTTTAGTCTAGAGCATTCATCTGGGGAAACTACTTCGGTTAAAGTGGGGGTTTTTACCGAAATTTCACTACTTGACCTTAAGTGTATGGAGTTAGGGTAAATGTCAGTAAAGTTTCTGCGATAAAAACTTACTTAATAAAGAAGCAATACCCACGGCTTTTGACATTGATTGAGACGTAACTGGTTCATTAACTTTAATTTGCAAGAGGGCGGCATATTTCAAAGCCAGTTGTTGTTGAGGATTAATTTTTAATGCTTGACGAATATAGACTTTAGCCATACCTAAAAATTTCTGTTGAAAATGTACTACGCCTAATAGTGCATAGTAATCAGCATTGGTTAAGTCTAATTTAATAGCATCTCGCAGTTCTTGTACTGCTAAACTCCAGTTTTCTTGGTTATAATAGTCTACAGCTCTCTCATAGTACTGTTGAGCATAGTTTATTGGCTCTGATTTTGACTCTGTTTGCAGAATTGTGTTTGGAGATGAGGTGTCTGGAAGTACCTGGTTTTCTTCTGCGGGGATGACAGGTTTATATTCATTAGTCAGTTGTTGATATGATAAGTAGACTATATTTAGAGCCCTTAACTGTTGTATCATCTGATATGATTGATGCAGTGAATAATATTGAGAAGACGCATAGGATGCAACTACGTCTTCATAAAATAATTCTGCTTCTCCAGCAGACATTGTTGATATTGACTGAATGATAGAAATTTGGATGCCAACTGCTGTCTGTGGATCTAAAACTTGGGCTTCTGAACGCAGTAATGCTATAGTATTTAGACGTTTTTGTGTTTGCTTAAGTTTTTCATAAGCTGGGTTAATCAATTGTGTAAATACTATTTGAGCTAATTCTTGTTTCGGTTCGTTCTTATTTATATAGTTGTCAGGGTGTAACTGTTTGGTCAGAATATAATACCGCTTACTAATCTGACGATCATCAGCATTAACAGAAACCCCTAGTACTGCATAAGGATCAATAAGCAGATTTAGCCATTCTGTTGATAAGGAATTAAGTGACATTGTATGATTATTGATGAAATTTTTGACTGCTACTGGGTTTTATATTGAAATTTAAGTCAGTATGGTAATCATGATTTTTGAGTATTTACTAATATAGTTTTAGTAAACATGAATGTATGAAAGTAGATTTAATCAATTCCTGGTAAGTAAAATATTTTGATTAATTTTACTATATGAGTAATATATCCGTTATAAAGTATTCTTTTTAATATCTTTGATTTTATGAGTTTATTGTGATGTAACATTTCAATCAGATGAACTACCCACAGTTGGCTTCGCCTGAACTGTGAGTTTCTATATCCGTTCTATAAAACTTACCCAAAATTACCAAAGTCTGTTTCGCCTTAGTCCCTGACTCTAAATAAAAAGAATCGTGCTGTCCTTTTTTCTTGAATCGGGGTGGTTTCGATGTTTTGGAAAAACACCTATTCCATGCTTGGCGTAAGTCAAGCTAAAACATTAACTGTAATAGATGCGTACCATTTACCATTACGGAAAACGATGGTACAAGTAGTTGGTTTTCCCCAATATTTAGCTTGCCCACAGTGTTTTTATCTCCTGCGATTATGTTATATATTCTATAATATTGAGATCCTCTAATTAATTAAATATGGATTAGTTATTTCCGCTTCGCTGCAATAAACCTCTCTAACCCCTAGCATATCAGTACATTAAGAGTAGGGACTGCCGCGAGTAGTTCAAAATCCAGTAGAACGGCTATGAATAAAATGATATTAACTAAACGAAAAAGCCGTGCCATTGCTACTGTTTTGGCCTTTTCGGGGATACTTCCAATTTCGGGTTTACATAAATTTTACTTGGGACAGCCACTTTGGGGAATAGTCTATGTTTTGTTATCTGTATCCGGTACACCTATTGCCATGATAGCTAGTGCTATTGAGGGGGTTTGGTATTTAACTCAAGAGGAAGAAACTTTTGATCGGTATTTTAATTTAGGTGAGTCACCAACAAAGGTATCTCCTCAAGTTGGTAATCAGGTAGAATCAGTGGCTAATGCTTTGCGTGAGTTAGAAGCACTCCGTCAAGATGGATTAATCTCTGAGTATGAGTTTGAGCAAAAACGTCGTCAGATGTTGGATCAGATTTAGGAAATTCGTAATTGCTAAAAGGATCGGTGTGAGAATGAATAAGTGGCTACCTTTAAATCTGAAATTGCAAAAGCTGCGTGCCAAGTTGCTAAGTGACCCCTATTATCGTTTACAATCTGGGGAAGAAATTCAAATGGCTGCTGAATTGGGTTTGGGTATTGATGCTAATCAAGCAACAGTGGATGATTGGCTACGTTTACCTGGGTTATCAATTCATCAAGGGCGATCGCTTGTGGAACTTTCCCGCGCTGGTGTGGTATTCTACTCTATTGAAGATGTAGCTGCGGCTTTGGGTTTGCCTTTACAGAGATTAGAACCGCTAAAACCCATGTTAAATTTTAATTATTATGATGATAGTTCTTTAGATAAACCTCAACCAGTTAATCCTAATACGGCTTCGGTAGAGAGTTTATCGAAAATTCCTTTTATAGATTTATCTCTAGCGCAAAAAGTTGTAGAAAATCGTTTAGCTGTTGGTTATTATAAAAATTTAGTAGATTTTCAACAAAGATTAGAATTATCAGGGGATGCGATCGCTCAGTTAATGTATTATCTAAGATTCTAGTTAAAGATTTATGCTTTTCCCATAAAATTTCATAATATAAATAATGATCTAAATACAAACTTTATATTATTGTTTTGCTACTAGTCGAAGTGTGGAACACACTTTTGCTTGGTTGATGGGGTATTGCCCTTTGGTCAGAGATTATGAGTTATAGCGGTTTTCAGTCGGATAAAGAAGGAGTCAGGAGTCAGTAGCCACTGAGTCAGAATCAATCAGTCGAGGATTCAGACCTGCGACTGATTAAAGACCACCAAATCGCAGATTTGGTGGGGGTCTTAAACCCAGTTATTCATCCGCCACTCGCACAGAATACCCAACTGAATTCTGACTCTGTGACTCCTGAATTCTGTTTGATAAAATACAATCTAGGTCGCGGAGACACCGTCTCTAAAGGGTTTCACCTAAATGTATACCACTATATTGCCGGAAACATCAAAGACTTGCGTATATTGTGCTATAATCTGTATTTTAGTGAAACAACTTACTCAATTTTTAACTCTATCAAACTTTTCAAATAGCCTCTGAGACTTATTCTGCATAATTAATTACTTCATTTGTCTCTAAACGATGAAACTCTACACACCAACTGAAATAGAAAAAATCCAGCAAGATCTTCCTTACTTAATTGAAATTACAGCATGGGTAAATGCTTTTTTAGCAAGAGATCATCCCGACTTAGGTAGATCTGGAGCAGTTTGCCCTTATATACCTCATGCGCTCAAGTGTAATAACATTCAAATGTCAGTTATTCGGACTCAAAATTTAGATTTAGCGCAAATAGAAGATATTGTCGAAAACTACCGATCTGTTTTTTTAGAAACAGCCGCTACAGCAAAAGAAATAGCAGTATATAAAGCTTTCTTGCTGATTTTTCCTGATGTTGATATAGAAGCAGCAACTCAAATAATTGATCCTATTCAACAAAAACTGAAACCTTTATTTGTGGAATCAGGATTAATGATTGGGGAATTTCATAGACGGACTGAAAGTCCTGGATTACATAACTCTAACTTCCGTCCCCTCCGCAGTCCTACTCCGTTATTAGCTATCCGGTTCATGAATGAATTGGATTTACCATTTTTGCAAAGTCCAGATAATCCACATTTACGCATTAGATATCTTGAGGCTTATTTAAAGCAGTTTCATAATCAAATTCAAGATCAAACAAAGTTACAAAAGATTTATGAAAATTTAGCTTTAGCCAAAGCAGAAGTTCAAGCAGAAAACTTAGTGAATTATTAATTTATCAAAGATGAAAATAAATACCACAATTTCAACATTGAGCGAACTTGAAATATTGAATTTTCAGATAAATAATCAGGTTCTGTGCATTCATCAAATGTTTGAGATGCAGGTAAATTTAACTCCTGATGCTATTGCTGTAATATTTGAAAAAAGCCAACTTACCTATGAGCAATTAAATCAAAGAGCCAATCAATTAGCAAACTATCTGCGTGGATTAGGTGTAGGTAAAGATGTATTGGTGGGTGTTTGTTTAGAACGCTCTTTAGAGATGATTGTGGGACTATTGGCAATTCTCAAAGCAGGAGGAGCTTATGTACCTTTAGATCCTGCATATCCCGCAGATAGATTAGCCTTTATTTTGGAAGATACCCAGACACCAATTTTACTTACCCAAGAGAAATTTTTTCGGACTTTACCACCTCATCAAGCGCAAGTAGTTTGTTTAGATGTAGATTGGGAAATAATTGCTAAAAACAGTCAAGAAAATCCAGTTTTTGAAACTAATCCTGATCACCTAATTTATGCAATTTATACCTCTGGTTCGACAGGTCAACCTAAAGGTGTAATGATTACTCATCGAGGTATTTACAATCAACTTTCATGGCGACAAACAACTTTTCAACTAACATCAAATGATAAAGTTTTACAAAACATTTCTTTTAGTTTCGATCCTTCTGTCTGGCAAATATTTTGGCCTTTGTGCTATGGTGCAAAATTAGTTTTGGCTAAACCAGGAGGACATCAAGATACTGGCTATCTCATTAAACTTATAGACAAAGAGCAAATTACCGTCATTGCGTTAGTACCTTCCTTATTGCGGGTTTTATTAGAAGAACCAGACATTGAAAAATGTCAATATTTGCGACACATTACCTGTGGTGGTGAAGCATTATCAGTAGAACTCATAGAACGTTTCTTTGTACGTCTGAATTTAGATAATGTTTTGCATAATTGTTATGGACCAACAGAATATTCTATTGATACCACTTTTTGGACTTGTCAACGCCAAACTAATCACACAATTGCACCAATTGGTCGCCCTATAGCAAATACACAAATTTATATTCTCGATGAAAATTTAAAACTTTTACCTATTGGTGAAGCAGGTGAATTATACATTGGTGGTGCAGGGTTAGCACGGGGTTATTTAAACCGTCCTCAACTCACACAAGAAAAATTTATTTCTAATCCATTTGAGAGTTCAAAGTTATATAAAACCGGAGATTTAGCACGTTATTTACCAGATGGAAATATTGAATTTTTAGGTCGTATTGACTATCAAGTTAAAATTCGTGGGTTTCGGATTGAATTGGGAGAAATTGAAACTTTACTTCATCAACATTCAGGATTACAACAGAGTATTGTAATTGCGAGTGAAGATGTTCCAGGTAATAAACAACTAATTGCATATCTTGTCGCTAACCCAGAACAAATTCTCAGTTCAGGAGAATTGCGCGACTTTTTACGAAAGCAATTACCTGATTATATGATTCCTGCGGCTTTTGTTTTCTTGGATAGTTTACCATTAAATCCTAACGGAAAAATAGATCGTCGTGCTTTACCTGTACCAAATTTATTTGATTTTGGTGATTCAACTAATTTTGTAGCGCCAAGTAATCCTACAGAAGAGTTATTAGCAAATATTTGGAAAGAAGTTTTATCTTTAGAAAAAGTAGGCATCCATGACAATTTTTTTGCCTTGGGTGGACATTCTCTATTAGCAACAAAAGTGATTTCTCGGTGTCGTCAAACCTTCGCTGTGGAAATGCCTTTACAAATTTTGTTTGAAAATCCTACTATAGCTGATTTAGCTGCCGCCATAACTGCAAGTCAAATTCAACATCATCAAACTATTCCCCAAATACCTAATCGTCACTCAGCACCGTTATCTTTTGCCCAATATCGGTTATGGTTTTTAGAACAATTAGAACCCAATAATCCGGCTTATATTATTTCTAAAGCTTTACGCTTGAAAGGACAGTTAAATGTCAGTGTTTTGCAAGAATCTTTGAATGAAATTTCTGTCCATCATGAAGCACTAAGAACTAATTTTATCTCCTCCTCTGATGGTAGCCCCATTCAGATTATTAATTCACCCCGTCCAGTCGAACTCACAATAGTTGATTTAACACAAGAATCAGAAAATCAAGAGCAAATCCAAAATATTTTACATCAAGCCGCACAACGACCTTTTAACCTCAAATCTGACTTGATGTTGCGAGTTACTTTACTGCAAATAAACCAGGAAGAATATATACTTTTGCTAGTTGTACATCATATTGCTGCTGATGGTTGGTCATTAGGGATATTGTGGCAACAATTAGCCGCAGTTTATGACGCATTTCTGCATGAAAAGCCTTCACCTTTGTCAAAACTTCCGATCCAATATGCAGATTTTGCAATATGGCAACGCCAACATTTATCTGGTGAGGTACTCGAAAAACAACTTACATATTGGAAAACTCAATTAGCAGATGCTACCACGGTACTAGAACTACCTACAGACTATCCACGGTTACCCAGTCAAACTTATCGAGGAGCAGCCGAATGTCTTTTATTATCGCCCACTTTGGCCACATCTTTGACGACCCTTTCACGTCAAACAGGTGCAACTCTTTTCATGACATTGTTAGCAGCTTTTGGCACTCTATTACATCGTCATACAGGACAAGAAGATATTTTAATTGGTTCTCCTGTAGCTGGACGCGATCGCACTGAAATTGAAGGATTGATTGGATTTTTTATTAATACTGTAGTTTTACGAACTAACTTTTCTAAACATCCCAATTTTCAATCATTGCTAAGTCAAGTTCGACAAATGGCTTTAGCAGCTTATGCTCATCAAGATACACCCTTTGAAAAATTAGTAGAAGAACTACACTGTCAAAGAGATTTAAGTCGTAACCCACTATTTCAAGTCTGGTTTAATATGTTGAACTTGGGGGACATTCAACTAGAACTATCGGGGATGTCTGTAGAACATTTCCCCCTCTTAGAAACTACAGCAAAATTTGATTTAACCCTGTATGTTACTGAACAAAATCAGGGTATCCAACTGGAATTAGTTTATAATGCTGACCTGTTTCACGCCGATACAATGCAGCAAATGTTGATCCATTATCAAACATTGCTTGAAAGTATTGTTGCCAACCCAGAACAGTGTATTTCAACTTTACCACTACTACCAAAAACAGCAGATAATGATTTATTAAATTCATCAAATCGGCGAAATTTAGTTAGTCCAACCAACTCGTTTATTGAATTTAGAAAACAAGATATTGAACAATCAATTTCTGCAAGATTTGTTGAACAAGTTAGGAAATATCCTCAAAATATTGCTGTCAAAACCAAAAATTATCAGTGGACTTATCAAGAATTAGATCACCAAAGTAATTGTATAGCCAAAGAACTTCTCAAATATAGTGCATCTCAAGGAGAAAGAATCGCTCTTTTATTTGAACATGATGCCCCAATGATTGCAGCAATTTTAGGAGTTCTTAAAGCTGGTAAGATATACATTCCTTTAGATCCTGAATATCCCCGTGATCGAGTAGAATATATTCTCGAAGATGCTCTATCTAGTGCAGTTATTACCAATAATAAAAATCTCATTCGCGCTCAAGAATTAATTCAAGATAGTTTGCCATTGATTAATATTGATGAGATTAACTTAACTGAAAATTCTGCTGATATTAAACTAGAAATTTTACCAGATACTATTGCCTATATTCTCTATACATCAGGTTCAACAGGTCAACCAAAAGGGGTAATTCAAAATCATCGCCATGTTTTGCATTTCATTAGAAACTATACTAATAATTTGCATATTAATGATCAAGATAGCTTGACTCTGTTATCATCCTATAGTTTTGATGCTGCCATCATGGATATTTTTGGTGCAATCTTAAATGGTGCTACTCTCTACCCCATAAATATTAGGGAAGACGGTCTAACTTATTTAGCTCAGTGTCTACTTAAAGAAAACATCACTATTTATCATTCTACACCAACGTTATATCGCCACTTCGTTAGTGTTTTAAGTAGCAGTCAACAATTACCAGAAATTCGTCTAATCGTCTTAGGAGGAGAAGAAGTAGTTCATAGAGATGTGCATTTATATCAAGAATATTTTGCAGATAAATGTATCTTTGTGAATGGTTTGGGTCCAACAGAATCTACAGTTACCTTACAGTATTTTATCAACAAAGAAACGAAAATTACTCGTAATTCTGTTTCAGTTGGTTATCCTGTAGAAGAAACTGAAATCTTATTGTTGAATGAATTTGGTGAAAAGACTGATATCTATGGGGAAATTGCCATTAGAAGTCCCTATATTGCTTTAGGATACTGGCAAAAACCTGAATTAACAACAGCGGTTTTCCTTCCTGATTCAGCAGGTGGTTCAAGACGAATTTACCGCACAGGAGATATGGGTCGTTTAAACTCAGATGGTAGTATTGAATTTTTAGGAAGAAAAGATTTTCAAGTCAAAATTCGTGGTTTTAGAATTGAGTTAGGTGAGGTAGAATCAGTTATCAATCAATATCCTAATATTGCTGAAAATGTAGTCATAGCTAGAGAAGATATACCCGGAGATAAGCAGCTAGTAGCCTATATTGTACCTGAATCAAAACAGGTATTAACTGTTGAAGAATTACGACGGTTCATAAAAAAGAAACTACCTGACTACATGATACCGACAAATTTTGTAATTCTCAACAGTTTGCCTCTTACTCCTAGCGGTAAAATTAACCGTCTAGCTTTACCCATACCGGAAACAAATCCAGAATTAACAAAAAATTTTATTGTTCCTCGTGATGAATTGGAACGCAAATTAATCCAAGTTTGGCAGAAAATTTTGGGGTTAGATTCTATTAGTATTCAAGATAATTTCTTTGAATTAGGGGGACATTCCTTACTAGCAGTTAAACTGTTTTGGCAAATTGAACAAATATTTGGTCAACGTTTGCCTTTAGCAACTCTTTTTCAATCAGGAACTGTCGAAGATTTAGCGCAAATTATCCGCGAAACAAGCAATAATCAATCAGGAATTGAACAACAGAATCAATTAAACAATTCTTGGACATCTTTGGTAGAAATTCAACCATTGGGTTCTAAACCACCATTCTTTTGTATTCATGGATTAGGTGGAGAAGTCCTATGTTTCCGTGATTTGTCCAAGCATTTAGGGACAGATCAACCATTTTATGCACTACAAGCACAAGGACTGAATGGAAATCAACCTTTTAATACCAAGGTTGAAGATATGGCATCTCACTATATTCAAGAAATCAAGACCATTCAGCCCCAAGGCCCTTATTTTTTAGGAGGTTATTCCTTTGGTGGTCTGGTTGTTTTCGAGATGGCTAGACAACTCCATGAACAAGGAGAAAAAATTGCTTTTCTGGCGGTTTTGGATACTTGTCTCGTTAATCATATTCAACGAGATTCTTTCTTGAAAAGAATATTATTGCATTTTCATAATATCCAGCAAAAAGGACTTAGCTACCTTTTCCATAAAATTATTGACTGGAGTAAACTCGGTAAAGACCAAATCGAAAATAGTTATATGCTTTATTTGGAATCAATAAATGCTTTACCTGACAACGATAAGCATTTATTGATTACTAGCATAAATATAGAAGTTGCTAGTAAATATATAGTCCCTGTTTATCCTGGGCAAATGACTCTACTTCGCACTGAAGATCAGAGTCGTACATCGGCTGTAGGTTTTCGATACGATCCTCAATATGGCTGGGGTGATTTAGTTATGGGAGGATTAAATATCCAATATGTTCCTGGATCTCACCATTCGCTATTGGAAGAACCCCATGTACAAGTGGTAGCTGAAAAATTGAAGGATTGCTTAGAGACTTACAAATAAAAAAATATTCCAAAATTTCTTGTGGTGCAGTCATAAACAGCTTGTTAATAATACCAGGACGGGCAGGATGCCCATCCCACAATATTGGATAATTTATTTTTTGGAGTTCTCTTAGATTAAGCCAATGCGGTCGAGTGGCCAAAAGCGAAATGTAGCCCGACCGATGAGATTTTTACTAGGGACAAAACCCCAGTAGCGCGAATCATTACTATCATTGCGATTGTCTCCCATGACGAAAAATGAGCCTTCTGGAACTTTTATTTCTGGAAATGCGCTGTTTGGTGGTTCGGCAATATAGTCTTCTGTTAAGGCTTTACCGTTGAGGTAAACTTTGCCTTGAGTGATGCTAATTACTGATCCTGGTTCACCAATTACCCGTTTAATAAAGGCTTGGTTTTGAGAATATCCGCGTCTTTGTAATTCTGGTGGTGAGTTAAAAACGACGATATCACCTATTTTGGGAGGGTGAAGACGATATGATACTTTTTCTATAACTAAGCGATCGCTTGTGTGCAAGGTAGGATACATTGATTCTGATGGAATCAAACGTGGTTCAGCAATAAATGTCCGAATTAGGAGAGCTAAACACAGGGCAATAGTTATTAAAACTAAATTTTCCTGCCAACTACTCCATATTTTTGTTTGCCCAGAAGTATCTTTAATATCACTTTCGTGAGGAGTCATAATTAACAGTGTAAGTAGGAGTTCAGGAGTCAGGAGTGGGAATAGTCGTAACATCACCATTATCTGACTTAGCGGTAATAACTTCTGCGGGACGGAGGACTTTTTCACCCCATTGAAATCCGCGACGGACAATTTTAGTAATTGTTTGGTCTGGGATATCGGTTCTTTCTTCTCGATCAATGACGCAACACAAGTTAAAATCTGGTTCTGTGCCTTCCTGTAATTCTATAGGTAAAAGTTGGCGTTTTCCTAATACACTCAGAAACTTGCGATTAACTGCACCAATGGATTTGGGTAAGCGGTCTATAAATTCTGGACTAGGACTAGGATTGTTTTCTAAATAGTCTAATAAAGCTTCTAAGGCATCAGCAACTTCTAAAAGTTCTAAGAATAAATCTTCTGTTTGGGCTGTGGTTTGGATTTGCTGTTCTCTTAAAGACTGTTGTAATATCACATTGTCTTTTTGCAGAACGCCAAGTTTTTGTACGAGTAATTCTCGTAATTCTGAGCTAATGAGATAGTTTGGGGATGAGTCAGGCACGGGAAATCTCTTTAGATAACATAATTAAAATTTTGTTAGCCCAAGTGTTGACTTGGGAATGGGGATGATTACTTAAAAGCTGACAACAGAGCAATGCCTAAGGATATTAAAGCGATAGCGAAGCACTGCTGCAAGCAGTTCGCGCTTTGCAATTGTCCACCCATTCGATAGGCTTTAATTAGCAACATTTGGGCTTGAATATAATTTTTCTTGGTTATTGCCCTCTTGACAACCGTAACAGTAATTTTTTAACTATTTATTTTAGTTTTCAGCTTTTTCATTAGCTTGTTGGAAGTTGTCAACTATACTCATGAAGTTTTTCCTTTACAGCTACTAGGAATTTTTAACACCTGATCTATATCTAATTTATTTTCCCGTTTTTGTAATTCGGAGTTAGCTGCAACGATTAATTGCCAATCAGTAGGTTTACTACAAAACTTTTTGGCAATACTACTCAGAGTATCTCCTGATTTAACGGTATAAGTAGCTAGTAATGGGGCTGGTTTGGGGATAACAGGGGTAATAACCTGTGGAGTCAGATTAGGATTAGTAGTAACTGTAGGCTTAGGGACAGTTGCGGTATATATAGCTGTTTGCAGAGCAAAAATACTACCTGCTGCACCGATAGTCAGTCCGATGATCAGCATTAAGATGGCAATTCCTGTTGTCCAAGATTTTGGCCGCTGAGGCAATTCTTCTAAGGAGCGAATTAAAGAAACATCCGTATCACAATTAGGACAGGTATTGCTCTCAATTCCTTGATAGCCGCAAACAGGACAGTCAATTTTAGTTTTAGTGTTCATCGTGTAAGTCCCAAAGTTCTCGTCTGGTTTCTTTACTGTGATACTCCACAGAGGAGATATTATTAGTATTAATAGCAAATTGTAATTCTTGACTCAACTTTTGTAATCGTTCTTGCTGAAGTTGGGGAATTATCACACCGCAAAAATTGATCAGGCGATCGCTTTGCTTACATTAAGCATCATATCAACCAAATACTCTGCTTCTAAGCGTTCAGGCGACAAAAATTTACCTAATTCAGTTGCTACTACTGAGCGTGTAAGTTTTCTATCTGGGGGTGTGTTGTCATTAACTGTGACTACAGAATTTTTTTAATTAGAGTGCTGATTCTTTTCAAGAGTTTTTTATCAGTTTCCTGAAACCACAAATAATCCTTCCATGCAGCTTCTGTAAATGTGAGTTTCATTCTTCAATTAAGTCTCTCTCAATAAACTCACCCACTTTTGATGATTGAATTGAGCCAAGAAGATGCTTGGCGTTAAAAGGATTTGACAATAAATACAATGTTTCTTGCCATGATGAAAACTCGTCTAGAGAAATTAAAATAGCCTTGTTGCCCTTATCATTACAAATGATAGTCGGTTCTACGTCTGCAATCACGCGATCTATCAAACCATCCAAGTCATAACTTGCTTGCTGAGTAGTTATTGCATCCATTTTATCCTCCTTTATTTGTTAAGTAATTAGTTAAATTTTAGCTTAGAAATTTTAGGATTAAAATAAAAGTGAGGAAGAAATAGTGTTAGGTTTCTTTATAGCAAACCAACCAAAAATATCAGCAATCACTCTGAAAATTCCTATATTTTCTTTTAATTATTGGTGATTGGTATTTAGAAAGCTTTGCAACACAAGCTTCCTCTTCGGCACTTGTTTCGTTTTCTGTTTGAATTTTCCAAGCATTGAGTATACCTAAAAACAACAAATGAACTTCTTTAGACTCGTTATGGAGTTTGGTTAAGAAAGCATCCGCAGCCATGCACCCTTCTCTTGTTTTCAAGTTCCATTCTGGAACTTCTTCGAGATTGTGGACGAAAGCATTCCGGTGGTTCAAAAACCTTTCAAGCAATTCATCAACATCTGAATTTAAATCCGCTCTGAGTCGACGTGCTTTCAAAAAGTGGCCTAATGGCTTCTTTCGCTCCTTCTCGTTCAATCTATCAAGTACATTTATAAAAAAGTCTTGTTCATCAGGTAAAGCAATTTGTATACAAACCTTGATTGTTTTTTCTGTCGATTGCAGGTGAAGGAGTAAATACCCAATTTTTCGTAAGATACTGCTGGCTGCTTGTGATATATCCATATACACTTATATGCTATGTGCCTAACCATCTTAGCTAATTTATGGGAAATTATGCGTATTATTTATACTAAGAATTTCCATTGATTAGACATGAATAACTCAGGTAGTTAAAGAATTACAACTATTTTATCTTTTAACGATACTATAAATTTTCCAGATAATTATGAAGCCATTGGCAAACACTTGAGAATAGAGAGTCTAAAATAAAACCTATCATTTCTCGACAAGCGATCGCGGAGCGCTGTTGTGGATGGAAGCCAAGAAGATTAATCCTCTACTTCCGGTTCACCGATTGTCTTCTGTGCTGCATGACGAATGTGGAGAATTCTCACCGTGGCAATAGTCTGGTCTTCAAGAACCGTGAATAGAATGCGATAGGTTTGTTTTCCTTGACGGTAAAGAAGCTGGCGAATTTCTTGGGTAAAGAAGGCATCCTCACGGGCGATCGCACAGCGCTGAGGCATTTTTTGCAGGGAGACGATTGCATCAATCAGTCCTTGATACCAGGTTTGGGCGCGTTCTCCTGTCGTAAACTGAGAAAGAATTAAGAAGGCAGCATCCGCTTCAGCTTTCGCAACACTAGAGAAATCAATATGGTACGTCATGCTTCCAGAGACAGTCCATATTTTTGGTTTTGTTCGGCAATAAAATCCTCTAAACTCGAAAATTGCCCTCTTTCAAAATCATCAAGCCCGTGTTGGATTCCCTTTAAAGCCTCAAAAAAATCATTATCATCCAAACTCAGCCCCAAAGTCAGAACCGCGATCGCCATTTGCGAAATATCTTGTCCGGTGCTTTCAGCCCGCTGTCGCAGCAGCCCCTCAATTTTCGGTGGCAGATCGAGTGTAATGGACATTGTTGATTTTTCCTCAGTGATACTGGTTTTATTATAGCGATCAGCTTCTTTAGGTGTTTTAGATGGGATATATTGCAGATTAAGTTAATTAACGTAAAGTTAAATTAATAATTATTGACAAAATTAAGAGATAGTGCTTTGTACTATATTCCAAATTGCTTTAAAGTAACGGCGATCGCCCAGTAAAACCCCAACTATAGAAACGCTTGCAAAGCGTTCCATCAATAGTTACAATTTTTAAAATATTCTCATTTTTGTTTAGCGATCGCCCCAACACTCAAATAGCTAATTCTTGACAAAAGAACTTAAACTATGGTAGTGCGTCGGTATTGCCAAACTCAAAATCAGCAATAATAAAACTCACAAGATACCTCTCATTAGCGGTTTCCGTTTTTTGGGAATCTCAGTAAGAAAATTGCTTTGTAAACATAACTATCCAGGAGGCTTGTAGTCAATGGGACTACCTTGGTATCGAGTACATACAGTCGTTCTCAACGATCCAGGTCGGCTGATTTCTGTCCACTTAATGCACACCGCTTTAGTAGCTGGCTGGGCAGGTTCAATGGCACTGTACGAACTAGCCATTTATAACCCTAGTGATCCAGTTCTCAACCCCATGTGGCGACAAGGGATGTTCGTACTTCCCTTCATGGCCCGTTTAGGTGTTACCGAATCTTGGGGCGGTTGGAGCGTAACTGGTGGCACAGCAGTAGACCCCGGCTTTTGGTCATTTGAAGGCGTTGCTGCTGCTCACATTGTTCTTTCCGGTTTATTATTCTTGGCTGCCGTTTGGCACTGGGTTTTCTGGGATTTGGAACTCTTTAGAGATCCTCGCACTGGTGAACCTGCGCTAGATTTGCCAAAAATGTTTGGTATTCACCTGTTCTTATCCGGTTTACTTTGTTTTGGCTTTGGTGCTTTCCACCTGACTGGACTATTTGGACCAGGAATGTGGGTGTCTGATGCCTTTGGTGTCACTGGCAGCATTCAACCAGTAGCTCCCGAATGGGGTCCGGCTGGGTTTAACCCCTTTAACCCCGGTGGTGTGGTTGCTCACCACATTGCGGCTGGTATCGTCGGTATTATCGCTGGTTTATTCCACCTGACAGTTAGACCTCCTGAAAGGCTCTACAAAGCCCTACGGATGGGTAATATTGAAACCGTACTTTCTAGCAGTATCGCTGCTGTATTCTTCGCTGCTTTCATCGTAGCTGGAACTATGTGGTACGGTAACGCTACTACCCCAATTGAACTGTTTGGACCTACTCGCTACCAGTGGGATCAAAGCTACTTCGCGCAAGAAATTGAGCGTCGTGTGCAAACGAGTGTTGCCGAAGGTGCAACTCTTACCGAAGCTTGGGCGAAGATTCCTGAAAAGCTGGCTTTCTACGATTACGTTGGTAATAGCCCCGCTAAAGGTGGTTTATTCCGGACAGGGGCAATGGTGAATGGTGATGGTATTGCTGAATCTTGGCAAGGTCACGCTGTGTTCACAGATGCCGAAGGACGGGA
Organism: Dolichospermum sp. DET69; assembly: GCA_017355425.1. NCBI lineage: Bacteria > Bacillati > Cyanobacteriota > Cyanophyceae > Nostocales > Aphanizomenonaceae > Dolichospermum > Dolichospermum sp. DET69. The sequence goes on from CP070233.1 coordinate 5,698,970, forward strand.
ATTAACGGTTCGTCGTCTGCCTAACTTCTTTGAAACTTTCCCAGTTATTTTGACCGATAAAGATGGTGTTGTCCGTGCTGACATCCCCTTCCGTCGGGCAGAATCTAGGTATAGTTTTGAACAAACTGGCGTAACTGTCAGTTTCTACGGTGGTAATCTGAATGGTAAAACCTTTACAGATCCCGCTGATGTCAAAAAGTATGCCCGTAAGGCTCAAGGTGGAGAAATCTTTGAATTTGACAGAGAAACCTTGAAGTCTGACGGTGTATTCCGGACATCTCCCAGAGGTTGGTTTACCTTTGGTCATGCTGTATTCGCTCTATTATTCTTCTTTGGTCACTTGTGGCATGGTTCACGGACAATCTACCGTGATGTATTTGCCGGTGTGGAAATTGAAGAAGAACAAGTTGAATGGGGTCTTTTCCAGAAGCTGGGTGACAAGACAACTCGCCGCAGAAAGGAAGCTTAAAACTGGGATGAGGTGTGAAGTAGAAACATCTACTTCATGCTTTTTCTCTGGTTTGGTAAACTAAAATTACTGGCTCAATAGGCACAGATCTGAAAAATATGGAAAGTGTTGCTTACATCTTGATTTTAGCCCTAGCAATAGGTGTACTCTTTTTTTCGATTGCCTTCCGCGAACCCCCTCGGTTTGAGAAAAAAGAGAAGTAGGTTATTTATTCCCACTTTACTAGGGAATATATGCTAATAATATCCGTTGTTACTGATGATAGTAGCAACGGATATTTTAGTTTCAGTAGGGCTTGCATAAAAGAAAGCAATAGCGTTGATAGATAAAGGTTTACAGAGTTTTATCAGCAAACAGGTGCCAGATTATTGACAATAGATGTTTAAAACCCTTGCATTTTCACTCTTCAATAACCAGGTAAATTTGAGGACTCATTAACGGACCCGTGTCTTCCTTCTTCTTCCTTCTTCTTCCTTCTTCTTCCTTCTTCTTCCTTCTTCTTCCTTCTTCTTCCTTTCTTCTTCCTTTCTCCTGACTCGGTGACTCCTGACTCGGTGACTCCTAACCCATGGCTTACGCCACGCTACGCTATCACGAAAAGACCTATTTCTTATTGACTGCTATATATGATATAATTTTATGTCTGGAAGTTGATATGTGTTAAGACTAGCTATTTTAAGCTAGGATAAGACAGCAGTGTAAGTGGAAATTGTCCTCCCACTACTTACATATAAACTGAATTTATGACAAAACCTTTACGGAGACTAGACCCAGGAATACATTAGCATGGTCAATCAGAACTTAACCGCTACAGAAATTGGATTTACCCACGAAGATTTCGCTGCTCTACTAGATAAATACGACTATCACTTCAGCCCTGGTGATGTCGTACCGGGTACAGTTTTCAGTATAGAGCCGCGCGGCGCTCTGATTGACATAGGTGCGAAAACCGCAGCATATATACCCATACAAGAAATGTCTATTAACCGGGTCGATGCCCCGGAAGAAGTCTTACAATCAAACGAAACACGGGAATTTTTCATCCTTACCGATGAAAATGAAGATGGTCAGCTCACCCTTTCAATTCGTCGGATTGAGTATATGCGGGCTTGGGAGCGAGTACGTCAGTTGCAAGCAGAAGATGCTACTGTTCGTTCTGGTGTTTTCGCAACCAACCGTGGTGGTGCATTAGTGCGAATTGAAGGATTACGCGGCTTTATCCCCGGTTCTCATATTAGCACTCGCAAACCCAAGGAAGATTTGGTAGGTGAAGACCTGCCTTTGAAATTCCTAGAAGTAGATGAAGAGCGTAACCGCTTAGTTCTTTCCCATCGTCGAGCGCTCGTTGAGCGGAAGATGAACCGTTTGGAAGTTGGCGAAGTGGTCATTGGTACTGTTCGCGGTATCAAACCTTACGGTGCTTTCATTGATATCGGCGGCGTAAGCGGACTACTGCATATTTCCGAAATTTCCCACGAGCATATTGACACTCCTCATAGTGTATTCAATGTCAATGATGAAGTGAAAGTCATGATCATTGACTTGGATGCAGAAAGAGGACGGATTTCGCTGTCTACTAAACAGTTGGAACCCGAACCTGGTGACATGATCAAGAACCGTGATTTGGTTTATGATAAGGCTGAAGAAATGGCAGCTAAGTATCGGGAACAATTGCTTGCTAAACAGCAAGGTATTACTACACCTGTGGAAGCTACAGATGTGGAAGCTACAGATGTAGAAGCTACAAATGTGGAAGCCGTTGCTGAAGAAGTTGCACCTGTGGAAGCTGTAGTTGAGGAAGAAATTCCCGCAGCCACAGAGATTGAAGAAGAGATTCCCGCAGCTATTGAATAATAGATTGATAATTGTAAGTAATTACAACTCAGATTGTTAAAGTATATTAGGAAGAGGGAAAGCCCTCTTTTTTTTTACTTACAATCTAATATCTGCAATTAATATGAGGAGGGTGAGATATTTTGGTAACTATTAAATGTAAAAACATTGCATTTTCTAATATTGAAGCAATTTTATTTGATAAAAACGGGACTTTAGAAGATTCTGAGTCATATTTAAGAACATTAGGACAAAAAGGGGCGCGGATGATAGACGCGCAAGTTCCCGGTATTGGTGAACCTTTGTTAATGGCTTTTGGTATTAATGGCGATTTTTTAGATCCAGCAGGTTTAATATCTGTAGCGAGTCGCAAAGAAACGGAAGTTGCAGCAGCAGCCTATATTGCGGAAACTGGGAGAGGATGGTTTGAATCTTTAAAAATTGCCCGTCACGCTTTAGAAGAAGCAGATCAATATGTTGGTAAAACTCCTTCACCTTTATTTGTGGGGAGTTTGGAGGTATTAAAGTCTTTGTCAGTAGCGGGGTTAAAATTGGGGATTCTGTCAGCAGCGACGACTGAAGAGGTCAAGAAATTTGTGACTATTCACGAGTTAGGCGCTTATTTGCAACTGGAAAAGGGAGTTGATGAAGGTCCAAGTAAACCAGATCCAGCACTGTTTTTAGAAGCTTGTGAAGCCTTGGGAGTAGCGCCAGAGAGAACTTTAATGGTGGGCGATTCTGTGGGTGATATGCAAATGGCACGTGATGCTAAAGCCGCTGGATGTATTGGGATTACTTGGATTGGTAGGGCAGATCATGTTAAAGGTGCAGATGTGGTGATTAATCAACTTGATGAAATTCAGATAATTGGGGATTGAATTATTGTCTAATTTCACGTTGATGGAAATGAAAATATAAAAGAGGAGTGCTACATGATTCAATGGATAATACCGTGGATTATACCTGTGGTATTTATTCTAGCTGGCTTACTTGCTGGGATAATTGGCGAAAAAGTTATTTTCATAAAATTGAAAATATTTGTTGCTAATCAAAAAATTCCTGGTAGTGAAATTATATTTGAATCACTGCACAGAATGACCTTTATTTGGTTTGTTTTGGTAGGGTTTTTCTGGGCTATTCTCAGTTCTCCTATCAAGCCAGATATCACTAATGTCCTCCAAAAAATTCTCACTATAGTTTTACTGTATTCAGTAACTTTAGTCTTGGCTAGATTGACATCCGGTTTTGTACATTTATTTCTTTGCAGAACGGAAGGAGTTTCTACATCATTAATTTCTAATTTAGCTAAAGCTGCTGTTTTGGTTTTGGGAACATTAATTCTCTTACAAACTGTGGGTATTGAAATTACACCCATTATTACGACCTTAGGAATTGGAGGTTTAGCGGTAGGTTTAGCACTACAAGATACTTTAGCCAATTTATTTTCTGGTTTTTATTTAATTGTTTCTCAACAGGTAAGAAGTGGAGATTATATAAAATTAGATGATGGTAATCAAGGTTATGTCACAGATATTACCTGGCGTAATACTACGATCAAAGAAATTTCTAACAATGTCATTATTGTCCCTAATTCTAAGTTGGCTTCGGCAATTTTCACTAATTATCATCTTCCGGCTAAGGAAATTACTTTAACAATGAATGTGGGTGTAAGCTACGATAGTGATTTGGAATTAGTGGAAAGGGTAACGGTAGAAGTTGCGAAAGAAGTTATGCGGGAAATTGCACCGGAATTAATTGCAAATGAACCGTATATGAGATTTCATACTTTTAATGCTTATAGTATTGATTTTACTCTTTATATGCGTGTCAGTGAATTTTTTGATCAACGAATTGGTAAACATCTGTTTGTGAAGAAATTACACAAACGTTTTCAGAGAGAAGGGATTCAAATTCCTTTTCCTGTTAGAGATATTAGACATATTGCATAATTGTTTCTATGGTACGATAGAGGGTTTTATCTATTTTTGGTGCTCTTGGCGATCGCTTTTTTAGCTATTCTGATCAATTAACAATACTTGAAATCCTGGTTCTAAAGTATCATCTTCACAGACTTCATAACCAAGAGTTTGAAATGCTTGCCGAAAAGCGTTAATACTCTCCTCTCTAGGAACATCTGGTGGCCAATATTCTTCGTTTTGAGCATCTGGCCACCACCATGCTTGATCATATTCTGCTGCCCAAGCTATACAGTTATAGTCAATCGTATCTGGACTTGTAAGTTTATATCCGTAGACAATTAGGTTAGGAAAATCGCGCTCAACAAGTGTTCTTACATACCTAACCCAAGCATTATTACTTACCACTCATAGCCCCTTTGCTTACCCCATTCTAGCCATGCTTTAGTCATTTCTTTTGTATTTCCCCTATAATTTGGAGGTACAGGATCTTCTCGGGAAATAGATTTTAATGCCCAAAACCAACGTCCAGATTTTTTCTCTAATTCTCTGAGTAGTAAAGGTATTACAGCTTCATCCATGCCTATAATCTGTTGATATGCAGGGTGCATACACATTTGATTAGTTGATGATACACCACGATTTTCTTCACGCCACTGGTTAACAAGTGTAGTGAAAGTTGCTTCTATTTCCGCTTGTCTGGAAGAGGTTTGTAGTTTTTCCATATTATTTAGTTTTAAGCTACTCTCTTGGGCGACTACCTAACCAAAAGTTTACCATTTCTTCTTGCTGCGGAGATCGCATTATGATTAGCGGTAAAAACTTGAATACCAGAAACAGTTAAATAATCACTATCGTCTGTAATTATTTGCTTCACTCCAGCTTTATCCATAGCTTCTAATATGAGCAAGTCATAACCATCAAGTGGATGTGTTTGGAATCTTCTTCGTGATGTATTTGTAGTAGTTTCATCAACTATGATTTCCGTACAGGCTGCAATTGATATAACTTGACTCCAAGCAGTTTCAACCTCAGTTACAACTTTAGTCCTTTCTACTGGATAGTTATGGCGGTATTCTTTGGGTTTTAATGTAGGAGAAAAAATTACCCTTTCAGTTTGTTCAATCTGGTGTGCTAACTCTGCTAAAGAAAGACCACAATATAAAAGTAGTGATTCTGTAGATATGGCTTGTGCCAAATAAGAAGGATAATCCGTAATCTGATATGCTAGAGCTGATCTACTCGCATTAGTATAACTGTACCAATACCAGACGTTACTATCAACTAAAAAAAGGTCGTCCTGTTTAGGAGTGTCAGAACAGATATCAACTACTTCAGCTTGAACTATATAATTCACTGACATTAGAGGTTATTAGCCTGTTCACTTATTACTTGGTCTAATCTATCACGAAACTTAGGGTCAGAGTAATAGCGTTTTGAATTTTCAATCACCAGCTTGAGTGTTTGCCTACCAACTGGTTTAAGGTCAGAAAATTTTAATAAGCGGTTAAGATTGTCCGGTGAAATATCTCGCAATAGTTGTCCAATAGCAAAATTGAAAAACGGAGAAGCAAAAATTTCCACTCCGTTAAAGTCTAATTCTACAGGTTGATCAGCTTGTAATTCTGGATGAACTAAGTCATACACCTTTTGTCCATCAATAGGTGTAATACAGTTTTTACCTACTAGGGTTAGGATTTCGTGTTTCATCGTCTCAACCTCTCCCTTAAAAGAAAAGTTCATCGTCTGCTTCAAAGTCTAAAGTATAATATGATTCGTCACAAAGGAGTGTGATGTTTACCAGGGTTCCTGCAAAAAAAGTTTCTCGATTTTCGTAAACTTCTTGGTTTTCATTAATTATCGCATATCCATCATGACTGAAAATTTGAAGTTTTCCTTTATTTATTTGTACGAACTGTTTTAAAAAGTCAAGACCCATTCCACCTGTTACACTTCCAAGTCTTGTACTTGCCCCTGCTTGAAAAGCCCATTGTAAAGCTTGATCTGCTTGTAAGTTGGGGTTTTGTTGAAATTCACGTACATTGTGAGGTATTCCTAACCCAAAGTCTACTACAGTCAGTTTTAATTCCCCTAACTTGGGGTAATGTTGTCCACAGCTAAATATACCAATATCTGTTTTGCTATGCTCAAAAGCATTGGCGTAAATTTCCCAAGCTGTTCCTACAATACTTTGTTTCAACAAATCACTGATGCGAACCCAGCCTCTACCTAACCATTCTTCGGCTAGATAGTGAACTAAACTATCTCTATTTTGATATTTGTCTTCTCTGTAAGGAATAGAATTGCCTATCCAAGCTTCTTCCCCACTATTGAAAGCGTGTTTGAAGCCATTTTGACGCAAATTCATGCCAACATGATTTTTTACTGTGTCCCAATTAAAAATTACTGTACAGCCTTCAGACTCTATCAGTCTAGCTAAACCACCAATGAAGGCAACAGCGTTTTGTTGTAAAAAATAACACTTTGAAAAATCAAAAATTACTTCTTTTTCACCTGTTTGAATTTGCTGCCAAAGTCTAAACAAGTTATCAAAGTCTCTTGGACTATCGTTAATAGTGGGAACTTTGAGAATGAGACTCACAAATTTTTTTGAAAATTTTCAATTAAAATTATACCTCATAAAATCTTTAGGGGCAATTCAAGAATTACCATTACCTTTGAATCACGATAAAAAATCCCCCACCTTGCGGCAGGGGATTTTTAATTACTTACAACCAGTAGTTAGGATCAACCGAACTTACCAGCAGTAGAGGCAATGAGGAAGGCTGCGTAAGTGAGGATGTAGCCAACAGTGAAGTGAGCTAAACCAACCACACGAGCTTGAACAATGGAGAGAGCAACGGGCTTGTCCTTCCAGCGAACCAAGTTAGCAAGAGGAGTGCGTTCGTGCGCCCAAACCAAGGTTTCAATTAACTCTTGCCAGTAACCTCTCCAAGAGATGAGGAACATGAAACCGGTTGCCCAAACTAGGTGTCCAAATAAGAACATCCAAGCCCAAACAGACAGGTTATTCATACCGTAGGGGTTGTAACCGTTAATCAACTGAGCAGAGTTTGCCCAGAGGTAATCACGGAACCAGCCCATCAGGTAGGTAGAGTTTTCGTTGAACTGAGCAACGTTACCTTGCCAAATCCCTAAATGTTTCCAGTGCCAGTAGAAGGTTACCCAACCAATGGTATTCAACATCCAGAACATGGATAGGTAGAATGAGTCCCATGCGGAGATATCGCAAGTACCGCCACGGCCGGGACCGTCGCAGGGGAACGCATAACCGAAGTCCTTTTTATCGGGCATCAGTTTAGAACCACGAGCATCCAAAGCACCCTTAACGAGTACCAAGGTGGTGGTGTGGATAGCCAAAGCGAAAGCGTGGTGAACCAAGAAATCGCCAGGTCCAATTGTCAAGAACAAAGAATTTGTTCCTGAGTTGATAGCTTCTAACCAGCCAGACAACCAAACGTTACCAGCATTGGGGTAAGCGGTGTAAGCAATACTGTCGGGGTTAGACAACAGTACATTCAAGCCATACAGAGCTTTACCTTGAGCAGCTTGGATGAATTGAGCAAATACTGGCTCAATCAAAATTTGTTTTTCAGGAGTACCGAACGCAACAACTACGTCGTTGTGAACATATAAACCTAGGGTGTGGAAACCCAAGAAGAGAGATACCCAGCTCAGGTGGGAAATGATCGCTTCTTTGTGTTGTAACATCCGGTCAAGGACGTTACCTTTGTTTTGTTCGGGGTCGTAGTCACGAACCCAGAAAATTGCTGCGTGAGCAAAAGCACCAACCATCAAGAAACCAGCGATGTACTGGTGGTGGGTGTAGAGCGCTGCCTGTGTTGTGTAATCCTTAGCGATGAACGCGTAAGGAGGCAGAGCGTACATATGCTGCGCTACCAAGGAACAAACAGTTCCCAAAGATGCCAAAGCTAATGACAACTGGAAGTGCAGGGAGTTGTTGATGGTGTCGTAAAGACCTTGGTGAGGCAGGTTAAACTGACCTTCGCTTTTGCTACCAGGGATTAAACCGGCTTTGGAGTTGAGCATTTCTTTGATGCTGTGACCAATTCCGAAGTTAGTCCGGTACATATGACCAGCGATGATGAACAAAACTGCGATCGCCAAGTGGTGGTGAGCCATGTCAGTCAACCACAAGGATTCTGTTTGGGGGTGGAAACCGCCCAAGAAGGTAAGAATCGCAGTTCCTGCACCGGTGGAAGTTCCAAATAATTGGCCAGCGGTGTCAGGGTTCTGAGCGTAAACGCCCCAGTTACCTGTGAAGAAGGGGGTTAAACCTTCTGGATGAGGAGCTACAGTCAAGAAGTTATCCCAGCCCACGTGAATACCACGAGATTCAGGAATAGCAACGTGAACCAAGTGACCAGCCCAAGCTAGAGAACTAACACCGAATAAAGCCGATAAGTGGTGGTTTAAACGGGGTTCAGCACTCTTGAACCAAGAGAGGCTAGGACGGAACTTGGGTTGTAAATGTAACCAGCCAGCAAACAGGAACAATGCTGACAACAGGAGCAAACCAACAGAACCAGTATATAGTTCGGTGTTTGTCCGCATCCCGATTGTGTACCACCAGTGATAAACACCGGAGTAAGCAATGTTTACAGGGTTGCTTGCACCAGCTTGGGTGAAAGCTTCAATTGCAGGTTGACCGAAGTGAGGGTCCCAAATTGCATGGGCAATAGGACGGACGTGCAGGGGATCTTTAATCCACTGTTCAAAGTTACCTTGCCAGGCCACGTGAAACAGGAGGCTGGATGCCCACAGGAAGATGATTGCCAAGTGACCGAAGTGCGTAGCGAAAATCTTTTGGTAAAGATTTTCCTCCGTCATGCCATCGTGGCTTTCAAAGTCGTTGCCTGTAGCGATCGCATACCAAATCCGACGAGTAGTCGGGTCCTGTGCGAGATCCTGGCTAAATTTGGGAAATTTTGTTGCCATAGGTGTGATGTGTCCTCTGACCTTTAGCCATGTAATGTCAGCAAAATCTTAGATTTTGGATTTTGGATTAAATCTCAAATCCAAAATCCAAAATTATACTGATTTTTATCCTACTGCGAGGATGTGTGCGTGGAAGAATGCCCAAGTGGTGGCAATTCCTCCTAATAGGTAGTGAGCCACACCTACAGCCCGACCTTGAGTGATGCTCAGTGCGCGAGGCTGAATTGTTGGAGCTACTTTCAGTTTATTGTGCGCCCAAACAATGGACTCAATGAGTTCTTGCCAGTAGCCACGACCACTGAACAGGAACATTAAGCTGAACGCCCAAATAAAGTGAGCGCCTAAGAACATTAGTCCGTAACCAGACAATTCTGTTCCGTAGGAGTTGATTACTTGTGTAGCTTGCGCCCACAAGAAGTCACGTAACCAACCATTAATGGTGATTGCGCTTTCTGCAAAGTTGCCACCAGTAATGTGATTTACTGTGCCATCTGCATCTACTGTTCCCCAGACATCAGATTGCATCTTCCAACTGAAGTGGAAAATTACAATTGATAAGGAGTTATACATCCAGAAGAGTCCGAGGAAGATATGATCCCAACCGGAAACTTGGCAAGTACCGCCACGACCTGGACCATCGCAAGGGAATCTGAAGCCTAAGTTAGCTTTGTCTGGAATCAGACGTGAGCTACGGGCATACAATACACCTTTTAACAGGATGAGAACAGTAACGTGAATGGTAAAAGCGTGAATGTGGTGAACCATGAAGTCCGCTGTACCCAAAGCAATGGGCATCATAGCGATCTTACCGCCGATAGCGACAATTCCCCCACCAAAAGCATGACTAACAACTTGAAGAGCGTTAGGTGCTGTGTTGCCAGGAGCTAATGTGTGCAGGTTTTGCACCCATTGAGCAAATACTGGTTGCAGTTGAATTGCGCTGTCAGAGAACATATCTTGGGGACGACCCAAGGCCCGCATGGTGTCATTGTGGATGTACAAACCAAAGCTATGGAAGCCTAAGAAAATACAAACCCAGTTGAGGTGAGAAATGATAGCGTCGCGGTGACGAATCACGCGATCTAAAACGTTGTTTTGGTTAACAACAGGATCGTAATCCCGCACCATAAAGATGGCTGCGTGAGCTGCACCACCAACAATCAAGAAACCACCGATCCAAATATGGTGAGTGAAAATACACAATTGTGTTGCGTAGTCAGTTGCCAAGTAAGGATAGGGAGGCATCGCGTACATATGATGGGCGATGATGATTGTCAAGGAACCCAAGAAAGCTAGGTTAGTAGCCAACTGAGCGTGCCAAGAAGTGGTGAGGTTTTCGTAAAGACCTTTGTGACCTTCGCCAGTAAAAGGACCTTTATGAGCTTCTAGAATATCTTTAATGTTGTGACCGATACCCCAGTTGGTACGGTACATATGACCAGCAACGATGAACAGTACAGCGATCGCTAGGTGGTGATGAGAAATATCAGTCATCCACAAGCCGCCTGTAACTGGGTTTAAACCACCCTTAAATGTGAGGATATCAGCGTAAGCGCCCCAATTTAAGGTGAAGAAAGGAGTTAAACCACTAGCAAAACCAGGATAGAGTGCTGCCATTTTTGCCGTATCAAACAGCAACTCATGAGGCAGAGGGATGTCCTTAGCTGCTACACCTGCATCTAACAAATTGTTGATTGGTGCAGAGACGTGAATTAAGTGACCAGCCCATCCTAAAGAACCACAGCCTAGCAACACTGATAAGTGATGATTCAGCATTGACTCCACATTCTGGAACCATTCCAGTTTAGGAGCGCGTTTGTGGTAGTGGAACCAGCCAGCAAATAAGAACAAGCCTGCTAATACCAAGCCGCCAATTGCAGTTACATATAGCTGGAAGGAGCTTGTGATACCCCAGCCACGCCATACTTGAAACAAGCCAGAGGTGATTTGAATGCCGCGGAAACCGCCGCCCATATCACCGTTTAAAATGTCTTGCCCAACAATAGACCAAACTGTTTGGGCGCTAGGCTTAATGCCTAATGGATCAGCCAGCCAAGACTCGTAGTTAGAGAACTTAGCACCGTGGAATAACATTCCGCTCAGCCAGATTGTTACTACAGCCAAATGGCCGAAGTGGGCGGCGAATATCTTGCGGGAGATGTCTTCTAAATCACTTGTATGTGTATCAAAATCATGGGCGAGGGCATGGAGGTCCCAAATCCAGGTTGTGGTTTTTGGACCTTTGGATAAGGATCTGTCGAAATGTCCTGGCTTTGCCCATTTTTCAAATGAGGTAGGAACCGGGTCAATGTCAACAATCACTCTTGCTTTTTTTTCCTCTCGCTCCGGAGGACTAATCGTCATTCGACCTCCTCTCTATAAGGAATTGGGAATCATGAATACCACCTAGAATAGCACAGTCGCAGTTTTCAGATTTCTCTGGACTAGCGATGCGGTTGCCGTGTGGAAAAGAAAAGTTGTTTCTGTTGAATTATAGAGGGTGAACCTGCACATTGTTATAGACTTGTTAACAATAATTAAAGATAGCCAAGTTTATTGTCCAATCTACCTTGCAAATTCATACTCATTGTCTAAAAGTCAATAGTCTCTTCATTTAATTTACAAAGAACAACTATTTGGAAAAATTATGATTCATACGTAAAACAGCTTAAACCCTTGCTATTTAGCTATTTTCACCCCAATTGGGCGAAACAAAACCAAATTTCTGTCCTGAAATTAAGTCAAAAAAATCACTTATTTGGCATTGTAATCGAAGAAAAGTAAGTAAATTTATAACTTTGGTAGTAGATTTATGGTCTTAATCCATAGTCCATGAGTCATAATTTGCGTCACAATGATGGCGTTAATTGTTAAAAACTGTTACGGAATAAAAAACATGAACACTGGGTGCAGAAAATTTTTTGATCAACTTTTCTCTAAGAGATTCCCAATTATTAAATGGGTTGTCACATTAGTTCTAGTTGTAAATTTGAGCAGTTGCGTTGAAGCAGCAAACAGCCAGGAAGTATCTATCAATCCCTTCATGAAAGCAGCCCCAGCTTCAGAAATTTCTGGGACATTTTCAGAAGTTGCAGCGCCAGATGTGATCCAAGCATTACGTCCTAGCTTAGATGCCTATCAACCCCAAGTTAGTATTCTCAGTCCCCAGGTAGATGAAATTCTCCAGGACAATACAGTTAAAGTTCGGTTGCAAGTTAAGGATTTACCAATATTTAAAGATCCTCAATGGCAACTTGGACCCCATTTGCACGTAATTTTAGACAATCAACCTTATATAGCTGTTTACGACTTAACTCAGCCCCTGGTATTGTCTGATTTATCCCCAGGTACGCATACTTTACGGGTATTTGCCTCTCGTCCGTGGCATGAAAGTTTCAAAAATGAAGGTGCTTATGCTCAAACAACATTTCATGTTTTGACGAAAACCGAGGAAAATAACCCCAATTCTAAATTACCCCTACTTACTTATAGTCGTCCTAATGGTAGTTATGGTGCAGAACCAATTATGTTGGACTTTTATCTAACTAATGCACCTTTACATAGTGTCGCTGAAACTAATCCTGACGATACAATGAGCAATTGGCGCATTCGTAGTACAGTTAATGGTGAAAGCTTTATTCTTGATCGTTGGCAACCGATTTATCTCAAAGGCTTTAAACCTGGTAAAACCTGGGTAAAATTGGAATTCCTCGATAATGAAGGACAACCTGTGAAAAATGCCTTCAATACCACTATCAGATTAATTAATTACCAACCCAATGGTAAAGATACTTTATCAAAAATTGTCAGAGGGGAATTGACAGCAGATGAAGTGCGTGGCATTGTAGACCCAAGTTATACTACTAAGATTCCAGTTACGGAACCAACTCCCGAAACTAAAGTAAAGAAACAGCCAATTCCCGAAGTTAAAGTTCCTGAAGTTGCACCAATTCCAGAAACTAAAGTAGAGAAACAACCAATTCCTGAAGTTCAAGTTCCTGAAGTTGCACCAATTCCTGAAACTAAAGTAGAGAAACAGCCAATTCCTGAAGTTAAAGTTCCTGAAGTTGCACCAATTCCTGAAACTAAGGTAGAGAAACAACCAATTCCTGAAGTTAAATTTACTGAAGTTATACCAACTCCCGTTGCGTCTCCTCCAGCAGCACCACAACTAGAAGTAACAAAAGTAGAGAACTCAAATTCGCCTACTGAGACAATAGAAAGTTCCAAATCCCAATTTCAAGAATAATTTAGGACTTACGCATTGACCAAAAATATCAAATATGTAGGGCTGTAAAAACCACATTTATCGGCAAAAATACAATTCCTTGCAGCCGGAAATCAGGTATTTTGGTGAACGCATATCATGATTGATTTGGACAGTGCGTAAGTCCTACAATTAACAAAAAATACTCAGTTGCAAATTTTGAGATAAAGTTTCCATTAATGCCAAACCAGCTACAGGATTACCTGTAACATCTAAAGCAGGACTGTAGCTGGCAATCGCTCCCTGAGTTGGTATAATTGTGACAAGTCCACCACCAATACCTGATTTCATTGGTAAACCAATTTTCACAGCATACTCAGCGGAAGCTTCATATAATCCGCAAGTTAACATCACTGCATTGACAATCTGACGGTGTTTATTTTTGATAAAATCGCTTTCACAAGCTAATACTTTTCCCAGTTTAGACAAATCTTCTACACGTCCAGATATACAGCATATTTGCTCATAAACGTCAAGAGATAATTCAATATTATTTAAGTTTCCTGTTTCATAGAGATAGTTAGTAATATCTACATTTGTCTGAGAGCGATTATCACGAACTGAAGCTAGAATATCTTTATCTATATATAATTGAGTACCTGCTAATTTATTTAACCATTCACAAAACAATTGTGTACATTCATTGGCATTTTTTCCTGGTAACTTATCAGCGAGAGTAATAGCACCACTATTAATCATAGAGTTCCGAGGATATCCATTATCTGCTTTTAATTGCGTTAAACAATTAAAAGGCGCATTCGACGGTTTAACTCCAACCCACTGTAAAACCTGTTTTGCTCCGTAATGTTCAAGCAGATATAATAAAGAAAATGGCTTAATTGCACTCATGAAGGGAAAAACACAATCTGTATCTCCTAAACTGTAACTTTCTCCTGATTCACAACTTATGTGAACAGCAAACGAGTTAGGATTAACCATAGTTAATGCAGGAATACGTTCAATAACTTTTCCTTGTGCTGCTTGGGTTTTTGCTTGTTCTACCCAAATAGATAAATCATGTATATTGATGTTTTTTATTCCTAGCAAAAGCCTAAACCTCAAATTAAAGTATAAAAAAAGTCAGGATAAAATAGAGACTTCCAAATAAAAAAATATCCCAAAATTCCTTGTGATGCAGGCCAAACAGCCTGATAATAATATCAGGACGGGCAGGATGCCCATCCCACAAGAACCGCTGGATCTTTTTTGTGGAGTTATCTAACTAAACGAGAAATTACCACCAAATAGGTTGACATTAACATCACCAGCAACAAAACCAGTTATCCCTGATAATGTTACCAATAACAGACCAGTGCCAAAACCAGCATTACCACCAATACCGTCACCAACTCGTATTTGTGTAGAAGTTCCCGATGTTTTCACATCAAGATTGGTAATACCTGAAAAATTCAGTTTATCACCACCGATACCACGGATAAACTGAGTGACTGTATCTACTCCATCACCCAAAACGTAGTTAACGTTATCAATTGCATTATCATTCAATCCTAACGATAGATTATCATTACCCACACCACCAATTAAGATATCTGCACCAGCACCACCATTGAGGATATCGTTACCAGCACCACCGATAAGAACGTTAGCTGCCGTATTACCTGTAATAGTATTATTCAGATCATTACCCGTACCATTAATCGCTGTTGTTCCTTGCAAAGTCAGGTTTTCTAGAGTTGCAGCTAAGGTGTAAGTAATGGTTGTGAAAACTGTGTCTGTACCTTCATTGGCATTTTCAATGATGCTATCTCCTACATTATCCACATAATAGGAATCGTTACCAGCACCACCAATGAGGGTATCTGCACATTACTACCCGACAGATTAATTCGTTCCGTCATAATTATTAACCTTCTGAACCTTTATTTGTTATAGATTGACCAGAAATTCAATCGCCCACACGGGAACCATCAAGGATTTACCTATGGACAACGATAACTTATATACTAAATGTTTTTGATGCCTAATTCAATGTACTGAATAATATAATTTACTTACGCAGGATTTAATAATTGTGTCATCTATCCAAAGACGGATATTGAAGTAGGGGCGTATTGCAATACGCCCCTACTTCAAACCAAAATCCTGTAAATCGGTGGTTATCCTGATATGGCTTACATCACGCTACGCTATTAGACAAATAAATTCAATATGCGACGTAATGCACCAATATTAATTGTCTGAATCAGGATGTCCAGGATTTAAGGATTTACAGGATGTTAGTTTGAGTTAAGGATTTTTTTCAATGTAAGAATTTGTGTGATGTAGAGATTTTTGATTTCCTATTTTCCTGTAATTCTATATTAACTCACACACATTGAGAATTAATCATCAAATCAACATTGAAAACATCAAACTTCAAACCAAAATCCTGAAAATCCTCAAATCCTGGAAATCCTGATGCAGACAATTTCCATATTATTCAAAACATCAAACTTCAAACCAAAATCCTGAAAATCCTCAAATCCTGGAAATCCTGATGCAGACAATTTCCATATTATTCAAAACATCAAACTTCAAACCAAAATCCTGAAAATCCTCAAATCCTGGAAATCCTGATGCAGACAATTTCCATATTATTCAAAACATCAAACTTCAAACCAAAATCCTGAAAATCCTCAAATCCTGAAAATCCTGATTCAGACAATTTCCATATAATTATTGACATCATTCCCAATAACTCTGAGAATAGACATAAAGGAATTAGTATAACTACCAGCAGTAACATAACTTTGGAAATTTTGGACAGTCAAAGGTGCGCCAATTCCAGTTTGATTAAATAGGACAACATTGATAGTGCCATTACCAATAGTTCCCCCTGATGTATTGGCTAAGTTAAAATGAGCAACTTTCCCAGTTGTCAACGGGTCATCAAAGTAATTACTTAAATTAATTGTGGTATCTGGTGCATCAATATTGACAATTACGTTATTAATAGGATTAGTAACAATGGGATCAGGAAGGTTGTTAGTAGCCATGGTTAATTTTTTAGAGGTGTGTGTTTTTACAGTAATCTATACTCGGATTTTTAGCTACAGCAGTATACACTTAGGCGAGATACAGTCAATTAAATTACAAGCCTTGTAGGGGTAGGGTTTCCTCGCCCTCAATCGTATTTCATCTGAGTTAGAACCCCTATAAGAGACTTCCAAATAAAAAAATATCCCAAATTCTTTTGTGGAGCAGTAAGATCCTCAAACTTGTCCAGTGCTGCAACTGTTGAGCTTCTTCTTGGATAAGATAGACTGATTTATAACCAAGTTGTCGGAAAAGATAAATTGGTTTATTTTCTGAATTACAAGGTTTTTAAGCGTACATGAACAAAAGATTTATTCTAACTTTAATTTCTAGCCCCGTATTGTTTACATCCATGCTATCTATGGTGATGCTGGCTAGACCTGCTCATGCTAGTCAAACAATTGACGCTGGTGGGACTCATCTATCTTGTGTCATGTCTCCCCATTCAGCAACGCCGAAACAAGTATGTATTCAGGTGAGTAATACCCCTCCCTCTGTTGCAAAATTACCCATGCAAGTAGCACAAGTGCAAACAAATAACCCCAAGGAACTAGAATTCAGTGATGCAGAAAGCGATTTAGCCATCAAGTTATTTGGCTGTGATTGCCCGGTTTGTATCAATGCTGCCCGGCAATTAAATGGTATGGCTCCTTTGCCAGTTTAGCATAATGTGGTCTTAAAACGGGCGGGGAGACCCCGCCCCTACTTTAATAAGAGCGCTTAGAGAACTCCACAAAAAAGATGAACTGCTTGCAGCAGCGCTAGTTCCCTCCGGGACGCTCTCGCGTTTGCTATCCAATTTTGTGGGATGGGCATCTTGCCCGTCCCTGTATTGTATTATTAGCAGGTAAGACTTGTACTGAGCTTGTCGATAGCGTAGCGTGGCGTTAGCCATAGTATGCCTGCACCACAAGGAATTTTGGGATATTTTTTTATTTGCAAGTCTCTAACACTTCTCTAATTATCTCCGTTGGTACTTCGTCGGTAACTGTGACTGCACCAATTTGGGTTGGGAGTACAAAGCGGACTTTACCAGATTTGACTTTTTTGTCTAATTGCAAAGCATCAATAATTGCTTCAACATCTAAACCTGCGGGTATTTGGGTGGGTAAACCTGCTTTTTTGATTAAGGCGTTTTGACGTTCTGCATCTGCTTTTTCCCAAAGTCCCAATTTTACAGAAATTTCTCCTGCTGCTACCATACCAATACCGACAGCTTCACCATGTTTGAGAAGACGATATTCGGTTAAGCTTTCTACTGCATGACCGATAGTATGACCATAATTTAAAATTGCTCTGAGTCCAGATTCTTTTTCATCTTTGCTGACAACATCTGCCTTGGCTTGACAGGAATGAGTTAATATGCTGTTTATCAGGTCGGATTTTACATAGCGGAGTTGATCAAGGTGTTTACTTGCTGTTAGTTGAGTAAACAGTTCGGTGTCCCAAATGGTCCCGTACTTGATCACTTCTGCCATTCCTGCTCTAAATTCCCTTGCTGGTAGGGTTTTTAAGAGTTCTGGGTCAATTAAAACTAGACTAGGTTGATGAAATGCACCAATCAAGTTTTTGCCATGAGGATGATTTACACCGGTTTTACCACCAATAGCCGAATCTACCATTGCTAAGAGACTGGTAGGAACTTGGACAACATTGATGCCTCTTAGCCATGTAGCGGCAGCAAAGCCTGTCATATCACCAATTACACCTCCACCCAAGGCGACCATTGTTGAGGAGCGTTCTAGGCGATTTTCCAGGGCGATATCATAGAGCTTTTGAATAGAATTAAGAGTTTTGTAGCGTTCACCGGGGGGGAGATTGTAACTGACGACTTCAAAACCGGCATTTTGCAAAGATGCGATCGCTCTTTCGCCATAAAATTTAAATATCATCGGGTTAGAAACTAGCAATACCTTCTTACCTAGTTGCAAACTCGCCATTTGTTCACCCAGCTTATCTAAACTCCCAGGTGCAATAGTAATATCATAAGACTTTTCTGGAATGTCTACTTTAATTACAGAACTCATTCAACAACCCTAATATAATCACTTGTCCGCGTATTTTACCGCAATTTAGCAACCTCTTTTCTATTCCCTGTTCCCTTTCATAATTATTGATGATTGAATAGAAATAAGTAACTAATTTGGAGCAACTAACATGACTGGTGCAATTGAATATGTTGTATTTTTAGGTGTGTTTGTAGGTGTAGCTGTTGGATTGCTGTTTGGTCTACGTTTCGCTAAAATAATCTAATTCTGAAATTAGACGCTAATAAAACCCACACAATGTGGGTTTTATCCGGTGGGCAATGCCTACCCTACGTGTATTCCAAAAATCAAATATTAGTCCTATATTTTGTATTATTATCTAGCATTCACAGATGATATTTTTGGTCAATGCGTAACTGTTATCATATTAATAATGGTTCTTCAATACCTAGTATGCAAAATCAAGCCACTATTTTAGTAATTGAGGACAATCTCACTAATTTAAAAATTATTGCCCATATCTTGATAGCAGCAGGTTACAATGTGCTAACTGAGGTAGAGGGGTTAAATGTCATTGAGAAAGTAAATTCAACTATTCCTGATCTGATTTTACTGGATATTATATTGCCTGAAATCAGTGGGTTTGAAATCTGTCAGCAACTACAAGCAGATCCTTTTGCTCAGTCAATTCCGATAATTTTTATGACGGCCTTGATTGAAAGTGGTGATAAAATTAAAGGTTTGAGTTTAGGCGCTGTAGATTATATAACTAAACCATTTCAAAAGGAAGAATTGCTGGCTCGTGTCCGCACACATTTGCATTTGCGACAGTTAAGTAAAACCTTAGAAATCCAGAATCAGGAACTAATAAAAACGACGAAAGAATTAGAAAATAAATCTGCTGAATTAAAAGAATCCTTAGTAAAAGAAAAGGAATTAAACCTATTAAAATCGCGCTTTATTACTATGGCATCTCATGAGTTTCGGACTCCTTTAACCATTATTTCTTCATCATCGGCTATTTTGGAAAAATTTAGCAATCGCTTGACAGAAGATAAAAAAAATAAACACTTACAAACCATTCAAAATAGTATCAAGCATATAACCCAAATCCTTGATGATGTTTTAATGATTAGCCGGTCTGAATCTGAAAATATAGAATTACGTTTAGAATCATTAGATATTATCGTCTTTTGTAGTCATCTTAAAGAACAAATAGAAATTAGTAATCCACAATATAGAATTGATTTTTTATGGTATTTAGACGAAGAAATTATAGATAATTCTTTCATGGTTCAGTTAGATAAAAACCGATTACAACAAGTTCTTATAAACATTTTAAATAATGCTATTAAATATTCTCCTAATCACAATGTAGTTAAATTTATTTTGTATAAAGAAAATAATCAACTAATCTTTGAAATTAGTGATAGTGGTATTGGTATTCCTGAAGCAGATCAAGCTAATTTATTTGATTCTTTTCATCGTGGATCTAATATTAGTAATATTTCTGGTACAGGTTTAGGATTATCTATAGTTAAAAAATATCTAGATTTGCTCCAAGGTGAAATTAAGTTTAAAAGTCGAGTAGGAGAGGGAACAACATTTACAGTGAGTATTCCCTGTAAACAGCTACAGGACTAATAGACATCTGGTAAAAATTAAGGCTCTTCGGTACTTGTTATGCTAAACTGGAGGTAACAGGGAACAGGGAACAGGGAAAAAATTTTAATTTTCTAGTTTTTTAATAAGACTAATAATCATTCTGGTTTCTTCTTTTAATAAATTAAGAATCATTTCTACATCTTTTTCTGAACATAATCCTACTCGGTGAGATAAAATTAGATGAGTTTCTAATTCATTAACTATACATTTTGTAATATTGTTTAGTGAGCGTAGCTAATATAGGAGTCCTAGGAGATTTTTGAACGGAATTTTCGATAAAACCTTTATGAAACCGGATTGTAAATCTCAATAGGCGTTCAAAATTCAAGTCGGAGTCCTATAGTTTGGCATAACAACTACCGAAGAGCCGGTTTTAAAGACTTCCAAATAAAAAAATATCCCCAATTCTCTTATGGTACAGAGATATTGCTTCCTAATAATACAAGGAAGGTAGGATGCCCATCCCACAAAATTGGATTATATTTTATTTTTGATGTTCAGCTAGTAAAAAAATCTTCAAGTTTTCTATGGGTAACGGACGACTGAAAAAATAGCCTTGAATAACATCACAATGGTTTTGTTTTAGCCAATTTAGCTCCTCCTGAGTTTCTACTCCTTCAGCAATAATGTTGATCATCAGATCATGTGCCATCTGAATTATAACTTTTACAATTGATTGCTTATCCCTTAGCTTATCAATATTGGTAATAAAATATCTGTCTACTTTCAGGTTATTAAAAGAAAATTCTCGCAAATATTTAAAAGATGAATAGCTTGTACCAAAATCATCAATAGATAGCTCAATGCCTTTAGATTTGATTTCTTTCATCTTTAATTTCACTGTTTCAAGGTCTTGAATAAATACAGTTTCAGTTAGTTCTAATTGTAACTGCTTCATGTCAAAATTTGTTTCTTCAATAATTTCTAGAACTCGTTGGATAAAATTTTCTTGTTGAAACTGATAAGCAGATATATTTACAGCTAATTTAAAATTCTCAACTTCTTCTAATTCTAAATTTTTTATTTGTAAACAAGCGGTTTTTAAAATCCATTCTCCCAAGGGAACTATAAAACCTGATTGTTCAGCAATAGGAATAGATTCTGCTGGAGAAATCAAACCATGTTCAGGATGATGCCAACGGATTAAAGCCTCAACACCTATAGTTTTACCAGTCTTGGTATTGATTTGAGGTTGATAGTAAAGTTCAAATTCTTTGTTTTCTATAGCTGACAAAAAATCACATTCTAAAAGAACTTTTCTAAAGATAACATTGAGTATTTCTTGATGATAAAAATGATAACAATTTGTTTTGTCTAATTTATAGTGTTCTAGGGTTATTTCTGCATGAGTCAGTAGTTCATTTAGTTGTAACCCATCATGTGGGTAACAAGAAATACCAATTCTAGTTTGAACAGAGATTTGCTGATCATTCAAACCTATGGGTTGTGATAGACTTTCTAGAATTTGTTGAGCAATTTCGGCAACAAGTTTACTATCTTGAGTAGGCTTTAATAATAATGCCAGTTGATTATTTTCTAAATAAGCTATCAAATCAATAGCCTGATTATTCTGCTTTAGGTTATTGAGTCGTTCCCCTATATTTTTGCATAAAAAGTGTCTCAAACTTGGTTCAAATAATAATTTTGATTGATAGAGAATATTGATATCAAGTAGTAATAATGGTAAAAACTGACCATCCTCATTATAAACTTGAAGACGGGTTTGATGGAAATACTCTTCTAAGAAGAGTTGATTGGGTAAATTACTTAAGTTATCATGACGGGCTAGATGATTAACTTGAGCTTCCATCTGCTCAATTTTACCTTTGTATTGTTGGGTAACTATTTGACGTTTTTCTAATTGAGTTGAAATTACTTGGAGGAGTTCATCTAGTTGAAAAGGCTTAGTTAAATAGTCGTCTGCACCAAGTTTCATTGCTTGACGCAAATCAGCGTGTTCAGCTTTAGCTGTGAGAAAAATAAAGGGAATACTGGCAGTAGCAACATCTTGACGTAATGTTTTCAGCAGTCCATACCCGTCTAATAAAGGCATCATGATATCACAAACAATCAAATCAGGCTGATGTTTTTGCGCCATCTGTAAACCTTGCCATCCATTTTCTGCGGTAATAGCAGCAAAATCTTTTAATTCAAGAATTTGCTGGATATTTTCTCTGATATCAAGCTCATCTTCAACAATGAGAATCTTATACATAGGATTTTGCCTGTAATAAAGGGCGAAAATTTAGATTGCTTGTTAATCTTATTACGTAATGATACACTGATCCTATTTCTTAACACTATGGTACAACTGAGGAATTTTTTACCCAATTTAATTTAAGTAATTTAGTCAGTTATACGGACTGATATCCAAAAAAACCTACCGTATTTTTACGTAAATATTTGTAGGGTGTGTTAGGCATAGCCGTAACGCACCCTAGGTTAGATAAGTGGTGCGTTACGAGACGAGCTAACGCACCCGACGTACTTTTTATTTCACCATTACTGGAGTCGGGATTTTTTCCTGCTTTTGGAATGGGGGACGCATTTCCAAACCTAACAGATTCAACATTTCTTTATCAGCATCATAATCAGGACAGGGTGTGGTTACTGTCAACATTTTGTTATCATCGCTGGAGAAGATGGAATTTGCACCAGCCATAAAGCATAAAGCCTGTTCTACCTGAGAAAGTCTCGCTCTCCCCGCACTTAACCGCACGTCAGATTTAGGCATAATAATTCTAGCAGTCGCAATCATCCGCACTACATCCCAAATAGGGACATCGGGTTGATTTTCCAAAGGTGTACCGGGAACTTGGGAAAGAATATTGATGGGTACAGATTCAGGATGAGGTTGTAAATTGGCAAGAGTATGTAACATTCCCACTCTGTCTGCGACATTTTCCCCTAAACCGAGAATACCGCCCGAACATACGGTAACATTAGTTTGGCGAACATTAGCAATTGTATTCAGGCGATCGTCATAGGTTCGAGTGGTAATTACGGTGCTGTAGTGTTCCCTTGAGGTGTCGAGATTATGGTTATAAGCATATAATCCTGCATCTTCTAAACGCTTGGCTTGGTTCTCTGTCAGCATTCCCAAAGTACAGCATACTTCTAAACCCATCCCAGTTACGTCCTTAACCATATCCAGGACTTCATCAAATTGGGAATTATCCCGAACTTCGCGCCAAGCTGCACCCATACAAACGCGACTCACACCGCTTTCCTTGGCTGTTTTCGCAATATTCATCACTGTTTCTTTTTCTAACAGTGCTTCGGGTTTGACCTCGGTTTTGTAGCGAGAAGATTGAGCGCAATAACCGCAATCTTCTGGACAAGCACCGGTTTTAATAGAGATAAGCTTACAAACTTGTATTTGTTGCGGATGATGATATTGACGATGTGCAGTAGCAGCTTGATAAATTAGCTCTAGAAATGGTGTATTATATATCGTTAATATCTCTGTTGGTTGCCAATCGTAGCGTATTCCCACTGTTATTATCCTTTTTGTAGT
Organism: Dolichospermum sp. DET69; assembly: GCA_017355425.1. NCBI lineage: Bacteria > Bacillati > Cyanobacteriota > Cyanophyceae > Nostocales > Aphanizomenonaceae > Dolichospermum > Dolichospermum sp. DET69. The sequence continues at coordinate 5,722,641 of CP070233.1, forward strand.
CTTTTTGCTTAATTTTCCATTAGTATAGCTGATACAAAATATTTAAATTTGAATATGAGTATATGAGTTCAGAACCACCAATTCTTACCAGCGATCGCCTATTATTAAGAATGGCAGTAATGGAGGATATTCCCTATATACTCGAATATTTTACTGAAAATAAAGAATACCTTACCCCATTTTATCCTAGATGGGATGAAAATTTTTTTACTGACGATTATTGGCAGTATCAAGTAGAAACGAGTTTCTGGGAATTTTTTAACAACTATTCATTAAAACTATTTATTTATCGGCAACATCAGCCTAGAAAAGTTATGGGAACAGCTAATTTTAGCAGTTTTGTCTATAGTGCTGCTCAATTTTGTCAATTAGGATACAGTTTAGCAGAATCAGCACAAGGTTATGGTTACATGACAGAAGCCTTGTCTATTTCCACTAAGTATGTTTTTCAAGAATTAAATCTGCACCGCATTATGGCCAATTATATGCCCCATAATCGCCCCAGTGGTAATGTTCTCAAAAGACTTGGTTTTGTAGTTGAAGGATATGCTAGAGATTATTTAATGATTAATGGTAAATGGGAAGATCATATTTTTACAAGTTTGACAAATCCCCACTGGCGATCGCATTTATAATACACCAGATCCCCAACTTCTCCAAAAAGTCGGGGATCTGAAGATAATTATGGAGAAATAAATTATGTCAAATAAATAATCGCGGGGCTATTTTAACCATACATATTTTATCAAATATTTTAAGTTTTAATTAACCTTTATTAAGGGTATTCTTAAAAAGGCTTATACTACATTATGAAGTGCGGAATATCGGATATACAGAACCTCCCGGTGTTATGAGGTACATATCTAGCGGGCAAGACTTGTACTGAGCTTGTCGATAGCGCAGCGTGGCGTTAGCCATAGTATGCCCGCACCACAAGATTTTCATGATTCAAATTTGTACCTCATCAGAGCGGAAAATGCTGTCAGTTACCCCTGACTTCATAACCTTGCAAGAGAACGAAAAAACTTTTTCAGGACTTAGTTAAAAAAGCTTGAATCTTGTTTATAAAATCAACTAATTCTAGTACCAATTCATAAGCACCAACAAAACTCTGTTTGCGACTGAGTTGTTTTAGTTCTTCTGCAATTTTCTGCATGGCTGTAGCGCCAAAATTACCACTAGAACCTTTAAGATGATGAGCTTCTCTGGCCAGTTGAGGAAAGTCATTAACGGCAATTGCGGCTTTAATTGCCTCTACATGAAACAGGCTATCTTCCACAAAAACTTTTAATATTTCTAACTCAAATTCTGGATCATTTTCTGAGATTTGATGTAGATGTTCCCAATCAATTGGTAAATCTGTTAACGGATTATTTGTAATTAAAACTACTGACTCAGGTTCAGGAATAGTCACTACTCGTCCCGCTATAATTCTCGAACTCCAAAGCTCTAATAATGTTGCTAATTTATCCTTAGTAATTGGTTTGCTAAAATAGTCATCCATACCAGCATCTAAACAATTCTGTTGATCCTCCTTCATGGCATTAGCAGTAATAGCAATAACTATAGGTTGTCGGTGATTAACAAATGAACTTATTTGCCGAGAACGAATTACTTTTGTAGTTTTTAAACCATCGAGAATTGGCATTTGACAGTCCATCAAAATCAAATCATAGGCAATGTTATCCAACATTTCCAAAACTTCTTGGCCATTGGCGACGATATCAGCTTTATAGCCTAAACTGTGGAGTTGCTTGAGGATAACTTTTTGATTAACTGGATTATCTTCGGCTACGAGCAATTTTAACTTTGATTTTGTAGAATCAGGTATTTTTTGATCCAACACAATTATAGAAGGTTGCTCAATTTTAGAAGATTGGAAATTATCTAATTTTGGTTGGCTTCCTAAAATATCCATGATAGTATCTAGCAAACGAGAAGGCTTTATTGGTTTAACTAAATAACTAATAAATCCTATGTTGATTGCTTTTTTCCATTCATCCTTTTGATTACTAGAAGTCAATAGAACTAAAGGAATATTGCTAATAGCAGAATTAGCCTTAATTTGTGATCCCAGCGTTAGACCATCTATCGCAGGCATTTGCATATCAATTAGAACAATATCATAGGGGTGATTTTCGGCAGCCTTTTGTAAAGCTGCAAGACCAGTATTTGCACAAGCAGCTTCATCCACCCACATTCCCCAATGAGTAGCTTGATGATAAATAATTCTCCGGTTAGTCCCATTGTCATCTATTACTAACAACCGCTTATTAGTCAATATATCAAGCTCCAAAATCTGAGAAGAAGGCTGGATTTGCTTCATAAAAGGTAGCTCAAACCAAAATTGAGATCCTTTACCCATTTGACTTTTTACGCCAATTTTTCCTCCCATTAAACTTACTAATTGTTGACAAATTGCTAATCCCAAACCTGTGCCACCATATTGACGGGTAATAGAAGCATCAACTTGGCTAAATGCTTGAAAAAGTTTGTTTTGATCTTGAAGACTAATACCAATTCCTGTATCTATAACAGTAAAATTGAGAATGACTAGATCCTGAGTTTCTGACTTCAATTCTACTTCTAATAATACCTCTCCTTCTTTGGTAAATTTCATAGCATTACCAATCAGATTCATGATAATTTGTCGTAAGCGTCCCACATCTCCCCTCAGATATTTATAGACATTCTGTTCTACCAGTGTGGCAATTTCTAGTCCTTTTTGATGTGCTTGAGGAGCTAATAAATCTAGCACTTCTTCCAGACAATTGCAAAGATCGAAATCTATGCTTTCGATGATCATTTCTCCAGCTTCAAGTTTCGATAAATCTAAAATCTCATTAATCAGAGATAAAAGAGCATCACCACTCACACGAACTATTTCTAAAAAATCTCTTTGTTCTGGGTTGAGAGGAGTTTCTAATAATAAACCAGTCATGCCCAAAATGCCATTCATGGGAGTACGAATTTCATGACTCATATTCGCTAAAAAACTACTTTTGGACAGAGATGCTAACTCAGCTTGATGACGAGCAATTTCCAGTTCTCGTCTTTGTAGAATTTCCGCTTGCAGTAATTTAGCTTGAGCTAAAGCAATACCTATTTGATCAGATAAAGACTTGAGTAATTCTGTTTCCCAGTTAGTCCATTGACGGGGTTGGGTACAATGATGAGCAATTAGTAAACCCCAAAATTTATCTTTGAGAAAAATAGGAACAACCAGGTTAGCTTTGACATTAAACTTTTGTAATAGTTCGATATGACAAGGCTGAATGTTAGCTTTTTCAATATCATTAATTACACTAATCCATCCTTGAGTATATTTCTCGATGTAATTTTTTGTCAAACAGGGTTCAACAATATTTGCCCCCATAACAACTGGAATACCGGGAATTAATGCTTCTTTCCGCGCTGTTAAAGAGCCATCGGCCAACAACTCTAGAATCACTACACGGTCAGTTTTCAACAGTTTCTGTACTTCTGTAACACTAGTTTGTAGAATATCATCTATCTGCAAAGAGTCGCGGATTTTTAAAGTAATATCAGCTAATAATTGCGATCGCAAGTTGAAGTATTTTAGTTCTTCCTCGGCTTCTTTGCGTTTACTGATATCACGGCCTACACAAATGAATCCGCCATCTTTCAACTTTGTCAGAGACATTTCTGCGGCAAAGTTACTGCTATCTTTTCTCTGAGCAATTGTTTCTCCATGCCAGTAACCTTGTTTCATTAGTTCAGGGAATATCTTTTTTTCAAACAAGTTAACCTGCTCTTGTTCATAAACTTCTTGCCATTTTTTTCCTAGCAATTCCGTGGCATCACTATAGCTAAATATATTCACATAAGAGCTATTTAGATAAAGATAATTACCCTGTTTATCAACAATACTAATGCCATCACTCGCCGCTTCTACTGCTGCTAATTGCTGTTTTAGAGACTCTTCAGCTTGTTTGCGTTCAGTGATATCTATGCCGGTACAAACAATAAATTCAATTTCACCATTTTCATTTAAAACCGTTCTATTTGACCAATTAATTAGCCGCAGATTTCCGTCTTTTATTCGCCAATAGTTTTCATATTCTTTTAACCCTTTACTTGATTTAATTTTTTTAAAAATAGATCGCACCGTTCGACGGCGTTTCGGTTCTGTAAATACGTTCCAAAAGCATTGATTTCTAACTTCATTGTAAGAATAACCCGTGGTTTCTTCACAAGCTCGATTAAATCCAATAATTTCCCCTTCTGGGTTAAGAACTATCACTAAAGCATTAACTGTATCTAATACCGTTGAGAGGAGCAAACTATCTAAATTACGCCGCCATTCTAATTGTTTCATGACTTGGCGACCTAAAACATTTAATGCCTCTATCTGTTGTGATGCGAGTTGTCTTGGTATGTCATCAAGAACACAAAGCGCTCCCAAGCCATAACCTTCATCATTAATTAGGGGTATGCCCGCATAAAAACGGATATTGGGATCTGATGTCACCAAGGGGTTATCCACAAATCTTGGATCTAAAGTAGCATCGGGAATGATCATGGGATCTGCTTGCTGGATAGCATGATTGCAAAAACCAATACTACGGGGTGTTTCTGATGCTTCTAGTCCAACTTTAGATTTAAACCATTGGCGGTCCGTATCAACTAAGGTCATTACCGCCATGGGAGTTCCACAAATAAAAGAAGCTAAACGGGTAATATCATCAAACTCCTGTTCGGACTGAGTATCAAGAATTCTGTATTGTAAAAGTGCTTCAATTCTTCCGGCTTCGTCATTGCGTAATAATGCTTTCATATTTAAATTTACCCTTAGTTAAAAGTGTTGTGATTTTGGCTATCTTGAGTATGTAGACGTAAAAACACCAAAATTTATAATCATACGTAAGTAAATTCAATTATACGGTATTTTACTTATCCATCACTCACCTACTGGTAGCGAAGCGCTACTGCAAGCAGATCAAGAAAATTCAGGATTTTTAGACTTTATTTCTGGCTTTAGGGTATTATCTTATCAGTAATTCTCATTCGATGCGTAAGTAGGTGAACACAATAAAACCAATCTGTGTAAAGAAAAGTAAAATCGCCCAAACCCTCTTCACTCTTGCATGAGTGCCTCTTGCCTCAAGCCTAGTGCCATAACGACAATTTTTAATGCTAACCTACTTACTCCATTACAAAGAAGAGGTGAAAACCTACGAAAAAATATTTAGTTAGTTCCCGTTCTAAAACCAAGTAGTTAAATAACCGAAAGTAACCATATCCTGTGTATAACAATACAATTACAACAAATAATCCTCTTGTATCCTGGCGCTATGATTCCACGCTTTACGGAAACCGAGATCTAAGGATTGATTTTCTCCGGGGCATTGCCATTGTTTCCATGGTATTCAATCATTTAGAAAGTTCTTCTTATTTCAGTGCTATCAACAGGGGACATATTTACGCTAGTGCAGCCGAAGGCTTCGTATTTCTCTCTGGACTAGTATTAGGAATGGTGACATTAGGACGTATCAATAAAGTTGGCTTTTCCGAAGCCATGAAAAAACTGTTAGAGCGTTCTGGAAAACTTTATCTCACCAGTTTCATTTTAATGTCTGTCCTGGGTTTATTAAGTATAATTGCCCCCGGTTTGACCCGTCCGGCCTTTGATTTTGCGCCTGGGACTTGGTGGCAAATATTACTAGCGGCAGCTACATTCCATTTAGCACCACCTGTCATTGACATTTTGCAACTGTATGTATTGCTGTTGCTGTTTTCCCCCGCCATTTTCTGGATGTTAAGGAAAGGCTTTTGGTTGCCTGTTTTGGCTATTTCCTGGACATTTTGGAGTATCCAACAATTACATCCTTATGCCTTGAGTTTCCATCCTTTAGACAGAGAACATCCTTACTTTGCCTTAGCTGGTTGGCAAATTTTATATGTGCATGGCGTATTAGCAGGTTATTATCGTCAAAAACTACAAGAATTATGGGGAAAAATCCCGAAAATCCCCCTAGTTATAGGCTTGGTATTAATCGTCATTGGCTCAATTACAACCGCACATTATGATATTCAGCTTGGTGTTTGGCCAGCCAAATTCTCAGATAGAGTTGCTTGGTTAGCATGGACAGACCGCAGTCGGGTGGGTTTTTTGCGTTTAATTAATCACATCGGTTTTTTCCCTTTGCTGTACATCATTGTGGATACATTTTGGCAACCGTTAAATAAAATTCTGGGGAAACTGTTGATTAGTTTGGGTCAAAACTCCTTGTACGTCTATATTGTTCACGTTCCAGTCACAGTAATTTGGTTTTTAATTCCGGCTTTAGTTGATGGTAATCCCATAGTCACTACTATTGCTCAGGCTGTAGCTGTGGGCTGCTTCTGGTGGCTGGTGAAAAAAGAAGTGTTGTTTAATATTATCCCCCGCTAACCATGACACAAGATACAACTATCAATCCTACTCCGATCCAACCTAGTTTATTAAAACAAACTATTATTGCTGCGGCGATCGCTTTAGTTGGTTTTGGATTGCATAAAGGAATACAATGGCGTGAGACTGCCATTCTCCCAATTCCAGTTACTTCCCTTGGTCAAAATCGGCTGAATGCAGAAGATATACAATTAGCCCGTACAGCTTGGCGCTATTTCCAGAAAAATCGTTTATCCACGGGTTTAGTTTCTTCTGCTGCGGACTTTCCCAGTACAACAATGTGGGACGTGGGTAGTCAGTTAGCTGGTATGGTGGCAGCACGGGAATTAGGCTTACTCAAGCCGGCAGAATTTGATAAATGGATAGAGGAAGTGTTGGCTACTCTAGCTAAGATACCTTTGTACCGGAATGAGTTACCAAACAAAGCCTATAACGCGAAAACTTTAATCCCGGTTAACTACGGAAAGTTGGCAAAACCCGAAGAAATTGGGTTTTCGGCCATTGATTTAGCACGACTGGTGCAATGGCTAGATATAATCGCAACTCGATACCCCAAGCACGCTGCGGCCAGTCAAGCAGTCACGGCTCGTTGGCAGTTAAAGCGGTTAGTAGAGAATGGACAGCTAATGGGGACAGGGATTAAAAATGGTCAGGAAACCTGGAACCAAGAAGGACGGCTAGGTTATGAACAATATGCAGCCTATAGATTACAAAAAATTGGGATTTTAGCCGCCAAAGCACTCGATACCAAAGCCGAAACTCAGTTTCTCAATGTTATGGGTGTGGAAGTACCAGCGGATAAACGCAGCACCTATCATAATTATGTCACTAGTGAACCCTATATTTTGGATGGGTTGGAAAGTGGTTTTCAGGCTTTACCTGCGGAATATGCAGCCAAGTTACTCCAAGTCCAACAACGTCGCTATCAAGCCACCAATCAACTCACAGCCTGGTCTGAGGATAATTTAGATCGGGAGCCTTGGTTTGTCTACAATTGTATTTTTGTCAATGGTCAACCCTGGAAAAGTATAGACTCATCTGGTAAAGATGCCTTTGTTTATCGAGGTAGTAGTGTTAAAGCCGCAATAGGCTGGAATATGCTTTTTCAAACTCCCTATACAGAAAGACTTCATAAGGGTATGCGCTGGCTGGCTGATCCAAGTCGTGGCGTTTTTGCAGGTTTTTATGAGGAAACTCAAGAACCAAATCGAGCCTTAACTGTGAATACTAACGGTATAGTGTTGGAAGCAATACTATATCGTCGCGTGGGCAAACCGTTGACGGTTTGGGCTAAAGAACCCTAATCATCTCCTATCTATCCTGTATGGAACTTACGCATGAGTCACGGAATATACAAACAACTCCAGGCACAGAGAAAGGGACTTAGTGCGAACGACCGTTCGCCCCTACTGAGAGATATTTTGCGTAAGTCCTGACTTAAAAAACTAGACAAGAAAAAACCCTCAATTATATTACCAATTACCAATTACCAATTACCAATTACCAATTACCAATTACCAATTACCAATTACCAATTACCAATTACCAATTACCAATTACCAATTACCAATTACCAATTCAATTACCAATTACCAATTACCAATTACCAATTACCAATTACCAATTACCAATTACCAATTACCAATTACCAATTACCAATTACCAATTGCCAATTCCATGATGAATTCTGATTTTGAGCCACCATCAAAAAAACTATCTTTTATCGCTACCTTTGGCGGAGTTATAACCGCTGTAATCGCAATTATAGGTTTCAATTCTTTGTCAAAGTATTTAACTATAAATACTGATAATATTAGCAAGCTGAATACTAAATTAACAGTTGTAGCAGGTAAACCTATTGCTGCTGCCGAATTGACAACCACCAAAGGACCCTATATTGCCCCAGGAAGTGGGAAATTAACCACAGAGGAAACTGCAATGGCGCGTCAAGCTTGGTTATACTTCCAACGTAATTGGAACGATCAAACTGGCTTGGTTAATTCTGTAGATAATTTTGCCTCTGTTACTATGTGGGATCAAGCCGCTGCTATGGCTGCTTTGGTCAGTGCTAAAGAACTTAATATCATTACGGTAGAAGAGTTTGAGAGCAAAATGAGTCAGATGTTAAAAACTCTAGCGTCTATGCCTTTGTATAAGGGAGAATTACCGAATAAAGTCTATAATTCAAAAACATTAATACCTGTAAATTATGGTCAATTAGATAAACGAGAAGAAATTGGTTGGTCTGCTTTGGATTTAGGACGTTTAGCTATATGGCTGAATATTGTTGGTACAAAATATCCCAAAATGCGATCGCAAACAGAAGCCGTCTGGAAACATTGGCAAATCAAGCGCTTGGTCAAAAACGGGCAAATGTACGGTACTTCTGTTATTGCTGGTGAAGAACAGTATACCCAAGAAGGGCGTTTAGGTTATGAAAATTACGGAGCTTATGGGTTAAAACTCTGGGGTTTAGATGTCAAAAAAGCCTTAGATTATACATCTAATACAGACTTTGTAGACCTCTATGGACAGGGTGTTCCTTATGATAGACGGGATTATCAGAATTCAGGTGCAAATAATTATGTTCTCAGCGAGCCTTATATTTTAGATGGGATTGAAACCGGATTTCAAGCTTTACCTAAAGCATTCTCAGACCGAATTTTAGCTGCTCAAGAAGCTCGTTATCAAAGAACTAAATTTTTAACTGCTGTCACGGAAGATAATTTAGATCGCGCTCCTTACTTTGTTTATAGTAGTTTATTTGTGAATGGACAACCTTGGGCAACCATCACAGGAACAGGAAAAAAATATGATGATCTACGTTTTCTCAGCGCTAAGGCCGCAGTAGGTTGGCACGTCCTGTATAATACTGCTTACACGGGCAAATTATTTAATTTTGTGCAAACTCAACTCAAATCTGATCAAGGTTGGTATAACGGGTTTTATGAAACTTTAAATCAGCCAAATAAAGCTCTTACTGCCAATAATAATGGTGTAATTTTAGAAAGCTTACTTTATAAAAAAGTTGGTAAACCTCTCACGGTTTGGGCTGGAATAAAAGAGTAAAGGAAAAGGTTATTTTGATGCTGTGAAATTCGATAATTTATGATTTCAATTTCCCTGCTTTTACAAAAAAAGGGAACAGGGAACAGGGAACAGATAAGAAACACTCATTTGCACCAGTTTAAAGCTCAGTCAAAAAAAAGATGTTTTTAAAAGATGCGTAGCACGAAAAAAACAGTGTCATTATTTCAATCTCATGTTTAAAAACATGAGTTTTACTGTTTACTCTACTTTTGAAATATTGAATTATCAGTCAAAAAACAGGTCAAAATTTTATCTGTAATTGGCCTGTTAATATCTGATTATTGTACAGACTTTCCCCAGTCATGAGATTGTGAGACTTACCTAAACTATAACCTAAGTCTAAGCCTATATTTGGTGATATTTTGACGGTACAGCGAGTTTGATAGCCAGTACCTCCACTTTTACTACCATTAACTATTTGTCTTCCCAAGGTGGTATTTAAACGACAATTTAAAAAAGGAAAAATGTTTTTTCCCCATCCGATTTCACCGTTATAAACTAGAGAAGATACTGGAGAAAAATAGCCACTACTCTCTTGATTATCGCTTGCATACTTCCAAGCGAAAACATTACCAGCAAACCAAAATTCATCCCACTTATGTTCCAAGCGATTAAAAATCTGTTGTTCAAAATTACCATCATTATATAAACCCACACGATAGGAGCCAAAAAAGCTCGTATTAGGGTCAATTTGCCAAAAAGTATTGAAACCAGAGCGCGTAGCTGTAATTTGATTTTCCAGTGTTTTCACACTAGTTTTATAAGGACCTTGTTCTACGACTGCTGATAAAAATAAACTTGACTTGATGCTATTATCTGGATTGAGTTTAACGAAAATTGGTATATCTATCTGAGCATTGAAATTGAGAGCCATTGGTAAGCGATTAAATAGATCAATTCCTGCTCCTAATTTTATATTATATTGACCTGTTTTTCCTTCCCATCCCAACTGAATGGGAATATTAGTAAGAGATGCAAATTTCGTTTGACTCAAGGTATTAAAGGCAGTTTTCAATTTAATTTTCTCGTCAAATAACCGAAATTGAAAGACTGGTTCAATAATTTGATTCTCCTGTTGGGAACTATTCAGGTCCTTACGAAACCCTGTTTGGATACTTTCCAAAACAAATGCTGACCGAGGTGTAGTAGAATTTGGTTTTGAAGTTGGTTGTACTGTAGGAGTTGGTTGTGAAGTTGATTGTACCGTAGGAGTTGGTTGTCTTTGCGGAAGAGATACTTGTTGGGAAGTTAACCTTAGCTGAGGATTAAAGTTTTCAGGTGCAGCAATTAATATTGGTATTGACTGCAAATTCTGAGGAGGAAAGCTGCTGTCAAAAACTATGTTTAAGTTTTCTAAAATACCAAAATGTGTAATTTGTGCGGTCAATTCTGGAAATGAGTTCGAGTTTTCATCTAGTGGGAAAAAAATAGAGGAATCTGTTTCTGTAATATCTCCGTTATTTTGGCGTGAATTTGGTAAATTATCAACCACAGGAACCGGTTCTATCACAAGTGAGACTGAACCCCAATTTTCATCTGGTTGGATAGGAGCAGCAGATACAGACTTAATCCCGAAACTAGTGATGATACTTATTGGAAAAAATAAATATAGTATTCGTTGTCGCAAGTCCAGTGAGAGTAACATTTTACAAAACAGCTACGTAAGGGAATAGAATTAATATTCTCATATTAATACCTTTACCAATTTACTAGGGTGAGTTAATGTATCCAAGATTAACGGCAGATATGGCTGATAGCTTGCGTGGACTCATAAACCTTATTTTTAGGTGGCAGTAATTAATATAGCAAGATATCGGAAGAGATTACCGCCACTTTCTCGCTGTTTTGCGGAAATCCTAGAGGGCTAGAAGTTCAGGAGTATCGCTAACGCCATGCTTCGCTATCAGGAGGATTTAGAAGTAATATCAAGTCTGGAAAATTGAACAATTTTTGATACTATGATCATATTTTTCTTGCACCTCATTTACCTTTTATACAGATAAAAATCTTGATGCGTCTGGGTTTTAGGTTTATTCAGCAAACCCTATATAATATATTTTATATCAGTATTGATGAATCTAAGCTGGTATATCAGGTTCATCTGGTGAACTTATGATCATTTATCTCCTCTTTCATAGCGACAAGAATCAAGTAATTCTACTAACCTCAAGTATCTAAATCATCCAAAAGTTAATTCGTGTCATCTTTGACATTAATCCAGTAATGTTCAGTGCCATTAGTCACAAATTGGGTTTTTTGAGTAGAAGTATTCGGTAGACCCCGACCAGAATTACCATCAGCTACTGCTCGCCACCAGGGTGATTTCATATCCGTATTAGGACGGAGGAGGGGTTGTTGCTTTGTTGCTGTATACAGTAAAGATTGTAGAATCATACTGTTAGTGCTACTAGTAGAACCAAGAGCGGTTTTACCTGTTTTTTCATAAAAACCTTCATAAAAGCCCAGCAAAGGATTGTATAAGTCCGTTGTTGCCTTGATTAATTCCTGAGTATAGGTATCTTTAGGCAATAAAGCATAATAGGCAAATGCTACAGCCGAACTGACTAATCTTCCCTCTGGTAGTAGTTTACCATCATCATCTAAGGCTGCCCAAGGCTGATTTTGACCAATAATCGAACTGTGGACGGTGTAAGGTTGACGCTCAATGAGAGTAGTAGCTGAGGCAGTAAGAGTCTCAGTCTTAAGGTAGCGTTGGGCTTGAGCTTGATATACTGCTGTAAAGAGCGATCGCATTTTTGGATCTAAACCAAACTCTAGAGCATACAGCAGAAAAGGATTACTAACGGTATATTGATTAACCTTTGATTTTGTATCTTTACGAAGCCGTTCAATGGGGACTTCTACCCCCTCCACTGATGTTGTTTTATATTCACCACCCACAGCAGATTTATCAACATTAAATCCCCACAATTGAAAACCTCTAGCAGCATATTCTTCATAACCCAAACGGGTTTCAGGATTAATTCTGGGGACTAACCGCCCACTTTTATCTTTGGTGACATTGGCGCTAGAAAGAATACCTTCCCGCACAACCCGCAAGTATGACCAATCGAGAGCAATTTGATCAACAACTTCCGTATATTCGGGGTGATCTGTTTTTAAATTATAAAGGGCTGCTAATAGTCTTCCCACATCTAAAGACGACCAGCCAGTACCTTCTGGAACTGGATTACCACCATAATCTACTGGTTGCAATGTTCGCGGATCATAACCCCGACTCGGTAATTCCCCTGCATACAGCGGTATCTGCGCTAAAGCACTCAACAACTGTCGAATGCGTTGATCAAATTCCTTGGGAGAAATTATATCCATTGCCCATGCTGCATTGAGCGCTGTTAAATAGTCTCCTAATCCCCACAATGTTGAACCCTTAACATCAGAGCGATCGCTCACCAATCCTGTGCTAGGCTGAGAATTAGCGGAGAAATAGTTCCAGGCCGCTTGAGCGTAGCGTCTTTGCACAACTGTTAACGGTTTAGGTAATGGTTTAGCTGGCTGCGGGACACCCAAGGATGGAATAGGTTTAACTATCAGCGGAGGTGGGTTAGTCGCTGTATTAGTCTTAGCAGGTGTAACATTTATGGGAATAGGACTTTGGGCTGGAGTCGGGGAATTTGCAGCAGGTGATTTAGAATCTGAGGGTTTAGAATCTGAGGGTTTAGAATCTGAGGGTTTAGAATTTGAGGGTTTAGAATCTGAGGGTTTAGAATCTGAGGGTTTAGAATCACCAGACGGTATTTTTGCAAAACTCACCCCACTACCACCAATTAAGGGGCGATTTCCTCTAGCTTTATAATATAAAATCTCCATGATTAGGCCATTAGTATTACCTGTCAAGGATTTATTAGGTTTTTTTGTTTCTTCATACAGTCCAGCGTAGAAGCCACCACCTTTAGGATCACGTAAATCCTTAACAGCATCAAAAACCTTTTGAGCATAAGCATTACCTGGATAAAGATAGCGCCAGCCAAAGGCAGCTTTAGTGCTAATACTCCGCAACTCTGTATAGGGCTTATTTTTCTCCGTAATTGTTGCCCAAGCAACTCCATTAGAGTAAATAGTATTGTAGAGAAAATAAGGAGGTTGATCAATATTGTCTTCAGAAACAGCAGTTAGTTGTCCCGTAGATTCAAAGCGTCGCTTTTGTACTTCTAAAATGTCAGCAGCATATTTTTTTAAATAACCTTCTAAGCCAAATTCAATACCATCAAGAATATAGGATTCACCGACTACATAATTATTAGCATTAGTGCTTTGAAAATCACGGGTATCAACAGGAATTTTCACCCCGTTAATATCTACAAGTTTGAAAGGCTCTAAAGCCACCGCTTTGGGTGCTTTAAATCCCCATAGTTCATAACCCCTAACAGCATATTCCTCATAACCAAGTCGTCCTTCTTGTACCAACAATGTTTTACCATTAGGTAAAACAACTGCTCCGTAAAGTTGGTCATCTTTCAGTGATCTTGCTAACTGCCACTTACTGAGAACTCCCTTCAGCCAATTTTTATATTGAGGATGACAAGTACCAATAATATGAAAAGCAGCCAATATGCGACCAATATCCAAAGCTGACCAACCCAGACCCTTTTCTAGAGGTTTATTCCCATAATCAGTCATTTTTCCATTAGCAGCATTATATACCTTATTTGGTAAAGCGTTTTCAAATAAACTAAGATTAGCAAAATTGGTAAGAAATTTATTAAAGCGCGAATCAAATTCCGACTGGTTAATCAAATTCATCCACCGCGCTGCATTCAAAGCCATTAGGTAATTACCAATGTCCCAGAGAGTACCAGAAGGATAACCACCAGTAGAATTAGTAAACCCTGTATTTGCTTGATAGTTATTGACAAAATACTGCCAAGCTGCACGAGCGTAAGTCTGTTCCTCCGGTGTTAGAGGCGCTGAAATTTGACTACAGCCATTAGGAGTAGAATTTTGTGCTAAAGATACTGTAGGCACACAGAACAGAAATTGCAGAAATGCTCCACTTAGGAACAATGCAATCCATCTTAATAGTTTGTAGTGACGGTGTTGCTGTATCATTTATAAATAAAATTTGAGAACCATTCAGGGAGGACTAGAGTGCTAGAGAAGAGAGAATCACTTCGCTATAGTTAGAAATGACACCAAAAATCTGATACATTAAATAACAACTCTACTTTAGCAAGCTACAGGAATCCTCAATGATGTCTAAAAAATATCAAGGACTATAGGGAGTTCAAATCAAAAATCAAATACGTGACTCTTATAAAAACAAACAACCGCTAATTGACTAATTTAAATTTTATTTTTGGTAGCAAAATGAATTCAGCGTCCTCTAGTTATGATTCAGCCAATTTTTCCGGTAATAGCCGTTCAACACTGAAAAAAAGAACCCTACTTTTTCGGTACTTAGCGGAAATAAACTTAATTTTTGGTGCTTGGTATTTACAATGGCGGATAACTCATTCTATCAACTTTGATGCTCTATGGCTGTCTATTCCTTTATTGCTGGCGGAAATTTACAGCTATTTCGGGGGAGTTATGTTTGTCATTGGATTATGGCGGCCTATAGTCCGACAGGTTAAGTCTCTCAATCAGTTAAGCCCACCCCTTCCTAACTGTGATTGGGCAAATGTAGATGTGTTTATAACCTGCTATAATGAACCCTCAGAAATGGTGGAAGAAACTGCTAGAGCAGCTTTAGCGATAGATTATCCAACCACAAAGCTGCGTGTATATGTATTAGATGATGGTAATTCTGAACAAATGCGAGCCATGTCAGAAAGATTAGCTCTAGAGGATTTACAATCACCATTATTACAACAGGAAGCTAATCGAATTGACGGGGAATTATCTACTTTAAATCAACGAATTGAGCAACTGGAAAATCTAGCACCTGAAGTAAAAGCCGCTGAAGAATGGCTGCAAAAATCATCTTTAAATACTTTAAATACTTTCGAGGATATTCCCGCTAGATTTGTCCACAGTTTACAACAGTTTATTCTCTGGTTAAATCCTCAAAATCAAAATAGTCATCATGCCAGTAAATCAACTATATATGAACATCTTAATCATGAACGTAGCGCATTAGAATTAGCAATTCGTCAAAAAGAATTAGAACTTGTGCAACTGGTTAGGTTGCGGTATATTGCTCGTCCTAAACAACCAGGAGTACCTCATCATGCTAAAGCAGGTAATCTCAATTACGCCATTTTTTCTGGAGAGACCGCAGGAGATTTTATTCTTACTTTAGATGCAGATCATGTTCCTAAACCAGCATTTTTAAAGCGAGTTTTGACATATTTCTATACCTATAATTTGTATTCAGGAAAATATCAACCAAACCGTATTGCATTTGTGCAAACTCCTCAAGATTTTTATAATATTCCCCCTGGAGACCCCTTTGGACATCGAGCCAATTTATTTTATGGACCCATTCAACAAGGTAAAGATGGCATGAATTCAGCTTTCTACACAGGTACAAATGCAGTCCTAAGAAGAGAAGCATTAGTTAGTGTGGGTTTACAATATTTTGCAGATGAATTTGTCAAAGATGGTAAAAAATTAGATGAATTTGAATTAATTGGTGGTGTTTCTAGTAATAGTATTACCGAAGATATGAATACAGCCATGCGGTTGCATAGTTCTGGTTGGAAATCAATTTATCATCATGAATTATTAGCAGAAGGACTTGCTCCTGATGATTTAAGTTCTACCCTCAAACAGCGAATGCGCTGGTCTCAAGGTACAATTCAAGTGTTAATGAGAGAAAATCCTCTCACCAAACCAGGACTGACATTTTGGCAACGATTACACTATTTTAAGACAACATATAGTTATTTTTCTGGATTTGCAACTTTGGTTTTTATTGCTTGTCCCATTATCTATTTTTTTACGGGAACTATCCCCGTGAAAACTTATGGCTTTGATTTTACTATCCATTTTCTTCCAACTTTTATAATTAATAGGTTGACTTTTTTAGCTGCTGGTTGGGGAATTAATGCTGCGGAATTATGGCGTTCAGAACAATATTCTATCTCTTTATTTCCCCTATTCATTCAATCTGTATGGAGTGTATTAACCGGACAACCTATTAAATTTCAGGTTACACCTAAGCAGCGACAATCAGGAATCTATCTCCAGCTAATCTGGCCACAAATAACTGTGTTTATTTTGATGATTTTAGGTATAATATGGAGTATATATCGTCTCGCTATTGGTCAGTTAGAAACTCCTTGGGTTTATTTGATCAACACATTATGGGGTATATATATTTTATCTCTACTTTGGGCAATTATCAGTGCTGCTGTTTGGCAACCGCAGGACTTACATAAAACAGAAGGAAAGTAGAGGTAATTCATGAATTACCTCTAAGAGGGTGTTTCAACAGAATTGTATACAACCACAAAACCTAACCCCGTGGGGAAAGTTAATGAAAGTCCTTATTGCTTGTAAATCTATTTTTTAAAGTTCTACAAAATGCCTTAAATAGTAGTAGAATTTTAAATAGATAGGACAATTTTCAATGGCAAATTTACAAACTAACACAGAAAGGAAGATAATTTATGACTTCTAAAATTCACGTCTTTGAACCATCAGGAATTTTAAACGCCACCTCCGGTAATGAATTACGTCGTCAAATTACTGATATCATTAATAATGGAGTTAATATGCTATTGATTGATATGTCAAAGGTGACGTTTATTGATAGTTCTGGTTTAGGTGCTTTAGTGGGAGCAATGCAAAGTGTTAGAAATGCTAAAGGAGAACTATTTGTATGTTCCATTAATGATCAAGTCAAAATGTTATTTGAATTAACGAAAATCAATCGAGTTTTGAACATATTAAGTAATAGAGAAGTGTTTGATAACAAAGTATTAGAACTAGAAAATGCTTAATGGTTTGATTCTATAGGTGAAGTTTTAGCAATTCTAAACTTGTACATATCCGGTTTTTCCCAATCTTATGAGGATGAATAGACAAGTCTAGTTGCACACATATGTTTCAAACCCTTAATTTTTTCTTAGTCTACCCAGGTGGTCTGTGTTTGTGTAGTAGGGATTTATAATCGCCGAAAACTTTTCAAACACCCTTGATAAAAGTTCACATCTTAGGGATTTTGACAGCCACTAAAATTAACTCGTAGTAAAGACAAATCATCATCAAAATTTTCGTTGCCGCTGATATTTATAATCTCAGGTAAGAGTTGATTAATATGATTGTTATTTGACTGATTATGGGTGAGCAATAAATTAACGAAGGAGTCGAAACCCCAAATTTGTCCCTCTGGTTGCAGCAGTTCGTAAGCACCATCACTAAAAATATATAAAGTGCTGTTTTCTGCAACTTCCAAAATAGCAGTTTCAAAACTGATATCTCGTAAAAAGCCAATGGGTAAATCTAGAGATTCTAGTTTTATAACCTCAATGCTGGAGGGGGCATTTCCAGATATTAATACAGCCGGTGGATGTCCAGCGTTACCATAAACTAGCTGATGATTAACACGATTAAAAACACAGTACAAAATGGTAAAGTATTTATCGCCATGTTTACTCATTTGAAAACTTTCATTGAGTGCCTTGAGAACTTCTGCTGGTTGACAAAAATTAGTATTTGGTAGAGACTGCGATCGCAAGATATTCAATACAGATACAGATAACAAAGCCGAACCTACACCATGACCAGAGACATCTAATAGATAAATTGCCAAATGTTCATCGTCAATCCAATAGTAATCAAAACAATCCCCTCCCAACTGTGCTGAAGGTACAAATAAAGATTCTATGGTTACTGATCCTATAATCGGTAATGGTAAAAGCGATCGCACATAATCAGCAGCTTCAGCTAGTTCGGTTTCTAAAACCTGCTTTTGATGCTGCAAATCTCGATTTAACTGCTCTAAAATTTGCTTTTGATGCTGCAAATCTCGACTTAATTGATGTAGCCTTAATCCTGCTCTTACCCGTGCTTTTAATTCATTCATCTCAATGGGTTTAGAAATAAATTCATCTGCTCCTGCATCCAATCCTCTAACACGATCATCTTCCTCTCCTAAAGAAGCTCCTTTTGCAGTCAGAAGAATAAAAAAAGTTGTAGCTAATTCCGGATCTGACTTAATCAGACGACACACTTGTAAACCATCTATCCCAGACATTACCCAATCACAGATAATGAGAGCGGGACATAATTTTTTTGCTTCTATTATTCCCTCTTCGCCATTAGCCGCTATGGTAACATCATAGCCCTGGGTTTTCAGAGTTTTTTTCAAAACCATTCGTAAGATAGGATCATCATCAATGACGAGGATTTTAAACATTTTGACTATTAAACAGTTTGAATAATTACTTATTAATTACTCTACATTAAATCTTGTCAAAGGATTTACATTTTTCACATTTTGAATATACACTCATAGTCAAATATTCTATGGATTGACCAATGAATCATAAAATCTACCTAAAAACCAATACAGATATTAATGCTACAAGTGAAGTTTTATCCTGGCTGGAGCAAATCAACCAGCCCCCATTTAATAATCAAACAATTTGGTGGGAATTACAAACACTACTAGTAGAAGGATTTATTAATATTGTAGAACACGCCCACAAAAAATTACCCAGAGAAACTCCGATTGAATTAGAAGTTATTAGACTCGAAGAAGATATAGAAATTCGGATATGGTCTTGGGGAGAACCTTTTGAGTTAGAAAAGCAATTGCAAATAACTTCAGCATTAGAGGATAATGATCAAGAAAGAGGACGGGGATTGCAAATAATGTCCTCCATTGCTGACAAACTGTCTTATAAACTAACAGATGACAATCGTTATTGTTTATTTATCAGTAAACATTATTGTTAGAATATGAAATTTATTTTGCACTACTACTAGACTAGACATGGCGTGAGAAAAAATCTAGGGACAATTGATAAATTATCCCTATAATAGTTTCAGGTTAGCCACATTTAATTCTCACCAGATGTCTATTGGTAATAGATTCATTCAATTCATTCATCTGTGGTATAAATACATGAAAACCGCTGTAGATTTAGGTCAATTTAGCATGAGCAGCCAAAATAATTCTTTCTGGTTATAAGCATACAATCCCGCATCCTCTAACCGCTTTGCCTGGTTCTCTGTCAACATTCCCAAGGTACAGCATACCTTAAAGAATATCTTACGCCATTTTATCCTAAATGGGATGAAAATTTTTTTACTGACGATTATTGGGAGTATCAAGTAGAAACGAGTTTCTGGGAATTTGTGAACAACTATTCATTAAAACTATTTATTTATCGGAAACACCAGCCTAGAAAATCATATTTTTACAAGTTTGACAAATCCCCACTGGCGATCGCATTTATAATACCTCAGATCCCCGACTTCTCCAAAAAGTCGGGGATCTGAAGATAATTATGGAGAAATAAATTATGTCAATATATAATAATCGCGTGGCTATTTTGGCGACAATGCACAATAAAGAAAAAGTAATTTCTCCTTTATTGAAAGAACATTTAGGAATTAATTTGATAGTTCCTCAAGGCTTAAATACTGATGTTTTTGGAACTTTTACTAGAGAAATTAAACGTCCAGATACACAAATCATTACTGCTAGGTTAAAAGCTAAAAAAGCCTTGGAAATGGATGATGAAAAAATAGCCATTGCTAGTGAAGGAAGTTTTGCCCCTCATCCCCTAATTCCCTATATTTATGCTAACCAAGAAATAATTATTTTTTTGGATCAAGAAAATGATTTAGAAATTATTGGTGAATTATTTTCCATAGAAACTAATTTCAATCACCAAACTATATCTAGTTTAGAAGAATCTGAAGAATTTGCTCAAAAAGTTGGTTTTCCTGAACATGGTTTAGTAATTTCATTTGATAATATATCCACAGGAAAAACAGAATTTATTAAAGGTATTACCAGCAAAGAAAACCTAATCAATTCCGTAGAAATTGCCATAAAAAACACAAATGGTAAATTTCATATAGAAACAGATATGAGAGCAATGTATAATCCTACCAGGATGAAAAATATTGCCTTTGCTACTCAAGACTTAATTAATAAAATTAATAGTTTATGTCCCCAATGTAATACTCCTGGTTTTATGATTAATCAAAAAATCCCTGGACTACCTTGTGAACTTTGTCATCAGCCAACTTCATTAATTAAAGCAGTAATTTTTCAATGTCAAAAATGCGGTTTTACCCAACAACAATTATTTCCTAACAATCAAGAATTTGCTGATCCTAGTTTATGTGAATATTGTAATCCTTAGATCCCCGACTTCTTCAAGAAGTCCGGTATCTATTTTTTTATGAAGATATATTATTTTTATAAGCTCGTGATAGCGCAGCGTGGTGTTAGCCATTTTTGACAATTTAACTAGCAACTTACGTTAAATTAGCAAGATGGTGAGCTTTTTTGTCTATCATTAAATAAATATCAATTAAGCGTAATTATAATGACTCTGGATGAAACTCTCAATCATACTCATGCTACTAATCCTTTGCTTACCCTCAACTATGAATCAGCCCTAGAGTCTTTAGGTAACGACTACTATGATCAAGTTGTAGCCGAGGAATTTCCCCAACTTATGTTACGCTGGCGCAATGACGCACTACTGCCACGCTTAGGAGTTGCGCCCCAAGTAGTTAAAGACGAAGATTTTATTAACGCTTTTGGTAAATTTGAGGGAAGAGAACCGCTGTTAGCACTACGTTATCACGGTTATCAATTTGGACAATATAACTCCCAATTAGGTGACGGTAGAGGCTTTCTCTATGGACAAGTGCGGGGTATTGATGGGGAATTATACGATTTTGGCACAAAAGGTTCGGGAAGAACCCCCTACTCTCGCGGTGGTGACGGAATGCTAACACTTAAAGGAGGAGTGCGGGAAGTTCTCGCCGCTGAAGCACTTCATCGTTTAGGCGTTCGCACTTCTCGCTGTTTAAGTATGATTGAAACGGGTTTGGGTTTGTGGCGCGGTGATGAACCTTCTCCAACTCGTTCTTCTGTCATGATTCGCATGAGTAAATCTCATATCCGTTTTGGTACTTTTGAACGATTAAACTATTTCAAACGACATGATTTAACTCAAAAGTTGTTAGATCATGTAATCGAACAATATTACCCGCATTTGCAAGCTGAAAATGATAAATATGCTTTATTTTATGCCGAATTAGTGCAGCGTGTCGCCGAATTAGTAGCACAATGGATGGCAGCGGGTTTTTGTCATGCAGTTCTGAATACTGATAATATGTCAATTACCGGGGAAAGTTTTGACTATGGACCCTATGCCTTTATTCCTACTTACGATCTCCAATTTACGGCGGCATATTTCGATTATTATAAACGTTATTGTTACAGTCAGCAACCAGGGATTTGCAAATTAAATTTAGAGCTTTTGCAAGAACCTTTAAAGGCGATAATTCACCAAGGTGATTTAGATGTTGCTTTATCCAAGTTTGCTGAATATTACCAAGCTGAATATCGAGCTTTGATGTTGAAAAAGTTGGGTTTTGAAGATTTACAATTAGCGGAAGCTGATGAATTTTTGCGGTTAACCATTACCTTTTTACATGATAGTCAAGTTGGTTATCATCAATTCTTTTCAGATTTGGCTGCTACTTTTTCTAGTAAATGGCGAGATGATCCAGCTTTTGTGATGAATGGTTCAGAACTTAGCCCCGCATTAGGAAAATCAGCCACTTTTGATAATTGGTGTTTCCTCTATCATAAAATTCTCAATCATTTTGATCCTGACCAAATGGATAAAATTCACCAAACTTTGATTGAAGCTAATCCCAAAACAGCTTTATTAAGACCTGTGATTGAGTCTGTTTGGGAATCAATTACTGAAAATGATAATTGGCAACCTTTTTATGATTTAGTGGAAACACTAAAAACCGGAAAGTAGTTTATTAGTTTACAAGTAGGTAGGTACAATTAAATATAGTATGGGCGCTCATGTTGCCCACCCCACAAGAATATTACACTTATTGTGGGGTGGGATTCTAGCCCGCCCAGAGTCAATAATATTATTTTGATATTATTCGCGTCCACCTACTTAGCGGTTCTTGGTTGAGTGAAATACAAGAACCCCACCCCCAACCCCCTCCCCGCTCTTCGAGAGGGGGCTTATGATGTATCTCATTCAAGTGCATACCGCTATATTCAGATCCCCGATTTCTTTAAGAAGTCGGAGATCTAATTTCTGATTTTGCTAAAATTATGATCAGCATCAATTTCAATGACTAAATCAACTGCTGATGATTGAATTAAAGGATTAATGAATAATTCTGGATGTAAAGAACGCCAAAAATAATTGACAAATTCTTCTATTTCTGCGTCACTCATTCCTGATTTACCAGTAGCAATCATTTGTCTTTCTGCTTGCTTGCGCCATGCTAAAGAATAACGGTAATCTGTAGGATACAGAACTATTAAACTATCTAACCTTTCCCAAAGTGGTAAATAACTTTTAAGTTGACTATTCATATCAGAGGCAAATTGTCTATCTGCATCTGTCAGAATGGGTGGTGGTGCAGTTAGGAAGGCTATGGGATCAATTGGTTTTACACCCACAAACCAACCTTCAAACAGAACAATGTCTATATTGTCCATGATAACTTCTGGAGTAGTGCGATCGCCCATACCTCCATAGGCAGATTTATCAAATCTAGGAACTATCACAGGACTCTTGCTTTGATGAATTTGATCGAGTAAACTTGTAGCTAGGTGAATATCGTGGGTTCCAGGCGGACCGCGCCAAAGCAACCGGGAATCTTGCTGCATTAAGACCAAGCGATCGCTATAAGTTTTGTACAAGTCATCCAAAGACAAACTTAAAGTCCGGTATCCCAAATGCTGGAGAATCAAAACCAGTATTCTGGACATTGTGGTTTTACCAGTACCTTGTGCGCCTAAAATCCCCTGAATAAAGGGTTTCCCTAACAGTTGATGCTGCGCGGCAATTTTCATTGCCAAGGGTAGCCATACATCCCACAATATCTGTAACATTCCTTGGGGTTGAGTTTTTAGGGTAGTTTGACAAAATTGACTAAAATCAGGGAAAACTAACTTCAGTAAATCCCCTCTCCTTTGTATAACTTCAGCTACATTATCAGAGGTGATATTAAAAACTCTGGTTTGCAAAGGATATACTAATGCTGCATCCTCTGCTAACACTTGCCAAGATGTGTCTGTTGTCAAAATTTTACTCAGCCATTCGCTACGCATAAAATTACGAACCCAGCTTTAGAGCTTCTAGAAAGAGACTGTAGATAAAACCAATCTTGAGATAATTGAGTATTTCTACCCAAAATACTTGCCTAACAAAAAGATTACGGCTGTAAAATATTCTACTGGTAATTTCAGTAAAAAGAACTAAAAATGCAGCTACCACAATATCTAATTCTGCCTTTTGTCCAGCGGTTGTTGATACTGCCGATCCCAAAAAGAACCCAAACAAAAAGCTAATTAGTATTAGCGATAATCGCCGCCAAGGATTAAGAAACCATTGACTCAAGCTTCTAAAAATTGTGTCTAACAGGTTGTTCAGACGAGTATTTTGCATGAAAGGGTTTTACTCCAGCAATTCTGACTTCTTCTGACTCATGCTATTGGGGATCATTAGCAACTATGAGATTGAGCCTACAAAAATTCTTATTTCTAAATCCATATCATTATGAAATATTCCATGTATCAGTATCGTAACTTCATTGTCGCTTTTTCTGCATTGGGATTCATCGGGATCATGGCAGGATGCTTAGATATGAGCATATCCCTTGAGTCTACAAATCCAAAAACAGTATCAACAGTTTCAGAACAAACCCCATCTGTAGTTACAAACACTAGAATTGATGGGAATGAAATTAACTCAGATAGTACACCAACGAACTCAGTAGAATCAAATAGCCAAAAAAATCAGTCTACTGTCGTAGCCTATCGGTTTGACTCGGATAAAAAAACCAAGGCTTCTGGATTACTCCGCATGAGCAACAAAACTACTCAACCTGTCCGTCTAGCATTATTAGCCAGACAATTATCTCAAAAAAGTGCCACTGCCAATAAAGCTACATCTAATATTCCTGCTCATTGGGATTTTGCACCTGAAGAAGGTAGTGACAAAGGGTTAGTTTTATCCTTACCTCAAGGTAATTTAAGACTAGAGAAGGGTGATGTACTGGTAGCCTTTGCTCAAGATGGCTCACGGCGCTATTGGGGTCCTTATATCGTCGGGGAAACTTCCTCTCCCCAATGGAATCCTCAAACTCAAGAATGGCAGTTGGTGTTACAAAATAGGTGACAGGTGACAGGGAATTGTAAAATATGAAATTGGGTGTTTTTGATCAAGTGGTTGATAAGTGGTTGCATAATTTAGAACAGCGTCCAGTGCTGGCTGTGGCTGTTTCTTCTCTATGGTTATTGGTGATTGGCTGGATAGCTTTTGGCTGGAATTTGGGTAATGTGGGCTTAATTGATGAAACTGAGCCGCTGTTTGCTGAAGCTTCCCGGCAAATGTTCATCACTGGTGATTGGATTACGCCGTTTTTTAATGGGGAAACTCGCTTTGATAAACCTGCGTTAATTTATTGGTGTCAAGCGATCGCCTACGCTATTGTAGGGGTAAATGAATGGGCAGTCCGTATTCCTTCAGCATTGGCAGCAATGGGTGTAATTGCTTTGGCATTTTATACTGTGCAGTGGTCTTTTGCCAAAAAGGATGAATTAGAACAAGTTAGCAACTTACCCAGACGTTACTTTACAGCCGTCATAGCCGCAGCTTTAATGGCACTTAACCCGGAAATGATTGTTTGGGGAAGAGCCGGCGTTTCTGATATGTTGCTTAATGGCTGCATAGGTTCAACTTTGTTATGTTTCTTTCTGGGATATGCTCAGAATAATTCCCCCATTGTCATTACTAAGTGGCAACTGCCCAATAAATGGTATTTAGCTTGTTATGTCTTAATTGCTGGAGCAATTTTAACTAAAGGTCCTGTAGGCATTGTCTTACCAGGATTGATTATGATTGCCTTTGCCTTATATGTGGGGAAATTTTGGCAACTATGGCGCGAAATGCGGCCTATTTTGGGAATGGGGATCGTTTTAGCGTTATCACTTCCCTGGTATGTTTTAGTAACTTGGCGTAATGGCTGGAATTTTATTAACGCCTTTTTTATCTATCACAATTTAGAACGGTTTACGGAAGTTGTTAATGGTCACTCAGCCCCCTGGTTTTTTTACTTTTTGGTCGTATTGCTAGGCTTTGCCCCTTATTCAGTGTACATCCCTGCGTCTATCGCTAGAGTAAAATTTTGGCAGCGATCGCACTGGTTAAAGCAAGAACGCTCTCAACAATTAGGTTTATTTGCCTGTTTATGGTTTTTGAGTGTATTTTGCTTTTTTACAATTTCTGTAACTAAATTGCCCAGTTATGTCTTACCGTTAATGCCAGCAGCAGCGATTCTTGTGGCATTATTCTGGAGTGATATTTTCCCCAGTTCCCAAACTCCTACACCTCTCAAATCTTTTCGGATTAGTGCTTGGGTAAACATAGCCTTTTTGACAATAATTTCTGTGGCACTATTTCACCTTACCCAAATTGTGGGCATTGATCCTGCTGCTCCTGAATTATATGCAAACATGGAGAAATCAGGAATACTCAAATTCGCGGGAATAATTTGGTTATTGTCTGCATTTATCTCAGCTATCTTCATATTAACTCACCGTTACCGACAGATAATCACAATTAATTTAGTAGGATTTATAGCTTTTGTTGCTGTTGCTTTAATACCTGCTGCTTCGATTATGGATCAACAGCGTCAACTGCCGTTAAGAGAATTATCAGCCTTAATTGTCGAATCAAAACAACCTCATGAAGAATTAATTATGGTTGGGTTTAAAAAACCTACGGTGACTTTTTACACCCAACAAAAGATTAACTACATTAAATTTTCTCAACAAGCTTTAGAATATATTCAAAAGCAAGCATCCCAACCAACTAAACCACCATCATTGTTAATGATAGTTGAAAATGGGAAATTTCAAGAAATGGATTTACCACCGGATAATTACAAAAACATTGCTATTAAAGGTGCTTATCATCTGATTCGCATTCCTTTAAAAACAGTTAAACCAAACATTTCTTAAGAGGTTCAGATCCGCGACTTCTTCAAGAAGTTAGGGATCTAATTAGGATAAAATTAGGTAAATAATCAAATGACTCGTCAATCTCACGATCAATTTGCCAAAGAATATCTAGAGGAATTATTAACACCTCTAGGAACAATTAAAAAAAGCGAAAAAGTTAAAAGTGAAGTTCAAGAAATAGATGTATGGTTTGAACCCTTTACTTCTGAAACTCAAGAAGAATTACCTTTAGGTTTATTAGGGAAAATGGCAAAAACCTCCTGCCTATTTGAGCCTTTTCGCAACCCACCCTCTGAAATAGAAATTCGTAGTTGCTTACTCAAGCTATATGCTGTACATGGAGGTATTGTCAGGAAATCAAAACGGGAAAATAAGACTATCTCTGAATCTGAATTACCAGTATTATGGATTTTAACACCAACATTTTCATCTCGGATGCTTCAAGGATTAGGAACAAATGAACCTGAAGAAAACTGGTGTAAGGGAATTTATTTTCTGCCAAATATTCTCAAAACAGTAATAGTAGTTATTCATCAATTACCAATCAATGAAGAAACCCTATGGTTGAGAGTATTAGGGAAAGGAGGAACACAAAAAAGAGCAGTAGAAGAATTAACTGAACTACCAGAACAGAACCCTTTTCGAGAGAATTTGCTAGTAATTTTAGCTAACTGGCGCAAAAATCTAGAATTGAGAGATAATTTAAGTACAGATGAAGAGGAAGTGATTATGAACTTATCACCAGCTTATTTACAACAAATAGAAGAGTGGAAGCAAGAAGGTAAGCAACTAGGAAGACAGGAAGGAAGACAGGAAGGAAGACAGGAAGGAGAACTCTCATTGATAACTTGTCTTTTAGAAACGAGATTTGGGGTTTTAGATGCTGAATTATCTAGTTTAATCGCCAAAATTGCTCAAATTCCCCTATCTGAACGGACTCAATTACTTCTTTCTTTAGTCAATTTATCTCGTGAAGAATTGATAAAAAGATTGAGAAAATAACGTTTATTTCTATATCCCTGACTTCTTTAATCAATTCATAAATTATTTACCATATTAATAAGTCGGGGATTTAATTAGGAGATAATTAGGTAAATAATCAAATGACTCGTCAATCTCACGATCAATTTGCTAAAGAATATTTAGAGGAATTATTAACACCTCTAGGAACAATTAAAAAAAGCGAAAAAGTTAAAAGTGAAGTTCAAGAAATAGATGTATGGTTTGAACCCTTTACTTCTGAAACTCAAGAAGAATTACCTTTAGGTTTATTAGGGAAAATGGCAAAAACCTCCTGTTTATTCGAGCCTTTTCGCAATCCACCCTCGGAAATAGAAATTCGTAGTTGCTTACTGAAACTATATGCTGTACATGGAGGTATTGTCAGGAAATCAAAACGAGAAAATAGGATTATCTCTGAATCTGAATTACCAGTATTATGGATTTTAACACCAACATTTTCATCTCGGATGCTTCAAGGATTAGGAGCAAATGAACCTGAAGAAAACTGGTGTAAGGGAATTTATTTTCTGCCAAATATTCTCAAAACAGTAATAGTAGTTATTCATCAATTACCAATCAATGAAGAAACCCTATGGTTGAGAGTATTAGGGAAAGGAGGAACACAAAAAAGAGCAGTAGAAGAATTAACTGAACTACCAGAACAAAACCCTTTTCGAGAGAATTTGCTAGTAATTTTAGCTAACTGGCGCAAAAATCTAGAATTGAGAGATAATTTAAGTACAGATGAAGAGGAAGTGATTATGAACTTATCACCAGCTTATTTACAACAAATAGAAGAGTGGAAGCAAGAAGGTAAGCAACTAGGAAGACAGGAAGGAAGACAGGAAGGAAGACAGGAAGGAAGACAAGAAGGAAGACAAGAAGGAGAACTATCATTGATAACTTGTCTTTTGGAAGCTAGATTTGGTACTTTAGATGCTGAATTATCTAGTTTAGTGGAGAAAATTGCTGAAATTTCCATTTCTGAACGTACCCAATTACTTCTTTCTTTAGCCAATTTATCTCGTCAAGAATTGATAGAAAGATTGAGAAAATAACGTTTATTTCCAGATCCCCGACTTCTTTTATATTTTGTAAACAAATTATGAATTGATCGAAGAAGTCGGGGATCTTATTTTCTAACAACTTTATTACAACCAGTTTATGTTAGAGACTTCCAATTAAAAAAATATCCTAAAATTTTTTGTGGTGCGGGCATCTTGCCCGCTAATAATACAAGGACGGGCAAGATGCCCATCCCACAAAATTGGATAATCTTTTTTGTGGAGTTCTCTTAATGATTTAGTTCCTAAAGGAAATAAACTACCTGGTGCTTTTGAAACTACATCCGTCTATGATCCAACTTGGGGAAATCTAAGTTTAAATTGGGGAATATTATTCTTACACGGGGTAGTTTATTTGTTGATAACTCTGAATTTACAAAAACGAAAAGATATTTTCTAAATGAGATTCTCAGAACATCAGAAATAATTAGTAGACATTGTTTAATTACCTAAAGCTTGATTTATCTGAGTCAATAGTTCTTCCATAGAAATAGAACGGGGTAATATCTGGGTAGCAATTCCCCGGACAGCCGTTTCTACAGAAGATGTATATTGTTGTTTATCAGATTTTGCGACATTTCCATAATTCGGCTCATTTAATTTTTGGTCAAGTACCAAAATTGGTGGCAAATCAAAAGGTACATTACTTAATGATTTAATAGCTTCTTGTACTTCTTTATTAATTGCTGTTTCGTGCAAGCAAATCAAAAGTAAATCAACGCTTTTATGACTGACTTGTTGTACAACTTCCGACCAACAACTGGCAATAGAAGCTCTAAAACCAGCAGTTTGTAAATATTGAATTAAAGCTTGAAACCACTCATATCCACGATTAATTTGCTCATCTTCAAAATTGAGAAAAGAATTTTTAGCTAACTGAACATCTTTAAGTGGCTTACATTTTTCTTTGGGTAAATCACTCAGCATATTTATATCCACTACTAGAATATTTATTGGACAACAAATACCAGCAGCAATTTGCAATACAGATGATAAAGCATCTTGTTGATAATTATGACTATTATTTTCCCCAGTTAAAGGACTTAAACAAGGAAATACAGATAGTCCTGGTATTTGGGAAGCAGCCAAAGTAGTGCCAATATCACAAGTTACCAATGGTAAATTTGCCAATCTTTGGTGTTTAGTTAATTGTTCTAAGTAAGTGCGAGCAGTGGAAATTTCCATATCTAGTAAGATCACATCAAACTGCCAAACTCGTGCTAATAAATCTGCTTGATCTAAATCATCTACTTCAATAACCCGATGTTCTCTCAAAGAAGGATAGAGATTAATCATCTCTAATTCTAGATTGACTAATCTGAGAATTCGCAAAGGAACATTTTTAGAATTGAGAGAATTATTTTCCCTCACTGAATGGGGAAATTTAGTTGTTGTTGATATCTTACCTAACAATGATGCCAATGCCTGATGCTTAATTGGTAAGCTTAAAAACCCATCAGCTTGTTTAGTAAATGCTTGCTCCTTTTCTGCTGCTGTGGCTGTGACAATAACATTAATATGACGAGTTAAAACATCAGATTTCAGTAAAGTCATGACATCCCAACCAGAAAGTAAAGGCAGTAAAGGATTTAAAAATATTGCCTTTGGTTGCAAGCGTCGAGCTTTTTCTAGTGCCTCTGTTCCTGATCTAGCAATAACTACACGATAACCTAAACCTTTGAGTTGTTCAGTTAATTCCTCAATATATTGAGCTACTGCTTCCACCACCAACACCAATCTTGGGGAGGAACTATTCAGACTTTGATGGGAAGCATTGATAATATTGCCTATTTCCCTTTTTGGAGCTATATCATCAGAGTCACTAAAACTGGCTTTTGGGGGACTGGGAGGTAAAAGCAGGGTAAACTGACTACCTTTACCCTCACGAGATAAGAAACTAACATCTCCACCATGCAAGCGAGCCAAAGCCCTGGTTAATACTAATCCTAAACCTGTTCCTTCAAACTGACGCGTCAGAGGATTTTCTAATTGCTGGAATTTTTGAAAGATTAAATGTTGTTGCTGTTCAGGAATTCCAATCCCTGTATCCCAGACTGTAAAAGCAATCCAGCCTTCCCAACGGCTAACCCGTAATCCAATTTCCCCAGATACTTCCGTGAATTTAAAGGCATTGGAAAGTAAATGGACTAGCATTTGTCGTAAGCGTAATTCATCTGCCACCATCTGTTCTAAACCTGGTTCAATAGCCAAGCTAAATTGGTGATTAGATAAATTTGGATTTTCTAACTGGGATAATTGTTTAGTTTTATGAGTTTGATGATGAATGTTTTTAACGTCTGAGAAAGCCCGTTCACACACTACCTGAATTTGTACCGGGTTGAGGGTGAGTTCCATCTGTCCCGTTTCCATCCGAGTCAAATCTAAAATATCATTAACTACACTCATCAAATGCCTGCCACTTTGATGAATTAATCCGGCATAACGGGCTTGACGCTCATTCAGTTGTCCCAACTGTTGATCTACAAGGAGACGAGATAGTCCTAAAACTGCTGTTAGCGGTGTTTTTAATTCATGACTAATGCAAGCTAAAAATTCATCTTTTAAGCGATTGAGTTGAATCAAATCGGCATTTTTCGCTGCCAATTCTTGACAAAGTTGTTGTTGTTCAGTTACGTCTGTGGCTAATATTAGCCACAGTTCTTCTGTATCTGGTGGTACTTCTGACTCGGAAATCCCAATTTTTAACTCGCTACTATCTAAGGGAATTTTTGCAAACTGCCAAATCCGTTCTTGACCAGTTTTGATTTCGACTACACAAGTACAAATACTCAATTGCGGATCTAAAACACAACGGTTATAACCACTATTTACACTTAGGGGTGGTTCTTGCAGAAATGGTAAGGCTGAGGGTGAGTGAGGTGAAAAAACTGTTGGTGAGATATTTTGTCTTGGCTTTGTGAAAGTATCTAGTTTTTCATTTTCTTGGGCATTGGCATAAATAGATTTTGGGGTAAGTATAGTCTCTACCTGTTTCCTAATACCTTCAGGATCTTTCAATGCTCCTAATTGTTGCCACCAAGCGAGATTTTGCGTTACTACTTCGCCTTGACTAGTTTGTAACATCATTGGCCAGGGTAATCTAGCCAATAAATGGACTATGGATTTGTGTATTTGAGACTTATGTTTATTGGCTGTATGTTCGATGCTTTTTTGAAGTGCAGAAGTTTTGGTGTCTCCCACATACTTGCGACTTACTTCGTCATTGGTTAAGCTAAGGGAAATTTTCCTCTGAGTTAATAATTTTAATAGGTGTAAAGTATTTAAAATTCCCAAATATTTACCATCTGAGTCAACTAATGCCCAATCTAAGTTTCTTTGTTGTTGAGTTTCTTGGTATTTCAGAAATAAACTAAATTTTTCCAGATTTTCCGCGGCTGGTATGGTCTGTATTGTTTCTATTAGGGATTTATCCACTTGTGAGAGTGGTTGTTGTAAATTTAAAAGGTAGTCATCAGCGGACGCTGCCAATAATTGTGGCAGTAACCGAGCAGAGTACAACAAACCAATTGGGTGCTGTTGTGAATTGACTATGATCAAGCGATCGCACTGTTGTTCGACAAAAATATCCAGCACCGCTGCTAGAGTATTTGTTTCCAAGCACATTGGTACAATAGCTAGAAGTTCATAAAGTGGGTACTGTAGCATTAAAATAAGTCCTTAGTGGTCTTTCTTCTTGTGATCAACTCCGGCATCACCATCAGCACTTGGTTTAGATGGTCTTCAAGCCTGAAGCAATATCCTCCAAGAATATTTAGAATGGCTACGCCACGCTATCTGCGATTCTGGTTACAATTGACAGGTTTTTTCAAACTAGGCGTTTATCTATGGCTGAATGGCCTTGCTACTGGTATTGAAAGTCATCATTTTTGATAGTGACAACTACAACAATAATTATGGCTCTAAAGATTCGCTTTAGAACCTTGAGGAATTATAATGATTTTAAATGCCACAATTCTTTCAGTTCGCTTAAGTATCTTATCAATAAGTGAAATAATGTAATCTATCTTCGGCTAGATATATTAATACACATTATCCTTGAATAAGGAGTCACCAAGTCAGGAGTTAATGAACCACGTATCCCTAACGGGACCGGAGGGATATAGGCACGAAGGACACGAAGGAAGAAGGAAGAAGGAAGAAGGAAGAAGAAGAGTAAAAGTTATGTAGGGCTTGCATAAAAGAAAGCAAAAGCTTTGATAGATAAAGGTTTACAGAGTTTTATCAGCAAACAAACTCTTCTGTAACTGGGTGAATTTGAAGACTCATTAGCGAACTTTTCTCTTCCTTCTGGTAGAGTCGAAGGCGGGTATTATCCCGCGCTCCTCTCTGTTAAATCTGGGCGTGCGACTTTCACCGCACCCAGCTTCCGATGTTCTTAACTTTCGCTTTTGCTCATGTGAATATAATCGTGGCAGATGAAAGTGAATGGCTAGAAGGTTTTTAGTTTTCCGGTTTTGGTGGTTTCCATCTATATGATGTAAATGTACCTTCTCGTTACTAAGCAATTTCAGTCCACAATGACCACATTTATGGTTTTGCCGTTTGAGGGCTTTAGAGGTATCGTTGTTATAGAGCTTGCTGTTACGTTCGCTCCAATAACTTAAATCTCCGTCGTAGGGTGATTTCTCACCTTTGACCATGATATGTTTGTTTTCGGAGTAAGGAACTGAGGGGAACGCTTTATCTAGTAATTTCTTGCTAGAGTAGCGGTTTTGCTTAGTTTCCTTGTTGAATACCCTAAATGCTCTGTTTTCGATGTGGAATAACGAGTTTCTTGACCCGTCCATCTTGCAGAAGCGGTGGTAATTCCTCCAACCTCTAA
The DNA here is from genome assembly GCA_017355425.1 of Dolichospermum sp. DET69. NCBI lineage: Bacteria > Bacillati > Cyanobacteriota > Cyanophyceae > Nostocales > Aphanizomenonaceae > Dolichospermum > Dolichospermum sp. DET69. The sequence goes on from CP070233.1 coordinate 5,756,222, forward strand.
CTACAGGGGCTAATTTCTCAGCCTTTGTGGTAGAACCATAATTCGAGTTGTTGACGATGTGTTTTACTTTCTTGCGAAAAGTTTTAAAGTTGTCCGCTGATGGAACGCCTCTAAACTTCCCGTTTTTCTGGACTTTGAAGTGCCAGCCGAGGAAATCAAACCCATCTGTCGCGGCGGTTAGCTTTGTCTTTTTTTCACTGACTTTCATTCCCCGCTCTGCTAGGAACTGACTGATTTTGTCAAGTATTTCTGTAGCATCGTCTTCAGGTCTAAGTATTATTACCATGTCATCCGCATATCGGATTGATGGCTCGATAATCTTGTAACTTGGGGTTTTGTTGGTAATTTTAGAACCTTGAATGTGGTATCTATGAATACTTTCAATCCCATTTAAGGCGATGTTGGCTAAAAGTGGACTTACTACCCCGCCTTGAGGTGTTCCCTGTTCGGGAAACTCTGGATTAACTCCGGCTTTGAGACATCGGAATATTCCCTGTCTTATGCTATAAGGAGCGATGAGTCTATCCATAATTGCGGAATGATTTATCCTATCGAAGCATTTTTCGATATCGAGTTCTATAACTCGTTTATCTTTTCCATTGGCTTTTGAACTTAAGTTGAGGAACAGGATTTTTTGGGCATCATGAGCCGAGCGTCCCGTCCTAAAACCGTAGCTCCTGGCGTGGAAGGTTGCCTCGTGCGCTGGTTCTAATGCGTATTTGATAAGGCATTGGTAAGCCCTATCAGCAATAGTAGGGATTTTCAGAATCCTGGTAGTACCGTCCTTTTTGGGGATGGGTATTTCTCTTAACCCCTGGTGTTTCCAGTTGTTAACGGATGCCTTTAACAGTTCATTTAGCTCAAAGCGTTCCTTAAAGTTAAGGGACTTTTTGCCGTCAATTCCTGCTGTCTTTTTCCCGGCGTTTAGCTGTGATACTTGACGGATAGCCAGTAATCTTGCTGCGGTTGATTTCAGAATCAGCTTTTGTAGGGACTTTGCTTTACGCTTGTCGCCAACTTGAACCGCTTTATACACTCGTTTTTGTAGGCGGAATAAGCTACGGCGGAATTTCTTCCAGGGCAACGTCTTCCAAGATTCACTAGAGTTTTCTCTGTGTCCAATCATGCTCTGCTCCGATTTGTGTATTCTGAACACCTCAGACCAATTACGGTCTGTCCTACCCGAATTGAAGGAGTTCCGCTGCTCGTCCAGCCTACTTATGGGATTCGACCGCCCCTAGACCCTCAATCCGTTTTTATTCGTTCCCTCGGTTGATTAGTAGTTCCGTTAGGTGTAGCCAATTCAACCATTGGAATCCCTAGACTCTTACCGCTATCAAAAGAAAAATGCGGTGGGAATTAACTCCAGTGAAGTCAGGATTTTGATGTTGTGTCCTGCTTGAAAATATGTCGCTTTTCTAGGCTCTGTTTCACCGTGGGAACTCCCCGTTAACGCCAGTGTCATCCCACAACGGATGTCTGATTGCGTCCTGTTCCTAGCTTCGACCTCCCGAAACCGAGTCGGGTCATCGTAGGCAGATAGGGAGTCATACCTGAGTCTGGTAGATGGGACTTGCACCCATATCAGACCGAGAGTTCAACCTTCCTCTATTGCTAGATTGGGTTGGTTAGCTTATGTACGGACTGGATACCGTGATTCAGCTAACAACGAATCGCACTCTTTCTTTTTCCTGACTCCTATAGGGGCAATGTCCATTTCTCCTGACTCCTAGCCCATGGCTTACGCCACGCTGCGCTATCACGAAATAGACTTATATGCCTAACGGCACGCTACGCGAACAGCAAACCCTACTTAGTTAGATCAAGTATCATTACTTGATATGCTGATATATCTCACTCTTAAAAATTTATGATTTATAAACAGTAGATGTTATTAACTATATTGCTTTTACAAACAAATATAAAACAAATTCTCGATAGACCATTTATAGAAGAGGATTACAAAGTTTTAGTTGTTAAAATATGGAATTTTATTGAAGGAATAATAACTCAATGGTACTGGCAGCCAGTGGCTAATATACCTTCTCAGATATACTATTTGCCCCATTCTCAGCCACAAAATCCCCATCAAAAATTAGATAATAAAGATAATTATGTGTTTGCTCTTGGACAGCAGAGAAAGTCACAAATTTTCCAAGATATGACAGCTACCGAAAAACAGGAACTTTTAGCAAAACTTAAATCAGATTACCGTCAAATTATTATAAATTATTTTCTCACTGACAACGCATTACCAGAAAGACTTGATAAATTTATTAATAATTTATTTTATACTAGTATTCCTACACCACAAATTATAGAAATGCACATGGAAATCATGGATGAATTTGCGAAGCAATTAAAGATAGAAGGCAGAAGCAATGAAACATTACTCGATTACCGTTTAACCTTAATAGATATTTTGGCACATCTTTGCGAAGTTTATCGCTGTTCTGTTGCTAAACTCAGTTGAATGTTCCACAGTAGAATTTGCATTTGCATTTATGGTAAATCAATACCTGAGTGTGTATGCAAAGAATGCGCTTTTTGATCTTTTATCTTGATGTTTTTAGGAGTTTATATTGTATGAATGAAGCTAAAAAAACCTATGTTCTCAAGCTATATGTAGCGGGCAATACCCCTAATTCAATGCGGGCTTTAAAAACCCTCAAAAATATCTTAGAGGAAGAATTTAAAGGAGTTTATGCCTTAAAAGTAATTGATGTCCTGAAAAACCCCCAGTTGGCCGAAGAAGATAAAATACTTGCCACACCAACACTATCAAAAATTTTGCCCCCTCCTGTGCGGAAAATTATTGGTGATTTAACAGATAGAGAAAGAGTATTGATTGGGTTGGATCTCCTTTATGAAGAATTGAGTGAAGAATATAGCAAAGAGTAACACAAAATGCAGGAATGAGGAGGGAAGAGACAAGAGGTAAAAGTAAAGCCCGCTACCGTAGCGTTAGCCATTTTTTGAGAGAATTTTGGGAATTTATTTACCTCCAATTTGCTATATTTGTTTAGTTAATAAAAAATAATTAAAAACTTTCTTGATTTCAAAAACTAGGGTTGAATATCCATATTAGATAAACCATGACAAAAAAAGAGCAACCTGAACCAAAAAAAATACCTATTGGTGTCGAAAAAATTCGCACGATGATTGAGGGCTTTGACGATATTAGTCATGGCGGTTTGCCTGTCGGTAGAACTACTTTAGTTAGTGGCACTTCGGGGACAGGTAAAACTTTATTATCACTACAATTTCTTTATAATGGCATTACTTATTTTGACGAACCAGGAGTATTTGTCACCTTTGAAGAATCACCCAGCGACATTATTAAAAATTCCCATATTTTTGATTGGAATTTGCAACGGTTAATTGATGAAGGTAAATTATTTATTCTCGACGCATCTCCTGATCCTGAAGGTCAAGATATCGTCGGTAATTTTGATTTATCTGCTCTGATTGAACGTTTACAATATGCCATTCGTAAATATAAGGCTAAAAGGGTTTCTATTGATTCAATGACAGCCATATTTCAACAATATGAAGCTATAGGCGTAGTGCGGCGAGAAATTTTCCGGTTGGTAGCCCGGCTAAAGCAATTAAATGTCACCACCATCATTACAACTGAACGGGGTGAAGAATATGGACCAGTGGCATCTTTTGGAGTTGAAGAATTTGTTTCCGATAATGTAGTCATTGTTCGCAATGTTTTAGAGGGAGAACGCCGTCGCCGAACTATGGAAATTCTCAAATTACGCGGAACAACCCACATGAAAGGTGAATATCCTTTCACCATTACTAATGAAGGAGTGAATATATTCCCCTTGGGAGCAATGCGGTTAACACAAAGATCTTCTAACGTGCGGGTATCTTCTGGAGTGAAAACTCTGGATGAAATGTGTGGTGGAGGTTTCTTTAAAGATTCGATTATTTTAGCCACAGGAGCTACAGGTACTGGTAAAACTTTATTAGTTAGTAAGTTTATTGAAGATGGCTGCGTCAATGGTGAACGAGCAATATTATTTGCCTATGAAGAATCTCGCGCCCAGCTTTCCCGGAATGCTCATTCCTGGGGGATTGATTTTGAGGAACTAGAACATCAAGGCTTGTTGAAAATAATTTGTACTTATCCTGAATCAAATGGTTTAGAAGATCACTTACAAAGTATTAAATCAGAAATATCCCATTTTAAACCTGCCCGGATTGCCATTGATTCTCTGTCAGCCATGGCTAGAGGCGTTAGCAATAATGCTTTTCGTCAATTTGTGATTGGTGTGACAGGTTATGCTAAACAAGAAGAAATTACTGGCTTCTTTACCAATACTACAGACCAGTTTCTGGGTTCTAATTCCATTACTGAATCCCATATTTCCACGATTACAGATACAATTTTAATGTTACAATACGTGGAAATTCGAGGAGAAATGTCGCGGGCAATTAACGTGTTTAAAATGCGCGGGTCGTGGCACGATAAGGGGATTCGTGAATATAATATTACGGCAGATGGTCCCGATATTAAAGACTCATTCCGTAATTATGAGCGAATTATTAGTGGTGCGCCTACCCGCGTTAGTATAGATGAAAAAGCAGAACTTTCTCGCATTGTCAAACGTTTTGAAGACAAACCGAGTTCTGATGTTTAAAATAGGGTATAGCACCATATTCCTGCCTAAATCTTAATATTGTGCTATATTTTTGTGGTGAAGACAGGTATTCTACCGCTAAATTAATATTTTTTTGTGTGAGGGGATGCGGTGAAAAGACAGCAATTATTCCATTGTTTCTTACCTGGTGTTACAGCAGCAGTATTAACAACTCAGCCCGCTTGGGCTAATGTTATTAAAGTAAGTGAGTTACAGCTAACGTCTTCTCCTAATGTGTTGATTTCTACCGATAGTAGAAGTTTGTTCACAGACAATAGCCTACTGCCTAAGAGTACAGTTAAACGTGACTCAGGATTATTACCTACTAATTATTTTAGTCAAGCTAGTATCAAGCCTGTTGGCGATCGCAGTCTACCTTTAATCATGGCTGACAATTATCTCAGCATTGAGGGAGAAAAAAATCCTCCAAAATATGAAAGTAGATTTGTAAGTTTTTCTGATTTATCAAATTCAAGTAATAATTCACTGTTCGCTAGTAATCCTAAATCAAGTAACTTAAGTAACTCTGATCAGCAATTTACCAATGGTGATGTTGCGGTGACAAATTTACTAGAATCTAGTAATTGTCCACAGTCACAGACCAAAAGTCAAGCCGCTTTGTTAGTTACTTCTAACACTTGCTTACATCAAAATACCCATAGTTGGATAGCGCAAACAACTGTTCCTACTACTTCTGAACCGAGTCCACCTCCTCCAGCGGAGAATATAAAGGTTGTACCACAGGAGAATGTCCAACCTACACCTAGTCAGCCCGTAGATTTCCCTAATGTTCCTAATGATTTAAATCCTAGTCCTAATCCGTTGTTGTATCCAACAAAGGCAGAGGAAGTAAAAGTTCAAGGAACTCAGCCAATTAGTTTGTCTCAGGCTTTAGAACTGGCTAAACGGAATAATAATGATTTACAGGTGTCTGTATTACAACTGGAACGGAGTAAATCAGTTTTGCGCGAAGCACAAGCGGCTTTAATGCCTAGTGCAGAGTTGAGTGGTGATATTACAAATAGTCGCAGTGTTGGTAGTACACTACAATTTGACCAAGCGAGAAAGACAAATCCTTTGGTAGGTGATCCTCCCTCCAATACGACATTTAGTGGTACTGCACAAATAAGATATGATCTCTATACCTCCGGTAGACGGACTGGGGCTATTAAAGAGGCAGAAGAACGGATACGTGTGCAAGAGTTGGATGTAGAAAGGCAATCTGAGGAAATTCGTCTGAATGTGGCTAAGGCATATTATGACTTGCAACAAGCTGATGAAAATGTAAGAATTTCCCAGTCAGCGGTACAAAATGCTCAAGCTAGTTTGAAAGATGCAGTAGCTTTAGAACGGGCTGGTGTAGGTACTCGTTTCGATGTGTTGCGATCGCAGGTGAATTTAGCTAACTCCCAACAGGACTTAACTAGCTCCTTTTCTCAACAACAAATTGCTCGTCGCAGGTTAGCACCGCTGTTAAATTTGTCCCAGTCGGTAAGTATTAGCGCAGGTGATCCTGTCAAACTAGCGGGTTTATGGCAGCATCCACTCGAACAAAGTATCGTTTTAGCTTATCAAAATCGTCCCGAATTACAACGGAACTTAGCAGAACGCAATATTAGTGAAGCTCAAAGAAAACAGGCATTGGCATCTTTAGGTCCCCAAGTAAGCTTAGTGGGCAGGTATAACTTATTAGATCAGTTCGATGATGGAACCAGCGTGAGCGATGGTTATTCTGTGGGAGTGCAAGCCACCCTAAGTTTATATGATGGGGGAGCAGCAAAAGCCAAAGCAGCCCAAGCTAAAACCAATATAGCGATCGCGGAAACTCAATTTTCTGAACAGCGCAACCAAATCCGCTTTCAGGTAGAACAAGCATACTCCACCCAGGCATCAAACTTAGAGAATGTACAAACTTCTAATGTAGCTTTAGAACAAGCTAAAGAGTCTCTGCGGTTAGCGCGGTTAAGATTTCAAGCTGGTGTGGGAACTCAAACTGATGTAATTAACGCATTAAATGATCTCACCCGTTCTGAAGGTAATCGCGTCAAAGCTATATTAGATTATAATCGCGCTTTAACAGAATTACAAAGATATGTTACTACTAGAGGCTTAAATCAGTTAAAGGAGTCAGGAGTAAAGTAATAGGTAATGACCAATGACTAATGACCAATGACCAATGACTAATGACCAATGACTAATGACCAATGACTAAAGTTACATCACAAGAGATTGCAAAATTTCGTTCTCATTTGGTAGATGATCCTCAAGCAATGGAAGCATTAGACTTGATAGAGGATTGCGATGGAGATTTAGAAGATGCGGTAATGACCCTGGCCATTCGGGCTGGACAAGAACCAGAACAAACTAATTCCGAATGGTTGGATGCTTTAGCCAAAAAATGGCGGGCTGTGATTTGTGAACAAGAACATCGAGAAGACTTGTTAAATGGATCAATTCAAGGGATGATAGTACATCTAAGGACAATACCGAGTTTTCCCAAAAGTCTGGCTACACCGGTTTTAATTTATATTCTTAAACAAGGTGTGAATAATTTTTGTGAACCTTTGGATTTGCTGAAGTCCCATGAATCCTGAGTTTTAAAATTGATGAATTATCTTATTGCTGTATTATCAGATCGCATCCAAGCCGAAGCCGCTGATTTAGCTTTAGAAAGAGAAGGCATAAATGGCACTATTCTCGGTAGAGGATACAAAAGTGCCGATGAGTTTGGTTTAATTGATCCCAAAGAAAAAGCCAAAACACAAGTAAAACTCATGGCAATTTGGTTAGTACCATTTGGCTTTTTTGCTGGTTTTACCTTCAGCTTCATCACCGGTTTAGATACCTTTGCATGGGCTGGAGAAATTGGTAATCATGTGGTTGGTGGAATTCTGGGGGCTGGTAGTGGTGCAATGGGTAGCGTATTTGTGGGTGGTGGCGTTGGTTTATTTGAGGGTGGTGGTGATGATTCACTCTATCGTCATCGCTTAGATGCTGGTAAGTATTTAATTGTGGTGCAGGGTTCGGAAATGCTCACCCGTCAAGCTACTCGCATTTTACGCCAGTTTGAACCAGAAAATATTCAAGGTTATGCTGAAACTAATTAGTCAGTTGTCAGTTGTCATTGGTTATTAGTTATTAGTCATTAATTATTCTGTTCGCTGTAACTCCATGCTACCTAGGGAAGAACTTTTAAAAGGTGTTGAAAACCGCGATACTGTTGCCCGTGTAATTGATCAAGCAGATCAAGCTATAAAGACGTGGGAAGTGGTATTTACAGATTTTTTGTCTCCACCAGAGTTGGCGGAAATTCAACGGGTATTTAGCCGCTTAACAGAGGTGGATTCAGTCGCTTGGGGTGGATATCCGCAAGCGGAAAGACAAAGGTTGGCGATCGCTCGTTCTGAGTTACCCTTAGATCAGTCTCAAGTAGCGATTGTGGCTTTAGAAATTGCTGGGAATTTCTTATTTGATACGGCAAATCACCGGGATTTTCTAGGAGCAATGCTGGGTACAGGAATTGTGCGAGAAAAAACCGGAGATGTGATTGTTTTGGGGGAAAGAGGGGCGCAGGTGATTGTTGTGCCTGAATTGGTAGAATTTTTAGAGATGAGTTTGCAACAGGTGCGTTCTGTGCCAGTAAAAACTCGACGCATTGATATTAATGAGTTAAAGATCCGCGAACCGAAGAAGAAGGAAATGACGACTGTGGAGGCTTCTTTGCGGTTAGATGCGGTGGCTTCGGCTGGGTTTGGAATGTCCCGCAGCAAAATGGTGGATTTAATTGACTCTAATGATGTGCGTGTCAATTGGAAGGAAGTCACTCAAGCAAGTTCTCAAGTCAAATCAGGGGATTTAATCGCTATTCGCGGGAAAGGGCGGTTGGAAGTTGGGGAAGTTGCAGTTACTAAAAAGGATCGTTATCGGGTGCAGTTGACTAGATATATGTAGGATATAATTTTGGTTTTAGGTCTTGACAGATTATATTTTCTATGATAAATTAATTATCTGTTTGGTTACGGACGGTTAGCTCAGGTGGTTAGAGTACATCGTTGACATCGATGGGGTCGTTGGTTCGAGTCCAATACCGTCCATATTCTTATCTGTTAATGTCAGAATGCCAATAATGCCAATAATGCCAGGGAATAAATTCCCTGTCTAATAGCTAAAGTCGGTTAAAACCGACTAGGTTTGATGGTTTTAATTTGGTTTAATGGGTTTTTGTGATATTTTGGGAAGTTTATTTTCTGATTTTGTTGGGGGTTGAGGTGGTTTATCTAAATCTGTTTCTTGTTCTAATAATGCTATTGTCGTTCCATGCAAATGATGTATTTTTTGATTATGTGCATAATCAATAGTCAGAATGCCAGGGAATAAATTCCCTGTCTAATAGCTGAAGTCGGTTTTAACCGACTAGGTTTGATGGTTTTAATTTGGTTTAATGGGTTTTTGTGATATTTTGGGAAGTTTATTTTCTGATTTTGTTGGGGGTTGAGGTGGTTTATCTAAATCTGTTTCTTGTTCTAATAATGCTATTGTCGTTCCATGCAAATGATGTATTTTTTGATTATGTGCATAATCAATAGTCAGAATGCCAGGGAATAAATTCCCTGTCTAATAGCTGAAGTCGGTTAAAACCGACTGGGTTTGATCATTTTAATTTGGTTTACAGCACTTCCCGGTGTTATGAGGTACACATCTAGCGGTTAAGATGCTTATACTACAAGAGTTTCATTATTTAAGCTTGTACCTCATAACAGCGAAATGCGCTGTAATGGATTTTTGCGATCATTTGGGAAATTTATTTTCTGATTTTGTTGGGGGTTGAGGTGGTTTGTCTAAATCTGTTTCTTGTTCTAATAATGCTATTGTCGTTCCATGCAAATGATATATTTTTTGATTATGTGCATAATCAATAGCTTCTTGTAATTGTTTACCTCCTAAAGAAAATATACCATATCCTTCTTGCCAAGCAAATTGTTGTTTTACATTATCTAAAGAATGATTATAATGATAGGCACTACTACCTTTTAAAGTTTTGACAAATTCAGCAATAGACAATTTAGGAGGGATAGATACCACAAAATGAATATGATCTTCAATTCCACCGATAGCATGAATTATACAATCTAAATTATCCGCTTTCCCAATTAAATAACCATATAACTTATCTTCTATATCATTAGTAATTAAAGGCTCGCGTTTTTTCGTAGCCCAAACAATATGATAATACAATCGCCATAAAGCCATAATTGATGAAAAAAACTAATAAATGTTTGATATTAAGCCAGTCTAGCCAGGGAATAAATTCCCTGTCTTAAAGCTAAAGTCCGTTAAAACGGACTAAAATTAAATTGTCAGACCTAATGACTATTATTACCTAAAAATTCATCAAAACAGTATAACATAAAAACCTCATTTAGTCGGTTTTAACCGACTTCAGCTATTAGACAGGGAATTTATTCCCTGGCATTCTGGCTGGCATTCTGGCTAACCTCAGCTTTTGTAAGAACATACATTCCATTACCTCTTGAAAGAAGTTAAAAATAATCAAATTCAAAAAATCCAGAGTCTTCTACATTTTTCTTTTCTGCTATTCTCAATTTAGCAGAACGAGAACGAGGGTTTTCTTTAATTTCATCTTCTTTAGCAATAATTGGTTTTTTTGTCAACACTCGCAAGGAGGGTAAATTTCTTAACCCATGTTTTATTAATCTGTCTTCTAAACTATGAAAACTAATTAGGGCTATTCTTCCTTCAATAATAAGCGCGTTTGGGGCTTTTTCTATTAAGGTTTCTAAGACTTTTAACTCGTCATTAACTGCTATTCGTAAGGCTTGAAAAACACGGGTCGCAGGGTGAATTCTTCCATGACGATATTTAGGAGGTACGGAATAGGCGATCGCATTTGCTAATTCTGTAGTAGTGTTAAATGGGCGGTTTTCCACAATTCTTCGGGCTATTTTGCGAGAAAGTCTCTCTTCACCATATTTAAAGAAAATATCTGCTAATTCTTTTTCATCCCATTCATTAATTATATCTCCAGCATTCAGGGATTGTTGTTGGTTCATTCGCATATCTAAATTTGCAGTATTGCGAAAACTAAAACCCCGTTCGGGATTATCTAAATGATAGGAACTTACTCCCAAATCTGCTAAAATACCATGATAATGATTTTCGATAAATTGGTAATTTGCAAAGTTGCTATGAATAAATTTAACTCTATCCCCAAATTCTGCTAAATTTTGTCTTGCTGCGTTTAAAGCATCTTCATCTTGATCAACAGCAGTTACGTTTACATCTTCCGCAGCTTCTAATATTAAGCGACTGTGACCACCACCACCAACTGTTAAATCTAAATAATTTCCACCAGGTTGGATATTTAAACCCGTAATCACTTCTTGTCCGAGAACAGGAGTATGGGAGAATGTAATTTCTTCTAACTCAATTGATGTTTGTAAATCTGATTTGCTCATTAATTTATTAATTTATTTAATTTGTCAGGTTGTCTCATACTATTTCCCAAAAAACCCGTTGTCACCCCTAATTATTTGGACAGAAGTGAAAACCAGTTTTAAAGAAAGAAAAAATATCCCAAATACCCAAAAACCTCATCTGCTATTTGTTTAGAATGTGAAAGTAGTTCTAATGATACCAACTACCACACAATTTTTCAATTGTTGCTAAATCTTCCTTTGTTGCCTTGCATTAACATTAACGTTCTACTGAATACTAACAGTTTAGAGATGACAAGGGTTACACCACCTCTGAAAGTTGTAAGATAGAACAAGTAACATAGCTCTTCACTCACCACAAGCGATGACATCAACTCTGCTGAAATTTCCCCGCCTTAATGCACCCATGCTTCACCACTTACCCAATGGTTTAACTATTATCGCCGAACAAATGCCAATAGATGCGGTTAATCTTAACTTATGGGTAAAAACTGGTTCAGCAATGGAGTCAGATGCTATTAATGGCATGGCTCACTTTTTAGAACACATGATTTTTAAGGGGACAGAGAAACTAATTAGTGGTGAATTTGAACGCCGTATTGAAGAGCGCGGGGCTGTAACTAATGCTGCCACTAGCCAAGATTATACTCATTACTATACCACAACCGCCCCTAAAGATTTTGCAGAATTAGCACCTTTGCAAATAGATGTTGTCTGCAATCCTAGTATTCCTGATGATGCTTTTGAGAGAGAACGTTTAGTAGTTTTAGAAGAAATTAGACGCTCTGAAGATAATCCCAGACGACGGATTTATCGTCATGTTATGGAAACTGCTTTTGATTTTTTACCCTATCGTCGTCCCGTACTCGGACCTGAAGCAGTTGTTTCTCAAGTGAAACCGCAACAAATGCGAGATTTTCATGCTCATTGGTATCAACCCCAGTCCATTACAGCAGTCGCTGTGGGGAATTTACCAGTAGAAGAATTAGTAGAAATTATCGCTGAGGAATTTAATCAAAATTATCAACAAACAACCAACAAACTGACACAAACAGCAGTAATTCCTGAACCTGCATTTACAGAAATAGTCCGCAGGGAAGTTGTTGATGAAACTCTCCAACAAGCAAGATTAGTAATGATTTGGCGAGTACCTGGATTAATGGAATTAGATAAAACTTATGCACTTGATATTTTAGCAGGAATTTTAGGGCATGGGAGAACATCTAGATTAGTACAGGATTTACGGGAAGAACGGGGATTGGTATCTTCAATTTCTGCGAGTAATATGAATAATTTATTGCAAGGTGTGTTTTCAATTTCTGCTAAATGTGATGTAGATAATTTAGCGGTTGTGGAAGCAGGGATAATTCAACATCTTCGCAGATTACAAACAGAATTTGTCAAAGAATCAGAAATTGCTCGGATCCAACAAGGTGTCTCCAATCGGTTTATTTTTGGGAATGAAACACCAAGCGATCGCGCTGGGTTGTATGGTTATTATCAGTCATTAATTGGTGACTTAGAACCAGCTTTTAATTACCCCCAATATATTCAATCACAGACAGCAACTGATTTAATGCAAGCTGCAAAAGATTATATTTCCCCAGATGCTTATGGTGTCGTTGTCATCAAACCTATTTAGTCAGTGGTCAGTGGTCATTGGTCAGTGGTCAGTGGCAAAAACAGGAACTATTGACAACTAACAACTGACAACTAACAACTGACAACTGACAACTAACAAACTATGATTTGGACTGAAATTGATACGCATATTAGCCAAGTTACTGGCAAAAAATTTGTAAGTCAGCAGCATTTATCTATCAGTGGTGGATGTATTAATCAAGGTTTTGCTGTCAGTGATAGTAAATTGACTTACTTTATTAAACAAAATCTTGCTTCTCAAGTGTCAATGTTTGCAGCCGAGATGCTTGGTTTACAGCAAATGTGTAGCACGGGAACTATCCGCGTTCCCAAACCACTCTGTTGGGGAATTACAGGCAATTCTAGCTATATTGTCATGGAATGGCTAGAAATGACAACTGGTAACAATAAATCTTGGCAAGAAATGGGACGCAAATTAGCAGCAATGCACAAAACTACTAGTAATCAAGGTTTTGGCTGGGATATTAATAATACCATCGGTTCTACACCCCAAATCAATAACTTCTCTAATTCTTGGATTGAATTTTATACTCAAAACCGCTTAGGTTGTCAATTTAAGTTAGCAAAAAAACGCGGTGGGAGTTTTCCATTAGCAGATAAGTTATTAGCAGCTATTCCCGAATTATTAGCCAATCATCTAGTTCAACCCTCTTTAGTACATGGAGATTTATGGGGAGGAAATGCAGGTTTTACTATTGAAGATGAACCAGTAATATTTGATCCTGCAACTTATTTTGGAGATAGAGAAGTTGATATTGCTATGACAGAACTATTTGGAGGTTTCCCACTAGCTTTTTATCAAGGTTATGAAGAAGTATATCCTTTAGAGAAAGGATATGAACAAAGGAAAACATTATATAATCTGTATCATGTTTTAAATCATTTTAATTTATTTGGTGGTGGTTATTGTTCTCAAGCTAATCGGATGATTGAGAAAATTTTAAAGTCGGAACTATGATTTATGTGATTTATTTGATGAAGATGATTAATGAATCACACAAATCACACAAATCATAAAAATCATAGTTCAGATGGTAATTGATGTGATTTATTTGATGAAGATGATGAATTCATCACACAAATCACACAAATCATAAAAATCATAGTTCAGATGGTAATTGATGTGATTTATTTGATGAAGATGATGAATTCATCAAATAAATCACACAAATCATAAAAATCATAAAAATCATAGTTCAGATGGTAATTGATGTGATTTATTTGATGAAGATGATGAATTCATCATCCAAATCATACAAATCACACAAATCATAAAAATCATAGTTCAGATGGTGATTCATTAATCACACATGATTTTTGATAATTGACAATTGATAAGGAATAATTATCAATTGTCAATTGTTTGACTAGATTTTATTCATCATCAAAATCATCATCATCATTATCATCGTCTTCTTCTTCTTCCTCAAAATCATCATCTTCTTCGATCACAAGGTCGCTAATTTCATCAGCAATCAGATCATCATCATCATCTAAAATCAGTCGTTCTCCTATTTTGCTACCAAAACCACCTTCTACTATTCCCGGTGCATCCAGATTATAGAGTTTTGCTGTGCGGTCATCTAACACCATATCTAATGGGTCATCAACTTCATCCAGCACACCAATACCCATATCTGTCACGTAGTCATCAATCACCCCTACTTCCTCGTAGGTATTGTAACCAGTACCAGCGGGAATCAAGCGACCAATGATCACGTTTTCCTTCAAGCCTCGCAGCCAATCAGATTTACCCTCAATAGCAGCTTCAGTTAAGACCCTGGTGGTTTCTTGGAACGATGCCGCAGAGATAAAGCTGTCGGTGTTCAAAGATGCCTTAGTAATACCCAACAGCATGGGCGTGTATTCCGCTCTAGCTCCACCTGTGATGGACATAGCTTCATTCACCTGCTCCACCTGCCGTAGTTCCACCAACTCACCCGGTAACATCGTCGTATCTCCACCGTCATCAATCCGCACCTTGTTTGTCATCTGCCGGACGATAACTTCGATGTGTTTATCAGAAATCTCAATTCCCTGGGACTGGTACACCATCTGTACTTCGTTCACCAAAAAGGTTTGTACCTTCTGCAAAGCGTGACTTGCACAGGCATAGATCCCATCCTCCGAGCCTAAACTGAAGAATATTTCTAAGATTTCGTGGGGATTAGAGGGTCCATCAGTTAGTGGTTGCCCAGCTACTATGTGCGCTCCGTCAGGAACAATCAGGTTTTGCCCAGGTCCAAGAGGATAGTCTGTTACCGTACCATTAGCTTCGACTATTTTGATAGAGTAAGCCTCACGGGTAATGGATGTTATCTCATCGCCATCACCATAAACTACCTTCACCTCTCCCGGACGACGGGCCAAAATACAAGCTTCCTTGGGTTTACGAGCTTCTAGCAACTCCTCAATCCGAGGCAAACCTTGGATAATGTCTCCAGTCTTGGCTCGTTCAAACACCAACAACACTAAGTTATCACCCCGTTGCACTAAGTCGCCATCTTCCACTTGCAGCACCGCTCCAGGGCTGACTCGGTAAGGACGACCAATCCGGAGAGTGATAGTGTGTGATAATTTATCCGTTGTCAATTGTCCATTGTCCATTGTTTTGGTACTGGCTGCGGATAACTGACCACTGACCACTGACACCACTTGCCCGGACTCTGCTGCAACAATACCAGTAGCGATTGTGCTACCTTCTACTACTAAATCCCCTGTTTTCAGATTGGGAAGGACATTGGTATTGACGGTAATTAAATCGTTGGGTCGCAATACCAAACAACGGCGTACGGTTTCTGAACCCTGTTGTACACCGCGGACAATTCCCCCTTCCTTACACAAAATCTTTGTGCGGGCAACTACAGATCCTGGATCAATGGTGTCACCATCAACAACTTCCAAGTTGGTTTGGGTGCTACCTTGGGTCGCATCTGCTGTAATATCGCGCCGGACTACCAAAGATTCCAAAATCACCAACTGTAACCGCTGAATTTCTGCATTTTCGGAGTCAGTAATTAGTTCTATATCCGCTGCCAAAGGTGAAGCCCCGTGTTCTCCCTCCGTTTCCTGTTCGATCTCCAATACTATCTGTGTCCGCAGCAGTTCGACTCCCTCCACAGACTTAACTCGTTCTGAATCTTTGTAGGGGATTCTTTGCACTGCCCGCAGTTGAATCGAGCGCCCTGTGTGCTGACTCACTGAAGTGGTAGCAGGGACATCTGGGTGAGTTGGCACAGCAAATTCCACCACCGGACGACTCAGCAGCCCTGGACCTTCTGGAGTTTCTACGTACTGGATATACCGTAATTCCGTAGCCACCATGCCTTGTAGTTCTTCTCCCGGTTGTAGGAAGGTATTGTCATGAGCGATCGCTGTCTCTGGATCATCTACCATTAACAGTTCACCGGGTTTAATCACCACCTCGCGCAAAATGTCGTTCTTCTGGGTAACTTCTACTACCCCACCAGTGTGACAAAAAATGTCTTTGACTACTTCTGTCCCCGCTTCCACAAGCTGACCATCTTCTACCAACAGCAAAGAAATATCCTTGTTAACTTCGTGGGTTTCTTCTGGTATCCAGAGCAGCGTCCCTCCCTGCACTACTTCATATCCTAACTTGGCTTTGCCCTTCTTCTGTACCTCCACTTCAGCAAACTTCAACAAGCCTCCAGAGGTAGTCCGGTACTGGTCATCTATCAGTTCTGCCACTACTTGACCATTCTGTACCTTAGTCCCTGGTGTCGCCCGCAGGTTGAATTCTGACACAGAGCCGTTGGTAGGATTGGTGGTGGTAATTAGGTAGTTATTGCGCCCTTGGGAACTATGCACGCTAATTTCTGCCTGGTCTAGCACCACAGAAGCGGTAATAATCTCAATTTCTCTAGTAGCTTTACCGGGAATCGCCTCTGGCAACCGCACTACCCCACCATGAACAGTGGTCAGTTTGGTTTCTGCCAATACTCCATTGGTATCAATGGCATCGCCATTTTTGACCATCAATTCTGCACCGGGGAGTAAATTATAAACGTCTCCCGACAGAATCCAAATCAGTCCCCCTCTCGATGCTGTCACCGTCGTGTTGCCCTGCCGGTCGGTTTTTTGTTCGGCGACGACATCGGCAAACTTCACCTCTCCAGCCAAGCCTGTGAGTACGTCTTTAACGGCTTTTTCTGTATTAGTTCTGGTAGTTCTACCCCCCAGTGCTACCTCTGCCACTAAGTGATCTGCCAATACCTGCTGACCATTGTGAATATACAGGGTTGAACCTTGGGTAACGGCAATTTCTTGACTTTCCCCTGTCCCCTGCTTTTTATCACCCTCAACCATCAATGTGCCGTTGGCTTCCACATACAGCGCGTCTTCACCATGGCGTGTTCGATAGGGACGGGTTTGTAGTTTGCGGGGAATCTTCACTGTTCCTGACACCTTAGAACGCACCTGTTGCGCTACTTCCCCCGTAAATACGCCCCCGGTGTGGAATGTCCGCATGGTCAACTGGGTTCCTGGTTCACCAATACTCTGAGCGGCAATAATCCCCACAGCTTCTCCCAAGTCCACCATCTTCGCGTGGGCCAAACTCCAGCCATAGCAATGTTGACACACGGAACGGGCAGCTTCACAGGTCAAGGGACTGCGGACTGTAACGGTTTGAACACCAGATTTTTGAATTGCGATCGCCAAATCATCATCAATCGGGGTATTCCGGGGGGCAATCATTTCTCCTGTGACTGGATGCACCACATCCTCACCCACGACTCTGCCCATTAACCGGGTTGCCAGTTTAATTAAGATCTTGCTCCCTTCCACCATCGCCCCGATAGTTAGCCCTTTGTTAGTGCCACAGTCAAACTCCCGCACAATCACATCTTGGGAAACATCCACCAACCGTCGGGTTAAATACCCAGAGTCCGCTGTCCGCAGTGCTGTATCTACCAGCCCTTTCCGCGCTCCATAACTAGAAATAATATATTCTGTAACCGTCAACCCTTCTCGGAAATTAGTTTTAATCGGTAAATCAATAATTTCCCCCTGGGGATCTGCCATTAGTCCCCGCATTCCTACCAACTGCCGCACCTGGGAAATATTTCCCCGCGCTCCTGAGAACGCCATCATATAGACGGAGTTGAGGGGATCTGTTTTTTGGAAGTGAACTACTACCTCATCCTTCAACGCCTCGGAGGTACTGTTCCAAGTATCAATTACTTTTTGGAAACGTTCCACTTCAGTAATTTCCCCCCGTTGATATTTTTCTTCTGTGACGAGAATTTCTGTCTCTGCCGCTTCTAGAAGTTCTTTTTTGGAAGGGGGAATCATCAAGTCATCTACGCTGATAGATACCCCGGCTTTGGTAGCATAGCGGAAACCCAATTCTTTGAGTTTATCTGCCATTACCGCTGTCCGCGCTGTTCCATAATGGGTAAATGACCAAGAAATTAAATCTCTCAATTTACTCTTATTTACCACAAGATTGCGAAAAACTGCTTTAGTCATAATAGTCATTAGTCATTAGTTATTAGTTATTAGTTATTAGTTATTAGTTATTAGTTATTAGTTATTAGTCATTAGTTGCTTTTCCTTTACTAATGACCAATGACTAATGACTAATGACTAATTAGGCATCTATGGCTTCCTGAATAGCTTGGTTATAAATCGCTCGTCCAGGGGTCGTATAAATGTACTGAGAAAGCAAATTTCCCTGGCCATCTTCTCGGACACGCCGGAATTTATAAATCAGTGTCCGACTGTTGAGTTTGCCTTTACTATCTTTGTCTTCAATGATTTCTAAGGGTTCTGTATCCGGTTCCCCAGAATCAATTTCCCCATCAAAGCGGACGTAAATATAGGCATGAAGCTCCACTTGCTTGGCTTCATAAGCCATAATCACATCATCCAAAGATGAAAAATACTTCCCTGCGCCCTTCGTCGCTTTGGGATTTTCCGCAGTCAGGTAATATGCTCCCAAAACCATATCTTGGCTAGGAGTCACAATTGGTTTACCGGTCGCTGGGGAGAGAATATTATTAGAAGCCAACATCAATAGCCGGGCTTCTGCTTGACTCTCCAAAGATAGGGGGACGTGAACCGCCATTTGGTCACCGTCAAAGTCAGCGTTAAAAGCTGGACAGACCAAAGGATGTAGTTGAATAGCTCTTCCTTCTACCAAAATGGGTTCAAAGGCTTGAATCCCCAAACGGTGCAGAGTCGGCGCTCGGTTTAACATCACCGGATGCCCTTCTATCACTTCTTGCAACACATCCCAAACACTGGGGTCATTGCGAGAAATCAGTTTTTTGGCAGCTTTGATATTATTTACCATGCCCGAACGAATCAACCGATTGATGACAAAAGGCTGAAACAGTTCTATGGCCATTTCTCTAGGTAGTCCGCATTGGTGGATTTTCAGATTTGGACCGACGACAATGACGGAACGTCCTGAATAGTCAACCCGTTTCCCCAATAGGTTTTGCCGGAAGCGTCCTTGTTTACCCTCGATAATATCCGACAGAGATTTGAGGGGGCGGTTATTTGCCCCGACTACTGTCCGTCCGCGACGACCATTATCTATCAAGGCATCTACCGCTTCTTGCAGCATCCGTTTTTCGTTACGGACAATGATTTCTGGGGCGAGAATTTCCTGAAGTCTGCCTAAACGGTTGTTACGGTTAATTACCCGGCGATACAAATCGTTTAAATCGCTTGTAGCAAATCTCCCCCCATCTAACTGCACCATAGGGCGCAAGTCGGGAGGAATGACGGGGATAATTTCCATTACCATCCATTCTGGTTTAGAACCGGTGGCGATGAAGTTATCAATTACCCGCAGGCGTTTAATTAATTTGGCGCGTTTTTGTCCCTTAGCTTTTTCGATTTCTTCTCGCAGGGTTTCCGCTTCTTGCTCTAATTTAATATCTGCCAACAGCCGCAACAAAGCTTCTGCACCAATACCAACTTCCACACCCTCCAGCAAAGAATCTTCACTATAGATAGCGTCTTCGATTTCTAGCCACTGATCTTCGCTCAGGAGTTGTTTATAACTCAAGGTATCGGCGTTACCAGGTGCTAAAACACAGTAGGAATTGAAATAGACAATTTGCTCTACATCTCGCAGAGGCATATCGAGGAGAATGGCAATATAGCTAGGAATCCCTTTGAGATACCAGACGTGGGCCACTGGGGCAGCTAGTTTAATAAAGCCCATGCGGTGACGACGGACACGGGATTCCGTAACTTCAACTCCACAGCGCTCGCAAACTATACCTCTATGGCGAACTCGTTTGTATTTACCGCAATGACATTCCCAATCTTTAGCTGGTCCAAAGATGCGCTCGCAGAACAAACCATCCATTTCTGGCTTCAGCGTCCGATAATTGATAGTTTCCGGCTTGGTAACTTCACCTACAAGTTGTCCATTAGGCAAGGTACGTTCACCCCATTGGCGGATGCGTTCTGGGGAAGCTATACCAATTTTTACGTAGTCAAATTGATTATTTTGGGGAGATCTCATGAGAATTAAAAATTAAATAAGTAGTAGGGGCAATCCCCCTGTGGTTGCCCCTCTTGTGGAGTCACCGTAGGGGCAATCCCCCTGTGGTTGCCCCTCTTGTGGAGTCACCGTAGGGGCAATCCCCCTGTGGTTGCCCCTCTTGTGGAGTCACCGTAGGGGCAATCCCCCTGTGGTTGCCCCTCTTGTGGAGTCACCGTAGGGGCAATCCCCCTGTGGTTGCCCCTCTTGTGGAGTGGTTGCCCCTCTTGTGGAGTCACTCTTCCCCTTCCAAGGACTCACGGGAGAGTGACTCGTAGGTTGGTCTAGACGGAGTGCGACGAGCGGCTTGGTCTGCCATTAGGTCTACTTCCACATCCAAAGAACTACCATCTGCTTGGGTTTCCACCTTGTGGACGGCAATATCTAAGCCCAAGGATTGCAATTCTCGCATCAACACCTTGAAGGATTCGGGTGTACCAGGGCGAGGAATAGCTTTACCCTTAACGATGGCGTTGAGAGCTTCATTCCGCCCTTGCATATCATCGGATTTGACTGTTAACAGTTCCTGCAAGGTATAGGCTGCTCCAAAAGCCTCCAATGCCCAAACTTCCATTTCTCCAAATCTTTGTCCACCTTGTTGAGCCTTACCACCCAAAGGTTGTTGAGTTACCAGGGAGTATGGTCCTGTGGAACGGGCGTGAATTTTGTCATCAACTAAATGCACCAGCTTGAGCATATAGGCGACACCGACGGTAATGGCCCGGTCAAATGGTTCGCCTGTGCGACCATCATAGACCATGATTTTGCCAGCATTGTCGGGGTTATATATCCAATCTTTGCTGGTTTCGTCTCTAGCTTCTTGGAGTTTGCCGTGAACTAGGCGACGGGAAGTTTCTTCCCCATACATTTCATCGAAGGGAGTAATTTTAAACCTGACTCCTAGGTTATGACCTGCCCAACCCAGTAAACATTCAAATACCTGACCGACGTTCATCCGGCTGGGTACACCCAAGGGATTGAGAACTATATCTACTGGTGAACCATCCGCCAAATAGGGCATATCTTCCGCTGGCAGGATGCGGGAAATAATCCCTTTGTTGCCGTGTCTTCCTGCCATTTTGTCGCCAACTTGGATTTTGCGTTTTTGGGCGACATAAACCCGGACGACCATATTTGCCCCTGGTGGCAGTTCATCACCTTGTTCGCGGGTAAATAGTCTGACATCAACTACCCGGCCTTTTTCACCATTGGGGACGCGGAGGGAGTTGTCACGGACATCGCGGGCTTTTTCACCAAAGATGGCTCTGAGCAGTTTTTCTTCTGGGGGTTGGTCTGATTCACCTTTGGGGGTGACTTTACCAACGAGAATATCCCCAGCATCTACCCAAGCCCCAATGCGGATAATGCCTTGCTCGTCCAGTTGTCTGAGGGCATCTTCCCCGACGTTGGGAATTTCTCTGGTGATTTCTTCCGGTCCGAGTTTGGTTTGTCTGGCTTCGATTTCGTATTTTTCGATGTGGATAGAGGTATAGACATCTTCCTGTACCAGGCGCTCGGAGATGAGAATTGCGTCCTCGTAGTTGTAACCCTCCCAAGGCATATAGGCGACAACTATATTTTGTCCTAATGCCAGTTCTCCGCCTTCTGTGGAAGAACCATCTGCTAATACTTGACCAGCGACGACTTTTTCGCCAATTCTCACCAATGGTTTTTGGTTTAAGCAGGTATCTTGGTTAGAACGCTGGTATTTGGAAAGTTTATATTTAAGTTCTTGTCCTTTCTCAATGGGTTGGCTACCACTGGCGGCAGACAACTGACCACTGGCGCGGACACGAATTTCTGTGGCATCAACATATATTACGTCGCCATCAGTCCGGGAAACTATCACCATCCCGGAGTCTCTCGCGGCTTGGGCTTCTAAACCTGTTCCCACTAAGGGGCGTTCTGGTTTTAACAGTGGTACGGCTTGGCGTTGCATATTAGAACCCATGAGCGCTCGGTTAGCGTCATCATGTTCCAAGAAAGGAATCATGCTGGTGGCAACTGAGATAATTTGCACTGGGGAAACTGCCACATAATCCACCTGTTCGGGGTTGGTGGTTGTCCAGTCTTGGCGATAGCGAACTGGAACTGATGGTCCTTTGATGTAACCGTTTTCATCTAGGGGAACGTCACCGGTTGCTGTTCGCAGGTCGTCTTCTTCGTCTGCTGTCATGTAGACGGGAGCAACATTGAATAAGACTTTGCCGTTTTCTACTGCTCTAAAGGGTGTTTCTAGAAAACCGTAGAGGTTAACGCGGGCATGGGTAGCTAATGAACCAATTAGTCCGGCGTTTGGTCCTTCTGGTGTTTCAATGGGACATATCCGTCCGTAGTGGCTGGGGTGAATATCTCTAACTGCAAAACCGGCTCTTTCTCTGGTTAAACCGCCTGGTCCCAAGGCACTGAGGCGACGTTTATGGGTCAATTCCGCTAAGGGGTTGGTTTGATCCATGAACTGACTTAGTTGGCTAGAACCAAAGAATTCTTTGATAGCTGCTACTAAGGGTTTGGGGTTGACTAGGGATGCGGGGGTAAGAGATTCAGCATCGGATACTGTCATCCGTTCTCGAATAATTCTTTCTAACCGATTTAAACCTACTCTGACTTGGTTTTGCAGTAATTCCCCAACGCTTCTGACTCGGCGATTTCCGAGGTGGTCAATGTCATCTATACTGCCGATGTCGTATTCTAGATTAATCAGGTAATCAACGGCGGCTAGAATGTCCCCAGGGGTAAGGACACGCATGGTGTCGGGGGCTGATAGGCGAAGTTTTTTGTTGAGTTTATAACGACCAACTTTTCCGAGGTCATAGCGTTTAGGATCGAAGAAGCGAGAGTCTAAAAGCTGTTGTCCACCTAAGACTGTAGGCGGTTCACCTGGACGAAGTTTCCGATATAATTCCATCAGGGCTTCTTCTTCGGAAAATTGCCCTTCTTTTTCTATGGTTTTTTGGAAGTATTCTGGATGGCGCAGGGCATCAAAGATTTCGTTATCTGATAAACCCAGGGCTTTCAGCAGTACCTGTGCTGACAGTTTACGGGTTTTATCTATCCGTACCCAAACTAGGTCATTACGATCTGTTTCAAATTTGAGCCATGCACCCCGGTTGGGAATTAAACTGGCGGAATAGGTCCGTCTGCCGTTTTTATCAATTTCTGATTTATAGTAAACTCCTGGCGATCGCACGATTTGATTAACAATGACGCGCTCGGCTCCATTGATAATAAATGTGCCTCGATCTGTCATCAAGGGCAAATCACCAATAAATACTTCTTGTTCTTTGATGTCTCCTGTTTCTTTGTTCAGCAGACGGGTAGGGACATACATTTGCACTGCATAAGTGCTGTCTCTCCGCTTGGATTCTTCAACGCTGTATTTAGGTTCTTTGAGTTTATAATTATTGCCCAAAAAGTGCAGTTCTAGTTTGCCAGTGTAGTCTGTAATTGGACTAAAGGAGTTCAGTTCTTCTACTAGCCCTTCTTCTAGAAACCAGCGAAAGCTAGAACGCTGAATTTCAATCAAGTCGGGTAATAGAAAGGCGGATTCCATGTATTTATCGTCGTTAGTCATGCCTTTACCTTTATCAACCTGGTTAAACTTTTAAGGAAGCCGAAGCATAAGAGTCTGCCATGAAGGCTTTGTGCTAAAATATAGATTCATAGAGAATGAAGTCTATCTGCTCAATAGTCTATTGCTAGGTTTCTGACTGATAGCTCTTTAGTAGCGTTAGCCATAAAATTTCTTTCTACTTCACACTTCTTCATCCCTCACACCTCACATTTTCTACCTAATACTTGTTCCTGACTGCAAGATCCCAAAACTGGGGATTCCGCCATAAGTCCTAATCCCAGAATAATGTAGTGTTTCGTAGTCAATATTAGGGAATATTTTCCTGCTATTAACGTTTGCGGTCGGTTTGACCAGTCCTTATTTCTAAGTAAAGTTTGCTTCAACCTAGTTATCTAAGCTTGTTAAGGTAAAGACACTTTCCTTTCGGAATGTTTAATCAGTACCGACAGATCATGGAACTAGCGAATCCCAAGGTGTCATGACTTAAATAACGTTTACCCTTTGACGACGCTTGTGGGTGGTCTGGTTCACATCTAATCCGTATTAGTACGTTTTAGAATGATCCCAGAGGAGGAAATAATTGCCACAACGTTGCGTTTGAGCGGCAACTATGGATTGGATATTGCTATGATTGTCTAGATCAGACAATTACTTTTAACGATTTTCTTTATTGTTTGATATACGAAAGGATTGCTGTTTTCTGGCTTTGGTGGTTTTTTCTAGTCAACCGAGGTGGCCACTGCTGGTTATCTATTGAGAGCATCCGTTTGTAGAGATTTAAGAGGATGGGTAGACAATTTTGGATTTTAGATTTGGGTCGCTTCGATTTGTGCAAACCAGCTAAAACCACAAATTCCCAAGCCGGCTAATATCATGTTGATAACAGCACAAATTGAGTTTTAGGAGTTATTATCTTTCCTTTACTATTATGGCTTGACCTAAATGTTTTGGAGTGATTAATTCTAGCACATTTTTATCCTCCAAAAGGATCTTATGAGTTAAATCAGCGCTAATGGTAAAGATTTGATAATCGTTATAATGATAGACTGAATAATCTACAGGCATTTTGGGTGGTTTTCTGGGCAATTTCCTCTATTGTTTCTCCTCGTAGCTGTGCTAGTGCTGCCGCTACATAGCGAACATAAGCAGGCTCATTGCGTTTTTCACCACGTTTAGGAACAGGTGACAGAAATGGACAATCTGTTTCTATAAGTAAGCGATCGCTATCTACCATTAAGGCTGAAGCTTGAATAGTTTGAGCATTTTTAAATGTCACTATGCCGCTAAAGCTAATATAGAAACCTAAATCTAGAAACCATTGGGTTTCTTCTGGTGTCCCTGTCCAGCAGTGCATGACACCCCGTACCCTTTCTCCATGCAAATTCCGCCATTTTTGCAAGACATCTCTCAGATCGGGTGCAGCATCACGACAATGAATAATCACTGGTAAATTCAGTTCACAAGCGATCGCTAATTGTGATGCAAATACCTGATGCTGATGTTCATAATTATCTGCTTTGTAAAAATCCAACCCCATTTCCCCAATAGCTACTACTTGGGAATTGGAACTGGCCAAAGACTTGATTAGACCCGCTGTTTGGTCATCCCACTTATGAGCATCTAATGGATGCAGTCCTACAGCAAAGCTAAGTTCAGGGAACTGCTGTGCTATTTGGCTAATACTCGCAAATTCTTGCGGGTGAACACAGGAATGAACTAATCGCACTACTCCTGCTTCTTGCCAGCGAGAACG
Organism: Dolichospermum sp. DET69; assembly: GCA_017355425.1. NCBI lineage: Bacteria > Bacillati > Cyanobacteriota > Cyanophyceae > Nostocales > Aphanizomenonaceae > Dolichospermum > Dolichospermum sp. DET69. The sequence continues at coordinate 5,781,843 of CP070233.1, forward strand.
CACTGCGGCCAAATCTGGCTGGAAAATGTCAAAGTTAATATGTACGTGGGTATCTATGAGTTGCATGGCTGGTCATTTGTCAGTTGTCAATGGTAAGTAGGAAACAAACCACTGACTATTGACTAAGCTGTAAGGGTTTTCTGTTTATGAGCCAATCTTGACTTTTTTCTCGCCCCATTGTTGGGATGAAGTACGCCAGTTTTTACAGCTTTATCAATTTTGCTGTAAGCTTCAGACATTCTCGTTTCCACTTCTTGTTTGAGTTCGGCTGTCGGATTAGCAGCACAAGCTTCCACAGAACTAAAGTATTTCTTCATCAGCGTTTTTACGGCTGATTTATACGCTTTGTTACGCAGTCGGTTTCGTTCTCCGATTTGAGCGCGTTTAAGAGCAGATTTTGTATTCGCCACAGTAATTCCAAAAAAGACTATTAATTATGTACACACACTACTAGGTTTAATAAATATAGCATGAATTTCGCTAATGTTATAATTTTTAGGAAAAAAATATTTTTAGGCGTTCAGTTAGACATTCGTAGGGTTTTACCAGTGCTAAACCCCTACCCGCATATTTGTGTTAAAACTGCGATACTTTTTAGCGCAATCATCCAAACTGTGTACAAATTGTAGAAATTTCCTATTACCATAAAATATCTCAATTGTCAATAGATAATTTTCTAGCTATCAAAAAACATCATCCAATTTTCCCCAAAATAGTTTGAGTAAGTCATTATTAATTGATTAAGTTTTGTATTATTTTTCCGTTAATATTCCTGAAATAGCTATGAATAAAGACTTCTGCTAATTCTTATTTGAGTAAAATCGCAAAATGCATATAATAATCCAATTATGAATTTTGAGAAAATTATAGCAAATCGCTGAAAGTATTGCAAGATCGTTAGTTAATAAAAATAATTCTCAATTAATTATTAAGAAAATATAAAGAGGAATTTGTAAAAGTTATAAATTTACAAACCATTTTCGATTTATGATAAGTTTTACTTATTTATAGTTTGCTGAAAGAAAGGAAAAGCGTTAATAGATAAAGGTCTACAGAGTTTTATCAGCAAACAGCAGAAATAATACAAGATTATCCTAGTAGTCTGTCAAATAAATTTTGACGGATAAGAAACGAACCACGAAGGCACGAAGGACACGAAGGAAGAAGGAAGAAGGAAGAAGGAAGAAGGAAGAATCAAAATGGCAACGAATGAACCCGTCAATTAGTTCTTGACAGACTACTAGTTATTGAGTCGTCTTGAGACGACTTTTGCTATGAGACTGGGAATTCATTCCCAGTTGGATTTTACGTTAAGTTGACACCAATGAAGCTCTTGCTTTACCCCTACCCACTTAAATCAAATAATTAAGCCGTTTTGAATATACATTGAGATTTATAATAGAGCTAGACTTGGCAGACAAGGAGGGAAAGTGGACAAGAAAGAAAAACAAAGAAGAATTAAAACTGATTAATTATCCAAAACGTTGGCTAATTGGTAATAAGTGATGATTACTCCCACAGGGAACATATCGGGCAGAATTTTCCGGTTCTTTCTCTTCAAACTCCCTTGTCTACTTTCCTTCCTTGTCTTCCAAGTCCAGCATAAAAACCAATTCTAAAAAACCTACACTTGTCAGGCGAGTCCTTAATCATTAATATTTAACCCTCAAAAATAACTTGATTATTCAACCAAGTAACCAAATCAGCTTTACTGGTAAAATCTAACAACGCTAAACCTAAATTCTCCAAATCTTCCACAGATAACTTATTAATTTTTACCTGTAAATCTTGACTAATCCCACCCATACGTCGTTCCAACTGACGCATTACAAGATTTAACTCGGACTCATACCAGACTATGATTAATGGTCAAACTGTATGCTGATGAAAACTTTCCCCTAGAAATTGTTCGACAATTACGGCTGATAAAATATGATTCTTGCCTAATAAATAAATCTTCCCTTTTTGTCTATATAGCGTTCTTGTTCACCAATCTTAACTCGTGCTAGACCTTCAGAAAAATTATCACCATTATCAAATTGAGGTGGTATAATTAATTGTCCATTTTTGCTAATATAGCCATGTTTATTATCTATCCTTACCATTGCTAAACCTTCGGAAAAGTCCCAAGCAATATCAAATTGAGGTGGTATAATTAATTGTCCATTTCTGCCAATATAGCCATATTTATTATCTATCCTTACCATTGCTAAACCTTCAGAAAAGTCCCAAGCGATATCAAATTGAGGTAGAATAATGAACTGTCCACTTTTACCAATATAGCCATATTTATTATCTATTTTTATCCTTGCTAAACCTTCGTAAAAGCTGCAAGCATCATCAAATTGAGGTGGGATAACGAACTGTCCACTTTTACCAATATAGCCATATTTATTATCTATTTTTATCCTTGCTAGACTTTCACAAAAGTCCCAAGCATCATCAAATTGAGGTGGGATAACAAACTGTCCATTTTTGCCAATATAGCCATATTTATTGTCTATCTCTACCATTGTTAAACCTTCGTAAAAGTCTGAAGCATCATCAAATTGAGGTGGTATAATTAATTGTCCATTTTTGCTAATATAGCCATATTTATTATCTATATTTACCATTGCTAAACCTTCGGAAAAGTCCAAAGTAAAATCAAATTGAGGCGGTATTAACAACTCTCCCATTGTATCAACATAACCATACTTTTTACCAATCCTGATTACTGCCATACCTTCAGAAAAATCGTCAGCACTATCAAATTGGGGTTGAATAACTACCCGTCCTGTCTGGTCTATATAGCCATACTTATCACCAATCTTGATAGGATGTAGTGAAGTAATAAGAGATTCTGACGGTAAACCAGCTTGCTTTAAAGCTTGCAATACTTCATGAGCATCTGTATATCTATCCTTGTAATGATATCTGACCATCTTGGTGAGAATATCTGCCAGTGGTTCACTTATTTGAGCTTTTTCTCTCCAAATAATATCTAGTGTGTTGGAATCTCTTCGTAATTCGTGAGGTGATATTCCAGTTATTGCTTGAATTGCTGTCATCCCCAGAGCATAAATATCACTGCATAATTTAGGATGTCCATTAGACTGTTCATTTGGCATATAACCGTTAGTACCAATTGGAATAGTGCTGCTTATTTTTCCTTGAGCATTTACTTCCAAAGTGCTGATTTCTTTAACTATTCCAAAGTCAATTAAAACAATTTTATTATCAGAATAACGGCGCATTAAATTTAATGGCTTGATATCCCGATGAATAACATTTTGTTCATGGACAAAACTTAGCACCTCCAAAATTTCTTCTAAAAGGTGAATTACCTCAGCCTCACTACATTGTTGACCTGAAGTTATTTCATTACTCAAGTCATGTCCATCAATGTATTCTTGAACAAGATAAAATTTTCTATTTTCCTCAAAAAAGTCGTAGAGTTCAGGAATTTGGGAATGGTTTTTTCCCAACTTGAATAAGATTGCTGCTTCCTTTTTAAATCTTTCTTCTGTATTGATTTCTGGTGTCGGAAGTTTGATAAGTTCTTTAATAACACAGTTATATTGCGGAGTAACAGGCAGATCAACCGGGTATTCAGCTAAATAGGTTTTGCCAAAACCCCCTTTTCCTAACTCCTTGGTAATTTTGTAACGCCGTCGTAATGTTTGCCCAATCATAATGATACAGAAGCATTTATGTAAATTTTGGCATAACTACGCTACAAAAAACAATTAATTATTGACACTTTGCAGAATTAAATTAAAATTTATCCCCCTCCATCACAAAACGAAGGGGGATAAAACATTAAGCCGTGAAATACTTAGCCGCAGGGTGATAAGTAATAATCGCCGTTGTAGACTGTTCAGGATACAATTGCTCACTTTCATCCATGTGCATCTTCATCCTATCAACCCCCAACAACTGCAACTGCTTAAACTGATCTTGGATATTCGGACAAGCAGGATAGCCGAAACTATACCGAGAACCTTGATAACGCTGCGCCAACATATCCCGAATATTATCCGGTTCAGAATCACCAAAACCTAACTCCCGGCGGATTCTAGCGTGAGTCCATTCCGCCAAAGCCTCCGCTACCTGTACAGCCATACCATGAAAATACAGATAGTCAGTGTATTTATTATCGGCAAATAGCTTTTGTCCAAACTCTGTGGCAATTTCCCCCACAGTCACTGCTTGCATAGGAAAAACATCAGTAATTCCCGACTGCTTTGGTGAAAAGAAATCTGCAATACATAATCTCTTAAAAGACTTCTGACGGGGAAACTCAAAACTAGCAACCTGTTTTAATTGACTTTCTACATCATATATATGTAGATTATTTCCCTCAGATTGACAAGGGAAATAGCCATAAATTACTTGAGGATGTAATAAATTCTCCTCAATAATGCGCTGTTTCCATTCTTCTAAAACTGGATAAACCTTCTCACCTAAAAACTCCTGATATTCCTCCTTAGATTGTTCCTTTGGTTTGCGGAATTGCCATTGTCCAGCTACCAAGGCTTGCAAATCTAAATACCAGAATAATTCCTCCAAAGAAATATCATCAGGTTGTAAAAACTGCGTTCCCCAAAAAGGTGGATTTGGACGTTCAATATCTACCGCTACCGCTTCAGAACGCCGAGTATCTTTTTCTTTTGGTTCAACAGGTGTTTTATCTTTAACAGTATTATCTACTGTTTCTTGATGTCCATTAGTTGATTCTGCAACTTCATCCAAAAATCCCGTTGAATCTTCCCAATTACCTGCTGTTTTTGCAGGCATTAACTTATCCATAAAATGCAAATCAGAAAACGCATCTTTGCCATAAATAACCTTACCTTTGTAAGCATTTTGGCAATCTTGATTCACAAACTTAGGAGTTAAAGCTGCACCACCTAAAATCACAGGAACAGAAATTCCCTTTTCATTAAAAGTCTGTAAATTCTCCTTCATGAAAGCGGTAGATTTTACTAACAAACCACTCATGGCAATACAATCAGGTTGATACTGTTCGTAAGCTTGAATGATGTTTTCTACAGATTGCTTAATTCCCAGGTTAATCACCTTATAACCATTGTTAGATAAAATGATATCTACCAGGTTTTTCCCAATATCATGAACATCACCTTTTACCGTCGCAATTACAAAAGTTCCTTTCGCATTATTCCCAGATTCCGACTTTTCCATGAACGGTTCTAAATAAGCAACCGCAGCTTTCATGGTTTCGGCAGATTGTAATACAAAAGGTAATTGCATTTGTCCAGAACCAAACAATTCACCCACAACTTTCATCCCATCTAACAAGAAAGTATTGATGATTTGTAAAGGAGGATATTGTTCTAAGGCATTGGTCAATTGGGTTTCCAAACCAATGCGTTCACCGTCAATAATATGCCGTTTCAAACGTTCTTCAATTGGTAAATTTTCATCAATTCCCGTATTTCGTTTAGTTTTGACTCCGGCAAAAATTGTGGTCAGTTCTCCCAAAGGATCATAAATGCAGACATTACCATCAAATTTACGTTCATCATAAATTAATTGCCGACAAACTTCTTGATGTTGCGGTTCAATCTTAGCCAGTGGTAAAATTTTACTCGCGCTGACAATTGCTGCATCCATGCCCGCGTTCATGGCTTCATGCAAAAACATGGAGTTGAGAACCATCCGCGAGGCTGGATTTAAGCCAAAGGAGATATTGGAAACGCCCAACATGACATGAGATCCAGGTAATTCTTGACGAATGCGCCGAATTGATTCAATGGTAGCTTTACCATTTTCTCGATCTTCTTCAATTCCCGTAGAAATAGGTAGAGCTAAAGTATCAAAAAATATTTCTGTGGGAGCAATGCCATATTCCACAGCTTGACGGTAAGCACGTTGGGCAATTTGAAACTTTTTCTCTGCTGTCCGCGCCATACCATCTTCGTCAATTGTCCCAATAATGACACCAGCACCGTATTTTTTAGCTAATTCTAGGACTTTTAAAAATCGGTCTTCGCCATCTTCATAGTTGGTAGAATTGAGTAAACACTTACCACCAGCTACCTTTAAACCCGCTTCCATTTTTTCCCATTCGGTGGAATCGAGCATCAAAGGTAAAGTGATATTATTAACAACGCGGGAAACTAATTCGTGCATATCCCGCACGCCGTCACGTCCCACATAATCAACGTTAATATCAAGGATATGCGCGCCTTCTTTTACCTGACTCCGCGCCATTGAGACTAAACCATCCCAATCTTCGTCGTTGAGTAAATCACGGCATTTTTTAGAACCACTGGCGTTAAGACGTTCACCAATAATTAAGAAAGAATTTTCTTGATCGTAAGGTTGAGTAGTATAAATTGATGCGGCTGACGGTTCTAAACTTGGCTGTCTAACTTTCGGTTTTAAGTCCTTGGCCATTTCCGCCAATTGTTGAATATGTGCTGGTCGTGTCCCACAGCAACCCCCAATCACTTGGACACCTAAATCTTCGATAAAGTGCATTAACGCCATGCGTAATTCTACAGGCGTTAGTTTGTAATGTGCTTGACCGCCAACATTTTCCGGTAAACCCGCATTGGGAATACAGGAAACTACAAATGGGCAATGTTCTGATAAATACTTGATATGTGGTTTCATCAAGTCGGGACCAGTGGCGCAATTTAAGCCGAGAATATCAATGGGGTAAGATTCGAGGATGGTAACTACAGCGTTGATTTCTGTGCCTACCAGCATTGTTCCCATGCTTTCCATAGTTACAGAGACCATTAAGGCTCTTCGTTCCCCTTTTTTGGCAAAAACTTCCTCAATTCCATTTAAAGCAGCTTTAATTTGCAGTACATCTTGGCAAGTTTCCACAAGGAATAGATCCACGCCACCATCAAATAAGGCTTCTGCTTGTTCAGCAAAAGAGGCTTTCATGGTGTCAAAATCAATATGTCCCAAGGTGGGGAGTTTGGTAGTAGGTCCAATGGAACCAGCCACAAATCGGGGTTTTTCCGGGGTGGAAAATTCCGCAGCCACACTTTTGGCAAGTTCGGCGGCTTTCTTCGTGAGATAGTAAGCTTGGTCTGCGAGGTCGTATTCTGCGAGAACTATGGACATAGAGCCAAAGGTATCAGTTTCAATGACATCAGCGCCAGCAGCGAGAAAATCACGGTGAACTTTGGCGACGGCTTCGGGTTTAGTATGGACTAGATACTCGTTACAACCTTCATATTGTGCGCCTCCAAAGTCTTCAGCGGTGAGGTTTTGGGTTTGCAGGTTTGTACCCATTGCCCCATCAAAGACAATTACGGGACGTTCTGGACTATATAGGTGTTTGAGAAAAGGATGGGTCATAATTGTGTAAAAAAATAGAGTTAGTTTGGTAATCCTAGACTTAATTTATGATCCGTTTACAAAAAAAGGTAGTCTAGTCTTGATTGTTGCGTATTATGCAGTGATGTGATCTGACTGAATAACCACAATTGAATAAAATAGTAAGGGACTTCCAATTAAAAAAATACCCAAAAATTTCTTAGTGCGGGCCGAAAAGTCCCCTAATCATCAAGGACGGGCAAGATGCCCATCCCACAAAATTGGGTAATTTATTTTTTGGTGTTCCCTAAAACTTTCAGATTTAACCAGTTCATTCCCGAAAACATTATCTACTACCATGTCTGTTAATTCTAAACTCTACGAAGGCAAAGCTAAAATTCTTTACGCAACAGATGATCCAGAGGTTTTGTTGGCTGATTTTAAAGATGATGCTACAGCCTTTAATGCTCAAAAACGGGGCAGCATTGCCAATAAAGGCATGATTAACTGTAGTATATCTAGTCAACTGTTCCAACAATTGGCAATCCAGGGGATTAAAACTCATTTTATTGATAGTCCAGCCCCCAATCTGATGCGAGTCAAAGCTGTAAAAATTATCCCCTTAGAAGTGGTGGTGAGAAATATTGCTGCTGGTAGCCTATGTCAGCAAACTGGGTTAACATTAGGCACTGTGTTATCACGGCCTTTGGTGGAATTCTATTACAAAAATGATCATTTAGGTGATCCTCTCCTGACAAGCGATCGCTTATTTCTCATGGAATTAGCCACACCGGAACAAGTTGATCAAATTACTCATCTTGCATTGGAAATCAACAAATTTCTCCAGCAGTTTTGGGAAAAATGCCAAATTACCTTAGTGGACTTTAAACTTGAATTTGGCGTGGACTCACAACAACAAGTGCTTTTAGCTGACGAAATTAGTCCCGATACCTGTCGTTTATGGGACATAGCAGAAACTGATACTAACCGTCGAATTATGGATAAAGACCGTTTTCGTCGTGACTTAGGAAACGTAGAAAATGCCTATCAGGAGGTTTTACATCGAGTATTAAAAGTAGTAGAAAGCGACAAAATTGAGTAAGTATTTTTCCAATAACTAACGAATAATGGTGTGTGGTAGTCAAGAGCAATATGATTAAAAAACATTTAACACCTGGATTAGTGGCCATGGTAGCCATGACAGTCCCTTTAGCCATTTCTATCCAAGCAAATGCCCAAACTGCTGATAGTCAACCCCAGACAACAGTAGTTTTGACAGAAGAAACAAACCAGCCAGAAAAACAGAATTTTGTCAAAAGCGATGCTACTGAAAATCTGGCATCTCATTCCCTAGTAGCACCAATAGTGGGAGCAAGAGAATCTAATCAATTTTCTCCTCTTGTTAAAGTTTTAACGCTTAATTCGGCAGCACGAGATCAGGGATCTGTGGTTGTGCCAAACTCCACAATAGTTCCTACTACAGCCCAAATTCCCGCGGCTGAATCTAGCCCAGAAAAACCAAATCCTTCAACAGCAGCGCCAACAACAGTCAATAAGCGTCCTGTTGTCCCCAAAAGAACAATAGTTCCCCAAAAGACACCAGTTCCCCCAGCAGAGACTACTCAACCTCCTGCCGCTGAATCTGGTCAAAAAAACCCAAATCCTTCAACAACAACACCCACACCATCCCCCAATCCAGAAACAACTGAAGCCCGCGTTTTGGTATCCGAGGTAGTTATCAAAACGGAAACAGGACAAGTTTCTCCTGAACTCGAAACCGAAGTTTATAAAGTAATTCGCACCCAAGCCGGACAAACAACAACCCGTTCTCAACTCCAAGAAGATATCAGTGCGATTTTTAAAACTGGGTTTTTCTCCAACGTCCAAGCATTTCCCGAAGATACCCCTCTTGGTGTTCGGGTCAGTTTTGTGGTTGTCCCCAATCCCATTCTCTCTAAAGTAGAATTAGAAGCCAATCCTGGTACGGGTGTAGCTTCTGTACTTCCTGCTGCCACAGCCAACGAAATATTTAGTAGTCAATATGGTAAAATTCTCAACTTGCGGGAATTAAATGAGGGAATCAAGCAATTAACTAAACGTTATCAAGACCAAGGTTATGTGCTGGCAAACTTAATTGGAGCGCCTAAAGTTTCCGAAAATGGCGTTGTCACCCTACAAGTAGCAGAAGGGGTTGTCGAAAACGTTAAAGTCCAATTCCGTAATAAAGATGGTGAGACGGTAGACGAGAAAGGCAACCCGATTCGCGGACGGACAAAGGATTATATTATTACGCGGGAATTGGAATTAAAATCAGGAACAGTATTCAACCGCAATACAGTGCAGAGAGATCTAGCACGAGTATATGGATTGGGGCTTTTTGAACCGCCAGATAACGAACCGATATCCCTTGCGCCTGGTAGTGACCCTAGCAAGGTAAATGTGATAGTCAATATAACTGAGCGGAGTAGTGGTTCTATTGCCGCTGGGGCAGGGATTAGTTCTGCCAGTGGTTTATTTGGAACTATCAGCTATCAGCAGCAAAATCTGGGAGGAAGAAACCAAAAATTGGGGACAGAAGTACAGTTAGGAGAACGAGAACTACTATTTGATCTGCGCTTTACTGATCCTTGGATTGCTGGTGATCCTTACCGGACTTCATATACAACTAACATTTTCCGTCGTCGTTCTGTTTCCTTGATTTTTGAAGGTAAAGACAAGAGTATTGACACCTTTGATCCTAATAATATTACGGACACAAGTCAGCAAGATCGCCCCCGCGTTACCCGGTTAGGTGGTGGTGTGACTTTTACCCGTCCCCTTTCTGCCAATCCTTTCAAAAATTCCGAGTGGGTTGCTTCCGCTGGACTACAGTATCAACGGGTATCCGGTCGTGATGCTGACGGTAATCTGAGAAAGGAGGGGGCAATATTTGATGGCAATGGGAATATTATCAGTAATAAAATTCCTCTCACTCTTTCTCCTTCGGGAGAAGACGATTTATTACTATTGAAGCTGGGCGCACAAAGAGATCTCCGCAATAATTCCCTACAACCCACAAATGGTTCTTACCTCAGCTTTGGAGTTGATCAATCTGTACCTATAGGCACAGGTAGTATTTTTATGACTAGGTTACGGGGGAACTATAGTCGCTATCTACCGATAAAATTGATTAATTTCAGCAAAAAACCCCAAACTTTAGCATTTAACCTGCAAGGAGGGACAATCTTTGGCGATGTACCTCCCTATGAAGCCTTTACTTTGGGTGGTAGCAATTCAGTTCGGGGTTATGATGAAGGTAGGTTGGGTACTGGTAGTAAGTATATCCAAGCTGCTGTTGAATATCGCTTTCCTGTTTTCTCGGTTGTCAGTGGCGCACTATTTTTTGATTATGGTAGTGACTTGGGAAGTAGTACCCAAGCTGCACAATTATTAAATAAAAGTGGTAATGGCTATGGCTATGGTTTAGGTCTGCGGGTACAATCTCCACTTGGACCAATTCGCATAGATTACGGTATCACTGATGAAGGTGATAGTCGGATCAATTTTGGGATTGGGGAAAGATTTTAAGTTGGTCATTAGTCATTGGTCATTGGTCATTGGTCATTAGTCATTGGTCATTGGTCATTGGTCATTGGTCATTGGTCAGTGGCAATCTGACTTCTTTGCTTTAAACTATTTTTCAGACAAGATTCATCAGGGTTTCTACTCAAGACGGGATATGAGCAATATTAACTATAATATTTGGATTGTTAGGCAATGCAACAACATACTTTAGCTGGGGAAATTACTCAGAATGGTGTGGGTTTGCATAGTGGTGTCACGACTCAAGTGCGAATATTACCTGCACTACCAGGAAATGACCGCTTTTTTGTGCGGGTTGATTTACCAAATTCACCGATTATTCCCGCCCAAGTTACGGCTGTGAGTCAAACTGTACTTTCTACTCAACTGGGTAAGGGTGAAGTCTGTGTTCGCACTGTAGAGCATTTATTGGCGGCTTTGGCAGCTATGGGAGTGGATAACGCCAGAATTGAAATTGATGGACCAGAAGTACCGCTTTTAGATGGTTCGGCTCAAATTTGGTGTGAAAGGATTGCTGAAGTCGGTTTAGTCTCCCAAACGTCTAATAATTCAACAGTACCTTTACTTATTACCGAACCTATTTGGATTTATGAAGGTGATGCTTTTGTTTGCGCTCTACCCGCACCGGAAACCCGATTTAGCTATGGTATAGATTTTAATTTAGCAGCAATTGGTAATCAATGGCATAGTTGGTTATTAACGACGAATTTAAATAGTTCTTCTGCTGACTTTGCTTCGGAAATAGCCCCAGCCCGGACTTTTGGTTTACAGCATCAAATCGAATATTTGCAAAAGTCGGGACTAATCAAAGGTGGTAGTTTGGATAATGCTCTAGTTTGTGGAGTCCAAGGTTGGTTAAATCCACCATTACGATTTGCAAATGAACCAGTCCGTCATAAAATCTTGGATCTAGTCGGAGATTTAAGTTTACTGGGAACTTTCCCTGTTGCCCATTTTTTGGCGTACAAAGCTAGTCATAATTTACACATTCAACTAGCAGGAAAAATTTTAGGCTTGATCTAGAATGCCTATTTGTACATCAATGTCTAATAATTTACATCAAGTACCAGCAATGTCTACTATTACTGAAACTAATTCTCCCGAAGTGAATACATCTCTAGAAGATGATGTCAACACACAGACAATTAAAACTACCTTTAGTATTGAGGAAATTCAGGAATTATTACCCCATCGCTATCCATTTTTACTGGTAGATCGGATTATTGATTATGTACCTGGTAAAAAAGCCGTGGGTATTAAAAATGTTACCTTTAATGAACCCCAATTTCAAGGGCATTTTCCAGGGCGATCGCTTATGCCCGGTGTGTTAATTATTGAAGCAATGGCACAAGTCGGGGGTGTTGTCATGACGCAAATGCCGGACTCAAAAGGAGGACTATTTGTATTTGCTGGTATAGATAAAGTCCGTTTCCGTCGTCAAGTTGTTCCCGGTGATCAACTGGTAATGACAGTGGAACTGTTGTGGGTAAAGCAGCGTCGTTTTGGGAAAATGCACGGACGCGCAGAAGTGGACGGACAACTAGCTGCTGAAGGAGAACTCATGTTTTCTTTAATTAGTTAAGTCGGAACTATGATTTATTTGATTCATCTGATTTTGATGATTTAAGTCGGAACTATGATTTATTTGATTCATCTGATTTTCGTGATGATTTAAGTCGGAACTATGATTTATTTGATTTATCTGATTTTGATGATGATTTAAGTCAGAACTATGATTTATTTGATTTATCTGATTTTGATGATGATTTAAGTCGGAACTATGATTTATTTGATTTATCTGATTTTGATGATGATTTAAGTCAGAACTATGATTTATTTGATTTATCTGATTTTGATGATGATTTAAGTCAGAACTATGATTTATTTGATTTATCTGATTTTGATGATGATTTAAGTCAGAACTATGATTTATTTGATTTATCTGATTTTGATGATGATTTAAGTCAGAACTATGATTTATTTGATTTATCTGATTTTGATGATTATTTAAGTCAAAACTATGATTTATTTGATTTATCTGATTTTGATGATTATTTAAGTCAAAACTATGATTTATTTGATTTATCTGATTTTGATGATTATTTAAGTCAGAACTATGATTTATTTGATTTATCTGATTTTGATGATTATTTAAGTCAGAACTATGATTTATTTGATTTATCTGATTTTGATGATGATTTAAGTCAGAACTATGATTTATTTGATTTATCTGATTTTGATGATTATTTAAGTCAGAACTATGATTTATTTGATTTATCTGATTTTGATGATTATTTAAGTCAAAAGAATCATAGTTTAAGATCATGTAAGTTCCATAATTATCTTAATCAAAAAAATCAAAAAAATCAAAAGAATCATAGTTCTGACTTTAATCAAAAAAATCAAAAGAATCATAGTTCTGACTTTAATCAAAAAAATCATAGTTGAAGATATGTTGAAAACACTTATTCATCCAACTGCTGTCATAGATACTAATGCGGAACTCCACCCCACAGTTCAAGTCGGTGCTTATGCTGTGATTGGAGCAAATGTTAGAGTTGGTGCGGACACTGTAATTGGCTCTCACGTCGTCCTAGAGGGACCCTGTGAGATTGGCACGGGAAATCAGATTTTCCCTGGTGCAGCTATCGGTATGCAGCCCCAGGATCTAAAGTATGTGGGAGAACCAACTTGGGTAAAAATTGGCGATAATAATTCCATCCGTGAATACGTGACGATTAACCGCGCTACGGGTAGAGGTGAGGCAACTGTGATCGGTAATGGCAATCTCTTAATGGCTTATGTTCATGTAGGTCATAATTGCCTGATTAAAGATTCAGTCATTATTGCTAACTCTGTAGCACTAGCGGGTCATGTGCATATTGAATCACGAGCTAGACTCAGCGGCGTTCTAGGTGTACATCAATTTGTCCACATTGGGGAAATGTCAATGGTGGGGGGAATGACACGCATTGATAGAGATGTACCCCCTTATATGTTAGTGGAAGGAAATCCGGCCAAAGTGCGATCGCTCAATTTGGTAGGATTAAAACGTTCAGGAATGGAGAAGAGTGATTTCCAATTAATGAAAAAAGCTTTCCGTCTTCTCTATCGTTCTGAGTTCCTATTTAAGGATGCTTTGCAAGAGTTGGAAAGTTTAGGAAATACAGAAGAATTAAAACATCTTCGCCGTTTCTTGCTTCTTTCTCAAATGCCAGGCCGACGGGGTTTAATTCCTGGTAAAGGTAAACAAGCTGTCAGTGATGAATAATGAATAGTGAATCATTTGTAGGAGCGGGGTTTGTCTGTTCTCTTCGTTCCTACTGGCAGAATATGGATTTAATGAACCACGTTCGCGGAGCGTCCCGGAGGGATATAGGCACGAAGAACGCGAAGGAAGGAATGAGGAAGAAAGATATTTTTAATTTGGGAAGGGAGTAGGAAAGGAATTGACACTCTCACTGGCTTTAGCCACTGAGATTCTTGGTTCAACGAGTCCACTTAACTTAAACCCCTTGCGGTATTTAAGCCAGAGGTGGTTCTCTCCCCAAGCGTTAACTTCCCCTCTGCCCGAAGGTAGTTGCATTACTGCAAAATTTGATTGAGTTTAAATTCTGTGTCGTCTAGCTCCCATGAAGATTTTACCTATTCGGAGGGTAGTCGCTAGAACTATGGAATAGAACCCCATATCTTCAATTGTCAAGGTACAGATTACCGTCAGGTAGTTAGGTTTTTAGACAGGTTGATTACCGTTCCTGTTGTGAAAAGTATAACACTATAGAACGCAAAAGATAAATTCTCTTATCTTTTTAACCCACCTTTGCTAAAAAGAAACTCTATGCGGTTAAAACCGTGGTCAGTAAGCTTGTCGAACTGCACGAGTCGCTTATATCTCAGGGAGCCAAGCCACTGAGCTTTACGCTTACCGGATATTCCTGTAAAAATTTCAAATCTAAAATCTAAAAATGCGGATATTTATTAGCACTGGTGAAGTTTCTGGCGATTTACAGGGTTCGTTATTAATTACAGCACTTCAGCGTCAAGCTGTGGCTGCGGGTTTAACGTTAGAAATTATCGCTTTGGGTGGGGATAAAATGGCTCAAGCTGGAGCGACAATTTTGGGTAATACCAGCGGTATTGGTTCTATGGGTTTGATTGAATCTTTGCCTTATGTGATTCCTACATTGAGAGTACAACGACAAGCGATCGCTCATTTAAAGAAAAATCCCCCGGATTTAGTTGTGCTAATTGACTATATGGGGCCAAATCTGGGCATTGGTACGTTCATGAGCGAAAATTTACCTGATGTGCCTGTTGCCTATTATATCGCTCCTCAAGAGTGGGTATGGTCTATGAGTTTTCAGAATACTAATCGCATTGTTGGGTTTACTGATAAATTATTGGCAATTTTTCCCGAAGAAGCCCGATACTATCAAAAAAATGGCGCAAATGTTTCTTGGGTAGGACATCCTTTAATTGATAGAATGGCAAATGCTCCCAGTCGAGAAGTTACCAGAGAGAAGTTAGGAATTAAAGAGGCAGAAATTGCGATCGCACTTTTACCAGCTTCCCGTCATCAAGAATTAAAATATCTCTTACCAGTTATTTTTCAAGCTGCTCAAAATATCCAATCTAAAGTACCAAATATCCATTTTTGGATTCCTCTATCTTTGGAAACATTTAGAGAACCAATTACAGCAGCAATTAAAAAATATGGTTTAAAGGCTACAGTAGTATTAGGTCAAGAACGGGAAATTTTTGCCGCTGCTGATTTTGCAATTACTAAATCGGGAACTGTAAATTTAGAATTAGCATTATTAAATGTACCGCAAGTTGTGGTTTATCGTCTTCATCCCCTAACTGCTTGGATTGCGCGTCGTATTCTTAAAGGTTCAATTCCCTTTGGTTCTCCAGTAAATTTAGTTGTCATGCGGGAAATAGTCCCAGAATTCTTACAGGAAAACGCTACAGCCAAGAATATTACTCAAGCAGTAATGGAATTGTTATTAAATCCTGAAAAGAAACAAAAGACTTTAAGAGATTATCAAGAAATGCGCCATTGTTTGGGAGAATTTGGAGTATGCGATCGCACGGCGAAAGAAATATTAGCAATGAAAAAGTAGATAATAATTAAAATGGCAAAAAACCGACCAATTGCAGTTGATTTATTTGCAGGTGCAGGCGGAATGACTTTAGGCTTTGAACAAGCTGGTTTTGATATCCTTGCATCTGTGGAAATAGACCCAATTCATTGTGCAATTCATAAATTTAACTTTCCCTTTTGGACGATATTATGTAAAAGTGTGGAAGATATCACAGGGAAAGAAATTAGGAATAGTTCTCAAATTCATAATCAAGAAATTGATGTAGTTTTTGGTGGTCCACCCTGTCAAGGTTTTTCATTAATGGGAAAACGTTCTTTTGATGATCCTAGAAACTCTTTGGTTTTCCATTTTATTAGATTAGTTTTAGAATTAAAACCTAAGTTTTTTTTGATGGAAAACGTGAAAGGAATAACAGTAGGTAAACACAAAGAATTTATTGGGGAAATAATTAATAAATTTGAAAATAATGGCTACAAAATCAATCACGATTATCAAGTTTTAAATGCGGCTAATTATGGAGTTCCCCAAAATCGAGAAAGATTATTTTTACTGGGTTGTCGTCAAGATGTAGAATTACCCAATTATCCAGAAAAGATGACATTTCCTAATCAAAAAGCTCCTACGGTTTGGGAAGCATTACAAGATTTACCTGCAATAGAAAGCTATCCAGAACTATCTCAGCAAGATTGGGTATTTGCAGAGTTTGGTGACCCTAGTAATTATGCTAAAAAACTGCGTAATCTGACAACTGAAAAAAATAACTATTCCTATGAACGTCAATACAATCATACTTTACTAACATCAAGTTTAAGAACAAACCATAGTCCCGAATCTATGGAAAGATTTGCTTCTACACCCCATGGTAAGATAGAAAAAATCAGTCGTTTTCATAAACTTGATCCTGATGGTTTATGCAATACATTAAGAGCCGGAACAGCCAGTAATAAAGGTGCATTTACTTCTCCTCGTCCCATACATCCTTTTATTCCTAGATGTATCACTGTAAGGGAAGCTGCGCGGTTACATTCCTATCCTGATTGGTTTAGATTTCATCCCACAAAATGGCATGGTTTTCGACAAATTGGTAATTCTGTACCGCCACTTTTAGCGCAAGCAGTCGCAGAGGAAATAATTAAGAGTTTAGGGATAGAACCTTCTCAAACCAAATGCGTTAAAGAGTTAGGAGATATTAGCTTATTAACACTGGATATGTCAGAAGCAGCTAAATATTTTGGAGTAAGTCGTCATGTTATAGAACCAAGAACTAGAAAAAAATGAATACTACAAATTAAACCAGTAAACGCAAATTCTTTAGTACCAAGGAATAAGCATTTTTCCATCCCACCTGTTATCCTAGAAGCAGCAACTCTTGAACCTGTCTCAGCACTTTCTTTCTAATCAGCAAGTTTTAGCTTTGACATAATTACAAATGGAAGCCGAAGAGGATAGCCGTTTGAGTGAGTTGCTAGACAAACAACAAGCTGGTATGCTCACAGAATCAAAAATATAATTGCAGCAAAAAAGTAATTCTCTTGAAGTCACGAAATAAACGAGGTGAACTCATGACAGCGAAACAAGAACTAATTAAAGAAATTTCTCAAGCACCAGATTTTTTAATTGAAGAAGTATTAAATTTTTTACTGTTCATTAAAAACAGGTTTAAACAAAGAATTCCTGAAAATCAAACTGCCGATTTTACTGATAGTTTACCATCTACATCTTTGTTAAATTTCCTTGATGATATTCATAGCCAAATTCCTCAATCAGAATGGGAAAAGCTACCATCGGATCTGTCAAAAAATGTAGATCACTATTTATATGGTTCACCCAAAATTGAAGAATGAATAAAGTATTTGCTGATACAGGTTATTGGATTGCTCTACTAAATCCTAATGATGAATTGCATCTTAAAGCTAGAGGTGTTACTGCATCTTTATCGTCTAATATACGGTTTTATAGCTTTGCTGAGAAATTAGATTTTTGTATTGTCAGTTCAAAAATTAATCTGGGTGATACTTCAATCCTTTTAACCCGAATCAAAATTTTTATTGTCAGAATCAGGATGTTCAGGATTTAAGGATTTTCAGGATTTTGGTTTAAAATGTGATGTTTTGAATATTGATTTGATGATCTATTTTGAAGGTGCGAGAGTGAAGATAGAATTACCGGAAAATCGTAAATCACAGAATACCTAAAAAATACCAAACTCAAATTAACATCCTGTAAATCCTTAAATCGGTGGATATTATGACAGTAACCACAATAATCTACAAAACGATGACGAATTTGTTTTTGTAATTCAACGGAAATATAAACACTCACGCTACTTTTTGTTTTTCTTGAAATTGGTTTAAAGTATATCTAGCTCTGGTTTTAAGAATATTCAATTGGTCAACTTGTGCCAATAATTTATCTAAAGTTTCAGATTCCTCATTTGACAATTGATTTTCAGAATTTTTCATTAATAACTCATCTAATTGAATCTGGCTTTTAGGAGATAAAGAAGTTTCTACCAAAGCTTGCAATTCATCAAGACTTAAACCAATTAATAATTCTGTATCTGTTGATAAGTGGGTTAGCTGTTGGTAAGTTTCCAAATTTAACAATACACCAACTCTATCTCCCTGAGTGTTAGTTATATACTGTACTGATTCAGACATGGTTTTAGATGTTAGATGTCAGTTCAAAAATTAATCTGGGTGATACTTCAATTATTTTAACCTGAATCAAAATTCTTATTGTCAGAATCAGGATGTCCAGGATTTAAGGATTAACAGGATTTAGATCCCCGACGAAAATAATGATATTAATAATACAAAATCTTACTATATATGCGCGGATAGATTTTGACTCGTAACATAAATATAGCGCAATTTTTACGTCTTGTCAAGTTTTAAAATATTTAATCGCCAAAAACAAACTTCAGACAGATGAAAAGGCATAGACTCACCACTAGACTAAAAAAAGCCGAATTGGTGCTGAGAGTATGCCTTTAAATTCTCATATTTGGACACTGACACCTATAGATGTTTATAAAACTCTAACAACAACCCCCCAAGGTATCAGCGAGGTAGAAGCCAATATCAGATTAAAACAATCCGGTTATAACGAACTTCCCGAACCCAAAACACGGCCTTTAATCCTGCGTTTTACCGACCAATTAACCCATTTTATGGCCTTGCTTTTATGGGTAGCAGGAATATTAGCTTTTATTTCCCAAACACCAGAATTAGGTTGGGCAATTTGGGCTGTTATTTGGATTAATGCTATTTTTAGTTTTTGGCAAGAATATCAAGCCGAAAAGGCCTTATCTGCTTTAAAAAAAATCCTCCCTTCCCAAGCCAAAGTTTATCGAGATGGCAAATTATCGGTAATTGCTACCCGTGAATTAGTTAGCGGGGATGTCATGCAGTTAGAAGAAGGTGATAAAATTTCCGCTGATGCCAGAATTGTGGAATGTCAGTCTTTATATGTAGATGTCTCCATACTCACAGGGGAATCTTTACCCGTTCCCCGAATCTGCGAACCTGTTACCGCAGACAATATCCACGCTTCCGAATCCAATAACTTAGTATTTGCCGGTTCTACCGTAGCCGCAGGTCGGGGACTCGCGGTAGTCTATGCCACAGGCACACATACAGAATTTGGTCAAGTTGCCCATCTTACTGCCAATGTGAAGCGAGAAGCCAGCACTTTAGAAGTGGAGATTTCTAGGGTAGTTCACATCATTACCATCATTGCCTTGAGTATGGGTGTGGTGATATTTTTACTCACTAAGTTGCTGGTAGGAATGCAACTCAAGGAAAGTTTCATTTTTGCCATTGGCATTATTGTGGCATTTGTTCCCGAAGGTTTACTACCTACCGTGAGTTTATCATTGGCAATTGGTGTTAAACGCATGGCTAAACAAAATGCTTTGGTGCGGCGTTTATCTGCGGTAGAAACTTTGAGCGCAACTACGGTTATTTGCACTGATAAAACCGGGACTTTGACTAAAAATGAAATGACTGTGCGCCAATTGTGGATTCCTAATATTAATATTAATGTGACTGGGGTAGGTTATGAACCCAAGGGAGAAGTAGAAATCAAATCTCCTGAAAATGAATCTCAGGTGCGGTTAATGTTAGCTGGGGCTGCACTTTGTTCTAATGCGCGGTTAAATCATCCCCCCAATTCTAATCAATGGCAAGTATTAGGTGATCCTACAGAAGCAGCGTTATTAGTGGCAGCAATTAAGGCAGATTTGCAGTTGGAGGAGTTACAAAAACAAGCCCCAAGAGTTAAGGAAATTCCTTTTGATTCTCACCGCAGAATGATGACGGTTTTATTATCAGGTAATTTAGAATTAGATAATACTGGAAATTCTCAATATCTGATTTTTACGAAAGGTGCAACTTTAGATGTATTAGAACATTCGCGGTATTTATGGCATCCAGGAAAAAAACTGGAACTGACGGAAAACCAGCGCGAGGAAATCATTACCGCTAATGATCAACTAGCTAGTCAGGGTTATCGTGTTTTAGCTGTGGCTACAAGTCAAGGTGGCACGGAATTAAACCAACTAGATAATAATTTATTAGAACAGGATTTGACTTTTTTAGGATTGGTGGCGATGATTGATCCACCACGTGCAGAAGTTGCTGATGCGATCGCTCTTTGTCATCGTGCAGGTATTCAAGTTACCATGATTACAGGTGATTATGGCTTAACAGCAGCGGCAATTGCCCAACGGATTGGTTTAGTTAACGGTAAAGCTAGAATTATCACTGGGGAACAATTAGGACATCTTTCTGATACTCAATTACGGCAAATTCTCCACAAGCACAAAACAGGATTGGTATTTGCCAGAGTTATCCCAGAACAGAAACTTAGATTAGTTGAAGCATATAAACACCTTGGTCATATCGTTGCTGTGACTGGTGATGGTGTCAACGATGCCCCCGCTTTACGGGCTGCAAATATTGGTATTGCGATGGGAATTAGCGGTACAGATGTTGCTCGTGAAGCTGCGGATATTGTGCTGATAGATGATAATTTTGCCACCATCGTTTCTGCTATTGAACAGGGGAGAGCGGTATATCAAAACATCCGTAAATTCATGACTTATATCCTCGCTTCTAATATGGCGGAATTTTTGCCCTTCTTAGCAATGGTGTTTCTGAAAATACCCCCAGCTTTGGTAATTTTACAAATATTAGCCATTGACTTAGGTACAGATATGTTACCTGCATTGGCATTAGGGGCAGAAAAACCGGAAACTGGTTCGATGGAATTACCACCCCGGAAAAAATCAAAACCACTATTAGATTTATCTTTACTACTGCGTGCTTACTGCTTTTTAGGACTGTTGGAAGGTTTAGCAGGTATGGCGGGATTTTTCTTTGTTTGGTGGAGTAATGGCTATAATCTTACTCAATTACAGGCACTTAGTCCGAGTATTCTATCTCATTCAGCAGATGCTACGATTATGGCTATTTATTACCAAGCCACAACGATGACTTTAGCGGTAATTGTCGCTTGTCAAGATGGTAACGTTTTTGCCTGTCGTTCGGAACGAATTTCAATTTTGCGTTTGGGCTTTTTTAGTAACCCTTTTATTTGGGCAGGAATTGCAGTGGAATGGGTATTAATATTTTCAATTATTTATTCTCCTACTTTACAAAAAATCTTTTCTACTGCATCTTTACCACTATCTTATTTATTAATATTATTGTTTTGTCCACCGTTCATTTTAATAGCTGATGAACTGAGAAAACGCATGATTATGAACGACTCACACTGAATACAATAAGAGACTTCCAATTAAAGAAATATCCAAAATTTCTTGTGGTGCGGGCCGAAAAGTCCCCTAATAATACAGGGACGGGCAAGATGCCCATCCCACAAAATTGGATAGCGAAGCGCTGCTGCAAGCAGTTCATCTTTTTTGTGGAGTTCTCTAAAGAGAAATGGAAAATGACTATTATTTTTAATAATAAAACTTATGGTCAATTACTAGCAGATATTGCTCCTCAAGTAATTGAAACTGAAGCTGAGTATGAACGTCTTTTGAAAATTTCAGAATATCTAACTTTAAAAAAAATCTTACTCCAGAGGAGCGAGCTTTAGATAAATTGCTTGTCAGACTAATTGAAGATTATGAGGAAGAAAAATTATCCAATGGATAAATCTACACCTCATGAAATATTGCAACACATCATGGAATCTAGTGGTATTCTTCAAGCTGACTTGGTAGGTATTATTGGTTCTAGCGGTGTGATGTCAGAAGTTGTAAACGGTAAACGTTCCATTAGTAAAACACAAGCTAAAGCCTTGGGAGAACATTTTAAAGTTTCTCCAAGTTTATTTATTTGAACACTGTTAAACAATTTTATATTTGGCGTTGCACAATTGAAGGAGGAATTACAGCATAATTCACCGAGTTAGGAGTAAAACTGGCTTAGTATCTGGCTTTGAATTTAGATTCTGTACATCATTGATCTGCAATCTGCTGTATTGTCTTGAATTTGTTAAAAATGTATCTGTTGTCACAAAAAATAATGAATTGTGAGGGGATCAACACATATATTGCTCAGTATTAATAAAAACTTATATAAACTAAGATTGCCATATATATACTTTAGGAAAACGACTGTTCAGGAATCCTGATTAAAAAATATTGCAAGAACTTGATTTAGTTGCTAATGTGTGTAGGTACGACAGCACAGGTGAACGCTCGGATTATTAGCGAGGTAAAATCAATGAGCCTTATCCATCCTGCCAAAAATCTTTTATGTTGATGATTCCCATCGTGACAACGAGAAATTTCTGCTGGCAACAAGCAATAAAGGGGTATTGCAGATGAGCAGAAATAGTAGCTCCTATAGCGCACCGTGGCGTTAGCTATTTTTGTCACTGAATTGAAATTTGATTTTTGTTTACAGTTCATTAATCGTCTTAGCTGTTGATTGCAAAGAAGGCAATGCATGAAGACGAAAAATGAATAATTTGGAGGTGAAAACCGATGAAGATTCAAGGAAAAGTTGCACTTATTACCGGGGCTTCCCGTGGGATCGGTAAAGCGATCGCTTTAGAATTAGCCAAACAAGGCATGAAAAGGTTAATATTGATAGCCCGCGATCGCCAAAAGTTAGCCGAAGTAGCCGCAGAAATCGAAGCTTTAGGCGTAGAGACCACAATCATGGCCTTAGACTTAACTCAATCAATCAACGTCAACATCGCTGTAGCCCAACTTTGGCGCAGTTATGGACCAATTCACCTACTGGTAAACTGTGCCGGAGTCGCACACCAAAACTCATTTCTGCAATCAAAACTTCCCCAACTCCAAGAAGAACTCTCCGTCAATTTGATGGGAATGTATACCCTCACCAGTTTGATAGCCAAACGCATGGTTAGTCAAAAAAGGGGGATCATTGTCAATGTCTCCAGTTTAATGGGGAAAGTTGCCGCCCCGACAATGGCCACATATTCTGCCACTAAGTTTGCCATTGTCGGATTTACCCAGGCACTACGTCAAGAACTTGCCCAACACAATGTCCGTGTTATCGCCTTACTTCCTTCCCTCACCGAAACAGACATGGTGCGTGACTTGCAATCATTCCGGGGAGTGATTCCCATGACACCCGAACAAGTCGCCCAAGCCCTCGTTATCGGCATAGAAAACGATACCGCAGAAATCCTAGTAGGATGGCAATCTCACCTAGCCGTATTATGCCAACGTTTCGCCCCTTGGTTACTAGAGATTATCTTGCAACTAGCAACACCCAAGAAACCATTACCTGATGCTGTGGGATAAAGTTCAATCTAGTTAAGTTTTGTTTCGCGCAGAGGCGCAAAGTGTTTTTTGTGTCTTTGCGTAAAGTAAACTTAAAAAATGGTAGGTTGGGTTAAGCAAAAGCGCAACCCAACTAAAAATTTGATCATGATAAGGAAGAAATGACACCATCACTAACCCTGTAATAATAGTGCAGAATTATAATTGCTCTTACTGTAGCGATCGCTTAATAATCAAAATATTTGCTAGGAAATAAATATATTATTGTCTGAATCAGGATATCCAGGATTTAAAGATTTACAGGATTTTGATTTTATTTGTGGTGTACTAATATTTTAATTTGTCTGAATCAGGATGTCCAGGATTTTAGGATTTACAGGATGTTGTTTAAAGGTATCATGTTTTGATTTTTGATTGTCCATCTTTATCTATGTTTATCTGCGTTCATCTGCGTTCAATTATTCTTGATATTACTGTTAGATTAATAATTTTTTTAAACGAACCACAGAGGACACAGAGGACACGGAGAAAAGATATCAGTTATATTTGTGTGGGAAGGGAGTAATTTTCTCGTTCATCTAATTAATTATCTCAGAATTGGGGAAGCTTTCATCAGAAAATAAAATCCTGTAAATCCTTTAATCCTGGTTATCCTGATTCAGACTTAATAATTTTCTGAAAGCTTTAGATGTTACAGTTTACAATTGTCGATGCGAGAGAAGACATCCAACATACCAAGACCCCACCCATTGTATCTTACCCACAATTTATCAATCGTATTGAGGTCTTCACATGGGAAATTATTAATGCTGTTAAAATCTAGCGAGCCTAGCTGCTCCCTTTTTGCAACTGCTAACATAACTCGCGTTGTTTCTTCATCAGCCTCTTTCCATTTCCCTGCTGCGAGTAAGTCACGAAGACGGGTATAATTCATACCTACTGCTGATTTTAGCTCAACATCATTATCATCAAAATTATATTCAACATATTTTGATTCAACATATTCGATATAGTCAATAGTACGTTTATAACTAAATTCATTATTTATTTTTTTATATAGATTAGCTGCCAAATTCAAATTTTCAAGTCCGTTTTTTTTATTTCCTATTTCGCTATAGTAATTTCCCCGATAGTAGTATACTTCTGCAAGATATGTATAAATATTTAAGGCATAGTCAGGATCAAATTTTAATACAATATTAAAATCCTCAAATGCACCTGCTACATCTCCTATTTGAAAACGAAATTTTCCTCTAACATGGTATGCTTTATATAAGTTAGGATTAATATTTAACGCTTGATTCAAATAATTGATGATTAGTTCATCTCTATTTATAATATTATTGTAATAATTGCAATCTACATCTAGGTTATAGTAAGTAATTGCTAAATTCAAATAGACTACAGCTTCTTTAGGATTAATTTTTAGTGCTTTCTCATAATCATTAATAGCATAGTCTATATAACCAAATTTTTCGTAAATAATTCCTCTGTTATTATAAGAGTAAGCGTCTTTAGGATTAATGTATATTGCTTGACTATAATCATTTATAGCATCCTGAAAGTTTCCCAGTTGATGATGAGTTTCTGCTCGTTTGAAATATATTTCAGCATTTTTGGGATTTAGTTGTAACGCTTGACTATAATTGGTAATAGCACCTTGATAATCTTCTTTTACAATACACTCATCACCTAAGTTGATATATTTGTCAGCATCATAAAATGATAAATTCTCTAAATAGCCACGCAACCCACCAGGATAAAGTAATTCATCTATTCCAACTAAAGTTTTATCACCAATTGATTTAATCATATTCATTGGTAAAAACCCAGCTACAATAAGACCATATTCTTTTTCTGTTTCACTAAATTCTTCTTGACATAAAATACAAACTAAAACAGCATTTTTTTCAATTTCTTCTCTATCAATTGTCCATTGAACCTTATCAAAATATCCATAACGGGTTTTAACCTGAATACCAATTGATGAATCAGAAGTTAAAGTAAAATCAATTTTTCCATCTCCACCAATGCGTTTTTCATAATCAATTTCAGTTACAAAATCACCTAAACGGATTTTAACAACTTCCTCACCCAGCTTTCCCTTCATATTATTGAAGAAGATGTTCTTAACATCGTATTGTTGCTTAAATTTATTAGCCATCTCCCAGCAAAAATTCCGTAATTGCTTTAACCTCTCTCCAGAGATAACCGTCAACTCACTATGCTGGCCTTCCTTCTCACAATGGAGTAAGTCACCAGATTTCAGTCTTTGAATAAAATCAGTCTGCTGTGCCTTGAGTATTGTTGTCCAGTCCATTTGTTAAAACTCACCTTTATCTGACAAGGAGTATTTATTCTAGCCCACATTCCGCACCCCCCGGTGTCACAATCGGTAATTTCGGATTTTTGAATACATTAAAGGATAATTTTTATACAAAAATGTCGAAATTTTAGGTAGCGAACTGCTTGCAGCAGCGCTTCGCTATCGCTAATCCCAAATCCCCAAACGACCATTTTTTGTTGTGTGACAGTTTAGGGTGCGGAAGATGGGTTCTAGTATTCCCTATCAAGCAGCAAAACGCACTAATCTAGATCACATTGCAGTTTTTTGAGTCTAACCAAAAAGTATAGAATCCTCAAACCCTAAAAACGCAACTTAAACAAACATCCTGTAAATCCTTAAATCCTGGATATCCTGATTCAGACAATACCTCAGACAGATGAACAGCTATAAACTCAGCATCTGAAATATCAAAGCCTGATTGATACCAAAAGTATGAATTCAAACTTTCATATTTGGACGCTGACAATAGTATTAAGTGAAATTTGAAACCGCCAATTTATCTTGTTTTCTCCGGTAAATTGCGCGGGGGGATCTTTCTTCCTTGATAAAACTGTTTTTCTAACCCACTTAATTTCCACCATGCTGCACTTAACAACAAAGGAACAAATGTTTCTGTTATCACAACTAAAGGCGATTTTGTTTCTACCAAAAATGCTAATAAAGGACTACTAGCTAAAGCGAGAATAGTAAAAACACCACACCAAAATTTTAACTGTTGAATTCTCTCTAAAGCCTGACGACAACTAGCACATTTTTCTGTATGGGAATGATATCTTTCTAGCATCACTTCTTTATTTAATAAAAGTGGTGGCAAAGATTCTCCAGGAAATGTTTCCCCATGATATTGATTTACCCATTGACGCAACGCGGAAACAAAAGTATCTGCTTTTGTTGCTAGGTAAAAGGCTTTATTAAAATTAGCACTACCACCTTTAGCGGCTAAATAACGTTCTTGATAATGGAGAAAAATTTGATCATCTTCCAAAACACCATTTTGACCAATATGGACATACCAACGAGGGCGAATTTTAATAAAAAATCCTGGTAGTTTAGACTTGAACTTAAAAGGAAAACGAGCAATTATGCGACATTCACCTTTGCGAATGGGGACAGCATAAACAACAGTTAAAATTCTGCCTTTTTCAGCATTAATATCATGCCACATTAAACCAGGAGCAATAAATGTTGTGGAAAGTTTTCCCGATTGTCCCGCTTTTAATCCTTGTTTCCAAATCCCTTCAAAACCATATTTTCCTGATTCAACTATTTCTAATTCTAAAGGTGCAGCATTGGCACGATTTCCCACTGTCAGATGATGGGTAAAGGCAATATGACTAGGATCAAGGATATTTTCTAATAATGTTAAAGCATCATAAGGAACATCTCTAAAAGTGTTAATAATTACCCATCCTTCCGGTGCTGCTTCTATGGGTTCAACAACAGGAACTTTAGTATTTGTGGCATTTTCTGGATTACCAGCATAGACAAATAATAATCCTTGTTTTTCTGTGGTTGGGAAAGATGATACACAAGCCCTGGGAGAAGTTTCTGCTTTTCCTCCTGCAACCTGTTGGGGAATTTTTTGACAACTTCCATCTCCTGCAAATGTCCAGCCGTGATAAGGACATTCTAACAATCCATCTTCATTAATTCTCCCTTCCGAAAGAGGTGCAAGACGGTGGGGACATTGATCTATAAATACTTGCCAAGTCTCAACTTTTTGATCCCACCAAATTACAATATCTTTGCCCAAAAGAGTGAAAGGAGTAGGTTTTGATTTATCTAAATCTTGAAGATAGTGAACTGGATACCAGGATTGGGCTAATTCAAAAGTATCTGGATTACTACCTCCAGGTAATATTTCTGTGATGAAAGTTTGGTTAATAATAGATTGTGTTTGCACCATTTTCTGTATTGGTTTAATTTTCAAATTTCAAAATCGGAACTTTTAATTAAAAAGTCTAGCAATAATCATCCCTAATTGAACACTGATAATTCCTAAAATCGTACTACCAATAAAATAACCAGTCCCAGCTAACCAATGACCACGTTGTAATAAACCTACTGTATCTAAACCAAAAGTAGAAAAAGTAGTATACGCACCTAAAAATCCTGTAGCAATAATTAACTTAATTTCTGGAGCAATCATAGCTGTTTTTTCCATAGCCAAAGTTGTGAAAAAACCCATTGCTAAACAACCGCTAATATTAATAAAAAAAGTTCCATAGGGAAAAGCAAAACCAAGGCGGTTCGTAAACCACAAAGTTAAATAATAACGACTTAAAGCCCCAGCTATTGCCCCCAGACTAATAGCAATGGGAATACGAATTTCTGCCTGTTGTAACATTATTAAATACTGATGACATCTTCATATATATCAGCCATTTTTAGAGTCATATCAACTGAATCTAAATATAAGCTATCTTCGATATTAATCAAATTTTGTATTGTCCAATTTCCTTTTTGATCTTGACGATAAATTTCTACTTTGACTTCATCTTGAGAAATTAATACATATTCTCGTAAACTTGGTAAAGTTCGGTAATTGACAAGTTTTTCCCGTCTATCTATTGTTTCTGTGCTTGGTGATAAAACTTCTATAATTAAACAAGGATAATTTAAAGCATAACGGTCTTGATCCTGAGAATCGCAACTGACGATAACATCAGGATAGTAAAATATAGTTTTATTTTCATTGGCTAAATTTATCTTCACTTTCATATCTGACATGAAGACATTACAGGAACTACCCCGCAAATGAGAACGTAAACTACTAGCAATATTTAGGGTAATTATATTGTGTTCTTTACTACCTCCAGCCATAGCAAAGACTTCACCACTAAAATACTCATGACGAATATCACTAGATTGTTCTAATTCCAGATATTCTTCTACAGTAAAGAGGTAGAGAGGGGACTGCATAATTTTTCCCTTTTTAGTTATTATTAAATTATTATAACTTGCACTGGGTAGGGAGTAAGAGGAATTAGTCATTAATAATCTATCTTTAGTCATAAGTATATTGGCAAATCCCCAATTAACTGACAACTAAATTATGATCATTATAGGTGCAATATTCATCCATAAGTAAACTTTACCAACAGGATGTCGCAACTGTCAGTAACCCAGCCCTAAAGGGACTGAGCTTGCAAGAGAAATCAAACAAGCTGTACTGACCAGACCACCCTAAACGTAAGTCGAAGGGTAGCCGTTATTTGAGTCACGACACCCCGGAATGCGAAGCTAGTTCCTTGCTCTGTCATTTGCAATTAAACAGTTTTAAGGTCACTGAAACAGTGTTGCAAGTCTAAAAAGCTCTTATAACTGGTCGAAGCTAACATTACCCCAGAAATGGGAGGCTCTTTCGAGCAAAACATTATGCGTACAGAGTTGGGAAATTTGAATCGGTAATTGTCCCGTTGAAAGTACATTACAAAAGTACACCGAATTTACCAACTCCAAGGCGGTAATGAAAAAAAATTCAAAGCGGTTAAAACCGCCTGTGTCGTTTCCCTCTCAGGGCTAAAGCCGCTGAGTTTCCCACTTACCGGGTATTCTTATGACTACTAACAATATTGAATCTATAGAAATCGTAGAAATTAGTCTACAAACCAGAGAAATTGGAGAAACAGATGCAGTTAAACAAGAAACTACAGCATTATTAGAAGCAATTAAAAAACGCGCTCAAGCAGAAGCTGAAACTGCTGGTACTATTACCCGTGAAACCTATTTAAATGCTGTGCGTCAGGTACGGGAAGCTATTGAAAGAAACAAACTTATTGAACGCGATAGCTTAGAATATTCTTGGACGGTAATTCAAGAAGAATTAGAAAGAAATTGGTACTTACTTTCTAAAGATGTCACAGATTTAGGAGAGAGATTCCAAAATGCTGCCAAAGCTGCATGGGAAGCCTTTAACTCTCCTCGTAATCAAGATTAGTGTCAGTGATTGGGAAAGAGGCAATTGAAAGAATTTCTTCTTACAGCACTTTCTGCTGTTATCAGGGATATCATAGCCCCCTCCTCGCTTGCGGGGAGGGGGTTGGGGGTGGGGTTCATGTACATCACTCAATGAAGAACCGCTGTATATTCCCTCTTCCCTATTTCCTTATTTAAAAGCAACTTTCACATTAGCAACAGCAACTTCTTTTGTAGCCGCTTCAATATTCACTGTTGCAGATGCACTAGAACCTTTATACCACAGCAGCACAGCCGGAGCTACACCCAGCAACACACCTAGCAATACCGGGATAGGAAACCCAGCAGCCAAACTCATCACTGTTGCAAAACCAAAGTTACCTAAATAAACTAATAAAGGCACATTCAATTGATAATGCTCTAGCTTGATCGGGTTTTTACTCCATAACAAAGCCGCTACAGTCATAAATAACGAACCAGTACCCATCCAACCAGCAAAGTTCTGATAAGGCATTCCAAAGAAAGCCCCAGGTTGTTGCCAATACCAGAAGGGAAGGGATGTTTGACTCATTGCGGGGTCAAGCACAAAATCCCAAGAAGTGAGCAGTAAAGCCCCTAAAACAACTGCTCCAACATGACGGAATAGGCTAGGTTTTTTATCTACTTCTAAACCCGCCCGCGCCAACACATAAGAAACACATCCCACATAAAACCATGAAAGGGGTATTGTAAAAGGTACTAACCCAGAAATTTTGTATCCCAATCCACTTAAATAGCTGTAGTGACCAAAAGGAAAGCCTGTGCTAGTTCCTAGTAATTCACTGGTTAGGGAAATTGATAAAGATGGGATTAAAAATCCTAAAGCGCGTCCCAAACCCAAAGTTCGGTAAGCATAGAGGAACACTCCCACCGCTCCAAAAATCATATATGCCACACCGCCACCCGCCATACTCCACTGCATGACGCTCTGTCCGACCTCTGATAAGCTGACAATTAATTCAGCATTGGGAATAACAATTAATATCCCCACCAGTCCAAATACCATGGAAACGATATGACCAATTAGGCATACGCGCTCGACGATAACAAGTTGTCTCATGATCAATCCTTAATGATATGCCAAACGTCTACTCAACTGCTAACAGTTTACAAATATTTATGAACATATTTAACTAAATATTGATCTTTATTCTTGCAAAATGGGAATTAGGGATGCAATTCAACATTTAGAAACTTTATGGGTTCAGTAAATCTGTGAAATAATAAATGCAACCGATACTACAAATACCAGTATATAACGATTTGTAACTGAGTAAGGTACAGAACTTTTACATTTATCAACGGCCTCAAGCCAGTTTTATTCCTGACTCCTGCTATATGTCAATTTTGAAAAAGATTCCTTGGTTTTCTCTAATACTTGTATTACTGAGTTACAGTACATTGGGCTGGTTAATATTTGAAGAAAAAGCCCCTTGGTATGTAAGGCTGATAACTGTGGTGACAATCCTGCTGTCTCTAATTTGTATCACCAATCCTTGGTTAAAACTAGATGATTATTCGCATATTTTCTTCAAGTCAAACGCTAGGACTTTTGGTATGGCTATCTTAGCAGCGTTCCTATTTTTTCTAATGATTGCTTGGTTTCGGGTATTTCTTGATACTCTACTCATTATATGCGCGACCATTTTAGCTAAACTAGACTTTCAAGCAGTTAGTTTAAAACCAGCACTAGCTTTTGGCTGTATATTTTCTTGCTCACTGATAGGTCTAGGATTGGGCGCACTTATCAATCACTACATTTAGTCATTAGTCATTAGTTATTAGTCATTAGTTATTAGTCATTAGTTATTAGTCATTAGTCATTAGTCATTAGTCATTAGTCATTAGTCATTAGTCATTAGTCATTAGTTATTAGTTATTAGTCATTAGTCATTAGTCATTAGTCATTAGTTATTAGTCATTAATTTACAGTGCTTCCTGCTGTTATGATGGGCATTATAGCCCCCTCCTCGCTTGCGGGGAGGGGGTTGGGGGTGGGGTTCATGTACCTCTCTCAATCAAGAACTGCTGTAGTTAATAACCAATAACTAGCTGGCTACAGCTTCTACAACTTCTACAGCTACTGCATAAACGCTAACTTTCTTCTGGCTTTTACCTCTTCTTTCAAAGGTTACTACACCATCAATCAAAGCAAACAATGTATCATCACTACCAATACCAACGTTGTTGCCAGGGTGAACCTTAGTACCACGTTGACGGACTAGAATATTACCTGCGCGTACAGTTTGCCCACCATAACGCTTTACACCAAGACGTTGAGCATTAGAATCGCGTCCGTTACGCGTACTACCAGTTCCCTTCTTATGAGCCATAATTCCCTCTTTTCTATTTACTTTATTTATCCCAGGTTGCTAGTTATCTAGTTTAGGCTGGGAAAAAGGTAATTGGTAATTACTCTATTATCACCTTTTGCCTAACTAGCAACTTAACCTTATTTACGATTCTTCAGATAATTCTGCTGCGGTTTCTGCCACGAAGTCGCTATCACCACTATCAATAACTGGAAGTTCAGGACTAGTTGGCGCTTCTTCGTAAGCTAAAACTTCGCCGTTAAGATTGATAGAATTAATCAAAAATCTGGTGATTTCCTGGCGATGTCCCCGTTTTTTGCGGGTTTTCTTTTTAGGTTTCATCTTATACACCAGGACTTTGCGACCTCTGAAATGTCGCATGATTGTCCCTTCCACTGTTGCGCCTTCTACTAAAGGTTGGCCAATGGAAAGTGCGCCTTCGTGGTGTACAAGTAATACTGCGTTGATAGTAACTTTTTCATCTGGTTCAGCGGTTAGTAGTTCAATGTCGTAAAAGCGACCTGCTTCTACTTTCATTTGTTTACCGCCGGTTTCAATAATCGCGTAAGTCATTAAATCGTCCTTGAGGTTGCCGTACAGGTAGCTGGCTATAATCTCCTGTAGAGACGCTATTTATAGCTTTTGCCAGCTTTTGCAGTATGTCTACCTGATCCGAGCTTGGAATTAGACAGACAATCTATTATAATACCCGATAGATAGCTAATCAGTCAACCTTTTAAAAAATATAATTTTATAAGACCTCGCGGTAAGCGTAAAACTCAGCGGCTTTAGCCCTGAGATATAAGCGACACGAGCGGTTTTAACCGCTTTGGTATTTTCTATATTAACCGTGATGCGGGTCTTCAATATATCTCCTCACGGATTCGCTACTAACATTCCCTGCGGTGCTTATAAAATAACTACTTGTCCAAAGAGACGGTAGTTTTTTTAATTGGGGAAATTCTTTTCTCAAGTAGAAGCTAGAACGACCTTTAAATGCCTTGATAACTAAATGTGGGGTATCTGTGGGCTTAACGCTAATAAATAAGTGGATATGGTCTGGAGCTACTTCTAAAGCTAAAATATCCCAACCTTTTTCTATAGCCAGTTCAGCAAAAATCTGTCTCGCTCTTGTTGCTATTTCTCCTACTAAAACTTTTTTCCGTCGTTTAGGTATCCAAACAAAATGGTAATTAACCAGGAATTTAACGTGGTTGTGGGTTTTATAGTCTTCTTGCGTTAACATATTCTCTTGTTGTTTTCTTAATAGCTATTGACAATACTAGCTTAATCAATTATTCTTGAGAAGTCAACTTCTCATCAATCGTAACTTGGTGGCAAAAAATAAAAAAGCAATGGGAGTACAACAGGTTTTGTTGTCTCCCGATAATGAAACAAAGGCAGTATTAGAATATCTCTGTCAGCAGTCAGGGAAGCTGTATAACAGTGGTGTTTATTTCGCTAGACAAACATTTTTTAAAACTGGAAAGTTGTTAACGGGTAAGTTCGACTTGATTTACGAGCCTTCAGTGTCTAAAACTATGGTTGCTCAATCGATGCCATCTATCCCCGCACAACAAACTTTATTATCTGTAACAGAAGCCTTCAAATCTTTTAAAGAATTACGTTCTTTGTTTATCAAAGGACAATTACACTTTAAGCCTAAAGTACCCGGCTATCTAACAGGTTCTAAACTTTTCAAGGTTGCTTATCCTCATAGTGGAGGACAGAAACCAACTCTAGTTAATGGACAACTTAGATTTTCGTTGGGACTAACGGTTAAAAGATGGTTTGGAATTTCTGAATTTTTTCTACCGCTGCCGTCAAATTTAGATATAGCTCATGTTAAGGAGTTTACTATCCTACCTAAAAACGGTGCTTTTTATCTAGAGATGTCTTACGAAGTTGAGAAACAACAGCATGATTTAGACATTAATCAAGCTCTATCTATTGACTTGGGAACGGCTGATAATTTAGCGGCTTGTGTTGATACATTGGGTAATTCCCTATTGATTGATGCCCGGTCAATGAAAGCCATGAATCAGCTTTGGAACAAGAAAATATCAACAAAAAAAGAGGGGAAATCAGAAGCTTATTGGGATGCTTGGTTAGACCGTGTAACCCGTAAACGTAACCATCAAATGCGTGATGGTATTAATAAAGCAGCGAAACTAATTATTGACCATTGCTTAAAATATGGTATTGGTACATTAGTTATCGGCTGGAACGAGGGGTTTAAATCCAACGCTAATATGGGGAGAATTAACAATCAAAAGTTTGTCCAAATGCCATTGGGTAAACTTAAAGATAGATTAAGACAACTCTGTGAATTGCACGGTATTAGATTTCAAGAAACTGAAGAAGCATATACGTCAAAAGCTAGTTTTCTAGATGGAGACTCCCTACCTAAGTATGGCGAAAAGCCAGAAGGGTGGAAAGCATCAGGAAAGCGTGTTAAGCGTGGATTGTATGAGTCGGGCGATGGTTCATTCGTAAATGCAGATTTGAACGGAGCAGCTAATATTTTAAGAAAAGTATCGGGAAGGTTGAGTCTATCACTTGATCAACTCAGTAGACGATCTTTGGCAATCGTAGCGAGAATTAAATTAAATTAATTCTGTCCGCAGAATCTCAGCGGCTTTAGCCCTGAGAGTGTCAATTCCCACTAATTTCCGAAAAGGTAATTTTTGAGTTTGTAGTTAACCGGGACACAGTGTTTTACAGTAATATTGTTGACTGCTGGAAGTTCACCAAGCCCACCTAACAAGAATGTTATACTTATTGTGGGGTGGGCTTCTAGCCTGCCCATATTATATTTAATTGTGCATGATGAAAAGAATAGAAGTTGAACAAAGAACTATTTTTGTGGGTTTAGCTGGTAGTCATGGTTATGGTTTAAACCGTCCAGAATCAGATTATGATTATCGAGGTGTATTCATTGCTCCTAAACGCTATTATTTAGGATTTGATAGTATTGAACAAAAGGATTCTGGTTGGGACGAACCAGGAATATTTCCATTTATAGATGGTAATGAAGATACGGTTATTTATGAATTAAGGAAAGTTATCCACTTATTGGCTGGTGCAAATCCCAATGTTTTAGAATTGCTCTGGTTAAAAAATTATCCTTTCTTAACAAATATCGGACAACATTTAATTAATCACCGCCATTTATTTTTGAGTAAAAAGGTAAAACATACTTATTCTGGTTATGCTTTTGCTCAACTTAAAAAAATCGAAACTCACCGTAAATGGTTGTTAAATCCACCTACTAAAAAACCTCTTCCTGCGGATTTTGATATTATAGATGAAATTCCTTTAAGTAAAGATGAATTAAATGCTTTTCTAGAATATCTTTATCTTTTGATTAGGGGGAAAATTGAGTTTTTAGAAGAGTCAGAGCAGTTATATAAGTTATTGACAGCGGATATTGATTTTAAAGGTCTTTTAAAACAATACACTTTAGCAGATGAAACTTTAGAATATACGCAAAATTTAACTCATGGACGTAAAGACTTTATTCGTCTGTTGCAAAAAAGTCAAAGTTATCAAATTGCTTTAAGAGAATGGAAGGCTTATATATCTTGGCAGGAAAATAGAAATCCCGCTAGAGCAGAAATGGAAAAAAAATCAGGTTATGATTTAAAACATGGAATGCACTGTATTAGATTGCTGCGGAGTGGCTTGGAAATTTTGCAACGGGGAGAAGTAACTGTAGATAGAAATTTAGCTGGTGATATTGATGATTTGAAAGCTATTCTCCGGGGTGATTATGCTTATGAAGAGTTGATGAAAATGGCGGAAGATTTAGTAGCTCAAATGGATATTTTTTATAATCAATCTAGTTTACCACATCGTCCAGACTTGGAACAAATTAATGATTTGTGTATGGAGTTGGTAGAAATGCAAGGTTGGTAGGAAATCTGGAAATTGGAAAGATGTCTCCGGTAGGTTTCGTAATCAAGAAATTGTCTTTGGTAAAAAGTGGACTGAAGAACAAACGATTAAACTACTCATAGACATTCTAGAAATTCTAGCAGTTGTTCATCAACAAAATATTATTCATCGTAATTATAATTAAAATGTATCAACTAAACAAATATTAAAAAACAAGTTCAATTAAGATGCCAAAATTAAATATTGGAAGAAAAATAAAACAACAAATGAGTAAAAGGGGTTGGACAGAAGAAATGCTGGAATTAGTTTACTTAAATCCTGGTAAAACGGAAAAAACAAGAGATAAAAGGTATAATATGGATGGTACAAGAAAAGATGATCCTGCTACTGTATATTACATGAGTGATGGTGCATACATCGTTTGTAATGACATCACAGGTGATGTAGTTCAGGTAAGTGACATTAATGATCCTAATTGGATTGAAAAACAATACTAAATTAAATTTTTATTAATAAATACCAGTCATATTTTCACTAATAAGTAATTCAGGAGTAAAAAACATGAAATTAATTGATAAATATCAAAAAACAGGATTTATTAAAGCTGGAGAATTGCTATTAACTCCTGCTAATGCACTGGAATTTATTAACGAAATTGCAGAAAGAAATATTTCCGTTTTAGGTGTAGATTTATGGTATTATATCAATGATCAAATATCCGAAGATCCTGGATCATTAGATTTAAGTGAAATTGATGATTCTCAACAAAGTGTATCTATAGCTAAACAATTTATTACCCATAACTTACCAGAAGGAACAGCTTTTGTTTCTTTGGTTTTGAATGATTAAAATTAAAAGAATGCATTAGATAATTTAGAAGATTACTAGCAAAGAAATTAACCCACATCAAAAAACCTCTATAATTGCCAGTACATAGAGGTTTACGAGCTAAATTGCTCATCGTTAGATTGGGCTTGGGGTGTGCTGCTTAATGACTGGTGAAGTATTTGCAGTTTACCTGTTAATTGAAGTTATTAACTGGCTTTGCGTTGGGAGCTACTGCTGTTTTCGGAATTTCAATAACTGGGTTATTTAAAGCCACCATTAAAGGTGAATCTGTAACTGCTGGCTGTGTCGCTGTTGGTGTTAATTCTGTTGGTTGTGTTGTAGCAATTTCTAGCATTCTGGAATTACCTGAGAATAAACCAGATATTGCCCCCAGAATACAAGCGGCTACGACTGCACCACCTAATGTCCAATTCAAGCGGTAACGGCGATTAACACGGGCTAAAACTTGATTAATTGTTGTTTCTGATGACTGAGAAGTTGTTGGAACAGGTATACCCTGCAAACCTTGTCTAAGATTTAATAGTCTTTTATACAAGCATTTGATGGAGACATCAGTTGACAGCCACTCCTCGACTTGCCTGCGTTCAGTAGCTGTGACTTCGCCATCCAGGTAAGCACTTAATAACTCGAAACAATCGCGCTTCTCCATATTTATAGTACCAGTTGATTCATTGTTGCTTCTCAATGGCAGAAAATATATATTTTCGTTGACAGTCCTTAATATTTCTTAAAATCTGCCATAGAATTGAGGAAACATGATGTAGATTATAGAAGTTCTCTGTAAGCGCAAAACTCAGTTCTTTGACAAGCTCAAAAAACCCAGGCTTGGTTCCCTGATAGTGTTAATTATCTAGATAGCTTTGCAACTGAGTTTGTAATCTAGATCTGGCTCTAGCTATTCTAGATTTCACCGTTCCCAGAGAAACTCCGGTAATTTCGGCAATTTCCTCATAAGCCATGCCTTCAATTTCTCTCAAAACAATTGTAGTCCGAAAAACCTCCGGTAAATCAGCGATCGCTTCTCGCAACTGCTCATAAAATTCTCTGGTGGTCATTTCCTCATCTGGACTTGGGGTATCACCGGCAATTTCCCAGTCCATTTCCCCGTCATCTAATAAGCGCGGAGCGTCCAGTGACAGGGGACTAGCTACTCGTTTGCGTTTACGTAATTCATCATAAAACAAGTTGGTGGCAATACGACTTAACCAACCCCGGAACTTAGCAGGTTCTTGTAGTCGGTTAATATTTCTATAGACACGAATCCAAACTTCCTGGGCTAAATCGGCTCTGTCAGACCAATCAGGGGCTAAATGATATAAAACTCGATCAACTTGAGTCTGATAGCGACGCAACAGTTCTGAAAAGGCAGTTCGGTCTGGACGCGATCCGACTTGACAGCGCAAAATGAGATCGTGGTTTGAGAGTTTGTCAACTGGCACGGATGCTGCTGGGTAGGTGGCATCAACTGTTGACCAAGATACACTAATGGATTGACTCATGGATCAGGCTGGCGTTAAATCACTCCTATCTATTAGACTTGATCATAAGTCAAAAGTTCCTCAGTAAGGTGACGGATTTATAATCGGAACACGGAAATATATAGAGAAAGGAGTTTTTAGCTTTTTATTCATCGTAGAGTAGGTATGGAAAAGTAATGCAAAAGAAGACACGGATCAACTCTTTGTTAAATTAGGAATAGTGATCAGATTGAAAACTGTCCACTAAATACTTGACTGGTAATGAATAGGCAATGGCAATGGCAATGGCAAGAAATGAATCTGTAGCGAGTATGGTCATGTTTCTCTGTTTTGGTACGGCAATTTTATCTCTGGCTGTCCATTGGCACACTATGAGAACAACAGCGCAACTAGATCCGTCTGCATCCACACAGGTTTATCCCCAGGGTTCACAGGTGGAAATTGGGAATAGTGCAATTGCTGCTTCCGTACCTACCTCTCCCCAAAAATCTGCTGAATGGACAACACAGAAATCAAGTCTGGATAGTTTTGCAGATCCAGTCAATCAGAGAAAGCGGTCAATCCCAGTATTAAATAAAACTCAAGTGGTGGTGGATTTAAGCGATCGCCGTGTCTATGTTTTTCAATATAATGAAGTAATAGCTAGTTACCCAATCGCTATCGGCAAAAAAGGCTGGGAAACACCAATTGGCAATTTTAAAATTATCCACAAAGAACACGATCCCATTTGGCGACATCCTATTACAGGTGCTGTCTTTGCGGGGGGTACTGATAGTCCTTTAGGAGATAGATGGATTGGTTTTTGGTCTGATGGTCGGAACGAACTTGGCTTTCATGGTACACCGAATGTTGATTTGGTGGGAGCGGCTGTTTCTCACGGCTGTCTCAGAATGCGTAATTCTGATGTCAGAATGTTGTATAGTCAAGTCAGTATAGGTACACAAGTATCAGTTCGTGAATAAGAATATGGTAGCAATTACCAAGTCAGGCTTCGCAGTGAGTGTCATTCGATGCCACAGCGTCGCATTTGACTCGGTGACTCCTAGGCTTCACGAAAAGACTTATTTAGCAAACCCTAGTACAGTCCGGCGTAAGTTAATGAACCATTCCAAATCTGTGAAAAGCTTATGCTGTATTCATTCTAAATTCTAAATTCTAAATTCTAATAGTTATTTTCCCTCAAAATTAGATGCGTGAGTCTGGAGTAATGTAGTAACTTGAGTTAAAACTTCTGGACCAATGTTTTTGTTCAATGCTTGACGTTCTGGGAAGAAATTAGGTCTATCTAAATACTTAGATATGGCTTCGCTGACTTGTTGGCATATTAAACCATCAAGTTCTGTTTTAGCTTTTTCTCGTTGATATTTCGCACCTTCTTCTGTCGTTGCATAGAGAGGAGGTAGTCTATTGAGGGCATAGGCAGTTATATCTCCCACATCTAGAGAACTTTCGCTGGTTACTTCAATTTCTGCTACTTTGGCAATTACTTTGGTTAGTACCAACTCTTCCATGACGTTGATAAATTGTTTGCGAGGTACTGCTACTACCTCACCAGTCAACAATGCACCCATGAGGCGATC
Source organism: Dolichospermum sp. DET69 (assembly GCA_017355425.1). NCBI lineage: Bacteria > Bacillati > Cyanobacteriota > Cyanophyceae > Nostocales > Aphanizomenonaceae > Dolichospermum > Dolichospermum sp. DET69. The sequence goes on from CP070233.1 coordinate 5,822,005, forward strand.
TAAGGCCATGTACTCTTCGATTGACAATTCTGAAGCGTTATCGCAAATATGCCCAACTTCTGCTTCCATTGTCGCAGTTAAGTGACCATCTTCAAGAGCTTGTTGTACTATTTTTTCAATACTCATAAAACATTGTGGGTAGTGTGTAACAATTATAGGATGAAAAAATGTATTTCTGGATGGAAACATCAAATTTCCCATAGCTACTACCGCAGAGCGGAATTTAGAATGAATATAGCATAGGCTTTTCACAGATTCGGAATGGTTCATTAACTTGCGCTTACGCATTGATAAAAATACTGAATATATATGGCTCTAGAAATCACATTTATTGTAGGGGCGTATTGCAATACGCCTCTACTTATCTTTTAGCTTCTAAACTCGCCAGCCAGGGAATCAATTCCCTGTCTAATAGCTCAAGTCCACTAAAGTGGACTAAAGATTTTCGGGATATTTAGTCATCTTTTGATGACTTTTGTTATTAGACTGGGAATTTATTCCCAGGTGGGACATCGGTTTTACGTTAAGTTGACACTAATGAAGCTCTTGCTTTACCCCTAGGATAAATGTGGTTTTTATAGCAAAATATATTTGATATTTTTTGTCAATGCGTAAGTCCTATCTATTTAAAAAATACACACTTGAATTTTTAAATCATGCTACACTACACAGCATGATGTATATGCCTAATGGTAGTATACTAAACACGGGTTAGAAATGGATTTTTTCAGGATTAGGACAAAAATAGACGTGTAGGGGTTTAGCAGCCCGACTGGGAATGAATTCCCAGTCTCATAGCTCAAGTCATCTGAAGATGACTAAATATTCCAAAAATCTTTAGTCTACTTTAGTAGACTTTGGTTAAAAGCCTGTGAAATTCAGTTCTGGGCGGGTGTAGAAGCTAACAGATAGGTAGGGGCGTATTGCAATACTTAACGTAAAACCTAAATCCCGACTGGGAATGAATTCCCAGTCTCATAGCTCAAGTCATCTAAAGATGACTAAATATTCCAAAAATCTTTAGTCTACTTTAGTAGACTTTGGTTAAAAGCCTGTGAAATTCATTTCTGGGCGGGTGTAGAAGCTAACAGATAAGTAGGGGCGTATTGCAATACACCCCTACTATAAATGTGGTTTTTATAGCAAAGCTCCAATTTTACCAATCATACATTTAACCAAATCTATGAATCTCTTTCTTAATTCCGCCCTGACACTAACATACAATCAACTGAAAACTGTTTCTGGTGCAAACAACTTTTGGCAAGTTTTTGATACTTCCTTTAGTAACCAATACAACCGCAGTGCAGCAGAAATTCTGCGGTTACAGTGGAAAAAAGGTGATTTCACTCAACTTCCCCAAATAGAGATTCTGAGTAGTAGCATTCTGGGCAATGCGAATGGTGCTTATGCTACTAGCACAAATAGGATTTACTTGTCAGATACCTTCGTTGCCAATGCCACAACTACAGCCCTGAGTGCAGTATTGTTAGAGGAAATTGGACATTTTGTAGATGCTCATATCAACCAGACAGATAGTTCTGGAGATGAAGGAAAGATTTTTGCCGACTTAGTACAGGGTAAAACTCTAGATGTTGCCACATTACAGCAATTAAAAGCAGAAAATGACCAAGCCACAATTACCCTCAATGGGCAAACTATCCAGGTAGAAAACTCAACTCCTGCAACAGCCTGGACAAAGCTGTTGGGAGGTAGCAGTTATGACGAAGCCAAAGCCCTAACCACAGGCAGCGACGGTGCTATTTATGTCAGTGGCTATACTGGTAGCAACCTGGATGGACAGAGTAATAATGGTAGTTTTGATGCCTTTATCACCAAATACCTACCAGATGGCACCAAGTCCTGGACAAAGCTGTTGGGAGGTAGCAGTTATGACGAAGCCAAAGCCCTAACCACAGGCAGCGACGGTGCTATTTATGCCAGTGGTTTTACTAATAGCAACCTGGATGGACAGACTAATAATGGTAGTTATGATGCCTTTATCACCAAATACTTACCAGATGGCACCAAGTCCTGGACAAAGCTGTTGGGAGGTAGCAATTATGACGTTGCCTATGCCCTAACCACAGGCAGCGACGGTGCTATTTATGTCAGTGGCTATACTAGTAGCAACCTGGATGGACAGACTAATAATGGTAGTTATGATGCCTTTATCACCAAATACTTACCAGATGGCACCAAATCCTGGACAAAGCTGTTGGGAGGTAGCAATTATGACGATGCCAGATCCCTAACCACAGGCAGCGACGGTGCTATTTATGTCAGTGGCTATACTGGTAGCAACCTGGATGGACAGAGTAATAATGGTAGTTTTGATGCCTTTATCACCAAATACTTACCAGATGGCACCAAGTCCTGGACAAAGCTGTTGGGAGGTAGTAATTATGACGATGCCAGATCCCTAACCACAGGCAGCGACGGTGCTATTTATGTCAGTGGCTATACTAATAGCAACCTGGATGGACAGACTAATAATGGTAGTTATGATGCCTTTATCACCAAATACTTACCAGATGGCACCAAGTCCTGGACAAAGCTGTTGGGAGGTAGCAATTATGACGTTGCCTATGCCCTAACCACAGGCAGCGACGGTGCTATTTATGTCAGTGGCTATACTAGTAGCAACCTGGATGGACAGACTAATAATGGTGGTGGTGATGCCTTTATCACCAAATACTTACCAGATGGCACCAAGTCCTGGACAAAGCTGTTGGGAGGTAGCAATTATGACGTTACTTATGCCCTAGCAACAGTCAGCGACGGTGCTATCTATGTAAGTGGTTCTACTTTAAGCAACCTGGATGGACAGACTAATAATGGTGGTCTTGATGCCTTTATCACCAAGCTAGATATCGCCCCTACCATTGATTTATCCCTATCACCCAGTAGTGTAACTGAAGATGGCGCAGCTAATCTGGTTTACACCTTTACTCGTGATATTACAACCAACGCCTTAACCGTCAACTACAGCATTGCGGGTACAGCAAACAGTAGCGATTATACAGGGGCAACCCCAGGCACAGGAAAAACCATTACCTTTGCAGCTAATTCAGCCACGGCAATTTTAACCATAGACCCCACAGCAGATACCACCTTTGAAAGTGATGAAACGGTAGCTTTAACACTCGTTGCGGGAACAAATTACACTATTGGGACAACAACAGCCGTCACAGGAACTATTATCAACGATGATTTGTTACCTAGTATTAACCTCAGTGCCAATCAAACCATTGTTGAAGGTTTCACAAGTCCCCAAAACCTTGGTTATACAGTTACTCTTTCCAGTGCCAGTGATCAAAGCATTACCGTCCAATATGCCACTGCTAACGGTACAGCCATAGCAGGAGCAGACTATACCAGCACTAGCGGAACTCTCACCTTTAACCCTGGTATTACCAGTCAACTCATCAATATTCCTATTCTCAATGATGACCTAAATGAAGTCAATGAAACCTTTACTGTGTCTCTAACTTCCCCTACAAATGCCGTATTAGGGACAACTAAAACTGTCACTACCACCATCAGTGATACCGTGACTGCTTCTGTTACCACCACCCTACCAGCCAATGTGGAAAACCTGACTCTAACAGGAACAACCGCGATTAACGGTACAGGTAATGCCGGCAATAACGTCATTACGGGTAATAGTGCTAATAATACCCTTACAGGTCTGGATGGCAATGATACATACTCTTTTGTTGCTAAAACTGCATTAGGAACTGACACAATTATCGAAACCACAACAGGTGGAATTGATACCCTTGACTTCACAGGCACAACTACTGCTATAAATGTGAATTTAGGTGTAAGCACCTTGCAGACAGTTAATAGCAACTTGAAACTCATTCTCTCTGCCAATAACGTCATTGAAAACGCCACCGGTGGCACAGGAAATGACCGGATCACGGGTAATACACAGAACAACCTGCTGATTGGCGGTGATGGAAATGACATCCTACAAGGACTAGGAGGAGATGATATTTTGTGGGGAGGAGCAGGTAATGATCTTCTCAACGGTGGCAGCGGTAATGATAGCCTCTGGGGAGGACTTGGTGATGATATCTTAACGGGAGGAGTTGGTAATGATAAATATCTCTTTCAAAGCTCTAGTGTCTTTGCTACCAGCTTAGGCATTGATTACATTAGCGAGTTTGAAGCAGGATTAGACCAAATTGTATTAAGTAAAACCACTTTTAACGCCATTACTGATACTGTCGGACAGGCTTTAACCGACTTTGCCGTGGTGACAAATAATGATTTAGTAGACGGAAGTGCTGCTCGTATTGTCTTTAGTCAAAGCTCTGGTAGTCTGTTCTATAACCAAAATGGTGCTGCTTTAGGTGCAACATCAGTGTTTGAATTTGCTTATTTAGGTAATCCTGATATCACTCTCAACAGTAGCGATTTCAGTTTGCTTGTTTAGCTTAATATCTACTGTTGGGTAGGGGTTTAGCACTGCTTATAGGTGTCAACTTAAGTAGGGGCGTATTGCAATACGCCCCTACTTAATCAATTTTTTGAGCTTTCCAAGGTAGTGGATCAACAGATTGTCCATTCACATACAAACCCCAGTGTAAGTGTGGTCCTGTAGATGCACCTGTTGAACCTACTGCACCAATTTTTTGCCCTGCTTGCACAAAATCACCTTCTTTGACATTAATACGACTTAGGTGCATGAAAATGCTCACAACTCCTTGACCGTGATCAATACCTACTACGTTACCATGAACCCGAAATCCTTGGGAGACTGTACCAACTAAAGCAACCCGTCCAGCCGCAGGGGCGATTACACGTGAACCCTCTCCCCCCGCGTAGTCCTGTCCACGATGGTAATAGTCTTTGGCAAATTCACCATTGTAGTAGCGACGGACACCATATTTAGTAGATGTTCGCCCAGCATTGGGAGCGAGGAAAGCACTACTCCAATATTTTTCCGGTGTTTGCAGGGCTTTCAATTCTTTTACTCGCTTCAGTTCATATTCAGTAGCATCAACTCCAGCTTTTCCAGGTGGTAAGGTAATGCGTTGAACGGGAAATTTGCGATCGCGCACCTTTACTGATATATTTTGTTCTTGTCCATCTTCGGAAATTTTAATTGTTCTGACTCCAGCTTTTTCTAAGGGAGTTGTGGGAACAAAAGAACGGTATTGACGAGGTGCAATTTCAAAAGCTGGATATGTTTTTTCCCCAACTGTCACGGTGGGATTACTAGTTTTTTCTTGAGCGTTTGCCTCAATTACTACGGAAATTGTATCTCCCAGTTGCGGATTTTTAGGTAATACCTGTACCTCTAAAGCCCTTGCAGGTAAACCTAAAGCCATAGGAACAGCAGCAATTATGCCTATGAATATTTGGGAATACGGTAATTTATACTTAGTCATTAGTTATTAGTTATTAGTTATTAGTCATTAGTCATTAGTTATTAGTCATTAGTGAAGACTATTACCTATAGCAGTATGCACTCTTGGTGAGATCCAGTCAGTAAATCGCAAAGCCTGTAGGGGCGCAGGGCCTGCGCCCCAGATACTATTACATCAAGAGCGATAACCGCCATATTACCCTTTCTCAACCTAGCGACTTAATTAATATAGACTTTTTGCATGAAAAAAGGTGAGCTTTTTCAGCCCACCCGACAAAATCAGAGAATATCCTACCAGGATTAACCTAACAATGCTTTGGCTGTAGCTAAAACATTATCAACTGTGAAACCGAACTTCTCTAAACAAATACCACCAGGAGCAGAAGCACCAAAAGTATCAATACTTACGGTATCGCCTTCAGAACCGATATATTTGTGCCAACCGAAGCTACTAGCAGCTTCTACGGATACACGTTTAGTAACAGCTTTAGGGAGAATTGATTCTCTATAAGCTGCGTCTTGTGTATCAAACAAGGTAGAGGAAGGCATAGAAACAACCCGAACTTTCTTACCTTCCGCTGTGAGTTTTTCCGCTGCACTAACACAGAGACTCAATTCTGAACCTGTACCAATCAGGATGATATCAGGTGTACCTTGAGAATCAACAATTGTATATCCACCCTTAGCAACACCTGCAATAGATGTACCGGCTAAGTTAGGGACATTTTGACGAGTGAACGCCAATAATGTGGAAGCGTGTGCTTTAGACTTCTCAATTGCGACTTTATAAGCTCCAGAACATTCGTTTCCGTCTGCGGGACGAATGACGGTTAAATCAGGAATAGCTCGCAGAGAAGCAAGGGTTTCAATGGGTTGGTGTGTGGGACCATCTTCACCTTGGCCAATGGAGTCGTGAGTCATAACCCAAATTGAGCCGGCTTCAGAAAGAGCAGCCAAACGAATAGCAGCCCGCATATAATCTGTGAAGATCAGGAAGGTTGCACCGTAAGGAATTAAACCTGAGTTATGTAACGCCATACCGTTACAGATTGCACCCATGGCGTGTTCCCGGACACCAAAGTGAATGTTGCGGTTTGCAAAATGTCCTTTTTGGAAGTCCCCAGCACCTTTGAGTTCAGTGAGGTTGGAGTGGGTTAAGTCAGCAGAACCACCGATTAACTCAGGTAAAACAGCCCCTAGTTTATTGAGGCAATTTTCTGAATGTTTACGGGTAGGTAATGCTTTATCTTCGGTTGTGTAGGTAGGTAATACTTGATCCCAACCGTCTGGTAATTTGCCGCTCACGAAACGTTCAAATTCCGCCGCTTCTTGGGGATATTTAGCTGTGTAATCAGCATAAGTCTTGTTCCAGTCAGATTCGTAACCAGCACCACGTTCTACTGCTTTACGTGCATAGTTCAGAGCATCTTCAGGAACGACAAAAGCATCGTATTCCCAACCTAAATTTTTGCGGGTAGCTATGGTTTCATCAGGACCCAAAGCGGCACCATGAATCCCAGCAGTATCAGCTTTGTTAGGAGAACCATAACCAATGGTGGTTGTCACCTTAATCAGGGTGGGTTTGTCTGTCACAGCTTTAGCTTCGGCGATCGCTTTGGCAATTCCTTCTAAATCCGTGTTACCATTTTTAACGTGCAGAACGTGCCAACCGTAAGCTTCAAACCGTTTGGAAACATCTTCAGTGAAAGCTACATCTGTAGAACCATCAATAGAGATGTGGTTGTCGTCATAAAGAGCAATGAGTTTACCTAATCCCCAGTGTCCGGCAATGGAAGCAGCTTCACCAGAAATTCCTTCCATGTTGCAACCATCACCAACAAGCACATAAGTGTAATGATCAACGATTGTGGCATCAGGTTTGTTGAATTTAGCAGCTAGATGTGCTTCTGCTACGGCTAAACCAACTGCATTGGCAATACCTTGACCCAAGGGGCCTGTTGTGACTTCTACACCCGCTGTAACAAAGTTTTCGGGGTGGCCTGGGGTCTTAGCACCCCATTGACGAAATTGCTTGATGTCGTCTATGGTAACGCTATCGTAGCCTGTCAAGTACAGTAAGGCATACTGCAACATTGAACCATGACCAGCGGATAAAACAAAGCGATCGCGGTTAAACCACTGAGGATTTTTAGGATTATAGCGCATGAAGCTATCCCAAAGGACAAAAGCCATGGGAGCCGCGCCCATCGGTAGTCCAGGGTGTCCTGATTTAGATTTTTCTATGGCATCTACAGCCAAAAAGCGGATGGAATTAATACAAAGTTCTTGGATGGATTGGGTTGCAACAGCCATAATCTCTTATTGTTAACGATGGGTTAGGAGTCTTTTTAGCTTTTTCTGGCTGGGTTCATTATCAAATGATCCCACTCTCTTTATCATCTCATTCCCAATTGTCAATAGACAAGCGGGATCTTCTGAGTTTTTAGTGATGAATAAAGCCGATAATTTGGTTATCCTCAACTAACGGTTTGGCGAGGAATAATCTCTATCATACTTGCCATAGGTTCACTTCTTTAACAGCTAACCAGGAGCAAAATTATTTAGGGATTGATAATACAAGTCTTGGTAATGGGTAATTAAGTGATTAACTTTACCTGTCACCTATTACCTGACTAGCAAGTATCTTTAGTGAGTAAATTTCTTGAAGGCTAGAGTAACATTATGACCACCAAAGCCAAAGGAATTAGATAAGGCTATCTCAACTACTTGAGCGCGGCTGGTATGGGGGACATAATCTAGATCGCATTCAGGATCAAGATTTTCGATATTGATGGTAGGGGGAATTTGATCATGAGCGATCGCTAAAATTGTCGCTACGGCTTCAATCCCACCAGAACCACCTAACAAATGTCCTGTCATGGATTTAGTAGAACTGATAGCTACTTTATACGCATGATCTCCCAAAGCTTTTTTAATCGCCTTAGTTTCATTCACATCATTTGCTGATGTACTAGTTCCATGAGCATTAATGTAACTTACCATTTCTGGGGCGATCGCCCCATCTTTTAGAGCTAATTCAATCGCTCTAGCCGCACCTAAACCACCAGGAATAGGAGAAGTCATATGATAAGCATCACAGGTCATCCCATAACCCACAATTTCCCCATAAATCCTAGCGCCACGACTAAGAGCGTGTTCTAATTCTTCAAGAATTAAAATTCCTGCCCCTTCACCCATGACAAAACCGTCTCTATCCTTATCAAAGGGACGACAAGCATGGGCTGGATCATCATTGCGGAAGGATAGGGCGCGAGCAGCCGCAAACCCTGCCACTGATAGAGGTGTCACTGCGGCTTCACAGCCACCGCAAATCATGGCTTTAGCATAGCCATTTTGAATCTGCCGGAAAGCATCCCCAATAGAATTAGAACCAGCCGCACAAGCTGTTACAGAACAGGAATTCGGACCTTTTGCACCAGTATGAATTGCTGTTAATCCTGCTGCCATATTGGCAATCATCATGGGAATCATGAAGGGACTACAACGACTAGGACCACGTGTTGGATCTAAATAAATGGTTTGTTGGTCTTCTAATACCTTAATCCCACCAATGCCAGAACCGATGATCACACCAACTTCTTCAGCGTTAAGATCATCAATTATTAAACCTGAATCTGCAACAGCTTGTTTAGCCGCTGCTACACCCAATTGGGCAAACCGATCCATGCGCTTGGCTTCTTTACGATCCAAATAATCGTGAGGATCGAAGTTTTTAACTTCACCCGCAATGCGACAATTATGTTTAGAGGCATCAAAAGCGGTGATATAGTCAATCCCATTCCGTCCGCTTAATAATCCTTCCCAATATTCGGCTGGTGTGTTACCAATAGGAGTAATCGCGCCTACACCTGTTATAACAACGCGGTTACGTTTATAGTCTGTCATGATGGCATTAAATATGGCGAAAAAGCAGCAGGTTGAACAGTTAAGAGGGCTGAGTTCCTAGTTAAGTATCCTGATTTAAGAGGATACTGTTTGCTCAATATTATGAAATTTTGGGACTTTTCTGAAAGTCGAACTTACAGTTTAGACGCTTACTATTCATGCACAGGCGGGTTTATTCAGTTAAACTGGATACCGTTAAAGTATTTCTTTAAACCCGCCAATACTGAATTACAACTTATCTATGCGGATGCAGGAACTTTATTGCTGATATAATCCACTGCGTCTTGAACAGTGAGAATTTTTTCAGCTGCTTCATCAGGAATTTCGATATCAAATTCTTCTTCTAAGGCCATAACTAACTCCACTGTATCTAGGGAATCAGCCCCTAAATCATCAACAAAATTAGCTCCTGGAATCACAATGGAAGGATCTTCAACAGAAAGTTGTTCAACGATAATTGCTTTAACTTTTTCAAAAATATTGGATTGGCTCATAAATAAAAGTCCTTAACAAGTTGCTATGATTTGCTCTAAATGAACAAAGTTTTTTTTGGCCATATACATCTTATCGGAAAGGGTGAACCTGAGTATAGGTTCTATCATTAAAACTGGGGATTAAAATCCGAGATAGAGAGTTCAATGGCCCAAGTACCAATCAATAAAATCCCCATCATCTCTAAACAGTCAAGCAAATATACTTTTATGCTATCTAAAACGCTAAAATACGCTTATTATCCAGGTTGTGTAGCTCAAGGAGCTTGTCGGGAACTGTATCTATCAACCCAATCTCTCACTCAAGCCTTGGGTATTGAACTGGTTGAACTAAAAAAAGCCGCTTGCTGTGGTTCTGGTACATTTAAAGAAGATTCTCAACTATTAGAAGATACCGTTAACGCCAGAAATATCGCTTTAGCAGAATCCTTAAATCTCCCTTTACTCACCCATTGCAGCACTTGCCAGGGTGTAATTGGTCATGTTGATGAACGATTAAAAGAATGTCAATCCACAAATCCCGAATACCTCACCAAAGTTAATGGGTTATTAGAAAAAGAAGGCTGTTCTCCTTATCGGGGGAGTACAGAAGTGAAACATCTTCTTTATGCTTTAGTCACAGATTACGGTTTAGAGGAAATTACACAGCGTGTCACTAAAAAACTAAGCGGATTAAAATGTGCGGCTTTTTACGGCTGTTATCTGCTCCGCGCTCAAAAGTCTATGCCCTATGATGACCCTTTTCAACCCGAAGCAATGGAGAATGTATTTCGGGCAATAGGTGCAACACCTGTTTATTATCGTGGTAGAACTCAATGCTGCGGTTGGCCTTTGTCCAGCTACGCAACAACAGAATCTTTCCAAATGGCCGGAAATCATATCCAAGAAGCTTTAGCTAATGGGGCTGATTGTATTGTGACACCATGTCCTCTGTGTCATTTAAATTTAGATTCTCGTCAACCAGAAGTAGAAAAAGTAATTGGACAAAAGTTAGGTTTACCAATCTTACATTTACCTCAATTGATTGCTTTAGCTTTAGGTGTCAGTCCTGAAGCATTAGGTTTAGAACGACATATTGTGTCTACAAAACCAGTTTTAGAAAAATTAGGATTCTCATAAACGTAGGGGCGCAGGGCCTGCGCCCAAAATTCAGAACTCAGGAGAAAGAAAGAAATAAGAAAATTACCCATTACCAATCACCGATTTTTGATATTCTTCTTCACTGATTAAATCCTGATTGTTTTCCACCCGATCTAAAAATACTAATCCTTCCAAATGATCATATTCATGTTGAAAGATTCGGGCAACAAAATCAGTTAATTCTTGTTTTTGTAAATTACCATTTCGGTCTGTATATTCAATTTCAATTGTTTGATATCTAGGAACTAAACCCCTAATTCCCGGCACACTTAAACAACCTTCCCAATCTTTAATCATTTCTGAAGAATGGGCAACAATTCGAGGATTTATCATTGCTGTTGGTGGCATTTCTGGAGCATGGGGATATCTGGCATTAGGATGAGAAGCGACGATAAATAAACGGTAGGATGCTGCTATTTGTGGTGCAGCAATTCCCACACCATTAGCTTGAACAACTGAGGTAATTAATTCATCAATTAGGTTTTGAATTTTTTCATCTTGAACATTTTCAACCCAAATAGCTTTTTGTCGTAATATCGGATTACCTAATTTAATGATTGGTGCTAATTCATTCATTGTTATCACAGTCATTCATTGACCATTAATAATTAATAATATTGAGAAAATCTTCAGCAGTGATAATCGGGCAAGAAAAATTATCTTTTAAACTGAGTAAATCATGATCGCCAGTCACGAGATAATCAGCCTCACTGACTACAGCTAGAAGTAAAAAAGGCACATCAAACGGGTCACGACATTCAGGAATTACAGGTAAGCGATCAGGCATCGCCACAGCCTCACAAAACAGGATATAATCCGAGATTAAATCTTCTTGCTCCGTTGGCGTGAGCTTAAACTTGGGATAAGCCAGCACTCGAATCAACTCAGTGGTTGTCGCTTTAGAAACTAGGGGAATGAAAAGATCATTCTGCCATGCTAAACGAAGCCTAGATACTTTGCCCCCAAATATCAACGCCGAGACTATAATATTAGTATCAATTACAACACGAAGAGAAGCCATCACAATTGACGCGCCCAAGCTACCGCATCAGCCACATCCTGCTCACTCAGGTCTAATTCCGCCAATTTAGATCGAACCGCATCAGCCCTCTGAATTTTCACAGGAGTGAGAATAATTTGCCCATTCTCTACCTTGACCTCAAAATACTCGGACTCTCCCATTATTTCACGGGTAATACTTTTAGGCAGCGTTAGCTGATTCTTAGAAGTTAATTTGGCGAGCATGACTTGTCTCCTAGCCTTTACAGAAAATGTAAGGAATCCTTACTTGAGTATATACAAAAAAACATCTTTTTTTTACTATTCATTGATAATCAATTTTACCAGAACCACCTAACCGCCTGGGAATGAATTCCCAGTCTCATAGCAAAAGTCATCTAAAGATGACTGAATACTAGGAAAATTTATTAGTCTGTTTTAACGGACTTGAGCTATTAGACAGGGAATTTATTCCCTGGCGGGTGTGGAAGCCAAACAAATAAGCCATCTGTAGCTTATAGCGTAGCGTCCTGTAAGCTATCATTTCCAGGCGCGCTTGCACAACACCTAACAGATCATCAGGAGTTAGCCCATTCAAGTTCAGTGTTTCAGAGGATTTGATCAGGGTCATCGGTTTAGGTGCTTGGTGTAGATGTTGTCAAATTACTTATAATTGACAATACACTAAAGCGTAGATACAAGCAAGTGTTACTTTTAACAACTTAATATTTGTTTACTGTAGTACCCAATCCCCATTACCCATTACCAATCACCCATTGCTACTGATTAATTTCTGATATTCTTCTTCACTGATTAAATCCCGATTGTTTTCTACACGATCTAAAAATACTAATCCTTCCAGATGATCATATTCATGTTGAAAGATTCGGGCAATAAAATCAGTTAATTCTTGCTTTTGTAAATTACCATTACGGTCTGTATATTCAATTTGAATTGTTTGATATCTAGGAACTAAACCCCTAACGCCAGGTACACTCAAACAACCTTCCCAACCTTTTACCATTTCTGAAGAATTGGCAATAATTCGGGGGTTAATCATTGCGGTCGGCTGCATTTCTGGTGCGTGGGGATATCTAGCATTAGGACGGGAAGCCACGATAAATAAACGGTAGGATGCTGCTATTTGTGGTGCTGCAATTCCCACCCCATTAGCTTGAGCAACTGAGGTAATTAATTCATCAATCAGGTTTTGAATTTTCTCATCTTGAATATTCTCAACCGCAGCAGCTTTTTGTCGTAATATCGGATTACCTAATTTAATGATTGGTGCTAATTCATTCATTATGTTTCAAATCTATTTTTTTAATTCCTGTTTCCATCCTCTTCATCCTTTAATCGGTGGACATCCTGATTCAGACAGTTTTATTTCAATTTAAATACAGCACTTCCCGCTGTTATGAGGTACATATCTAGCGGGCAAGATGCCCGCACCACAAGAGTTTCATGATTCAACTTTGTACCTCATAAAAGCGGAAACCGCTGTAGATCACCGCTTTTTGAAGTGATAGTGATTATACCATTGATGATGTGCGATCGCCTTCCGTCGTTTGCGTCGCCTTGTACCTCGCACGAGTTACGGAATAAACGAAGCACTCCGCAGCTTAGAGGACACGGAAGAGCTGCCAAATGTGATGAAAAGTAAAAGCAAAAGCAAAAATAAATCATCCCCTGGTCAAATGAAATTACCTTGGGATAATTGGGAAATTATAGATTCAGACATCAGCAAGGTAGCTGAAAAGTTTGTCAAGGCTAACTGCACTTATAAGTAACTGCATTTTTCTTAGTTTAGCAACTTGGTTTAGCAATGCTCATAAATTTGACATACCTCTTTACCAAAACCACCTAACCGCCGTCAGCTAAACAAATAAGCCATTTATACTGAGGTTGCATAAGTATATGGTATCTGTGGCTTAATTTACCCCTACCTAATACGAATACTGTTCGCTTTGTGGAACTCATTCACACAAATCTAGCTAATAATTCCTCACGGGATAATTGTAAAAGCAAAGGAGTAAATTCCTCTCTATTCATAGCAATGAGAGGGTTGATAATTGTTGCTAATTGTGAATCAACTTCCCCAAAACGCACTTGCAAGATACTTTCAATCATAGCGCGTCTTTCTCTTTGTATCCCTCTATCAAGTCCTTCTTGTCGTTCTTGTTTTTTAATCTCTTCTAACTGTTGTTGATACATTTGGGATAATTTCATAATTAACTCCTGATCATCTTGATCAATATCGTGTTCCTGACGCTGACGAGCCGATAACACAGCAATTAGGTTATGTACTAATTCTATAATATCCCCAAGGAACGGACTATTATTTGCTAGTGCTTCTAATTCTTCCACTGCTTGTCTTTGTACTTTTCCTCTCCCTAAAACCCGTAAAAACAGTGTTTCGGGTGTACTGGGTAGTTGATGAATCGCTACAACTACGGTTTTTAACCCTGTTGATAAAAAATAAATGCCTTTTCCCCAGTTTGTTTCATCCAGAGTACCATTAAAGCTCTCTAGTATATCTACCGATGCTGTTGGCGTAAAAATCCATAATTGGGCTAATTCAGTTTCATTGATTCGCGTCTCATTGCGTTTAGCTTGCCGTTCTAAATCCGCATGAACGTCAAATAATTTACCTATACAACTGCGAATTTCACTTCTGCTGACAGGATTACGGAATGGTTCAAATATGGCATAATTTGTGGCCATTCTCCCCAGCAAACCTAGTTTTTCTAGGCTTTGTGCCGGTTGTGGGTCAGGAATAAATAATAGGTCAATTTGTCTAACTTCTGCGGTAATATCTTTACTGGTTTCTACTTGTCCATAAGGTGTTAATAGTTCTGTTAGATATTGTTTTGCAAATTGATCATGTATAAAGCGAGTCATCTGATTTTAATTCCTGTTGCCATCCTGTTCATCCTTTAATTCTGGATATCCTGATTCTGACAGTTTCTAAGGAATTTTATTCCTTGTTAACTGGTAAAGGTGCAGGTTTAACTAAGAATTGAGAAATTTTGCCATTACGCTCGACTTTTACTTGTAAAGGAATGCCAATTTTACTATTTTCTACTATTTTTTGAACCTCATCAACTTTGAAAACGGGTTGATTATTCATACTTTTGATCACATCTCCTGGACGTAATCTAAGTATGTGAACACAATAAAACCAATCTGTGTAACGAAAAGTAAAATCGCCCAAACCCTCTTCACTCTCGCCTCTTGCTTAGTGCCATAACGACGATTTTCAATGCTAACCTACTTAGATGTCAAGTTGCTATTTCCTAATCCCATAAAACCACAGAAAAGGATCATGACAATGAGTACAGAATATCATGTCCAACTTATTCAAGCAGGTAACACCCAAACCTTAATAATTCCTCAAGAATTAAACCTATCAACAACAGAAGTAATTATCCGACAAGAAGACGGAAAACTGATCATAGAACCCTATCAGAAAAAATCCCTCCTGGAAATTTTTGCCACCTTAGATGATATTGAAGAAGATTTTCCCAATGTTGATGAAGGATTATTATCCCTAGATGATATTGAACTGTAAAAATGTCTTATTCTTACTTACTCGACACTAATATACTGCCAATGTTCGTGAATTTTCTCGCGTTCCTAATTTAAAAGTAGAAAACTGGCTTAAATCTGATTAAGAAAGCTATGAGAAATGAAGAATAAACACAAAAATCACGTGAATTATATTCAACACGGCTTAATTATTTGATTTAAGCGGGTAGGGGTTTAGCATTGCTAAACCCCTACAAATCTAGGTTTTTCGTGATTTTACTTTCATTCCATGTCCCAACCGTTTTGAGTATAAAAATTTTGGCGTTGCATAATATGGCGATCGCCATGGAGGCTATTAGCAACGCCAAGTTCTATCAGTTTTGAGAATCTGGGTAGGAAATCCCGGACAAATGACTAAATATCAATTTTCTTTATTAACTGGTAACGGTGCAGGTTTAACTAAGAGTTGAGCAATTTTCCCATCACGTTCTACTTGCACTTGTAAAGGAACACCAATTTTACTATTTTCTACTATTCTTTGGACTTCATCAACTTTGAGAACTGGTTGATTATTAATAGTTTTGATCACATCTCCTGGGCGTAATCCAGCGATCGCTGCGGGGGAATTAGCAACAATTCTCACTAAGAGAATTCCTTGATTTGCAGATAAATTTATTTTACCACCAAATCTAGCAATTATTTTTTCCTTAACTTCTGGTGTTAATGTTACCATTTGTATTCCCAAATAGGGATGATCAACTCTACCTTTAGCAATTATTTCCTCAGCAATTTTTTGGGCAGTATTAATAGGAATAGCAAATCCTAAACCTTGAGCGCCTTGAATAATTGCTGTATTCATCCCAATGACTTCACCACGGTAATTTAGTAATGGCCCACCGGAGTTCCCAGGATTAATTGCTGCATCTGTTTGCAGATAATCAACACGCTTATCACTGGCACCAATATCACTACTAGAACGATCTGTGGCACTGATAATTCCAGAGGTGACAGTATTATTTAAACCCAAGGGATTACCAATAGCGATAACGGCTTCTCCTGGTTGCAAAGTATCCGACTTACCTAAAGCTAGGGTGGGTAAGTTATTAGCTTCAATTTGAATTACAGCAACATCTGTTACCGCATCTTCACCTAATACCTTACCTTTAAAAGTCCGGCCATCTTTGAGAGTAACTGTAACTAAATCAGCACCGTCGACAACGTGGGAATTAGTTAAAATTTGCCCAGATGAATTAATGATAAATCCCGAACCGCTACCTCTTTCTACTCTTTCTCTTTGTTGTGAAGGGACTCTATTGCCAAAAAAGCCGCGAAAAAGGGGATCGGAAAATTCGTCTGGAGCTTGAGTGGTGACAGTTCTAGTGGAATCAATGCGAACAACTGCACCTCCTACTTTTTGTACGACTTTGACAACAAAGTTAGGATCTCCAGAGGAGGAAAAAATCGCACCAGGAGCAATTTCTGTTGTGGTTGCAGTAGTTTTTTGTGCTTGAGCATTGCTAGGTTCAATTTCTGAGGTGGTTTTTTTGAAACTGGTACAACCTCCGAGCATGAAAACGGCTACACCACACACTGCTACCCATTTTTTACCCTTATTTCCCAAGTTTTGGAGGAAAAACCTGGTATAAATATTTTTAGATGCTCGGTTATGATTATTAATCTTCATGATCTGGTTATTGCTTGTGTATTCGTTAGTAGGTGTTAAGATATTGGCTACTTGGTTTTTAGGAAAATGATTATAGGTGACACAGAAGTAATTACGAATTAGTAATGACGAATTACGGATAAAGGTGGTGTGA